>CANFOS010000005.1 GCA_947448735.1 Comamonadaceae bacterium | reverse complement strand
GGCACAACCAGATTCATCTCATCGAGAAATTCGCGCTTGCGCGTTCTCTTTGCAATCAACTCGAAACCGGTGGTGGCAAAGCTTTTTTGTTTCATCAAAATACAACGCTTCTCAGGACTCATCGGTTGGCTGGGTTTTGCAGAGATTCCCTAGCATTAACATATCGCGATAGAGAATCATAGTCAACTTCATCCTTCCCAAGGGTTCTTCGACTGTAACTGTCCACCAGATCAAGCGGGCTGCTCTGAACCCCCCCAGAGGTGTTGGTGGATTCTGGAATTTGATTTGTTCCAAGATTTACTTCAGAGTCTGCCTTGGTTTTTTTGCCCGATGCAACAATACCCATACAAAAAGATGTCAAATCTGATGCATTGGAAAATCTGCTGGTATTTTCATCGGCTTTCCCTCCATAAATAAATTCTGAAATCTTGGTCTTAATATTATCATGCCACTTCGCGGTGAATTTATATTCGCCTTTAGTTATTGAAGCCATTATGATGCGAACATCTAGATTATCAGTTTTATCTGTTTTAAAAATTGACCAATCAATGTTGCCGGTTACTCCAACACATTTGCCAATCTCTGCAGCTTCAGCGCTTTGCTGAAATTCATTAAGCGCTAAATTTTCTTTACCACATGCAACAAGAAAAAGAGCAGCGGCCAATACAAGAACATTTTTTAATGAAGTCATATCTGATCAGAATTTTTAAATAATTTTAATATCATTTAATTAATTACTAGGATATCGCTGAAGTTGGAGTCCGAAAGTCGGTGTCAGATTCCAATTCCTTTCATACCGACGCCCAACAGGTTAACGTGTCTTTGATCTCGTGTGTGTGGTCACTATGTTTTTAGGAGCTGCTCGCGCATGCAAATATTGGGTGGCAGGCCAATGAAGCCCTTAGCGTAATCGAAAACAAGCCTAAACCCCGGCAAACAGCTGCGCCTCTGTGACTTGTAAGGCGACGCTGGCCAGCAACACTGCCTCGTTGGCGGCGATAGGGTGTAGCACCCAGAGGCCGGCTGAGCCTAGGGTGTAGCTGTCTAGGGCGCGGGTATCCAAATCGATCAACATGTATTCTGGCAGGCTGGGCAAGCTGCGGTTGTGACTGAACTTCAGGCCCCGGTCATAGTCGGGGGCGCTGGCGTACGGCACTTCCACAATAAGTTGGGGTTAGCTTTTGGCCAGCGGGCTGGCCAGGTCAGGGTCGGCGCAGGTGACCATGATGTCTGGCTAAAAGTAGCGGCCTAGCTCGGCCACTCGCAGGCGCATGTCGCTCATGAGGTAGAGAATTTGGTTCGGATTTCCATTCTTCAGCTAGCCACACACACCCTCTCGCGAAACCTGAGGAGTGATTGCAGAAATCGATTGCAATATAGAGAAGCCTAAACCATAATGCAATCATGAACAGCAAGCATAAGAAGACGCTTTCCATCGTGTTTGCCAAGCTTGTCACCGCGTCTTTGGATTGGGCGCACATTGAAACGCTGTTTACTGCACTTGGGGCGCAGACGATTGAAGGCAACGGCTCGCGGGTGCGGTTTATTTTGAACACGGTGGTGGGTACTTTTCATAGGCCGCACCCTGCCAAAGAGGCCAAACCTTACCAAGTGCTAGATGCGCGGCGGTTTTTGGAGCAAGCGGGCATCAAACCTTGATAGGTCAGCCTGACTGCCCAGCACAGAGATAAATTGAAAGATCAAACACCATGAACACGATGCGATTCAAAGGCTACGCAGCCCAAATCAGCTACAGCGATAACGACGCCTGCTTTGTGGGTCATATCGCGGGTATCGCTGACATTGTGGGTTTTCATGCGGACAACGTGGCCGAACTCCGCGCGGCTTTTGAAGAAGCTGTGACCGACTACCTTGCGACCTGTGAAAAAGCAGGGCGCAATCCGCAAAAACCTGCCAGTGGCAAGCTGATGCTGCGCGTACCGCCTGAGGTGCATGGGGCGGCTCTGGTGGCTGCGCAGGTCAAAGGCCAGAGCCTGAATCAGTGGGCCAGCAATGCGCTGCGTGATGCTGCGCATGCTTGACAAAAGCGCGTCCCAATAAAAAGCGCCCGTTTCTGACACAAGCACCAGCCCCCGAAGCGCCGCACGCTGTCAGCCGCTTGCGCAGCGCGCGGCTGGCGCGCAGCAGCAAGCCGTTTTTGGCGCGGGGCGGCTCCAAGGCCGAGCGTTGTGCGGGTTGCCGCCTGGTTGTCAGCCACTGCCTGTGTGCGCTGCGGCCCAGCGTGGCGGTGCGGGCCGGTATGTGCCTGATCATGGCCGATATTGAGGCGCTCAAGCCCAGCAACACCGGCTGGCTGGTGGCCGATGTGGTGGCTGACACCTTTGCCTTTGGCTGGGAGCGCACAGCGGCTGACCCTGGGCTGTTGGCCCTGCTGCTTGACCCGCAGTGGCAGCCCTACCTGGTGTTTCCTGAAGCGTTTGTGCCTGGGGGGCGGGTGGTGACTGAATTACAGGCCTGCAGCAGCACCAACAATAGCAACAACAAGCGGCCGCTGTTTGTGCTGCTGGACGCGACCTGGCCGGAGGCGCGCAAGATGTTTCGCAAAAGCCCCTACCTCGACAAGCTGCCGGTGCTGAATCTGCAAAGCGAGCAACTGTCGAATTACAAGCTGCGTCGCTCGCAGCAAGACATCCACTTTTGCACGTCAGAAGTGGCGGCGCTGTGCCTGGCCCTTGGCGGCGAGGCGCTGGCGGCGCAAACCCTGGGCGCTTACCTGGATGTGTTTACCAGCCACTACCTCTTGGCAAAGCAGCAGCTGCCGGTGGACTGGGCCAGTGCTGCACACCAGAAGCTCAATAGCCTGCAGGCCAATTAATATCTACGCATTCGCTATTAAATCAGGAGTGAATGATTGGTCAACATGGGGCGAGAGAGGGGCGACTGAGGGTCTGCGTTTTTCGGCCGTCTGGTTACACTGCCAGCATGCGCAAATTGGCCCAAGCCCCGAACATTGCCATTGCCACGCTGTGGGCAGACATGTTGTCGCAGGCGGGCCTGACGGTGTCGGTGCAACGCTACTTTTTAAGCGGCATTGCCGGCGATTTGCCACCTGACCAGTGCCTGCCCGAGGTGTGGGTGACGCACGACGAGCAGGAGCCGCGCGCCAAAGCGCTGCTGCATGCGCTGCAAAACCTGCCGCAGCGGCGCTGGACCTGCAGCTGCGGCGAAAGGATTGAAGGCGGCTTTGAGCAGTGCTGGAGCTGCAGCGCCGACATGCCGGCACATCTGTAAATTCATTTTTCGGGCGAACTGCCTCAACTTTGGTGGGCTGTTGTGTGAGTGACAGAAATTAGCCTGCTGCTGCGTTACCGTTAGCAACTGTTTAGAACAAAGGAGACCGACGATGCATATTGCCTCACTCAAAGAAGTGGTCAGCGCCGAAGAATGGCAACTGCGCTGCGACCTGGCGGCCTGCTACCGGCTGGTGGCGCTGTACGGCTGGAGCGACCTGGTGTTCACCCACATCAGCGCCAAGTTGCCGCCGTCCGTCAGCGGGGACGCGCACCACTTTCTCATCAACCCCTACGGCCTGATGTTTGACGAGATCACCGCCTCCAGCCTGGTCAAGGTAGACGAGGCCTGCAACAAGGTGATTGCGTCTGACTTTCCGGTCAACCCGGCGGGTTTTGTGATTCACAGCGCGGTGCACGAGGCGCGGCCAGACGCTACCTGCGTGCTGCACACCCACACGCGCGCCGGTGTGGCCGTCAGCGCGCAGGCGGCGGGGGTGCTGCCGATCAGCCAGCAGTCAACCTTTGTGCTGAGCTCGCTGGCCTACCACGCCTACGAGGGCGTGGCTTTCAAAGACGATGAAAAGCCGCGCCTGCAGGCGGACCTGGGCCGCGCCAACTTTCTGGTGCTGCGCAACCACGGCCTGCTGGTGGTGGGCAAGTCGATTGCAGCGGCGTTTTTAAGCATGTACACCTTTGAAAGCACCTGCCGCATTCAGATTGATGCACAAGCTGGCGGCGGTACGCTGACGCACGTTGACCCGGCCATCGTCAGCGGTGTGGCCGAAGCGATGCGGGTGCAAACCGGCGGCTTGGGCGGCGGGTTTGTCTGGCCGTCGCTGATTCGCAAGCTCGACCGGCTGGACACCAGCTACGCCACCTGAGTTGCGCTTTAACCTAGAAAAAGCAGTTGGATGCGCCGTCAGCCAAGAGGCGAAAGCCAGCGAAGCGGAAAACCTGAGTGTTCATGCGGTCTGTGAGATGTTTACTAGCGGTCAACTGCTTTTTTTAGGTTTAAAGCATCACCACCGACAGCAAAGGCACGGTGGCTTTGCTCGGCTGGTTGGCCAGCTGGTCGCCTTGGTTGACCTGCAGCGCCTTGCGCAGCATTTGTACGTCGCCAAAGATGGTGGCAAAGGCCACGTCTTTGGCGTCGCGGCCGGTGCCCACGCGCACCAGTCGGTCAATCGGGGCCATTTTGGTGGGGTCAAAGATGACCCACTGTTTGTCAAGCCAGGCCTCAAACACGGCATGAAAGTCTTGCGGTGGTTCTTCAAAGTACACATAACCCACCACCAGCCGGGCCGGAATGTTCAGCGCCCGGCACAGCGTGATGCCCAGATGGGCAAAGTCGCGGCACACGCCGGCACGCTGCACAAACACTTCTTGCGCCGTGGTGGTGGCGTTGCTGAAACCGGGGATGTAATTGATGGATTCGTGGATCCAGTTTTCAATCGCGCGTACGCGGCTCAGCCCATGCGGCACATGGCCAAACATCTGCTGGGCAACGCGGCTGAGCAGGTCTGACTCGCAGTACCGGCTGGGCATCAGGTAGCGCAGCACGTCGTCAGGCACATCGGAGACCAGCGCTTCCTTCAGGTGCAGCGGCACCGGCCAGGAGATCAGTTCCACCTTGGCGTTGTAGTTGACCGACAGCCGGCAGCGTGGCGCATCCAGGCGCACAAAGCGGTTGCCGTTGCGCTCGTCAAAAAAGGTGCGTACCTTCACGGCTGGGGTGATGCTCAGTCGCTCTGACACCACCCGGTGGCCATCGTCAAAGGCGGCCTCGATGTTGAACAAAAAGTGCGCCGGTTGGGCGACCTCGTAGTCCAGCTGAAGGTCAATACTGGCGATGTGCATGAGGTGGCCCGTTAAAACATATGAACAGCATGGCGTGATGCTAAGAGCCGCAAGGCAAAGACGCCATCAGCAGACAGGCCAGCGCGCCGTAGGACAGCAGCATGGGCAGATGCAGATGGCCGGGTTTCGCGCTCACATGCGCAGCGGCCCGCGCTGCAGGCAGCCATGCGGGCTGAGGGGTTGGTCAGGTTGCCAGTTAACCGACATGCGGATGCCCCACCAGTTGAACGTGATGCGTTTTGCAGGGTCTGCGCCATCCAGACCCAGCACCAACAACGCCACGACCCGATTGACCGGCAGCGCACCTGACCGACACCCATTGAGCAACCCGTCCTGCACCAACCCACGGCCGTTGCGCCAAAATAAGACCTGTTTGATTTTTCAGAAAGCTGCCCCATGCCCTCCCTGTTCGACAAAGTCACCGCTGGTGACCTGCACCTGGCCAACCGCATCGTCATGGCGCCGCTGACGCGCAACCGTTCCCCCCATGCGATTCCGCTCCCCTTGACGGCCACCTACTACACCCAGCGTGCCTCGGCGGGCCTGATCATCACCGAGGCAACCGCCATCACCCAGCAGGGCCAGGGCTATTCTGATGTGCCTGGCCTGTACGGCACCGAGCAGCTCGATGGCTGGAAGAAAGTGACCCACGACGTGCACGCCGCGGGCGGCAAAATTGTGGTGCAGCTGTGGCATGTGGGCCGGGTGTCACACACGTCTTTGCAGCCTGACAACGGCGCACCGGTAGCGCCATCGGCCATCACGGCCAAGACCAAAACCGTGTTGATCAAAGACGGTCAACCCGCGTTCGTTGAAACGTCTGCGCCCCGGGCGCTGCGGGCCGAAGAGCTGCCCACCCTGGTGCACAGCTACCAGACGGCAGCCCGCAATGCGGTAGAAACGGCGGGCTTTGATGGTGTGGAAATTCACGCGGCCAACGGCTACCTGCTGGACCAGTTTTTGAAAACCGGTGCCAACCAGCGCACCGACGACTACGGTGGCAGCATTGAAAACCGCGCGCGCCTGATGCTGGAGGTGACCCGTGCGGTGACCAGCGCCGTGGGCGGTGGCCGCACCGGTATTCGCCTGTCACCCGTGACCAAGTCCAACGACATCCACGACGCAGACCCGCAGCCGCTGTTTGACCACGTGGTGCGCGAGCTGGCGTCGATGAATCTGGCCTACATCCACATCATTGAAGGCGACACCGGTGGCGCGCGCGCGCTGACCGAGCGCCCCTTTGATTACGCCGCACTCAAGGCCGCCTATCGCCAGGCGGGCGGCAAGGGCGCCTGGATGGTGAACAACGGCTACGACCAGCATATGGCCGAAACGGCGATCCAAGAAGGCGATGACCTGGTGGCCTTTGGCAAGCTGTACATTGCCAACCCAGACTTGGTGGCGCGCCTCAAGCAGGGCGGGCCTTTCAATGCCGGCAACCAAAAGACCTGGTATGGCGGTGGGGCCGAGGGCTTTACCGACTATCCAACGCTCTGACGGGGCTGGCGGACGAACGAAGCGGCCACGTTCTTTGCTGACCGTGACCCGCTCGCAGCGGGACGCGCAACCGCAGGTCAGCGCCCAAGCTGGACGCAGGCGTAAAAAAACCCGCTAACAGCGGGCTTTTCAGTTCGCGAAACCAATCGCGGCCCTGGAATTTATTTTTCCTTTTTCTTTTCGTCTTTTTTGTCGTGACCAGGCTTGGCTTCAGCTTTCTTGTCTTTTGCTGCGGCAGGCTTGGCTTCTTCTTTCTTTGCGTCAGAAGCAAAAGCTGCGCCTGAAGACATGGCAAAAGCAACAACAACAAGGCTAGAAAGTAATTTATTCATGGGAATATCCTAAGAAATTGAAAGAATTGCCAAAATCGGCAGGTTATTCTAGGCGGGCAGGCGGTATTGTTGCAAGTGAGACATTCGAAAACCATGAAAATGCTTGGATGACCATTCCCGCCTTGATTTTGGCCGCCGGGCGCGGCGAGCGCATGCGGCCCCTGACTGACAGTTGCCCCAAGCCGCTGCTCACCGTGCGCGGCAAGGCGCTGATTGACTGGCATGTCGGCGCACTGGCAAACGGTGGCTTTACCCGGCTGGTCATCAACACGGCTTGGCTGGAAGAGCAGTTTGAACCCCACTTTTCAGCAGCTCAAATCGGCCTCAAAGCCAAGGAAAACAAGGGCGGGCCGCTATCGATTTCATACTCGCACGAGGGGCTTGATTTTGGTGGGGCGCTAGAGACGGCGGGCGGTATTGCGCGGGCGTTGCCGCTGCTGGGCGATGTGTTCTGGGTGCTGGCGGGCGATGTTTTTACGCCGGGTTTTCAATTTTCCCAGGCGGCGGTTGAGCGCTTTATGGCCAGCGGCATGCTGGCACACCTGTGGCTGGTGCCCAACCCGGCGCACAACTTGAAGGGCGATTTTGGACTGAGCGCAAGCGGCATGGCCTTGAATCTGCCCAACGATTCACAAGAGGCCCGCTATACCTTCAGCACCATCGCGCTGTACCGCCCATCGTTTTTCAAGGCTTTGCCTTTTGGCAACCCGGATGGCGTCAAAGCCCCACTGGCCCCACTGCTGCGCGCGGCCATGGACAATCGGCAGGTGAGCGCCGAGCTGCACGCAGGCGCATGGACCGACGTGGGAACGCCGCAGCGGCTGGCAGAATTAAACCGAAGCGACAACCTTTGAAAAAGATAAGCATGACTGTCTACCAAAAACGCCGCGCGCAAATCGCCAAAGCCCTGAAAGCCGCCGGTGGCGGCGTTGCGCTGCTGCCCACAGCGCCTGAACACCCGCGCAACCGCGACAGCGACTTCCCGTACCGGCACGACAGCTACTTTTATTACCTGACGGGTTTTAGCGAACCCGACAGCTGGCTGGCCATCGACAGCAGCGGCAAAACCACGCTGTTTTGCCGACCCAAAGACCTGGAACGCGAGATCTGGGACGGCATTCGGCTGGGCCCCAAAGCGGCTGTTGCCAGCTTGCAGGTGGATCAGGCTTTCAGCGTGGCTGAGCTGGACACCCAGATGCCGTTGCTGCTGAGCAACCAAGCGGCTGTATGGTTTCCATTTGCCACGCACCCGGGGCTGGAGACGCAAGTCGACGGCTGGCTGGGCAAGGTGCGGGCGCGGATTCGCTTTGGTGCGGAATGCCCGCAAAGCCAGCACGACCTGTGCAAGCTGCTCGACGAGATGCGGTTGGTCAAAGACGCGCATGAGATCGCCATCCTTCGCCGTGCCGGAAGCATTTCGGCTGGCGCCCATGTGCGGGCCATGCAAACCAGCGCGGCCATGCTGCGCAAGCCCGCAAAAAGTGCGGGTTATGTGGTGCCGCGTGAATACCATTTAGAAGCCGAGCTGCTGCATGAGTTCCGTCGCCACGGCTCGCAGTTTCCGGCGTACACCAGCATCGTCGCTGCCGGGGCGAATGCTTGCATCCTCCATTACCGCGCCGACACGGCCGAGCTCAAAGCAGGCGACTTGTGCCTGATTGATGCCGGCTGCGAGCTGGACGGCTATGCCAGCGACATCACCCGCACCTTCCCGGCCAATGGCAGATTCACACCGGCCCAGCGCACGCTGTACGACATCGTGCTGGCCGCGCAAGAAGCAGCGATCAAAGTCACCAAGCCGGGCAAGCGCTTTACCGACCCGCACGACGCCGCCACCCGCGTGCTGGTGCAAGGCATGCTGGACACCGGCCTGCTGGACAAAAACAAACACGGCCATGTTGACGACGTGCTGCTCAGCGGCGCGTACCGCCAGTTTTATATGCACCGCACCGGCCACTGGATGGGCATGGACGTGCACGACTGCGGCGACTACACCGAGCCCGGCAGCAAGCCGCGACAAGAGCGTGACCCGCTGGGCGACATGGTGATGAAAAAGCCACCGCGTATTTTGCGGCCCGGCATGGTGCTGACGATAGAGCCCGGCATTTACGTGCGCCCCGCCAAAGGCGTCCCAAAAGAGTTCTGGAACATCGGCATCCGGATTGAAGACGATGCGCTGGTCACCGCCACCGGCTGCGAGCTGATGACGCGTGGCGTGCCGGTCAAGGCCGACGAAATAGAGGCGCTGATGCGGGGCTAACCGGCCCGGGCGCTGTCACAGTCAAGGCGACAGAAGCGCCCCCGTCCTACGCAGCAAGGTGAAGGCCGGGGCGGGGCAGGTCGTTTTACGGGGCTTACTCTTGAGGCAACAAGAAAGCCCCTATGACAACACCCAAATACTCACGTCGTCTTGTCAGTCTGGCGATGGCATCGCTGTTGCTGGCAGGGTCTGCTTTTGCAAAAGGCAAGGGCGACGATCATGACGATGGCGGCGACAAATATGGTGGCAAAAACGGCAACAAGCACGGCCAGCAACACGACAAGAAAGCTGACAAGCGCGAGCGCGAGGAGATTCAGCAAGGCGCTTACTTCAATGACCAGCAACGCACTTTCGCCCGCGAGTACTACACGACAACGTACACAAACGGCAAACGCTGCCCGCCCGGCTTGGCCAAAAAGAACAACGCTTGCCTGCCTCCTGGCCAAGCCCGTGCTTGGGTGGTGGGCCAGCCGGTGCCCAGCAATGTCACGATTTACGCGGTGGCCCCGCCCGTCATTCGCATGCTGCCGCCGGCCCCGTACGGATACCGCTACGCACGCATTGGGGGCGACATTGTGCTGGTGCAGCAGCAAAACAACATCATCGTGGACATCATTCAGGTCCTTTTAGGCGGCTAGGCACACCTTCAGGCGCACATCCAGACCCAAAAGGGCCATTCAGTTCTGCCGAACCGCGCTTTTTGCCCTTGGCTGGCGGGCTTATTGCTTGTCAGGTGAATGCCCAAGCCAAGCACACCGACCACACTGGCCACACCCGCGACCGAATGGCGCGCGCAAGAACTGCTCTTGATGAGCCAGGTGATGCGCCTGGTGGGCAAAAGCCTGGCGCCTGAGGTGGTGCTGCGCGAAATGCTGCACCTGATCTCTGAGCTGCTCGGCCTGAACCGGGGGCGGATTGTGCTGGCTGATTTTGTCGGGGACATTGCGCTGAACGGTCTGGCCGACCGCAAACCGGAGCCGCGCCACCCGGCCAACCACCCCACCTCCCGCATTCGCTACGCCTACGGCCTGACCAAAACCGAAATAGCACAGGGTCGATATGGACCGGCCGAAGGCATCACCGGTCGGGTGCTGGCCACGGCGCAGCCGATCATCGTGCAGGACATCGATGCCGAGCCGCAGTTTTTGGCCCGGGCGGTCGCACGGTCGCAACTGCCGCAAGATATCGTGGCTTTTATTGCGTTGCCGATCGAGGTCAACCGGGAGGTGATTGGCGTGCTGGCCTGCCACCGGATTCGCCGCCGCGACAGGCAGCTCAATGACGATGTGGCGGTGCTCAAGATTTTGGCCACGCTGGCCGGGCAGTTGTTACAGCTGCAGGCGCTGGTCGGCGCAAAAACCAGCGCCCTGCAAGCCAAAAACCAGTTGCTCACCCGCGCACTGGAGACCGCCGCCGCGCGCTACGGCATCATTGGCACGTCGCCCCCGCTGCTGCAAGCGCTGAGCGAACTCGAACGTGTCTCAGAAGCCTCGGCCAGCGTGCTGCTGCTGGGCGAGTCCGGCACCGGCAAAGAGCTGTTTGCGCGCGCGGTGCACCTGTCCAGCCAGCGGCGCGACCAGCCCTTCATCAAGGTCAATTGCGCGGCCATACCCGACACGCTGTTTGAGTCAGAACTGTTTGGCTATGAACGCGGCGCGTTTACCGGCGCGCAGTCGGCGCGAGCCGGCTGGTTTGAGCAAGCCGATGGCGGCACGATATTTTTGGACGAAATTGGCGAGATGCCGCTGGCCATGCAAACCAAACTTTTGCGAACGCTGCAAGAAGGCACGGTGGTGCGGCTGGGTGGCAAGCGCGAAATCTCTGTGACCGTGCGGGTGGTGGCGGCGACCAACCGCGATCTGGCGCAAGATGTGCAGCGCGGGCTGTTCAGGCGTGACCTGTTTTACCGCCTGAATGTGATCCCGATCCGCCTGCCGTCGCTGCGCGAGCGGCCACAAGACATCCGCGCGCTGGCGCTGCATTTTTTAAGCCGCGCCAACCAGGACAACCAGCGCAATGTCAGCCTGGCGCCAGACGCGCTGGCCAGGCTGGAGCAACACCCCTGGCCCGGCAACATTCGCGAGCTGGGCAATGTGATTGAGCGGCTGGTGCTGCTGACAGACAGCACCATGGTGCCCGCCAAAGAGCTGCGGCGGTTTTTACCGACCGACAAAGCTGATGCGGGCGGGGTGGGTGGTGTAGGTGACACAGTTGATAAGGGTGATGCCGGTGACATGCAGGCTCTCAGGGCTGCCGCCACCCTGAACCCGCCAGCACAAGCCATCGTGCGGGAGTACCAGGCCGCGCAGTCGCATTCAGCAGAGCAGCTCCAACTTGCCCTGCGCGCGCATGGCGGCAACCAGTCGCGTGCCGCACAAGCCGTGGGCCTGACGGTGCGGCAGTTCAGCTACCGCTTGCGCAAACTGGGGCTTTAGGCAGCAACACAATGTCGACAATTTGTAGACGCTGTGTCGGGCCTTGAGCTTTTCGGCAGCGCCTGCGCGCTATTTTTTTGGTAGCTACTAGCGCTTATATTTATTAGCCTATCGGCCTATCTGCGGTTTGATTTCGGCCTGTATGCGCGTCTGGCATGCTCGTTGCGATAAGTCTCCACACGGCATGTGCCGTGAATACTCTGGAGAAAAGCCGTGATGACTGACAGTGTTCTCATTTCCCCCGAACAGCTTTCAACCATGATGGGCACTGAGCCTGTCGTCGTGATCGACACCCGCGATGCGGACACTTATGCAGCGGGCCACTTGCCCGGCGCCTTCAACATGCGCGAGATTTTTACCTTCCTGGCCTCCTCGACCGCTGAGGGCCTGGAAGCGCTCAAGTCCACCTTTGCCGAGCACTTTGGTGCCGTTGGCCTGTCAGGCGCAGAAACAGCGGTGTTTTATGAAGACGCGCTGAACAGCGGCTACGGCCAGTCGTGCCGCGGCTACTACCTGCTGACCTGGCTGGGCTACCCCAACATCAAGGTGCTGAACGGCGGCTTTTCCGCCTGGAAAGCAGCGGGCATGGCGGTCAGTACTGACCAGCCAACGCCGGCGGCCAAAACCTTCCCCGCCAACCTGTCGGGCGCCGACGTGATGCTGACCAAAGACGATGTGGTGGCCGCGTTACACACTGACATCAAGCTGCTCGACGTGCGCGACATTGACGAGTGGACCGGCGAAAGCTCCAGCCCATACGGCAAGGACTTTGCGCCACGCAAGGGCCGCCTGCCCGGTGCCAAGTGGATTGAGTGGTACCGCTTCATGAAGCCGTCAGCCCAAGGCCCGGTGTTCAAGTCGCCACTCGAAGTACAAGCCGAATGCGCCACCGCTGGCATTGCTACAGACGACACGGTCTACCTGTATTGCTTCAAGGGCGCTCGCGCATCGAATACCTTTTTGGCTCTCAAGCAAGCCGGGTTTTCAGATGTGCGCATGTACTTTGGCTCGTGGAACGAGTGGTCGCGCGATGACGCACTGCCCGTAGAAACCGCTGCGCCCATCCTCCAAGCCAAGACGCCGGTTTTGGCGATGGCAGCTTAACTTTTAGCCTTTTAAAAATTTCAGGAGACATCATGACCACCGACACGCTAGACGCGCCCACCACCCTCAAAGCCTACTTGAAACCGATCGACAGCGAGGGGCTGGCCGCCTTCGCCGCCAAGGGCTGCGCCAACCCTGCATCGCGGGGCACCAACAAAGTCAAAACCGTGATGCAGGGCATGTACCGCTCACTGAGCTATGTGGGCAACCACGCGCCGGTGGTGGTCGATGAGCCACTGCATCTGTTTGGCGAAGACACCGCGCCAGCACCCGGCGAGATTGTGCTGTCAGGCCTGGGCGGCTGTCTGGCTGTGGGCATCACGGCGGTGGCCACCTGGAAAAAAGTCCGGCTGACCAAGCTGGAAATTTTCATGGAGGGCGACATCGGCAACCCGGCAGCCTGGGGGGCAGGCGGTGCGCCCAAGCTCGCACCAGACATGGGCTTTCAGGCGATTCGCGTGAAGGTGCTGGTCGAAGGCGACGCGAGCCGCGAGGTGCTGGACGAGATCGTGCAGCACGCCAACTTTTACTCGCCCGTTGCCAACAGCATGCGCAACCCGATTCCTTTTGAAATCAGCTTGGCCTGAAGCACACAACAGGAGCTGGTATGGAAGTGCAAGAACGTCCCATGACGCGCCCAAAAACCGACTTGGCGCAAGACGTTGATCTGATCAAAGCGGTGCGTGAATTGGCCACAGGCCCACTGGCCGAGCTGGCTGACGACATCGACCGACGCGGCATTTACCCCAAGTCGATCTTGCACAGGCTGGGAGAACTCGGTGCACTCAAGGCACACATGGCCGAACCCGGCAAGCCTGCCGACTACGGCCTGGCCATTGCCGCCATGAGCGAGGTGTCGCGTGTGTGCGGCGCAACCGGCTTTATGGTCTGGTGCCATGACGTGTGCGGCGTCTACATGGAGCAGTCGGGCAACCCGGCGCTGATGGGCCAGGCCCTGGCTGACCACGGTAACGGGCTGACGCTGGGTGCCACGGGCATGTCAAACCCGATGAAAACCTTTGCCGGCATTGAAACCTTCTTGCTGCATGCCAAAAAAGTAGATGGCGGCTACCTCGTCAATGGGACGCTGCCGTGGGTCAGCAACCTGGGGCCTGACCATTATTTTGGTGCGGTAGCCGACATCGCCGTGGGTGGTGTGGTCAGCAGCGAAATCATGTTTTTGGTCCGCTGCGACGCACCGGGCGTGGCGCTGCGTGACTGCCCGTCGTTCTCAGCGATGGAGGGCACCAACACCTGGGCGGTGCGATTGACGGATTACTTTGTAGGCGCAAACGAAATCATTGCTGACCCGGTGCGACCCTTCATCGGCCGCATTCGCGCGGCCTTCATCTTGTTGCAAACCGGCATGGGACTGGGTGTGGCGCAAGGTGCGATTGATTCGATGTGGACCGTCGAGCGGCAACTCGGCCACGTCAACGAGTTCTTGGAAGACCGGCCCGACGACCTGCAAGCGGAGCTGGACGAGCTGACCGCACGCATCATGCAGCTGGCCAAAACACCGTTTGGTACCGACAAGCAATTCATCATTGATGTGCTGGACGCTCGCGCCCATGCCTCTGAACTGGCTTTGCGCGCGGCGCAATCGGCCTTGCTGCACCAGGGTGCGCGCGGTTACTTGATGACGTCAGAAGTACAGCGCCGCGTGCGCGAATCGCATTTTGTGGCGATTGTCACGCCGGCCATCAAGCACCTGCGCAAAGAAATCGCGCGTTTGTCGGCTGAGGAGTTGCCCGCGTGAACACGACCGCCGCTTGGTCGCTTTTCATCTGCAAGGCTTGTGGTCTGATTTATGACGAGCGCAAAGGCGATGAAGACAGTGGCCTGCCTGCCGGGACTCGTTTTGCCGACATTCCTGAAGACTGGGCCTGTCCGCTTTGCGGCGTGACCAAGGCAGACTTTGAGCCCTATGTTGAAGAAACGGTGCAACGGGCACGTCGGCCAGTGACGGCTGGCGGCGCGGTGCGCGCCAAGCGCGCTGCGGGCACCGTCATCGTCGGTGCTGGCCGTGCGGGCTGGCAAATGGCACAGGCCCTGCGGGCACAGGACGCCACCATGCCAATTACGCTGGTGACCTCATGCAACGCAGACGTGTATGACAAGCCCTTGCTGTCAGTGGCGATGGCGCGGGGCATTGCGCTTGACAAACTGCCGCGCGAAAAAGGCGCCGTCGCAGCGCAGCGGCTGAACATCAAGCTGCTGGCACACACAGAAGCGATTCGCATCACGCCGTCGAGCCGCCAGTTGCGCACCAGCAGGGGCACCTTGCGTTACCAACATCTGGTACTGGCCCATGGTGCCCAGGCCCGGTCGCTGCCGCAATTCCCGTCAGCGCTGTGCTGGCGCATCAACCACTTGCAGGCTTATGCGAAGTTTTGCAGAGCGCTGGGCGACATAAAGCAGCGTGTTGCGATCGTCGGCGCGGGCTTGATAGGCTGCGAGCTGGCCAATGATCTGGCCTTGGCGGGGCATAGCGTCACGCTGATGGATGTGGCAGACAGGCCGTTGGCCGCTACGTTGCAGGCACAGCAGTCACAGCAACTGCTGGACGCCTGGAAGGCGCTGCCCCTGACCTTCGTGGGTGGGGCGGGTGTCAAACAAATTCAGGCCATGGGTTTGCGGGGCGAAAAGCACATTACCCTGGAGGACGGCAAGACATGGGTCGTCGACCAGATTGTTTTGGCCATGGGTTTGCAAACACCAAACCAGCTGGCCGCGAGCGCTGGGCTGGCATGGAACAACGGCATCGACGTGCATGCCGACACACTGGCCACCAGCGTTGCAGGCATTCACGCGCTGGGTGACTGTATCGCCATCAACGGCCAGGTGAGCCGCTACATTGAGCCGATTGGCCGGCAGGCCAAAACTGTTGCCGCCACTATTTTGAGTCAGGCCAGCGTGCCCTATGCGTCGACCCGTGTGCCCTTGCGCATCAAAACCAGCTCATTGCCTTTCACGATCTAGAACTGGGCAATCAGTCACAACTCTGGTCGCTGCTCAGGATCTGGGTATTGCCACTCGCCGTACTGCTACTGCCGCCGCCTGACGTCACGGTGCAACGCTGGTCACGATCCCGCTGCCGGTTGACGGCCAGCAGTACCGCGGTTGAAGCGACAGTAAGTGCGCCTGCATCGTAAGCCTTGCTGCCTGTCCCCGCAATGATGTCCTGGGCAGGTGCTGCCATGCGGTACACAAAGTTGCTGGCTGTCCCCTCTGGAACAAAAGTCGCGTCGGCGTTGTAGCGTTCAGCATAGCCTTCCATGCCCTCTAAGGTGCTGCCAGGGTCGCCGCTGTAAGCCAGGTAGCGGCCAGAAGACGCCACGATACCGCCAGGGCCAACGTTGTTGATCAGCTGGCCGCCAGTGCCCACCCCGGCTGCATTGTCGCTGCCGGCCTTCAGAATAATGGCATCGCCGGTAGCACCAGAAGTCACGGCGTTGTCCAGGGTCAGATGGGCATCAGCGTCTGTGGTCTCGATCTGCGTGGTACCTGTTGTAGTCACGCCCGCGACGGCGCCAACCGTACCCACTGCAAGCGCACCACTTTGTTTGTAGTTGATGCTGCCGGTATTGGCTGCCAATGTGGTGATCGCGTTGCCGGCTTGATTCAGTGTGTAAGCGCCGCCCGTGCCGATCAGTGCAAGGCCCGTTGCTGTGATGGCACCTGATTGCGTGACCTGACCAGTGGCCGTCAGGGTGACGTTGCCGGTGGTGGCGATACCGGATATCGCGAACCCGTTGGCGTCGGTATAGCTGATGGCTGCGTTAGCGTTGGCCGCACCGACAGCTGCGACCGTGCCGGCACGGGCCTGCAAATTGACCGTGGCCACGTCATTGCCTGTATTGCTCAAAGTGATGGCGGCACCTGCAGCATTTGCCGTTGTGGCCGTCAAGGTGGATGCCTTGATGGCGCCCGTTTGTGTGATCGCGCCGCCTGCCAGGAGTGTGACGGCACCCGCTGTACCGCTGGTGCCGTTGTTGATGCCAGAGATGACCACTGCGTTGGCGTCGGTGTAGCTGATGGCTACGTTAGCGTTGGCAGTGCCTACCGCTGCGACCGAACCGTTACGGGCCTGCAAATTGACCGTTTCTGCATCGTTGCCAGTGTTGGTCAAGGTGATCGCCGCGCCTCCATCCTTGGCTGTTCTTGCGCTCAGATTGCGGGTCACAATGGCGCCGGTCTGGGTGATGGCATCGCCCGCCAGAATCGTTACATCACCACGCTGCGTACCGCCGGTGCCGTTGTTCGCTAAAGCGCCCCCAAAAGCCACCGTTCCCGTGGCGGTGATGTTGACCTGGCCTCCATTGCCGTTGGCGTTGCCTTCGGTTGAGAGCGCGCCAAGTGTGGTAGCCGTGCGGGCTGTTGCGTTGTTGTTGACAGTGATGCTGCCAGCGGCTAACGCGGCTGTGGTGCCAACGGATGCGCCGGTGCGGGCGATGAGTGTGCCTGCAAGATTGATGGCTCCTGTGCTGGCTGCGGCGTTGGTCACCGTGATGGTGCCTGCTGCGCCGCCTGCTGCTGCTGTGCCTGAGGCTGCTCCGCCGTTGGCTCTGATAGCTCCTGTGTTGGTAGCTGTCATACCGCCTTGGTTGCTGGTCACGCTGATAGCGCCGCCGTTGCCGCCTGCAAAGCTGGTCCCGTTGCCATTGCCGCCTGAGGCGGTCAGCACGCTGGCGCCCAAAGTGACGGTGCCGCCGGTCAAGGTGATGTTGCCTGCGTTGGCCCCCGCACTTGTCAAACCCCCGCCGCCTGATGAGGTGATGGCTGCGCCGTTCGTTTTGAGCTCGCCTGCGCCTGCCGCACTGACCGTGATATTGCCGCCCGCGCCTTTGGTGCCGCCCAGGGTGGTCAGC
Source organism: Comamonadaceae bacterium (assembly GCA_947448735.1). Taxonomy (GTDB): domain Bacteria; phylum Pseudomonadota; class Gammaproteobacteria; order Burkholderiales; family Burkholderiaceae_C; genus Polaromonas. Next base: position 183,371 of record CANFOS010000005.1, on the reverse strand, counting down.
GCCGCTGTCGTGACGTTGCCGCCGCTGGCGTTGTTGGTCACGCTGATGCTGCCTGCCGTGCCGCCCAAGCCTGTGCCGGTTGCGTTGCCTGTTTGTGACGTCAGCGCTCCCGTGGTGGTGATGTCGCCGGACGTGTTGTTCGTGAGGCTGATAACCCCTGCCGCGCCGCCGTTGTTGTTGCCTGCTGCGCCCGCGGTGCCAGAAGCTGTGATGGCCGCGGTAGCGATGCCGGTCTTAGCGGTGATGGTGACATTGCCAGCGTTGCGCCCGACGCTTGTGGTGGTGCCGCCATTGGCGGTCACGCCCGCCGCCAGCGCTACGCCACCTGTATCTGCCGTGATGCTGATATTGCCGGCATTGCTGTTGGCTGCGCCGGTGGAACTGATGGTGCTGGTGGTTCCCGTGCCTGTCACGCTGGCGCCGCGAAGGGTGATACCACCTGCTTGCGCAGACAGGGCAGAGGTCAGCGTCAAACTACCTGCGCCACTGCTGTCGGCATCAGCCCGCAAGTTAATGCTGCCCGCGCCTGTGACGCTGATGCCTGCATTGACGGCAATATCGTTGTTGGCCTCCAGACGGATGCTGTTACCCGCGCCCATGGCGACTGCGCTGCTGACGGTGATGTTGTTCGTCGCTTGCAGGAACAATTCGTTAAAGCCGGTAACCGATGCAATGTTGACGGTGTAAGTGCCCGACGCAGGCGCATCTGCAAAAGCCAGGTCTGGCGTATTTAAATTTTGGTTTGTAACGGCCCTAGGGTTGTTTGCAGTGGTGCTGAGGACAATATTTTTCGGATCCAGCAGCACGTTGCCGCCCGTTCCTTGCGGCGCCGCCACATCGATTTGCCCCTGCATGTCCAGGTTCTGCTTGCCTGAGACCTCGACAAAACCGCCATTGCCACCCTGCGCACCACCGCGTGCGCTGATGCTGCCTGCGAAACGGGTGTCGCCATCAGCCCACACCACCACCTTGCCGCCATTGCCATGGCCGGTCGCGTCGGCGTTCAAGCTCGTGTCCGACGCCACATACACGCGGGATGCGTTTTGCACACTGGCGTTGCTGCCTTGGTAGTCACCGCCGACCAGCACGGTACCGCCACCGCTGTGGCCGGAGGCATCGATGCTGGCTCCCGGCGCAAGCAAAACCTTGTCGCCCAGCACCTGTACCGTGCCACCCGTTTGACCTGGCGCAGTGCCAGTTGCTGACAGCGCACCTGAAAGCCTGACCACACCGCTGGCGCCGCCGCTCAGCACAATCATGCCGTTGCGTTCAACCGCTGAATCAGCGCGAATCACGCCGGTCTGGTTGATGACGGTGGCCAATGCGTCGCCCACCGCGCTGGCCAGCACGGCCACCTGGCCGCCGTTGGCGACAATGCTGCCGCTGTTGGCAATGGCCGCATTGGCAGCAGCCGCATCGACTGAAAATCGGACCAACCCCACGCCAGCCGCGTCCAGCGTCACGCGCGAGCCTGCCGCCAAGCCAATGGCGCCGGCATCTGCAGAGATGGCACCAGTGTTGTTGACCTGCGAAGCCGCAAGCAGCACATAGCCGCCGCGGGCTGCGTTGATGTTGCCGTGGTTGCTGACCGCGCCGCTGCCCTGGCCGCTGAAGGTGTAGCGCCCGGCCATGAAGTCTTCGTTGCCGATGGCCAGGCTGGACGCCACCAGGCCGCCCACATTGACTTGCGCGCCGGGCGCAAACATGACGCCCGACGGGTTGACAAGGAACACCTGTCCGTTGGCGCTCAGAGACCCATAAATCGACGAGGCTTGGTTGCCCACAATCCGGTTGAGCGCGACAGACGTTGTAGCGGGCTGCACAAACTGTACCGATTGAGACGCGCCAATATTGAAGCTTTGCCAGTTCAACACGGCTTTGTCGGTGGCCTGGTTGATGCGCATGCTGTTGGCGCTGGGCATGCTGGCTGTCGCCTGCCCAGCGACCACATTCAGTCCGCTTGGCAAGTCTGCCAGCGCCCAGGTCGGCATGGCCGCCAGCAGGGTGGTCAGCAAACGGGACAGGCAGCGCTCGCCCCGGATGCGGTAGGTCGCCTTTAGCTTGCGCGACAGGTGAACCACCACGGTGCGCACAGACCAGGCGCGATAGCCCCGCTGGCTGGCACGACGAGACGGTAAGGTAAATGATGCGGGCAGGGTCATGAGGATGGATACGGTTGTCGATTCAGAACCAGGATTGCGCAGTCAGCCATGCGCGCGGGGCAGCGTCGTTGCCGCCGTTAGAAGGGGGGTTGCGGGTGGTGCGCCAGGCCAGATGCGTTTTGATCACGAAGCTGCCGCTGCGGCCCAGGATGGCGCCCACACCGACCGCGCCCAGGCTCATGCTGTTGGCTGCGCCAGGCACAGCTGGCCCGTTTTGATGGAGGCGAACGTGGCCATAGTCATAAAAAGCGACCAGTTTGAGCGGTTCGCCAAAAGGCAGCAGGGCGGCCGGCATGGGATAGCGGTATTCGAGGCTGATAAGGGTGCCCGAGTCGCCCGCACCCTCGCCAACTGGATAGGCGCGTACGCCGTTAGGCCCGCCCAGCGACAGCTTTTCAGCGGAACCCAAGTTTTTCGAGGCCCACTGGGCCTGCCCCAGGAGATTGAGGCTGGAGGCCTCCGCCAGATACTGGGTCCGCTGGTAGTCCAGATTGACTTTGCTGAACACCCCGGCGGTTTGCAAGCCGCCTGCGCCTTGATCAACCGCCAGTTCGGCCGGGCTGAGCTTTAACCGGCCTGAAGTGATGTTGGCCGCATAGCTGTTCAAGCCCAGCCGCTCGGCCAGGTTGTCAGTAAAGTTGCCGGTCACGCCAGCACGCAAAGAGTTGATCTCGCGATCGCTGCTCTGCACCGGGCTAGCGGTAGCGTCGGTCAGGCGTTTTTGCTCTGCACTGACTTGTGCATATAAATTGTCGTTGCGGCTGCGGATCAACGGGACAGAAACGCCCAGCCCCAAAATGTCAGCCTTGCCCGTCGCGCCCAGGGCCGCAAACTGTTGACCCAAGGCATAGTTCAGGCGGGCGGTGTTGAAAGTGAGCCGCGTGCCCTGGCCACCGACGGGCAGCACATAGGCAAAACGGTACAGGTTGGTGCCCGGCTGATCACTGATTTGCCCGGCCACAGACAGCGTGTCGCCCCGCCCCATGAAGTTGTTCAGATTGGCGCTAGCCAGCACACGCACCGGCCCGGCCGCAGAGGCGCCGTGGTTGTCCACAATGACTGAGCCATCGGCATAAAGCCCCTTGGTGCTGGCAGTCACCCGTACATGGACCTCGCCGAGTGAGTCGCCTGGCTCTACCGTGGCAGATGCGTCATGCCCGGCCAAGTCGCGCAGCAGCAGCACGGGTTTGTCGAGCAGGTATTCCGTGACGTCAGCGCCATTTTTCAAATGACTGGCGACCAGTTCTTCAACAAAATGCCGGCCAGCGGCTTTTTCGATGCCGTCTAGGTTGACAAAGGCGCGCCCTATTTTTGCCTCGATCACGCGAATCGTGACGGCTCCGCCCACGGCGGCAAAGGACTGCTCGGGCAAATAGGCTTCGGTCAGCAGGTAGCCATTGGACCTGTAGTAGGCCGCCACTTTTGCTGCGGCAGTAGCCAGCCCGGCCAGGTCGGTTGGCCGATCGACAAAGTCGACCAAAAGTGCTGCGAGCACCGGCTCGGGATACAAAATGTTGCCGGTGAAGCGAAATGCGCTGGGCGTGATGCGAAGCGCAGCATTTTGAGTTGGTGCGGCGGTAGGTTCAGGAAGCAAAATCTGCGGGGCGGTGGGCGGTTCTGCGCTGGGCGCTGGCGGCTTGGGGAACAGCAAAGACCCCGCGTCGGGCCTGGTTTGGGCGGCGCAAAGCATGACCCACGCAGCGCCCAGTCCAAGCACCACGGTGTTGATCAGCAGATGGCCTTTATAAGATTGCAAAAGTGTCCCGTTGGAAAAAATCAGGCTTTAAGGCAGATGAGTAAGCACAAATTTTTAGTCGTTTCTAAATGTATAAATATTCACAGCAATTTACAAGCTACGATGGCTATAGATTCGTTATTTGGCTGAAAAACTTGACTGCTTGTTACATATTAGGTATTTTTGACGCCTTTTGAAGCCGTCAACTTGGCGCGGATGCAACGTTATTGATAGCGGCATATCCACGCGTGCGTTGGTCAAATGGGGCTTTTTGGACTTGGCGGCAAGCCGTCACCGCACGCACTGCGCGGACCACGGAACATCGTGAGGCCTTGTCGCCGAAAGCGGTCGACAGGCGTAAAGAGTTGCAATCGGCGCAGTCGAGCCAGCAGTTGCGGTGCCATGGCGCTTGGTGCGAAGCAGACCCGTGACAGTCAAAAATCTGCGCGGGCATACGCCAAACAGCCCGAAAGCCGCCCACCGCCGGGCTGTTTTGCTGAGGTCCAGCAACTTGGGTGCAGCCCGTCAAACGACCTACAATCGATCACCTTACGAAAACAGACGGCATGCGGCCGTTGCCGCTGGAGACTCTGCACATGCCAAACACGCCCCTGAACACCGCCGACAAACGCGCCGAGCTGCGCCTGGCTGCGCTGGACTACCACGAGTTTCCAAGACCCGGCAAGCTGGCCATCGCCGCGACCAAGCAACTGACCAACCAGCGCGATCTGGCGCTGGCTTATTCACCGGGTGTCGCTGCGCCGTGTGAGGAAATTGTCAAAGACCCCAACAACGCCTTCAAATACACCGCGCGCGGTAATCTGGTGGCCGTGATCACCAACGGCACCGCTGTTTTGGGCCTGGGCGACATCGGGCCGCTGGCCTCCAAGCCAGTGATGGAAGGCAAGGCGGTGCTGTTTAAAAAGTTCGCCGGCGTGGATGTGTTCGACATTGAGATCGACGAAAAAGACCCGGCCAAACTGGTAGACATCATTGCGTCGCTGGAGCCAACCTTTGGCGCCATCAATCTGGAAGACATCAAGGCGCCCGACTGCTTTTATGTGGAGCGCGAGCTGCGCAAACGGATGAAGATTCCGGTGTTTCATGATGACCAGCATGGCACGGCCATCACGGTGGGAGCAGCCATTTTGAATGCGCTCAAAATCGTCGGCAAAGCGCCGGGCCAGGTCAAACTGGTCACATCTGGCGCGGGTGCTGCGGCGCTGGCCTGCCTGAATCTGCTGCTCAAACTGGGTATCGCGCGCGAAAACGTTTATGTGACCGACCTGGCCGGTGTGGTGTACGAAGGCCGTACCGAGCTGATGGATGAAGACAAGATTGGATTTGCGCAAAAGACCACCGCCCGCACGCTGAGCGAGATCATTGAAGGCGCGGACATCTTTTTAGGCTTGTCAGCCGGTGGTGTGCTCAAGCAGGACATGGTCAAGAAAATGGCGGCCAAGCCGATTATTTTTGCGCTGGCCAACCCGAACCCGGAAATCAACCCCGACGACGTGAAAGCGGTGCGCGACGATGCCATCATCGCCACCGGCCGCACCGACTATCCGAACCAGGTCAACAATGTCCTGTGCTTTCCGTACATCTTCAGGGGGGCGCTGGACGCGGGTGCGTCGACCATCACCGTCGAGATGGAAATTGCCGCCGTTCACGCCATTGCTGAGCTGGCACAGGCCGAGCAAAGCGAAGTGGTTGCCGCCGCATACGCTGGCGAAAAGCTGGCCTTTGGCCCCGAGTATTTGATTCCCAAGCCGTTTGACCCGCGCCTGATGATGAAGATTGCGCCGGCGGTGGCCCAAGCAGCCGCCGACAGTGGCGTTGCGCTGCGCCCGATTGCGGACATGGAAGCTTACCGCGCGCGCCTGCAAAACTTTGTCTACGCCTCCGGCACCACCATGAAGCCGATTTTTGACGCGGCCAAGCGGGCCAGCAAAAAACGGGTCGCCTTCGCCGAGGGTGAGGATGAGCGTGTCTTGCGCGCCGTGCAAATTCTGGTTGACGAAGGCCTGGCACGACCCACGCTGATCGGCCGTCCGCTGGTGATCGCCAAGCGCATCGACAAGTTCGGCCTGCGGCTGAAAGAAGAACTGGACTACGACGTGGTGAACGTCGAGCAGGACCCGCGTTACCACGACTTCTGGCAAACCTACCACCGCATGACCGAGCGGCAAGGCACAACCGTGCAAATCGCCAAGATTGAAATGCGCCGCAGGCTCACCCTGATTGGCGCGATGCTGCTGCGCAAAGGCGAGGTAGACGGCCTGATTTGCGGCACCTGGGGCACCACCCATTTACATCTGCACTACATTGACCAGGTCATCGGCAAACACCCGGGCGGCGCCGACAGCACCCAACAAAACATGCCGGTTTACGCCTGCATGAACGGGCTGCTGCTGCCGGACCGCCAGATCTTTCTGGTCGATACCCACGTGAACTACGACCCGACGCCGGAAGAGCTGTGCGAAATCACCGCACTGGCGGCCGAAGAGATGATGCGCTTTGGCATCAAGCCAAAGGCCGCACTGCTGTCACATTCAAACTTTGGCAGCAGCAACGAGCCCAGCGCGCTCAAAATGCGGCGCACACTGGCTTTGCTGCGCGAACAGGCACCATGGCTTGAAGTGGATGGCGAAATGCACGGCGACCTGGCACTGGACGGTAAACAGCGCGAAGCACTGATGCCGCACAGCGGCTTGCTGGGCGATGCCAATCTGCTGGTGTTTCCCAATATTGATGCAGCCAATATCTCGTATAACCTGCTGAAAACAGCCGCTGGCGGCAACATTGCCATTGGCCCCGTCCTTCTGGGTGCAGCGCAGCCCGTGCACATTCTCACAGCCAGCGCCACCGTGCGCCGAATTGTCAATATGACGGCCTTGACCGTGGCAGACGCGAACGCGGCGAGATAAAGCCAGCTCCTGTAGTGGGTGCTAACTTTTTGGACCGAAATCCCCGTTTTTAAGTGCCTAAATTTTCAGCAGGCTATTGCATTTTTCGGCGACTTGCGGCAAACTACGTATCTTGAAATTTAAGGGTTAACCCGAAAGCGGGTTCTCTTTTGTTCGAGAAAAAGGTTTTTCATGTTCTGCAATCGGGGTAGCGGGTCGGCAAGGCAGTGGGTCAGTTCAGCAGTTGCTGGCTTCCTGATGCTTGGCTTGACCTTGACGAGCACAGACTTGGTGCACGCCAAAGGCCCTGCGCCTGCGGTGTCCGAAAGCACCATGGCGCTGGCGCAACTGCCGCCCCAAGGCCAGGACATGATGAAGTTGATTGTTGCGGGTGGCCCGTTCAAGTACGACAAAGACGGCGTGGTGTTTGGTAACCGGGAGCGAATTCTCCCCGCCAAAGACCGCGGTTTTTACCGTGAATACACCGTAAAAACACCTGGAGAACGTACGCGGGGTGCGAGGCGTATTGTGTGTGGTGGTCTCAAACCCACGGCACCCGATGCGTGTTACTACACCGATGACCACTACGCGAGCTTTCGCAAGATTGCCCAGTAGGCCTTTAAACGAGACAGGTTGTTATTTTGAGTTTTGATCATTTGATAGAAAGACACACGGAGATGGATACACCACTTCGTAAGGACACTGAAACGCCCCTCAAGGGTGTGCGGCCCAACATCGTGCAATCGATTCGCGCTTTTCGCGTGCAAGAGTTGCAGGATGCCGCCACGCACCTGAACCAGCATTTCCTGTACGCCAACCTGGGCAACGCCCAGAGCAAGCAGGACATTTTGGACATGATTGCGGCGCAGTACACCTTTCCAGCCCATTTCGGCAAAAACTTCGACGCGCTTTACGACTGCATGACGGACCTGGTTCACAAATCAGGCCCGCAACCCGGTTTTATCGTGGTGCTGGAGCAAATCCCTGCACATGCCAAGTTTGACAAAGAGGCGCGCGAACAGCTGCTCGACATCTTCCGGGATGCCGCTGACTACTGGGCGGATCGAAAGATTCCGTTCAGGTGCTTCTATTCTTTTCTGTAGCCCGCTCCCCAGACAATAGCCAAGGGGATCGGGCGAATGAGGCTCAAGTGGTAGCAACAGAAGGCGAAGAAGCCATGCCTACCGACAAACTGCTGGACGTGTCACCGTTGGCGCTGCGCATGAGCAGCCCTTTCAATTCAGGTTACTGGTTAGCCACCGCTTAAGATACGGCCGCCACGCTCGCGCACAGCGCGTCGCTTTGTAGCGCAGTCGGGGTCCGGTTTTTTTGCGACGCGGCCGATCGAACCCCGGCTCCGCTGAACCCAAAAAGCCCTCAGATGTGATGTTTGAGGGCTTTTTTACAGGTCAAATTGGTCTCCGGGCCAATGAAAACCTGGGCGAGAAGCTCCTGAATCGATAGCGCATCAGGCAAGCTGGGCCAGTGCAATGTATTCGGCGACGGGTACTTCTTCGGCCCGGCGCTGCACATTAAACGTGCCACTGAAGTTGCGCGCTTCCAGCCATTTGCCCAGCGAATGCCGCAGCAGCTTGCGGCGCTGGCTGAAGGCGACCCGAACCAGCTCGCTGAAGAGTTTGATGTCCAACACGGCGGGCACCGCATGCGGCAACATGCGGACAATGGCGCTGTCAACCCGCGGCGGCGGGTCAAAACTCTCGGGCGGCACGAACAGCACGTTTTCCATGGCATAGCGCCATTGCAGCATCACGCTCAGGCGGCTGTAGTCGCTGGTAGACGGTTGGGCCACCATGCGGTCAATGACTTCTTTTTGCAACATGAAGTGCTGGTCTTGCACCACATCGGCCACATCCAGCAAGTGAAACAAAATCGGGGTGGAGATGTTGTAAGGCAGGTTGCCGACGACTCTTAGTTTCGCGGTTGCGGCATCGGCCAGTTGCCGAAAGTCAACCCGCAGCACGTCGGACTCAATCACGCTCAGTTCGGGCTTTTTGCGCAGCAGCAGGGCCAGGTCACGATCCAGCTCAATCACCGTCAAATGCCCGAGTCGCTCGACCAGCGGCTGCGTCATCGCCCCCAGGCCAGGACCAATTTCAACCATCGTTTGCCCTGCTTGTGGCGCAATGGCGTGGACGATGTCTTCAATGATGCCTCGGTCGGTCAGGAAATGCTGACCGAAGCGTTTACGGGCGATGTGTTTCACATGGCCTTTTGATCACTGGGGTGTTTCGCGGTACTCGACATACGCCCGCCCCCTGATTTCCTGCGCCCACAGCGCATAGGCGTCCTCCAGCTTTTTCTCGCGCAGGGCGGCTCTTGCCAACTCGCGTTGCTCGCGGTTGGACAACTGGCTTTCGCGGCGCTCCAGCACCTGAAGAATGTGCACGCCAAAACGGGATTCAAACGGCTCGGATATCTGGCCCGGCGCCAGGCTGTTCATGACCTGCTCAAACTCCGGCACAAACATGCCGGGGTTGGCCCAGCCCAGGTCGCCACCGTCCTTGGCCGAGCCATCGTCGCTGTTTTCTTTGGCCAGCACGGCAAAGTCCTGGCCGGCGACAACGCGTCTTTTGATGTCGGCCAGTTTTTGCGCGGCAGCCGCTTCATTGAGCTGAGGCGACGGGCGCAGCAAAATATGACGCGCCCGGGTCTGGGTAATGTTGATGCTTGGCGTGCCGGCGCGCCGTTTCTCCACCACCTTGAGCACATGAAAGCCAGCACCGCTGCGAATCGGCCCGGCGATAGCGCCATTGCGAAGGGCTTTGGTGGCGTCCAAAAACAGGGTCGGGTAACGCTCTGCATTGCGCAGCCCCATCTGCCCGCCTGCGGCGCGCAACGACGCTTCTGAAAACTCGTTGACGAGCACCCCGAAGTCGGCCCCACTGCGCGCCTTGTCGGCCGCTTGCTGGGCTTTGGCCTCGAGGGCTTTGACTTGCTCTGGTGTGGCGTTTTCAGGCACCGCCACCAGAATTTGGGCCAGGTTGATGTCCATGGAAGAGACATCGGTGTTGGTCTCTTGTTCGCGCAGGAATTGGTCAACCTCCAGGTCCGTGACCTTCACGCGGGCATCGACTTCACGCTGCCTGAAGCGGTTCACCAGCAGCTCGTCTCGCAGCTGTTCACGAAAAATGTTGTACGCGATGCCGTCGGCGACGAGGCGGCGGCGCAGTTCGTCGACCGAAATCTGGTTTTGCTGGGCGACGGCTTCAACCGCGCCGGCCACCGCGTTGTCGTCAACCCGCACGCCGGAGAGTTTTGCCTCCTGCAGTTGCGCCTTGTCGCCGATCACACGCTCGAGCACCTGACGGACCAGCTCGGCTCTGGGCGGCATCACCACGCCTTGCTGGGTCAGTTGCTGCTCGGCGCGCTGCAGCTTGCTGCGCACGTCGTTGTTGGTGATGGGTTCGGAGTTGACCACCGCCACAATGAAGTCGGCCGACTGCTGTGCGGCGCCTTCTCGTGGCCCCAGCGCAGGAGACAAGGGCGATGAAAGCCGCAAGGGGCCTGAAGGCCTCAGGGTTTGGGCCTGGGTTTGCAGTGGCACCGCAATGATCAGCGACACCAACAGGCAAATGGAAGTCAGTTTGTGGGTGGCGTTGTTAGTCATAGTTGGTAAAACGGCTGGGCGGGGCAACCTGATCGCGCAAAAATTGGTAGCGCGGGATATTCGTTTTTAGAAGTTGCAGCGGGTTCACGCCCAGCCGTGAAAACCCCACCAGCTCAAGTTGAAACAGAATTCGGGTAACCGCCGCCACAGTCGTGTTTTGTGAACGCTGCAAGACAACACGGCCAATCCAGCAGCAGCCATCGTACTCAAGCCCGACAATCGCATCAACCAGTTTTTTGTCCTGAAAGCTGTAATTGAGTCGCCCCACGCCGTACAAACGCCCATCGCCCAGACCGCGACCAGGGCCAAGATCCTGACCCCTGTCTCCCCACAGGTCGTTAATGGGCCACTGCCAGCCAATGTCCGCTGAACTGCTGATGCCGCGCTGACGCCTGATGGCAGCACTGATCACGCGGTAATGGCTGGGGTTGTAGCGGGCCCCGAAAGACGAGCGTTCAGACAGTTTGAGTTTGGGGTTGTACTGCACCGTGCTGTCCACGGCCCATTGAGGGGTCCAGTTGATGGACGTGCCAAACAGAACGTCGCTGATGCGATCGGTGATCGGCAAAGCACCCGGAAGCGTCACTTGCTGGTTTGAAAAGCGAATGCGCTGAGCGACACCAAAACGCACGGCTTCTGCGCCTGATTCGGAATTGAGCAAACGAGAAGTCGCGCCAAGGGTGAGCAAATTAGCGTCAGAGATCCGGTCGTTGCCAACGAATGAGTTTTCATTGAAGACGGTGGCAAAGTTGAAGTCATTGACGCCCGAGTCGTAGTTTGGCAGCGAGCTCTGGTCCCTGAAAGGTGTGCGCACGTAAAAGGCCCGCGGCTCCAGCGTCTGGGTAAAGTCGCGGCCAAAGTAACTGGCTTTGCGCTCAAATTGCAAGCCACTGTCCAGGCTGAAGGTGGGCACGACGCGAGAAGCCGTGACCGCGCCATTGACCAGCGGCGCATCAAACTGGTAGCTGGTGGCATGCATCTGCATTTTGGGTGTGATGTACCAGCCTGGCGATATCCAGGGGCGGCTGATTTGCGCGAGCGCGACGACCCGGTCACTGTTGGGCTGCATGGTCATGCTGCGATCTGACGAAAATCGCGTGAAGTCGCCAGACACCGACCAGTCAAAACCGGACCGGCCGGCAACGGGCGCGTTCAGTCGGGTGTAGGCCACTGTCAACTGCGGGAGCCGGTTGTAGGGCGGCACGATCGGCGACAGCGGATCCTGCAAGGTTTGCCATTTCAATGCGCTCAGGCCCACAGACCAAAAGCCGCGGCCCCAGCTTAAGCCGGCGGTGTTGGCCAGCAGGCGCTGTGTCAGAGTGGTGTTGGACCGCGGGAAATCCTGCCAGTAATTGTTGTCGCTGACCCGGTTTAAATTCAGGCTCAGCCCAAGATTGCCTAAAGCAGGCACATCGGTCCGAACCAGGCCCGTTTGCTGCAAAGAATACGACCAGCGGTCGATGCCGCGCAGCTTGTCGTTGGGCATGTAGTTGGTGCGCAATCTGCCCGAGTAGTCACGCTCCAGATAACGGTACTCACCCAAAAGACTCAGGCCGCGCTTGCTCATCACAGTCGGTGTCAGCGTGACATCGCGATTCGGCGCGATGTTGAAGTAGTACGGCAGCTCGACCACACTCCCGCTGACAGTGTCGACGTTGTAAGTCGGCGGCAGCAAGCCCGATTTGCGCTTGTCACTGAGCGGAAAGCTCAAGCTCGGAAACGCCAGAATGGGCACATCCTTGAACCGCAGCACCGCGTCCGTGGCCTCGCCAACTCCAGCCTCTTGGTCAAACTTGAAACTGGTACCCCTGATCACCCAGGCTGGGGCCCAGGTCTTTTCGTCCGTGCGCTCGCAGGTGGTGAAGGTGGCTTGCCGCGCAATCAGACTCTTTTCATTGATGAAGTCAATCCGCTCCGCTATGCCATTGCCGCCGTTGGTGATAAACCGGTAGGTGGGCTGCAAAAAGTAACCCTCAAACGTGTCGACCTTCAGGTGCAGTTCTGGCCCCCGGTACTGGTTGCCGTTGTTGCTGACCCGCACATTGCCGCGCGCATCAAACATGTCGTCGGGCTGGTACATCTCAATTCGGTCAGCGCGTATGGCGCTGACGCCGCGTCGCATCTCGGCGTTGCCTTCCACCAGCGTTTCCAGGTTGGGCCGTCCTGTGATCCTGTCGCCAAACACAAAGGTAGGCGGCTTGTTGATGTCGCCAACCGGTGGCACTTCGGCCAGCACGGGCGTGCGCTTGAGCATGACCGGCGCCTCTTCCACCAGCGCATCCGGGGCGGTCTGCGAAATGGACGATGCATCCGGCGGCACGAGCACCCGCACCTCCACAGGCGCCTGCGGCATGACGGGTTGAACCAGCAAAGGCTCATCCATTGGGGTTTCAACCTTGATTTGGGCCAGCGCAGACGCAGCCACCCCCAGCCCCAGCGCGGCCGCCGACATCAGCCAGCACACTGCACAGGACACCGGTGAACGATGGAAAGAAGAAGATGCGCGCTGCATCATTGGCAAGAGGTCAACCCGTTTGTAAAATCAGCCTTGATTATCCATGACCCCGCCGACGGCCCACCCGCCGTCTCACCCCCGTCAGAACACGCCAACAGCCCCGCCAACCGGGTCATGCCATGAACCATTTCCCTGAACTACCCGCAACCCCTGTCACCTGGGCTGACCCGGCCCGCGCGCAGGCGTTTGCCGCCTGGCTGCAAAGCATCGCCACACCGCACGGGCTGGCACCAGCCAGCACGCGGCTGGCGTCGGCCGACGCCAGCTTTCGGCGCTATTTCAGAATCGACAAAGCCGCTGGCGGCAGCTGCATCATCATGGACGCCCCGCCCGACAAGGAGGACTGCCACCCGTTTGTGAAAGTGGCTGGCCTGATGGCCGACGCGGGCTTGCCCGCACCCCGCGTTCTGGCCTGGAACGAAGCCGCGGGTTTCATGCTGCTGAGCGATTTGGGCGCACAAACCATGATGGAGGTGATTGCGCCGTCGCCTGCTGTGGACGCCATCACACAAGCCAGTCAAACCCACCACGCGCTTTACATGCAGGCGGTCGATGCGCTGGTGCGCTGGCAACTGTCGTCAAAACCCGGTGTACTAGCGCCCTATGACGACGCGCTGCTGTCGCGTGAGCTGGCGCTGTTCCGCGACTGGTATGTTGCTCAACATCGCGGCTTTGTTTTAAGCAGCGACCAGCAAGCCGTGCTGGACAGCGCCTTCGCGCAAATCAAGGCGAGCAATCTGCAATCTCTCGGCGGGGCGCGGGTATTCGTTCACCGTGACTACATGGCGCGTAATTTGATGGCCCCCACGCTTGTCGCTGCGCGTCCTTCGCTGCCCCCCGAGGGGGCGCATTTTCCTAGGGGCGGCCCGTCGGAAAATATCCTGACCATGCCGCACACCGCGTATGGTTTGGGCATCCTTGATTTTCAGGATGCCGTCTACGGCCCCATCACCTACGACATTGCCAGCCTGATGCGCGACGCGTTTTTGACCTGGGAGGAAGACTTCGTTCTGGACATCACCATTCGCTACTGGCAACAGGCACGCAAGGCCGGCCTGCCGGTGGGCGATGACTTTGGCGAGTTTTACCGTGCGGTGGAATGGATGGGCCTGCAGCGCCACCTGAAAATCCTCGGCATCTTTGCCCGCCTGACGCTGCGCGACGGCAAACCCAGATACCTGGCCGATACGCCGCGCTTTATCAAGTACGTTCGCGCGACCGCCGCCCGGTATCGCCAGCTGGGGCCGCTGATGGTGCTGCTCGATGCGATTGAGGGCAACGAGACGCGGGTCGGCTACACCTTTTGAAATCTACGCCAAAATGCCTGACAAGCCGCCGAAAACCGTTGTCAGGTACTGAATCGGCCTCCAGGCCAATCAAAATCTTGACGAGCAGCTATTAAAACGTGAGCATCGAACCGGCCCCGCCATGAACGCCAACAACGTCCTTCTGCTGCCCGGCTGGCAAAACAGCGGCCCCGACCACTGGCAAAGCCGATGGGAGCACGCGTTCGGCTACCAGCGGGTCGAACAGCACGACTGGCAGCGTCCGCTGCGTGGCGACTGGATAGCGCGGCTCGAGGACGTGTTGCTGGGCTGCACCGAGCCCGCCGTGCTGGTGGCGCACAGCCTGGGCTGCATCACGGTGGCCGCCTGGGCGGCGCATTCCAAAAACACGCATCTCGTCAAGGCCGCCTTGCTGGTGGCCCCGCCCGACACCGCCCGCGATGACATCTGCCAGATGCTGCCCGGCTGGGCACCGCCCCTGCAAAAGTTGCCGTTTCAGGCCGTCGTCATGGCCTCTGGCAACGACCCGTTTTGCAGCCTGACAACCGCCCGCCGCATGGCCGCCGCCTGGGGCGCTGCATGTCAGGACCTGGGCGAGCTGGGCCACATCAACAGCGACAGCGGCTTGAAAGACTGGCCCGAGGCGCACGCCGTGTTGACCCGCCTGATGCGACAAGGCAAGCCGTGAATTGGCGCGCTGTGCCGCGGCTAGGCGTGCTGCGATCGCTCGGCGGCAACACAGCCGAATAAAATGGCTCAAACAGAAAGAAAACCATGGTCACCAAAAAACCAAAAGGCCTAGGCCGTGGACTTGAAGCATTGCTGGGCCCCAAAGCTTCAGATAACTTCAGCGAATCACCAAGCGCTGGAAACGAAACCGCGCTGACCAGCCCCGGCCAGCCTGCGTCTTTGCGGCTTGGCGACATGGTGGCTGGCCAGTACCAACCGCGCACCCGCATGGACGAAGGCGCGCTGTACGAGCTGGCCGAGTCGATCAAGGCGCAGGGCATCATGCAGCCGATTCTGGTGCGGCGTTTGACGGCCGGGCCGAACGACGGCAAGTACGAAATCATCGCCGGTGAAAGGCGATTCAGGGCGGCCAAACTGGCCGGCCTGGACAGCGTGCCGGTGCTGGTGCGCGACGTGCCCGACGAGGCGGCGGCGGCCATGTCGCTGATTGAAAACATCCAGCGCGAAGACCTGAACCCGCTTGAAGAAGCCCAGGGCCTGAACCGGCTGGTCAAAGAGTTTGGCCTGACGCATGAGCTGGCCGCGCAGGCCGTGGGCAGATCGCGCAGCGCCGCCAGCAACCTGTTAAGGCTGCTGAACCTGGCCGAGCCGGTGCAAACCATGCTGATGGCCGGCGACATTGACATGGGACATGCCCGCTCGTTGTTGAGTCTGGACCGTGCCACCCAAATCACCGCCGCCAATCAGATTGCCGCCAAAAAGATGTCGGTGCGCGAAGCTGAAAGCCTGGTCAAAAAACTCAGCGCCGAGTTTTCGCTCAAACCGCAAAAAGCCAGCAAAGAAAAATCACGCGACACCCGACGGGTAGAAGAAGAGCTGGCCGACCTGCTGATGGCCGAGGTCGAGGTGCGTATTAAAAAGAGCGTCAAACGCCACGGCAAGCGCGAAGACATGGGCGAGCTGGCCATACAGTTCGGCTCGATGGACGAGCTCAATGGGCTTATCGAGCGGCTGCGCGGGCAGACTGCCCGCGAATAGCGGATCGGGCAGCAACCCCTGCCGCTATTGTTTTCATAGCGATTAGCCCCTGTATTTCCTGGCCTTGGGGCTGATTTAGCCGTCAAATGGGCAACATCATGCAAAGCTGCGTGATGGGCATTGCCAAAACACCGATCTGCGCCATCGGCCACAATCTGGCCGGTGAACATCCAGCTTTTGTCGGACCTGCATTTCGAGTCCAATCCCAACTTTGTGCCCCAGCCCGCGCCCGGCGCTGACCTGCTGGTGCTGGCGGGCGACATTGGGTCTTACCAAAACAACTCATCACTGACCCAGCTCGGCATTGCCGACTTTGGCCTGCAGCGCTTTGCCAACTGGCCTTGCCCGGTGGTGTTTGTGCCTGGCAACCATGAATACGACGCGCAGGACTTTGATGAAGCGCATGCACGGCTGCAAGGCGTGTGCCGGCGGCTGGGCTTGACCTGGCTGGAGCGCGAGGTCGCCGTCATTGAAGGGGTCAGATTTGTCGGCTGCACGCTGTGGACCGACTTTGACGCCCTGACCTCCACCAGCGCAGCCACCGGCCCGGTCACCGTCGGCCAGCAGCTGGCAGCGCGAGACAAAGCCTTTCGCGCCGCCAACTTTGCCTTGAAGCGAAACCACTCATTGCGGGCCGGCCAGCCCATGCTGGCCGATGCGGTGCGTGCACTGGGACTGCAAAACCAGGCCTGGCTGCGCCAAGCCTTGTCAACACCCTTCAGCGGTAAGACGGTAGTGGTGACTCACTTTGCACCCAGTTTGCGCAGCGCCGACCCACGTTACGGCGTCAACCCAGGCACGGCTGGTTTTTGCAATGCGCTGGACGATTTGCTGCCCCAGGCGCAGCTCTGGCTGCATGGGCATTTGCATTGTCCGGTGGACTACACGGTGGCTGGCTGCCGGGTGGTGGCCAACCCACTGGGCTACGCGCGCAAGAACGAACAGCTGTATTTCAAGCCGCAAAGCTGCATCACGGTGTGAGCCGGCGGGGCGGACCTGCGGGCTTTAACGGGTTTTCAGCCCGTCAAAGCAAGTCGCCAGCACCAGGTCAATGATTTCCTCGTCGCTGTGCTGCCCGCCCGCCTTCAAAAAGCCGGGCACCGGGTCGCAGGCCCGGGCGTACAGCGTGTACAACACCACCAGCGGCGGCACGCTGGCGCTCAAGCTGCCGTCGGCTTGCGCCGCTTCAATCCAGCCACCCATCTGGTCGCTGATTTGCATCAAGCCATCCAAGTAAGCCTTGTTGCTCATCAGGTTGGCGCGCAGGCTGGAGTTTTGGCTTGGCAGTGACGGCATTTCGCCCTTGATTTGCAGTTCCAGCATCCAGCGGGCCACGGCTTTGAGCTGGCCCAGCGGCGCTGCGTCGGCCGGCAAGCTGGCCAGAAAAGCCTGCGCCAGACCAATCACCCGCACCATGGCGGCGGCGGCCAGGTCTTCCTTGCTGGAAAAGTGCTTATACAGGCTGGCTTTGGCAATGCCCACCTCCAGCGCCACCTCGTCAACGGTCATCAGGTCAAAGCCTTTTTCAGCCAGCAGACGGTTAACGGCCACCACAATGGCCCGCTCTCTGGCCAATAGCATCTGCGCTTTAAAGCTGGTTTTGGTGCTTGCGGGCGGCTCGGTCAGTGCAGTGTTCATGGTTCATTGTATGCAGGGCATGGACGCCGCGCCCACAAAACGAGTGGGCGTGTCAATTTTCAGCCGCCTTGACCACAAAAATACCCTTAGGTAATTTGCATACGTCACAATTTCTTCTGGTTTTTACTTTTAACCGGATACACAGTTTGCGGTAAACGGGTAACCTGCAAAGTAATCGCAGATGCTGCTGCCTGCGATGTTGATTGTGTTGCCTTTGCCCAAACCCACCGGAGAACGCCATGAACCGAACCACCGTGACCTCTCTGGCCTGGGTTGCCGCTGCCTGCGCTGGCGTGGGATTTGCCGCCTGGTACCCCACCGAAGCCAGAGTGATGGGTCAATTGCCGGCGCACAGCACACAGTCTTTGGCGCGCGCGCCTGTCAGCCTGCCCGAGGGCTTGCCGTCTGAGCACACCCTGGCTTTGGTCACCTTCAACCGGGACCAGCGCAGCCAGGCTGACAGCTGGATAGAAGGCCTGAACCTGAAAAACGACGCCAGCATCAGCTGGGTGCGGATCCCGGTGTTGGGCGAGCCTAACTCGCCTGACGCCAAAAGCGAGGCAGAAAACCGCTTGCTGGGCCGGTACACCGCCGACACGGAGCGCGCAAAAATGCTGCCGATGTTTATCGACAAGGTGGCTTTTGCCAAAGCCACCGGTTTGAACAGCACAGCTCGCGCTTACGCCGTGGTGCTCAATCGCCAAGGCGAGGTGCTGGCGCGGGTTGAAGGGCCGTACGACCCCGACAAGGCGATGGTTTTGCGCGAAACACTGGCGGCGGCTGCGAAATAGCAAGGCTTGGCCACAGGCCCACTTGAGCCGGGGTAACCGTTTGGCAGCGGCCAGCACATAAAAGGCGTATGCTTTGTTGCGGTGCAGCAATTGCTGCGCCCAGGAATCCATATGCCATCGTCCCGAGCTCAAAAATCAATCAACCAGGCCATGTTCAAAGCCACCAAGCTCACCGGCGTGGGAAAGCTGCTGGACGCCACCCGCCTGATACAACGCACCTTGTTTGGGGCCGAGCCATCTGCGGCACCTCAATCCACACCCACACCCGCCCAGGCCAAGCCGGACGCGAACAACCCGCCCGCCGTCATCATCTTGCCTGCGGCCGACAGGTATCAACCGACGCCCGCCGCCACACCGGGCCGCAAAGCCAGCTTTAGCAAGCATGCCTTCGCCTTTGAAGGCGACACCTACCCCTACCACCTGTACATTCCGGCAGCCACTGGCGACGCCGTGGGCAAGCTGATGCCGCTGGTGGTGCTGCTGCACGGCTGCAAGCAGGACGCGCTTGACTTTGCCAACGGCACCGCCATGAACACGCTGGCAGGCGCGCACAACGCCATGGTGCTGTACCCCGAACAAACCACCAGCGGCAATGCCATGCGCTGCTGGAACTGGTTTGACCCCAGCCACCAGCAGGCCGGCCGTGGGGAGCCCGGCATGATTGCCGCGCTGACGCAAAAAATCATGGCCCAACACAGCGCCGACCCAGCCCGCGTGTACGTTGCCGGCCTGTCAGCAGGCGGGGCCATGGCCGCCGTGGTGGCTGGCCTGTACCCGAACCTGTTTGCCGCTGTTGGCGTGCATTCAGGCCTGGCCGCAGGTGCCGCGCAAGACGTGATGTCAGCCTTCAGCGCCATGCGCTCGGGTGCCAAAGGCCACAAAACATCGGCCCTGCCAACCATCGTCTTTCATGGCACAGCAGACACCACCGTCAACCCCGACAACAGCGAGTTCATCACCGACGCTGCACTGGTCGCACTCAAAGCGTCCGGCCTGAGCCTGACCAAAACCAAAAGCAACATTGAAAGCAGCAGCACACCCGGCAAGCCCGATCACGCAGAACGCACCGTTTACAGCAACGCCAGCGGCACGCCGTTTGTTGAAAGCTGGCGCGTGATGGCCGGCCCCCACGCCTGGTCAGGCGGCAACGCCCAAGGCAGCTACACCGACCCCGACGGCCCCGATGCATCAGGCGCGATGCTGGCGTTTTTCTTGCGGCATGAGAAGGTGCGGGCTGCGGCAAACTGACAGTTTGAGTTTTATTCACCCCATCAATCGAACACGCGATGTTCGATTGTTAGGTTGATCATGCGGTCAATCTGCGCTTGTTAGCCCAGGCTTGCTATAACTTCAGGAGCTGCCTGCGCCCGTATTTGTGGACTTTCAGGCATATTTGACACCTGAAAATCGGCTAAAAAGACTGTTTTGACGCCCTTATGCCGGCATCAAAGATACATTGGCCTGCAACTCATCCCAAGGCGCCGCCAGCTTGCGGCCATCGCGCACCAGCAGGCCCACCGATTGCAACGTGGTCACGTCTTGATGCACATTCTTGTAGTCTCGGCCCAAGGCTTGGGCCAGCGCACGCACATTGTCAGCCCCGTGCTTGCGCACATGGCGCAGCAAATCCAGCCGGCGCGGAGACAGGGTTTCAAACATCGTTTGCACATCTAAAAAGGTGATGTGCGTCTGGTTGTTGGCCGCACCCGCTTCGGCCTGCTTCCACACGCTAACAAAGCGCTTGCCCATGTCCGCCAAGCTGCCCACGTTGACCTGGACCTTAGGGGCGGCGCCAAGAGTGGGGTTAGGGTTGAGGTTCATTTTTCATCCTTTGGACGTCTTGCAGAAAATCGGCCATCAGTTTTTCGACCGATACAAACTTGTAGCGCAGCTCAAGCGCACCAAGGTGCTTGTGGTCACCCTTGCCGCGCTCGTTGTCATAGCCAACAACGCGTTGGCCGTCATAGCCATAAAACAGGCTGTACTTCAAGCCATGAGGTCGCTCCAACGTGGCGCGAGGCAATTGCCATATCGTCATTTCTACAACTGCACCGTCGGGTAAAAGGGCTTTGTCGTAGAAAATCCGTGCAGCTTTCATATGGTTACTTTAACCATCATAAATTAGGGTGTCAAGCGCCATAAACAAGAAGTCCAGGCGCGGCGATAGCGGCCAGCGTATCAGGCGAGAACTGCGACATGCGACTGCGCCGTGCTGCAATGCTTTGCCGCTTCAAGCTGTGTCCAGCCATTCTTTTGAATCAACACCGTGATTTTGTCCATCAGCTCTTACCGCAGCCGCAGATTGGTATCCTCCTCGGGTGGGTCTGTGATGGCGTCCCGGCCTCTGGTGTAGGTGTCAACTTTGGGTTTGGTCATTTGATGCCTTTGATGATGAAACGCATGGGCGACATCATCAAAGCCGATACAAGAGGAGTCGGCTTATTTACACAGCAACTTTATTGAGCACAATGCAGGCTCGGACGAGTGCACTGTTCTAAAGCGGCTTTCCTTTCATTAATTGGGATTTATCTAGAGGCGAGATTTTGATTAACCGGGCCTACTACGCTGATGACATTGAAGATTTTTTGAACCTGTCATCCGACGAAATTCTTGGCGCGCTCACGCGAAGCAGTGCCTTTGCGATTGAGGCAACTCAACGCGACGCTTGGATTGCACAAACCGAACTTCTTCAACGTGTTTTAAATCCCTACCGCAACCGCGGCAGGGTTTATT
The DNA here is from genome assembly GCA_947448735.1 of Comamonadaceae bacterium. Lineage (GTDB taxonomy): Bacteria > Pseudomonadota > Gammaproteobacteria > Burkholderiales > Burkholderiaceae_C > Polaromonas. The sequence continues at coordinate 162,249 of CANFOS010000005.1, read as the reverse complement.
TTGAGTACGCCGTTCCGCGGCTCGGTAAACGGATCGATACCGTCGTGTTGCTTGACCACGTGATTTTTATAATTGAGTTCAAAGTGGGTGAAAAGGATTTCACCGCAAGTGGGAGGGATCAAGTTTGGGACTACGCGTTGGACTTGAAGAACTTTCATGAAACCACTCACAACAAGTCAGTTGCTCCTGTGCTTGTAGCGACTGGAGCGAAGAGAACCGCAACAGTTATTGCAACCACTCAGCAAAATGATGCTGTATTGCTACCCATATATTCGTCGGCCGATCAATTGGCGACTATTTTTGAGCAGGTTTTGTTGTTCTGTGATGGGCCGCCGATCGACTCTAAAAAATGGGATCTTGGAAGATACCACCCCACTCCAACGATCGTTGAGGCAGCCATCGCCTTATACAGTGGCCATGACGTTGTAGAAATATCGCGCAGTGACGCGGGTGCTGTTAATTTGAGTCAAACGTCCGAAGCTGTGGCCAAAATTATTCAATCTTCTCGTGAGCTATCTAGGAAATCGATCTGTTTCGTAACAGGTGTTCCAGGCGCAGGCAAAACGCTAGTTGGTCTGAACATAGCAACTAAGCACATCAGCAAAGACAGTGAACTTTATAGCGTCTTTTTATCAGGCAATGGGCCATTGGTCGACATACTTCGGGAGGCTCTGGCGCGCGACGAGGTCACGCGCGGGAGAGTTGAGGGAAGAAGACCCAAAAAAGGCGAAGCACTGAGCCGCGTAAAAACATTTATTCAGAACGTGCACCATTTCCGTGACGAGTGTTTGGTGGATCTGACTCACCCTCCGATAGAACATGTTGCGATTTTTGACGAGGCGCAGCGGGCTTGGAACGTCGAACAGACGGCGTCGTTTATGCGACGCAAAAAGAACCGTCCCGATTTCAATCAGTCGGAGCCCGAGTTTTTAATGTCATGTTTGGATCGTCACCGCGATTGGGCGGTTGTCGTTTGTCTGGTTGGCGGCGGACAAGAGATCAATACTGGTGAAGCTGGCATCGCTGAATGGATCACTGCTCTGAATCGCTCTTTTGGTGACTGGCATGTTCATATCTCGCCGCAGCTAAATGATCAGGAATATGGCGCAGGCATAGCCGTCAGCGAAGTAGCGAACCGTTCCAATGTTCACTTTGATGAGAATCTGCACCTGAGTGTTTCAATGCGATCGTTCCGAGCCGAACACGTATCAACACTCGTCAAGCAAGTATTAGATCTTGACGTATTGGCCGCGAGGCAAACACTTCAAAAACTCGCAGACAGATACCCAATAGTCATCACGCGTAGTTTGGCGCAAGGCAAAGCTTGGATAAAGGATCGTGCGAGAGGCACCGAACGGTACGGAATTGTCGTGTCATCGCAGGCGCAACGGCTTAAGCCACACGCTATTGACGTTCGATCGCCAATGGACCCGATCCATTGGTTTCTTGATGGAAAAGATGATGTGCGTTCTTCATATTATTTAGAAGATGCGGCAACAGAGTTTCACGTTCAAGGCCTGGAATTGGATTGGGCGTGTGTTGTTTGGGACGCAGATTTTCGTTTTAGTTCAGGCGGCTGGCAACACTATTCATTCGTCGGTAGTCGATGGAATCACATCCATAAAAGTGATCGCCAAACGTATTTAAAAAATGCCTATCGAGTGTTGCTCACTAGAGCCAGACAAGGTATGGTTATTGTCGTTCCTGATGGTGACGAAACGGATCCAACGCGCCATGTTACGTATTACGATCCAATATTTGACTATTTGCAGGGTATAGGTTTCTTCGTTATCTAGCTTTCCTCGCAGCGTTACGTTCACGGGGCATTGCAGATTAAAAACCTTAAAAGAATGGTGGAGCGCCTATGATTTTCTTAAAGCTAATGAAGTCATTGTGCAATTGCCAACTCGTCTATTAACGGGTAATTTAGTCTCGCAACCAAAGTCGCAAAAACTCCCGCGCATATTGCAATAAAACCAATGCTGACATAGACTTAGCGCCTATGTCAAAGTCGCAAAACTTTCCGCTTTATGATCAACCCAGCCAGATGGAGCCGCTGCTGCCCAGTGAGCATGCGCTGGGGCCGCTGCTAGAGCAGGCGCATGAGCTGCAAGGTGCCGCCTACAAGCTGGGCGGGTTTTATGCGCCTGATGCGCTGCGGGACTTGCGCACGCTGTTGCGCGCCATGAACTCGTATTACACCAACAAGATTGAAGGCCAGCACACGCTGCCGCTGGAGATTGCGCAGGCGCTTCGCGGTGACTTTTCAAACGATGCAGACAAGGCGCGGCGCCAGCGGCTGGCCATTGCGCACATGGCTTGTGAACAGCAGCTTGAGACGCGCTGGGCGGACTGGTCTGCAGCAGAAGTGTGGGCGCCGCAGATGGTGGCCGATATTCATCAAGACCTGTTTGCGCGCCTGCCTGTGGCTGACCGCCTGATGGGCGGCGGTGATGTGTTGCAGCCTGGCGCGTGGCGCGGGCGTGATGTGGCGGTGGGCAGGCATGCCGCCCCGGCTTTTACGGCGGTGGTGCCGATGCTGGCGCGCTGGGGCAGCTACTACGGCGGCGTGCGACGCGGTGAGCTGCAGGTGCTGGCCGCGCTGGCGGCGCACCAGCGGCTGGCGTGGATCCACCCTTTTCGGGATGGCAATGGTAGGGTGGCGCGGCTGCACACGCATCTGGTGCTGGGCAAGCTGGGTTTGACAAACGGGCTGTGGTCGCCACTGCGGGGCTTTGCGCGCACTCAGGTAGCCTATTACGAACAGCTTGCCGCGGCTGATGAGCCGCGCGCTGGCGACTTGGACGGGCGGGGTAATTTGACAGAGAAGGGTTTGATCTGCTGGGTAAGCTATGCGCTGCAAACCTGCCTTGACCAGGTTCAGTTTATGGACAAAGCGCTGCGTCTTGACACCATGCGCGACCGCATGGCGGCATGCTTGGCTTTTGAGGAAAACGTGGTCAAGCAAGGCGTGCGGACTGAATCATTGCGCGGGCTGCACTACTTGTTTGCCACGCAGGCTGAGCTGGAGCGCAGTGAGTTCAAGGCACTGCTAAGCGCTGGCGGGCTGGGCGAAAGGCTGGGCACAGCGCAGGTGTCGGCGCTGCTGAAACGGGGTTTGCTGGCTACGGACAGCCCGCACGGCAAGCTGCGCCTGGGTGTACCGCAGCACGCGCTGCGGTTTTACTTTCCTAATTTGTGGCCGGAAGCTGAAATGGATGCCCGGTAGACGGTTTTGATGCGGGTTTAACCGTCTACAAGTCATTTTCAGGTGCGTTTTAGGCCACAGCCTAATGGATACTTGGGCAAGCAGCTCCTGATTAAATAGCATTTGCTGGCTGAGGCCGACCCCTCTAGCGCTGCACCCACTGCCGAATGAGTTTTTTGTCCGTCTTGTTGACCGACGTCTTGGGCAGGGCGGGGCGCTGCTCGATCTGGCCGGGCACCTTGTAGCGGGCCAGATGGAGGCGGCAATGGTCGTCCATCGCCTGTGCGTCCAGAACAGCGCCGTCACGCAACACCACAAAGGCCCGCAGCACCTCGCCGCGGTAGGCGTCTGGCTGGCCCACCACCGCAGCATCGATCACGTCGGGGTGCGTGAACAAGACTTCTTCGACTTCGCGCGGGTAGACGTTGTAACCACTGACGATCACCAGGTCTTTTTTGCGGTCACGAATGTAGAGGTAGCCGTCCGCGTCAAACTCGCCAATGTCGCCGGTGTAGAGCCAGCCGCCGCGCAGCGATTCGGCGGTCTCGGTGGGCAGGCCGTGGTAGCCGTCCATCACTTGTGGGCCCCGCGCGCGTATTTCGCCTTGCTCTCCGGCGGGCAGAACCCTGAGCCCGGTCTCCAGGTCAACCACCTGCACTTCGGTCTGCGCCAGCACCACACCGACGGAAGCGATCTTGACCGGCCCGCTGGACGGGTTGAAGGTCAAGACCGGGCCGGCTTCAGTCTGTCCGTAGCCCTCGTAAATGTTGGCACCGGTGGCCTCTTGCCAGCGCCGCATGATGTCGGCTTGCAAGGCGGCCGAACCCGAGTAGCACGTATGAACCGAGCGCCAGTCGCTGCTTGCAAAGGCGTTGCAGGCGAGCAAGCCCGTGAAGATGGTGGGGCTGCCCGGAAAAATAGTGATGCCGTAAGCCGCAATCGCCTCCAGCACACGCTCGGGGTGGTAGCCGGGCAGCACCACCAGCGTGCTGCCCGAATAGCCGCACAAAAACAGCCCCATGGCCATGGCGTAAGAATGAAACAGCGGCATCACGCACAGAACGCGTTCGCTGCCGCGGCCCACGGGGAGCACGCTCTCGCGTTGGGACACATTGGTGGCAATGGCGCGGTGACTCAGGTGCACGCCTTTGGGAAAGCCTGACGAGCCGCCGGTGTACTGCAAGATCGCCAGCGCCTGCGCATCTGGGTACATGGCTTCGAGGGTGTTGCCCTGCAAGTCGCGGCACCACGCCGGTAACTGCTGCAAGATCTGGCGGCTTGAGATGATCACGCAGCCCGGCAACTCGCTGGCCAGCAGACTGACCTTGTCGAGCAAGGCATCGTCGACCAGCAACAGGGCTGGCGCCGAGTCCTTCAGCATATAGGCCAGCTCGCGCGCCGTGTACTGGGCGTTCAGCGGAACATGCTGCGCGCCAGCTGCGGCGACCGCATAAGGCGCGATGCAAGCGGTCAGCGAATTGGGCAACAGGGTGGCCACACGTTGGCCGGCGGCACCGGACAGCGCCAGCCAGCGCGCCAGCCCCAAGACGCAGGCGCGCAGTTCGTTGTAGCTCAGGCTTTGCCCGTCAACCACAAGCGCAGCTTGCGCGCCCCATTCGTTGCTGGTGTGGTCCAGCATGCTGACGATGCTGCTGTGTACCCGCGGCATGACCGCAGGCGCTCTGGCTTGACCGGCGACAGGACTCATGCCGATGCGTCGTCAACGCGAATGATCGCGGTCATGGCGCTGTCGCCCGCCGCACACCCGGTGAACAAGCCGATGCCGCCACCTTGCAGCACCATCTGCTCGATCAGCTCGATCAGGCTGCGCAGTCCGGTCGGGCCCTGCGGATGGCCCCACACCAACGAGCAGCCGTATTGGTTGATTTTTTCGACCGGGAAGGCCATGTCACGGGCAAACACGATGTCGTTGACCACAAAGGGGTTGTGCATCTTCACATGCGTGATGTCACGCATCGTCAGTCCGGCGTTTTTCAGGGCGGCGCGGCTGGCCGGCACCGGTGCCATCGGCATGTGTGCTTTTTGGGTACGGGCCTGGCCCACGCCCAGAATTTCAATGCGTATCTCGGGCCGGGTTGACACCGAACGGGCCAGGGCTTGCGAGCAGACAAACATGGCCGCGTTGCCGTCGGCCGGGTGCGTCTGGCCCCCATAGGTGATGGTGCCGCCTTCAATCACCGGGTGCAGGGCCGCCAGCCCGGCGGCGGTGGTGCTGTGCAGGCCTTCATCGCCAGTCAGGCTGCCCTTGATTTTTTTGAACTTGGCGTCTGGAATTTCAAAGGGCAAGCTCATGTAGCGCTTTTGAAAAGCGTGGTCGTTGGCCGTCGCGGCCGCGTACTGCTCGTAGCGCATCAGCGTGACCTCGTTTTGTTCGGCCGTGCTGATGCCGTACAAGCGGGCCACGTTTTCACCGGTCTCGACCATGGCAACACGGGCAAATGGGTCTGCGCGAAAGTTGTCCAGCACCCAGTTCTCTTGGCTGCCGCTGCCGCCCGGTCCCTGCGGGTTGGGGTAGTACAGCTGCGGGCCGTTGCTCACCCGGTCGGCGGTCAGCAACAAGACGCAGTCGGCCCGCCCGCCAGTGACCTCATCCGCGGCGATGGACAAGCACCGTGCCGACGTAGCGCAGGCCTGCGAAATGGTGGGGCCCGCAACCGATTCGAGCCCCATCAGGCCGGTGGCCCAGGGCAGGCCATAAAAGCTGCCTTGCTGAGGAATCGACATGCCCAGCACACCCGAATCAATCGGCAGGCCCTGCAGACCTCGACGTGTCATTTCTCGCCCAGCATTCCAGGCGGCGAACTCAAGGCTGTGCAGATGCGCCAGCGACCCCTGCCAGCGCGCAAAGGGCGTCGACCAGTACTGGCCGTAAGGAATGAATGCAGCGCGGCGGGCTGGGCTGCCCGGGTGTACTGCTGAAGGTTGGGCCGTCGCCGTTGAAGCCGTCATGTCAAACCCCTCAAAAAGTCCAGCACGGCCCGGGCAAAAGGCTCGGGCAGCTGGTCGGGCAAGGGCACCATGCCGCCTGCAATGTCAACGATGCGTGCCTGCGTCAGCAGCTGCTGGAGCTCGTGCGCATGCGGCGACGCATAAGGGTCTTGTGGCGCGCGAATGATCAGTGCCGGCTGCCGCACCAGATGAATGCGGTCCTCCATGCGGTAGCTGGCCACGGCACGGTGGCCGTCTTCGAGTTGACCGCTGGCCTTGAGTGCGTCCAGCACAAAGGCCTGCAACAGCTCGGGCCGGTCGGCCGGGTAAAAACCCTGGCGGCGTTGCCAAAGCGCTGTCAGGTGACTGCCGTCAGCACTGGGTTCGACGTGGTCAATCGGCGGGCTGTTGGCGCGGGCCTGACGAAACGCCGCACCGGTGTAAGGGGTCGATGACAGCACGACAGAGCGAACCCTGTCAGGAAAGGACGCCGCCAGCTCCACCGCAATCACGCCGCCGGTGTGATGACCCACCACATCGGCCTGCTGAAGGCCCAGGCTGTCCAGCAGCTCGCAAGCGACCCGGGCCCATTGCTCGATGCTCGCCGGCACATCGCCTGCGCACGAGTCACCAAAGCCGACTGTGTCCATGGCAATGGCGCGGCGTTCGGCGCCGATCAGGGGCAGCACGCTGCGGTATTCGGCGTAGCTGCGTGGCGACTGATGCAAGAGCAAAACAGCGGGCGCGTTGCGATCGCCGCACTCGGCGTAGTGAACCTGGCCGACCGACAGGTCGGCGAAAGCGCGCTTTAAGCTCATGGCTGCGTCTCGTCAGCCGGTGCCCGCCACAGGCCGGCGTGCTTGAGCATGCCCAGCGTGCGCGACAGCACGTCGCGCCGGTAGGCGGCAATGTCGCGGCCTTCGTAGCTGTAAAAGCCACTGCCGGTTTTCAAGCCCAGACGGCCCTGCGCCACCATGTCGTCAACGATGGCGGGCGCGGTGTAGCGCTGGGCACTGACCGATGCTGACATCTCGCGGCTGGCATGGTGCAGGATGTCGCTGCCGCCAAAGTCAATGAACTCGACCACGCCAAGTGCCGCAAAGCGCAGGCCCATGCCGTAGCGTGTTGCCTTGTCAATTTCTTCGGCGGTAGCAGCGCCTTCTTCGATCATGCGGGCTGCCTCGTTCATGATCAGCGCCTGCAGCCGCGGCACGATGTAGCCGGGCGTCGGGCCGCACACCACCGGCAGCTTGCCAATGCCTTCCATCAGCGCCTTGGTGCGGGCCAAGACGTCTGCAGATGTGCCGGGGTGGTAGCTCAGTTCAACCACCGGAATGATGTAGGCCGGGTTGAGCCAGTGCATGTTCAAAAACCGCTCAGGCAGGCGCACCAGCGGCACCAGGTCGGTCACCAAAATGCTGCTGGTGGTTGACGTGATGATGGCTGTGCTGCTGCAATGCAGGTTGATCTGCTCGAATGCGTCGCGCTTGGCAGCCAGCGTTTCGGGCACGCCTTCAAACACCAGTTCGGCGGCCCGCAGCGCAGCAGGGGCTGCATCTGCCCGAACCATGTCTACACGTGCGGCCATGGCCGGTATGTGTGCGGCGGCTATCACGCCAAGCTGCGACAGGCCGGTCAGGCTGGTCTGTATTTCGGCCAGCGCTTCGGCCTTGAGTTTGAGCCAGGCCTCGTCGCTGCGCACCCGCAGGTCAATCAGGCTGATGCGGTGGCCGGCATAAGCAAAAGCAATGGCGATGCCGCGGCCCATGCGGCCCGCGCCAACTGCGGCAAACCGGGGCAAGTTGTCAAGCGCCATCGTGCAACCTTTGCTTCAGTTCGGTCGGCGTCAATGTTGCCAGTCCGAGCGACTCCAGGGTACGGGCACCTGCCCGCAGGTCACGCCCGAGAAAGCCGCCGACGACGGCCAGAATGCCGTGCGTCAGGGGCGCATCGACGCCTGCAAAACGCGCCGCTGAGGCCAGAAAAGCCAACCCCAGCTCGACGTCTTCGGTGATGTAGCGGTGGGCGTACAGGTCGATTGTCTCGCGCCAGTCGCCTGACTTGACGAGTTTTTTGTGGGCGTCGCCATACATCCACTGGTCGTTGTTGTAATGGTCGGCCAGGGGATAGTGCGGCGCGCCATGACCGAGGGCCGTTCGGATGGCGATGCGCTCCTGGTCAAGCCGGTCCGTCACATCGCGCACCGCACGCTGTGTGCCCTCGTTGTGAATGTCCCAGCGCTCGAAATGCTGCAGCGGTGCGGCGTTCATCACCATCAGCGGCGGGTGAATGATCGGCCCGGCGTTCATGAGCGCGCCCGACAGTGCATCGCCGCAGCCGTGCACGCTGGGGTAGGCCCGGCGGATCACCTCGATCGCTCTTGACGACAGGCGCTCCGGGTAGACGCCGGTGGGCAGGCGCACGGCGCGAATGGTGAGGTTCACCTCTCGCTCTGCGTGCTTGCGCGCAAGATACGGGAGCGTGCCGGTTTCCGCCCAGGCAATATCGGCGCGGTTGCCGGTCGCCTGAACCTGGCGGGCCATGACATAACTGCCAAAGGTGCCTGGCGCCAAAAACACAACCTGGCCGTCCACCAGGTGCGGCGCCATCAGCGCGGCAATGTCGTGCTGCGCTGTGGCGGGCGTTGGCAGCAGGATCAGCTCGGCACCGCGCAAGGCGGCGGCGATGTCGCTGGTCGCCAGGGCGATCGGAACTTCTCGCGCACCCTTGGCGTCTTTGAGCACGATCGAGCCCAGCTGCTGAACCGGCTTGAGCGCTTGGGCGTCGCGACGCCACAGGCGCACCTCGTGACCGTTTTCCGAGAGGTCGGCGGCGGCGGCATAGGCGCCGTGGCCACCGCCCAAAATAGCAATTTTCATGGAAGGCCCTTTAAAAAGGGGATCGTCATGCAGTCTGACGGTCCCAAGTGCTGCTGCTCACGCCCTGGTCGCGCAGCTTGTATTTTTGAATCTTGCCATTTTCGGTGCGTGGCAAATCGTCTCGCAGATCGACAAAGCGCGGCACGGCAAAGTAAGGCAGCCGCGTTTTGCAAAAAGCCATCAGCTCGTCCGGCTCAAGCTGTGCGCCGGCGCGTAGCACCAGCGCAGCCATCACCTCGTCTTCGGCGAGTTCTGAGCGCACCGGGTAGACCGCACAGGCGGCCACGGCAGGGTGGCTGAGCAAGACCTGCTCGACTTCAAAAGACGAGACGTTTTCACCGCGGCGCCGTATCGCGTCTTTGATGCGGTCGATAAAACGAAATGCCCCGTCGGCCTCGCGCACCACGCGGTCCCCGGTGTGAAACCACAGGTTGCGCCAGGCCTGCACGGTTTTGTCGGGCATGTTGAAGTAGCCATTGGCAAAGGCGTAAGGCTCGTGCGCGCGCAGCAGCAACTCCCCCGCATGACCAGGCGCAAGCTCGACATCGTTCTCGTCGGCAACACGCGCCTCAAAGCCGGGGCGCAGCCAACCCATCACGCCGTTACCTGACCGGCCCGGCGGCGTGGCAATCACAAAATTGGTTTCGGTGGAGCCAAAGCCTTCGAGCAAGGGCACGCCGGTACGCTCGAAAAAGGCCTGCCCCGCTGCCGCTGGCACACCCGGCCCAAGGCCCACGCGCACACGGTGTCCACGCTCATGCGCGCCTGCCGGCTGGGCCAGCAAGATCGGCACCATCGCGCCCAGCAGGTACACCACGGTGGCGCCGTGGGCGTGCATGGCAGGCCAAAACCTGGACGCCGAAAAACGCGTTTCAAAAACCACCTGACACCCGATCAGCATGGCTTGCGCCAGGGTGTTGAGGGCGTTGATATGAAACAGGGGCAAGGTGGTGCACAGCACGTCGCGCTGGCCCACGCCCAGCACGTCTGCGCTGTGCACGCCCCACCAGTAATACTGCGCATGCGGGCAAACCACCCCTTTGGCCGGGCCAGTGGTACCGGAGGTGTAAAGAATCGCGAGCGCGTCGCCGGGCCCGACCGCCGCCGCAGGCACAGGCTCGCCAGCTGCCGGATAAGGGCGCACAAGCAGGCCCGCGTCAGCCAGCTCAGTGTCGGCCAGGTCAGCGTAGGCTGCGTCGCTCGCGTCGGGTTCGCCTAAAACCCAAATTTCTTGCACCGCCGTGCCTTCGCACACGGGCCTGGACAAGCGCTGCAAAAACGCTGATTCAATCACCAGCAGCCGGGCCTGGCTGTCGGCCAGAAAATAAGCCATCTGCGGCCCCATCGACGCAGTATTGATGGGCACCACCACCGCGCCCAGCCAGCCGCAGGCCAAAAAGAGCTCTAAAAATTCGCATCGGTTGCTGCTCATCAAGGCAACCCGGTCGCCCTGCTGAACGCCGGCGTTGGCAAGCGCGGCTGCGCGCGTGGCGGCAAGCTGCACCGCTTGCGCGTGTGACCACCGCACGTCGCCCAGCTGTAAAAACGCTTGCGGGCCAAACTGCGCCGCCTGCCGTTGCAGCATGGCAGGCAGCGTTCGCTCGGCTGGCGGCATGCTTGCCGGCAGCGTTTCAGCTGTCATCGCGAGAACCGCCGCCCAGGTAGGTGGCTTGCACGCGGGCATCGCTGGCGAGTTCGCCCGAGGGGCCGGTCAACACAATCTCACCGGTTTCCAGCACATAGCCTTGGTCGGAAGTCTCCAGCGCCGCCCGGGCGTTTTGCTCGACCAGCAAAATTGACACGCCGTCTTGGCGCAACTGGCGCACGATGCTCAGGATGTCGCGCACGATCAACGGCGCCAGACCCAGGCTGGGTTCGTCGAGCATCAAGAGGCGCGGCGAGGACATCAGGGCGCGCCCCACCGCCAGCATCTGCCGCTCGCCTCCCGACAGCGTGCTGGCGCGCTGGCTGCGGCGCTCTTCCAGACGCGGAAAACGGTCGTAGACGGATTGCAGGCGACGGCGCAAGGCGTCACCGCGCAGCTTGGTGGCGTAAGCGCCGAGCTGCAGGTTGTCGAGCACACTCAGATCGCCGAAAAGTTCGCGTTTTTCAGGCACCAGACACAGGCCGCGCTCGACGCGCGCCTCGACATCCAGGCCATGCAGGTCTTCACCCTCAAAGCGGAGCAATCCCTTGGATGGCAGCAAGCCCATGGCCGCTGCCAGCAAGGTGGTTTTGCCGGCACCGTTGGGGCCGATCACCGAAATGATCTGCCCCGGGTTCAACGACAAGGTCACGCCGCGTACGGCTTCGACCTGACCGTACGACACGTGCAGGTCCCCAATTTCAAGCATCGCGCTCATACAACGCTCCCCAGGTAAGCGGACTGCACACTCTCGTCGGCACGCACGGCAGCGGGATCGCCCTCGACCAGCTTGGAGCCAAAATTCATGACCACCAAACGGTCCACCAGAGTCATCACAAACTCCATGTCATGCTCGACGATCAGGATGGTCACGCCGTCATCCCGGAGCTTTCGCAGCAAGTCGCCGAGCGCCATTTTTTCCTTGCGCCGTAACCCGGCGGCGGGCTCGTCCAGCACCAACAGCACCGGGTCTGCCGCCAGTGCCCGGGCGATTTCAAGCATGCGCTGGGTACCCAGCGGCAGGCTGCCCGCCTCTTCATGGGCCCGCTGCCCGAGGCCGATGCGGTCAAGCTGGCGCTGCGCTTCGCGGAGCACCTGGTATTCCTCGCGGCGGTCCAGCCGCAAGCCGGCCCGGAGCACGCCGGCGCTGGTGCGGGCATAAGCCCCGAGGGCCACGTTGTCCAGCAAGCTCATGTGCGGGCGCAGCTTGACGTGCTGAAAAGTGCGGGCCAGACCCAGACGGGCAACCTCGCGCTGGCTCATGCCGCTGACGTCATGGCCAAGAAAATTCACCCGGCCTGCCGTCATGGGCGCGGTGCAGGTCAGCAGGTTGAACATGGTCGACTTACCAGCGCCGTTGGGGCCGATCAGGCCCACAATCTCGCCGGCCTTGACGTCAAAGCTGACGTCATTGACCGCCACAAGGCCACCAAAGCGCTTGACCGCACCGCTGACCTGAAGGATGGTTGTGCCGCGGTCGGGCGGGCTGCGTTGCGCCAGCGGTTCAGCCGCAGCGATCTCGGGCCGGGGGCGCGCAGGGCCGATGCGGCCTTGTGTGAAGCGCCTGACAAAACTCATCAGACCGCCGCGCGCAAAGTGCAGTGTCAGGATGAAGAGCACAGCGAAGGTCACCGCCTCCAGCTGACCGGCGCGCTGCGTTAGCAAGGGCAAAACGTCTTGCAATCCGTTTTTCATGACCATCACCAGCGCCGCGCCCACCAGGGCCCCGGCAATGTGACCAAGACCGCCGGCCACCGCCATGAGCAGGTATTCGATGCTGGCACGCACATCAAACGGCGAGGGGCTGATGAACCGGTTCATGTGCGCATACAGCCAGCCCGCCAGGCCGGCCAGCAAGGCCGCGGTCAGGAACAGCGTGAGCCGCACCCGGTAGGCGTCGGCGCCCACGCTTGCCAGCAAAATGGCGCCGCCTCGCAGGCTGCGAATGGCACGCCCCGGACGCGAATTCAGCAGGTTGTAGCCAAACCAGAAAGCCAGTGCAACGAGCGACCAGATCAAGTAGTAAATCGCACGCGGGTCCGCCAACGACCCGCCGGCGATCGAGAGCGCCGGGATATTCGACAAGCCAGTGTGCCGGCCAAGTGCATCGATGTTGCCAAACAGCATGGCAATCGACAGGCCCCAGGCGATCGTGCTCAGCGACAGAAAGTGACCGCCCAGACGCAGGGTCAGCATGCCGATCGCCAGCGCAGACGCCCCGGTGAGCGTGAGCGCAAAGAGCAGGCCCAGCCACGGCGACATGCCCTGGGTGGTGGTCAGCCAGGCACTGGCGTAAGCCGCAATTCCCACAAAGGCGGCCTGCCCGAAGGAGGTGGCGCCGCCAATCCCGGTGAGCAACACCAGGCCCAGCGCCACCAACGAGGCAATGCCCACATCGTTCAGCAAAGAGACGGCGAAGTTACTGAAAAAGACCGGCACGGCCGCTACCAAAGCGGCCAGGATGGCCAGCAGCAAAGCCGGCCGCGCAAGCAAAGTTTTCATTGGTCGATCTCCACTTCTTCTTCCTCAATGTGGCGTGCCATGAAAGACCGCAGCATCAGCACCGGGATCAGCAAACTAAAGACGATGACGTCCTTGAGTGCACCGCTCCAGAAGGAGGCAAAGCTCTCAACCACCCCGACTGACAACGCGCCGATTGCGGTCACCGGGTAGCTGACCAGTCCCCCGATGATCGCCGCCACAAAAGCCTTCAGGCCAATGATGAAACCCGAGTCGTAATACATGGTGGTCACCGGCGCAATCAGCACACCGATCAGGCCAGCCAGCAAAGACGCACAGGCATAGGCCATCAGGGCCGTGCGGGCCGGACGAATCCCCACCAAACGCGCGCCCACACGGTTCACGGCTGTGGCGCGCAAGGCCTTGCCCATGGTGGTGCGTTCAAACACCAGATAGAACAAAGCGCTCAGCACCAGGCCGGCACCGATCATCAAGATGACCTGCGCGCTCACCGAAAACCCATCGCCCAGCTGAAGCGAGCCGTTGGCCAGCGGCTGCGTGCGCGAGCCCTCAGGACCAAAAAACAGCAGGCCCAGACCCGACAGCAAAAAGTGCAGGGCCAGCGAGACGATCAGCAGCACCAGCACCGACGCATCGGCAATTGGCTGAAACACGACCCGGCCCAGCAGCGGCGCCATGGGGACGACCAGCAGCACGCTCATGGCAATGTGCGCCACCGGAGGAACGCCCGGCCGACTGGCCAGCCAGGCCAGCGCGCAAGGCAGCAAGGGCAAGACGCCCCAGGTCAGCAGCGCCTTCGGCACCAGACGGGTCTCGCCCCGGCGCAGCAAACTGCCAACCTCGGTCAAGGTGGCCAGCGCGGCCAGCACCGCGACCATGCCAATGGTCGGCGGCACCCGGCCGGTTTCAAAAGCGGCCAAGCTCAGCGCGGCAAAGGCGGCAATGTCCCCAAACGGCACTAACACCACCCGGGTGACTGAAAAAATCAGCACCAGCCCCAGACCGGCGAGCAGGTAGACCGCGCCATTGGCCAGGCCGTCGATACCCAAAATGAGTGCTATGTCCCATGTCATTGAAAAATCCTTCGCATCGTCTCAACCTCTGTTGCAATGCCGTTTGGCAGCCTGACTCAAATGAACAACTGAATGGCAGGCAGTGGCTGCCCGCTATTGAGAAGGTCTACACGTTTTTGCAAAATTTCCCACCCCCCCTGCGTTGGCAGGAGCCGGTGGCTAAAGACACCGGTCAGCATGATCTGCTCCTGCCCCTGTGCCTCGGTATAGATAAAGGGCGTGCGCAGCACAACCTCGCCCCCCGCAGGGCTTGAAGCCTGAACGCTGGAACGCTGCAGCACATGCTGGCAGCACACGCGCGGGTGTAGCGAATGCGCGCGTGGGTTCTTCAGCCGCTGAACACGCAAGGCCAGCAGCAGCCGGTCTTCGTAGGCAATCGAGTTATGCGACACCGGATCGGCCTGCGCCGCGCCCAGCAGTGGCACCCAGTAGTGCCCAGCGGGCGCAAACAGCGCCAGCCAGTCGTCAAAACGGCCCGCGTCGAGCAGCGCGGCTTCGGCCACCACAAAGTCGGCAGGGTCTTGCATCATGCGGGGCTCTGGGCAGCTGGCGCCATGAACTTGGCCCATGCGCGAAACTGGTTGCGCATCAGCAGCTCATTGGTGCCGTTGGTGGTGATGGTCGTGGCGCTGCGTTCGTCGGGCTCAAACCCGCGGTGCAGGCTGACCCATTCGTTGCCCTCGGCGCGCAGACCTTTTTGAATGCTCTCAAAAATACGCACATCGTCGTGTGCGACCACCGACATGGGCGAGAACACCAGCCGGTTGTAGCTCATGGCCCGCTCAAAGAGCAGGTCAGGCGCGCCGGCCACCCGAAAGCTCCAGGCCTCGATCAGGGTGCGGTTGGCCGACAGCGGACGAATCACCCGCATCACCTGCGGTGAGCCCTTGATGGCCAGGCTGGGAAACAGCACGCAGTTTTGCGGCGAGCGTTGCAAAATCTCTTGGGTGCGCTCGACGCCATGCGCGGCCTTCAGGGACGCCTCGTAGTCGGGCAATGGGGCGTAACCCGAGTGGATGCTGAAGTTCACCCCGAGCAGACTGTGACCGTTGTCAAAAACACGCCCGCCCATCTTGTCAAAAAATTCGTAGCCGGCACCAAAAGGCAGTATCTGTTCCATCGCCATGGGCTTGGCTTCGTCGGCACCATGGCCGCTCCAAAGCGCGGCAGCCGCCTGCGTGGCCGACTCGTGCGTGGACATGGGGTGCACCGCATCGTTGATGTTTTCCAGATACATCTTCCAATTGCAGTGAACGATGTTGCGCAGCACGCCACCGCTCACGCTCAGGCGTGACTCGGGTGAGCGGTCGACCAGATTGTCGATGGACTGCAACACCTGGCCGAAGTAGTCGGCAAAAGCCGGGCCCTCGTCGGCCAGGCGCACAAAAATGAAGTCGCGGTAATTGACCACCTGCGGTAAACCCGTGAGGCCCTGCCCGGCTTCGCACTCGTTCAGACGCGTGCCTTCGTAGCCCCCTTTGAACGGAATCGCGATCGTCTGGCCGTCCAGCTTGTAGCTCCAGCCGTGGTAGGGGCAGCGAAAGAATTTGCCGGTGTTGCCGCTTTCCTCAGAAACCAGCTGCGCGCCCTTGTGCGCGCAGCGGTTGTAGAGCATGCGAACCGAGCCGTCAGCCTGACGCACCATCATGAGGGGCCTGCCCGCCAGCTCGAGCGACCAGTAGTCGCCCGCGTTGGGCACCTGGCTGGCATGACCGGCAAAAAGCCAGGTGCGCGCAAAAAAGCGCTCTTGTTCCAGGGCAAAGAGCGCTTCGCTCAGGTAGACATCACGGTGAACGCGGTCTTCCTGAACGAGTGCCTGAATCGCCTCCGGTTGCTGGCGGTAGTCGGTCATCACACTCGGATCAAAGCTTTAAGGGACCAGCTTCCACTGGCCTTTGTCGAGCTTGACGATCACACGTGCGCGCTCATCGACGCCGTAGATGTTGCCGGGCTTGAAGTTGTAAACGCCGTGGGTACCGACCAGCTCCTTGGTGCTGGCGATCGCATCGCGCAGCGACACCCGGAACTCCGGTGTGCCAGGTTCGCCCTTGGCGCGGGCAGCCGCGTCCAGAAAGACCAGCCAGCCGTCAAACGAGTAAGCCGAGAAGGCGTCACTGGTCGGGGCGTTGTGCAATTTCTGGAACGTGCTGCGAAAAGCGGTCGAGATTTTCTTGGTGGGATGGTCTGCGGGCAATTGCTCGGCAACGATCACCGGGCCCGTGGGCATGAGGGCACCCTGCCCAGCGCCACCGACCACACGCACAAAGTCAGCGTTGATCAGGCCGTGCTGGCCGTACATGCCGCCCTTGAAGCCGCGCTCGGTCAATGCCAGGAAAGGCAGCGCACCGGGTGTGCCGGCGCCACCGGTCATCACCGCGTCGGGGCGCATGGCCAGCAGCTTGAGCACCTGGCCTGTGACCGACGCGTCAGCGCGTGCATAGCGCTCATTGCCCAGCACCTTGATGCCGGCCTCGGGCGCAGCCTTGATCAGCGCGTTGTAGACCAGGTCACCCCAGGCGTCAGAAAAACCGATGTAGCCCACCGATTTGACGCCGTCTTTTTTCATGCGGTCCACCACCGCGTCAATCATCAGCTGCGTCGACTGGGCGACGGTGAAAACCCAGGGGTTGTCGGCTGCTTCGATCTGGATGGGCGTGAGGCCGATCATCGGCACCTTGGCATCGCGTGCAACTTGCGCCATGGCAATCGCAGCGGGCACGCCAGAGGTGCCCATGAGCACGTCGACCTTGTCTTCTTCCACCAGCTTGCGCGCATTGCGTCCGGCGGTGGTGGGGTCCGAGCCGTCATCGAGCACGATGAACTGGATCTTGCGGCCGTTGACCTCAGATTTGTAAGCCGCAGCAGCCTGCATGCCCTTGACATAAGGAACGCCCAGCGATGAGTTGGGGCCGGAAAGCGAAACGCTCAGGCCAACCTTCAGGTCAGCTGCCAGCGCTGCGCTGTGCAGCCCCGCGCCCAGGGCCACCGTCAAGGCGGCGCGCTTGATGTTTCGAATCATCTCTTTCATTTCTGTACTCCTTCGTTTTTAAAATCAACACACTTCAAAATCAACACATGGCCTGGGGCCGGGTCAGGGAACCAGCTTCCACTGACCTTTTTCGAGCTTGACGATCACGCGCGAACGGTCGTCAGAGCCATAGCGGCTATCGGGTTTAAAGTTGTAGACACTGTGGGTGCCGACCAGCTCTTTGGTATTGACCATGGCGTCGCGCAAGGCCACGCGGTACTGTGGCGTGCCGGGCTCACCCTTGGTGCGCGACGCGGCATCGAGCAGCAGCAGCCAGGCGTCAAAGGTGTAGGCAGAAAACGCATCGGTAGGCACTGCGCCATTGGCTTTTTGGTAGCCGGCACGGTAGTCCATGGCCGCCTTGCGCATCGGGTTGCTGTCGGGCAGCTGTTCTGCCACCACGACCGGGCCGGTAGGTGCCAGCAGGCCCTCCACGGAAGCACCACCCACACGCACAAAGTCGGGGTTGATCAAGGCGTGGGTGCCATAAATCAAGCCCTTGTAGCCGCGTTCAGTCAGGGCCAGATAGGGCAGCGCGCCTGGCGTGCCTGAGGTGCCGGTGATGACCGCATCAGGGCGCAGGGCGACGATCTTGAGAACCTGTCCGGTCACAGAAGTGTCGGCGCGGGCGTAGCGCTCGTTGGACACCACCTTGATGCCGGCGTCGGGCGCGGCCTTGGCCAATGCGTCATACACCAGGTCGCCCCAGGCATCCGAAAAGCCGATGTAGCCGACGGTTTTAACACCGGACTTCTTCATGCGTTCGACAACCGCCGTCACCATCAGTGGCGCAGGTTGCGGCAGGGTGACCATCCAGGCGCCTTCTTCGCCGTTAAGGTTGGCATTGGCGATCGAGATCAGTGGTGTTTTGGTTTCGCGGGCGACGGCCGCAATGGCCAGCGCACCCGGTGAGCCGGCGGTGCCGATGATGATGTCGACCTTGTCTTCTTCAATCATCTTGCGCGCGTTGCGTGCGGCGGTTGATGGGTCAGAGGCGTCATCGAGCTGGATCACCTGGATCTTGCGACCGGCCAGTTCCGACTTGTACGCCAGTGCCGCCCTCATTCCTTTTTCGTAAGGAATGCCCAGTGACGACACGGGGCCTGACAAGGAGGTGATGAAGCCCACTTTCAGGTCAGTGGCCCATGAGGATACAGCGCCCAGCGCGCTGATGCCTATGACGGCGCGGGCCAGCGCGCGGGTGACATTAAAGGGTTTCATGAAATGGCTCCTGGTGATGTTGACGGGTTGAAGAAAGGGTCAGGGGGCTCGGTGATGGTTGAAGGTGAAAGTTTGGCGTGCTGCGTCTGAACGGGTTTAAATGAGCAGGCTACCAATGCTGCTGCCGCCGCACACGTACAGCACCTGGCCGGTGATGTAGCTGTTGGCCGGGTCGGTTAAAAAAGTCACGGCCCGCGCCACGTCGGCCGGCTCGCCCAGACGCTTGACGGGTATCGCCGCGGCCAGCGCACGCTCACGTTCGCTGCCTTTGGCAATCACGTCATAAAACATGTCGGTGCGGATCGGGCCCGGCGCCACGGCGTTCACCGTGATGCCCTCGGGCGCGAGTTCCAGTGCCCAGGTCCGCAGCATGCCGATCATCCCGGCCTTGGTCGCGGAATAGGCCGTGCGCGTCACCGCGCCCAAGGCGGCGCGCGAGGACACCAAGACGACGCGGCCAAATTGCGCGGCCCGCATCTGCGGCAAAGCGGCTTGCACCAATTGGATGGCCGCGCCCAGATGCAGGGCAACCAGCTCATCGAGCTCGTCGAGCTTGACATCGGCCAGCAGCGCGGCCCGGATGACGCCTGCGTTATGAACCACGGTGGTGACCTCAAAGCGCCGCACCATGTCGGCTGCCGCCTGGGCGGTGGCGGCGCGGTCGCTCAGATCGACCTCGATGCTGTGCAGCCGGGGGTGGGAGAGCGACGGTTTACCCAGCGACAGCGCGATCACCTCGTAGCCCTTGCCAAGCAAGTCGTCGCAAATGGCCTGGCCGATCCCGGCACTGCCACCGGTCACCGCAGCGATCTTGGGCGCCGCACTCATGTGTCTTGCCCCACCAGCGCCAGCACCCGCAGCGGGCTGCCGCTGCCTTTTTCAATTTTGAGCGGCGGACAAATCAGCACGGCACCGGCTGGCGGCAGCAGGTCCAGATTGCTCAGGCATTGCAAGCCGTAGCGCCCGGCACCGTGCATGTAATAGTGGCAGGGGTAGGGCGGGCGCAGGTGGTAGCCCTGGCCGGCGTCGGTGCCAATGGCTTCTGAGCCAAAGCCCAGCACATCACGCTGCTCGACCAGAAAGCGTACGGCTTCGGTACTCGGGCCGGGAGTGTGTTGGCCGGTTTCATCAAAATTCTGGTACGCCTCGGGGTCCTGCCGCTTGGACCAGTCGGTGCGCATCAGCACCCAGGCGCCCTTGGGAATACGCCCGTGCGCCGCCTCATAGCGTTCGATGTCTGCCACGCTGAGCAGGTAATCGTCGTTGGCAGCGACATCGGCGGAGCAGTCGATCACGCAGGCCGGCGCCACGAAGTGCTGGGGCGGAATGGTGTCGACCGAGTTGTTGGGCAAATCGCGGCCTGAGATCCAGTGAATCGGGGCGTCAAAGTGCGTGCCGGTGTGTTCGCCACAAGAAAAGTTGTTCCAGTACCAGCCCGGGCCTCGCTCGTCATAGCGGGAGACTTCCTCGATGCGAAACGGCCAGCATTGCCCCATTTCGGGTGGCAAGGCAATCTGGGGAAACTCGGGCGTCAGGGTCTGCGTCAGGTCAATCACACGGATGCGACCCACGGCCAGCGCACTGGCCAGTGCACCCAGAATTTGCGCTGCGGGCAAGGTTGTTGAAGTGTTTGTCATAGCAGGTTCCTGCGCTCAGCCGCCACCGGCGGCCAGCTCGCGCTCAAGTACTTTGGGATTGTCACGCCAGCGCTCGAGCCATTCTTGCGCCACGTCACCGGGGTAGACGTCCTCGACCCCGTCACGCAGGGCTTTGACGATGGCTGCGGCCAGCGTGGCGGGTGCCAGCTTGGGCGGCGGCATCTGCTGGTTCCAGTCGTCGTCAATCGGGCCAGGAAACAGGTTGATCACCCGGATGCCGGCGGGCCGCATTTCAGCGCGCAGGCACTGCGCCAGAGAATGCGCTGCCGCCTTGGACGCGCTGAAAGTGCCGTGCGGCGGGAAATTGCTCAGCGCGTAAATCGACAACAGGTTGACCCACGCGGTGGCGCTGGTGTTGCCGTCAGCCGAGCGGCCCATCAGGGCCGGCCCGAACTCCTGCGCCAAACGCAAAAAGCCGAAATAGTTGATCTCCATCTCAGACTTGGCTGCGTCGGTGCCACGGCGCGCACCAATGCCAAAGTTGCGGTGCACCTCAGCGTTGTTGATGACGATATCGACCTTGCCGCCGATCTCCCCGGCCAGTTCGGTGACGCTGCGGCCATTGGTCAGGTCCAGCGGCACCAGCGTGACTTGCGGCAGCGCACTGATGTCCTCCAGGCCGCCCAGTTTCTTCCACGGCTCGGCGTGGCCGACCCACACAATATCGGCACCCGCCTTGACCAGCGCGCGCACGATGGCCTGACCCACCTCGGTCTTGCCATCCGTGACCAGCACCTTGCGGAACTTCGGGTCACTGGTCATTTCTCTGAGCATCTTGTCGTCTGCCATGTGGGCATCCCCTTCGGTCGGAAAAGCAATCAATACGGCCTGTCCGGCGCGGTCGAGCCGGGCGCCCACCCGCACCCGCTGCGGCGCCTCGCCGACGTCGCCATGCAGGTGGGTCATCACGGTCGGGCCGGCATCCAGGTGCACCAGCCCCAGCCGCCAGGGCAGCCGCTCACGGAAAAACAGGTCGTTGCTATGGTGCAGCGTGGTGCTGCCCAACAAAACGCCTTCACCGCTTTGTGTGCGCCATTGCAGCCGCGGCGACAGACACTGGTGACAGACTTCGCGCGGCGGGTACTGCACGCAGGCGCAGTCGGCGCAGGTCTGCAGCTCAAAGCGACCTTCGGCCGCCGCGGCGGTCAGGCCCAGCGCCACGCGGCCGCGTGCGCCCGGCGGCAGGTTCATCTGGCGCGTGCGCAGGATGGGGTTTTTGCGCTTTGGGCGCATCATCGGCATGGTCATTCGGGTCTTCCCAAAATCACCGCGCCTGTGCAAAGGCAGCGGTCATAGGTCACCATACCAAAGCCGGCGACCAGGCCGAGTTGTGCGTCAGGCACGGTGCGCGCACCGGCGCTGTCGGTGAGTTGGCGCAATGTCTCTGTCATGCCAAGAAAGCCGCCGGCCGCCCCCGCCTGTCCGGCCGAAAGCTGGCCACCGCTGGTGTTGTTGGGAAAGCTGCCGTCGTGGGTCATGGTGTGCGACTGCACAAAGGCAGAGGCTTCACCCTTCTGGCAAAACCCCAGGTCTTCAAACTGCATCATGACGATGACGGGGTAGTCGTCATAGGTCTGGACAAAATCAATGTCGGCGGGCTTCACGCTGGCTTGCGCATACAGGTCATCGCGGTCTGCCAGCCAGCCGCCACGGACCATCACCGGGTCGCTCGAATAAGCGTTGTGGCGCTCGATCGCGCCGCGAATCACGGCGTGCGCCAGGCCCAGGTCGCGCGCCCGCTCCTGCGTCATCACCAAAAAAGCCTCTGCACCGGCGCAGGGCATGACGCAGTCAAAGAGGTGGATCGGGTCGGAGATTGGCCGTGCGGCCATGTACTCGTCCAGGGTCAGCGGCTTTTTAAACATGGCGTTCGGGTTTTTCAACGCATTGCTGCGCTGGTCCACGGCAATGCGCCCGAAGTCCTCGCGCTTGGCGCCAAAGGTGCGCATGTAGTTGGCGGTGATGAAGGCGAAGATCGAATTCGGGCCGCCCGAGCCATACGGGTAAGTGGCGTCGCGCGCAAAGTTGCTGAAGCTCCCCAGGGTCTGGCGAAACGAATCGACATGGTTGGTGTCAGCCGCCACGCAGGCCACCACATCGGCATCACCGGCCTGCACCGCACGGGCGGCACGGCGCAGGCACATCACGCCCGAGGCGCCGCCGGTGGGCACATGGTCCAGCCAGCGCGGGGACAGGCCCAGATGCTGGGTCACGCCGACGGCGGTGTCCGGTGCCAGCGAGAAGCTGCTCAGGCACAAGCCGTCGATCTGCGCCTTGGGCACCCCGCTGGCCTTGACCAGCGCATCGATGGCATGGCCGACAAACCAGTGCGCCGATCGGGTGGAGTAGCGCACATAGGGCACCGTGACCGGCACGGCCACCGCCACACCCGCGTAAGAAAGTCGTTGACGGCTCATGTCAGCTCTGCCGTTTCTTCAGAGCACGCATGTCCAGACAGTGGCTCTGTCCGGGCAGGGCATGCGCCAGTTCGCGCAACTGCCCGCGTTGAATTTTTTGCGATGCGGTCAGTGGCAAGGCATCCACAAACGCCACATAGCCCGGTACCTTGTAATAGGCCAGTTGTTCCAGCGCGTACGCCACGATGCTGGCCGCCAGCGCCGCCATCGGCTCGTGACGGGTGTTTTCGTGCAGAACGATGCAGGCCAGCACTTCGTCGCCGCGCACGGCGTCCGGGGTGGCGGCCACGGCACAGGTTTTGACCGCCGGGTGCTGGTTCAGAACGCTTTCGACCTCGACCGCCGAAATATTCTCGCCGCTGCGGCGAATGACATTTTTCTTGCGGTCGATAAAGTAAAAGTTACCCTGGGCATCGCGCCGGACCAGGTCGCCCGTGTGAAACCATCCACCGGCCCACGCCTGCTGTGTAGCCGCCTCGTCCTTGAGATAGCCAGAGAAAAAATAGCGGTGCGGATCGTCACCGCTTGAGCGCACCAGCAACTCGCCGGGGGCGTCGGCGGGCACGTCGTGTCCTTCGTCATCGACCAGGCGGATCTCGACGAATTCTTCCTGCCGGCCAAAACAGCTGGTGCCAATATGGCGCGGCTCATGGCTGGCCATCACGCAGGCGCCAGCGCCAGTCTCGGTCATGGCCCAGGCCTCGACCAGCGCAAAGCCAAAGCGGGACTCGAAGGGCGCATGGTTGCGGCGGTCCACGCCTGCGCCAAAGCCCCAGCGCAGGCTGTGCTCAAGGTCGGCCGCCGTGCCGGGTGCAGACAACAACATGGCCGGCATCACGCCCAGGTAGTGGGCAATGGTGGCGCGGCTCTCGCGCGCGCTTTGCAGCCAGGTCTTGGGGTGAAAGCGGTCGAGCTGAACCAGGCAGCCGCCCGCGACAAGCACCACCATGGTGGAAAAAGCCATGGCGTTCATGTGATGCAGCGGCAGCGGCGTGATCACACGCTCCTGGTCGGGCCGAACACTGCACACGCCTGTCAGGTCGGCATACCACTGGCCAGCGCGCAGGAAATACGCGTTGCTCAGGATGCAGCCCTTGGGGCGTCCGGTGGTGCCAGAGGTGTACAGCAGGCCGCATTCGGTGTCCGCGTCAATGGCCGTGTCGGCCAGCGGTGCGGCAGTTAAGGCTGCGGGAAAAGGCGCGCTGGCATCCGGCAGCATCGTTTGCAAGGTCCGCCCAGCCTCGGTGGCTGCTGCCAGCAGGTCTTGGGCCCGAGAAGGCAGGGTCACGGCCAGGCAGATCTCGCTGTGGGCGATCAGGTAGACCAGCTCAGAGCGGCGCATGTCAGCGTTGATGGGCACCACGCTCACGCCCAGGGCATTGAGGGCAAACCAGTGAAATAAAAACGCTGGCCGGTTCTCCAGCAGCAGGCCAACCCGGTGGCCGTGGCCGTAGCCGGCGCTGGCGTAGGCCAGGCGCAGCCGTTCAGCCTCTGCGGCCGCCTCACCCCAGCTGATGGCGCCAGGCGCGATGCCGTAGGCGGCTGCCGTGATGGATTCGGTAAAGAGAAATTCTGCCGCTGGCGTGCGCAACGCAGTGGCTAAAAAAACAGCGTGAACAGTGGCTTGCATGGGGCGTGAGGCGTTTAAATAAAGAGCTGCACGGCCGGCAGGGCGGCATCGCAATTGAGCAGATTCACCCGTTTGAGCGTCATGCGCAAGGCGCCGTCGAGCAGCGTCAGGTGGTGAATGGCGGTGCCAACATAAAACTGGATTTCGTCGCCCTGGGACTCGGTGTAGTGAAACTCGGTGCGTACCTCGTAACGATTGCCGGGCTCGTCAAACACTTCGACGGACGGCATCTGCAGCAGATGGTGACAGCGGCTGGGCGGCTGCTGGGAAAACGCGCGCGGGCTTTTCAGCCGCTCAATGCGCAGCTCGCGCAGCAGTTTGTCCTCATACATGTGCGAGGTGTGGTTCAGCCCATCTTCCTGATCGGGCACCAGTGGTACCCAGTAAAAGGCCTCGTCGGTAAAAAGCTGGTTCCATTGCTCAAAGCGCCTGGCGTCGAGCAGCCGTGCCTCCATGACAACGAAGTCGATCAGGTCCTGGCGTGAGACACCGTGCAATGCGGCCATCACATGGTCTCCGTCATGTAGCGCGCCCAACTGCGGTACTGGTTGCGCATGGGCAATTCACTGGTGCCGCCCGTGGTGATTTCTCCGCCGCGGGTTTCAGCTGCGTTGAAGTTGCGGTGCAGGCTGACCCATTCGTTGCCACTGGCATGCAGACCGGCCTGGATGCCGCGATAAGCCTGCAGGTCGTCATGGCCGACCACCGAGAACGGGGAGTTGATGAGCCGGCTGTACATGCTCGTGCGCTGCAGCATTTCGGGCGGCGCGCCCTTGAGCCGGAAGGTCCAGCTTTCAACCAGCGTGCGGTCTACAGCGATCGGCTTGACCACCCGAATGGCCTGAATGGCGCCCTTGATCGTGAGGTTGGGGTAATAAACGGTGTTGTGACGCGCCATGCCCAGAATTTGCGCGCTGCGCTCGGGGCCGTATCGCGCCTGCATGGCCTCGTCGTAGGCGGGAATGCCCTTGTACTTGCTGTGAATGCTGAAATTGACGCCGGTGAAACTGTGGCCGTTGTCATAGGTGCGGATGCCCATGTCGTCGAAGAATTTGTAGTCCGACATGAACGGCACAAACTGCTCAATGGCCATGGGCTTGGGCATGTCGGCGGGCTTGTCTGCCCACATCGCCCGCGCCGTGCCTGCCGACGACTCATGCGCAACCATCGGGTGCATGGTGTCGTTGAGGTTTTCAACAAACATCTTCCAGTTGCATTGGTGCATGAAACGCAGGCAGCCACCGGCAATTTCAAGCTCGCCTTCGGGCGAGCGGTCGGCCATGTTGTCAATCGAGCTCAGTGAGTCGCCAAAGTAGGTCTCGAAGTCAGGGCCGGCGTCGTTGATCTTCACAAAAATAAAGCCGCGGTAGGTTCGCACGTTCGCAACCAGGGTCAGGCCCTTGCCCGACTCGCACTCGTGCAGCGCGGTATTTTCGTAGCCGTTCTTCAGCGGTATCGACAGCAAGGAGCCGTCGGTTTTAAAGGTCCATGCGTGGTAGGGGCAGCGGAAGAATTTACCGGTATTGCCGCAAGGCGCGCTCACCAGGCGCGAGCCTTTATGCGCACAGCGGTTCATCATCACGCGCACCGAGCCGTCGGTATGTCGCACCACGATCAGGGGGCGCCCACCGATGTCGTTGCTCAGCCAGTCTCCGGGCTTGGGGATCTGGCTGTCGTGGCCGACGTAGTTCCAGGTGTTGGCAAAAAAATGCGTCTGCTCCAGCGCAAATATGTCTTCGTTGATGTACAGGTCGCGGTGCACCCGGTCGGGCTGAACCAGCGCACGCACCGCAGCGGGATCGCCCAGATAAGAGGTCATTGGCTGGCAGTTTCCATCTGAAAAGTTGTGGGGTGCTCGGTCGCGTCAGAGATCAAGGACCAGCCGCGCACCTTTTGCGCGGGAAACGCAAATCTGCATCACATCGCCCTTGGCTTTTTCTGCCGCCGACAAATAATAATCGCGATGGTCGATCTCGCCTTCTAGTACGGTGGTGGTGCACACACCGCACTCGCCGCGCTTGCAGTCGAATATCGGGTCGCAGCCGTGCTCGATCAGGCAGTCCATCAGGCTCTGGTCGGCCGCCACTTGCCAGCTTTTGCCGGACTGTGCCAGCTCCACGGTGAAGGATTGGTCTCCCGCTGTCGCCTGCGGCGCGGCAAACAATTCAAAGTGAACCCTTTCTTGCGCCCAGCCGCGCTCGCGGCACTGGCCGAGCACGCTTTCCAGCATGGCCTGGGGACCACAGACATAAAGATGGTCTGTCGGCGCACAAGCATTCAGGACGGCGTCGATGGCCAGCGGGCCGCCTTGTTCATCATCGGCATGCACCCTCAGGTCGTCACCCAGCAAAGCCTGCAGTTCTGGCAAAAACGCCATGGACGCCCGACTGCGGCCGGCGTAGTGCAGGCATACCGGCAGACCTTCGGCGCGGCGCTGTGCCGCCATGCTGATCATCGGCGTGACGCCAATGCCGCCTGCCAGCAGAACCGTTTTGCCAGCGCCGGTGTGCAGCATGAAGTCGTTTTGGGGTGGCTCGATGGCAAGCAGCTGTCCTTCATGAACCTGCTCGTGCATGTAGAGCGATCCGCCACGCCCATCTTGCGCCTTTCGCACGGCAAGCAGGTAGTTCGCCGGTGCGAGTGTCGCGCCGGGCGCGGGCTGACAGTTGATGAGCGAATAGTCACGCCAGTCCTTCAGACCGCCCGCCAGCTCGACCTGCACCCGCACGCGGGCGCCCGCCTCGTAACCCGGCAAGACGCCGTCATCTGCGGATAGGCGCAGCAGCTTGATGAGCGGGTTCAGCGCGCGCACCTCAATGACGCGCAGTGTCAAAGCAGAAGATGACGCATTCATGGTCGTGGTCTGGCTTGAAGCTCAGCCGAGGGCATGACGCGCCATGGGATTAACGCCGCACGCAAAAGCCTTTGTCACGGTGTCGTCGTTGCGCACACCGGGCTCGTCGGGGTTGCTGTCGCCTTTGACCCGGCCATGGCAAAAGCGCTGATCGATGGGCCGCGGCATGCGCGCCAGCACCGAATAAGACTCGCCCTCATCAAACGTTGTTTTGGTCACGGAAAGGACGCCTTCCCGGCGAAACACGCTGCCGACATCGGCGTACAACACTTATGCGTTGTTGACAAATGCGCGTTTAGCCATGGGCTTTTGCTCTTGGAGCCAGAGGGGCTGCGGCGACCGCTGTCTTGAATTTTTTTCATCTGTCGGTTGGCGTTTTTTGTAATCTACGCTCGGCCAGCCCATTCGGCAAATAGATTTTTCAAATTGCCTGCATCCATTTGGTGAATAACTCGGGTTTGCCCCAGGTGAGCTTCATATACGGTCCGGGTCATGAACTTTCGCCAGCGGGATCTGAACCCGCGCGGGGTTTTTGCCGCCGATCGACTTGCCAGGGCTGTGTGTCAGCGGCCCAAATGGTCAACCCAGAATACGCTGCCTCGTTCGTCGGGCACGCACCCAGGATTTGCCGCAGCGCACCCGTGGCCGCCAGAAGGCTTATGTTGCGGCATGGCGTCTGGTTTTAACGGTTCGAAGCCGTGTTTAGATTTCTTTTAGGCCTATAGACCAATTAAAACCTAGGCTAGCAGCTCTTAAAATAATAGCGCTTGCGACAGCGATATGACTTTGCCCCTGAGCCGCGGGTTGCTCGCTGGTTGGTCGCGGGTTGGCGTTGGCTGGTGGCGTCGGCGCGGGCATTGTCGTTGCACTTGAGCCAGCCATCGTGAAAGCGGTTAAAACGGCTACCGCCGCCTTTTTATGGTTCTTCAGGCCCACAGGCCAATGAACGCCTTGGCGAGCAGCTTCTGAATCAATAGCGCATGGACGGCCATCACGGCTTGGCCGCTCGCATCCAGGCGGTGATTTTGCTGACAACGTCTGCCTCCTGGCCATTGAAGCCGTGGTAGGCCATGGCATCGCAAGGGTCGCCGGTGCTCTGCCCTCCGGTGAAGCTGATGAGTTCGGCTTGGGGGGGGTTGGCGAGTTTGCTCATCAGTTGCGGCATGTCGCTGAAGGCGCAGAGGCGGCAGCCGTCCTGTTCGTGATGCGCCACCAGCACAGGCACGGTGATTTTCTCCAGCGGCATGCGCGGCACGGCGCGGCTGGCGGGGTCCGCAAGAATGCTGCTGGTCAGCACGACGCCGTCAGGCCCGCCCTGAGCGGGGCTCAGCTCGGTGGCAATGAAGCCCGCCGACTGGGTGCCGCGGCTGGTGCCCACCAGCCACACCGGCCCGGGCACCTGCTGCTCTGCGCGCTTCAACCAGGCAATCACCGCCTTGACATCTGCGACATGGTCGGTCGTTTGGCGAAAGCCCGACAGAAAGGGCGCGCTCTGCCTGTCTGATGGCGCATCCATCACCGCCACCGCAAAGCCCGCATCTGCAAACAGCTGGCGCGTGCGCACCAGAAAGTTGCCGCTGCCCCAGCCAAAGCGGCCGCCCGGGAAAATCTGCAAGCCGCCGTGACCGCCCGCCATCAGAATGACACTGCCTTTGGCGCTGGCCGGTGCAATGTAAAGGAAGCGCTGTGTCACGCCCGGTCGGCTGGGGATGTCGACCACCTTTGGCCCGGCAGCGAGCTGCGCGTGGGCCGCTGTGGTGGTCATGGCGCCCCATGCCACCAGGGTGACGGCAAAGGCCCGGCCAAGCATCGTGAAGCAGCGGCGGGCGCGTGAGTACATGTGGTCTTTCGTTGCGTTTGGTTGGCGCGTAAGTTTTCAATCGGGTTTGATGCTGGCCCGCGCGGTCACCTGCTTCCAGCGGGCTTGCTCGGTTTTGATGAAGGCGGCGTACTGGGCCGGTGTGTCGCCTACGGGCTGGGCGGTGTCGCCGCGCAGGCGCTCGGTGGCCAAGGGGTTTTTCATGGCTTTGGCGCAGGCGTCGGCTATTTTGGCGACGGCCTCAGGCGGCATGTTGGCCGGAGCATTCAGGCCATACCACTGGGTCATCTCAAAGCCGGGGTAACCACTTTCGGCCACGGTGGGCACATCTGGCAGCTGGGCCAGGCGGTCTTTGGTACCGGTGGCAATGCAGCGCAGCTTGCCGGATTTGATGTGCGCCAAAATCGCTGGCGCGCCGACGCTGGCGGCATCCAGCCGGCCGGCCAGCAGGTCCGTCAATTGCGGACCGGTGCCGCGGTAAGGCACGTGCAGCACAAAGGTACTTGAGACCATTTTCAGATACTCAAACGCCAGATGCCCGGCGCTGCCGTTACCCGCGGAACCGTAGTTCAGGCTGCCAGGCTTGGCCTTGGCCAGAGCGATGAACTCCTTTAGGTTTTTAACCGGCAGATCCGCATGGACCACATACAGGCTGGGCACCTTGGCCAGCAGCGAGATCGGTTTGAAGTCTTTGTTGGTGTCAAACGGCAGTTTGTCAAAAATAAACGGATTGACCGCAAAAGTGCCAATGTGACCCAAAATGAGCGTGTGCCCGTCGGTGCTTTGGGCGCATTCGGCCATGGCGATGTTGCCGCTGGCGCCGGGCTTGTTTTCCACAAACACCGTCTGGCCCAGGCTTTTGCCGATCTCATTGGCCGCAGACCGCGCGACGATTTCAGAACTGCCGCCCGGGGCAAACGGCACCAGCAGGCGAATCGGTTTGCTGGGCCAGGCGGCTTGGGCGATGGCCGGCACCATCACCGGAAAAGCGCTGGCGGCGACCAGTGAGGTGACGGCTTTCAGGGCTGCGCGCCGGGCGATGGGTTCTGATGCGTGCATAAATTGCTTTTAAAAACAGGTGCCTTTAAATGTAAGGTCACCAAGGTCGGCCTTTGCAAGTATTTTCGAGCCAGCTGACGCAAAAGCACGTAAAATGTACAAAACAACCAATTTTGTACAAAATGCAAACCATCCCTATCAGCGTCCCGCTCAGTGAGTTCCGCGCCAACACATCGGCCATGATTGACCTGGTTGAGAAGGGCGAAACCGTGCGTATTTTGCGGCATGGCAAGCCGGTGGCCGAGCTGGTACCGATGCCCGCAGAAGTCGCCACAAAAGTGCCGAGCTGGAAGCAGCCGTTTGAGCCGGTCGTGCTTGGCGCTGGTGCGACTTTGTCGCAAGCCGTGCTGGATGAGCGCAACGAAGCGCCATGGTGAAACGCAAGGCAACTTACCCTGCTGCATCGCCCGTGGCTGCCGTGATTGCCCGCGAGGGCGAGGCCCGCCTGATGTTTGACGCGTCGGCGCTGACCAAGCGCTACGCCAGCGAAACCGGACGCAACCGGGTGCTGGCGCTGTTTGCGTCGGCCAGCGAGCTGCTGGTAGCAGCGCACTGCAAGACCGAGGTCGCCTCAGCCTTGCTTCGCCGCCGCCGCGAGGGCAGCTTGCCCGCGTCAGAGTTTGACCGCGCCTGGACCGCAGCACAAAGCGATGTGGCTGACATGACACTGGTCCCGCTGGATGCGCGGGTGGAGCGTTTTGCCTTTGCGGCGATGGAGCAAGGCCCGCTGCGCGGCATGGACGCGCTGCATGTGGGCAGCGCCATCGCTGCGCGGGTGGATTTGTTTGTGACGGCGGACAAACGCCAGGCACAGGTGGCGCGCGCCATGGGCGTGGTGACTGAATTGATAGACAACTGAACGGATTGAAGCTCATATGTTTTACCCCCAAGAATTTGATGTGATCGTGGTCGGTGGCGGCCATGCCGGCACTGAAGCGGCATTGGCCAGCGCGCGCATGGGCTGCAAGACCTTGCTCTTGACGCACAACATTGAAACGCTGGGCCAGATGAGTTGCAACCCGTCGATCGGCGGCATTGGCAAGGGCCATCTGGTCAAAGAGGTCGACGCGATGGGCGGCGCGATGGCTTTAGCCACCGACGAGGGCGGCATTCAGTTTCGCATCTTGAACAGCTCCAAAGGCCCGGCCGTGCGTGCGACGCGGGCGCAGGCCGACCGCATTTTGTACAAAGCGGCGATTCGCCGGATGCTGGAGAACCAGCCCAACCTGTGGCTGTTTCAACAAGCGGTGGATGACCTGATGGTCGAAGGCGACAGGGTCGTGGGTGCGGTCACGCAAGTCGGCATCAAGTTCAGAAGCCGAACCGTGGTGTTGACGGCCGGGACTTTCCTTGACGGCAAGATCCACGTCGGGCTGCAAAACTATTCAGCGGGCAGGGCGGGCGACCCGCCTGCGGTGTCCTTGTCGGCCCGGCTGAAAGAACTGAAACTGCCGCAAGGCCGGCTAAAAACCGGCACGCCGCCGCGCATTGATGGCCGCACGATTGACTTCAGCAAGTGCATTGCCCAGCCGGGGGACGGCATGCCGGGCTCAGAAAGCGCTGGCTCGACCCTTGGGTCGGTTCCCGTTTTTAGTTTTATGGGCGGCAATATCCAGCACCCCCAACAGGTGCCGTGCTACATCACCCACACCAACGCCCGCACGCACGACATCATTCGCAGCGGGTTTGACCGCAGCCCCATGTTTACCGGCAAGATTGACGGGGTCGGCCCGCGCTACTGCCCGAGCGTAGAAGACAAGATCAACCGCTTTGCCGACAAGGAAGCGCACCAGATTTTCCTGGAGCCGGAAGGCCTGACAACGCACGAGATCTACCCCAACGGCATCTCGACCAGCTTGCCGTTTGACATTCAGTATGCGCTGGTGCGCTCGATGGTAGGGATGGAAAACGCCCACATCCTGCGGCCCGGCTACGCGATTGAATACGACTACTTTGACCCGCGTGCCCTGAAAACCAGTTTTGAAACCCGGGCCATCGGCGGCCTGTTTTTTGCCGGGCAGATCAACGGCACCACAGGTTATGAAGAGGCAGCGGCACAAGGCATGTTTGCCGGTATCAATGCTGCGCTGCAATGCCAGGGCAAGGAAAGCTGGTTGCCCAAGCGCGACGAAGCGTATTTGGGTGTTCTGGTGGATGACCTGATCACGAAGGGCGTGACCGAGCCCTACCGCATGTTTACCAGCCGTGCCGAGTTTCGCCTGATGCTGCGCGAAGACAACGCGGACATGCGCCTGACCGAAAAGGGCAGGGAGCTGGGACTGGTGGACGACGCTCGCTGGGACGCGTTCAACCGCAAACGCGATGCTGTTTCACGTGAAACAGAGCGCCTGCGCAGCATTTGGGTGAACCCCAATAACCTGCCACTGGCTGAGTCTGAGCGGGTACTGGGCAAGGCAATTGAGCGGGAATACAACCTGGCCGACTTGCTGCGCCGACCGGATGTGAACTACGCTGGGCTGATGAGCCTGGACGGCGGCAAATACGGAGCGCCTGACATTTCGGCGCTGTCGGACAAAAGCGTGATTGAGCAAATCGAAATCACGGCCAAGTACGCCGGCTACATTGATCTGCAAAAAGTAGAAGTCGAGCGCGCCGCACACTACGAAAACCTCAAACTCCCGCCTGAACTGGACTACCTGCAAGTGCAGGCGCTGAGCTTTGAAGCGCGCCAGACGCTGGCCAAACACCGGCCAGAGACGCTGGGCATGGCCTCGCGCATCTCGGGCATCACGCCCGCGACGGTGTCCTTGCTGTTGGTGCATTTGAAGAAAAACCTCTGGAAGAACACCACGCCTCTGGCCAGCCCAGAGAAAATTGACGCATGATCGGCGACGAGGCAACCCTGCGCGCAGGGCTGGCGGAGTTAGAGCTTGAACTCAGCGCCCCTCAAATAGGCCAATTGCTCGACTACCTGAAGCTGATCGCCAAGTGGACCAAGGTCTACAACCTGACCGCCGTCCGCGACCCTGCCGAAATGATGACGCACCACCTGCTGGACAGCCTGGCGATCATTACGCCGCTGCGACAACACATGACGCAGGGCCAATTGCTGGATGTCGGCTCAGGCGCAGGCCTGCCAGGTGCGGTCATCGCCATTTGCTGCCCCGGCGTCCGTGTGACCTGCGTCGACACTGTGGCCAAAAAGGCGACGTTTATCAAGCAAGTCGCGCTAGAGTTGAGGCTCCCCAACCTGGCCGGTCTACACGCGCGGGTTGAAACTATTGACTCGGCTTTCGACGTGATCTGCTCCCGGGCCTTTGCGTCTCTGCCTGACTTCACGCAATGGTCGGCCAGGGCGCTGGCTCCGGCTGGTGTTTGGATGGCCATGAAAGGCAAGCACCCGACGGACGAGCTGGCGGCGCTGCCTGCGACGGTTGATGTGTTTCACGTGGAACAACTGCGGGTGCCGGGACTAGATGCCGAGCGCTGCGTGGTGTGGATGCGTGAAAAGACCGTGTCGTAAACTCAAAGCATCACTTACCGGAAACCGACCATGTCTGGCTCAATTTTTGGCATTGCCGACTACACCTCCTTTGTTGTCGCCATCATTGTCTTTCTGCTTATCCCGGGCCCGGGTAATCTGGCACTGATCACGTCTACCAGCAAGGGCGGCATTGCAGGCGGCCTGGGCGCGACTTTTGGCGTGATTGCCGGCGACCAGGTGTTGCTGTGGGCGGCTGTGGCGGGCGTTTCCACCGTGATGGCCGCGTACCCTGCAGCCTTTCATGTCGTGCAGTGGGTGGGGGCCGTTTACCTCGCCTGGCTGGGCATCAAGCTGCTGATGGCAAAGGCCGGAGACGCGCCCATCCTGCACATCAAACCCCGCCACTACTTTCGCCAAGCGCTCTTGATCACGCTGCTCAACCCCAAAGCGATTGTGTTTTATATGGCCTTCTTCCCTTTGTTCGTCGACCCCAAAGCACATCAGGGCATGACGACCTTTGGCGTGATGGCCGCCACCATCGCTGTGCTGACTTTTTTATATGGGCTGGCCTCTGTGCTTCTGACCACTTTTTTTGCCGAGCGACTGCGCGCCAACCCTAAAATATCAAGCTTTCTCAACAAGGCCGCGGGCGTCTTCCTGATCGGCTTTGGTTTGAAGCTGGCCATCTCCAAGTAACCCCACCCCTAAAAACAAGAACAATATGGCCAAAATTTTTTGCGTTGCCAATCAAAAAGGTGGCGTGGGCAAAACCACCACCACCGTTAACCTGGCCGCGGGCCTTGCCAAAGTTGGACAGCGGGTGCTGATGGTTGACCTGGACCCGCAAGGCAATGCCACCATGGGCTCCGGTGTAGACAAGCGCAAACTGGAATACACGGTGTATGACGTGCTGCTCGAATCGGCCACCCTTGCCGAGGCCAAAGTCACCAGCCAGAAGCTGATCGATGCCGGTTGCAGCTACGACATTCTGGGCGCCAACCGCGAGCTGGCCGGCGCTGAGGTCGAACTGGTGGACGTAGAACGACGCGACAAGCGACTCAAGCTCGCCCTGGCCGAAGTTGCTGCCGAATACGACTTTGTGCTGATCGACTGCCCGCCATCGCTGAGCATGCTGACACTCAATGGCTTGTGCTGTGCCCACGGCGTGATCGTACCGATGCAGTGCGAATACTTTGCGCTAGAGGGCCTGACGGATCTCGTCAACACCATCAAGCAAGTCCACGCCAACCTGAACAAAGATCTGGCCATCATCGGCTTGCTGCGGGTCATGTATGACCCCCGCATCACGCTGCAGCAACAGGTCAGCGAGCAACTCAAAAATCATTTTGGCGACAAGGTGTTCAACACCGTGATCCCACGCAATGTGCGATTGGCCGAAGCGCCCAGCTATGGTTTGCCTGGCGTGGTATTTGACCCGGCATCCAAAGGCGCAGAGGCGTTTGTGGCGTTTGCAGAAGAAATGGTTCAGCGCATCAAAACGATGTAGAACCGTTTTTTAGTCTTGTTTTAGACTGTTTTCTGCACAAAACGGCCTGCGCCCCTTTTAAGCCCTAGGCTGGTAGCTACTGATTTAATAGCGGCCGTGTCTCTGGCTATTTGTAGAACGCCTCTACCTTGCCCTTGAGCTTGATCGTCAATGGGAAACCCTTGCGGTCGACCTTCTTGCCCACCGGCACTTTGATCCAGCCCTCGCTGATGCAGTATTCCTCAACATCAAAGCGCTCCTTGTCGTTGAAGCGAATGCCAATGTCATGCTCAAAAATCGCCTTGACGTGGTGCTTGCTGCGCACGTCAGTGGACAGCTGGTCGGGCAGCGCGGGGCGGGCAACCACCGGGCTTGTGGCCACTTGTGGCTCTGAAGGGGTTGTGTCGTGCATGGCAATGATTTCAAAGGTCGGTTTTCAAACGTCAATATTGGCTGCGCGCAGCGCGTTGGTTTCAATGAAGATGCGGCGCGGTTCCACCTCATCACCCATCAGCATGGTGAACACGCGGTCAGCTTCAATCGCATCGTCAATCTGCACGCGCAACAGACGCCGCACAGTAGGGTCCATGGTGGTTTCCCACAGCTGGGCTGGGTTCATCTCGCCCAAGCCCTTGTAGCGCTGGCGCGACGTCGCGTTTTCAGCCTGGCCGACCAGCCACTTCATCGCCTGGCGGAAATCGCTGACTTTTTCTTCCTTCTGGCGCTCGCCCTCACCGCGCATGACTTTTGCACCGTCAGCGATCAAGTCTTTGAAGGTCGCAGCAGCATCGGCCAGCATGGCGTAGTCTGCGCCGTGCACAAAGTCTTGCGTCAGCACACTGCTTTTGACGTTGCCATGGTGGCGGCGGCTGATGCGCAAAATCGGTTTGTCCGTGCGCACATCAAACTCGCCCGCCACCTCGGCGGTCGGCAAGAACTTTTGCAGTGTGGCAGCCGACACTTCGGCATCGGCCACGGTGTCCAGGTTCAGGTGCACGCCGTCGGCAATCGCCTTGAGCGCCTCGGCATCCATGAAGCCGCGCAGCCGCGCAATCACCGATTCAGCCAGCTGGTGCTTGCGCGCCAGCTCGGCCAGCGTGTCGCCCGTCAGCACCGCACTGCCCTCAGCACCCGTTCGCACAGAGGCGTCTTTCAAGGCAATACGTAACAGGAACGTGTCGAGCGCACCGGTGTCCTTTAAATACTGCTCTTCTTTGCCCGCTTTGACCTTGTACAGCGGCGGCTGGGCAATGTAGATGTGACCACGCTCGACCAGCTCGGGCATCTGGCGATAAAAGAAGGTCAGCAGCAGCGTTCGAATATGCGCGCCGTCAACGTCCGCATCCGTCATGATGATGATGCGGTGGTAACGCAGCTTGGCGACATTGAAGTCATCACTGCCCGTGCTGCCGCCGGCCTTGCCAATGCCGGTACCAAGAGCGGTGATCAACGTCAAAATTTCATTGCTGGTCAAAAGCTTTTCATAACGCGCTTTTTCAACGTTCAAAATCTTGCCGCGAAGCGGCAAAATCGCCTGAAATTTACGGTCCCGACCCTGCTTGGCAGAGCCGCCTGCAGAGTCGCCCTCGACCAGGTAAATCTCACACATCGCCGGGTCTTTTTCCTGGCAGTCCGCCAGTTTGCCGGGCAGACCCATGCCATCGAGCACACCTTTGCGGCGCGTCATGTCGCGCGCCTTGCGGGCGGCTTCTCGGGCGCGCGCCGCTTCAATGATCTTGCCAACGATGATCTTGGCATCTGCTGGCCTTTCTTGCAGGTAATCATGCAGCAGCTTGCTGACAATGTCTTCGACCGGGCCACGCACTTCACTGGACACCAGTTTGTCTTTGGTCTGACTGCTGAATTTGGGTTCAGGCACCTTCACGCTCAACACGCAGCACAAGCCTTCGCGCATGTCGTCCCCGGTGACTTCCACTTTGGCTTTTTTGGCGATCTCGCTGTCGTCAATGTATTTGTTGATCACCCGCGTCATGGCCGCACGCAAACCCGTCAGGTGCGTACCACCGTCACGCTGCGGAATGTTGTTGGTAAAGCAAAGCACCTGCTCGCTGTAGCCACTGTTCCACTGCATGGCCACTTCAACACCGATGTTGGTGCCCTGGTCACTCTGGCGGTCACCCATGGCAGCAAACACATTGGGGTTCAAAATGGTTTTGCCCTTGTTGATGAAGTCAACAAAACCTTTCACGCCACCCGCGCCCGCAAAGTCATCCTCTTTGCCAGTGCGCTCATCTTTCAGACGAATCTTCACACCGTTGTTCAAGAAACTCAGCTCGCGCAAGCGCTTGCTCAAAATTTCGTAGTGAAAATCCGAATTGGTCTGAAAAATATCCAGGTCGGGCAAAAAGTGAACCTCGGTGCCGCGCTTGTCAGTATCGCCCATCACCTTCATGGGAGACACTTCGATACCGTCTACTTTTTCAATGATGCGGTTTTGCACAAAGCCTTTTGAAAACTCCATGACGTGCACTTTGCCATCGCGGCGAATTGTCAGGCGCAGCATTTTGCTCAGCGCGTTCACGCAACTCACGCCAACGCCGTGCAGGCCGCCAGAGACCTTGTAGCTGTTCTGGTTGAACTTGCCGCCAGCATGCAGTTCGGTCAGTGCAATCTCGGCCGCCGAGCGCTTGGGCTCGTGCTTGTCGTCCATCTTGATGCCGGTGGGAATACCACGACCGTTGTCTGTGACGCTGATGGAGTTATCGGTGTGAATGGTGACAACGATGTCGTCACAATGCCCAGCAAGCGACTCGTCAATCGAGTTATCGACCACTTCAAAAACCAGATGGTGCAGGCCGGTGCCGTCTGACGTATCACCAATGTACATGCCAGGGCGTTTGCGCACGGCTTCCAAGCCTTCCAGGATTTGGATCGAGCCTTCGCCATAGGCTTCAGATGCGCCGGCTTGGTTGGTGTCAATCTTGGGCTGGAAGTTGGAGCTTTCTTCACCTGCCGCTCCATTATTAACGTTGACGAGCGCATCGTTGTTGATGGGCTCTGCAGACTCACTGGGCTTGTTTTCTTCGGTCATGTCGGTCTTATCTCGCAGTTTCTTCAATCTCTGGAATGACCAAACCCGCTGATGGTTTGTGTTGACAGCGGGTTTGTTTCATTGGGGCGTTTTGCGTGAAGACTTAAATTCGCATCGGCATCACGACGTATTTGAAGGTCGCGTTGTCGGGGATGGTCAGCAAGGCAGAACTGTTTGAATCCGCCAGTTCCATCTTCACCATGTCTTGATCCATGTTGGCCAGTGCATCGATCAGATACGTCACGTTAAAGCCAATTTCAATATCTTCGCCGGCGTAGTCAATATCAATCTCATCCACGGCTTCTTCCTGCTCGGCGTTGTTGGAGGCCACCCGCAAGGTACCGGGTTCAATGTTCAGCCGCACACCCTTGAATTTTTCACTCGTCAAAATGGCTGTGCGTTGCAGGCTGGCCAGCAAGGACAGGCGACCCAGCGTGATGATGTTTTTATGGTTCTTTGGAATCACACGGTTGTAATCAGGGAACTTGCCTTCGACCAGTTTGGTGACAAATTCCATGCCTTCAAAACTGAACTTGGCCTGGTTACCGGCAAACTGCATTTCAATCGCACCTTCCTTGTCGCTCAGCAAGCGCTGCATTTCGAGCACCGTTTTACGCGGCAAGATCACCTCCTGCTTCGGCACTTCCACGTCCAGCATGGCCGATGAAAAGGCCAGCCGATGGCCGTCCGTTGACACCAGACTGAGCTGTTTTCCTTCAGCCACAAACAAAATACCGTTGAGGTAGTAGCGGATGTCGTGCACCGCCATCGCAAACGACACCTGGTTGAGCAACTCTTTCAACACTTTTTGTGGCACCGAGAAAGCTGGACCAAAACTGGCCGCTTCCTGCACCAGTGGAAAGTCTTCGGCCGCCATGGTTTGCAGCGTGAAACGGCTCTTGCCACCTTTCAAGATGAGCTTGTTTTGTGCGGACTCGAGGGACACTGTCTGGTCGCTCGGCATGGAACGCAGGATATCGATCAACTTTCGTACGCCAACGGTGGTGGTGAAGTTTCCAGCATCACCATCCATCTCGATGGTGGTCCTGATCTGGATTTCGAGGTCACTGGTTGTGAGCTGAAGCTGGGTTCCCGTTTTACGAATCAGCACATTGGCAAGAATAGGCAATGTGTGCCTGCGTTCAACAATGCCAGCGACCGATTGCAGGACTGACAAAACTTTATCTTGAGTGGCTTTCAGAACGATCATGACTTCCTCTTTTGTTTCTGTTTAATTCTTTAATTCAAATTAGTAGTAGTAGTAAGGGAGGCGCTTTTCTGTGAATAAAGCTATTTTCCCCTTTTTAATCATGTACTTGGTGACTGTTTAACCCTGTGTTGCAGCTGTCTTCAGACCGGTTGTCCCAAATGAACAACTTTGAAAAACAGGACCTGGCTGTGGATAACTGGGTAGTTGTTCAAAAGTTATACCCAAACTTGTGCGTCTTGAGCCGAAGGTCCAGATTTGCATTGTTTGTGTTCCTTTAACCCTTCAGGGTTTGTTCCAGCACATGCAGTTGCTGATTCAACTCGGTCATTTGCTGGCGTTCGGCAGACATTTTGCGCACCGCATGCAACACCGTGGTGTGATCGCGGCCGCCAAACAACTCACCAATCTCGGGCAGGCTCTTTTGTGTGAGTTCTTTGGCCAGGTACATCGCAATCTGGCGCGGTCGGGCAATGCTGGCAGGCCGCTTCTTGGAGTACATGTCAGCGACCTTGATTTTGTAATAGTCGGCCACCGTCTTTTGGATGTTTTCAACAGAAATCTGCCGATTCTGTATGGACAGCAAGTCGCGCAGCGCCTCACGCGCCAGCTGAATCGAGATTTCTTTTTGGTTAAAACGCGAGTACGCCAGGATTTTGCGCAGCGCGCCTTCGAGTTCACGCACGTTCGAGCGGACGTTCTTGGCCACGAAAAAAGCCACCTCTTCGGGCATGATTGCCAATTCCACTTCGGCCTTGCGGATCAAAATAGCAACCCGCATTTCAAGTTCGGGTGGTTCAATAGCCACTGTCAAACCCGAGTCAAATCGGGACACAAGGCGTTCGTGAATGTCCGTCAAGCCCTTCGGATAGGTATCGCTGGTCATGACGATGTGCGACTTCTTGGTCAGCAAGGCTTCAAATGCATTGAAAAACTCTTCCTGCGTGCGGTCCTTGTTGGCAAAAAACTGAACATCGTCGATCAGCAGCAGATCCAGCGAGTGGTAGCGCTCCTTGAATTCATCAAACGTTTTGCGCTGGTAGGCCTTGACCACATCCGAGACAAACTGTTCAGCATGGATGTAGAGAACTTTGGCTTGCGGGTTGTCCTCCAGCAGTTTGTTGCCAATCGCATGCATCAGGTGCGTCTTGCCCAGACCGACGCCGCCGTAGATAAACAAAGGGTTATAGAGCTGGCCCAGGCTGCTGGCAACATGCATGGCGGCTGCCCGACCCATGCGGTTGGCGGTGCCTTCAATCAGGTTGTCAAACGTCAAGGCACTGTTGAGCCGATTCTTGAAAGGCGCGCCAAAGGCGTCGTCCGAAGTAACCATGTCGGTCGGCTCCATGACGGCGGAAGCCTCAAAGCCGCTGGCGATAATCAACGACCGGGAGGGAGTTTCTCGCGGAGCGAGCGCTAACTCAAGAGTTACGTGATGGCCGGAAATCTTTTCCAGCAAGGCAGCGATGCGTGAACCGTACTGGGCCCTGATCCAGTCCAGCTTGAAGCGGTTCCCGACTTGAATCGTGATGCGGGACAGGTCAGGTGCCACCACAGCAGCCAGCGGACGAATCCAGGTGTTGAATTGCTGCTCGGGCAGTTCCTGCGCGAGAAGATCAACACAAGCTTGCCACAAGTCTTGGCTGGGAGAGAGTGGGGTAGCGTCACTCATGGCGGTTGTGGATAGCTGTCATGGGAAGTGCCCGGATTGTAGCGGCAATATCGTAGTTATCCACACATTTGGGAACGCTGTGTTGGACCACGTTGGCGCGGTCTTTTGAGCTTCTAACCGGGCAGCTCGTCCGCCGGCCAGCACCGCGGTGCCGAAAGAGGAGAGGCAAGCAAACCTCATCTTTCACAGTCAATGGCAGACTCAGGTTATTGCCATCATTGAAAAATCAGCGATAATCGTGGGTTTCCCTGATAGTCATCAGGAACACATTTCAAGCAAGCAGTTGGACACACCATGAAACGCACCTATCAACCTTCCAAAGTCAAACGCGCCCGTACCCACGGTTTTCTGACGCGCATGAAAACACGTGGCGGTCGCGCTGTGATTGCCGCGCGTCGCGCCAAAGGCCGCAAGCGTCTGGCGGTCTAAGCTGGCATTGCCTCCAGACAAGAGCGGATTTGCTGCGCCTCAAGTCTGGTTGCTCCAGTGATGGCTGTGACCCGCAATGCAGCGCTTTAAGACCCGCGCTCAGTTTCAGGCGGCCTTGGCCGCCGGCCTGATTGCAAAAAGCACGCACTTTGCCATGCACCGGGTGGGGCTTGATG
Source organism: Comamonadaceae bacterium (assembly GCA_947448735.1). GTDB lineage: Bacteria > Pseudomonadota > Gammaproteobacteria > Burkholderiales > Burkholderiaceae_C > Polaromonas. The sequence goes on along the minus strand of CANFOS010000005.1, from coordinate 120,861 downwards.
GCCCAGCCAGCAAAAACGAGGTGTCGTTGTTTTCCACCCCTGACATCTGGATTGGCGCCATGGTCCCAAAGCGGTGGGCCAAACGTGCGGTCACCCGCAACGCCATCAAAAGGCAAATTTATACCGTGAGCACCCAACTCCAGAAGGACTCGACAGACGCCGGTTTGCCAGCAGCATTTCTGGTCAGGCTGCGGCGTGAGTTTTCGCGCCAGGTGTTTGCCAGTGCGTCCTCGTGCGCCCTGAAAGAAGCTGTTCGCGCCGAACTGCTGGTCTTGATGCAAACGGCGTTGGCCGTCAAGCACCCATCGGAAGCGGCCGCATGAAAAATCTTTGTCTGGTCCTTTTTCGTTTGCCGCAACAGTTTTTAATGGGCCTGGTCAAGGCTTACCGGCTGCTGCTCAGTCCCTGGCTTGGCAGCGCCTGTCGGTTTGAACCCACCTGCTCTGCCTACAGTCTGCAAGCGCTCCAGCAGCATGGTGCGGTGACCGGCAGCGCCCTGACGCTTTACAGGCTGGCACGTTGTCAGCCATGGTGCCGGGGCGGTCACGACCCGGTTCCTGCAAACGGTCTTTTTTCCCGTCTGGTCGCGCCTCTGGCGACATCAAGGACATCACCCCTTTCCTCTGAAAAGAAAACGTCATGAACGACATCCGCCGCACCATTTTGTGGGTGATTTTTGGTTTTTCCATGGTCCTTCTGTGGGACCAGTGGCAAATCTTCAACGGCAAGAATGCGACCTTCTTTCCCAAACCCGTCTCGACCGCTGCGGCCGTTGCAACACCTGCGGCGCCTGCCAATAGCGCAGCGGCTGTGCCGACACCGAACGCGACAGGCGTACCGTTGCCCGCCAGTAGCCCGGCAGCCGTTCCGCTCGGAGCGCCAGCAACAGCAACACGCGAAAAGCTGCTGGTCAGCACCGACGTCTTCTCACTGACCTTTGACACCGAAGGCGGCTCGCTGGTCAAATCGTCTTTCAACAAATTCAAAGACATGGCCGACAAAAACGCCGGTTTTGTGTTGCTTGACGAAAGCGCAGGCCGTGTTTATGTCGCGCAAACGGGCCTGATTGCCGCCAGTGGCGGAGCGGCCTTGCCCACGCATAAAACACCGATGACGGTGGTACCCGGCGAGCGTGCGCTGGCGGCGGGCCAAAACGAACTGGTGATCAAGTTTGAGTCTGCTGAAATTGGCGGCGTCAAGCTGCTCAAAACCTACACCCTCAAGCGCGGCGCATACGACATCGCGGTGCGCCATGAAGTCATCAACACAGGCGCGTCGACCGTGTCTCCACAGCTGTACATGCAACTGGTGCGGGACGGTAATCCACCGGTGGGCGAGTCGTCGTTTTATTCGACCTTCACGGGCCCGGCTGTTTATACAGAGGCCAAAAAATACCAGAAGATCGAGTTCAAAGACATCGAAAAAGGCAAAGTTGAGGTTGAGAAGCAGGCGACCAATGGCTATGTGGCCATGGTGCAGCATTACTTTGCCTCAAGCTGGTTGCTGGGAGACGGGATCAAACGCGATTTGTTTGAACGCAAGGTGGACAACAATTTGTATGCGGTCGGCATGATCACGGCCATGGGCGACGTTGCACCCGGTGCCAGCAAAACCATCGAATCTAGGCTGTTTGTTGGCCCGCAAGAAGAAAATATGCTCGAAAAGCTGTCGCCAGGGCTGGAGCTGGTCAAAGACTACGGTTGGCTGACGATTCTGGCCAAGCCTTTGTACTGGCTGCTTGACAAGCTGCACGGCTTCATTCAAAACTGGGGCTGGTCCATTGTGGCGCTGGTGCTGCTTTTGAAAATCGCGTTTTACTGGCTCAACGCCAAGGCTTATGCCAGCATGGCCAAGATGAAGGCCATCAACCCGAAAATCATGGAAATGCGCGAGCGGCTCAAAGACAAGCCGCAGGAAATGCAGCAGCAGATGATGAAGATTTACAAGGACGAAAAAGTCAACCCGATGGGTGGCTGCTTTCCCATCATGGTTCAGATACCGGTGTTTATTGCGCTTTACTGGGTGCTGTTGTCCAGTGTCGAAATGCGCGGCGCACCTTGGGTGTTGTGGATCAAGGACCTGTCGGCGCCAGACCCGTACTTTATTTTGCCGGTGGTCATGACCTTGACGACCATGCTGCAAACCGCGCTGAACCCGGCCCCGCCGGACCCGATGCAGGCCAAGCTGATGTGGTTCATGCCGCTTATTTTCAGCGTGATGTTCTTCTTCTTCCCGTCTGGTCTGGTGCTGTACTGGATCACCAACAACATCTTGTCGATCGCCCAGCAGTGGATGATCAACACCCGAATGGGCGTACCCCCCCAGTTCAACCTGCCCAGCTTCAAGTAAGCCCCTGAGGCGTCTCTGACGCCTCCCCCCTACGTGGCCAAGACCCGCGGCCGGGCAAAGCCAGCGCCAAGCGGCCACTTGTAAGATGAGAGACGTCATGCTTGCGCGCCACCAAGACCCCATTGTTGCCATTGCCACCGCACCAGGTCGCGGCGCGGTGGGCGTTGTTCGGGTGTCGGGCAAAGGCCTTGGCGCCATCATTCAGGCGGTTTGCAACAAGCCCTTGCAAGCCCGGCATGCGACCTATTTGTCGTTTCTGGATGAGGCGGGCCAGCCCATCGACAAAGGGCTGGCGATTTATTTCCCGGCGCCGCATTCGTACACGGGCGAAGACGTTCTCGAACTGCAAGCCCACGGTGGGCCCGTGGTGCTGCAATTGCTGCTGGCGCGCTGCCTGCAGGCGTTGCCATCCTTGCGGGTCGCGCAGCCGGGCGAATTCACCGAGCGGGCTTTTCTGAACGACAAGATTGACTTGACCCAGGCCGAGGCGATTGCTGATTTGATCGATGCCAGCACCGAAACCGCGGCCCGCTCAGCGGCGCGCTCCATGTCGGGTGAGTTTTCAAAGGCAGTCAACGCACTTTTGGCGCAGCTGATCCACTTGCGCATGCTGGTCGAGGCAACGCTTGATTTTCCGGAAGAAGACATCGACTTTCTGAAAAAAGCCGATGCTCAAGGCCAACTGAAGCGCTTGCATGCCACGCTGGCCAGCGTCATGCACAAGGCCCAGCAGGGCAGCATTTTGCGCGAGGGCATCACCGTCGTGATCGCCGGGCAACCTAACGCGGGCAAAAGCTCGCTGCTCAACGCGCTGGCCGGGGCTGAGCTGGCCATCGTCACGCCGGTGGCGGGTACCACGCGGGACAAGGTCTCGCAATTGATCCAGATCGACGGCGTGCCCTTGCATGTGGTTGATACCGCAGGCTTGCGCGAGGCGCTGGACGAGGTTGAAAAAATAGGGATTGAGCGCGCATGGGTTGAAATTCAAAGCGCAGACGCGGTGCTTTTCCTGCATGACTTGACGCAGCAGGGCGCTATAAATTACATAGCTGCAGATGCAGGAATTCAGGCAGCCCTGGCCCTGAAACTACCCGCAAAAACACCGATCATCCACGTTTGGAACAAATCTGACGCCGCGCCCCCTCTCGGCAGCGAAGGTGTAGTCATTTCGGCCAAGACGGGCGATGGCTTGCAGGCCCTGCGTGAGCAGCTGCTGCAAGCTGTGGGCTGGCAATCTGCGCCCGAGGGTTTATTCATGGCGCGGGAACGGCATGTGCATGCGCTGGCAAAGGTGGACGAACAATTGGACCGGGCATCCGGCCAGCTTCAATTGCCAAGCCCGGCGCTTGACCTGCTGGCCGAAGATTTGCGCCAGGCCCAATTGCATTTGAGCGACATCACCGGGCAATTCACCCCCGATGATTTGCTGGGGGAAATCTTCTCGAAGTTTTGCATTGGGAAGTAGCGCGCCCAGCGTTGCACGAGCAGCTGTCTGACGCCGCGCTGCTGACCGCAAACGGCTTAAATGAACAAACCCTTTGACACCCGTTATTAGCCCGTTCACCGCCAATCTGGCTGAGGCAACGGTGAACCAGGTCTTGTCTAAGCAGGGCAGGACGCGCAAGCAAGCGCCGCCGGAAATGGTTAAATAAGCGCAACTCTTCTCGGCCCATTTTTCAAACGGTGACTTTTATGAACATTCTCGTCCTCCACGGCATCAACCTCAACATGTTCGGCAAGCGGGACCCGGCGCAGTACGGCACCACCACCCTGGCTGAGATCAACGCCAGCGTGATGGCGCTGGGCAAAGAGCTCGGTGCGCAAGTCGAAGCGTTTCAAACCAACTTTGAGGGCGCCATGGCCGAGCGCATTCACCAAGCTCACGCCGACGGCACCCACGCCGTCATCATCAACGCTGGGGCCTGGACACATTACAGCTACGGCATTCGTGATGCGCTGGCGATTTTGAAGTGCCCGATCATTGAAGTGCACATGTCCAACATCCATGCGCGCGAAGCCTTCAGGCACACGTCGGTGTTTGCTGAAATTGTCAAGGGCCAGATCTGCGGCTTTGGCCCAGACAGTTATTTGCTGGGCTTGCGAGCCGCCGTCTCGGCCATTCGGACCAGCCAGCCATGATCAATTGAAACACGCAAATCATTGCCCACATCGGATACCCCACACACGCGTTCAAGTCGCCCATGATCTACAGCCCCTGACTTGAAAAAGCCGGGGTCAATGCGGTCGTGATTCCCATCGCTTGCACAAGCCCAGCCTACGCCGGTTTTTTGCTCAAGCACTCTTTCATGAAGGCCTTGCGTTCATCGCCCTTTTTGTCTTTGGCCTCGACGTTGCAGGTTTTCATTTTGCTTTGCTGGGTGGCCGGTTCCTCCTTGGCGCTCAGGCATTCCTTCATGAAGGCCTTGCGCTCATCACCTTTTTTGTCTTTGGCCTGCGCATTGCAGGTTTTCATTTTGCTTTGTTGTGCAGTTTTGGCATCATCCTCAGCGGCGTGTGCAGCCAAACCGAACGAAAAAGCAGCCGCGACGGCGAGCAAAGAGATCAGTTTTTTCATGGGGGCTCCAAGGGGGGTTGTTTGAAATGCAGGGCACCGTTTGAATACCATTTTGGATTCCCTCACATAACGCTCAGCGCGCAGAATTCGATGACCCAGCGCTAAAACAGGGTGAACGTAAAATCAGGCGATGCTCTCGATAAAAAATAATTTGCTCACCGACCTCCATGCCGGGCTTGAACAACTTTCCCCCGGCGCCGGTGACAAAGCCGCATTTGAATCCCCCAAAATGGCGGCGCATGGCGACTTTGCTTGCACTGCGGCCATGCAGCTGGCCAAAGGCCTCAAACAAAACCCACGTCAGGTGGCAGAGGCCCTGCGCGTTAATTTGCTCACCCAGCCCGCTTTTGTGCGCTGGGTGCAAGACATTGAAATCGCGGGGCCGGGGTTTATCAATATCCGCCTCAAACCTGAGGCCAAGCAAGAGACGGTGCGTGAAGTCTTGCTGGCGGGCACGCAATACGGCGTTCAGTCACACATAGCGGGTCAGGCCACCGTGGTTGAGTTTGTCTCGGCCAACCCGACCGGGCCGCTGCATGTGGGCCACGGCCGGCAGGCGGCATTGGGCGACGCGATTTGCAATTTGCTGGTGACGCAGGGCGTTCGGGTGTACCGTGAGTTTTATTACAACGATGCTGGCGTGCAAATCCATACGCTGGCCACCAGCACGCAGGCGCGCGCCAAAGGCATCAAGCCCGGCGATGCGGCGTGGCCCGAGCCGGCCTACAACGGCGACTACATTGCCGACATTGCGGCAGACTTCCTTGCCCAAAAAACGGTCAAGTCTGACGACCGAGAGTTCACGGCCTCGGGCAACATTGACGATCTTGACGCGATTCGCCAATTCGCTGTTGCCTATTTGCGCCGCGAGCAGGACCTCGATTTGCAGGCCTTCTCGGTGCGTTTTGACAATTACTACCTGGAGTCCAGCTTGTACAGCTCGGGCCGGGTTGACGCCGCTGTCGCGAAATTGAAAGAGGCGGGCAAAACCTTTGAAGCCGACGGCGCGTTGTGGCTCAAGTCGACCGACTACGGCGACGACAAAGACCGCGTGATGAAAAAAAGCGACGGCACCTACACCTACTTTGTGCCGGACGTGGCTTACCACCTGGCCAAGTGGGAGCGTGGCTTTGGTCGTGCCATCAACATTCAGGGCATGGACCACCACGGCACCATTGCCCGCGTGCGCGCAGGCTTGCAAGCCGCCAACATGGGCGTGCCTCAAGGCTACCCCGATTACGTGCTCCACACCATGGTGCGGGTGATGCGCCATGGCGAAGAGGTCAAAATTTCAAAGCGCGCGGGCAGCTATGTGACGCTGCGCGACCTGATTGAATGGACCAGCGCCGACGCCGTCCGTTTCTTTTTGCTCAGCCGCAAGCCCGACACCGAATACATTTTTGACATTGATCTGGCCCTGGCCAAGAACAACGAAAATCCGGTTTACTACGTGCAGTATGCGCACGCGCGGATTTGCTCGGTGCTTGCGGCCTGGGGTGGCGACGAAGCCATGCTTAAAACCGTTGACCTGTCGCCTTTGACCAGCCCGCAGGCCCAGGCGCTGATGCTTCTGATCGCCAAATATCCGGCCATGCTCACCAACGCCGCCAGCGGTTTTGCACCGCACGATGTGGCGTTTTACCTGCGCGAGCTGGCGGCCTGCTACCACAGCTATTACGATGCCGAGCGGATTTTGACCGATGACGACGCCGTCAAAGGGGCGCGCTTGGGTCTGGTGGCTGCAACGGCGCAGGTGTTGCACAATGGTTTGGCTGTGCTGGGCGTCAGTGCCCCGCGCAAGATGTGAACGGACGAGCGATGAAAACTCCTTTTGGCAAACAACAACGCGGCGGCACTTTGCTGGGCCTGATCATTGGCGCGCTGATTGGCCTGGGCGGCGCCCTGGCGGTGGCGGTGTACGTGACCAAGGTGCCAGTGCCGTTTTTAAACAAAATCCAGCCTCGCAGCGCGGAAACCGATGCCGCTGAAGCCAAAAAAAACAAGGACTGGGACCCCAACATTTCGCTGGCGGGTAAAAACCCGGTCAAGCCTGCACCGGCAGCGTCTGACGCGGTCGGCGCGCCTGCGGTCGCCGCCTCTGGGGCCGCCCAACCCAACACGTCCGCTGACCCGTTGGGGGACCTGGCCAAAGCCAAATCCGAAGCCAAGATACAAGCCAAGGGTGACATGAAGTCAGACGCTAAGCCGGAGCCCGTGGCGCCCACGCCTGGCGCTGACCCGTTCAGTTACTTCATTCAGGCGGGTGCTTTCAGAACGCCGGAAGATGCAGAGCAACAGCGCGCCAAGCTGTTGCTGATGGGCTTTCAAGCCAAAGTCACCGAGCGCGAGCAGTCGGGGCGTACCGTGTATCGGGTACGACTGGGGCCTTTCGACAAAAAGGACGAAGCCGACAAAGCCAAGGAAAAGCTGGACGGAAATTCGGTCGAAACAGCCCTTGTCCGGGTGCAGCGCTGAACTTTTCCCAGCACAGCCCGCCTAAGAGAACAGACGAACAATTTTCTGGAGTCAAACCAATGCTACGACGCGAATTTTCAATCACTGCCGCCGCTTTGGCCACCACGGCCACGTTGGCGACCCCAGTCGCATTTGCTCAGGGCAAGCCACCGCAAGAAGGCGCTGACTTTCTGCTGCTGGACAAGTCCGCACCCACCGAGGCTGGTGCCGGCAAGATTGAGGTGGTGGAGTTCTTCTGGTACAGCTGCCCGCATTGCAACCGGTTTGAGCCGCAGCTTCAGGAGTGGGTCAAAAAAATGCCAAAAGACGTGGTGTTGCGCCGGGCGCCGGTGGCCTTCCGGCCTGATTTTGAGCCGCAGCAGCGGCTGTACTTTGTGCTGGAGGCCATGGGCAAGGTTGAAGAGTTGCACAGCAAGGTGTTCAATGCCATTCACGTTGAGCGCCTGCCCCTGAACACCGCCGAACTCGTGGCGGCCTGGGCCGAAAAGCAGGGCATCAACAAGGCCAAATTCACGGAGGCTTATAACTCCTTCCCGGTAGCCACCAAAACCCGCAAAGCGACCTTGCTGCAGGACGCTTACAAAGTCGACGGCGTGCCTGCGCTGGGTGTGGCAGGCAAGTACTACACGTCCGGCACTTTGGCACAAACCATGGAACGCGCGCTGGTGGTGACAGACTATCTCATCGGCCTGACGCGCAAAGGCAAATAAACCGGACAAATAAACCGCGTTTTATTTGCAAACCCCCGCAAATGTTGAGGGGCAAGCTGTCACGCTCGACTTGCATGGCTACAATGCTTCCAAACATAGCAGCAAGATTCGTGCCTTTATGAAACCCCTCTTTTCTCTCATCGTTGTCCTGATGGCGCTCACGTGTCTGGGCGCTGGCTCGGCCCATGCTGAAAACGCTGACCGGGACAAGCCCATGAACGCGGAGTCAGATGCCTTGGTCTACGACGACCTGAAGCAAACCAGCGTTTTTACCGGCAATGTTGTCATCACCAAGGGCAGCATCATCATCCGCGGCGAGCGGGTAGACGTGATGCAGGATCCGGAAGGCTACCAGCAGGCGGTGTCGATTGCCGCGCCGGGCAAGCTGGCGTATTACCGCAAAAAGCGCGATGGGCTGGACGAGTTCATTGAGGGCGAGGGCGAGCGGATTGAATACGACAGCAAGCAGGATCTGGTCAAGTTCATCCGCAACGCAGTCATGCGCCGCTACAACGGTGCCGTGCTGGCCGACGAATCCACCGGCTCACAAATCAACTATGACAACAAGACCGATGTGTTTACCGTCGATGGCGGGCCGCAAAACCGCTCGGTCAGCAATCCAAGCGGACGCGTTCGCACCTTGCTGTCTCCGCGTATTGCCGCCTCTGCCGCCGGCGGCCCTGTGCCTGCTCCTCCCGCGCCGCCTGCTGTGCTGCGCGCCAGTCCCGCTATCGGCGCGGACAAAAAGTAAGCCGCCATGGACGTGGGTGATTTGAAAAAAAACACACCGCTTGAGCCGTTCACGCTTCAGGCAAACGCGCCGACACAGGAGTTGCCTGCCCGCCGTCTGGTGGCGACGGGCCTGCAAAAGTCTTATGGCAGTCGCAAGGTCGTGCGGGACGTGTCTTTGAGCGTCGAAAGTGGCGAGATTGTGGGCCTACTGGGCCCTAACGGGGCGGGCAAGACCACCTCGTTTTACATGATTGTGGGGCTGGTGCGGGCCGATGCGGGCGAGATCACGATCGATGGCAATTCTGTGGAGCACATGCCGATCCATCGCCGCGCGCGCCTGGGCCTGAGCTATCTTCCGCAAGAAGCGTCGATTTTTCGCAAGCTTAATGTGGAAGAAAATGTCCGCGCCGTGCTGGAGCTGCAGCTGGACGATGCAGGCAAGCCGCTGTCGAAAAGCACCATCCACGAGCGCCTGGATGCGCTGCTCCGGGACCTGCGGGTAGACCATCTGCGCGACTCGCCGGCATTGGCCTTGTCCGGTGGGGAGCGCCGCCGGGTCGAGATTGCGCGCGCGCTGGCCACCCAGCCGCGTTTTATTTTGCTCGACGAACCGTTTGCCGGCATCGATCCGATTGCCGTGATTGAGATCCAGCGCATCATCGAATTTTTAAAATCGCGCGGCATCGGCATCCTCATCACAGACCACAACGTTCGCGAAACCCTGGGTATTTGCGACCACGCATACATCATCAGCGACGGCCAGGTGCTGGCTGAAGGCACGCCGTCCGATATTGTCAACAACGCCGACGTCAGACGTGTCTATCTCGGCGAAAACTTCAGGATGTAATGGCAGCTCTTCGCCGTCCAGTTTTTGGGTGCTTGACCCCAATTGACGCGCCAACCCCCTTCGGGGGCCGGGCCAGCGGCTTGGCACAGCCAGATCCGCCGCACTGGCTTGTCAACACACCTGCGTCTGATGTGCTCTTGTCATGAAGCAGGGCTTATCTCTCAGGGTTTCGCAACACTTGGCGCTCACGCCACAGCTGCAGCAATCCATTCGCCTGTTGCAACTCTCCACCCTGGAATTGAGCCAGGAAGTCGAGCAGATGCTCGACGAAAACCCGTTTCTGGAAATCAACGAAGACACTGCGCCGCGCGAAGAATTTGGCTTGGACCAAGCCGACAAACCCGTCAGTCAGGATGTACAGGAGTTTGAAGTTACTCCTGATTTCATAGCTGCTGGCATAAGTGAAACAACGGCTACAGCATCAAATGACAGTCCAAGTACGCCTGAAAAAGCCTCCGACGAGTCCACTGAGCCCAGGCTCGAAGAAAGCTGGGAAGGCGACGGCAGCGTCGAGTCTGCGCCCGATGACGGCGAGTGGGGCAACGATGCTGCTCCGCGCAAGAACAACCTGGAGGACAGCGATGCTGATGCATCCGACCTCACCGGTGAGCACGAGACCTTGCAGGCGCATCTGCATCGCCAGTCGCTCAGTTTGCGGCTGTCGGACATTGACCGTGCAGCGCTGCATTTTTTGATTGAATCGCTCAACGACGACGGTTACCTCGAAGACAGTCTGACATCACTGGCCAGCGGTCTAGCAGGAGGCGACCTGCTGCAAACCGAAGAGCTCGAGCAGCATTTCGCCATGGCTTTGAGCCTGCTGCACCACATGGAGCCAGCCGGCGTGGGCGCCCGCAATCTGGCGGAATGCCTGAGCCTTCAACTGCTGGACTGCAAAGATGGCGAAGACACGCGCGCCGCCATCGCCATCTGCAAACAGCCGATGGAGCTGCTGGCCAAACGTGACGTCAAGCGCCTGTCCCAGCTATGCGGTTTTCCGGATGCGGTGATCAAAAGCGCTATTGGTGTGATTGGCCGACTGGACCCCAAACCGGGTCGGCGTTTTGCGAATGTTGAGCGCAACGTGGTCGTGCCCGATGTCATCGTCGTCAAGGTGGGTCGCGGCTTTAAGGTGACGCTGAACAGCGACGTGATGCCGCGCTTGAAGGTGCATGACATTTACGCCAACGCCATGAAGCAGCACAAAGGCAACAACGCACAGGCCATGCAGCAGCGTCTGCAAGAGGCGCGCTGGTTTATCAAAAATATCCAGCAGCGTTTTGACACCATCCTGCGCGTCAGCACCGCCATTGTTGAACGGCAAAAAAACTTTTTTAGCCACGGCGAACTCGCCATGCGGCCACTGGTGTTGCGCGAGATTGCTGATGAGCTGGGCCTGCACGAGTCCACCATTTCCCGCGTGACCACCGCCAAGTACATGAACACGCCTTTCGGCACGTTTGAGCTGAAATATTTTTTTGGCTCGGCACTCGGGACAGAAACCGGCGGCAACGCATCGAGCACGGCCGTGCGTGCTCTGATCAAACAATTGGTCGCTGTTGAGAACCTGAAAAAGCCGCTCAGCGACAACCAGATTTCAGAAATGCTCAAAGAGCAAGGCATTGAATGCGCCCGCCGCACCGTGGCGAAATACCGAGAGGCGCTGCGCATTGCACCGGCTAATTTGCGCAAATCTTTATGAATCAACTGCAATTGTTTTTACCCTGCGCCGCGGGCGTTGAGGCGTTGCTGGCGGCTGAAACCCTGCGCATCACAGGCACACCCCCCAAGGCTTGGCGCGCGGGGGTGCAGCTGGCGGGTTCGTGGCGCGATGCCTTGCAGCTTAATTTGCACAGTCGCCTGGCTCAGCGTGTGCTGATTGAGCTGGCGCACAACCAGTACCGCACGGAGCAAGACCTGTACAACGCGGCAGCTAACGTGGCCTGGGAGATCTGGTTCACGCCCAAGCAAACCTTCAAGGTCGAAATCACCGCCCAGCACAGTCCGCTTACCAGCCTGAACTTTGCGGCGCTGAAAATCAAGGACGCGATAGCCGATCGCTTTCGGCACAAATACGATGACGTGCGCCCGAGTGTCGATACCCGCTGGCCCGATGTACGGGTGTATGTTCACCTGACGGTAGACACGGTGACGGTGTACATCGACACATCCGGGGAGCCGCTTTTCAAGCGCGGCTGGCGCGAAGACGTGGGCGAGGCGCCGCTGAAAGAAACGCTGGCTGCCGCCATGATTGCAGCCAGTGGTTGGGATGAACTATGCAAACAGGGCGTGGCGCTGTATGACCCGTGCTGTGGTTCTGGCACGATTGCGATCGAAGCGGCGCAAATCGCCTGCAACATCGCGCCGGGCATCCACCGCAAGTTTGCATTTCAAAAGTATTTGCCGTTTCAGGCGCATGTGTGGGACGGCCTGCTTGACCAGGCCGAAGCGCTCATTACCGAGCCAACTGCCGAAGTGTTTGGTAGCGACGTGTCCTTCAGGATGGTGGACTTTGCCGAACGCAATGCCGAGCGGGCAGGCGTGGCAGGCGCGGTGCAGTTCAGGGGAGGCGATGCGCTTGAGCGCATGCCGCCCGTGGCCTCTGGCGTGATGCTGGTCAATCCGCCGTACGGTGAGCGCATCGATGTGGCCGGCGCTGCGGGGGCGCAAAAGCGCACCCAGTTTCAGGGCCAGGCGATCGACGAGTTTGGCCAGCCGGTTCAGTCTGGCCAGACGAGCGAACAACTTCGAGGCCGTGAACTCGCGCAAACTGGCGGTGGCGAAGAAGCCAGTGACTTCTTTCCCAAGCTCGCCACCCACTGGAAGAAAAACTACGCCGGCTGGACCGCCCATGTGCTCACGCCAGACCTCAAGCTGCCCAACAAAATGCGCCTGAAAGAATCACGCCGCGTGCCGATGTGGAACGGCCCCATCGAATGCCGCCTGTTCAGGTTCGACATGGTGGCCGGGTCAGCGCGCGCAAAGCCTGCACTCGGCAGCGCGTCAAATTGAACGCAGAAGCCACTGGCGCGCCCACGCCAACAGGGGGAACGTCAGTCATTTTGGACACCAACATCGTCCTGGATGTTTTTGTCTTCAATGACCCGGCAGCTGTTCCCGTGCGCCACGCGCTGACAGACAAAACACATGATTGGCTCGCCACGCAACCCATGCGGGACGAGCTGGCCCGGGTATTGGCCTATCCCAAAATCGCCGCTCGGCTGGCGTTTTACAAACTAAACGCCGATGACGTTCTCGCCCAATTTGACCAGCAGGTTCGAAGGGTTGATGTGGCGCCCAAAGCCAGCGTGACATGCAGCGATGCAGACGATCAAAAGTTCATCGACTTGGCGGTGCAGCACCGCGCGCTGCTTCTCAGCAAGGATGCCGACGTTCTGTCGATGCGCAAGAGGCTTCTGGCCCTTGGCATCCATGTGCGGGCAGCGATATGAGGTACAGCGAGGAAGCTTTTTAACCCATAAAGGTCGCCTTCAAGCCAACGGATCGCTGGGTTAGCAGCTATAAAAATAGCAGCGCCCAATCACGGAGCGCGCGCAGGCGCTGAACTGCTGCCCGCTGGCCCCGTACGTTCACCAGCGCGCTCGCTGATCCAGCGCAGCAAGTCCAGCCACATCTGGCGCATCTCAGTATCCAGCGGTGTTCGGGTCGAATTGGACAGCTCGACCGTCACCACCGGCACGCCTTTGTGCACGCCGCTGTAGTTGCCCAGCGAGCCAGGGAAGATGCCAACCTGGTCCAGGTACAGGCGACCCAAGCGAGAGGGCGGCACGAATCCGCCATTTTTGGGGCCGTCAAAATCCAAAACACCATAGGGTGCATGAATGCTGACGATGAGCTGCGGCTTGAAGCGCTGCATTTCCTCATGCAAAAACCGTGACTCAGGCTCTGACAGGGGTGTGACGCCTGGGTAACGGCGCGGGTCTTTTCGGGTGCGGTTTTCCCAGTAGGTTTTGGCGTCGCGCTCCCAGTTGGGGGTGGGGAAGTTGCGGTTCAGGTCGACGCCGTTGGCATTGATGCGGCGCGGCGGCTGATGAAACAGGCCGTCCGGATTGAGCACCGGAATAAAGCGCCAGTGCACGGCTTGCGGCAAGTCAAACACGCCTTGTTCGGCAAACCGCAACCAGTGCAGCGCCACCGATGCAGAAGACAGCTCGTCCCCATGAATGGCGCCGATGACCAGCACCCGAAGGCTTGCCTGACGGGGCTTGTCATCGGGCTTGATGTCCCGCATCCACAGTGTTCGGCCTTCCACGGATTTAGCCGTGCTGGGCTGCAAATTGGCGGTATCGCAAAGCGCACGCTTGACGTTGGGAAGCCGCGCCACGAACTCGTCGCAAGGCGACGCGGCTTGGGCCTGCACACTGGCTGAAAAAACACTGGCGATGGCGGCTAACAAGAAAGACAAACGCATGCACCAGTTTATGCTGAGCCTGTGCAACGCTGCAGGCTGCGCTCAGGCAAAATGGGTGAAGTCCCCTTCATTTTTATGCCTAACGCCCTCCAAACATCCCCCCAAACCATCCAAGCTCAGGCCCCCGCGTTTTCAAGCGCTGAGTTTCGCGCGTCACTGGCCATGTTTGCCACAGGCGTGACGATCGTCACCGCGCGAACAGCCACCGGCGAGCTGGTGGGCTTGACCGCCAACTCCTTTAACTCGGTGTCGCTCTCGCCGCCGCTGGTGCTGTGGAGCCTGTCGCAGGCGGCCAGCTCCATGGCCGCTTTCAGCACAGGTTCGCACTACGCCATCAATATTCTGGCGGCTGATCAAAAAGACCTGGCAGAGCGTTTTGCCAGCAAGCGCGCGGACCGATGGGATGGCATTGCTTTTGCCGACGGCGTGGCAGGCGCACCCCTGTTGGCAGGGGCAGCAGCCAGCTTTGAATGCTTTAACCGCAGCCGTTACCAGGAAGGCGACCACGTGATCTTTGTTGGCGAAGTTGAGCGCTGCAGCCACCGCGAAGGCGCGGCACCGCTGCTGTACCACGGCGGCAGGTTTTATACCGAGCATCCGCTGTGACGATGCCTGGATGACGGCCCGCAAAACCCGCCTCGACGCCCTGGCCGTGTCCTTGCTGCTGGGCTGCTGCCTTTTTTGGGGCTTGCAGCAGGTGCTGATCAAGGCGACCATCGCCGAGCTGCCGCCGATGTTCCAGGCCTCGTTGCGCTTGTGGGGTGCGACTGCCTTGCTCTGCTTGTGGTGCCTTGCGCGTCGGGTGCCGCTGTTCACCAAAGACGGCTCGTTGAAAGCGGGCTTGCTGGCAGGCGGCTTGTTTGCGGCTGAATTTGCCAGCATCTACCTTGGCCTTCAGGCCACCACGGCGTCGCGACTGACCGTCTTTTTGTACACCTCTCCCTTATGGGTCGCGGTGCTGTTGCCCCTGTGGGTAAAAAGCGAAAAACTGCGCGGTGTGCAGTGGCTCGGGCTGCTGTGCGCCTTTGCCGGCGTGGCGTTTGCGTTGCAAGATGGTTTTGTGGGCTTGGAGGGGAACGGCGTGACATCGGTCCGTGGCGACTTTCTGGCGCTGGCAGCGGGCATGTTTTGGGGTTTGACGACGGTGGTCATCCGTGCCTCCAGCCTGTCCAAAATATCAGCCGAAAAGCTGCTGTTTTACCAATTGGCCGTCAGTGCGGCCACTTTCCCTCTGGTGTCGCTGGCTCTTGGCGAAGCCTGGGTCTGGCGCTTCAGCCCGTTTGCCATCACGTCGCTGCTGGTGCAAACGGTGGTGGGCGCATTTGCCAGCTACCTGGCCTGGATGTGGCTGCTGGGCCGCTACCCGGCCACCAAGGTGTCGGTTTTTGTGTTTTTAACGCCGCTGTTCGCACTGCTGTTTGGCGCGTTGTGGCTCAAGGAAAGCGTGACACCCGGCCTGATTGCCGCGCTGTTCGCCGTGGCGGTCGGCATTGTGCTGGTCAGCCGTCAGCGCGCTGCATAGGCGCTGGCAAACTGCACGTACCAATCCAGGCACGCCGGGTTGGCCATGGCATCGCGGTTCACCACCTTGTCAATCGGTGACCCAAGCAGCAGTTTTTTGATTGGCAACTCCTGCTTTTTGCCTGACAGCGTACGCGGAATCTCGGCCACTGAAAAAATCTCATTGGGCACAAAGCGTGGTGACAAAGCGGTTTTGATCGCGTTGTTCAGTTTTGACTTCATCCCGTCGTCAAGCGCCACACCGGCGCGCAGCACCACAAACAGCGGCATGTAGCTGCCCTTGCCCAGATATTCCAGGTCAACGACCATCGAGTCCAGCACCTCGGGCAGCGCCTCAATTGCGCTGTACAGCTCGCTGGTGCCCATGCGCAAGCCATGCCTGTTGATGGTGGCGTCGCTGCGGCCATAAATGATGCAGCCACCGGCAGGCGTGATCTTCAGCCAGTCACCATGCCGCCAGACGTTCGGGTACATGTCGAAGTAGCTCGACAGGTATCGCTGGTTGCCCTCGTCGCCCCAAAAGTACAGCGGCATGGACGGTATCGGCTGCGTGCAAACCAGTTCGCCCACCTCGTCAATGACCGGCTCGCCTGCCTCGTTCCAGCTTTCTACCGCGCAGCCCAGCAGGCGGCATTGCATCTGCCCAGGGATTTGCGGCAGTTCGCGGTTGCCACCAATGAAGGCGCCCGCAAAATCTGTCCCGCCAGAGATGTTGCAAAACCAGATGCCGTTGCCCCCACGCTCGCCCACGACGTGTGACTCGCTGCCCCCCGAGGGGGCTGAACTGGCCAGGGGCGGCCCGTCGCCACGTTCGGGCGTGCCCATCGCTGCAAACTGGTCAGTGCCCCACTGCTGGGCTTCCATCGACAGCGGCGAGCCGGTCGAACCGAGCGCGCGCACATGGGACAAGTCACCGCATTGGCTCAAGTCAACACCGGCCTTCATGCAGTTGGAAAAAAACGCTGCGCCAGCGCCGAAAAATGTCGCGCCCGTGTTGGCGGCAAAGCGCCACAGCGTTGTCCAGTCCGGCTTTTCTTTGGTGCCGCCGGGGTTGCCGTCAAAAATCACGCAGGTGGTGCCGTTCAGCAGGCCGCTGGTCTGGGCGTTCCACATCACCCAGCCGGTGGAGCTGTACCAGTGGTAGCGCTCGCCAAAGCTGTTGGGGTGGTAGCTGCAGCCCACATCGTTGTGCAGCACCTTGAGCGCCAGCGCCACGATCAGCGTGCCGCCGTGGCCGTGCACGATGGGCTTGGGCAGGCCGGTGGTGCCGCTGGAATACACAATCCACAGCGGGTGGTCAAACGGCAGCCACAGCGGTGTAAAAAGAGCGATCTCTGCGTCTTTTTGGGCATCGTTCAGGGCCTCAGACCAATGAATAGTGGGGCGAGTAGCTCCTGAAGTAATAGCGCTTGATTTGCTCAGAACAATCACATGTTCAAGCGTTGGCAGGCCGGCGCAGAGTTCTTCCACCACGGCGCTGCGGTCCATCTGCTTGCCGCCGTAGATCACGCCATCCGTGGCAATCAGCACTTTGGGCTCAATCTGCTTGAAGCGGTCCAGCACCGCAGCCGTGCCCATGTCGGGTGCGCAGATGCTCCACACACCGCCAATGCTGACGGTGGCCAGAAAAGCCACCATGGCTTCGGGAATATTGGGCAGGTAAGCGGCCACGCGGTCGCCGGGCTGAACGCCCTGCGCCTTTAGGTGCAGGGCCAGCGTGGCGACCTGGCGCTTCAGCGCTGGCCAAGGGATATGCCGCGCGGCTGCGCCGCTGGCCAGGCTTTCTTCGCTGTGGCTGATGATGGCCGGCAAGTCTGCGGAATGGGCCGCCTCAACGTGGCGAAACACCTGGGCCACATAGTTAACCTGTGCGCCTGCAAACCAGCGCGTATTGGGCATATCGCCTTGCACCACCGATGCATGCGGCGTGGGGGACTGCACATCAAAGTAGTCCCAGATGCTTTGCCAGAACGCGCTCAGGTCAGTGACTGACCAGTGGTGCATGTCGGCGTAGCTGTCAAATGTCAGGCCGCGCCTGGCCGTCAGCCAGTCGCGGTAAAGGCGAATTTGAGGTGTTTGGATCGGGCGCATCCCTTCAGCTTAACCCGAATGGCGACCCCCTTGGCGCACGGTTTTAGGCGTCAGTTGTCGCCGGGGTGATATTTTCGGGCGCCTTTTCGGCAACCCAAAACTTGCGCTCCAGCGCGATGCGCTCGTCAATTTCTTATAAGTCAAGGCCGCTGAATTTACCCCCTCCGTTTGGGCTGTCGAGCAACCCATCATGCCGCACCGCTGGGTATGGCAAGGCGGACAAAGGCACGTTGTTGGCTTTCACGGGTCGCCAAAACCGCTCCTCGCAGCGTGGCCAGATTTACCGGCAATGGTCACGGCTTGGGGTGCTGGTTCTGACCAACGATAATGAACCCATACTGGGGTACTGAAATTGCAGATCGGAAATTCATTCAGTGACTGAAAACGACAAGAACATCGATGAGCAAGTGGTGAAGGATTTCGGTTCGGAGTGGAGCCGATTTGACCAAAGCAAGCTGTCCAGCAGCGACCATCAAAAGCTGTTCGACAATTATTTTTTACTTTTCCCGTGGGCCGACCTTCCGCAGGACGCTGTTGGCGCTGACATCGGCTGCGGCAGTGGCCGCTGGGCGGTGCTGGCTGCGCCCAAGGTCGGGCATCTGCATCTTGTCGACCCAAGCCACGCTGCACTGCAGGTGACCCGGCAAAACCTGGTGCACCAGGCCAACACCACCTTTCACCACGCCTCGGTTGACAGCCTGCCGTTTGAAGATGCCAGTCTTGACTTTGCCTATGCTTTGGGGGTGTTGCATCATGTGCCGGACACATCCAGAGCGATCAAATCGATTGTGCGCACCCTCAAGCCCGGCGCGCCGTTTCTGGTGTATCTGTACTACGCGTTTGACTACCGGCCCTGGTGGTTCATCGGCATCTGGCAGCTCAGTGACCTTGTTCGCCGGGTGGTGTCTTTGCTGCCAGACAAGCTAAAAAACTTCTGTTGCGATCTGATTGCATTGACGATTTATTGGCCGCTTGCCAGAACCGCGCTGGTGCTGGACCGCCTGGGCATTCTTCCGGCGTCGTGGCCCTTGTCTGCCTACCGCGACCGCGACTTTTATGTTCTGCGAACCGATGCGCTGGACCGTTTCGGCACACGGCTTGAGCAACGATTTTCACACGCCAAGATACGCAGAATGCTAGACGCCGCCGGTCTGGAGAACATCAAATTTTCCCCCACGCAACCTTTTTGGTGTGCTATCGGCTTCAAGCGTCGTACGCCTTGAGCCTGCGCGGCTTGCAAGCTACTTGAACCGATGCCCGCTTTCTTTTTTGACATCTTGTTTTGGAGAAATTTTCAATGACCGCCCACGCACCGACAGCCACTGGCATGACCCCGATTCACCGCTTGCAAGTTGCCAGCAATCTGCACCAGTTCATTGAAAGCAAGGTACTGCCCGGCACCGGTGTCACAAGCGTTGAGTTCTGGAAAGGCTTTGACGCCATCGTGGCCGACCTGGCCCCTAAGAACACCGCACTGCTGGCCGAGCGAGACCGCCTGCAAACCGAGATGGATGCCTGGCACAAAGCCAACCCTGGCCCCATCACCGCGGGTGATTCGTCAAGCCCAGCGGACATGAAGGCCTATCAAAAGTTTTTGACCAGCATCGGCTACCTGGTGCCCGCGCCGAAAAAAGTCAAAGCCACCACCGACAACGTCGATGCCGAGCTGGCCAAGCAGGCCGGCCCGCAATTGGTCGTGCCGATTTTGAACGCACGCTATGCCTTGAATGCGGCCAACGCTCGCTGGGGCAGCCTGTATGACGCGCTCTACGGCACGGACGTGATCAGCGAAGCTGATGGCGCTGGTAAAGCTTTACCTGGCAAAGGTGGCTACAACCCCAAGCGCGGCGCCAAAGTGATTGAATACGCGCGCTACGTGTTGGACCGCACCGCACCGCTGGCCAGTGGCTCGCATGTTGATTCTGTCGGCTACAGCGTGCGCGCTGGCAAGCTGGCCGTCAAACTCAAAAACGGCAAGAGTGTCGGCTTGGCGGATGCCAAACAATTCATCGGCTACCAGGGCAACATGACCAAGCCAACATCGGTGCTGCTGCAGCACAACGGGCTGCATCTGGACATCCAAATCAACCCAGCCACGCCAATTGGCAAAACCGACCCCGCAGGCGTGTGCGACCTGGTGCTGGAAGCCGCGCTGTCGACCATTTTGGACCTGGAAGATTCAGTCGCCGTCGTCGATGCAGACGACAAAGTGCTGGCCTACAGCAACTGGCTGGGCATTTTGCAGGGCACGTTGACAGAAAGCGTGACCAAAGACGGCAAAACTTTCACACGCGGCTTGAATGCTGACCGCATTTACACATCCGCCACCAGCAAAAAGCCGGTGGTGCTGCATGGCCGCTCGCTGATGTTTTTGCGCAATGTCGGCCACTTGATGACCAACCCGGCCATCACCTACACGGCGGCTGACGGCACGACGAAAGACATTCCCGAAGGTATTCTGGACGCAGTCGTCACCACCACCATCGCCATGCATGACCTCAAACGCAAGGGCAAGCCAGGCATTAAAAACTCACGCAAGGGCAGCGTCTACATCGTCAAACCCAAAATGCACGGCCCCGCTGAAGTGGCTTTTGCCGCCGAGCTGTTTGGCCGGGTTGAAAAAATGCTGGGCTTGAAAGATGCCACCGTCAAGCTCGGCATCATGGACGAAGAGCGCCGCACCAGCGCCAACCTGATGGCCTGCATTGCCGCTGCCAGCTCGCGTGTGGCCTTTATCAACACCGGCTTTCTGGACCGCACCGGCGACGAGATGCACACCGCCATGCAAGCTGGCCCGATGATCCGCAAGGGTGATATGAAAAGCAGCACCTGGATTGCAGCGTACGAGAAAAACAACGTGCAGGTCGGTCTGGCCTGCGGGCTGCGCGGCAAGGCGCAAATCGGTAAAGGCATGTGGGCCATGCCCGACCTGATGGCCGCCATGATGACGCAAAAAATCGGCCACCCATTGGCCGGCGCCAACACCGCCTGGGTGCCCAGCCCAACAGGCGCCACCTTGCATGCCCTGCACTATCACCAGGTCAAGGTCAGCAAGGTGCAAAAAGGCATGGAAAAAGTCGTCAAGAAGCTAGAGGCCAAAAAGCTGCGCAACGATACTTTGAACGCCTTGCTACAAATCCCCGTGACCACAACGCCCCACTGGAGCGCCGCAGAAAAAGCCCAGGAGCTCGACAACAACGCCCAAGGCATTTTGGGCTATGTGGTGCGCTGGATCGACCAGGGCGTGGGCTGCAGCAAAGTGCCCGACATCCACAATATCGGCCTGATGGAAGACCGCGCCACCCTGCGCATCTCTAGTCAGCACATGGCCAACTGGCTGCTGCATGGCGTGGTGACCCGCGAAGAAGTCAAAGAAACCTTCGAGCGCATGGCTGCCGTGGTGGACGGTCAAAACGCTGGCGACAAGTTGTACCAGCCAATGGCAGGCCACTTTGAGACATCGATGGCCTACAAAGCGGCGACGGACCTGGTTTTCAAAGGACTTGAGCAGCCGAGTGGCTATACCGAACCCTTGCTGCATGCCTGGCGTTTGAAAGTCAAGGCGGCCCAAGCCTGAGCTTGTAACGAAGGCGCGCGCAGGGCATGTCGGCTTTTAGGTCGCCCACTGTCCTGGCCCTGGCCGCCGTCGCCTTGTGGTCATCACTGGCGTTGCTGGGCACGCTGCTGTCGCACATTCCGCCTTTTTTATTGACGGGCATCGCGCTGCTGGTCGGCAGTGTGCCGGCCTGGCCGTTTTTCAGGCAGTGGCGGGTGGGCTGGGCGGCGCTGGCGCTGGGCGTTTACGGCTTGTTTGGGTTTCACTTTTTTCTGTTTATGGCGCTGCGCCATGCACCAGCGGTGGAGGCAAACTTGGTCAACTACCTGTGGCCGCTGGGCATTGTGTTGATGACGCCTGTGTTTTTGCCGGGTGTCCGTTTGTCGGCCGCGCACCTGCTTGCTGCCTTGACCGGATTTGCCGGTGCGGCGATTGCTATTCTGGGCGACACCTTACTGCATTCAGGCCTGAGCGGCCCGGCCAGCAAGGGCTTTGCCGGGGGCTACCTGGCGGCGGCGGTCTCGGCCTTTATCTGGGCCAGTTATTCGCTGATGGGCAAGCGCATGAGCCTGACTGGCCACGGCTTTCCCACGGCCGCCATCGGCCTGTTTGGGCTGGTGTCTGGCGTGCTGTCGCTGCTGTGCCACGCGCTGCTGGAGTCAGCTGTGACACTCAGCGCCCAAGACTGGCTCTTGACAGTGTTGATGGGCCTGGGCCCGCTGGGCGCCGCGTTCTTCTTGTGGGACGCTGCGCTTAAAAACGGCGACGCGCGCAAAATTGGCATTTTGAGTTACATCACGCCGCTGGCATCGACTGTGTTGCTGCTGCTCGCCACAGGGCGGCTGCTCACCTGGGGCTTGGGCCTTGCCACGGTGCTCATCCTGGGCGCGGCGGCGCTTGGTAGCCGCGCCAAATAGCGCGACTTGTCAATTTTGTTTTAACCACCAGCTACATCCCATGACACTCAACCCTATTCTTGACACCCAGCCCCTCGGCCCCCGGTGGCCCACACTGGACCCGTTTTTATTCTGCGTCTATCACGACGACGCCTACCCCGCCGCCAATGCCGACATGAGCCCCCAGGCCTCATTGGCAGGCCGCGATATGGGGCAGGACTTCAGCCGCAAAGACGGCTGGAGCATGTACCACGGCAGCACCGTGCCGGGCTTTCCCGCGCACCCGCACCGGGGCTTTGAAACCGTGACGATTGTGCGCAAGGGCCTGATTGACCATTCGGACTCACTCGGCGCCACTGCCCGCTTTGGGCGGGGCGATGTGCAGTGGCTCACGGCTGGCAAGGGCATCGTGCATTCCGAGATGTTTCCGCTCCTCAATACAAACGACGCCAACCCGCTGGAGCTGTTCCAGATCTGGCTCAACTTGCCGGCGGCCAGCAAAATGGCCGACCCGCACTTCACCATGTTTTGGGCCAACGACATTCCCAGCCGCGTGGTCAAAGATGCCACTGGGCTGGACACCTATGTGTCCATCATCGCGGGCCAGCTAGCCGATGCTGACAAACCACTCAGCCCACCGCCCAATTCATGGGCCTCCCAAGCCCAGGCCGATGTCGCCATCTGGACGCTGCGCATGCAGCCCGACGCACGCTTTACCCTGCCAGCAGCCAAGGCTGGGTCGAGGCGCATGCTGTATTTCTTCAAAGGTCAGTCGGTATCGGTTGGCGGGCACGGTGTTGGCAGCCACAGCGCGATGGAACTGCAAGCCGATGCCGCGGTTGAGCTTGTCAATGGCAGAGAAGAAGCGGAGTTTTTGCTGCTGCAAGGCAAACCCATCGCCGAGCCAGTCGCCCAGTACGGCCCGTTTGTCATGAACACCCAGGCCGAGATCAGGCAAACCATGCAGGACTACCAACGCACCCAGTTCGGTGGCTGGCCGTTTGCCGACCCCGCCCCCACGCATGGCCACGACCCGGCCAGACTGGCGACGCATCCGGGTGGGCGGGTAGAGCAGCCTGACTAGCCCCAGCCTTTGAGCTTTTTGTAGGCACGGTCCAGCTCTGCCGCCTTGCTCGTGTCTTGCACGCCACGCGCCACGTCCACGGCCGCCTGCGTCATCAAGGGGTCTGGCGCGTCATTTGTCATGTCCAGCGCCTCGTCGCGTTCATTGGGCATGCGCAACTGGTCTGTAATTGCCGCATCATGCGGTTTGGCGACCTTGGTCGGTTTGGCCGGGGGGCGGCTGGACAATGCGGAGGGTAATTTGGCTTTGACCATGCGCTAATGTGCATTGTTCTGTTGCTGCTGTGCGTAGGCTGCAAGCCTTGGTGTGCGTAGGCGGTGGCTTGCGACTTGATGCTTTCATCTGTTGAAAGCGCCTCCAGGCCAACAGATACAAGGGTGAGCAGCTTCTCAATAAATAGCGCTTGGCGATACCCGTGTGACCCGCGGGACCGTCATCGGCTATCATTTATGGGTTACTTCCGGCCTTTTGCCAACGCTTAATCAGTACTTAACCGGCCCGTCAACGGGTCTTCATGGAGACAAAACATGTTCAGTCACATCACGGTCGGCGTCAATGACCTGGAGGCATCCAAGCGGTTTTACGACGCGATATTCGGCGTGATGGGTGTCGGCCCCGGGGTGGCTGGCAAGGCACGTTATTACTACCGAAGTGCTACCGGCTCGCTGGGCATCGTCACGCCGGTCAACGGGCAGCCTGCTACCCATGGCAATGGCGGCACGATTGGGTTGAATGCTCAGTCGCAGGCCGAGGTTGATGCGTTTCATGCAGCAGGTGTAGCCAACGGCGGCGTGACCTGTGAAGACCCACCTGGTCTGCGCGAAGGCGCGGCGGGCAAGATGTACCTGGCGTATCTGCGTGACCCAGACGGCAACAAGTTGTGCGCGGTGTACCGCCTGCCCAAAACGGCTTGAGCTTGCCGCTCAGGCTTGCGGCGTGTCGGCTTTTTGCCGATAGGCAAAGGACTTGTCAAAGCGCGCGGCAATGTAGTCGCCGCAACTGACTTCGGGATACTTGGCCGCCTCGCCCGGCCCGGTCACCGGCACGATGGGTGTGTCAAAGTCGGGGTCGACAAACATCGCAATAGACAGCCGCTCGCGGCCTGATGAATTGACCACGCGGTGGCTGTTGGACCTGAAGTGATCATTTGACCAGCGGCCCAGCAAATCGCCCGAGTTGATGACCAGCGTGCCGGCAATCGGATGCGCGGTAACCCATTCACGCTGGCGGCTGAAAACCTGCAGGCCGCCCACCATGTCCTGATGCAGCAAGGTGATCACGCCGTAGTCGGTGTGCGGGGCCACGCCAAATTGCTGCTCGCCTGCGCCAGGCGGCTGCGGTGGGTAGTGCACCAGCGCGCCGCGTGAAATGGGTTTGCTAAAACGCTTTACAAAGGTATCTTCGTCGGCATTCAAACTGACGGCGAGGGCGCGCAAAATTCGCTGTGCGCAAACGTGGCAGGCGGTCATGTAGGCGTTCAGTGCCGGGCGCAGCTCGGGCATGAAGGCGGGCCAGCGGTTCGGGCCCATCATGGGGTTGCCTGCCAGGTAGTCAGCATCGTCCTCGGGGACATCAATGCCCCAGATAAAACTCTCTTTCAAGTCAGTTTTGGCCTTGGCGGACATTTTTGCTTCACCGATTTTCAAATAGCCCCGGTGGCGGCCTTGTGGCTCGACCTGCAACTTGCTGGTCAGCGGATGGGCAAAAAACTGGTGTGCCAGAGAGTCGACGCGCTCGATCAATGCCAGGTCAACGCTGTGATTTTTAACGTAGAAAAACCCCATGTCTTCCACCGCCTCGCGCATTTGCGCGCCCACGCTTGCCAGGTCGGCGTGGGTATTGCTTTGAAGCGGCGCAATGTCAATCACCGGGATGCTGCTGACGGCAACCTGCTTGGCCGTGGCGTAAGCGGCGCTCATGCTGTCCCCTCGGTTTCTGTGTAGTAACCAATCACGTCGCCCTCAGTCGTCACACCCAGACCGTTGAGGAGGCGGTTTGAATAATTGAAGTAGGCACACACCTGATTGACCTCCAGAATTTCACCGTCGTCACACCCGGCCACGTGCAGGGCATCCACGTCGGGCTTTTGCATGTTGCCAACCTGGGTGGTGAGCTTGCCCGCGTAAAGCATCAGCGCCAGGTGTTTGCCGCTGAAGGCTTGCTCGGGTTTGCGCGCGTTCATGGCGGCCAGGATCGCATCCGAGCGCGCCTTGTCGTTGATCAGTCGCCGCGCGTTGGTGAAGTGGTGGGTGAAGCTGTACAGGCACTGGTTCAGGCTGCTGGTGTAAGACGCAATGACTTCCAGAAACCAGAACGGCAGTGTGTTGTCGGGCGTGTGCAGCACGCTGCGGTACAGCGCCACATGCCCTTCCATGGTGTGTGGGCGCAGGCTGTGAGCCTTCATCACGTTATCTACCGTGCCGTGCGGCGTGGTGACTTTGGCATAGGCTGCAGCCAGCGTGCCGGTGGCTTCTTCAAGCGGGATCATCCGAATCCAGGCGGTCATGGCAATCTCTTTTTTGTGAGTCTTTGATTAATCTTTATGGGGCCGCTTGACCGGCTTGCGGGCAAACAGGCGCTGCACCATGGGCTCAAAAAAAGCCAGTGGCGCGCAGTCGTAGTTGGGGTCGCAGGCGGCCTGGTCGTACTTGTCGACAAAAGTGGCCGCCCAGTCAAAGTGCGGGTGGCCGCGCCAGCGTTCACGCTCGTTCACATCCACACCTGGCAAGTGCGGCGAGTGAATGTTTTGAAACGTGCCGTGGCGTTGCAGCATCCAGTAGTTGCGGTCAGACACGTAGCTGCCCAGCAGTTCTGCGGCAAACTCGCCATGCGTCGACGGGCAGGCAATAAAACCGATGTCGTGCAGCAGGCAAACCACCACGTCTTCTTCAGTCAAGCCATCACGCAGCGCCATGGTGGCCGATTGCAGCGAATGCCGGTAGTTGTTGACCATGTAGCCAAAGCTGGTGTCATGCTCTGACACAGCCAGCATGCGCAGCACCTGGCGCGCTTGTTCTTGCTGGTAGTACACGGCGCGCTGGGTGTTCAGCGTCGTCCAGTCAGCGCTGGAGAAATCTTCAAGCGAGATTTTCTCAATCGTCTGCCATTCAGGGTGCAGCAGCGGTGTGTGTTTAAAAGTCTGTGCCATACCGTGCCGCGCTTCAGGCTTGTGTGACGAACGCGGCAAAGTCTTCGCAGCCGTCCTCAATTGCCGCTGCCAGCAGTTGCCGGCCTTGATCGGCGGTGGCCAATGCGGAATCAGACCCAACGCGGCCGTCGGGGAAGGCTGCCTGGTGGGTTTGCGCATCCCAGTGGTTGTCGCCGCCGTGGTCACGCAAAAAGGTGGCGGGCAGCTGCGCTGGCGCGGCAAGAAGCTCGGGCGGGGCCTGCCTGGCCGAGCCGGGCAGCAGATGCAGCGTCATGGCAATCTCGCTGGGTGTGGCGTGCATGCCTTCTGCCGCGCCGTACCACGCCTTGCGCAGCGCGTCGGCTTGGGGGTAGTCCCACCAGCTGCGCAATCGGCAGCGTGGCGCCTGGCCGGTCAGGCTGCCCAGGCTGAACTGCGCGTAAATATCCTGAAACGCGGCCTTGGCCACCGACACATTGGCGCCGTGGCCATTGACAAAATAAAACCGCTCAAAGCCTTGCCGCTGGAGCGACAAAACATAGTCGTTGATGAGCGCCATCAGCGTGGTGGCGCGCAATGAAATGGTGCCGGGAAAGCCAAGGTTGAACTGCGCCACGCTCAGGCTCAAGGTGGGGCCAACGAGTGCGCCAGTTTGTTCGCCGATGCCGTGTGCGACGGCCTCTGCTGTCAAAGCATCGGTGCCCATCAAGCCAATAGGGCCGTGCTGCTCGGTCGAGCCGATGGGCACGATGATGGCTTGGGACCGCGCCAAATACGCGCTGACTTCGCCCCAGGTGGCATGGGTTAATTGCATATGAACGCATAATAAAGCAGAGCAAGAAACCACCCTCCAGATGACTGAAACTCCAGTAAAGCCAGAGCCAGATGCCAGCAAGCCCCCCATCATTGACATGCGGGGTGTGTCCAAGTGGTTCGGTGAGTTTCAAGCACTCGACGAAGTGTCTTTGCAAGTCGCAGCTGGCGAAAAAGTGGTGATCTGCGGGCCATCAGGCTCGGGCAAGTCAACCCTGATCCGCTGCATTGCGCGGCTTGAAAAACACGAGCAGGGCGAGATTGTGGTCGATGGCGTGACGCTCAGCGATGACCGCGCCAGCGTGCAGCAGCTGCGGCGTGAGGTCGGCATGGTGTTTCAGCAGTTCAATTTGTTCCCTCACCTGTCCGTGCTCGACAACCTGATGCTGGCCCCCATGAAAGCGCGCGGCATGCCCAAAGCTGAAACCCAGGCGCTGGCCATGCAGTATCTGGAGCGTGTCGGCATTGCCGGGCAAGCGGACAAATACCCCGGCCAGCTGTCAGGCGGGCAACAGCAGCGGGTGGCGATTGCGAGGTCGCTGTGCATGCGCCCCAAAATCATGCTGTTTGACGAGCCGACGTCGGCACTTGACCCGGAAATGATCATGGAAGTGCTGCAGGTGATGGAAGACCTGGCCCAAGATGGCATGACGATGATTTGTGTCACCCACGAGATGGGCTTTGCCCGGCGCGCCGCTGACAAGGTGATCTTCATGGACGACGGGAGAATTGTCGAAAGCGCTGCACCGGAGGCGTTTTTTAGCGCGCCGCAAACGGCGCGCTGCAAAGAGTTTTTAGGCCGCATCCTGCACCATTGACAAGGCCACAGCTGACGCTGCGCGGCTCGCTAATGTCTAGCGGTCTAGCGGTCTAGCGCTGCGACTGCGCCAGCTTGTGCTCGAGTCGGCGCACACCCCACGAGGCCAGCAAGATGAGCAGCAGGTATTCAGCCACCAAAAAAGTGTAAATCTCCAGCGGACGGTATTCGGTCACATTCAGCTCATTGGCGCGGCGCGTGAACTCTTGCAGGCCAATCACCGACACCAGCGAACTCATTTTGAGCACATACACAAACTGGTTGCCCAGCGCTGGCAAGATGGTACGAATCGCTTGCGGAAACACCACATAGCGCAGGGTTGACCAGCGGGACAGGCCCAGGGTTTCGGCGGCTTCGCGCTGGCCCCGGGCGACCGACTGCAAGCCGGCGCGAAACACCTCGGCTTCAAACGCGGCATCCGACAGCGCCAGCGACATCACCCCCGCAGCAAAGGCACCAAATTGCAGGCCGCTGACCACGGGCAAGCCGTAGTACACCCACAACAGCAACACCAGCAGCGGTATGGCGCGAAAGCATTCGACGTAGGTGCGCGCCGTCCAGCGCAGCGCCTTGTAGGGCGACAGCAGCGACACAGCCAGCAGCAGGCCCATCAACACGGATATCAAAATGGCCGTGACAGACAACGCCAGCGTCATGCCAACGCCGCTGATCAAAAACTCAATATTGCCCAAGCCCTTGGGCAGGGCCGGGTTAAACACATACCAGCCCCAGTTGTAGCTGGAGTTGCTGGCGCAGCCGCCCAGCAAAAGCAGCGCTGCCAGGCAGGGCAGCAGGCTCAGGCGTTTAATACGCACTTATTTGGCAGCAAGCCACTTGGCCTCGAGGGACTTGAAATAACCTTCAGATGTTTTCAGTGCCACCCAGTTGTTCAGAAAAGTTGTCCAGGTCGGGTCGTTCTGTGCAATCGGGTACGCAAACGGGCGCTTGTTGCGCGGCTCCGCGCCGCTCAAGGTGGTGAGCGTGGGGTAAGTCGCCATCAGGGTGGCGGCCTCAATGTTGCTGGTGATCGTGGCTATGGCACGGCCTGCCAGCACTTCCTGATAGCCATTGGCTGGTTTTTCAATGCTTTTGACGGTGGCCAATGGGAACACGGCTTTGGCCTGCTCTTCAAACACGGTGCCCAGCAAAACGGCAACAGTGGTGCCTTTTTTGTTCAGGTCCGCCCAGGTTTTGAACTTGGCCGCATTGGTTTTAAGCACCAGTGGCACCGTGCCTGCCTCAACATAGGGCACGGTGAAGGCCACTGTTTTGGCTCGGGCCATGGTCAGCGAAGAGCCCCCCGCAAAAATGTCATAACGGTCAGATGTCAGGCCGGCAATCAGCGTGGCCCACTCGGTCGGTACAAACTCGACCTTGACGCCCATGTCTTTGGCCAATTGCTCCATGGCCTCAATGTCAAAACCCTTGTAGCTGTTGGTGGCGGGGTCTTTCACCGACATGGGGTTGAAGTCACCGGTGGTGCCGACGCGCAGCGTGCCGCGCTCCAGCACAGTCTGCAAATGTGACTTGGTTTGTGCTGCTGCAGGCATGGCAGCGATCAAGCTGCACAGGGCCAGTTGGAGGGTCAGAAATTTGAAAAGCTTCATGGTGAATCCTTGGTTTAAGTCGAACGCATGTTAGCCGAAAGGGTGCTTTTAAACATTCATTTTCGACAAGTAGTACAAGCAAAGTGTGCGCCACGCGTCAAGAGCGGGTGTCTGGGTCTTTTCGAGGCCTTTTTACCTAAAAAAGTGACGACAGGGTGCCTACAGGTCACCAGATGTATGGGCGAGCAGCTGCATTGTTCTTAACATTTTATAGTTGTCATCAGGCGGCAAACGCTTGTCTGGCGGCCCGCAGCACGGCGCTACGCAGCCATGTGTGGGCACTTTGCGAGTCAACACGGCTGTGCCACACGGCATCCACGTGGACCGGCGCGACGTCAAATGGCAGGGGCCGCAGCACCAGTTGGTCAGCGATGCCGGTAACGCTGACAAAGTGCTGGGGCAGCACCGTCAGCAAGTTGGAATGCGCCACCACGCGGCCCGCGGTGAAGAACTGGTTGACCGTCAGCACCACCTGGCGCTGACGGCCTAGCGAGGCGAGGGACTCATCAATGAACCCGTACGGACGGCCCGAAAAGCTGACCAGCATGTGGCGTGCAGCGCAAAAACTGTCGATCGTCAACGGGCCGTGTGCCAGCGGATGGCCGGCGCGCATCACACACACGTACTGGCCGTCATACAGCCGCTGGTGGGCAAAGGCCACGGCATCGCCCGTCTGGGCGCGCACCACCAGGTCGGCCAGCACGGATGGGAAGTAACCCAGCGCCAGATCGGCCACACCTTCGTCGAGCAGCCGGCGCGGGTCGCGGGTGCTCAGCGGCAGTACGCGGATGGCCACGCCTGGGGCCTCGCGCTCCAAGATGTCGATCAGCCCGGGCATCAGCTCGGCGGCGGTGGCGTCGGCCATCGTCAGCACGAATGTAGTGTTGGCGGTAGCGGCATCAAAACTGCTGGGGCTCAACGACGCCTGCAACAGGCGCAGCGCCTCGCGCACGGCGGGCCACAGCGCCAAGGCGCGTGGCGTTGGTGCCATGCCTTGGCCGTCCCGGACCACGAGATCGTCGCCGAGTGTGCTGCGCAGACGTCGCAATGCGTTGCTGACCGCGGGCTGGGTGAGTGACAGATTGCGGGCCGCCCGGGTCAGGCTGCGCTCGACCATCACTTCGTCAAATACGCGCAGAAGATTCAGATCCAAGGTGCGAAAGTTGGGCGGCTTGGGCGTACCGTTTGCTGGCATAGGCTTCAATTATCACTGTTATGAATAACTGACATCATAAAGATAAAGTTGAATAAGATCAGTGATAACCCTAATATCCTCCTATCCAAAACGGTTCCGCGATGGATATTGCCAAAAGAGGAAACACCATGACCAGCTTCGTCCATCTTGAATATTCCACCCAGCACCCTGGCGTTGCCCGGGTTGAGTCAGCCATTGCGTCCGCTCAAGCGATCAAGCGCGGTTTTTCCGGCACACGCAGTCTGGCCACCTTGCTGTTGTCAGCCATGGCGGCTGCCGTGATGGTGGTGGCTTATCAGGTGATGGACAGCATGGCCGAGGGCCATTTGCTGGTGATGTGGATCGGCTTGTGGGTGGTGGCGTTTGCCACCTTGGCGGTTTGCGCCAGCACGTCACGCACTTTGGCGGCCAGCATCAAGGCGTCGCTGGACCGCTGGTCACGCAATTTGGCCACCAGGCGGGCTGACGAACGCCTTTGGGCCATGGCGCAAACCGATGATCGCGTGATGGCCGATTTGCGGTGTGCCATGCAGCGGGCTGACGCACGCTATGACGCGCGCGACGAGGCCTTGCTTTTTGTACCACCAGCGACCACCCGCGCGGTGTTGCCATCAGCGCCCAATCGATCGAACAGGGCTTGATGCACCTCGATAAGTGGTCGCTCACTTAGGCGGTGCGGCGCCGAAACCTTGGTATCGCTTTGACCCACAAAAAAACCGCGCCTGAGCGCGGTTTTTCTATGGCAGTCGAGAAAGTTTAAGCGGCCAGGCGTTTTTCAATCGCCGCTTTGGTGTCCGTCAGCGCTTTTGGCAAATGGTGTGCCAGTTGATTGAACAGCTCGGTGTGCAGTTTCAGCTCTTGCGTCCACGCCGATTTGTCGATGCTGGTCACGGTGTCGAATTGCTGCGCCGTGAACGGCAGGCCCGTCCAGGTCAGGTCTTTGTAGCCTGGGGTCACGCCCATCACGTTGTCGGTGCCTTGGCCAGAGCCTTCAATGCGGTCGACCATCCACTTGAGCACACGCATGTTCTCCCCGTAGCCAGGCCAGACGAACTTGCCGTCATCACCCTTGCGAAACCAATTGGTGGTGTAGATTTTGGGCAGTGTGGCACCGGTCTTGGCGAGCTTTTCGCCCATGTCCAGCCAGTGCTGGAAGTAGTCGCTCATGTTGTAGCCGGTAAAAGGCAGCATGGCGAATGGGTCGCGCCGCACCACGCCAGCCTGACCGGTGGCCGCTGCAGTCGTCTCGCTGCCCATGGTGGCGGCCATGTATACGCCTTCTACCCAGTTGCGTGCTTCGGTCACCAGTGGTACGGTGGTTGAGCGGCGGCCGCCAAACATGAAAGCGTCAATTGCCACACCTTTGGGGTCGTCCCAGGCGTCATCAAGCGCCGGGTTGTTGATGGCGGCCACGGTGAAGCGGGCATTCGGGTGCGCGGCTTTGGCGCCGGTTTCTTTGGCAATGGCTGGCGTCCAGTCCTTGCCTTGCCAGTCGATGGCGTGCGCAGGTGGGTTGCCCATGCCTTCCCACCACACATCGCCGTCGTCGGTCAGGGCGACGTTGGTAAAAATCGTGTCGCGCTCAATGCTGGCCATGCAGTTCGGGTTGGTCAGCGTGTTGGTACCGGGGGCGACGCCAAAGTAACCGGCTTCCGGGTTGATGGCGTACAGCTTGCCGTCTGCTGCGGGTTTGATCCATGCAATGTCGTCGCCAATGGTGGTGACTTTCCAGCCGTCAAAGCCTGCGGGCGGGATCAGCATGGCGAAGTTGGTTTTGCCGCAGGCCGAGGGGAACGCCGCCGCCACATGGTATTTTTTGCCTTGCGGCGTGGTCACGCCCAAAATCAGCATGTGCTCGGCCAGCCAGCCCGGGTTGCCTGACGGTCCCTCTGAGGCCGCACGGCCCATGTTTGACGCAATGCGCAAAGCAAAGCATTTTTTACCCAGCAGCGCATTTCCGCCGTAGCCAGAACCATACGACCAGATCTCGCGCGTCTCGGGGTAGTGCACGATGTATTTGGTTTTGTTGCAGGGCCAGGTCACGTCCTGCTCGCCAGCGGCCAACGGGGCGCCCACGGTGTGCACGCAGGGCACAAATTCGCCTTCGACACCCAGCACGTCATACACGGCCTTGCCCATGCGGGTCATGATCTTCATGTTGACGGCAACATAAGGGCTGTCCGACAGCTCTATGCCAATGTGCGCAATTGGAGAGCCCAGCGGGCCCATGCTGAAGGGCACCACATACATGGTGCGGCCTTGCATGCAGCCGTCGAACAGGGGCTGCAGCGTGGAACGCATTTCAACCGGGTCGGTCCAGTTGTTGGTCGGACCGGCGTCTTCTTTTTTTGCCGAGCAAATGTAGGTGCGGTCTTCTACCCGGGCCACGTCGGACGGGTCACTGCAAGCCAGATAGCTGTTGGGTCGCTTGGTGGGGCTGAGCTTTTTGAAGGTTCCGGCATCGACCAGCTGCTGGCACAGGCGCTGGTATTCCGCGTCGCTGCCATCGCACCAGTAAAGGGCATCGGGTTTGCACAGGGCCGCCATGTCGGCAACCCAGGCAATCAGTTTTGCATTTTTAACATAGCTGGGCGTGTTCAACGACAGCCCTTGCATCACGGGATGGTTCATCAGGAAACTCCAAAATTAACAATCAAAACTGACGGCCTGCGACCACCTTTTATGGGGTTCATAAAACTGTCTTGAAAGTATTTTAGGAGTTAGCCCGGAAGTTACAGGCCGGTTCGCCCTTAAATCTATGCAAAACTTGCATGAGGTTATGCAAACCTCCTGCCACGCCCTGTGGACAATCAGGCGTGAAAAAGCCCGCTGATGCGGGCTTTCGGGGGCGGCCGTGGCGGGCGTTCTCAGGCCATAAAAACCGCAATAAACGCGAGCAGGAACATCAGCACACCTCCCACGACCGGCAAAATCATGGGTGCGGCGTGCGCGATGGACTCCACCACGTCGGGCTGCTGCGGTGCATCATGAGAAACTGAGGCTGGATGGTCGGTTGGGTGGGTCATTGACATTCCTAAAATCTGAGGTGTTCGCGAACAATGTTGTTATTTTACCTTTTCAAGGGCGTAGGGCGAAAACCATCGAGTGTTTCTGGGCGCACGCTTTCTTCATGACACATTTAAAGCCCACCATTGGATCGTCTTGGGTCGTACTTTTCATCGCCGTTGCAGGCCTGACAGGCTGCGCCTCTGCCGGACCCGGCAGCCCGTCGGCCCGACCGGTGCTGTACCCGAACGCGACGCTGAACCGTGTCGGTGAGGCGCAAGGCCGCCTTGAGGCGGACAATTGCATGGCAAGGGCGGCGCAGGCAGGACTGAGCCCGGACCAGAAAACCAACGACGTCGGCCGGCGCGCGGGAGAAGGCGCGGCGGTTGCCGGTGTGGCCTCAGCGGTCGGTGCACTGATCACGGGCCGCAGCAGCAACGTGCTGCGGGCAGGCGCTGCAGGCGCAGCCGTGGGTGGATCGGCAGGCGCGGTGTCGGGCGCATTTCACAACGACAAGGCCAGCCCGGTTTACCGTGAGTACGTGCAGCGGTGCCTGACTGAAAAGGGCTTTGACGTGATTGGCTGGAACTGATGGGCGGGACTGGCTTTTGAAACTTCTCGGCGTTCAGTTGGGAGCGGCCAGGCGGGTCAGGGTGGGAGAGCGCAGCATCCTGACGGCTTTCAACAAGCGATCCACGACGGCCAGCACCGTGGTCATGCCGCTCGGCCTGATGGGCGACGAGCAGGCTGATTTGTCGGTGCATGGCGGGCTTGAAAAAGCCGTTTATGCGTACCCTTCAGAACATTATGCGTTCTGGCAAAACGCCAGGCTTGACGCCGGTGTCAGCCCGATCGATAACAGCCTGCCCCATGGCTCGCTGGGCGAAAACCTGACGCTTTCAGGGCTGCTGGAAACACAGGTTTGGGTGGGCGACATGTTGCGGTTCCCGAACTGCGAATTGACAGTCACCCTGCCGCGCGAACCTTGCGGCAAGTTCAACGCCGTCCTCGGCTTTTCCCAGGCCAGCAGACTGATGGTGCAAAGCGGGTTTTGCGGTTTTTACCTGTCGGTTGAAGCTTCGGGAACCATCCAGTCTGGGCAATCGTTTGAGTTGCTGCCCGGGCCACGCCGCGTCAGCATTCCACAGCTGTTTCAGGCCAAGCGGTCCAGGCACCTACGTTAGCCTTCGTGTGGCGCGTCGCGCACGGATACTCGTGCGGCGTCCTTCTTCAATTCAAAACCTGCGTTATGGTGAAACCGTGCCCACACCAGCCGCATGCGCCTGCACATCGGCGTGGTAACTGCTGCGCACCATCGCGCCTACGGCTGCATGGGTAAAACCCATTTGGTAGGCTTGGTCTTCAAACATCTTGAAGGTGTCGGGGTGAACGTAGCGCCGCACCGGCAGGTGCGACATGGACGGCGCCAGGTACTGGCCAATCGTCAGCATGTCGATGTTGTGTGCACGCATGTCGCGCATGACCTGCAAAATCTCTTCGTCGGTCTCGCCCAGGCCAACCATGATGCCGCTCTTGGTCGGCACGTTAGGGTGCAGAGCCTTGAACTTTTTGAGCAGGTTCAATGAGAACTGGTAGTCGCTGCCAGGTCGCGCTTCCTTGTACAGACGGGCCGTGGTTTCCAGGTTGTGGTTCATCACGTCGGGTGGCGCGGCTTTCAAAATCTCCAGCGCCCGGTCGTCGCGGCCCCGAAAGTCAGGCACCAAAATTTCAATCGTTGTGGCGGGCGACAGCTCGCGGATCTTTTGGATGCATTGGACAAAATGGCCGCTGCCGCCGTCACGCAAATCATCGCGGTCCACGCTGGTGATCACCACGTACTTGAGCTTGAGCGCCGCGATGGTTTTGGCCAGATTCATCGGCTCGTCCGCATCCAGCGGGTCTGGCCGGCCGTGGCCGACGTCGCAAAACGGGCACCGCCGGGTGCACTTGTCGCCCATGATCATGAAAGTGGCGGTGCCCTTGCCAAAGCATTCGCCGATGTTGGGGCAACTGGCTTCTTCACACACCGTGTTGAGCTTGTTCTCGCGCAGGATCTGCTTGATCTCGTAAAACCGCGTGCTGGGCGAGCCCGCCTTGACGCGTATCCACTCAGGTTTCTTTAAAAGCGGCGCTTGCTCAACCTTGACCGGAATGCGCGACAGCTTGGCCGCCGCCTTTTGCTTGGCCAGCGGGTTGTAGTCTTGCTGGCTTTGAACGTCCCGGACGACTTCCTGTGTGCTCATGGTGTGTTGACTTTACGGTGCAAGGTAGCGGACAAGCTTTTGACTGAACATGTCAGCGGCCTCTTGCCAGTCCACTGAGACGCCGATTGTACGAAGGTCAACGGTTTGCAAACCCGCATAGCCGCAAGGGTTGATCCGCGAAAACGGCACCAGGTCCATCGCCACATTCAGCGCCACGCCGTGGTAAGTGCAGTGGCGGCTGACCTTGATGCCGAGAGCGGCGATCTTGCCCATGCCGACAAACGAGGTGTCCGCTTTATCCCGCGCCGCATGGCTGAACGGGTCGTCCAGCCGCACATAAATCCCTGGCGCACCTGTGACCCGATGGCCGGTCACGCCAAAATGGGCGAGCGTGCGAATCACCGACTCTTCGACCCGGTACACGTATTCCTTGACGAAATAGCCGGCCGCCCTCAAGTCCATCAGCGGGTAAGCCACCACCTGCCCCGGCCCATGAAACGTCACCTGACCGCCCCGGTCAGTTGGCACCACGGGGATGTTGCCGGGGTTTAAAACATGCTCAACCTTGCCCGCCAGCCCCTGGGTGTAGACCGGCGGATGCTCACATATCCATAGCTGATCGCCCACGTTTTCATTGGGCTGCAGGCTAATTTGAGGGGTGTTTGGGCCTGTTGTTGGGGTTCTGGTGGCGGCTCTGTCGGCCGCGAAAGCCTGCATGGCCTTAAAGGTGGGCAAATACTCGACCAGACCCAGCTCGCGAACCTGCATGGCTAGAGCACCACTTTCACCATCGGGTGCGTGCTCAGCGTGCGGTACAGCTCGTCTAACTGTTCACGGCTGGTGGCGGTGACGGTGACGGTGACACCCAGGTATTTGCCGCCCTTGCTTTCGCGCAGCTCGATGGTGGACGCGTCAAAAGCAGGGTCGAACTGATGCGCGACGTGGGTGATGGCGGCGACCAGGCCATCGACCTTCAGGCCCATGACCTTGATCGGGAACTGGGACGGGTACTCGATCAGGGATTCCTGCTTGGGCGCTTGCGGGACGGTGTCAGGCAAGTCTGGGGTGCTCATGCGGCGTGGTCCCGGGATTGCTGCTTTGCTCCTTGGTAGGCGGCATACAGTCTGGCGTACACCGGGCCGGGTCGCCCGATGTTTGCGCCGTGGCCTACCTTGTTGCCGTCCAGCAGGGTGACGGGCAGCACTTCCTTCGTGGCAGACGACAGCAGCAATTCGTCAGCGTCAAGCACTTCGGCCCGCGTGATGCGGCGCAGCTCGAAATCAATCCCCTGGGCGCGGCACAGCTCTTCAAACAGGCCATAACGAATGCCCTCGAGCACCAGGTTGTCGCGCAAGGGGCCGATCACTTTGCCGTCTTTGACCACCCACACATTGCTGGCGGCCGCTTCGCTCAAATAATCGCCCCTGAACATGATGGTTTCTAACGCACCCTCGTCAGCGCTGATCTGGCGCGAAAACACCGCGCCCAGCAAGCTGGTGCTTTTGATGTGGGCTTTCTCCCAGCGAAAGTCGGCGGCCGTGACGCAGGCCACGCCTTCACTGCGTTGCTGTGGGCTGGGCAGCTTCATGGCGTTGACCATCACAAACACGCTGGGCTTTAAGCCGGGCGGCATGACGTGGTCACGCATGGCCACGCCCCGGCTGACCTGGATGTAGATGAGCTGGTCGGGCGGCGCGGCGTTTTGGCGCGTTGTTAGCTCATCATTCGGCGCTGCAGCGCTTATTTCATGTGCGCGAGCAGCTATCAATTCCATAGCAATCTCGCGCCAGCCGGCAGGCGTCATGGGGTTGGGTATGCGCAGCTCCGCCAGGCTGCGGTCAAGCCGGGCCATGTGGTGTGCAAAACGAAAAAGCTGACCCGCGTAGGCGGGAACAACCTCATACACGCCATCGCCAAAGATGAACCCTCGGTCCATGACGCTGATCTTGGCGTCTTTGAGCGGTGTGTAGTCACCATTGAGATAGCAAAGCGTGTCGGGCAGGGTGTTATTCATGAGAAATTTGGAGTTGGGTTCAGGGTTCAGGGTTCAGGGTTCAGGGTTCAGGGTTCAGGGTTCAGGGTTGGGGCGCGGATCGCCTGTCAATACGCCGGGTCTGGCCAATGGCCATTAAAAAAAAGTCATCGTTGCTGATGTTAGCGGCCTGGCGCGCGGCTGCCAGGTCTTTGGGCGGTTGGTCCAGCGGTTCGTCGGTCAGGGCAAATGTGCCCCAGTGCACGCCAACGCTGCGTTTGGCCCTGAGATCCAGGTGAATTTGCACGGCTTCGGCTGGGTTGATGTGTTGCTCTTTCATGAACCAGCGCGGCTCGTAAGCACCCACGGCCAGCAGCGCGACGTCAAAACCGCCGCCTAGGCCCGGTGTCTGGCGGCTGGCAAAGCGCTTTTGGGTGTCCACAAAATCCTGGCTGTAGCCGGTGTCGCCGCTGAAGTACCAGTGCATGTCAGCGCCAAAGACGGCCCAGCCGCCCCACAGCGTCTGGCTGCGGTCGCCAAAGCCGCGCGCTGACCAGTGCTGCACCGGGGTGAAGTTGAACTCAACACCCTCGACCCGCACGCTCTCCCACCAGTCGAGTTCTTTAACGTTGGTGATGCCGGCGTTCAGAAACCAGCTTTTCACCCCGAGCGGTACGAGGAAAAGCGTTGTGCCTTGAGATTGTCTGGAAAGTTCAACCACCGTGTTTTTGTCGAGGTGATCGTAGTGGTTGTGCGAAATCAG
This sequence comes from Comamonadaceae bacterium, assembly GCA_947448735.1. GTDB lineage: Bacteria > Pseudomonadota > Gammaproteobacteria > Burkholderiales > Burkholderiaceae_C > Polaromonas. The sequence goes on along the minus strand of CANFOS010000005.1, from coordinate 82,089 downwards.
CACCACATCAATTGGCGGCAGCTGGGCTAGCGCCAAGCCAGGCGGCTGTGCGCGTTTGGGGCCCGCAAACTGCACCGGTGAGGCGCGCTCAGAAAACACCGGGTCGGTCAGCACGTTCAATCCGCTGGCCTGCACCAGCATGGTGGCATGGCCCACCCAGGTCATGGCGGGCTGCATGCCTTGCGCTTTGGCATTGGCCTGAATAAACGCCAGGTCGGGCGCTGTGGTGGCGGTGGGCGTTTGGGGCGGCTTGGGCAGGCCGTCGCGCGTGCGTTCGACCTGCCAGCGTGCAAAGTCACCCAGCGTCTTGGTCACTTTTGCGCTGTAGTTGTTTTGAAAGCCTTGGGCGGTGTGGTGTGGCTTGGTGGGGTCGAAGTAGGGGTTCACGCTGTTGCATCCGGTCAAAATGAGCGTTGCGAGTGCCATTGCGACAATCATTTTTATGCTACAAAATACATAGCTGTTTGCGCTCATAGTCATTGGTCTGAGGCTTGATTTGTGTACTTAGAACGACCGCAAAACAGGTTTGAAACCGTTGTTAACGCAGCAAGCGCACCGCAACGATGGCCAGCCAGCCGAGCGTGAAGTTCAGCAGCGTCATTTTGTGAATCAGACCGCCAGCTTTGGCGGCCAAGGCCCACTCGGCGGCAGCAATCGCGCGCTTGTACTTTTTAAAACCAGCAAAAAAGATGTGGCCAAACACCAGCATCATCGTGACGCCCAGCACCAGCATCACGTTCCACCCCAGGGGCACGCCGCCATTTCCCGTGGCTAGCCGTGCAGCCCGAAAGGTGCTGGTGTACAGGTGCGTACCTGTGCCAAACAGCACCACCACTGCCACCAGCACCCAGACATAAAAGCGCTGCCAAACCTGGCCCATCAGCACGGCTCGAGGTTGCGCCTCCATGCTGGCCACAGCCGCTGGCCGCAGAGCGAACAGCATGAAGGTCATGCCACCCATCCAGACCATGCCTGCAATGAGATGAAGGAGTTTTGCGTAGTCGTACATGTGATGAGTCGCCCGTGTGTAAAGTGACGATTGTGGCCGTGCTTTTTGCATGCTGCCGGGCCTGAAAATGCACCCCAAAGCCGCCGGGGATTTAAAACTGTTTTGGCACGCCGGGTTTCTACGTATAATCAGAGGCTGTGGAAATAATAAGTTTTGTAACCCGCCAGTAATCTGCGATGCGCAAAATCCACAATCCTTCCGCGAACGACCCTTGGGATCAAACCGCTGTTGACGATGTCACCAAGCCTTTGACCCGAGAGGAAGCCCAAGTTCTCAGGCAGCAAAATCCGGCGATTTCTCCCTGGATGGTGTTGGCGGGCCAAGCCGCATGCGGCGTTTTGTCTGCTTTTGCAGCGTGGTGGGTGTCGGGCAGGCCCGCTGTGGGCTGGTCAGTCATGTATGGAGCGATGGCGGTGGTCATTCCTGGCGCATTGTTTGCGCGGGGCTTGTTGAGCAAAGTGTCTACTATCAATCCGGCCACTGCGGTGACTGGATTTTTTTTGTGGGAAATGGTGAAGATCGGTCTGGTGCTGGCGATGTTGTATGCCGCGCCAAGGCTGGTCCCGGATTTGAGCTGGCCCGCCATGTTGGTGGGGCTGGTGATAACGATGAAGGTGGTTTGGTTGGTGCTTTGGCTTGAGGCCAGGGCGCGGCGCAAATCGAACAAGCTAAGCGCCGCGTAACTGTGTCGCCCAATAAAGAGATTTGAGATGAGTGCATCTTCTGGAACTGCTTTAACCGCCGGTGATTACATTGGTCATCATCTGGTGCATCTGCAAAACAAAAAGCAGATGTCGCTGATTGACTTTGGTGTGATCAACCTGGACACGATTTTCTGGTCGGTCAGTCTTGGCATGATTGGCTTGTTTTTCATGTGGCGCGTGGCCAAAAGCATCCACTCTGGCGTGCCTGGCCGCATGCAGGCGGCCGTAGAAATGCTGCTTGAAATGGTCGACAGCCAAGCCAAAGGCATTGTTAAAAATGCGGAATCCCGCAAAGTCGTTGGCCCCCTGGCGCTGACAGTGTTTGTCTGGATTTTCTTGATGAACTCGATGGACTTTTTGCCGGTCGATTTATTCCACACGATTTTCAAATACACCGGCATTGAGCACAACATCGAGTACTTCCGCGTGGTTCCTACTGCCGATTTATCGGCCACGCTGGGCATGTCGTGCGGCGTACTGCTGGTCTGCCTGTTTTACAACATCAAGATCAAGGGTTTTGGCGGATGGGTGCATGAGCTGTTCTCGGCGCCGTTTGGCGACAAGTGGTTTTTGTATCCGGTCAACTTTCTGATGCAGATGATTGAGTTCGCCGCCAAGACGGTTTCTCACGGCCTGCGTCTATTTGGCAATATGTATGCGGGTGAGCTGCTGTTCATGCTGATTGCGCTGATGGGTGCGGTTGGCTTCGGCTCTGCAACAGGCGTATTTCTGTTTATCGGCCACATTTTGGCCGGCACGGGCTGGGCGATCTTCCACATTCTGATTGTGGCGCTGCAGGCCTTTATTTTCATGATGTTGACGCTGGTGTACGTGGGTCAGGCCCACGACCACCACTGATTGACGGGTGACTGGTTTCGGTATTTCGGTTTTTTTCTTGGTTAGTTTATTTGTTAATTTGTAGGAGCTTTAAATGGAAAACGTACTTGGATTAGTCGCATTGGCCGCAGGCCTGATCATTGGCCTGGGCGCACTCGGCGCTTGTATCGGTATTGGCATCATGGGTAGCAAATACCTCGAAGCAGCTGCGCGCCAGCCTGAGCTGATGAACGAACTGCAAACCAAAATGTTCTTGTTGGCTGGTCTGATTGACGCGGCTTTCCTGATCGGCGTGGGTATTGCCATGCTGTTTGCATTCGCCAACCCCTTCGTTCTGAAGTAATGCCGAAGTAATCAAGCTTCTCAGATATCCAACTTAAGAGGTGCTGCTGTGAGTATCAACTCCACATTTTTTGCGCAGCTCATCGTGTTTGCGATTCTGGTGCTTTTCACGATGAAATTCGTGTGGCCCCCGATCGCAGCCGCGCTGGACGAACGCGCGAGCAAGATCGCTGCTGGCCTCGCCGCTGCTGACAAAGCCAAAGCTGAACTCACAAACGCGAACAAGCGCGTCGAGGAAGAGCTGGCCAAGTCAAAAGGCGAGTCCGCCGTGCGACTGGCTGAAGCCGAGCGCCGCGCGCAAGCCATGATTGAAGAGGCTAAAGCCAAAGCGACCGAGGAGGGCGGCAAGATCATTGCCGCCGCCAAGGTCGAGGCTGAGCAGCAAACCGTCAAGGCCCGTGAGACGCTGCGCGAGCAAGTCGCCGCACTGGCAGTCAAGGGTGCTGAGCAGATTCTGCGCAAGGAAGTCAATGCCTCCGTGCATGCCGACTTGCTGAGTCGCCTGAAAACTGAACTTTGACCGTCAAGACAAGAGTACAAACATGGCCGAACTAGCCACCATTGCACGTCCTTACGCCGAAGCGCTCTTTAAGACCTCAGGTTCCGATCTGGGTGGCACGTCAGCTTGGCTCGACGAGCTGGCCGCGATTGCGTCAAATGTCCAGTTGCAGCAGTACGCAGGAAATCCAAGCGTCACCTCTGCACAAACGTTTGATGTGGTGACCGGTGTTGCGAAAACCGCTTTGCCTGAGGCTGCCAAAAACTTTCTCAGGGCCGTGATTGACAACGGACGCATCAGCGTCCTGCCGGAAATCGCCAACCAGTTCCGTTCGTTGAAAAACGCAAAAAGTGGTACTTCTGACGCGGTCGTCTTCAGTGCTTTTGCACTTGAGGCGCAAGCATTGGCTGACTTGTCGGCCACACTTGAAAAGCGCTTTGGGAAAAAGCTCAACATCAAAGTTGAGCTCGAGCCGGACCTGATAGGCGGCGTACGTGTCGTGGTGGGTGACGAGGTGCTGGACACCTCGGTCAAAGCCCGTTTAGAGCAAATGAAAGTAGCACTGGTTTCCTGAGCGACATTTGTCGGCAGGAAACACAGTCCAACAACCTAGAAAGAAGGAAAGAGTCATGCAACTCAATCCAGCAGAAATTTCTGAACTGATCAAGAGCCGTATCGAAGGCTTGACCGCGTCGAGCGACATCCGTAACCAAGGCACCATCGTGTCGGTGACGGACGGTATCGTGCGCATCCACGGCCTGTCTGACGTGATGCAAGGCGAGATGTTAGAGTTCCCGGCTACCGCTGACGGCACACCCACCTACGGTCTGGCGCTGAACCTCGAGCGTGACTCGGTTGGCGCCGTGATTCTGGGCGAGTACGAGCACCTGGCCGAAGGCAATATTGTCAAATGCACGGGCCGTATTCTTGAAGTGCCGGTAGGCCCCGAGCTGCTCGGCCGCGTGGTCAACGCGCTGGGTCAGCCGATTGACGGCAAAGGCCCGGTCAATGCCAAGATGACCGACGTGATTGAAAAGGTTGCACCGGGCGTGATTGCCCGCAAGTCAGTCGATCAGCCCCTGCAAACTGGCCTGAAGTCCATTGACTCCATGGTGCCAGTCGGCCGTGGCCAGCGTGAACTGATCATTGGTGACCGTCAGACCGGCAAAACCGCTGTCGCGATTGACGCCATCATCAACCAGAAAGGCAACGGCGTGAAATGCGTTTACGTTGCCATTGGCCAAAAAGCATCGTCGATCAAAAATGTGGTGCGCTCGCTCGAGCAGGCCGGCGCGATGGAGTACACCATTGTTGTGGCCGCTTCGGCTTCTGAGTCAGCTGCCATGCAGTATGTGAGCGCCTACTCTGGCTGCACGATGGGCGAATACTTCCGCGACCGTGGTGAAGACGCACTGATTGTGTATGACGATTTGTCTAAGCAGGCCGTGGCTTACCGCCAGGTCTCCTTGTTGCTGCGCCGCCCACCAGGCCGTGAAGCTTACCCGGGCGACGTGTTTTATCTGCACAGCCGCTTGCTCGAGCGCGCCGCCCGCGTGAACGAAAAGTATGTCGAAGACTTCACCAAAGGTGCGGTCAAGGGCAAAACCGGTTCATTGACGGCTCTGCCCATCATTGAAACCCAGGCCGGTGACGTGTCCGCGTTTGTGCCAACCAATGTGATCTCGATCACGGACGGCCAGATCTTTTTGGAAACATCCTTGTTCAACGCCGGCATCCGTCCTGCGATCAACGCCGGTATTTCGGTGTCCCGCGTCGGTGGTGCTGCCCAGACCAAGCTGATCAAAAACCTGTCTGGCGGTATCCGTACCGACTTGGCCCAGTACCGTGAGCTGGCTGCGTTTGCGCAGTTTGCGTCTGACCTGGACGAAGCCACCCGCAAGCAACTGGACCGCGGCGCCCGCGTGACCGAGCTGCTCAAGCAGGCTCAATATGCACCCCTGACCATCTCCAATATGGCAGCCACACTGTTCGCAGTGAACAAAGGCTTCATGGACGATGTGGACGTGAAGAAGGTGTTGGCCTTTGAGTCGGGCTTTCACGCTTATCTCAAAGACAAGCATGCTGCGCTGATGGCCAAGCTGGAAGCCGCCAAGGCGATGGACAAAGATGCCGAAGCAGAAATGACCACAGCCGCTGCGACGTTCAAAAAGTCCTTTGCTTAAATAAACAGAGACAGAGCATGAGCGCACTTAACACCTCGGAAATCCGCTCCTTCAAGCAGGGGCCGCGGATCTGGCTTTGCCAGTCCGCAGGCGCAGTACGCTTCGTGACAAGCGTGGGGGTCATGTAATGGCAGCAGGTAAAGAGATACGCGGCAAGATCAAATCGGTGGAAAACACCAAAAAGATCACCAAGGCCATGGAAATGGTGGCCGCCTCCAAAATGCGCAAGGCGCAGGAGCGAATGCGCGCCGCCCGTCCTTACAGCGACAAGATCCGCAATATCGCGGCCAATTTGTCGCAGGCCAACCCTGAATACACCCATGCGTTCATGCAGACCAACGACGCCAAGACCACCGGGTTTATTGTGGTCACGACCGACAAGGGCCTGTGCGGTGGTTTGAACACCAACGTGCTTCGCGCTGTGACTGTCAAGCTCAGGGAGTTGCAGGCTGCGGGCCATGACACGCAAGCGGTGGCCATTGGTAACAAGGGATTGGGCTTTTTGAACCGCGTGGGTGTAAAAGTCGTCTCGCACGCAACGCAGTTAGGCGACAAGCCGCATCTGGACAAGTTGATTGGTCCGGTCAAGGTGCTGCTTGATGCTTACGCCGAAGGCAAGATCAAAACTGTTTACCTGTGCTACACCAAGTTTATCAACACCATGCGACAAGAGTCCGTGGTCGAGCAGTTGCTGCCGCTTGCGCCTAACGGCCTGCAGGCCGACAAAGACCAGCATGGCTGGGACTATATTTACGAGCCCGATGCGCAGACCGTGATTGATGACTTGCTGGTTCGCTATGTTGAGGCGCTGGTGTTTCAAGCCGTGGCTGAAAACATGGCCTCCGAACAGTCGGCTCGCATGGTCGCTATGAAGGCGGCAACTGACAACGCTGGCAGCGTGATCGGCGAACTCAAGCTGGTGTACAACAAAACGCGTCAGGCAGCGATCACGAAAGAACTTTCGGAAATCGTCAGCGGTGCGGCCGCGGTTTAAAGCTTAAACCCCGAAGTAGCCCACCCGAATACAGATTTAAAGATTAAAGAACCCAATAGGACTTCATCATGGCTCAAGCTCAAGGCAAGATTGTTCAGTGTATCGGCGCAGTGGTTGACGTGGAATTTGCACGCGACCAAATGCCGCGTATTTATGACGCGCTCAAAATGGATGGTTCAGCGCTGACGCTTGAAGTTCAGCAGCAGTTGGGTGACGGCGTGGTGCGCACGATTGCACTGGGCACGTCTGACGGGATGCGCCGAGGCAACGTTGTGTACAACACGGGTGCGAACATCACCGTCCCGGTTGGCAAGGCAACATTGGGTCGCATCATGGACGTTCTGGGCGCGCCGATTGACGAGCGTGGCCCGGTTGACCAGACCTTGACCGCACCGATTCACCGCAAGGCACCAGCCTACGACGAGCTCAGCCCATCACAAGAACTGCTGGAAACCGGCATCAAGGTGATTGACCTGGTGTGCCCGTTTGCCAAGGGCGGCAAGGTGGGCCTGTTTGGCGGCGCTGGCGTGGGCAAGACCGTGAACATGATGGAATTGATCAACAACATTGCCAAGGCGCACTCGGGTTTGTCCGTGTTCGCCGGTGTGGGCGAGCGTACCCGTGAAGGCAACGACTTCTATCACGAGATGGCTGACTCTGGCGTGGTTAATCTTGAGAACCTGGGCGAGTCCAAAGTGGCCATGGTGTACGGTCAGATGAACGAGCCACCAGGCAACCGCTTGCGTGTGGCGTTGACCGGCCTGACGATTGCCGAGTCCTTCCGTGACGAAGGCCGTGACGTTCTGTTTTTCGTTGATAACATTTACCGCTACACCCTGGCTGGCACCGAAGTGTCCGCGCTGTTGGGACGCATGCCATCGGCTGTGGGTTACCAGCCAACACTGGCCGAAGAAATGGGTCGCTTGCAAGAGCGCATCACCTCGACCAAAGTGGGTTCGATCACGTCCATCCAGGCCGTTTACGTGCCCGCCGATGACCTGACCGACCCGTCACCGGCCACCACCTTTGCTCACCTTGACTCTACGGTGGTGCTGTCCCGCGATATCGCTTCGCTGGGTATTTATCCTGCGGTTGACCCACTCGATTCGACCAGCCGCCAGCTGGACCCGAACGTGGTCGGCGAAGAGCACTATTCCACAGCACGCGCTGTTCAGGGCACCCTCCAGCGCTACAAAGAGCTGCGCGACATCATCGCGATTTTGGGCATGGACGAACTGGCGCCAGAAGACAAACTGGCTGTGGCACGCGCCCGCAAGATCCAACGCTTCCTGAGCCAGCCTTTCCACGTGGCTGAAGTGTTTACCGGCTCACCTGGCAAGTACGTCAGCCTGGCTGAAACCATTCGTGGCTTCAAGATGATTGTTGCTGGTGAGTGCGATCATTTGCCAGAACAGGCTTTTTACATGGTCGGCACCATCGACGAAGCCTTCGAGAAAGCCAAAAAAGTTTGATAAAGCGGCGCAGTTGCGCGATCCAGGGTGTTGCCGTGCGCTTTGTGTGCTTGCACATGTCCGCGCAGCGACCAGCGGCTCTTCCCAACTGCTTGCTTGCTCAAAACTTTTCAATTTAAGGTACGCCCATGTCAACCATTCATGTAGACGTCGTTTCGGCAGAAGAATCCATCTTCTCAGGTGAGGCCAAATTTGTGGCTTTGCCTGGCGAGACGGGCGAGTTGGGTATTTACCCGCGTCACACCCCGTTGATCACCCGCATCAAACCCGGTGCGGTTCGTATCGTCAAGATGGACGACAGCGAAGAGTTTGTGTTTGTGGCGGGCGGCTTGCTGGAAGTACAGCCCCATTCGATCACGGTTCTGAGTGACACCGCGATTCGCGGCAAAGACCTCGATGAAGCGAAGGCGACGTCAGCCAGAGCCGCCGCCGAAGAAGCCCTGAAAAATGCGAAAGCCGATATCGATATCGCGATGGCCCAGTCTGAGCTTTCTGTGATGGCGGCCCAACTTTCTGCACTTCGTAAATATCGCCAGAAGAAATAGGTTGCCAGACGGACAGTGCTGCTTCAGCAGGTCTTAGACTGCCTGAAATAACTGCGCCAAACTGCCTTCGTAACGGGCCTGCCGACAATTTTGGCGCCTGCGCGCCAACACCATGAACCATTCGGAACAAAGGCACCCGGTCTAGCAGGTGCCGGTCGGCAACCATGTGATCCGCACGCTCGGCCTATTGCCGACCCATTAGCGCCCCGTTTGAAGAGGTAGCCGAAAAAACGGGAATTCCAAGTGGAGCACCTCAAAACGGGGTGCAACATTACCATGAGGGTATGTTCAGCCCTGTCGTCCAAGTGCGCCCAACCACTGTCAAAGCCGAACTCGACGCTTGGTTTATAGAGCGCGGCTGGAAGGCGTTCAAATTTCAGCGGGATGTCTGGAAAGCCCTGGCCCAGGGCCAGTCCGGCCTGCTTCATGCCAGTACCGGCTCTGGCAAAACCTATGCCGTGTGGCTCGGCGTTTTAATGCGTTTTATGGCTGTAAGCCAATCAAAACAGGGGCAAGCTGCTCCTGAAAAAATAGCAAAAAGCAAGCCGGTTGGCGCACCACTGACCGTGCTGTGGATCACGCCCATGCGGGCGCTGGCGGCTGACACGCGCCTGGCCCTGCAGCAGGCTCTAGACGTTTTGCATGGCAGCGCGCACTTTGCGCACTGGACGACCGGCGTCAGAAGCAGCGACACCCCCAGCGCTGAACGCAGCGCACAAAACACCCGGCTACCCACCGTGCTGGTCACCACGCCTGAAAGCCTTTCAGTGTTGATGTCGCGCGCTGATGCAGCGATGGCGCTGGGCAGCGTGCAGGCGGTGGTGGTGGACGAGTGGCATGAACTGTTGGGCAACAAGCGCGGCGTACAGACGCAACTGTCGCTGGCGCGGTTGAAGACCTTCAACCCGGCGCTGGTGATATGGGGCATGTCAGCCACACTTGGTAACTTAGCCGAAGCCATGCAGACGCTGCTGGGGCAGACCCAAGGCACGCTGGTGCAAGGCGCCGTCCCCAAGAAGCTGGTGATCGACACGCTGCTGCCAGCTGTAGCGGCGCGCTTTCCGTGGGCGGGGCACTTGGGCCTGACGATGCTGCCGCAAGTCATTGGCGAGATTGCCATGAGCGCCAGCTGCCTGGTGTTTACCAACACCAGAACGCAGGCAGAGCTGTGGTACCAAGCGATTTTGCGGGCGCGGCCCGACTGGGCGGGCTTGATGGCGTTGCACCACGGCTCGCTGGACAGGGACGTGCGTGAATGGGTCGAGGCGGGCCTCAAAAGCGGCGAGCTGCGCGCCGTGGTGTGCACGTCCAGTCTTGATCTGGGGGTTGATTTCTCACCGGTGGAGCGGGTGCTGCAAATTGGCTCGCCCAAAGGCGTGGCGCGGCTGCTGCAACGTGCCGGGCGCTCAGGTCACGCACCGGGCAGACCGTCGCGCATCACCCTCGTGCCCACCCACAGCCTGGAAATCATGGAAGCGGCTGCCGCGCGTGCAGCCGTTGCCCATGGAAATATCGAGGCGCGCTCAGCACCCCAACAGCCGCTGGATGTGCTGGTGCAGCACTTGGTCACCGTCGCGCTGGGCGGCGGTTTTGTGCCCGATGCCCTGCTGCGCGAAGTGCGCTCAACCGCCGCCTATGCGGGCCTGAGCGATGACAGCTGGGCCTGGGCCCTGGCCTTTGTCAGCAAGGGCGGCGCATCGCTGGCGGCTTACCCGGACTACCAACGCGCTGTGCCGGACGAGGGCGGTGTGTGGCGTGTGCCGAACGCCCAATTGGCACGCCGCCACCGCATGAACATTGGCACCATCGTCAGCGACGCCAGCATGGCGGTGCAGTATGTCAACGGTGCCAAAGTCGGCACGGTGGAAGAAAGCTTTGCCGCGCGCCTCAAGCCGGGTGACTGCTTTCACTTTGGTGGCAGGTTGTTAGAACTGGTGCGCATCCACGACATGACCGCCTGGGTACGCAAGGCCAGCGGCAAGCGCGCCGCCGTGCCGCGCTGGAGTGGTGGCCGCATGCCGCTGTCGACCGCACTGGCCAGCAGCATGGTCGAGCAGCTGGCGCTGGCAGCTAGCGGTCAATACACCTCACCAGAGCTCAAACGCGTGCGGCCCCTGCTGGACCTTCAGCAGCGATGGTCAGCGCTGCCCACACCTGCGACGCTGCTGGCCGAGGTGCTGACCTCGCGTGATGGCACGCACCTGTTTGTGTACCCCTTTGCCGGGCGACATGTGCACCTGGGACTGGCCAGCTTGCTGGCATGGCGTGCAGCACAACTTGCGCCACGCACATTTTCCATCGCCGTGAATGACTATGGCTTTGAACTGCTGTGCGCCGACGCTGTGGACTGGCCCGCGCTCCTGCCAAGCGTGCTGGCAGTCAGCACCAACGCGGCCTTGCTCACCGATGTCCTGGCCAGTTTGAATGCCGGTGAATTGGCGCAACGACGCTTTCGCGACATCGCGCGGGTGTCGGGTCTGGTGTCTCAGGGCTATCCCGGTGAAAAGCGCAGCAACAAGCAACTGCAGGCATCGTCCAGCCTGTTTTACGAAGTGTTTCGCAAATATGACCCTGACAACCGCTTGCTCGCGCAGGCACAGTCAGAGCTGCTGGCTGACGAGCTGGACATTGCCCGCCTGCAGCACAGCCTGGCGCACATGCAAGCGCAACAGCTGGTCATCAAGCCACTGGCGCGGCCGACACCGTTTTCGTTCCCGCTGATGGTCGAGCGCCTGCGCGAAAAGCTCAGCAATGAGAGCATGGCCGACCGCATCGCACGCATGGTGCAGCAGCTTGAAAAAGACGCAGGTGGTGATGCTTGTGCGCCGGGCGTGCTGGACATCAGCCAGGCCTTGGCACTGGGCAAAGACACTTTGGCCAACTCCAAAAAGCAGCCGCGCACGTCTCGCCGCAAAACCCCATGACGCAAGGCAAGCCGCTACCGATCACTTATGCCGGCCACCTGGTTTGGCTGCTTCCAGAACGCGCCTTGTGGTGGCCGGAAGGTCAGGTTTTGTTTATTGCCGACCTCCACCTGGGCAAAGCCGCCACCTACCGCGCGCTCGGCCAACCTGTGCCCAGCGGCACCACCGCCGAGAACCTGCACCGTCTGAGCCAGCTGCTGCTGCGTTACCAGCCTGTGCAGTTGGTGTTTTTGGGCGATTTTTTGCATGCGCGCCAGGCCCGCACCGCGTCAGTGCTCAGTCAACTCGCCATCTGGCGACAACGCCATGCCGATGTGGACTGCACTTTGGTACGTGGCAACCACGACAACCGCGCTGGCGACCCGCCGCCCGGCTTGAACATCAGCGTGGTCGATGAGCCGCACCTGGTGGGCCCGTTTGCCGCTTGCCACTACCCACAGGCGCACGCCAGCCATGCCGTGCTGGCCGGGCACACCCATCCGGTGGTGCGCTTGCAGGGCCCCGCGCGAGACCGCCTGAAGCTGCCCTGCTTTGTGTTTGAAGACCGCAGCGCCATATTGCCAGCATTCGGCGAATTTACCGGCGGCTACACCGTCACCCCGCAGCCGGAGCTGCTGCTGTTTGCCGCTGGCGGGCAATCGGTTTGGCGATTGCCAAGCACCCGTGGCCTAATAGCATCCTCTACAGACGTGGCGCAGCGCTGATCAAGCCTGCCCCATCACCACCATGCGCAAACCCAAAACCGTCCCTTTCGATGCCAGCAGTCCCGACGAGATCGAGACCGCGTTTTACGAAGCGCTGCAAAGTGGCGACATTGACAAGCTGATGGCCTGCTGGGCCGACGAAGACGACATTGTGTGCGTGCACCCCGGTGGCGCGCGGCTGCTCGGCGCGGGCGCCATTCGTGCGGCGTTTGACATGATGTTCACCAACGGCAGCATTCAGGCCAGCGCTGAAAAAGTGCACCGGATAGAGTCGCTGGGTGCCAGCGTGCATAGCGTGCTGGAACGCATCGAGGTGCTGACCGACGCAGGTCCGCGCCATGCTTATGTGATTGCCACCAATGTGTACCAAAAAACGCCGCTGGGCTGGCGCATGGTGGCGCATCACGCCAGCCCCGGCACACCCAGCGAGATGCTGGAAGTCAACGACAGCCCGCAAGTGCTTCATTGATGTGCGTTCACCGCTATGAGATATGAAGCGCCCTGGTGGCTGCCTGGCGGTAATCTGCAAACCATTTGGGCTGCGCTGCGGGCCGAGCGTTATGTCGGCAGCGCGCCAGCGTTTCGGCGCGAGCGCTGGGTGACGCCAGACAACGATTTTGTCGATGTTGATTTTTTGCTGGATGCCCAGCCGCCATTTCCCGACGCGCCTCCCCCAGAAAAATTAGCCCCCTCTGGAGGCAGCGCCTCACACGGCGTGAAATGCGGGGCGGCAAAACCGCTGCTGGTGATTTTTCATGGTCTTGAAGGCTCGTCGGGCAGCCACTACGCCCAGGCCTTGGCCGATGCTGCACGGACCCGTGGCTGGGCTTGTGCGGTGCCGCACTTCAGGGGCTGTTCGGGGGAACTGAACCACGCGCCCCGCGCCTACCATTCAGGCGATTTTCAAGAGATTGACTGGATCCTGCGACGCCTACAATCTGGCCATGCTGGGCCGCTGGTGGCGGTGGGCATATCGCTGGGCGGCAATGCGCTGATGCGCTGGGCCGGTGAGCTGGGCGCCGCCGCGACGCACGTGGTTCGTGCCGTGGCCAGCGTGTGTTCGCCGCTTGATTTGGCCGCCAGCGGCTGGGCGATCGGGCGCGGCTTTAACCGGCTGGTTTACACGCGCATGTTTTTAAGCAGCATGGTGCCCAAGGCGCTGCAAAAGCTCGACCAGCACCCGGGTTTGTTCAGCCGCCGTGACCTGTTGGCCGCGCGTGACCTGTATGCGTTTGACAACATCGTCACCGCGCCGCTGCATGGCTTTAAAAACACCGACGACTACTGGAAGCGCGCCTCGGCCAAGCCGCACATGGGCCGTATTGTTGTGCCTGCCCTGGCGCTCAACGCCATCAACGACCCCTTCATTCCCGCCTGGAGCCTGCCCCAATCAGCAGAGGTGAGCGGCAGCGTCACGCTCTGGCAGCCAGCACAGGGCGGCCACGTCGGCTTTCCCTCGGGGCGTTTCCCTGCGAACGTGCGGGCCATGCCACAGGCCGTGACGGCGTTTCTGGACACGCATCTTTAAAATCAAACGACAGGCACTTCCAGAAATTCAGATTTTCGGGATGAAGTGCCAGGCGCGCGGCGCACAGCAACCGGAACGTACTTCAGGTACGTGAGGATGGCGAGCACCGCGCAACGACGCAATTCGCCCGGAAAATGAATTTATCGGAGTGCCTCATGGATGACATTGTCAAGGCCGCCATCGCCAAGTGGCCGAATGTGCCGCATTGCTACGGCTGGCTGGGGCTGGATGCGCGCGGCAACTGGTACATGCGCGACGACCAGGCACAGGCGGCAGGGCGGTTTTGTGCGCCGTCAACAGAGCCAGGCCGGCAGCTGGCCAGCAAGGGCTCGCTGCTCAAACACGACAAGCTGATTGACTTCATCCAGCGCAACTATGCCTGTGACGCCGAGGGCCAGTGGTTTTTTCAAAACGGCCCACAACGTGTTTACGTCGAACTCGAAGCCACGCCTTTTGTTTGGCGGATCGGCAGCGCACCTGAGTTTGAAGTGACGAGCCATGCAAACGAGGCTGCCATTGTTCAGCGCTGCTTTATTGATGAGCATGGGCGCGTTTATCTGGAGACGGCACTTGGTTTTGGGCTGGTGCATACGCAGGATATGTTGCAGGTAGCCGATGCGGTTGAGTCGGGGTTATGGGTGTTGCAGGAGGTGGTGGCGCAGGAACTGCCGCTGCAGTTTGGGTATGTTCGCAGTCCTGAGGCTGGACAGCGGGTTTTGGGTTTGTAGTTTTTATGTGGATGCCGGGAGTCGCCCGGCGGCGGGTTTCTTTGGCGAGGCAAAGAAAAGTAAGTCGCCCGCCGGGGCGAGTCCCGGCAGCTACGTGAAAGACGGCCGCTATAAATTCAGGAGCTGCTAGCGTAGGAATTCATTGGCCCGGAGCCCTAAAACATACCTAAAAACAGGAAAAAACAGGTCAAAAACCCGCCTCAAGCCTTCAAATACTCGCCCTTCGTCCCCAGCCACCGCAAAACATGCCGCTCAGCCAGCGCCGCATGCTTGTCCAGCATCACAGGCGCCAAGGCCCGCGCCCAAGCCAGCCACGGTGCGTCAAGGGCCAAGTCGGCAAACCGGAGCAAAGGCGCGCCCGACTGCCGCGCCCCCAAAAACTCACCCGGCCCGCGTATCTCCAGGTCGCGCCGGGCAATCTCGAAGCCGTCGTTGGTCTCCAGCATGGCCTTCAGGCGCGCTTTGGCGGTGTCGCCCAGCCGCGTGGCATCCCCCGTTGAATACAGCAGCACGCAGGCCGATGCCGCCGCGCCGCGCCCGACCCGGCCCCGCAGCTGGTGCAGCTGGCTCAGGCCAAAGCGCTCGGCGTGTTCAATCACCATCAGCGATGCATTGGGCACATCCACGCCGACCTCAATCACGGTGGTGCTGACCAGCACGGCCATCACGCCATCGTTGAACAAACCCATCACAGCTTTTTTCTCTGCCACGGGCATGCGCGAATGCAAAAGGCCAACCAGCACGCCGGGCAGGGCGGCGCTCAAGGCTTCGTGCGTTTCGGTAGCGTTGGTCAGGTCCAGCATTTCGCTCTCTTCAATCAGCGGGCACACCCAGTACACCTGCCGGCCCTCAGCAATCTGGCTGCGGATGCGTTCAATCACTTCGTCGCGCCGGCTGTCGTGGACGACCTTGGTCACGATGGCGGTGCGGCCGGGTGGCAGCTCGTCAATGGTCGACACATCCAGGTCGGCGTAATAGCTCATGGCCAACGTACGCGGGATAGGTGTCGCAGTCATCATCAATAAATGAGGCTCTTGCGTCAAAGCTCCCTCCCCCGAGTGGGGGAGGGTCGGGGTGGGGGCGGGCCCATAAATCGCCAATGGCGCAACGCTGGCTTTGCTCCGCAAAGCCAGCCGCTGCGCCACACCAAAGCGGTGCTGCTCATCAATGATGGCCAGTGCCAGGTTTTTAAACACCACTTTGTCCTGAATCACCGCATGGGTGCCGACCACCAAACCGGCCTGGCCACTCGCAATCATCGCGAGTGCTTCGCGCCGTTCCTTGGCTTTTTGGCTACCGGTCAGCCATGCGGTCTTGATGCCCAGTGGCTCCAGCCAGGTGATGAGTTTGCGGAAATGCTGCTCGGCCAGAATTTCGGTGGGCGCCATCAACGCACATTGCCAGCCGGCATCCATGCAGCGGGCGGCAGCCAGTGCAGCGACCACCGTTTTTCCAGAGCCCACATCGCCCTGCAACAAGCGGTGCATGGGTACATTTTTGTGTAGATCGGCGGCAATTTCAGCGCCCACACGCTGTTGCGCGGTGGTCAGTCGAAACGGCAGGCGCTCGAGCAACTGGTCATGTAGCGTGCAATGGGTGTTTTGCAGGGAATGGCCTAGCAAGGGCGGCGCACGCATGGCAGCCCGCACACGTCTGGCTTCAAGCTGCGACAGTTGCTGGGCCAGCAGCTCTTCGGCTTTCAGTCGCTGCCATGCCGGATGGCTGTGATCCTCAAAATCTGCCAAGAAGCCCCCACGCTCGTCGCTTCGCGTACTTCGCTGCCCCCCTAGGGGGCTGTGCGCGGTTGGGTCGGCCCTGCCCGACGCACCCAAGGCGACATCGGGTGTCGGGTTATGCAAAAAATGTAGCGCCTCACGTAGGCTCCACAAGGGCTGCGGCAGGTTTTTGTCCAGATGGGCGGCGGGAATGGTTTCGTTCAGGTCGGCCCGAGCTACCCCGCCCAGCACCGCCTTGCGCAAGTACGCCTGCGGCAGGCCCGCCACGGTAGAGTAGATCGGCGTGAGCGCGCCAGGCAGATCACCCCCGGCCAATTTGAAGCTGGGGTGCACCATCTCGCGACTGACAAACCCGCCGCGCAGCTCGCCCCGCGCCCGCACGCGTGCGCCCACACTCAGTGTTTTTTGGTGTGACGGGTAGAAGTTTAAAAACCGCAGCGTGCAGGTGTCGGTGCCGTCATCGAGCGTGACGCGCAACTGGCGGCGTGGTCGAAAGCTGATCTCGCTGTTCGTGATGATGCCTTCAATTTGCACCATCTCGCCGTCGCGTGCATCGGCCAGCATCGTGATGCGGGTTTCGTCTTCGTAGCGCAGCGGCAAGTGCAGCGCCAGGTCAATGTCACGGCGCAGGCCGAGCTTGTCCAACGCTTTTTGAGCCTGTGTTTTGGCTGCTGTTGGAACAGCTTTGGCAGCAACTTTGACAGCGGGTGGCATGGGACAATTGTGCCCGTATGAAGACAGCTTTTACCCTCAGTGATTTTGATTTCACGCTCCCGCCAGAACTGATTGCCCAGCACCCGCCCGCGCTGCGCAGCGGCTCGCGCTTGCTGGATGGCCGCGCCCCGGCATGGGCTGATCGCCAGTTCACCGACTTGCCCAGCCTGCTCTTGCCTGGCGACTTGCTGGTGTTCAATGACACCAAGGTCGTCAAAGCGCGGCTGTTCGGCCAAAAGGCCAGTGGTGGCCGGCTTGAATTGCTGATCGAGCGCGTCCTGTCACCCGACGCTGCGTCTGGCCATGAGGTCGCCGCGCACTTGAAGGTCAGCAAAAAGCCCTTGCCCGGTGCCGTCATGCAGATGGACGGCGGCTTTACCGCCACGCTGCTGGGCCGCTGGCCGAATGTTGACGGACCTTTGTACCAATTCAAATTGAGCAGCGACCCGTATGCGCTGATGGCGCAGCACGGGCACGTCCCTTTGCCGCCGTATATCACGCACACCGACTCACAAGACGACGAGCAGCGCTACCAGACCGTGTTTGCCAAACACCCCGGTGCGGTTGCCGCGCCGACTGCCGCCCTGCATTTTGACGACACCGTGCTGGCCCAATTGGAGGCAAGCGGTGTGCAGCGCGCCAGCGTCACTTTGCACGTGGGCGCAGGTACCTTCCAGCCGGTCAAGGCTGACAACATTGCCGACCACGTCATGCACTTTGAACGCTTTGAAGTACCACCGGCCACGCTTGAAGCCATCGCAGATTGCAAAGCGCGGGGTGGCCGTGTGGTTGCGGTGGGCACCACAACCGTCCGTGCGCTGGAGTCGCAAGCCAAGTTTGGCCCGGCCTGCAACGACACCAACATCTTCATCACGCCAGGCTTCAGGTTTGAAGTGGTTGACATGCTGCTGACGAACTTTCATTTGCCCAAAAGCACGCTGATGATGCTGGTCAGCGCCTTTGCCGGGTATGACCACATCATGGCGCTGTACCAGCACGCGATTGCCAAGGGGTACCGGTTTTTCAGCTACGGGGATTCGATGTTGCTGCAAAAGACAGCTGCAAACTGACCCGTCCGCCGCAAAGTCTGGCCCCCACCGCGGGGCTTAAAATTGGTCAACCCTGGCTTCCCGATGCTCACCTTTCAAGTTCTCACCTCTGACCCCACCAGCCACGCCCGGCGCGGCACCCTGACGCTGAACCATGGCGTGGTGCAAACGCCGATCTTCATGCCGGTCGGCACCTATGGCACCGTCAAGGGCGTGATGCCGCAGTCGTTGCATGAGATGGGCGCACAAATCATTTTGGGCAACACCTTTCATTTGTGGATGAGGCCAGGGCTGGATGTGCTCAAGCAATTCGGTGGACTGCACAAGTTTGAAGCCTGGAACAAACCCATATTGACCGACAGCGGCGGCTTTCAGGTCTGGTCACTCGGCGGCACCGACGGCAAAGGCCGCAAGATCACCGAGGAGGGCGTGGCATTTTCATCGCCCGTCAATGGCGACAAGCTGTTCTTGACACCTGAAATCTCGATGCAAATCCAGACGGTGCTCAACAGCGACATCGTCATGCAGTTTGACGAATGCACGCCGTACGACACGGCAGGCCACATCACCACCGAAGCCGAGGCCCGCACCTCGATGGAACTGAGCCAGCGCTGGGCCAGCCGCTGCATGACCGAGTTTGAAAAACTCGACAACCCGAACGCGCTGTTCGGCATCGTGCAGGGCGGTATGTTTGAAAATTTGCGGCAGGAATCTCTCGACGCCTTGGTCGCGCTTGACCTGCCTGGCTACGCGATTGGCGGCGTCAGCGTGGGCGAGCCCAAGGAAGAAATGCAGCGCATCATGGCGCACACGCCGCACCGCCTGCCAGATCACAAGCCGCGCTACCTGATGGGTGTGGGCACACCGGAAGATCTGGTCGAAGGTGTTGCCGCAGGCGTGGACATGTTTGACTGCGTGATGCCCACCCGCAATGCGCGCAACGGCCACATGTTCACCCGCTTTGGCGATCTGAAAATTCGCAACGCCCGCTACAAAACGGAAGACGCACCGGTTGACATGACCTGCAGTTGCTATACCTGCAGGGGCCGGACGATGCCCGACGGTACCGCGTCGGGCGGGTTCAGTCGCGCGTACATGCACCACCTGGACCGCTGCGGTGAAATGCTGGGCCCCATGCTGGCCAGCATTCACAACCTGCACTATTACTTGAACCTGATGCAGGAAGTACGCGATGCGCTGGACGCTGGGCGCTTTGCTGAATTTGTCACCCAGTTCCATGCCGACCGGGCCCGCGGTGTTTAGCTGCATGTTGAACGCATGAACATCAACCTGCAACGCTGGATAGACCGTTGGGTTGGCATACCGCTGTGTGCGGCGGTGTCTGCGCTGGACGTCATCACGCGCCCCTTCAAAACCCAAACCGATGCTGCGCCGCGCGCCATCGTGATTATTTTGCTGTCTGAAATGGGCAGCCTGGTGCTGGCGCACGACATGTTCACCCGCCTTAAAACGCGTTATCCGAATGCAGCGCTGCACGCCCTGCTGTTTGGCAAGAACCGCGAAATTCTGGATTTGATGCAGGTCATCAAACCCGCAAATGTGCACACGGTGGACGACAAATCACTGACGGGTTTGCTGGGCAGTTTGTGGCGCTGCGTGATGCAGTTGCGCCGCGCCAATGTCGATGTGGCGATTGACTGCGAGCTGTTCTCACGCATCAGCAGTTTGCTGTCGTATGCCAGCGGTGCCAGGGTGCGGGTTGGCTTTCATCGCCACACCCAAGAAGGCCTGTACCGCGGCTCGCACATCAACAAGCCGGTGCCGTACAACCCGTACCAGCACATCAGCGCGCAGTTTTTGACGCTGGCGCGCGCGATGGATTCAAGCACCGTGCCCACCTCCAAACTGCAGGTGATGTTGCCCACCCAGGCACCGCCGCATGTGCAGCTGGATGCGCAGTCGGTCGTTGATATCAATAAGCGTTTGGCACATGACTTCCCCGCCATTGCAGGCAAACACTTGGTACTGGTCTACCCCGGCGGCGGCATTTTGCCGATACGTGCCTGGCCCCTTGCGTCGTACACGGCGCTGTGCAATGGGCTGGTGCAAGACGGTTGTGCGGTGGCGGTGATTGGCCTGAAAGACGACCAGGCGCTGGCGCAGCAACTGGTGGCCAACGTCAAAAGCACCCACCCCGAAAGCCCGGTGATTGACCTGACAGGCTACACCCGCTCGATTGCTGAGCTGCTGGCGCTGTTTCATGTGGCAAAGCTGCTGGTCACCAACGACGGCGGGCCGGGGCAGTTTGCTGCCCTGACGCCGATCTGGACCGTGATGCTGTTCGGGCCCGAAACGCCCGCTTTGTATGCGCCGCTCACGCCGCAATGCCATTCGTTTTACAGCCAGTGGCCATGCTCGCCCTGCCTGACGGCCTACAACCACCGAAACAGCTTTTGCGATGGTGACAACCAGTGCCTGAAAGTCATCGCGCCGGACGCCGTGCTTGAGAAAGCACGCGAATTTTTGGCGGCGGCTTGATGGCCCATCTGCGCGGCATCTTCGAGCGCTTGATCAGCCGCCTGCCTGCCCGCTTGCAGCCGATGGCACGCTGGCGCTTTGTCAAGTTTGGCGCGGTGGGAGCCAGCGGCACGGTCATCAACATCGCTGTGCTGTACGCCTGCCAGGAGTTTTTGCTGCTGCACATTGCAGACTTCCACACCCGGCTGAACTACTCGATGGGGATGGCCATCACGCTGGCCACCATCAGCAACTTTTACTTCAATCGCCGCCTGACCTGGCGCGACCGCCAGGTCGAAGCCAGCCCTCCCGTGGTGGTGCTGTTCTTCAAATACGTTGCAGCGGCGGGCGTGTCGATTGCCATTCAGTCGCTGATGACGAAATCGCTCTCGCTTTATCTGCATTACATCGTGGCTAATCTGCTGGCTATTGGGCTGTCGAGCGTTTTTAATTTTGTTGCCAACGACAGACTGACGTTTCGCCGCAGCGGCGGCAAGGGCGCACCTTGACCGCGCCCATCCCGTCGAGTTCGCGTTCAGTCCTGTGGGTATTGCTGGCGGTTGCCATGGCGCTGGGCTATCTTTTTCAGCTCGGTGGGGACCATATTCCGCGCAACGGCGATGAGCTGGTTTACGCGCACATTGCGCGCCTGACAGCCGAGAGTGGCCACTGGCTGCCGCTGGTCAGCTCGTACGACTTCATGCGCAACACCAAGCCGCCAATGCTGTTCTGGCAAGCCATGGTGGCAGGAGGCTGGGGCGACCACTGGACACTGCTGAACCTGCGCCTGCCCAGCATGGTTTATGTGTGGGCGACGGCGTTGATGGCGGGCTTGTTGACGCGAAAAATAGTCAGCAATACCGCCGGGCAAGACAAACACCAGGCAACGGTTGCAGGCGCGATTGCTGCCATCGTTTTTCTGTCGTTCTTCAGCACCTACCGCTATGGCCGACCCTACCTGACCAGCGCGCCTGAAACCTTCTGGCTGTGCGGCGTGTTTCTCGCGCTTGCCTGGTCGCCACCCAAGTTGCTCGCCTCGCGTTTCAAGTTCCCTTTGCTGGCGGGTTTGGCCCTTGGCGTGGGCTGCCTGTACAAATCGTTTGCGATGGTTGTGCCTGTTGGCCTGGGCCTGGCGCTGTGCTATCAGGTGCTGCATGCGCGGCGTGCGCCGTGGCAGGTTTTCAGGCCAGGCATGGTTCAAGACGGCATCAAGGTTTTGGCTATTTGCGCGATTGCTGTCGGCGTGTTCAGCCTGTGGTTTGCGCTTGATCCATTACCGGGTGAAGTCTGGCGTGAGTTTGTGGTGGGCGAGAACGCCGGCAAGTTCAAGTCATCTGACAGTTATCTCAAGCTGGCCCTCAGCGGCTCGGGCGGCATCCTGGTCATTCTCACCGGCTATTTCGTCAACGCCGGTTTGTTGTTGCCGCTGGCGCTGGGCGCAGCCTGGACGGCCTGGCGCAGCTATCGCAGTGGTCATGCTGTTGGCGATGCTGAAAAAGTCATGTGGTTGTGGCTGCTGGCACTGGCCACCGTCTTCATGCTGCCCAGCCAGCGTTCGGCGCGCTACCTGATCGCAGCCATGCCTGCGGTGGCGGTGCTGATGGCGCTTTACTGGCAGCGCATGGCGCGCATCTGGTTCAGCTTGAGCCTGGTGTTTTGCGCACTCGGTGCCGTCGCCATTCAACGCATCGGCAAGGGTGCCGTCAGCGCTGTTGGCGACAGCGATATTTATTCACCGTTTTTCTGGGCGTTGCTGGCGCTGGTATGTGTGGCCAGCGCGCTGGGCATCGCCAAAAAGTCGTGGACCAAGCCCATCACGGCTGTGAATGGTTTTGGTTTTTTGCTGGCGCTGGCGTGGGTCACTGCGCCTTTCAACGGCGCTATCGGCCACTTCAGCCCGCAGGCGGTAGCGCTGGTGCAAGGCCAGCAGGTGCGCGTGCCCAACAACTTCAATGGCCAGTTTGAACGCTATCAATTTTTATTGACGGGCGCAAAAATCGTGGCCTACGATGCGCCCCAGCCGGTCGACTATGCAGAGCCAGACGTCGACGCACTGTTAAAAACCAGCCGATTTGCACTGGTGCAGCGGCGCAAGGGCCAGGCGCCCTGCACGCAGTGCCGTATTGTGGATGCGCGCTGGGACATCCGGTCACGTCAAGACCCCAGGGAAGGGGCCTTTGCGGCGCTGACCTCGCCCGACACCTTCTGGTACTTGCGGGAATACCTGGTGGAACGATTAGCGCAGTAATTGTGCAACGCCTGACTGCAACGCTTCAGGCGTCACCGACGTCATCTTCATCGGCGAGCCAACAATGAGCCCCACGCGGTTAAAAACACCACGCCGAAACGGCTTGGTCATGGCTGCACCGTCCACCCGGCTGAAATACGAGCCCCACAAATTCGTCAACGCCATCGGAATGACCGGCGCATCCACCCCGTCGCGTTTGGCATTCTCAAGAATTTTCATGATGCCGCCTTTGAACGGCTGAAGCTGGCCATCCTTGGTGATGCCGCCTTCAGGAAAGATGGCCAGCAAGTCACCATCACGCAGCACGTTGGCGGCTGCTTCAAACGCGGCTTCGTACATCGCCGGGTCTTCGACGCGCGGTGCGATGGGAATGGCCTTGAGTAATGTGAAGAACCAGCCCAGGATGGGTGTTTTAAAAATACGGTGGTCCATCACAAAGTAAATCGGCCTCGGGCTGGCGGCCATCAGCAGCACTGCGTCAATGAAGCTGACATGGTTGCAGGTCAGCACTGCGGCGCCTTGGGTGGGCAGGTGGTGGTCACCTGTGACCTTGAAGCGGTAAACACAGCGCGACACCATGAAGGCGATAAAGCGCAGCAAATACTCCGGCACCAGCATGAAGATATAAAACGCCACCACCGCATTGGCCAGGCCAACGAGCAGAAAGATTTGCGCAATGGTGAACTCAGCTTTCAGCAACGCACCCGCCAAAATGGCACTGACGATCATGAACAGCGCGTTCAAAATATTGTTCGCTGCAATGATGCGGGCACGGTGCGTAGGCTGGCTGCGCAGCTGGATCAGCGCATACATGGGCACGCTGTAAAGGCCCGCAAACAGGCTGAGCAGCGCCAGGTCGGCCATCACGCGCCAGTGGGCGGGTTGCGTGATGAACACGCTCAAGCTCATGACGGGTGCGGTGCCCAGCCCGCGAGAGGCAAAGTACAAGTCGACGGCAAACACGCTCATGCCGATTGCGCCCAGCGGCACCAGGCCAATTTCAACATGGCGCTTGCTCAGCAGCTCACACAGCAACGAACCCGTGGCAATGCCAATGGAAAAAACCACCAGCAACAGCGAGGCCACCTGCTCGTTGCCGTGCATGATATCTTTGGCAAAGCTGGGAAACTGGCTTAAGAAAGTAGCGCCAAAAAACCACATCCAGCTGATGCCCAGCATCGAGCGGAACACCACGGCGTTCTGCTTGGCCAGTGTCAGATTGCGCCAGGTTTCCGTGACCGGATTCCAGTTGATTCTCAGGCTCGGTTCAGTTGCGGGCGCCAGCGGAATAAACTGCGCCACCACGCGGCCTATCAATGCCAACGCCACGCAGGACAGGGCCACAAGGTCAGGCCCGATCTGCGGTAGGGCGATGATCAGGCCGCCAACGATGTTGCCCAGCAAAATAGCAACGAAGGTTCCCATCTCCACCATGCCATTGCCGCCGGTCAGTTCGCGTTCGCTCAGCGCCTGCGGCAGGTAAGCGAACTTGACAGGGCCAAAGATGGTTGAATGCAAGCCCATTAAAAACGTACAAGCCAACAGCACGGGCACTTGTACGTTGACGTTGTTGCTCATGAAGCCCGCAGCCGCCACCAGCATGATGACGATTTCAAGATTCTTAACAAAGCGGATCACACGCGTTTTTTCAAACTTGTCGCTCAGCTGACCGCTGGTCGCCGAGAACAACAAGAACGGAAGGATGAACAAAGCCCCAATCACCAGCCCCGCCAGCGCGGGAGGCAACCAGCTCACACTGACTTGGTAGGTCACCATCACCGTGAAGGCGAACTTGAACAGGTTGTCGTTGGCTGCGCCCGAGAATTGCGTCCAGAAAAAAGGTGCGAAGCGGCGCTGCTTTAGCAGGGCGAATTGGTTGGGATGTTCATGCGGTGCTGGCGGCGTCATGCGGGCTCTGCCACCGTAAACACCGTCAACACCCCGGTATAACCATACAGATGATGGCGGGCAATTTCACCGCCTGCAAAAAAACCGACCAGCGGCACATCGCCCAGGGCGCGCCGCACGATTTGCAGCTCGGCGCTCGGTGCGCCAAAGTGCGGGCCACCGCGACCTGCGCAACTGACGTAAACGGCCCCGGCGATGCGCCTGGCTGGGTGCGGGGCTGATTCTGCTTCGGGTGCGCTCAGTGCGTTGGCCACCTCAAGCGTCTGCTCTTGTGGCTCCAGCTCCTCGCGGATTTCTGCGCAGACGCGAATCAAATCAGCGCGTGCCGCTTGTGCATTGCGCTCGCAAAAAGCCAGCTGCATGCCGACCAGTGGCGCGCCTGAGACCGCGATGCCCTTGCGGCTCGGGTCCAGCCCGATGATGTGGCGCACCACGACTTCGGCACCAAACTGGCCGGGGTAGGACACCAGCCGGTCACTTAACAACTCTGCCGGATCACTCAAACCCACCAGCGTGTTGCGCACCTTGGCCAGTGCCGCACGGGGCTCGTCCAGCGTGACGTTCAGTGTCGTCAGCATCACATCCAGCGCGGGTTCACCGTCCAGCCCGGTCACCACGTTGCCCTCACAGGCGGTGATCTCGTGGCTGCGTGACACCGGCTGGCAGCCCTGCGTGACGCGCGACATCAATGCGGCTTCCTGCGTGAATGCGACGCCGCTCAGGCCGCCGCTGAAAACGCCGCCGGCTGCGCCATGGCCCTTGACGTTGCCATAGCCACTGAGTGCAAACTGCACGGTCTTGCTGCGGCTGGCGGCCAGGCCGCCAAACACATAGCCACTGCCCGTGCGCTGGGCCATTTCGCTGATGAGGTCGGCAACATCGGGCGTGCTTGAGTCGGCATGTACCAGCGCGGTGTGCGCCTTGAAGCGGCCACTGGCCACCGATGGCAAAGGAGACACGCCAGAAAACACGCGGTACTGGTCGTGCGGCAAATCGCACAGCATCACGCTCAGGGCGGGTTCATCGAAGTACTCGACATTGTTCGACGCGATGCCCACGCCGACGGTGCCGCTCCAGTCGGTGACTTCGGGCAGCTCTGCACTCAGGTGGTCAAGAATGTCCTGTGCATGGGCGGCGTAATGATCGGTGATGTACAGCAGGCCCAGTGTGGGCGCTCTGGCATAGCCGGGCAAGGCCATGTGGGCACGCAGTTGCGCCAGTACCAGGCCAGCGGCCATGGGCCATTGCGGATGGGTGGCGTGGCCATAGGGAAACAGTGTCATGAGCAGGTTTTATCGGGTGGTTTGACGCGCGGTTTTCGCAGCGGGTTTTTTCGCGGCCGTCTTTTTCGCAGCGGGCTTCTTGGTCATGGGCTTGTTGGCCGCCACCGGCGTCGGCCAGGCTTGCGCGCTTCGCAGCGCGGTGTTCATGGCCGCACGGCCAGCGCCGGCCATGGTTTTGCCTGCGTTGCTGGCCATGTCTTTCGCCATGCCAGTCGCCGTTTTCATCGCGTCCTTGGCGATGCTTTGGGTGGCGCTCATGGCGGTTTTTTGGGCGGCGTCTTTCATCGCATCAGCGGCAATGGCCTGAAACTGCTGCGTCAGCGCGCCCCACCACTGCATCGGGTCAACCACCCCAGTAGCCGGTGCTTGAGCTTTGGGCTTGGGTTCTGCTTTGGTTTTGACAGGCGCTTTTTTGCCAAAGCTGGTGGGCGGCACCTCCAACCCTGCAAAGGTTGTGGCCTTGTCGGCCGTGTCCTGCACACCACTGGCCACGGTGTCTGCCACCTTGAGCTTGAAGGCATTGGCCACATCGGACATGTTGAAGTTCATGCCCTTCAGGGTGGCCAGCGTCATTTTTTGCACTTCCAGCGCCTGAATGGTGGCCTTCAGTGCGGTGGCGTTTTGGTCAAGCCAAAACTGCACCGACTTCAGCTCGCTGATGCGCTTGTCCAGATCTTCAACATTCAGCGTGGGAGCCATCCAGCCGCCCAGGTTTGCTAACTGCGGGGTTTTGTCTGCCGCACCGCCTGCCGCCTGGGCGGCCAGGTTTTGCAAAAAGTCAAAGCCTGGCACAAACTTGCCAAAACCAGAAAATGCCGAGTTGTCTGAATCGCTCATGGTTGTCTCCTGCTGCAGTGGTCTCTTCAATGATGTCCGCCTTCATTGTGCAACGCGGCAGCTTGCGTGCAAAGTGTTTTAAGCGCCTGCGGGGCCTGAAAATCTCTTTTCAGCCGATTTTTTTCATCAAAAGCGACTCTAGTCCTTATATTGCTTGGACAAGCCGCTCCTGATTTAATAGTGAAACGAGAACTTTGCACGACCGCTTTCCCCTGCTAAGCTTGCGCCATGAAAAGCCTTTTCCACTTTGCCTTCAACGTGACCGACCTTGACATCGCCAGAGCGTTTTACGGTGGCGTGCTCGGCTGTAGAGAAGGGCGCTCTAGCGCCACCTGGGTAGATTTTGACTTTTTCAGCCACCAAATATCGCTGCACCTGGGCCCGCCGTTCAAAACCGAAAACACGGGACGCGTAGGCGACACGCTGGTGCCCATGCCGCACTTTGGCCTGGTGCTGGCGCTACCCGACTGGCAGGCCATGGCAGCGCGCCTGAAAGCCGCCAACACCGCGTTTGTGATGGCACCCCAACTGCGTTTTGCAGGCCAGCCCGGCGAGCAGCACACCATGTTTTTTTGCGACCCCTTTGGCAACCCGATGGAAATCAAGGGGTTTGAGTCACTCGAAACCCTGTATGAGGTCTGATTTTTGCAGCATGCCCGCGGGCGATGTGCTGGTCTTGTCCTGGCCGCTTTTCACAGCGCGGCGAAGGGCCACGTCACCCCAGGGTTTCTCCTAGTCAAAAGGGGTTCTTTTTGTCTTGTTATGGTTATTAAATATAACCATAATCAAGGCTCATTCGACACCCCATCATGACCCAAAACGACCTTCACTTTGAGATGCGCGGCGCGGTTGCCGTGATCCGCCTGAGCCGCCCCGCCAAGCGCAATGCGCTGGGCGATGCTTTGATTCTGGCGCTGCGCCACCTGTTTGAAACGCTGCCTGGCGAGGCCCGGGCGGTGGTGCTGCATGGCGAGGGCGAGCACTTTTGTGCCGGCCTGGACTTGAGTGAACTCAAAGAGCGTGACGCTGCCCAGGGTCTGCACCATTCGCGCATGTGGCATGCGGCGCTGGAGCGGGTGCAGTACGGGCCGGTGCCTGTTGTGGCGGCCTTGCATGGCGCGGTGGTCGGCGGCGGGCTGGAGCTGGCCAGTGCCTGCCATATCCGTGTGGCCGATGACTCGACTTTTTATGCGCTGCCTGAAGGGTCGCGCGGTATTTTTGTGGGCGGCGGTGGCTCGGTGCGCATCCCCAAGCTGATCGGTGTGGCCCGCATGACAGACATGATGTTGACCGGCCGTGTGTACAACGCAGTAGACGGCGAACGCATTGGCCTGGCCCAATACCTGGTTCCCGCAGGCAAGGCATTTGACAAGGCTTTTGAGCTGGCTGGACGCATCGCGCAAAACGCACCGCTCACCAACTACGCCCTGATGCATGCGCTGCCGCGCATTGCCGAGCAGCCTGCAGACCAGGGCTTTTTTACCGAGGCCCTGATGGCGGCCGTGGCGCAAAGCGCGCCTGAAGCCAAGGACAGGGTTAAAGCGTTTCTCGACGGCAAGGCCGCCAAGGTTAAAAAAGACTGACCACATTCAGGTCAAGACCAGCAGATACGTGCGCATGAACGCTCCCAAATTTCGTCCCCTCACGTTTGGCGTGACCAGCGTGACCCTGAAGGATGGCGCTGCGGGCACGCAGTACCTGAGCGCTGGACAAGCCCTGCATGATTACCCCGCCCGCATCACCGACCGCTTGCAACATTGGGCGCAGACCGTGCCTGAGCGCACCTTCATGGCCAAGCGCGAAAAACTGCAAGATGGCAAAACAGGTGACTGGCAACACGTCACCTACGCACAAGCTTGGGTGCGTGCCCGATGCATTGCACAGGCGCTCATCCATCGCGGCCTGAGCGCAGACAGGCCCGTCGCGATACTGTCTGAAAACGACCTGGACCATGCATTGCTCGCGTTAGGCTGCATGCTCGCTGGCGTCCCGTTTGTACCGGTGTCGCCGCCCTATTCGCTGGTCAGTCAGGACTTTGACAAGCTGCGCCACGTGCTCAAAACCACCACGCCCGGATTGGTGTTTGCCGCTGACGGCGTGCGCTATGCCAAGGCCATCCATGCGGCCGTTGCGAGCGACATTGAAGTGGTACTGGGCATGGGCCAGCTCGATGGCCGCACCATCACTGCATTTGCCGACTTGCTGGCCACGCAAGTCACGCCAGCGGTTGACGCAGCGATGCAGGCCACCGGACCAGACACGATCGTCAAGTTCCTGTTCACCAGTGGCTCGACCAAACTGCCCAAAGCCGTCATCAACACCCAGCGCATGGTGTGTGCCAACCAGCAGCAAATGGCGCAGTCGATGCCGGTGCTGGCGCAAGAGCCACCGGTACTGGTGGACTGGCTACCGTGGAACCACACCTTTGGCGGCAACCACAACTTTGGACTGGTGCTGTTTCATGGCGGCTCCCTGTACATCGACGACGGCAAACCCACACCTGCCCTGATGGCCGAGACCCTGCGCAACCTGCGCGAGATTGCGCCCACGGTTTACTTCAACGTGCCCACCGGTTTTGAGGCGATTGCGCAGGCGATGAAGACCGACGACGAACTGCGCCGCAATTTGCTTAGCCGTGTGAAGATGTTTTTCTACGCTGGGGCCGCGCTGGCCCAGCCGATATGGGACAGCCTGTTTGACAGTCAGGAAAAAGAAATCGGCGAGCGTATCGTGATGGCGACGGGTCTGGGCATGACGGAGTCCGCACCGTTTGCTATTTTTGTCACCAGTCCCAACGTCAAGGCCGGCGACCTGGGCGTACCCACACCGGGCATGATGCTCAAGCTGGTGCCCAGCGAAGGTAAAACCGAGGTGCGTTACAAAGGCCCGAACATCATGCCCGGCTACTGGCGTGCG
Source organism: Comamonadaceae bacterium (assembly GCA_947448735.1). Classification (GTDB taxonomy): domain Bacteria; phylum Pseudomonadota; class Gammaproteobacteria; order Burkholderiales; family Burkholderiaceae_C; genus Polaromonas. The sequence goes on along the minus strand of CANFOS010000005.1, from coordinate 52,451 downwards.
CCGCAGGAGACGGCTGAGGCCTTCGATGAAGAAGGTTTTTTTTGCACCGGGGACGCCGTCAGGTGGATTGACGACAACAACATCCATGTAGGCCTGAGCTTTGACGGCCGGATTGCCGAAGACTTCAAGCTGGCCACCGGCACCTTTGTCAGCGTGGGCCCGCTGCGCGCCAAAATCATCGCGGCAGGCGCGCCCTATGTGCAGGACGTGGTGCTGACGGGCCTGAACCTCAAGGAAGTCGGCGCGCTGGTGATTCCAACCGCAGCGGCGCGCTTGCTGCCAAGCCAAGCCCTCGCCGAGCATTTTCAAAACGTCGTGAACGCGCTGGCGACAACGGCCACGGGAAGCGCTAGCCGAATCGCCAGGCTGCATGTGATGCAGGAGCCGCCGTCGATTGACAAAGGCGAGGTGACCGACAAGGGATCCGTGAACCAGCGTGCCGTGCTGTTGCACCGCAGTGCGCTGGTGGAGGCCTTGCATACCGATGCTGTGCAGCCGATTTACAAACCGCATTCCAACCAAGCCACCTGAAGATATGTCATGAAACAAAAAGGCTTTGTCTCCGAATTCAAAGACGTGTGGATCCTTGGCGGCATGCGCACGCCGATGGTCGACTACTGCGGCGCCTTGGGCCATGTGTCGCCCACCGACCTGGGCATCAAGGCTGCACGCGCGGCGCTTGTCAAGGCGGGCGTGCCTGCGCAGCACATTGACTCTGTGATTGCGGGCAACATGGCGCCTGGCGACTTTGACCAGTTTGTGTTGCCGCGCCACATTGGCCTGTATGCGGGCGTGCCGCAAGAGGTGCCGGCCATCATGGTGCAGCGCATTTGCGGGACCGGCTTTGAGCTGTTCAGGCAAGCCGGGGAGCAGATACAAAGCGGCGCTGCCGATGTGGCGCTGGTGGTGGGCACCGAGAGCATGACGCGTAACCCGATTGCTGCGTTTGACCACCGTACCGGCTTCAAGCTGGGCGCGCCTGTGGGCTTCAAAGACTTCATGTGGGAAGCCCTGAAAGACCCCGCACCCGGCATCAACATGATTCAGACGGCCGAGAATCTGGCCAAAAAATACGGCATCACACGCGAGCAGGTCGATGCGTTTGCGTCCAGCTCGTTTGCCAAAGCGGTGGCGGCCCAAGCCACCGGCTTTCATGCCGGGGAGATCGCGCCTGTCGTCACTGAAAAGTTTGAATTGCCGGGTTACGCAGCGCGCGGCATCAGGCTGCCAGGAAAAGTCACCGAGGTGGCGCTTGACACCCACGCCCGAGTCTCGCCAGTCGAGGTACTGGCCAAACTGCGGCCGGTGTACGAAGGCGGCGTCCAGACCGGCGGCAACAGCGCTGCGCTGGTCGATGCCGCAGCGGCCAGCATCGTGGCCTCGGGTTCTTATGCGCGCGCTCAGGGCAAAAAACCGTTGGCGCGCCTGGTTGCAGCGGCGGCCATTGGCGTGCCACCCGAGATCATGGGCATTGGCCCGGCACCGGCGATCCGTTTGCTGCTTGAGCGCACCGGGCTCAAGCTGGACGACATTGGCTGCTTTGAAATCAACGAAGCGCAAGGCGCACAAACGCTGGCTGTGGCCAAAGAGCTGGGCCTGGACATCCGTCGACTCAATGTCAATGGCGGCGCGATTGCGATGGGGCACCCGCTGGCGGCCACCGGCGTGCGGCTGACCCTCACGCTGGCGCGGCAGATGCAGGCCAGCGGTGTGCGCTACGGCATATCGTCCGCTTGTGTCGGTGGCGGGCAGGGCATCGCGCTGCTGCTGGAGAACCCCGTACATCACGCATGATGCTAAAACGGCTCCCGTGCATATGGAAAAGTGCCAAAATTACAGGCCCAGCTGTCAGACCGGCCTGCAGACCAATATAAGCTTGAGCGCGCAGCTTCTGAATCAATAGCTAACCCGTCGAATGGACATCAAATGAGCAAAACGGTCATGTATCAAGTGGAGGTCATGTTTGGCGACTGTGACCCAGCCGGCATCGTGTTTTTCCCCAACTTTTCCAAGTGGATGGATGCATCGTCGCTGAATTTTTTCGTCAAGTGCGGCGTGCCCACCTGGCGCGAGCTGGTCAAAACCACCGGCATCATCGGCACGCCTCTGCTGGAGATCAACACCCGCTTCATGCAGCCCGCCACCTACGGCGAAACGCTGCAGATCCACACCAGCGTGCTGGAATGGCGCGGCAAGGCTTTTATTCAAAAGCACAGCGTCATGCGCGGTGACGTGCTGCTCTGCGAGGGCACCGAGACACGCGCCTTTTGCATCCGCCATCCCGACAACCCTGACCGCATCAAAGCCATCGCTGTGCCCGAGGACATCAAGGCGCTGTGCAGCTAACGGCGAGCTCGCCGGCTCAAAGCGTCATGAATGTGGTTCGCCTTGCCCTGAGATAGCATGAAACTGTATGCCAGCGCCGCCCCATACTGAGCTGACGGGCCGCCCCGATCGGACACCCGCCGCTCAGGAGATCGACACGACTTACCTTGAAACCTTGCTGGGCTACAACGCCCGGCGCGTGTCGCTCAAGGTGATTGAGCTTTTCACGCATCGCATGGCCGACTATGGCCTGAGCCCGGTGGATTTTTCCATTCTTTCTCTCATCACGCACAACCCGGGCATCACCTCACGCCAAATTTGCGCTGCCTTGAACCTGCTGCCTCCCAATCTTGTCGGCAAGATCAATGCGATGGAAAACCGCAAGTTGCTGGCCCGCCTGCCCCATCCAGACGACGGTCGTGCGATTGGCCTGTACCTGACGGACGCGGGTCAACAGATGATGGTGCGGGCTGAAAAAACCGCCACTGAGCTTGAACAAGACGCCGCCAGCCGTCTGAGCGCGGCAGAAAAAAAGACCTTGCTCAAGCTGCTGCAAAAAGTCTACTTTTAGCGCAAGCGCTGGTGTTGGCGCTGCTCATAGCGCTGGTAATAGCCCTGAAATTTAAAGGTCCATCCAGCTGACATGGGCCGACACCACGCGCCAGCCATGGGCCAGCGCGGCGTCCGGGCCATCGCCCGACTTGACCCAAGTTTGCGACTGGCGGCCCACGCGTGCCTCACCAGCGCGACGAAAGGTGATGTTGGCTACGCCCATGCCGAGACCGAACGTGACGATGTGGCGATCGAGAATGTCACGCTTTAAACCTGCACTGGGACGCGCTGCACGAAACGCCTTGATCTCGTCGTAGCCATTGAGATTTTCTTTGGCGCCGTAACGCAGCGTGTGCGGGCTGTTCCAGAACAGCGCGTCGAGCATGTCCACCTTGTTATGGATCAGCGCGTCTTCGTACAAATCAAAAGCCTGTTGCAGTTCTTCCTGGGCGCGCGTCAGGTTGACGGTCAGGCTGGCATGAGGGGTTGATGCGGTCGTGGTCACGTGGGGATATCTTTGAAAAGTGAGTATTAAAAAATCAGCACACCGCCTGCCGCGCCATGTGCACCTGGTGCAGCGTGATTTTGCGCACCTCGGTTTGGCTGGCCTGGATATGGGTGCGCAGCAGCAGCGCGGCCTGGTCGCCGCGTTTGTGCTCGATGGCCTGCAGGATTTTGGCATGCTCGTCGTAGGTCGCATCCCTGCGTGGCTGCTGGGTGAAGTCAAGCCGGCGAACGACGCGAATGCGCTCGGTCACCTCACGGTGCACGCGTGCCATTTCGGCGTTGCCAGCAGCAGCGACCAGCGCGCAATGAAAGGCTTCGTCCCATTGTGCAAGCTCAACCGTGTTGGTGCTGCGCTGCTCGGTGCTGACCAGCCAGATGCCGGCAAGCTCGTCAAGAAGGTCGCTGTTGACCCGGACGACCTGCTCGCATAAACGCCGCACCGCAGTGGTTTCAAGCACCATGCGCAGGTCGTACAGCTCTTCAAACTGGTCAAAGTCAAAGGGCAGCACACGCCAGCCGCTTCTGAACAGGACCTCCACAAAACCTTCTTGCTGCAAGCGAAACAGCGCTTGGCGCACAGGGGTGCGCGACACTTTCAGGCGCTCGCTGATTTCAGTTTCTGTAAAGCGGTCACCCGGCACCAGCTTGAAGCCAGACACATCGCGCTTGAGTTGCTCGTACACCTCATCCGCCCGGGACTGCCGTCGAGGCGGAGCAGCCAACCGAACAGCTGGCGCTGTTTTCAATGGGTGGGTCATGAGGGCTCCTTGCTGGTCTGCAAACGCCGCCCTGGATTCATGCCAAGCAAGCCGTCTTGATGTGTGCCACGCCAGCACGCTCAAGTACCTTGGCCGCGCGAAACGCCAGGTCCTCGCGCCAGGGTGCGGCAATCACCTGTACCCCAATGGGCAGGCCGCCTGTCTGCGTTGGCCACATCGGTGCTGCCACCACCGGACAGCCTGCAAATGAAATCGGTTGGGTCAGCAAGCCCATGGCGGCACGAGCGGGCTGCTGCGAGCCGTTGATGTCCAGCCATTCGGTGCCGATGACAGGAGCGCTGCAGGGCGTGGCGGGCGTCAGCAAAATGTCCCAGTGTTTGAACAATTCATTGACCTTGTCGCGGTACATGCGGCGTACCCGATGGGCCTTGATGGTCCAGTCGGCGGGTTGCAGGGCACCTGCCATAAAGCGGTCAACCGACAAAGGCTCGAATTCGTCAGCGCGGGTTCGCAAATCATTCAAGTGCAAGCTGCCGCCTTCACTGGCGGTGATGATGAAAGCCGCTGAACGCGCCAGCGCTGCGTCGGGCCAAATAACTTCTTCTTTGGCACCAAGTGTTTTGGCGGCCAGGGCTACCACCTCGCGCGCGGCCGGACTGGCGTGGTCATGAAAGTAACCGCCCAGCACGCCAACTCGCAAGCCTTCAATCCCCTGGTCTGCGATTGGCATCACCTGCTGGATGCTCAGTGCGTGGCAGCCTGCGTCCAGCGGGTCAGGGCTTTGCAATGCGTCATACGTCAAAGCCAGGCCTTTCAGGCTGCTGGCGATCGGGCCCAAGTGGTCAATGCTGTACACAAAGGGGTAAGTGCCGCGCCTTGACAGCCTGCCAAAAGTCGGTTTCAAGCCCCACACACCGCACAGCGAGGCAGGTACCCGTATCGAACCATTGGTGTCGGAGCCCAGCGTGATCGGCACCTGGCCTGCCGCGACTGCCGCGCCCGAGCCACCCGATGAGCCGCCTGCAATCCGGCTCAGGTCATGCGGGTTGTGGCACGGCCCGTAGTGGGTGTTTTCTGTGGTGAAGCCGTAGGCGTACTCGTCCATGTTGAGCGCACCCACCAGCACGGCACCTGCAGACTTCATCTGCTGAACCAGAAAAGCATCGGCTGTGGCTGCGGCATGGTTGCGGTTGATCGTTGAGCCCGCCAGCGTCACCACGCCGTCAATGTCAAACAGGTTCTTCACCGCATAAGGCACGCCAGCCAGCGGGCCCAGCGCCTGCCCGTTTGCGCGGCCAATGTCGACGGCATCTGCCTCGGCAAAAGCACGGCTCAGGGTTTTTTCAGTGAAGGCATTGACGCTTGCATCGGTGGCTTCAATCCGGCTGATGCAGGATTCAAGCAAGGCGCGTGCACTGGTCTGGCCGCTGGCCACGCTGGCCGCCATAGACAGCGCATCAAATGCTATGTTACTCATAGCATGCTACTCTTGTTTTCATTGGGCTGGAAGGGGGCTGGGCAGTAAATCTCAGCCAGTTCTGCTTCGGCGTGGAGGTTGGCGGTGTCCAGCATGGCAGCCATGGCAACCGTGCGTTGCAGATGGCTGGCCACCCGTCTGGCGCGCCCGTCGTCCACGGGAATGCCCAGCAAGGTCGCTGTGCTGTGCACGTAGTTCAATACATCGGCTTCGTTCATGTTCGCTCCCGCTTATGGTTTTAACGCCGCACTTCACGCTGAAAAATTTCCAGACTGCGTTTTTTGGCGGCGATAAAGGTGGGCTCTGACAAGGTCTCTGTGGTGCGTGGGCGGGCATCGCTGTAATGCAATATTTCTGCGACTTTGGTGGGCCGCTTGGTCAGCAGCAGCACCTGGTCGGCCAGATAAACCGCTTCTTCAAGGTCATGCGAGACCAGCAGCATCGTCGTGCCAGTCTGCATGAAGACCTCTTGCAATTTTTCACGAATGAACAGCGTCATTTCAAAGTCAAGCGCAGAAAAAGGTTCGTCCAGAAACAGCACCTCCGGCTTGGGGGCCAATGCGCGCATGATGGATGCGGTTTGCTGCTGTCCACCAGACAACTCATAGGGGTAGCGGTTCAGGTCAAACTTCACATCAAACGAGGCCACCAGTTCAGCCATGCGGCGATCGACCTCGGCTTTGGACTTGCCTTCCAGTTTGAGCGGATAGGCAATGTTGTCAATGGTGCGCATCCACGGGAACAGGGCCTCGCGGTAGTTCTGGAACACGTAGCCAATCTTGGTGTCCTTGAGCGACTTGCCATCAAACAGAATTTCGCCTGAATCAATCGGCACCAGTCCGGCAATCATGTTGATCAGGGTGGACTTTCCGCAGCCGTTGGGCCCGAAGACAGAGGTGATTTTGTTTTTCGGAATATCCAGATCGAAGTTTTCATACAGCGGCCAACCCGCGAAGTATTTGGTCAGGCCGCGTATGGTGATGTGCGTGCCTGCCGGGCCGGGCTGAAAGGCTGGCACAGGCACATCCGCAAAGACAGGGGCATTCAGCACTTCGGTCATCTTCCACTCCAATGAACTGTTCTTTTTTCAGCAACCAGGAAAAAAACGTTCAAGGCATAACCCATCACGCCAGCCGACAAAATCGCGGCATACATGTCTTTGACTCGCATCACTTGCTGCGCGTTGATGATGCGGTTGCCCAGGCCGTTGTCAGCACCGATGAACATCTCTGCCACGATGACAATCACCAGCGCCATCGACACCGCCGAGCGCAAACCCACAAACGTCGGTTGCAAACTCTCCCACACCAGCACGTCTTTAAAAACCTGCCAGCGTGATGCGCCCATGACTTTGGCGGCCATGACGCGCTGCTTGCGTGCATTCATCACGCCGTAAGCGCTGTTGAACACCACAATCAAAAAGGCGCCAAAAGCAGCAATCGCCACCTTGTTGATGTCTGAAATACCGAAGATCATCATGAACAGCGGTATCAGCGCTGACGAGGGTGTTGAGCGAAAAAAATCAATTAAAAATTCAACGCTGCGGTAGGCTTTTTCATTGCTGCCCAGCACGATGCCCAAGGGAACACCGACCGACGCGGCGATCAAAAAAGCCTGTACCGTGCGCCACAGCGTCACGCCAAAATCGGTCAGCAGCGGCCCGCCTGCCAGGCCGCTGAGCAAGGCTGACACCGTGTCTATGGGCGGCGGCAGCAAGATGGCCTTGACCAAACCAAAGCGAACAACCAGGTCCCACACCAACAGCAGCAGCACTGGCCCGATGAAGGGGAGCGCCTTTTCAAAAGACAGCCAAGCGGGTTGAGGGGCCGCAACAGCGGTGGTGCTCTGCTGTGGCGTCCACGGCGTGGCCAATGGGTTGTTCGTTGTCATCGGGACTAGCCTTTGTAAATCATCGTGTCGACCATCACGCGGGAAGGAAGCACACCGCGGTCGGTGAACAAGTCGAAGAACTTTTGAAAGTGGCCAATGTCAGCGGCGGTGAACTCGTTGTACATGGTGTAAGCCGCCAGCGGTACTTCTCCTGTCAGCGGGCCTTCAATCGCGGTGTAGCCTTTGAGGTACTGGCGCGCTTCGGTATTTTTGGTGCGCACGTAGTTCACGCCTTTGGCGTAGGCGGCAATGTATTTTTTGGCCTCGTCCGGGTGCTTCTTGATGAAGGTCGACGTCAATGCTGCCGAGCCGCCAAACCAGGGCGCCATCGGGTCGCCCAGCACGTACTTGGAAATCACGCCAGCTTCCAGGACACGGGTCGTTCCATTGAGTCGGCCAATGGTTCCTGTGGGCTCCAGCGTGTAGCAACCGTCAATCTGGCCAGCAGCCAGCGCAGCGACGTGCTGGCCAATCGGCAGTTCCACAACGGTGACGCCAGTTGCGCCGCCGCGCTCGAAGATGGTTTTGGCCAATGTGACGTTTTGAATGCCAGGGCCGGAGCCGACTTTTTTGCCTTTCAGGTCGGCCATGGTTTTGGCTGTGCTGTTGATCGGGACGATGACTTCGTCGAGCACGTTTTTCAGGTTGCTGGGGTTGGCGCAAAAGATTTTGAATGTACCGGGCGATGCCAATTCGCCCACGGCCAGATTGCCCGAGCCTGTGCCGTTGGCGCTGCCGTCCAGTCGGTCGGCCAGCATGCCTTCCATGATCTGCTGGGCCCCTGCCAGGCGAACGACTTCGACATTCACGCCCGCTTCTTTAAAGTAACCCAATTCAACCGCTGCATAAAAAGGCAAGCCAGCCGCGATCGGCCAGTAGCCGACCCGAATTTTGGTGCCGCTTTGCGCGCGCACGATGGCCGGCGCAGCCAGCACGCTGATGGCGGCAGCGGTGGTTTTCAAGACGTGGCGGCGTGTCGGTGTGGTGTGTTGCGTCATGGTTAAAAGCTCCTGGTTGATGAAATGAGGGGGTTAAAAAACTATTTTTTGAGCGATTGCATATACGCACGCCAACCGCCGTGCTCGGTCACGTCCAGGGCGGCGTCCAGTGCCAACCCTTCGCAGATAAAGCCTGTGACCCAGCTTCCATCGGCCAGCTCAACTTTGCCCAGGCCCAGCGGCGGCGGGATCAATGCAAGAAAGCTGCCAAGCTGGCTCACCGGCATGTCCCACACTTCGACGGTAATAGCCGCGCCATGAGCGGCCACCCGCTTGAGGCCCGGCTTGGGCGGCGTGGTGTTGGGCAAGGCATACAGACGGTAGTGGGCCGCCGTGCTGCAGGCGTGCACAAGTTGCGCGCCGCGCTCTGTCAGTTGGCTGTTCAGGGGCATGCCTGTCAGGTGTGCGCCAACCACAGCCACGGCCATGGTTGCTTCTTTTTCGATAGCGAAAAGTCCAGCTATTACCTTGGCTTCAGGCAGATTTAAACCTGTAAAGCCCTGCTGTAGTCCGGTGCTGTGGTGCAAGCGCTGGCCCAGTTCGGCCAGTTGCCAGTCGCTGCCGCAGGGGCCAATCAGGGTCACGCCAAAGGGCAAGCCATCAGCACGCAGGCTGCTCGGCACGGCAATGGCCGCGTAGTCCAGCAGGTTGACAAAGTTGGTGTACTCGCCCAGGTTGCGGTTCAGTGCCACCGGGTCGGCCTGCATGGCGGCAAGGGTGTAGTGCGTGGGGGCGGTGGGCACCAGCAGCAGGTCGATGTCGCGCCACATCGCAGCGGCTTGTTGGCCGTAGGCGCGCAGTTGGGTTTGTGCGGCATATAAATCTGCCGCGCTGTAGTTGCGACCCTGGCTGATGATGCTGCGCACTGGCTCGATCACCGCCGCTTCATGCGCATCAAAAAACGGCTTGATGGCGGCATACCGCTCGGCGACCAGCGCGCTGTTGTAAAGCAGGTCTGCCGCCGCTGCAAGCGGGCCGTAGTCAATGACAACCGGTACGCCGCCCAGGGCCTGGAGCTGAGCGATGCCCGCTTGAAAGGCCGCTTCAGCCTGCGCGTCGCCAAAAAACCGCAGGCTGGATGGCACGCCAAACCTGAAGCTGGCGCCCCAAGCCTGGGCGTTCAGCGTAAGCTGCCGTGAAAAAGCATCCTGCGGGTCGTAGCATGCCAACACCTCAAGCACCCGGGCCGCAATATCGACGGTACGCGCAAACACCGACACGCAGTCGACGCTTTGCGCGGCGGGCAGCACGCCGCGTGTGCTGACCAGGCCTTTGGACGGTTTGATGCCCACAATATTGTTCAGCCCTGCAGGCACGCGGCCAGAACCGGCTGTGTCTGTGCCCAAGGCAAAGTCGACTTGCCCGATGGCCACCACATAGGCCGAGCCAGCGCTGGAGCCGCCTGACACATAGGCCGCATCAAAGGCATTGGGCACCGCGCCGTAGGGCGAGCGGCTGCCGTTCAGGCCGCAGGCAAACTGGTCCAGGTTGGTTTTGCCGACCAGCGTGGCACCCGCAGCCAGCAGTTTTTGCACCACGACGGCATGTTCGGCCGGCGCGAAGGCAAAACCCGGGCAGGCTGCTGTGGTGGGCATGCCCGCCACATCCATGTTGTCTTTGACGCCAAACGTTAGACCGGCAAGTGGTCCGGTGGTGTGGGTGCGCAGCGGGGGCTCGCAGACGGATATCCAGGCTTGTGGCGCGAAATCGTGCGCTGCCTGCTTGCTTGATACCGTGAGATGTTCCAAATTGCGCACCATTTATGTGAATCCAATCTTGTATTCAAGACCAACCGCAAGTGCCGTGCCAACGCTTCCGGGCGGTTGTCTCTGGCGACCCATCATCGGTTGCATCAATCACAAAATGGCTTCACAATGAAGCCATTTGATTCATTTAGCTGCTTTTTGGAGCCAGTATGTCTAACTTGTCCATCAAAGACGTTCCCGAAGCTTGGGCAGAGAGCCTGCGACAACGCGCCGCACGTAACCATCGGTCGCTTCAGGGGGAGCTGATGGCCATTATTGAGATGGCTGTGACTGCGGATGGGGACATAGAGGCTTTCAGAGGCGATCAGTCAAACCTTGACCGTTCGATGGGTGCCCAACAGGATCGCCGACAAGGCCGCATCGTGGGCCATGACCGCATGGGCAACCCTATCATTGGTCATGGCTGGAAGACGATTGAGCAGGTGTGCGCAGAGATTGATGCCCAGCCCGAGGATATGCGTCCGGTCTATCCCCCAGGCATTGCGCTTAGCGTTGACATTATTCGTGCCGAGCGGGATGCACGATGAGTCTTTCTACAGGCTCTGGTCCTCGCCCTTTCTATGTTGCAGAGCCGCCAGTTAAATATCTAGCACGCCCGCCTGTGGTGGTTGATTGCAGCGCGCTTGCCGGCATCATTTTCGAAGAGCCCTGGCAGGTCCAGGCCGGCGAAAAGATTCGTGGCCGCAGCCTGAATGCGCCCTTCCTGCTGGAAATCGAACTCTTCAGTGTTGCCATCAAAAAGCACAAGCAAGGCTATGGTACGTTGGTTGACAAAGGGCTGGAGCGCTTTGAAGCACTGAACGTATCGCTTCACCAAATCGAGCTCAAAGAGGTTTTAGCCCTGGCTTTGCAGTACAAATTGTCTGCATATGATGCAAGTTACTTGTGGCTGGCAGCCAATCTCAAAGCGCCGCTGGCGACGTTTGATGAAAAGCTGGCCACAGCAGCGCAAGTCCATCTGGCCAGCTTGCCTTGAGCGCAGCGCTAGTCAACCACCACGGGCACCCGCTGCGCCAGCGCACACATCAGCTCATAGCTCACCGTGCCGCCCGCATGAGCCACCTCGTCAATGGACACGACAGCACCATTGGATGCGCGGCCCCACAGCGTCACCTCACTGCCCATGCCCGCCAGCGGCACAGGCGACAAGTCGACGGTGACCATGTCCATGCTGACCCGACCCACCAGGCGGCAGCGCACACCATCGATCAGCACAGGCGTGCCGGTGCTGCAGTGGCGCGGGTAGCCGTCTGCATAGCCGCAGGCCACCACGCCAATACGCAACGGGCCGTCTGCTGTAAAGCTGGAGCCATAACCGACTGTGTCGCCAGCTTGCAGGTGTTGCACGCCGATGATTTTTGAGCTGAGCGTCATCGTCGGCCGCAGGTCCCATTGCTCAAAGCTGTGGCCTGGGTAGTCTGGCGCACTGCCGTAGACCGCGATGCCAGGACGTATCCAGTCTGACTTGGTGGCAAGGGCTTCACCGTGGCACAGGGTCGCAGCGCTGTTGCTCAGGGATCGCTCCCCGGGCAGGTCGTGAGTCAAACTTTCAAAGGTTCGCAGCTGCGCGGCAATGCCCTTGGCTGTGTCAGCATCTGAAAAATGCGTCATGAGCGATATCTCATCGACCTGCGGCAGCGCGTTCAGGCGTGTCCAGGCAGCGCGGTAGCGCTCGGGCTTCAAACCCAGCCGGTTCATGCCGGAATTCATTTTCAAAAACACGCGATGTGGCTGGACGGTCTTGTGCGCAGCCAGCATGTCGATTTGCTCGTGGCAATGCACCACGTGCCATAAGCCAAGGCGCGAACAGATTTCCAGATCACGCCCATCGAAGCAGCCTTCAAGAAGAAGAATCGGCCCACGCCAGTCCAGCGCTCGCAAGCGTCTGGCTTCATCCAGGTCCAGGAGCGCAAAACCATCTGCGCTTTTCAGGCCATCGAAAGCGCGCGCTATGCCATGACCATAGGCGTTGGCCTTGACAATGGCCCACACTTTGGCGTCGGGTGCGGCCAGCCTTGCACGCGCCAGATTGTGACCAAGGGCTTCGGTATGGATGGTTGCATGGATGGGACGCGGCATGCCGACATTATTGCCGCTTGAGTTTTTGCGCTCTGCCCGATAGGGGTATTGCGGGAACTGTCCAGCGCCCCCATGCTATAACCCTGCATCGTATGGACATGGCGAAAGTTTAATGAAGCGCGGTTTTTACACCATCATGGCGGCCCAGTTTTTCAGCTCACTGGCAGACAACGCGCTGTTTGTTGCCGCTGTGGAACTGCTCAAGACAAGCGGAGCGCCCAAATGGCAACCCGCTGCGTTGGTGCCCATGTTCGCGCTGTTTTATGTGGTGCTGGCCCCGTTTGTCGGCGCCTTTGCCGACGCACAGCCCAAAGGCAAAGTCATGTTTGTCAGCAACGCCATCAAGGTCGTCGGCTGCCTCATGATGCTGTTTGGCACCCACCCGCTGATGGCGTATGCGATTGTGGGCCTTGGAGCCGCTGCTTATTCGCCGGCCAAGTACGGCATCCTCACAGAGTTGTTGCCCTCGTCACAACTGGTCAAGGCCAACGGCTGGATTGAGGGGCTGACGATTGCGTCCATTATTTTGGGCGTGCTGCTGGGCGGCCAGCTTGTCGGCCACGCGGTTGCAAGCAGGCTGCTGGCATTTGATGTTCCGTTCATCTCCACAAGTATCGACACCGCGCCGGAAGCCGCCATCAGCGTGTTGATCTTTTTGTACATGATTGCGGCATGGTTCAACACCCGCATTCCAAGTACCGGGGTCGACATGCGGCCTATGCCGCGCAACAAGCTCGAGCTGTTGCCCGACTTCTGGAACTGTAATGCAGCGCTGTGGCGCGACAAGCTGGGGCAAATTTCGCTTGCAACCACCACGCTGTTCTGGGGGGTTTCAGGCAACCTGCGTTACATCGTGCTGGCCTGGAGCGCTGCTGCCCTCGGTTACAGCACCACGCAGGCCTCGTCGCTTGTCGGGGTCGTTGCCATCGGTACCGCTGTCGGGGCGGTGCTGGCGTCGCTGCGTATGCGGCTGGACCAGGCCCCCAGCGTCATGCCCATGGGCATCGGCATGGGTCTGCTGGTTATTTTGATGAACTTCATTGACAACGTGTGGGTCGCGGCCCCGTTCCTGATTCTGCTGGGCGGACTGGGCGGCTTTTTGGTGGTGCCCATGAACGCTTTGCTGCAACACAGGGGTCACAACCTGATGGGCGCTGGTCGCTCGATTGCGGTACAAAACTTCAACGAACAGGCCTGCATTCTGGCGCTGGGCGCAGGCTACAGCCTGTCGACCGCCATAGGTCTGTCGGCCTTTGGTGCGATCACCACTTTTGGGGTGGTGGTGGCAGGCTTTATGTTCATCATTCAGCGCTGGCACAAAAGCAACTGCATCAAGCACAAAGACCAGGTGGACCATCTTCTGGGCATTGCACGCAGCGACAACTCACATTGATGCACACCTCTCTAGCGGCAGCCGTCATTTTCTGCCGGGCCGCCCCAAAGAAAATGAACCCTCTCGGGGGGCAGCTTATTCAACAAAGTGACAAGCGTGGGGGCTAATGCGCTAGCCGCTGGTGCACTGCTGATCAACGCCCTCCTCTGGGGCGTGTCCTGGTGGCCGTTCAGGGAACTTCAAGCCGCTGGCCTGCACCCCTTGTGGGCCACTGCGGCTGTTTTTCTGCTGGTGTGCGGCGGCATGCTGGCGTTTCGCTTCAGTGCCTACAAAGCTTTGCTGGCCAACCCGGTACTCTGGTGGCTGGCGCTGGCTTCCGGTGCGACCAATGTCAGTTTTAACTGGGCCGTCACTGTGGGCGATGTGGTGCGGGTGGTGCTGCTGTTTTACCTGATGCCCGCCTGGGCGGTGCTGGTGGCTTGGCTGATGCTGGGCGAGCGGCCCACCCAAGGCTCGCTGATGCGATTGCTGCTGGCCATGGCGGGCGTTCTGATGGTTTTAAAAACCCCTGATTCGCCGTGGCCGATTCCGCAAAGCGTTGCCGATTGGTTGGCGCTGACGGGCGGCCTCAGTTTTGCCATCACCAATGCGCTGCTGCGCAAGTTCAACCACACACCCGACAGCGCGCGCATGCTGGCGATGTTTGCAGGCGGTGCGGTGCTGGCCTCGGCGGTGGCGGTGGCGGGTTTGTACGTCCAGATGTTGCCAGCGCCCAGCCTGCAAAGTTCAGGCATTGCCGTGTTTATAGGCTTGAGCCTGGCTTTTGTCATCAGCAACCTGGCCCTGCAGTACGGCGCGGCCCGTTTGACTTCCAGCACCACGTCGCTGGTCATGCTGACGGAAATCCTGTTTACCAGCGCGTCGGCAGCCTTGCTGGGCGCGGCTGACTTCAGCCCCAGAATTTTCTGGGGCGGCAGCCTGATCGTTCTGGCGGCTTTGCTGGCTGCGCTGGCACACAATAAGAGTGGGCGTTAGCATTGCAGTCTTCATGTTAGGAGTTCCCATGAGCCAGACCCCGAACCCGACCTCGACCATTTACGACTTCGAAGCCAAATCCATCAGCGGCAAAGACATCGCCCTGAGCGACTTCAAAGGTCAGGTCATGCTGATCGTCAACACCGCCAGCAAATGCGGCTTCACCCCGCAGTTTGGGGGGTTGGAAGCGCTGCACAAAACTTACGCGGGCAAGGGCCTGGCCGTGCTGGGCTTTCCGTGCAACCAGTTTGGCTCGCAAGACCCCGGCGCAGACGGTGAAATTGCTGCGTTTTGCCAGGTCAACTACGGCGTCAGCTTTCCCATGATGAGCAAGATCGATGTCAACGGCCCGGCTGCGCACCCGCTGTACCAATGGCTCAGCGCCGAGGCGCCCGGCCTCTTGGGCAGCAAGTCCATCAAATGGAACTTCACCAAGTTTTTAGTCGGCAAAGACGGTCAGGTCATCAAGCGCTACGCACCGACCGACAAGCCCGCCGACCTGGCCCAAGACGTGGAGGCCGCGCTGGCCGCCTGAGCTGGCAGGGAGCGCCTGAAAAGCTTCTTTTAGAGTATCAAATAGGCTCTATGCCCAATAATTACAAGTGCAAGCAGCTATTGATTAAATAGCGGACGACGGTTGCTCTGGCAACGAAAAAAATGGAGACAAGCGTGAGTCTGACCCCCTCAACCAACCCCAACACCATTCACCGGGCCACCGACGTGGCGATTGTCGGCGGCGGCCCTGCCGGTCTGATGCTGGCCATTGAACTGGGCTGCCGTGGTGTGGCTTGTGTGGTGCTCGAAGAAGACGTGGGCGCGCCTGACTTTCCAAAAGCCAACGCCACGTCGGCCCGCACCATGGAGCATTACCGCCGCCGCGGTTTTGCCCATGAGGTGCGGCAACTGGGCCTGGCTGCCGACCACCCGCAGGACGTGGTGTACTGCACCACCCTAAGCGGACGCGAGCTGACACGCTTTAGCATTCCGTCGCGCCAGCAAACCATAGACCGCAGCGCCTTTGGCGACTACGGCGAAGAGCTGTGGCCCACGCCGGAGCTGCCGCACCGTGTGCAGCAAATGCTGATCGAGCCGTTGCTGCGCGAGCAAACCGCGCGCTATCCCAGCATTGACCTGATGTGTGGCTGGCGCGCGCAGTCGGTGGCTATAGGCGCTGATGAGGTCAACATCGTCGCGCATGGCGTCAACGCAGTTGGCGACAAAACCGACGCACAGCTGTTGCTGCAAGCCAAATACGTCATTGGCTGCGACGGCCCACGCAGCCTGGTGCGCAAAACCTGCGGTATTCAGTACAGCGGCCAGAGCGAGGAAGAGCGGGACTTTTTTGGCGGCCAGATGCTGTCGCTGTATTTCAAGTCGCCAACGCTGTATGCCGTGCTCGGCAAACAGAAAGCCTGGATGTACTGGGCCATGAACGCGGTTCAGCGCGGCTTGATGATTTCCATCGACGGCGCTGAGACATTCATGTTTGCGCTGCAGCTCAAGCCCGGCCAGACGCCTGAGACGGTGGACTACCGGGCTGCGCTGTTTGCCGCTGTGGGCGCAGAGTTTGACTTTGAGCTGATGGCCAAAGCGCCGTGGCAGGCGGGCTTTACCCTGGTAGCGGACCATTTTGCAAAAGGCCGCGCTTTTATTGCGGGCGATGCAGCGCATCTGTTCACACCCACAGGCGGCATGGGCTACAACACCAGCGTGGACGATGCGGTGAATCTGGGCTGGAAGCTGGCCGCTGTCATCAAGGGCTGGGCGGGCGTTGCCTTGCTGGACAGCTACGAAGCCGAGCGCAAACCGATTGCCGAACGCAACACCGCCTTTGCACGCAGCCGTGCCGACAGCGTGGGCCTGATCGGGCTACCTACCAACCTGGACGATGACAGCCCGTCTGGCGATGCCGCCAGGCAGGCGCTGGGCAAGGCGCTGCACGACCACGTGCGCAGCGAGTTCAATATTCCGGGGCTGCAACTGGGTTTGCGCTATGAAGGCAGTCCCATTGTTGCTCGCGAAGCGGGCGCCCCGCATGCCGACGAGCCCACCGTGTACATCCCCTCGGCCCGGCCGGGCGCGCGCGCCCCTCACATCTGGCTGGACGGCCAATCGATTTATGACCTCTTTGGGCTGGACTACACGCTGCTGTGTTTTGCCGGCGCTTCAGCATCCGGCGTGCACGCCTGGCAGGCCGCGGCCGAGGCCATGGGTGTGCCCCTGACCGTGCTGCGCTTTGGCAGCCAGCACAGTGAGGAATTGCAAACCCTGTATGCCGCCAACTGCGCGTTGATACGGCCCGACCACCACGTTGCCTGGCGCGGCGATGCAGGCACCGACCCCGAGCCGCTGTTGGCCATGGTCTGTGCCCGTGCCCGCGCCCGCCTGGCCGCTTGAGCCCTTTTTATTGAGCCCTCTTTACAAAGTCGAGAAAGGACGAGACATGACAGATTCAGCAACAAGCTCAAATACAGCCCGCCGACCCGATGTGCTGGCCGCGCATTCGATAGACCAGGTGGTGTTCACCGTGCCCGACATCGCCCCGGCTGTGGCTTTTTACACCGCCTTCGGCATGGACGTGAAGCAGCATGAGCAGCGCGTTGACCTGTACACCCACGGCCACCCCCACTGCTGGATGAAGGTCGTGGCCAACGGCGCACCCAAGGCGCTGGCCTTCATCACCTTTGGCATTTTTGCGGAGGACGAAGCCGCCTTCAGGCAGCGGGTCGATGCTTTGGGCATTGGCTGCGACGCACACCCGCTGGCCACACGGCCCGGCATCTGGCTGAAAAGCCCCGACGGCGTGGCCCTGCAACTGGTGGTCGCGCCCAAGGTGTCGCCCAGCATCAAAAGCCCGGCGGACCCGCTGCCTGGCCCGGCGCGCGGCTCGGCCAAAGCCCCCGCCCGCTCCAGCGTTGGCCCGGTGCGGCCGCGCTGGCTGTCGCATGTGCTGCTGTTCAGCCCCGACGTGCTGGGCATGATCACGTTTTGTGAAAACGTGCTTGGCCTGCGCCTGTCAGACCGCTCGGTTGATTTGGTCGCCTTCATGCACACCCCGCACGGCAGCGACCACCACCTGTTTGCGTTTGTCAAGTCCGATGCCGCTGGCCTGCACCACACCAGCTGGGACGTGGGCAGCCTGGACGACGTGGGCAAGGGCAGCGAGCAGTTGCGAACGGCCGGCTATCACGACGGCTGGGGCGTGGGCCGCCATGTGCTGGGCTCGAACTATTTTTACTATGCCAAAGACCCGTGGGGCAGCTTTGCCGAATACTCGTTTGACATCGACTTCGTGCCCGCCCAACCCGACTGGGTGTCTGGCAGCTACGCCCCGGAAGACTCGTTTTATTTGTGGGGGCCCGCCGTGCCTGAGTGGTTTGTCATCAATACCGAAGCCCAAAAGGCTGCCGCCTGAACAGTTTCAATGCCCGGTGCGCGCAATGTAGCGCCTGCGCAAAAACACGGTCAGCACCACCACCACCAGCAGCACCATAAAGCTGACGGTGATCCAGAAGGCCACCGGTGAATGCAGGCCCGGGATGTGCTCAAAGTTCATGCCAAAAAAGCCGGTGATCAAATTCAGCGGCAAAAAAATGGCTGTCACCGCTGTCAGCGTGCGCATCACGTCGTTGGTGCGGTTGCTCTGCGCATTGAAATGAATTTGCACCGCGGTCTCGGCCGATTGCTCCAGCCGCCGTGAATGCTGCATGACCCGTGCGATGTGCTCCATCACGTCCCGGGCCCTGGCCGCCAGCTGGTCGCGACGGAGTTGCGCTTTTTGCTGGGTCTCTTCGCCGTCCTTCATGAAAGATGCCAGTGGCTGTTCGCGCAGTGTGTCCAGCCATTCCTGCATCGCGTCGTGCTGCTCGTCGCACAGATCTTCCAGCACATGCAACTGGCTGCGCGCCGTCATCAGGGCGCCCCAGTTGTCAAAGCGTGCGTTGGCCCTGAGCAGGTCAGCCTGCCAATGCTCGAGCTGGCTGGTCAGAACTTTGCGCAAATCGAGGTAGCTGTCGACCATGGTGTTGATCATGCGCAGCGCCAGATCGGCCGGGCTGATCGGAAGGCGGTTTCTTGTCGAGGCCGCGTCCATCTGGGTTGCATCCAGCGTGAACTTGGCATCGGCCAGAAAGCGCTGGATAAAACTCTTGGCCGCATAGCAGCCCGGCGCGTGCACGCTGATCAGCAAGCGGTCAAACACGGCAAACCCCACCGCCTTGGAGCTGATGCGGTTGAAGGTGGGCAAGCGCTCACCGCGGCGCCTGGTCTTGCTGCCCTGGCCGTGGTAATCGCGGATGGCCTTTTCGTGGTCGTCCTCGGCCTGGGTTTCCAGCTGCGTGGCCAGCCGCCGAAAGATGATCAGGTCATACACCGAAGTGGAGTCGTAATGCGAGGGATGCACCGCGCTGGCCAAGTCTTGGCAGTGCAGTTCCAGCAGCGCCGAGCCGCCCAGGTTTTGGGCCGCCTGCTGGAGCATCGGCTGCGCTGCCTCGAACGCATGCTGCTCCATGAACAGCCAGACAAAACCATCGGTCGGCGGCTTGGCAGGCGCCACGTCTACAAAACGCAGGCTGTCGGCGGTGAACTCAATGATTTGCACGCTGGTAACCCGGTTTCTTGGCTTTGGCCTGTTTGAAGGTCATCTAAAGAGACGCTTTTGGCCTCTGGGCCAATAAAAATATGGGCAAGCAGCTCCCGATTTGATAGTAGATCACGTCAATTTTCTGGCCGCGTCGATCGCAAAATACGTCAGCACACCGTCGGCCCCGGCGCGTTTGAAGGCCAGCAGGCTTTCCATCATCACTGCGTCGTGGTCTAGCCAGCCGTTTTGTGCGGCGGCTTTGAGCATCGCGTATTCGCCGCTGACCTGGTAAGCAAAGGTGGGTATTTTGAATTCGTCTTTCACGCGGCGCACCACGTCCAGGTAGGGCATGCCGGGCTTGACCATCACCATGTCCGCGCCCTCGGCAATGTCGAGTGCCACCTCGCGCAGCGCTTCGTCGGTGTTGCCGGGGTCCATCTGGTAGACCTTTTTGTCAGCTTTGCCCAGGTTGCCTGCCGAGCCCACCGCGTCGCGAAACGGGCCGTAAAACGCCGATGCGTATTTGGCGCTGTAGGCCATGATACGGGTGTGAATGTGACCGTTGGCCTCCAGGGCGTTGCGGATCGCCCCAATTCTGCCGTCCATCATGTCACTCGGCGCCACCATGTCCACGCCGGCCTCGGCCTGGCACAGCGCCTGGCGAACCAGCATGGCGGTGGTTTCGTCGTTCAGGATGTAGCCATTCTTGTCCGGCAGGCCGTCCTGGCCATGGGTGGTGAAAGGGTCCAGGGCCACGTCGGTCATCACGCCCAGGTCGGGGAACTGCTTTTTAAGCTCCCGCACCACACGCGGCACCAGGCCGTCGGGGTTGGTGGCCTCCACGCCGTCATAGGTTTTGAGCGTGCCATCAATCACAGGGAACAGCGCCATCACCGGGATGCCGAGCTTGACGCATTCTTCCGCCACAGGAAGCAGCAAATCCAGGCTCAAGCGCGCCACCCCTGGCATGGACGCAATCGGCACCCGCTGGCCCTTGCCTTCGGTCACGAAAACCGGATAAATCAGGTCGTGCGGCGTCAGCACGTTTTCACGCACGAGGTTGCGGGTAAAAGCGTCACGGCGCAAGCGGCGTGGGCGGCCAGAGGGGAAGGGTGCGAAGGTGGTCATCTGCAAATTGTGCCAAAGCTTCGCAGCACCCAGACAATTAATTTGCTGCGACAGCTTTTTGGGCGGTTTTCTCATGGTTTTCCTGATCTGAAACTTGGCCATGTAAATAGTTATTTTTAATAAATTTGGCCTAAAATTGCAGAGTGCAGACACTTTTAGTGATTGCATCCCGCTTTTCCTCCCTGAGCGGGGCCTTTGCGTGTCACAACAAAAAGGCTTATCGCCCGGACGGCAGTGCCTCCGGGCCTTTTTTTGTCCATCGCCAGCTATTTAGATCCGGTTGAGCTGGGTCCTTGCGCGGTCCACCGTGCGCCTGGCATGGCATCCGGAAAATCTGAATTTCTGACGATGGGCGGGACAGTGACTATTGTTTAGAGCACGCGACTAAACTAGCCGGATGCTTTGGGTCAAATCTTTCCACATTGTTTTCGTTGCCAGCTGGTTTGCAGGCCTGTTTTACCTGCCGCGCATTTTTGTCAACCTGGCGATGGTGCCGCCTGAAAGCGTGGCTGAGCGGCAGCGGCTGATGTTGATGGCCAAAAAGCTGCTCCGGTTTACCCACATCCTGTCGGTGCCCGCAGTGGCGCTGGGTTTGTGGCTGTGGCTTGGTTACGGCATTGGACGCGGCAGCGACTGGATGCATGCCAAGCTGGTGGTGGTGGTGCTGGCCATTGGCTACGGCCACATGTGCAGCGGCTTGTACAAGAAGTTTCTAGCCAATCAAAACACGCGCAGCCATGTCTGGTTTCGCTGGTTTAACGAGGCGCCCGTGCTGCTGCTGGTGGCAGCGGTGATTTTGGTGGTCGTCAAGCCGTTTTAACGGCCCAGGCTTGCGAGTGACGCCGATGAGCTCACGAGAAAATTCAGACTTGCAAAAATCGGTGGCGCTGCCGCTGGCTTCGGCCTTGGTCTGTTTGATTGTTTACGCCAGCTTGTACCCGTTTGCCGACTGGCGTGACCAGGGCATTTCGCCCTTGACCTATTTGACCGCGCCGTGGCCGCAGTATTTGGTCGGCTTTGACGTGGCGGTCAATGTGGCGGGCTATGCGCCCCTCGGGTTTTTGCTGACGCTGGCTTTTGTGCGCAGCGGACGCACCGCTTGGGCGCTCACGTTGGCGGTCTTGGTCGCTGCGGCGCTGTCGCTCTGCATGGAAACGCTGCAAAGCTATTTGCCTTCACGCATTCCGTCGAATGTTGACCTGGCGCTGAACACGCTCGGCGCCTGGCTAGGCGCGTGTACCGCCTGGGCGCTTGAAAAGCTGGGCGTGGTGGGCGGCTGGAGCCGCTTTCGGGCGCGCTGGTTTGCGCCCGATGCACGCGGCGCACTGGCCCTGCTGCTGCTGTGGCCCGTCGCGCTGCTGTTTCCGGCACCGGTGCCAATGGGGCTGGGTCAGGTGTTTGAGCGGCTGGAAACCGCGCTGGCAGATGCGCTGGCAGACACGCCATTTATCGACTGGCTGCCACTGCGCGACATTGAACTGCAGCCGCTTGTGCCGGGGGTTGAACTGGTGTGTGTGGCGCTCGGCGCGCTGATCCCCTGCCTGCTGGGCTACGGCGTGATTCGCACGGCGCGCCAGCGCGCTTTGTTTTCGCTGGTCATGCTGGCGGTGGGCGTGGGGGTGTCTGCGCTGTCAGCCGTGCTCAGCTACGGCCCCGAACACGCTTGGGCTTGGCTGGATGCGCCTGTACGCGCTGGCCTGGGCCTGGCGGCTGTGGTGGCGCTGTTGCTGCTGCCGCTGTCGCGCCGGGCTGCGGCAGCGTTTGCCTTGCTGGCCTTGGCCGCACATTTAAGCCTGCTCAATCAGGCACCAGCAAGCGCTTACTTTGCCCAAACGCTGCAAACCTGGGAACAGGGGCGGTTTATCCGCTTTCACGGTGTGGTGCAGTGGCTGGGCTGGCTCTGGCCTTATGCGGCGCTGCTTTACCTGCTGGCCAGACTGTCTGAAAGCACGGATGCCACCCATCAGTAAAATCGGGCCATGACTATGACCAAAACGCCATCGCCTGCCGCCGAACAATACTACGAGCGCCACATCTTCTTTTGTCTGAACGAGCGCAAGGCTGGCGAGGACAGCTGCGCCAACCACCGGGCGCAAGAAGGCTTTGACCGATGCAAGTCGCAGGTCAAAGCTGCTGGTATGTCGGGCGCGGGCAAGGTCCGGGTTAACAAGGCCGGTTGCCTGGACCGTTGCGCCGCCGGGCCCGTGGCCGTGGTCTACCCAGAGGCGGTCTGGTACACCTATGTGGACGCACACGACATCGACGAAATTGTTGAATCGCACCTCAAAAATGGTCGGGTCGTTGAGCGCCTGCTGGCGCCGGTCGGTTTGGGCCGCTAGGCTCTGAGACCTTTTCCGAACGGCAAAAAAACAGCCAAAAACCGGAAACAGGCGATTTTCGGGTATGTTTTAGGTCTCCAGACCTCTATTTACCTATGTAAGCAGCTCCTGATTTAATAGCGTCATCAACCTTCAAAATTCAAAAAACAACCCGCATGAACGCCCAGACCCAAAAATCCACCGTTCAAGGCGCTGCGGGCGCGATTGAAGTCGCCGTCGACACGCCGGCAGGCGGCGCAGTACCCAAAGGCGTTGCCCTGATTGCCCACCCGCACCCGCTGTTCGGCGGCACGTTGGACAACAAAGTGGTGCAAACCTTGGCTAGAGCCTTCACCCAATGCGGCTGGACGGCGGTACGCTTTAACTTTCGCGGCGTGGGCAGTTCGCAGGGGGTGCATGATGAAGGGCGAGGCGAGCTGGACGACCTGCTGGCAGTGGCTGCTCACATCGCACCTACCGGCGCGCTTTGCCTGGCGGGGTTTTCATTTGGCGCATTCGTCACCACCCACGCGTTTGACCGGCTGCACCGTGTGCGGCAGATCGACAAGCTGGTGCTGGTCGGTACCAGCGTTGTCCGCAGCGCTGCCGCCCCGATTGACGCTGCCGGACACGCCAAAACCATCGTCATTCATGGCGAGGCCGACGACACGGTCGCCCTGAGTGCCGTGATGGATTGGGCCCGGCCGCAGTCACTTCCGGTGACGGTTGTGCCCGGAGGCGGCCACTTCTTTCACGGACAATTGCCTCTCCTCAAAAGTTTGGTGGTGCGCCACCTGACTTCCACATCTATTTAGTCACCGGATTTCTTCATGTTCAGTTTCCCCAAGGCCCTCACGGTTGCATTGGCGTTTACCGCTTTCACCGCATTTGCTCAAGCCCCCCAGCCGCCAGAGCTGGCCGCTCGCGCCTACCTGCTGCTGGACATCACGGCCAACCAGATTCTGGCCGCCAAAGACATCGACACGCCGATTGAGCCCGCCTCGCTGACCAAACTGATGACCGAGTACCTGGTGTTTGATGCGCTCAGGGCCAAAAAAATTGACCTGAAGCAAACCCTGCCCGTCAGCGCACGGGCCTGGAAGATGCCCGGCTCGCGCATGTTCATTGACCCCAAGATGCAGGTGCCGGTCGAAGACCTGATCAAAGGCATGGTCGTGCAGTCAGGCAACGACGCCACCATGGCGCTGGCCGAAGGCGTGGGTGGTACGGCCGAACGCTTTGTGCAGATGATGAACGAGCAGGCCAAGGCGCTCGGCATGAAAAACACCGGCTACAAAAACCCCGAAGGCCTGACCGAAGCCGGCCATACCACCACCGCGCGGGATTTGAGCATTTTGTCAACCCGGCTCATGGCAGACTTTCCCGACTACATAGGCTATTCAGCGATCAAAAAGTACCGCTACCCCGGCACGCCGGCGGCCAACGACACGAATCGCAACACCCTGTTGTTCCGCGACCCCAGCGTGGACGGACTGAAAACGGGCCACACAGAAGCTGCTGGCTATTGCATCATTGCCACGGCCAAGCGTGATTTCCCGAATCTGGGTCCTGCCGGAACGCCCGGCCCGCGCAGGCTGCTGGCCATCGTGCTCGGCACAGCCAGCGACAGCGCCCGGGCCAACGAATCGCAAAAGCTCCTCAACTGGGGTTACACCGCGTTCGATGCCGTCAAACTGTTTGATGCAGGCCAGGTGGTGGTCAGCCCGGATGTGTGGAAGGGTAAAAGCTCGGTCGTCAAGCTCGGTCAGCCCCGCGCCATTGTGGTCGCCGTCCCCGCAGGCACCGGCGCCAAACTCAAAACCACAGTCGCCCGCCCCGAGCCGTTGGTTGCCCCCTTTACCAAAGGCCAAGCCGTCGGCAGCCTGAAAATCACGACCGGCGACAACCCTGCGGTGGTGGCCGAAGCGCAGTTGGTTGCTCTGGAGGCGGTTGAGGAGGCTGGCGTGCTGGGCCGGGCCTGGGATGCGCTGAGGTTGTGGATCAAGTAGGTTTCGGTGTCAATTGAGGACTTTTGCCCAATGAGAGCGGGCGAAAAAGGCGATCACTTGTATAGCAATTGCATTGATTTTTGAGGTGGTCGCGAGACACCTCAGCGACAAACCCTCAGTGTCTTTCCTACGTGGCATTCAAGCTTCTGCGCTTAGCATGATTCGTACAACACAGCCAGGAGACAACACATGAGCACCCTCAAACCCGCACAGGGTAAATTGCAGCGCCGCCAACTCATCGCCGCCAGCGGCTTGGCAACTGGCGCACTGGCGTTGCCGTTAGCCATGAAAAGCGCCATGGCGCAAACCGCACATTGGCCTAACAAGCCGATTCGCATCATCGTGGCATTTGCGCCTGGCGGGCTGACGGACTCGTATGCGCGGTTGTATGCCGAGCAGCTCACGGCCAAGTTTGGCATTCAGGCGATCGTGGAAAACAAGCCTGGCGCCGGCGCCATCATTGCGATTGATGCGGTGGCCAAGTCGCCTGCCGACGGCTACACCCTGCTCATGACAACCTCAGGCACCGTCTGGCAAAACCGGGTGCTTTACAGCAAGCTGCCCTACAACCTGGACAAGGACATTGTGCCGGTGGCCTTCTTCCCGTCTGGCCCGCTGGTGGTGGGCGTGCCCGAAAAACTGGGCGTGAACACGATGCGCGAGCTGATTGACTATGCCAAAAAGAACCCGGTCAACATGGGCAGCTATGCACCGGGCTCCTACCCGCAGATGGTGGCGGATCAAACCAACCGCAATGAAGGCACCAAGATCGTCACCATCAACTACAGGGGGGAATCACCCATGTGGGTGGACGTGGCCGGCGGACAATTGCAGGTGGCCATTGGCAGTTATCAGTCGTTTGCCACGGTTCAGTCACGCGGCGTCAAGGCCATTGGCGTCACGGGTTCCTACCGATCCCCCAAAATGCCTGACGTCCCCACGCTCACCCAGCAGGGCATCGAGGGCCGCCTGGTCATGCTGGAAGGCGGCTTGCCGCTGATGGCGCCAGCCGGAACGCCAGAGGCTGTGCTTCGCGCTTTGTCGCAGGTGGCGGTTGACGGTGCAAACATGCCGAAAGCAGCCCTGCTGCGGGAGTCGTTTGCGATTCCGAACAAGCCAAAAAACCTCAAAGACACGCGTGAAGACTGGTCGCGGGATGTGCCGGTGTGGATCAAGCTGGCCGTCGATTTGGGCATCAAGCTCGACTGATTTGCCACCAAAACCCGGAACTGCTACACTCGTAGGCTTTTCTGGAATTCCAGAGAAAGATTCGTTTTCGCGGCCAATCCGACAATTGGCCTCGATGCTATTGAGAAATCAAACCAAGACAAACGAAGAATTTCACGTTAAATATACGCAACATTACGTTTAGGGACGTTTTTAAATGCCAACCATCAACCAGCTAGTGCGTCAAGGCCGTGAGGTCGAGACCATCAAGTCGAAGAGTCCTGCGATGCAGAACTCTCCGCAGCGCCGCGGTGTGTGCACACGTGTGTACACCACGACGCCTAAAAAGCCAAACTCCGCTCTGCGTAAAGTCGCCAAAGTGCGCCTGACCAACGGGTTTGAAATCATTTCCTACATCGGCGGCGAAGGCCACAACCTGCAGGAACACAGCGTCGTGCTGGTTCGTGGCGGTCGTGTCAAGGACTTGCCTGGTGTGCGTTACCACATCGTTCGTGGCTCGCTCGACTTGCAAGGCGTGAAAGACCGCAAGCAGTCGCGCTCCAAGTACGGTGCGAAGAAGCCAAAAGCCAAGTAATTCTCAGTTGAAGTGACACAAAGCAAAACAAGCTTTTAAAAAAACAAGAAGGCAGTTGTCCTTCTGCATGACGCAAAAAACAGCAATGACCCGATTTTGGGTCGAGTAAGTGAGGGTTTTGATAACTCTCGCGGTGTTGCCCAAAGCAATGCCAACTGAAGCAAAGAGGTGAAAACATGCCACGTCGTCGCGAAGTCCCTAAACGTGAAATTCTTCCAGATCCGAAATTTGGTGATGTCGATCTCGCCAAATTCATGAACGTGATCATGCAGGGCGGCAAAAAAGCCGTTGCTGAGCGCATTATTTACGGCGCACTCGATTTCATCGAGAAAAAGAACCCAGGCAAAGACCCGCTTGAGGCTTTCCATATGGCCATCGGCAACATCAAGCCCATGGTCGAGGTGAAATCCCGTCGCGTAGGTGGTGCCAACTACCAGGTGCCAGTTGAAGTCCGCCCCGTCCGCCGCATGGCCTTGGCCATGCGCTGGCTGAAAGAGGCGGCCAAAAAGCGTGGCGAAAAGTCCATGTCTTTGCGTCTGGCCAATGAGCTGATGGAAGCCACCGAAGGCCGTGGCGGCGCCATGAAAAAGCGTGACGAAGTTCACCGCATGGCAGAAGCGAACAAGGCGTTCAGCCACTTCCGCTTCTGATCTGAGCTTGCTCAGAGAGCCAGTCAAGCCGCTGTGGTTTGGCTGGCAAACATATTTTGGTCACATGTCTGAAACACAATGCATGTCAGCAAGTATGTTTGTTACTGTTTTTGTTCTCTTGTTTTGTTCGCTACTACGAACTGAAAGTTAACTATGTCCCGCGCTACCCCCATTGAAAACTACCGCAATATCGGTATTTCTGCCCACATTGATGCTGGCAAAACGACCACCACTGAACGTGTTTTGTTTTACACCGGTGTGAACCACAAGATTGGTGAAGTTCATGACGGCGCGGCCACCATGGACTGGATGGAGCAAGAGCAGGAGCGCGGTATCACGATTACTTCTGCTGCGACCACCTGCTTCTGGAAAGGCATGGACAAGTCCCTGCCCGAGCACCGCATCAACATCATTGACACTCCTGGCCACGTCGACTTCACGATTGAAGTAGAGCGATCGATGCGCGTGCTGGATGGCGCTTGCATGGTGTACTGCGCTGTGGGCGGCGTGCAGCCCCAGTCCGAGACCGTCTGGCGTCAGGCCAACAAGTACAAAGTGCCGCGCCTGGCCTTTGTCAACAAGATGGACCGTACCGGTGCCAACTTCTTCAAAGTGGTTGACCAGATGAAACTGCGCCTGAAGGCCAGCCCTGTGCCTATGGTGATACCTATCGGCGCTGAAGAAAACTTCACTGGTGTCGTTGATCTGCTGAAGATGAAAGCGATCATCTGGGATGAAGCCTCGCAAGGCATGCTGTTTACCTACAGTGATATTCCGGCTGACCTGGTGGAGGTCGCCAAAGAGTGGCGCGAGAAGATGGTTGAAGCCGCGGCTGAAGCCTCTGAAGAATTCATGAACAAATACCTTGAAGAAGGCGATTTGACGGAAGCTGAAATCAAGCTTGGCATTCGCACGCGCACCATCGCCAGCGAAATCCAGCCGATGTACTGCGGCTCTGCCTTCAAGAACAAAGGTGTTCAGCGCATGCTGGATGCGGTGATTGAATTCATGCCGTCGCCGATCGACATTCCTCCTGTCAAGGGCATGGACGAAGACGAAGCGCCGGTTACCCGCAAGGCGGATGACGGCGAGAAGTTTTCTGCGCTGGCTTTCAAGCTGATGACGGACCCGTTCGTGGGCCAACTCACTTTCGTGCGCGTGTATTCGGGCGTGCTGAAAAAAGGCGACAGCGTTTTCAACCCGATCAAGGGCAAGAAAGAGCGCATCGGCCGTATTGTTCAAATGCACGCGAACAACCGTGAAGAAGTCAGCGAAATCCGCGCTGGCGACATCGCTGCCTGCGTGGGCCTGAAAGACGTGACCACGGGAGAAACTCTGTGCGATCCGGATGCCATCGTCATGCTCGAGCGCATGGTGTTCCCTGAGCCTGTGATCACCCAGGCCGTTGAGCCTAAAACCAAGGTTGACCAGGAAAAAATGGGCATTGCTCTTCAGCGTCTGGCGCAGGAAGATCCATCGTTCCGCGTCAAGACCGACGAAGAGTCTGGTCAGACCCTGATTGCCGGCATGGGCGAGTTGCATCTGGAAATCATTGTGGACCGCATGAAGCGTGAATTTGGCGTGGAAGCCAACGTCGGCAAGCCTCAAGTGGCTTACCGCGAAACGATTCGCAAGACGATCGAAGACGCTGAAGGCAAGTTTGTGCGTCAGTCCGGCGGTAAGGGTCAATATGGCCACGTCGTGCTCAAAATTGAGCCCAACGAAATGGGCAAGGGCATCGAGTTCATTGACAACATCAAGGGCGGAACCGTACCGCGCGAATACATTCCTGCGGTCGAAAAGGGTATTCACGAAGCCGTGACGTCTGGCGTGCTGGCGGGCTACCCGGTGGTTGACGTCAAAGTCACGCTGCATTTCGGTTCGTACCACGACGTTGACTCGAACGAGATGGCGTTCAAAATGGCTGCGATTTTTGGCTTCAAAGAGGGCTGCCGCAAGGCTGGTCCAGTGATTCTGGAGCCCATGATGGCCGTTGAAGTTGAAACGCCCGAAGACTACGCCGGCAACGTGATGGGTGACTTGTCCTCACGCCGCGGCATGGTGCAGGGCATGGAAGACATGGTCGGTGGCGGCAAAGCCATCAAGGCCGAAGTGCCGCTGTCTGAAATGTTTGGCTATTCGACCACCCTGCGTTCGATGTCGCAAGGCCGGGCAACCTACACGATGGAGTTCAAGCACTATTCGGAAGCCCCGCGTAACGTGTCTGAAGCCATCATGGCCGCAAGGGCGAAGTAATAATAAGTATCGCGATGTCTTCCCAAGCGGACGCCGTGGATCCGGCTTTGCCGGGCCACCAGCGCCGCCCCTTGAGGGGGGGCGCCGATAGGCGCTTCGGGGTGGATGTCAATTTCCTGTCTGCGATTTCGCACCCAACGCTGCCCGTGGCGATGGAACCAGTGACGACATGCAAACATTAAACCTGTCACGGGCACGTTCTTTTTATTGGAGTATTTGAAATGGCAAAAGGCAAATTTGAGCGGACCAAACCGCACGTCAACGTCGGCACGATTGGCCACGTCGACCACGGCAAGACCACCTTGACCGCAGCAATCACCACCGTGTTGGCAGCCAAGTTCGGCGGCGAAGCCAAAGGCTACGACCAGATCGACGCAGCCCCGGAAGAAAAAGCACGCGGCATCACGATCAACACCGCCCACGTTGAATACGAGACCGCCAACCGCCACTACGCCCACGTCGATTGCCCAGGCCACGCCGACTACGTTAAAAACATGATCACCGGCGCAGCCCAGATGGACGGCGCCATTTTGGTGTGTTCCGCCGCAGACGGCCCGATGCCCCAGACCCGCGAGCACATTTTGCTGGCCCGCCAGGTCGGCGTGCCTTACATCATCGTGTTCTTGAACAAATGCGACATGGTTGACGATGCAGAACTGCTCGAACTGGTCGAAATGGAAGTTCGCGAACTGCTCGACAAGTACGACTTCCCAGGCGACGCCACCCCCATCATCCACGGCTCAGCAAAGCTGGCCATGGAAGGCGACAAAGGCCCGCTCGGCGAAGAAGCCATCATGAAGCTGGCCGAAGCCTTGGACACCTACATTCCCCTGCCAGAGCGTGCAGTCGACGGCGCCTTCCTGATGCCCGTCGAAGACGTGTTCTCCATCTCCGGTCGCGGCACCGTGGTCACTGGCCGCGTCGAGCGCGGCATCATCAAAGTTGGCGAAGAGATCGAAATCGTCGGCATTGCAGACACCCAAAAGACCATCTGCACCGGCGTCGAGATGTTCAGGAAACTGCTCGACCAAGGCCAAGCTGGCGACAACGTCGGCATCTTGCTGCGCGGCACCAAGCGCGAAGACGTCCAGCGCGGTCAAGTGTTGTGCAAACCAGGCTCCATCAAGCCGCACACCCACTTTACCGGCGAGATCTATGTCTTGTCCAAAGACGAAGGCGGTCGCCACACGCCATTTTTCAACAACTACCGTCCCCAGTTTTACTTCCGCACGACTGACGTGACCGGTGCGATTGAGTTGCCAGAAGGCAAAGAGATGGTGATGCCAGGCGACAACGTGTCGATCACGGTCAAGCTGATCAACCCGATCGCGATGGAAGAAGGCCTGCGCTTTGCTATCCGCGAGGGCGGCAAGACGGTTGGTGCTGGTGTTGTAGCCAAGATTCTGGCTTGATCTGGAATTAAGCGACGAAGGATTTCTGGAGGGGTATAGCTCAATTGGCAGAGCGTCGGTCTCCAAAACCGAAGGTTGTAGGTTCGATTCCTACTGCCCCTGCCACCGATGCCTTTGTGGTCATGGCGACAAGTGGTTTGAAAAGGTTAAAAAAGCCCGGTGAGGGTCATAGCTCTCACCGGGCTTAGGTGTCTAAAGCTCAGATGTTTGAGTGGGCAATCGGCGATTAATAGGATATTCGGTAAACATGGCTTCTACTCAAGTTGAAACGGTCAGTACCACTGCAGACAAGGCCAAGCTCGGCTTGGCAATCGTGTTGCTGTTGGCCTCGCTGGTCAGCTTCTACCTGTTGGCCAAACAGGGTCAAGTCGCGCAATGGTGTGCATTGCTGGCTGGTCTTGTTGCGGCCGCGGCTGCTTTCATGTCGTCGGAGACTGGCAAGCAGTTTTTAGCCTTTGGCCGTGACTCTGTGCGTGAGGTCAAGAAGGTTGTCTGGCCTGCGCGCAAGGAGGCCATGCAGATGACGGCCTATGTGTTTGCTTTCGTGATGGTGATGGCGCTGTTTTTGTGGCTCACAGACAAAACACTCGAATGGGTGTTTTATGACCTGTTGTTGGGATGGAAAAAATAATGAGCGATCTCAATACCATAGTGGTAAACGAATTCGTCCCGGGCACATCGCTGAGCCCGGCTGACGGTATGAATTGGTATGTTGTCCACGCTTATTCAGGCATGGAAAAAGCCGTCGAGCGCAACATCACCGAGCGCATCAATCGTGCCGGCATGCAGTCTAAATTTGGCCGTTTCCTTGTGCCGACTGAAGAAGTGGTTGAAGTCAAAAACGGCCAGAAGAAAACAACGGAACGCCGGTTCTTCCCGGGCTATGTTCTTGTTGAAATGGTCATGGACGATGAAAGCTGGCACTTGGTCAAACATACCAACAAGGTGACCGGTTTTGTGGGTGGTGCAAAAAATCGCCCTTCACCGATTTCTGAAAGTGACGTTCAGAAAATTGTCAGCCAGATGCAAGTGGGAACAGACAAGCCGCGTCACAAAGTTGAGTTTGAAGTGGGTGAATATGTGCGCGTCAAGGACGGCCCGTTCACCGATTTCAATGGCACGGTTGAAGAAGTCAACTACGATAAAAACAAAGTCCGCGTATCCGTCACTATTTTCGGCCGCGCGACACCGGTTGAGCTGGAATTCAGTCAGATAGAAAAAACCTAAGGTTTACCAAGTCCCGACTGGCTCGTTTATTTATTCGGCGCTTTGCAACTCGGCGCTGAGGCTTGAAAAAGTCATTTTTGAGTTGTGTAACCCCCGGGGAGCCTGAAGCTGTCTGACAGCTTTCAGGCGTTATCACCCGCAAGGAGAAAAGTATGGCGAAAAAAATCGTCGGCTTCATCAAGCTGCAAGTACCAGCTGGTAAGGCCAACCCGTCCCCCCCGATCGGCCCGGCTTTGGGTCAGCGCGGCTTGAACATCATGGAATTCTGCAAGGCATTCAATGCCCAGACCCAGGGTAT
The DNA here is from genome assembly GCA_947448735.1 of Comamonadaceae bacterium. GTDB lineage: Bacteria > Pseudomonadota > Gammaproteobacteria > Burkholderiales > Burkholderiaceae_C > Polaromonas. The sequence continues at coordinate 20,128 of CANFOS010000005.1, read as the reverse complement.
TGAGCCAGGCCTGCCTCTGCCAGTGGTGATCACTGCGTTTGCAGACAAGAGTTTTACCTTCATCATCAAAACAGCGCCTGCTGTGACGCTGATCAAGAAAGCGATCAAGCTTGAAAAAGGCTCGTCTACACCGCATACCGTCAAGGTTGGAAAGATCACCCGTGCCCAGCTCGAGGAAATCGCCAAGCACAAGATGAAAGATATGACGGCTGCTGACCTCGATGCGGCAGTTCGCACGATTGCCGGTTCAGCTCGCTCCATGGGCGTTACTGTAGAAGGTGTTGTATGAGCAAGTTAACCAAACGCCAAAAAACGGTCGGCGACAAAATCGACAGCAACAAGCTGTACCCGCTGGGCGATGCCCTGGGTCTCGTCAAAGAGTTTGCGGTTGCCAAGTTCGATGAATCCATCGACGTAGCAGTGCAACTGGGCATTGACGCTAAAAAATCTGACCAAGTCGTGCGCGGCGCGGTTGTTCTGCCTAACGGCACGGGTAAAACCAAGCGCGTGGCAGTGTTTGCACAAGGTGCCAAGGCCGAAGAGGCCAAAGCCGCTGGCGCTGACATTGTGGGCATGGACGATCTGGCTGCCGATATCAAGGCTGGCAAGATGGACTTCGATGTCGTGATTGCCTCTCCAGACGCGATGCGTATCGTCGGTACGCTCGGTCAAATTCTCGGACCACGCGGCATGATGCCCAACCCCAAGGTGGGTACCGTGACGCCTGACGTGGCCACTGCCGTGAAAAACGCAAAGGCCGGCCAAGTGCAGTTCCGCGTTGACAAAGCCGGTATCGTGCACGGCACGATTGGCCGCCGCTCGTTTGATACCGACAAGTTGCAGGGTAACCTGGCCGCGCTGATCGATGCGCTGGTCAAGGCCAAGCCGGCATCCAGCAAAGGCGTTTACCTGCGCAAAGTGGCCGTCTCGTCGACGATGGGTGTGGGCGTTCGCGTCGACACACAAACCATCACGGCGTAACGTAAAAAATTTGAACGACTTGAAAGAGTCGTTCAGAGTGGTGGGCTGCGAGAGGTTTTTAATCTTTTGCAGGCCATCCAAGACCGTTGGTGCGACAGGCTTCAAAACCCGGTTGCTTAATGGATGTCGAAAGATGTCGGCCAACGCAGATGGCGGTCCCGCTGCTTGATGGTTCAAAACCTGAAAACAGTTGGTCGCTGAATGTGGCAGTTGCCAGCAAGTGTGAACATGCATGCCGGCAACATTTTTAAGGAGTAGACCTTGAGTCTCAATCGCAGTGAGAAACAAGCCGTCATTGATGAAGTGACCGGCCTCGCAGCTAAAGCTCAAACGCTCGTGATGGCGGAATACCGTGGTATCACGGTCGCTGACATGACCAAACTGCGCAGCCAGGCCCGTGGCCACGGCGTGACCCTGAGTGTTTTGAAAAACACTTTGGCTCGCCGTGCACTGGCAGGCAGCCCGTTTGAAGTTGTCGCCGACCAGATGACCGGACCGCTGATCTATGGCTTTTCTGTTGATGCAGTAGCTGCCGCGAAAGTGGTGTCTGAATTTGCGAAAACCAACGACAAGTTGGTCATTCGTGGTGGTGCATTTGCAGGCAAAACCCTGGACGTTAACGGCGTGAAGCAATTGGCAAGTATTCCTTCGAAAGAAGTGTTGCTCGCCCAGATCTGTGGCCTCTTGATGTCGCCTATTTCGCGCACAGCCGTTGTGCTGGGTGCGCTGGCGGCGAAAAAGGGCGGCGGCTCAGCCGATGCCCAAAGCGAAGTCCCAGCTGAAGCCGTTGCGGCTTAATCCAGCAGCGTAAATTAAACCAATTGATATTTAGGAAATTTTAAAATGGCATTCGATAAAGACGCATTTTTGACCTCGCTTGACAGCATGACGGTCATGGAACTCAACGAACTGGTGAAAGCCATTGAAGAGAAGTTTGGCGTGAGCGCTGCTGCTATGGCTGCTCCTGCTGCTGGCGGCGGTGGCGGTGCGGCCGCTGTTGCTGAAGAGAAGACCGACTTTAACGTTGTGTTGCTCGAAGCTGGCGCCCAGAAGGTGCAAGTCATTAAAGCCGTTCGCGAACTGACCGGCCTGGGCCTGAAGGAAGCCAAGGATCTGGTTGATGGCGCTCCAAAGAACGTTAAAGAAGGCATGCCAAAGGCTGATGCCGAAGCAGCCAAGAAGAAGCTCGAAGAAGCCGGCGCGAAGGTCGAACTCAAGTAATTGCTTGTGTTTGCAAAGGCTGGAAGTTCTTCAAAAGGGCTTCCAGCCTTTCGTGCTTATCCCCTGGAATACCTTGTGGAAACAGAGCGCACTGAATAGCTGGTGAAACAGTCAGCTATTCAGTACTTTCTGAATTTCGACGACAGAAAGCGCCTTGGTTCGGGTGACGTGCAATACGTTACCGTCCGCCATGGTTGGTAGCGGCCAACCCACCAAGCCCGCTCGAACATATTGTGTTCGGGCAAAGAGTCAACAGAGCAGTTTGCTTTAGTCCATCACGCGGAGAACTCATGGCATATTCTTTCACTGAACGTAAACGCATTCGTAAGAGCTTCGGCAATCGCGAAAGCGTCTTGGCTGTTCCCTACTTGCTGCAAATGCAAAAAGACGCGTACACCGCGTTTTTGCAAGCTGACAAATCACCCAAAGCACGCGCCCTCGAGGGTCTACAAGCGGCGTTCGACAATGCGTTCCCTATCGTTTCGCACAATGGTTTTGTCGAGATGAAGTTTCTCGAATACAACCTGGCCAAACCCGCCTTTGACGTGCGCGAATGCCAGACCCGCGGTCTGACATTCGCATCGGCAGTCCGTGCCAAAGTCCAGCTGATCATTTATGACCGCGAGTCCTCGACATCGCAGTCCAAGGTGGTCAAGGAAGTCAAAGAACAGGAAGTCTACATGGGCGAAGTGCCCCTGATGACCGACAAAGGTTCGTTTGTGATCAATGGCACCGAGCGTGTCATCGTGTCCCAGTTACACCGCTCGCCAGGCGTATTTTTTGAACACGACAAGGGCAAAACCCACAGCTCGGGCAAATTGCTGTTTTCGGCTCGCATCATCCCCTACCGCGGTTCATGGCTTGACTTTGAGTTCGACCCCAAAGACATTTTGTACTTTCGCGTCGACCGCCGCCGCAAGATGCCAGTCACGATTTTGCTCAAGGCCATCGGCCTGAACCATGAATCCATTTTGGCGAACTTCTTTGTGTTCGACAACTTCCGCCTGATGGACAGCGGTGCGCAGATGGAATTTGTCGCCGAGCGCATGCGCGGTGAAGTCGCCCGCTTTGACATCACCGACAAGTCGGGCAAAGTGGTGGTGGCCAAAGACAAGCGCATCACAGTGCGTCACACCCGTGAGCTGGAAACCAGCGGTACCAACAGCATCAGCGTGCCAGAAGATTTCTTGCTGGGCCGTGTGGTTGCCAAAAATATCGTCGATGCTGAAACCGGTGAAATCATTGCCAAGGCCAATGACGAGCTGACGGATGTTTTGTTGAAAAAGTTGCGCGCTGCTGGCGTGCAGGACTTGCAGGTGCTGTACACCAACGAACTGGATCAAGGTTCGTACATTTCACAGACCCTCAGGTCTGACGAGACCGCTGACGAGTTCGCAGCACGCGTGGCCATCTACCGCATGATGCGACCCGGCGAGCCGCCGACCGAAGATGCTGTTCAGGCTCTGTTCCAGCGCCTGTTCTACAACCCGGACACGTATGACCTGTCACGCGTTGGCCGCATGAAGTTCAATGCCAGAGTCGGCCGTGATTCTTCAACGGGGCCAATGGTCATGACCAACGAGGACATCCTCGCCGTGGTCAAAATCCTGGTGGACCTACGCAACGGCAATGGTGAAGTCGATGACATTGATCACCTGGGCAACCGCCGGGTGCGTTGCGTTGGCGAACTCGCTGAAAATCAGTACCGCACCGGCTTGGCAAGGATTGAGAAAGCCGTCAAAGAGCGCCTGGGTCAGGCTGAGCAAGAACCTTTGATGCCGCATGACCTGATCAACAGCAAGCCAATTTCCGCTGCGTTGAAAGAGTTCTTCGGTGCATCACAGCTGTCGCAGTTCATGGACCAGACCAACCCACTGGCTGAAATCACCCACAAGCGGCGTGTATCGGCCCTTGGCCCTGGCGGTTTGACCCGCGAACGCGCTGGCTTTGAGGTGCGTGACGTGCACGTGACCCATTACGGTCGTGTGTGCCCGATTGAAACGCCTGAAGGTCCAAACATCGGTCTGATCAACTCATTGGCTTTGTACGCACGCTTGAACGAGTACGGTTTCATTGAAACGCCATATCGCCAAGTGGTCGACAGCAAAGTCACGATGCAAATTGATTATTTGTCTGCGATTGAAGAAGGCAAGTACGTGATTGCCCAGGCCAACGCGGCACTCGACAAAGAGGGCAAACTGACCGGAGACCTGGTGTCTGCGCGCGAAAATGGCGAGTCGATTTTGGTCGGCGCCGAACGCGTTCAGTACATGGATGTGTCACCTGCTCAGATCGTGTCGGTCGCCGCGTCGCTTGTTCCGTTTCTGGAGCATGACGATGCCAACCGCGCGCTGATGGGTGCCAACATGTCGCGCCAGGCTGTGCCTGTGCTGTGTCCTGAAAAACCATTGGTCGGTACCGGTATCGAGCGCGTGGCTGCCGTCGACTCTGGCACGGTGGTGACCGCCACTCGCGGCGGCATTGTGGATTATGTTGACGCCACCCGCATTGTGGTGCGCGTGAACGATGCAGAAGCACTGGCCGGTGAAGTGGGCGTAGACATCTACAACCTTATCAAATACCAGCGCTCCAACCAGAACACCAACATCCACCAGCGTCCTATCGTCAAGATGGGTGACAAGCTGGACAAGGGTGACGTGATCGCCGACGGCGCATCGACTGACCTCGGTGAAATCGCCATCGGCCAGAACATGCTGATTGCCTTTATGCCATGGAACGGCTACAACTTCGAGGATTCGATCCTGATCAGTGAGCGTGTGGTGGCAGAAGACCGCTACACCTCGATCCACATCGAAGAACTCGTGGTGATGGCGCGTGACACCAAGCTCGGTAGCGAAGAGATCACGCGTGACATTCCCAACTTGTCAGAGCACCAGCTCAACCGTCTGGACGAATCCGGCATCATTTATGTGGGCGCCGAAGTTCAGCCTGGTGACACGTTAGTCGGCAAGGTCACGCCAAAAGGCGAAACCACACTGACGCCGGAAGAAAAACTGCTGCGCGCCATCTTCGGCGAAAAAGCCAGCGACGTGAAAGACACCTCGTTGCGTGTGAGCCAGGGCTCGCGCGGCACGGTGATTGACGTGCAGGTCTTCACCCGTGAAGGCATTGTGCGCGACAAGCGTGCCCAGCAAATCATTGACGACGAGCTCAAGCGTTATCGCCTCGATCTGAACGACCAGTTGCGCATTGTTGAAGCCGATGCGTTTGACCGGATCGAAAAGCTGCTCAACGGCAAGATTGCCAATGGTGGCCCGCAAAAACTGGCCAAAGGTACCAAGATCGACAAGGCCTATCTGGCTGGCGTTGAAAAGTACCACTGGTTTGACGTTCGCCCTGCTGACGACGAAGTTGCGGTGCAGCTCGAGAGCATTAAAAACTCGATGGAGCAAACCCGTCACAGCTTTGACTTGTCGTTTGAGGAAAAGCGCAAAAAGCTGACGCAAGGCGACGAGTTGCCCGCCGGTGTGCTCAAGATGGTCAAGGTGTACCTGGCCGTCAAGCGTCATTTGCAGCCCGGCGACAAAATGGCCGGCCGTCACGGTAACAAGGGTGTGGTGTCCAAGATCGTTCCGGTCGAAGATATGCCGCACATGGCCGACGGCACACCGTGCGACATCGTGCTGAACCCGCTGGGCGTGCCATCGCGCATGAACGTGGGACAGGTGCTTGAAGTTCACTTGGGCTGGGCCGCAAAAGGCCTGGGCCAGCGCATCGGCGACATGCTGCAAGCCGAAGCCAAAGTGGCTGAAGTGCGCGCGCTGCTTGACACCGTGTACAACAAGTCAGGCCGTTCTGAAGACCTGTCCAAGCTGTCGGATGTGCAGGTTCTCGAGATGGCCAGCAACCTGTCTGGCGGCGTGCCTTTTGCGACCCCTGTGTTTGACGGTGCATCTGAAGCCGAAATCATGGAAATGCTGCAGCTGGCCTACCCCGAAGACCTGGCCAAGGCCAAGGGTCTGACGGCCACGCGCACCCAAGCTCAGCTGTATGACGGTCGTACGGGCGATGCATTCGAGCGCACCACCACGGTGGGCTACATGCACTTTTTGAAGTTGCACCACCTGGTCGACGACAAGATGCATGCACGTTCAACCGGTCCTTACTCACTGGTCACGCAGCAACCGCTGGGCGGCAAAGCGCAGTTCGGTGGTCAGCGCTTCGGCGAGATGGAGGTCTGGGCACTGGAAGCCTACGGTGCCTCGTATGTGCTGCAGGAAATGCTCACCGTCAAGTCAGACGACGTGGTGGGCCGCACCAAGGTGTACGAGAGCATTGTCAAAGGTGAGCACGCCATCACGGCCGGTATGCCCGAGTCGTTCAACGTGCTGGTCAAAGAGATCCGTTCGCTCGGTATCGACATGGAACTTGACCGTTCTTAAATCAGGATAAAGAAGGATTACTCATGAAATCATTACTCGACCTGTTCAAACAGTTTGCGCCTGAAGAGCACTTTGATGCCATCAAAATTGGAATGGCCTCGCCAGAAAAGATCCGCTCGTGGTCTTTTGGAGAAGTCAAAAAACCGGAAACCATCAACTACCGTACCTTCAAGCCAGAGCGCGACGGTCTTTTTTGCGCCAAAATTTTTGGGCCCATCAAGGACTACGAGTGCCTGTGCGGCAAGTACAAGCGCCTCAAGCATCGCGGCGTGATCTGCGAGAAGTGCGGCGTTGAAGTCACACAAACCAAAGTTCGCCGCGAGCGCATGGGTCACATCGACCTGGCCGCACCGTGCGCGCACATCTGGTTCCTGAAGTCTTTGCCATCGCGTCTGGGCCTGGTGCTCGACATGACGCTGCGTGACATCGAGCGCGTGTTGTACTTTGAAGCCTATGTGGTGACTGACCCGGGCATGACGCCGCTGAAGAAATTCAGCATCATGTCTGAGGACGACTACGACGCCAAAGTCAAAGAATACGGCGACGAGTTCACCGCCAAAATGGGTGCTGAAGGTGTTAAAGACCTGCTCGAAGGCCTGGACCTCGACGACGAAATCAGCAAGTTGCGCAATGACCTGACCGGCTCTGAGATCAAGATCAAGAAAAACGCCAAACGTTTGAAATTGATGGAAGCGTTCAAGAAGTCAGGCATCAAACCCATGTGGATGGTGCTTGATGTGCTGCCCGTGCTGCCGCCAGATCTTCGTCCGCTGGTACCACTCGATGGCGGCCGTTTCGCCACGTCTGACCTGAACGATTTGTACCGCCGGGTGATTAACCGCAACAGCCGTCTGCGCCGTTTGCTGGAACTCAAAGCGCCTGAAATCATTGCCCGCAATGAAAAGCGCATGCTGCAAGAAGCGGTTGACTCGCTGCTGGACAACGGTCGCCGTGGCAAAGCCATGACCGGTGCCAACAAGCGCGCACTGAAGTCCTTGGCCGATATGATCAAAGGCAAGTCAGGCCGTTTCCGCCAGAACTTGCTGGGCAAGCGCGTCGACTACTCAGGCCGATCTGTGATTACCGTGGGCCCAACGCTCAAACTGCACCAGTGCGGTTTGCCAAAGTTGATGGCGCTCGAGTTGTTCAAGCCCTTCATTTTTGCGCAGCTCGAGTCACGCGGCATTGCCACGACGATCAAGGCGGCCAAGAAAGAAGTTGAATCAGGCACACCAGTTGTCTGGGACATTCTGGAAGAGGTCATCAAAGAGCACCCTGTGATGCTGAACCGTGCGCCTACGCTGCATCGTTTGGGCATCCAGGCCTTTGAGCCGATTTTGATTGAAGGCAAGGCCATTCAGTTGCACCCACTCGTCTGTTCGGCGTTCAACGCCGACTTTGACGGTGACCAGATGGCGGTCCACGTACCCCTTTCGGTCGAGGCGCAAATGGAGGCCCGTACCCTGATGCTGGCCTCGAACAACATTTTGTTCCCTGCCAGCGGCGAGCCGTCGATTGTGCCGTCGCAAGACGTGGTGCTGGGGCTGTACTACACCACCCGTGACCGTACCAATGGCAAAGGCGAAGGTCTGGTGTTTTCTGACACCGGTGAAGTCCGCCGCGCATTTGATGCGGGCGAGCTGGATCTGAACGCACGCATCAGTGTGCGCTTGACCGAGTACACCAAAGACAAAGCGACAGGTGAGTTTGTGCCATCGACCAAGCTGTGGGAAACCACCGGTGGCCGTGCATTGCTGTCTGAGATTTTGCCAAAAGGCTTGCCTTTCTCGAACATCAACAAGGCGCTGAAGAAGAAAGAAATCTCCAAGCTGATCAATGTGTCTTTCCGCAAGTGCGGACTGAAAGAAACCGTGGTGTTTGCAGACAAACTGCTGCAGTCCGGCTTTCGTCTGGCCACCAAAGCCGGCATTTCGATTTGCATCGAAGACATGTTGGTGCCCAAGGAAAAGCACGACATCATCGCCAGGGCGCAGAAAGAAGTCAAAGAGATCGAGCAGCAATATGTCTCTGGTCTGGTGACATCCGGCGAGCGCTACAACAAGGTGGTGGACATCTGGGGCAAGTCGGGTGACGACGTGTCCAAGGTCATGATGGCTCAGTTGTCAAAAGAAAAAGTGCTGGATCGCCATGGCAAGAGCGTAGAGCAAGAGTCTTTCAACTCCATCTACATGATGGCTGACTCGGGCGCACGCGGCTCTGCTGCACAGATTCGCCAGGTGGCCGGTATGCGCGGTTTGATGGCAAAGCCTGACGGCTCGATCATTGAAACGCCCATCACAGCGAACTTCCGCGAAGGCCTGAATGTGCTGGAGTACTTCATCTCCACGCACGGTGCGCGTAAAGGCCTGGCTGACACGGCATTGAAAACCGCCAACTCCGGCTATTTGACCCGACGCCTGTGCGACGTGGTGCAAGACCTGGTGGTGACGGAAGACGACTGCGGCACACACGAAGGCTCGCTGATGCGTGCCATCGTTGAAGGCGGCGAAGTGATCGAATCCTTGCGCGACCGCGTGCTGGGCCGCACGGTGTCTGAAGACGTCCTGCACCCTGAAAACCGTTCTGTGCTGGCAGGGCGTGACACGCTGCTCGACGAAGACATGATTGAAGAATTGGAAATCGCAGGCGTTGACGAGATCAAAGTGCGTACCGCACTGAACTGCGAAACCCGCTTCGGTTTGTGCGCCAAGTGCTACGGCCGCGACCTGGGTCGTGGCGGTTTGATCAACATCGGCGAGGCGGTCGGTATCATCGCTGCCCAGTCAATTGGCGAGCCTGGCACGCAGCTGACCATGCGCACCTTCCACATTGGTGGTGCCGCATCACGCGCAGCCATTGCGTCTAGTGTCGAGTCCAAATCGAACGGTGTGATTGGCTTTAATGCGCCGATGCGTTATGTGACCAACAGCAAGGGCGAACTTGTGGTGATTGCCCGATCCGGCGAGATCGTCATCACAGACGAACACGGCCGCGAGCGTGAACGCCACAAAGTGCCGTACGGTTCGATTCTGTCCGTCAAGGCGGATCAGACCATCAAGGCGGGTACGATTTTGGCCAACTGGGACCCTCTGACCCGCCCGATCATCACCGAGTTTGCCGGCAAGGCGCAGTTCGAGAACGTCGAAGAAGGCGTGACTGTGGCCCGTCAGGTTGACGATGTGACTGGCTTGTCTACTCTGGTGGTGATTGATCCGAAACGTCGCGGCGCGACCAAGGTCATCCGCCCAGGCGTCAAGCTGATTGATGCCAACGGCAATGAAGTCAAGATCCCCGGCACCGATCACTCGGTGACGATTGGGTTTCAAATCGGCGCCCTGGTTCAAGTTCGTGACGGTCAGGATGTCGGCCCCGGCGAGGTGTTGGCCCGTATCCCGATTGAAGGTCAGAAAACGCGTGACATCACCGGCGGTTTGCCGCGTGTGGCCGAGTTGTTTGAAGCCCGTACGCCAAAGGACAAAGGCACACTGGCCGAGATGACGGGCACCGTGTCGTTCGGTAAGGAAACCAAAGGCAAGATCCGCTTACAGATCACCGATCCGGAAGGCAAGGTCTGGGAAGACCTCGTGCCGAAAGAGAAGAACATTCTCGTGCACGAAGGCCAGGTCGTGAACAAGGGCGAGTCGATTGTTGACGGCCCTGCTGACCCGCAAGACATTCTGCGCCTCTTGGGCATGGAAGAGCTGGCCCGCTACATCGTCGACGAGGTGCAGGACGTTTACCGCCTGCAAGGCGTGAAGATCAACGACAAGCACATTGAAGTGATTGTTCGCCAGATGCTGCGCCGTGTGGTGGTCGACAACGTGGGTGACTCGGCCTACATCGCGGGCGAGCAAGTCGAGCGTTCAGCTCTGCTGGATGTCAACGATGCGCTGCGTGCAGAAGGCAAGATCCCAGCGACCTTTACCAATTTGTTGCTGGGTATCACCAAGGCATCCCTGTCGACCGACTCGTTTATTTCTGCGGCCTCATTCCAGGAAACCACCCGCGTGCTCACCGAGGCTGCCATCATGGGCAAGCGCGACGAGCTGCGTGGTCTGAAAGAAAACGTGATCGTGGGCCGCCTGATTCCTGCGGGTACCGGCATGGCCTACCACGAGGCGCGCAAAGCCAAGGATTTGATGGACGACGCCGAGCGCCGCGCCATTGCCGAGGCAGAAGCGGCTGAACTCGAAGCCCTGCCAGCAGCCGCTGATGCAGAAAGCGCTGCCAGCAAGTAACTGGCTGCACTCTGCTGCTTGTACGGCAAGCCCCATGTCTTGGTCAACAAGGCGTGGGGCTTTTTTTATCCAAATCGGTCTCTGATTTATCGCATTTTCAGGGTGAACAGGTCTTTCTTGTACGCACTCCCGTTCAGGCATGGGTATGGGCATGGGGTGACTTGCGCGTCAGATTATTTCGCCACTGAAAACAAAACATCGCGTGGGTGTAAGGCTGAGTTGCAATGACTGCAAACCACGCTTGGCACAAAGGCTTGCCCACAGGCCTTGTGTGTCGGTGAAATCGACGATGGCTGATGAAAGTGATGTCTGCTGGCCCAGCTTGCAAGACACATGATGTAGCCAAACAGGTCACGACTGGACGGTGTCAGGCGGTAAATTTTGCGCCTCGCATCGCCTGTATCAAGCTGGCAAATCAGCAGGCCTGCATCAACCATGCTCGACAGGCGGCGCGACAGGACGCTGCTGCCAATACCCAATACATGGCTTATTTGGTCAAAGTAGTGGCAGCCCAGCAGGACGCTCGCCACGATGAGCAGTGACCAACGGTCTACCCGCAGGCCCAAGCCCATTTGAGTGTTTTCTTGCGGTGACAGCCGGACACTGCGCTGCCGCGGCGGCTGTGCAGCTTGCAGGGAGGTATTGACGCTCAGTGAAAAAACCAGATCACTCACGCCCACCGCGCCTCTACAAGCGCCGCACACCAGCTTGGGCACAAAGGCATGGCCGCAGCTGCGGTGCATCAGCTTTCGCGGCAAGGCCAACTGACGCGAGCCCCAGCGTCGCTCCCACGTCCACATCATCAGCACATGGCTGTACAGGCCCATACCCTTTTCACTCAAGTGGTAGCCCATGCGTGCGGGGCGTTCATGGTAGGCGCGCTGCACAAACAACCCCAAAGCCACCAGTTCCTTGAGTCGCTCAGCCAAGGTGTGGCGCGGAATACCCAAACGCGTCTGCCAGTCGTCAAAGCGCTGGACGCCAATGAAAGCGCCCAAAATCAACGCCACAGTCCAGCGGTCACCCAGCAGGTACAAACCATGGCTGAGTGTGCTGGTGGCTAAGGCGTCTCGAGTCAGATCAAGTTCAGCCTGAGAAAGATGAAGCTTAATTTTTGACCAGTCCGGTCATGGGGGCCACTTGCTGCACCCATTTGCCACCTTTGATCTGGTCGATCGATGCAAATTCAGGCCCAACATGGTTACCCACGAAATTCTGTTTGGAATAGGTGGTGAAGTCCTGATGTACCACGCCTTGCGCTGCCTTTGAAAAACTTTCGGCAGTCAAACCCCGGCCCGCTGCCTGCACACTTTTGACGAACCAGTCGGTGTATGAATACGCATTGGCCGCATTTTCATCCGGATCTGCATTGAACTTTTGCCTGTAATTAGCCATGAATTTCTTGGCATCCGCGTTGACGGTATCTGCACCATGCAGTTGCCAGCCGCCAATACCGTACAGCCCTTCAACAGCGTCTTTACCCAACAGCGCCACGACGCCGCTGCGACCTGGCAGGGTTGTCAGTACTTTAACTTCCTTCCAGCCGATCTTTTTAACTTCAGCCATCACACCGACTGTCTCGCGCAAAATGGTTCCTGCCAGGATCACATCCACGTCCGCCGCTTTCATCTTGGCCACTTGCGATGAAAAATCGATGTCACCGGCCTTCCAGGCGGCTTCAGCCGCAACCGTTAAATTGGCTTGCTTGAGTGCGTTGTTCATGCCCGCGCGCACCAGGTCGCCAAACGGGCCTTCCTGATAAATCACACCTATCTTTTTGGCATTCCAGTTTTTGATGGCCCACGACAAACCGGTTGCCGTTGTGCTGTCGTAGTTTTGAACAGTGGTGAACAGCAACGGGCTGTTGCCCGATATTTTTTGAATAATGCCAGATGCTGCCCACGGTGCGAACACCACCACGCCGGCATCGGTCGCGGCTTTTACCGTTGCGGCGTTGGTGCCTGAACCAAATGGGTTGAGGATGGCAAACACATCATCGCTTTTGATCAGTTTTTGCACCGCGCGCACGGCCAATTGGGGCTGACTGCCGTTGTCTTCAATGATCAGTTTAAATTTTCGACCGTTCACGCCACCAGCGCTATTGGCTTCGTCCAGCCGCATCTGCATGGCGTTGCGCAGCATGGGCATACCCGCAGCCACCGGGCCAGACAAGTCGATGTGGCTACCCACCACAATTTCAGTATCAGTCACGCCGCCCGCATGGGCCAACGACAGCGCTACGCCAGTTGTGGCAGCGAGAAAGATGCGTTTGAAAAGCTTCATGAAGGTCTCCTAAAGTAAGTTAAGTTTTACAGATGACGAAAAAAATGACGAGCGGATAATCTCTAGGCTTTGGCATACATCGCATCGATAAGGCTGGCATATTTGGTGGCCACCACCTTACGCTTGAGCTTCATGGTCGGCGTCAGCTCTTCGTCTTCCGCACCCAGCAGCTCGCTGATGATCCGAAACTCCTTCACCTGCTCGACACGCGCCAGTTGCGAATTGGCGGCCGTGACTTGCTGCAAGATCAATTCAATGACTTCCGGCGTTCGGGTCAGGCTGGCAAAGTCGGTGTAAGGCACCTGCCTTTCCTGCGCAAAGCGCGCCACGTGCTCTTGGTCAATCATGATGAGTGCTGACACAAAGCGTCGACCATCGCCCACCGCCACGGCATCGGTGATGTAGGGGCTGAACTTCAGCAAGTTTTCGATCTGACTGGGTGAAATGTTTTTGCCGCCGGAAGTAATCATGATGTCTTTGATGCGGCCCGTGATGGCAAGGTAGCCGTCACTGTCAAGCTCGCCGCAGTCGCCTGTACGCAGCCAGCCCTCGGCATCGATGGCTTCTTGCGTTTTCTCGGTGTCACGCCAGTAGCCCGCAAACACATTCGGGCCACGCACAAAGACTTCGTCCTCAGCGCCAATTTTTATATCTGTCCCATCGCCCGCTTTGCCGGCCCAGCCCAGTTTGATGCCTCCCGCGGGTGTGGCGGTGCAAAAGCCACAGGTCTCAGTCATGCCGAAGGCTTCTCGCAGTTCAATGTCAATGCTTAAAAACCATTTGATCAAATCGGCGGGCACGGGTGCGGCGCCCGTCAGCGCAGTCCTGACGTTTTGAAGCCCTAAAAAAATCTTCAGGTTACGAAAGGCGCAAAAGCTTTGCAAGCGCTTAATTGCCGATGCCGCGTGCTGCGTTCCCGCAAGCCTTGCCGTGACCAGACTTTGGTTCGCCGCTAGCGCACGGCCATACATCCAGCGCGCCGGTGCGACCGCATCACGCATGAACAGGTCAATCTGCGAATACATTTTTTCCCAAAATCGGGGTGGCGCAAACAGCACATGGGGTGCGACTTCGCGCAGGTCATTAAAAACTGTGCCGGCATTCTCAGGAAAGTGCACGACCAGGCCAACTGCAAGCGGGTTAAAGCTGGAGGCCATACGTTCAGCAATATGACAAAGGGGCAAAAATGACAATGATCTGTCGCCAACTTCGGCGTTCAAATAGGAAGGCGCTTGTCCAAGCTGAAACACCACGTTGCGGTTAGACACCATTGCGCCTTTGGGCGGGCCGGTGGTCCCCGAGGTGTAAACCAGAAAAGCGGTATCTCCGGGCCGGCTCATTGCAATATGTTGCTCGAACGCCTTGGCTTGTGTTTGCATCAGCGCTTCACCTTGCGCCAGCAGATCGTCAAAAAACATCACCGTCTGGTCATTCAACGTGCGTAGTCCTTCGCGCTCCATCACCACAATGCGCAGCAAATCCGGGCAGCTGTCGCGCACGCTGAGTGCTTTTTCAAGCTGCTCCTGATTTTCAACAAACAGCACGCGCGCAAGCGAATGCTGCAAAATAAAAGCCACCTGCTCAGGCGATGCCGTGGGGTAAATACCGTTGCCGACCATACCCATGCATTGCGCGCCCATATCGGCGTAAAGCCACTCAGGCCGGTTTTCCGCCAGAACGCAGACCACGTCACCGCGCTGCAAGCCCATGGCTGCTAAAGCCAAGCCAACAGCGCGTGCATTGGCCAGGTAGCTCGACCAGCTGGTGGTTTGCCATAGCCCCCGGCGCTTGTGCCGCAGTGCGGGTTGTGTGGCCCACATGCCGCACCGCATCAAAAATACTTTTTGTGGCGTGTCGCAAGCCATGAAGAGCATGTCGGGCATCTGCGTCATGTTGTTATCGCCATGTTTTTCTCTGGCTCCAGCGTTTGGCGGTACCACTCAGGCCATGTGTTTGGCTCAGGCCGAGATAGGCATCACGCACATCGGTTTTTTGCGCCAAAGCTGTGCAAGTATCTGCCGCGACCACCCGGCCCAGCTCCATGATGTAGCCGTCATCGGCGTGGGACAAGGCCACCGCAGCGTTTTGCTCCACCACCAAAATGGCCGCACCCGTTTCATCACGAATGCGTTGCACAATGACAAAGATCTCTTTGGTCAGCAGCGGTGACAGGCCCAATGAGGGCTCGTCCAGCATCAGTAATTTGGGCTGGCCCATCACGGCACGGCCGATCGCCAGCATTTGCTGCTCACCGCCTGACAACAGGCCCGCATGCTGATGTTCTCGTTCTTTGAGGCGAGGAAACCATTGGTAAATACGGTCCAGGTCTTTTGCAACAGCATCCTTGTCGCTGCGCGCATAGGCACCCATGGACAGGTTATCGACCACACTTAAAAACGGAAACACTTGCCTTCCCTCAGGCACCAGTTTTAGCCCCAGACGGCTGATGGCATCAGCATCGTGTCCTTGTATTTCCTGCTGTTTGAACAGCACCTGCCCCTTGAACGGATCGATCACGCCTGCCACCGTGTTGAGGAGCGTTGATTTGCCTGCGCCGTTAGCCCCCAACACCGCGACGATGCGTGCGTTGCTGACAACAATGTTGATGCCCGACATGGCCGCCACTGGCCCGTACCAGGTTTCGAGGTTGCGGACTTCCAGAAGTGGTGGGCGTGTGGCTTGCATGTGCTGGCTGTGCCTGCTCAAGTGCCGAGGTATGCGCTGATGACCAAGGGATTGCCTTGCACCTCACGCGCCGTGCCGCTGGCCAGCACCTTGCCCTGGGCCATACAAATCACGCGGTCAGCAACACGGCTGACAAGCGACATGTCATGCTCCACCATCACCACGGTGATACCCAGGTCGGTGCGGATGTCGTCAATCCAGAAAGCCAGGTGTTTTGTTTCTTCCGGGTTCAGGCCCGAGGCGGGCTCGTCTAAAAAAAGCAGCTTGGGCTGGGTGGCCAGGGCACGACCGAGCTCGACCACCTTTCGTACGCCATAGGGCAGGCTTGATACCAAACTGTTGCGCCATGCCGAGAGGTCTAAAAATTCAATCACTTCTTCAACGGCCGCGCGCGACGCTTCCTCAAGCGCTGTCACTGTTGGCGTGCGCAGCACTTGCTGCCACCATGCGCCCTGCGCAAAGCGGTGGCGACCGAGCAGCAGGTTGTCCATCACGGTAGCAGCTTCAAACAGTTCAATGTTTTGGAAGGTGCGTGCAATGCCCAGCGCGGCCACTTCGTGGCGCTTGATGCGGGTCAACTCGTGATCGCCACACTTCAGGCTACCGCTACTGGGACTGAACACCCGCGTCACCACATTCAACACCGACGTTTTTCCTGCACCATTCGGCCCGATGATGGCCAGCACTTCACCGGCATGGACATCAAAACTGAGGTCACTGATCGCCCGCACACCGCCGAACGACAGCGAGACGTCCCGTACCTCAAGCAAGCGGGTGTTCATTTGTAACGCTCCGACTTCATGTACCGCTTGCCGCGCCTGAAGGTGTCGCGCCGGTACAGCGGAAAGCTCTCCACCAGAGCGCGAAATTTCAGCCAGCGACCATTGATGCCTGTCGGTTCAAACAACACAAACAGCGCCAGAATCAAACCAAAAATAAAGGTTTCCATTCCAAATTGCTTGGCGATCTGCTCGGGCAATAGCGGCTTGATGCGCGAAATCAATGTGGGTAGCAGACTGATGAGTACCGCACCCAGTACCGCGCCACGCAAGCTGCCCAGCCCGCCAATGACGACCATCAGCACCAGTTCCATCGACAGTACCAGCGTGAAGGCATCGGGTGTCAAGTATTTGGTATGGTGTGCCAGCAGCGCACCTGCCAGTCCGGTGACTCCGGCAGACAGCGCAAACGCAATGACTTTGACGCGGCTAACGTGAATGCCCAGCGAATAAGCGGCAGCTTCAGAATCACGCACCCCCAAAAAGGCTCGCCCCAGCCCAGAGCGCAGCACATTAAGCAGTGCCAATATGACCAGCACCAGTACGGCCAAGCATAAGAAATAAAACGCTTTGGGGCCACTCAGGGCCGCGCCAAAAATGGCGGGGTCATTGACCGCCAGACCCGTAAAGCCACCTGTCACTGAGCCCCAATGACCAATCACATGCGTGACAATCACAGAAAAGGCCAGCGTCACCATGGCCAGGTAAAGACCCGACACGCGAATTGCGGGCACACCGACGGCCACCCCAAACGCAGCGCACAGCAAGCCTGACAAGGGCAGGGACAGCAATAGCGGCACGCCTTTGGAAAGCATCCAGGCATGGGCATAAGCGCCAACCGCCACAAACGCTGCATGGCCCAGCGACACCTGTCCGGTGTAGCCGGTCAGCACCATGAGGCCAAGGCTGGCAATGCACAAAATAAAAACGTAGCTCAGCTCCGCCATCAAAAATTTGGACGCCACCCAAGGCAAGGCGACCAACACCATCAGCAGCAAGCCATAGGCAATACGCTGGTCGGTGTGACGCAGCAATTTAAAGCTGTCGCTGTAGCGGGTGTTGTAGTCAAATTTCATCGTGATGCGTCAAACCCGCTTGCCATGCGCTTCACCCAATAAGCCTTGTGGCCGCACGATCAACACCGCAATCAGCACCACATAAGCCACCACGTCTTTTGAGCCGTCAGGCAAATAAACCCCGGCGTATTGCTCAATCAGGCCGATCAACAATCCACCCACAATCGCGCCTGCAATGCTGCCAAAGCCGCCCAGCACGAGCGCAGCCAGCGCCTTGAGCACGACAAACCACAGCGTCACATCCACCAGCGTGATGGGTGCCAACAGGACACCGCCCGCCGCTGCGGTAGCACCTGCCAGCGCCCACACCAGGGAGTTGACTTGTTTGACGCGGACACCATTGAGGTACGCCGCCAGTTGGTTTTGTGATGCCGCCTGCATAGCCATGCCCAGCTTGGTGCTTTTAAAAAATAGCAGCAAAGCAGCAGTGACACCCAAAGCGGTACCCACAATGACCAACTGCAAATTGGCAATCGCGACACCGCCGAACGTGGTGGTCTGTCCAACCCAGGGCGTGGCGTAGCTGCGCGACTCGGGCCCAAAGCCCATGCTGATCGCGCCGCGCAGCATGAATGCCAGCGCAATCGTCAGCATGACACCGGCAAACTGCGGCTGACCCGCAATTTGCCGAATCACCACCGCATCAATGCCGTAGGCCAGCAGCGCGCTGATGATCACTGTGCACAAAAATGCCAGCCAAAATGGGAAACCCGCCACCGCTATCAATCCCCAGGCTGTAAAAGCCGATAGCGCCAGCAGATCACCTTGGGCGAAGTTGAGGACTTCAGTGGCCTTGTAAGTCAACACCAAACCCAATGCGACCAGCGCATAAATCGCACCCACGGCAATGCCGTTAACGCTCAGTTGTGTAAAGACTTGCCAGCTTGTCATGCGTCGTTTTTAAGCGTGACCGCGTGCCACCACAAAGCTGACCACCGTGCCAAACGAGCCACCGATGTTCAGCGTCTGGATTCGCGTGGCCCCTTCAATCTGGCAGTCACCCGCATGACCCGTGACTTGGCGCGCCGCATCAAACAGCATGCGGGCACCCGTGGCACCTACCGGGTGGCCGCAGCCAATCAGGCCGCCACTCATGTTCACCGGGCAGGGCCCGCCGCGCTCAATCAGGCCATCATCGATGGCTTGCCAGCTCTGGCCCGGCGCAGACAAGCCCAGGTGGTCAAGCGCTACATATTCGGTGGTGGTGAAGCAGTCATGTGTTTCAACGCCGTTGATGGTTTCAATGCCCGCGATTTCTGCGCGCCGCCAGGCGTCTTCAATGGTTTGCCGGACATGCGGAAACACGTACGCGGCACCACGGCTGCGCTCGAACTTGTCTTTTAATCGCAAGCCCGCATTGCGGTGGCCCCAGCCGGCGATTCGTGGCAAGCTCGAGGTATCCAAGCCCTGCGCGCGCGCAAAGCTGCCAGATGCGAGCACTACTGCGCACGCGCCATCCGTGATCTGCCCGCAGTCCTGGCGGCGACTGCCCGGCTCAATCACCGGGTTGGCCTCATCGTCATCGGTAAAACTCAGCGCATCAAATGCCCATTGACGGGTTTGCGCCAAGGGATTGCGTTTGGCATTCGCATAGTTCAGCTCGGCAATCCGGTTCAGGTACTTTCTGTCCAGCCCGTAACGCTGCTCGTATTCTTGCGCCACCAGGCCAAAGGCTGCAGGCCACATGAATGTGCAGTCAATGTCCTCATGGCCTTGCCACGATGCCGCATTCTGGTTTTGCGACGACACATCACCAGACAGGTTTTTAAGTTCTTCTATACCCAGCACCAGCACACAGTCGTAGCGGCCCGCTTCAATTTCGGCCATCGCTGCCAGCACGGCGAGCGACGACGATGCACAGGCACCCTCATGCCGCATGGCAGGCACGCCCCACAGTTCTGGCACAACCTGCACCACCATCGCACCCAGATGCGCTTGCTGGCGTTGCAGCTCGCCAAAGGCATTGCCAACGTGAATGCTTTGAATCTGAGATGCGCCAATGTGACTGGTCTCAAGCGCGCCCAAAGTCGCCTCGCGCATCATGGTGGAAATGTCTTGGCCATGGCGTGACCAGACTTTGGCAAAGTCAGTCTGGTAACCACCGAGGATAAAAACGGGCTCAGTCATGGGTCACACCTTGTTAGGAAAGTTGTTGGAAGCGCCTTGTCGCCAGGGCGTATTCATCTGCCAGCCGGTCCACAACCACCGCCAGCGGCTCAATGGCTTTGATGGCTCCCACGCCTTGGCCCGCCGCCCACACGTCCATCCATTTGCGCGCTGCAACAGGCTTGCTGCTGTCGTACTGGCGCTCTGGTGCAGCTGGCATGTTGTCGGGGTCAATGCCCAGGGCACGAAGGGATGGCTTGAGCCAGCTGGCCGCAGTACCGGTGATGCCGCTACTGACAATCAAATCATCAACCGTGCTGTCAACCACCATCTTTTTGTAAGCCGGTGCTGCCATG
>CANFOS010000004.1 GCA_947448735.1 Comamonadaceae bacterium | reverse complement strand
GATGCGTTTGTGAACAAAAGAAAAGCCGTTTTTAAACACAAGTGATTCTGTTGGCTATAATTTGCCGCTCGGTGATATAGCTCAGTTGGTTAGAGCGCAGCATTCATAATGCTGATGTCGGTGGTTCAAATCCACCTATCACCACCAAATTTAGAGGTTTTGCATCAGCAAAATCCGCCTCAAACTCTCAGCCTCTGGACAAACACCATGAACCGCTGGATCTTGACTCTTGTAGTTCAGCTGGCCGCGATGCTGATGAGCACCGCCAGCGCGCAGACTGAAGATGTCAAGCCCAACACCCGTCAGTTCCCAAAAGACGCCAAACGCGGCGAGCTGGTGGTGTTGACGGCTCCTGACATCACACTGGACAGCAAGCCCGACCGGCTGTCGCCTGCTGCGCGCATCCGGGACGTCCATAACGATCTGGTGCTGCCCGGCACATTTGCCAACCAAAAACTCGTCGTCAACTACGTGCGCGACAACATCGGCCTGGTACACAACGTCTGGGTGCTGAACAACGAAGAAATCAAACAGAAGATGCCGGGGCAGCCCGAGGGCGTCTTGAGCAATATCCGCTCCATGTTTGAGACACCGGTTGCCAAAGACGACGGTCATACGCCGTTTAACCAGTTGCCCAAATACAAGCAGTAAAAACAGGTTTTTGGCCGGCTTCTAGCTGTTTTCGGGTATCAAATCGGCCTGCACCCCAATAAATAATTGGGCTATCAGCTCCTGTGTTCATAGCACATCAACTTTTACATCATGTCTAAAAAAGTCTTCATCAAAACCTTCGGCTGCCAGATGAACGAGTACGACTCGGACAAGATGTCTGACGTGCTGCATGCGGCTGAGGGCTACGAGCCGACGCAGGACATGGAACAAGCGGACCTGATTTTGTTCAACACCTGCTCGGTGCGCGAAAAGGCGCAGGAAAAAGTCTTCAGCGACTTGGGGCGCGTCAAACACCTGAAGGAAAAAGGCGTGTTGATTGGTGTCGGCGGCTGCGTGGCCAGCCAGGAAGGCGCCGCCATCATTGCTAGGGCCCCCTATGTCGACGTGGTGTTTGGCCCGCAAACCCTGCACCGCCTGCCTGACCTGCTGGCCAAGCGCACCAGGCTGGGCCAGCCGCAGGTCGACATCAGCTTCCCGGAAATCGAAAAGTTTGACCACCTGCCGCCCGCCCGGGTTGAGGGCGCAAGCGCGTTCGTCAGCATCATGGAAGGCTGCTCAAAATATTGCAGCTACTGCGTGGTGCCCTACACGCGCGGTGAAGAAGTCAGCCGTCCGTTTGAAGACGTGCTGGTTGAAGTCGCCGGGCTGGCCGATCAGGGTGTCAAAGAGATCACGCTGCTGGGCCAAAACGTGAACGCTTACAGAGGCAGGATGGGAGGCGACACGGGCGTTGCGAGCGCGTCAAACGACATCGCCGACTTCGCCACACTGCTCGACTACGTGCACGACATCCCCGGCATTGAGCGCATCCGCTACGTGACCAGCCACCCGAACGAGTTCACCCAAAGTTTGATAGATGCTTACGCCAGACTGCCCAAGCTGGTCAACCACCTGCACCTGCCGGTGCAACATGGCTCAGACAAAATCCTGATGGCCATGAAGCGCGGCTACACCGCGATGGAATACAAAAGCACCGTACGCAAACTGCGCGCGATCAGGCCTGACCTGGCCATGAGCAGCGACTTCATCGTCGGCTTTCCAGGTGAGACCGATGAAGACTTCGACAAGATGATGCGCCTGATTGACGACGTGGGTTATGACACCTCGTTCAGCTTCATCTACAGCCCCCGCCCAGGCACGCCAGCGGCCAACATCAAGGACGATACACCGCACAGCGTCAAACTCAAGCGCCTGCAACACTTGCAAGCCACGATAGATAAAAGCGTGGAAGCCATCAGCGCCAGCCGCCTGGGCACCGTGCAACGCGTATTGGTTGAAGGCCCGGCGCGCAAAACGCCTAACGCCTTGTTTGGCCGGACTGAATGCAATCGGCCCGTGGTTTTCAGCGGGCCAGACCGATTGATTGGGCAGCTGGTGGATATCAGGATTACTGAAGCGCCGATGCGGTCACTCAGGGGCGAGGTAGTGACTGCTGAATCGGGTTTGGCGGTTTGATGCTACATTTTTAGGAGCTTCATACCCATATATTATTTGGCCTGTAGCCCAGAATAGGCCCTAAAAAGCCCAAAGCAGGCCTGTTGCCTCAAAACTTGGGCATCCCCTTCATCCCGCCCATCTTCTTCATCATCTTCATCATCCCGCTGCCTTTCATCTTCTTCATCATCCCTTGCATCTGCTCAAACTCATTGAGCAGACGGTTCACTTCCTGAACCTGCACGCCTGAACCCATCGCAATGCGTTTTTTGCGCGTCGCCTTGATGAGTTCGGGTTTGCGGCGCTCCAGCGGGGTCATGCTTTGGATGATGCCCTCCTTGCGTTTGATGTCTTTTTCGGCTTTTCCCATGTCGACCTGGCCTGCCTTGGCGGCCATTTGCGCCGGCAGTTTATCCATCAGGCTGGCCAGGCCGCCCATGTTTTTCATTTGCTGGAGTTGGCTTAAAAAATCTTCCAGGTCAAAACCGCTGCCAGACTTGAGCTTGGCCGCCAGCTTTTGGGCGGCGGCGACGTCAACGCCTGCGGTGACCTGCTCGACCAGCGCCACGATATCGCCCATGCCCAAAATCCGCCCGGCATGGCGTTCGGCGTCAAACACCTCCAGGCCGTCGAGCTTTTCGCTGGTACCGGCAAACTTGATCGGCGCACCGGTGACTTGCCGCACGCTCAGGGCCGCACCACCGCGTGAGTCACCGTCGAGCTTGGTCAAAATAATGCCGGTCAGCGGCAGTGCATCCTTGAAGGCTTTGGCGGTGTTCACCGCATCCTGACCTTGCATGGCATCGACGACGAACAGCGTTTCGACCGGGTTCAGTACCGCGTGCAGTTCTTTGATCTCGGCCATCAGCGCTTCGTCAATCGCCAATCGGCCTGCCGTGTCGACCAGCAGCACGTCAAAGAAATGGCGCTTGGCGTAGTCAATCGCGGCGCGTGCAATGTCTACCGGTTTTTGGTCTGGCGTACTCGGAAACCACTCAGCTCCGGCCTGCGCGGTCACCGTTTTAAGCTGCTCAATCGCTGCTGGGCGGTAGACGTCGCCAGAGACCGTGAGCACCTTTTTCTTGCGCTTTTCAATCAGGTGTTTGGCCAATTTGGCAGTGGTGGTGGTTTTACCCGCGCCTTGCAGGCCCGCCATCAAAATCACGGCCGGAGGCTGCGCAGCCAGGTTGATGTCGCTGATGCCCTCGCCCATCGTGGCTGCCAGCTCCTTGCTGACAATGCTGACCAATACCTGGCCGGGCTGCAGGGAGCCCATGACCTCGGTGCCCAGCGCTTTGTCCTTGACGCGGGCAACAAAGTCGCGCACCACAGGCAGCGCTACGTCAGCCTCCAGCAGAGCCATGCGGACTTCGCGCAGCATGTCTTGCACATTGGTCTCGGTGATACGGGCCTGGCCACGTATTTCCTTGACGAGGCGGGAGAGTTTGTCGGTAAGGGCTGAGGCCATGGGTGAGGCTCCTGTGCGGTGGAGCAGTTAGGAAAGTAAATAAGCAGGTCGGTGGGCGGACGGGCGAGAAATAGGCTGCAAGAAGCTGGCAAGACCAGCAGCACAAAGGCTAAACTGTCGACATGATTTTAGCGATGAGTCAATGGTGGGAGTATGTGCTGGCTGGCGGCGCCTTTTTGGCCTACCTGCTGGCATCCGTTGCCAACAAGAAAATGGCACCCGACATGCTGCGGCTTGTGCTGTTTGCTGGCTGGGTATTGCACGGGTTGATGCTGGCCGAGGGCCTGCTGGGTGAGCCACCACGCTTTGGCTTTGCGCCTGCCCTGTCCACCACGGTGTGGCTGGTGCTGGCTGTGTATGCCATTGAAAGCCGGTTGTTTCCACAGCTACAGTCGCAGTGGGCGCTGGCCGGGGCCGGGGCGGTCACGGTGGCGCTGGCGGTCGTCTTTCCGGGCTCGAGTTATTCGCATGCTGCATCCATCTGGCTGCCCTTGCATTGGGCGCTGGGGATTGCCTCGTATGGCCTGTTTGCGGTGGCGGTGGCTCATGGCTGGCTAATGCAGCGCACAGAGCAGGCCATGCGCCTGGCCTCGACCAGTTCTGCGGGCGTGCCCCTGATGACCCTCGAGCGCCTGACATTTCGTTTTGTTGAGGCAGGTTTTGTTTTGCTGTCGGCCACCTTGCTGGTGGGTTGGCTGTTTGCAGAGCAGCTGTACGGCCCAGGTCTTGCCTGGAAGTGGAACCACAAAACAATTTTTTCTGTGCTGGCCTGGGTCACGTTTGCCAGCTTGCTGGTAGGCCGGGCACGCTTGGGCTGGCGTGGCCTTCGGGCTGTGCGGGTGCTGTACCTTGGCAGTGGCTTGCTGCTGCTGGGCTATGCAGGTTCACGCTTTGTGCTCGAAGTCATTTTGAAGCGGACATGACCAGTTCATGAAGTACGCCCTGATTTTTGGCCTGGTGCTGGTTGTCATCTGGCTCTGGCGCAGCAGCCGGAACAAGATGGCAAGCCCCCCGGCCGCCCGCGCGCAGGTTGCCCAAAGCACAGAAGTGGTGGCCTGTGCAGTCTGCAGCGTTCACCTGCCGCGTACAGAGGCATTGTCAGGCAAGCACGGCCTGTACTGCTCTGCTGCGCACAGGCAGCAGGCAGACCATTAAAACGCGCAGATGCGGTTGATGCAGCCCGCAAAGCCTGTCATTGACCCGCCGGATTCGGGGCTGGGCGGTCTTGACAATCTCCCCAGCATCTCGGGCTTAGAACCCCGACAAAACGCGTTTGGCAGGCTATGGCGCGCCTTCATGACAGCGCGCATCACGATTGCCAGCGTCCTGGTGATATTGCAAGCCTTTATTTATGCGTTGGGCAATGTCAACAATGGCTGGTCTCTTGTGGTTTGTGCTTTGTATCTGTGTGCCACGATAGTGACGCGCCTGCTGGCACGACCCAAGCCGGCAGGCAGCACCTTTGATGCGCAGTGGGTGCTGACGGTGGGCGTTGATGTCGTCACGTTCACAGCACTTAATTTTTTGCAGTCCAGCGGCATCAATTACACGCCGCTGTTTGCGTTGCCGGTATTGCTGGCATCCATTCTTGGACCCATCTCGCTGGCGCTTGGCACGGCCGCCAGCGTCACGCTGCTGCTGTTGGCAGAGGCGTGGTGGGCATCGCTGCTGTATCTGCCAGGCGACTCAGCCGCCAGGTTTTTGCAATCAGGTTTGAGCGGTTCGGGCTTTTTTGCAGTGGCATTGCTGGCGAACCAGTTGGCCTTGCGTCTGGCCCGGGAGGTGCATTTGGCCAACACCAGCCGGCAAGTGGCGCGCATGCAAACCCAGGTCAACGAGCTGGTGATTGAAAACTTGACAGACGGCGTGCTGGTGATTGATGCCTTCGGCATCGTGCGATCTACCAACCCGGCAGCACAGCGCTTGCTGGCAACAAGTTCAAGAACGCGGCGGGCACCTTTTGTTCTGGCAACCCAGGCAGCCTGGCAGCCCTTGGTTGAAATCACCCGTCAGACATTTGTGGACCAGTTGCCACAGCAAGCAGATGTCAGCCTGAACGATGCTGGGCAAACTACGCATCACCTCCGCGTGCGAACGCGCCTCGCAGCGACACATGGGCGTGCCGAGGAAGCCCTGTGCGTGGTGTTTCTTGAAGACCTGCGCGAGATCGAGGCTCGCGTGCGGGTTGAAAAAATGGCTGCGATGGGCCGCATGTCGGCAGCTGTGGCGCATGAGATCAGAAACCCGCTGGCCGCCATATCGCAGGCCAACGCACTGCTTGAGGAAGACCTGCGGGACCCAGCACACAGGCAACTGACAGCCATGGTCCGCCAGAATGCCAAGCGACTGGCAAAAATCGTGGACGACGTGTTGAACATTTCGCGCGTGCAGCTACCCAGCCTGGAACAGCACGGCACGGTTTTGATGCTGGATGCTGTGGTCGCCCGCATTGCAGCAGACTGGACGCTGCAAACCGAATCGGGCAACCGCGCCCATGTACTGCTGCAGGCGCCGGATGCCTGCGTGGTATTTGACCCAGAGCATTTGCGCCGCCTGATGATCAACCTGCTGGACAATGCCTTGCGTTATGCCAGCCCTTCAGATCATGCGATAGAAATTGCGACGCAAACGCCCGTCAACGGCCAGGGCCGACTGTCGATCTGGAGCGACGGACTGCCCCTTGAAAAAACAGTTCGGACACATTTGTTTGAGCCATTTTTCACGTCCGAAAGTCGCTCCAGCGGCTTGGGCCTGTACATTTGCAGGGAACTGTGCGAGCGATACGGCGCGCTGATTGGCTACCAGAGGACATCACGGCACCAAAAAGACGGCAACGAGTTTTTTGTTGTCTTCAAGCTGACCGGGCCCAGCAGCACGCCAGCGGGCACGGCGCTTGATGATCTGTTTGCCTGACGACACGACCAGCCATGCCTGCGAATGCCCCCCCGAACAACGGCGCTTCACGCCCGCCACCGGCTCACATTCTGGTGGTTGACGATGAGCCCGACTTGCGCACCCTGTATGAGCTGACACTGCTGCGCGAAGGCTACCGGGTTGAAGCCGCAGCTGACCTGGCCCAGGCACGCCAGTTTCTGCAAGACCACTCCTTTGATGCGGTCATCACGGACATGCGCCTGCCTGATGGCCTGGGACTGGAGCTGCTGCGCGACATGGTGAATCAAGAGCGCACTGAACGCTGCGTCGTCATCACGGCTCATGGGTCCGCAGAGAACGCCGTTGAAGCTCTGAAAGCAGGCGCATTTGATTACCTGACCAAACCGGTAGACCTCAAACAGTTTCGCAGCGTGGTGGCGTCAGCCATTCAAAGCACCCGGGCCTTGCCATCAGCCCCTGCGCTGGATACCTTACCCACAAGCGCCAAGCCTGCCGGTAACGGGCCAGCAACAGCCGGGCGCGTGCAAGCCCCCCTGAAACGCAAACAGTCATCAGCTCCCTCGGCACTTGAAAAGCTGGTGGGGCAATCTGCCAGCATGCAGGCCGTCAAAGCCCGTATTGCCAAAGTAGCAGGCAGCATGGCACCGGTGCTGATTCAGGGCGAGTCAGGCACAGGCAAAGAACTGGTGGCTCGAGCGGTTCACGATTGCAGCCACCGGGCCAGCGGCCCGTTTGTCGCGGTCAATTGCGGGGCTATCCCTGAAAATTTGCTGGAAGCTGAATTTTTTGGCGCCCGAAAAGGGGCCTACACCGGCTCTGCGCAAGACCGCGTCGGTTATTTCCAGGCAGCGCAGGAAGGCACGCTGTTTCTTGATGAGATTGGCGACTTGCCTTTCATCATGCAGTCCAAGCTGCTGCGGGCGATTCAAGAACGTGTTGTCAGGCCGCTGGGCTCGTCGCAGGAAGACATGGTGGATGTGCGCGTGCTAAGCGCTTCTCATAAGGATCTCGGCGAAGAAGTGGCCGCCAAGCGATTTCGTCAGGACCTGTACTATCGGCTCAATGTGATCGTGATCAATATCCCGCCGCTGCGCGAGCGACTGGAAGACCTGCCAGAGCTGTGCGAGTCGCTTCTGGCCAGGATCTGCAAGGAATCCGGTCTGCATATGCCGCCCCTGACGACGTCGGTCCTGGGACAACTGCGGGCGCATTCTTTTAACGGCAATGTCCGCGAACTTGAAAACATCTTGCACCGTGCCGTGGCGCTCAGTGACGGCGGTGAACTGCGACTGGACGAGCCGGTGCAGCCCCTTGCCCAGACACAGCCCATCACACCGGACGCGCTCAGGACGCTTCAAGCCCGCCTGCCTGACAACCTGCAAGACTATCTGGACACACAGGAACGCGACATTTTGTCCCGTGCGCTTCTGGAGACCCGCTACAACCGCACTGCTGCAGCCAGCAAACTGGGCATGAGCCTGCGCCAGATCCGTTACCGCATCGCCCGCCTGAACATTTCCATGCCCGATATTGATACCCAGGAGACCGACAGTGACAACGCCGATGATCTTGCCTGAAGCCGCCCCCGCCGCAGCGCTCTGGCAAGCAGGCTGGTACCGCTACGCAAGGCAACTTGAATCGCCAAACTTCGGACCGCGACCCCGTCAGTCGCTGGTTGACTTGATTGTTCTTCACTCCATCAGTCTGCCACCGGGCGACTACGGCAATGACAACGTCCAGCGCCTGTTCACCAATCAGCTCGACTGGGACGCGCATCCTTACTTTCAGGGCATACGCGGCTTGGAGGTGTCAGCGCACTTTTTTATCAGCCGCACGGGCCAGCTGTGGCAATTTGTGAGTTGCGACGATAGAGCCTGGCATGCCGGGCAGTCCAGCTACCGAGGTCGCGGCAACTGCAACGACGATTCGGTGGGCATTGAGCTGGAAGGACTGGAAGGAAACGTCTTTGAAGAGCCCCAGTACGAAACCCTGAGCGTGCTGTGCAGTGCCCTGATGCAACAGTATCCGGTTGCCCACATCGCCGGACATCAGCACATTGCGCCTGGACGCAAAGAAGATCCAGGGCCAGGTTTTGACTGGTCGCTGCTGCAACGTAACACGGCGTTGCCGCAGGCCGTCATGCCTCAACCATAGCTGAATCAAAGCTAGGCAAGCCCTGGCTCCGCAAAACGCCGGGCTTGCCGCATGAATGCTGGTCTTCGACCAGGCTTAGCCCATGCTGCAAGGCCTACCGGCTGACATTGCCACCACTGGCCACCAGCGGCAAAAGCAAGTCCGATAAGCCTCAAATAAGTAACCATCCGTTTCTATGAGAAATCAGGTTAAAACACTACATCTAGTGCTTGAATTCCTCTCAGACCCTAGGTATAGTGTGCCAACGATTTGATCTTTGATATGTCAATGAGGTCCTTGAGTCACCAGGAGTCAGTCTGCGGTAGCTGTAATTTTGGTTTTGCAGCGGCACCAGAAGGGCAGCAATGGCCACAAGCCACGCAGGCTGGACAGATACCCGTCCTCATCAAGTTGACGAACACGAAACGCCAAGAAACCTAAAAACAAGTCACCAGGATGCCCATGCAAACATCGCAAAACACCAGCCCCGTCACCCCTCACATGCCAGCCTTCACAACCGGCAGCAGCCAGACCAGCACAGGCACCCAGAGCAACCCCTTCAGCAATTACCAGATCATCCGCCGTAACGGCGCTGTCGTTCCGTTTGAGCCGAACAAAATCGCGGTGGCGATGATGAAGGCATTCCTGGCGGTGCATGGCACGCAGGGGGCTGCGTCTGCCAGCGTTCGCCAAACGGTGGACGACCTGACACAAGCCGTCATGCGCGCCATGATGCGCTCTCGACCTGGTGGCGGTACCTTTCACATCGAAGACGTACAGGACCAGGTCGAGTTGGGCCTGATGCGCGGTGGGCACCACGAAATTGCACGTGCCTACGTGTTGTACCGGGAAAAGCGGACCCAGGAGCGTGCGCGCCAGCCCCAGGCGCAAACGCCAGCCGCTCCACAAATTCATGTCATGGACGGCGGCAAAAAAGTAGCGCTCGACATTCGCAAACTGCAAGCCCTGATTGAAGCCTCCTGCGCCAATTTGGGAGCAGAGGTCAAACCAGATCCCATCGTGTCCGAGACCATGCGCAACCTGTATGACGGGGTTCCGATTGACGAGGTCTACAAAGCATCCATATTGGCGGCCCGGACGCTGATTGAAAAAGACCCGGACTACACCTACGCGACGGCACGCCTGTTGATGCACACCATTCGGCGTGAAGTCTTGGGCGAAGAGGTGGCGCATGAAGAAATGCAGACACGTTATGCCGCATATTTCCCCCAGTTCATCGCCAAAGGCGTACAAAACGACTTGCTAGACGAAAAACTCCAGCAGTTTGACCTCGCCAGATTGGGCGAGGCAATCAAGCCAGAGCGTGATTTGCAGTTTGACTACCTGGGCCTGCAAACGCTGTTTGACCGCTACTTTCTGCACGTGCGCAAGCAGCGCATTGAGCTTCCGCAAGCATTTTTCATGCGAGTGGCCATGGGTCTGTCTCTTAACGAGATCAACCGCGAAGAGCGCGCGATTGAGTTTTATGAAATTCTGTCGTCGTTTGACTTCATGTCAAGCACGCCAACGCTGTTCAATGCCGGAACGCTGCGCTCACAGCTGTCATCGTGCTACCTGACCACCGTGGCCGATGACCTGGGCGGTATTTACGATGCGATCAAAGAAAACGCGCTGCTCTCCAAATTTGCAGGCGGTCTGGGCAACGACTGGACGCCTGTGCGCGCCTTGGGCGCCCATATCAAAGGCACGAATGGGGAATCACAGGGCGTTGTGCCCTTCCTGAAAGTTGTCAATGACACCGCTGTTGCGGTTAACCAGGGCGGCAAGCGCAAAGGCGCTGTGTGCGCTTATCTGGAAACATGGCACCTGGATATCGAAGAGTTTTTGGAGCTGCGCAAGAACACTGGCGACGACCGCCGCCGTACGCACGACATGAATACCGCCAACTGGATTCCAGACCTCTTCATGCGCCGCGTGATGGAAAAAGGCAGCTGGACTCTGTTCTCGCCAAGCGATACGCCTGACCTGCATGACAAATTTGGCAAGGACTTCGAAAAGATCTATACCGCTTACGAAGCCAAGGCCGAGCGTGGAGAAATCAAGCCAGCCCGCAAACTGCAAGCGACCGATATGTGGCGCAAGATGCTGTCGATGCTGTTTGAAACTGGCCATCCTTGGATCACGTTCAAGGATGCCTGCAACGTCCGTTCGCCTCAGCAGCACACTGGCGTGGTGCATTCGTCCAACCTGTGCACCGAGATCACGCTCAACACCAGCGACACCGAGACGGCAGTGTGCAACCTCGGCTCGGTCAATCTTGTCCAGCACCTGAAAACATCTCCTGATGGTGCCAAGGTACTGGACCACGACAAGCTACAAAAGACCATCACGACCGCCATGCGCATGCTGGACAACGTGATTGACATCAATTACTACGCTGTGAAAAAAGCGCGTGACTCCAACATGCGTCATCGCCCGGTGGGTTTAGGCATCATGGGCTTTCAAGATTGCCTGTACGAGCTGCGCGTACCTTACGCGTCACAAGAAGCGGTTGAATTTGCCGACAAATCGATGGAGGCCGTGTGCTATCACGCTTACTGGGCATCGACCGAACTCGCCAAAGAGCGCGGCAAGTACGCCAGTTACAAGGGCTCGCTGTGGGACCAAGGGATCTTGCCGCTTGACACGCTGGACATGCTGCTTGAAGAGCGTGGCGGATATGTTGAAGTTGACCGTTCCGCGACGCTGGACTGGGATGCCTTGCGTAACAAGATTGCACTGGACGGCATGCGCAACTCAAACTGCGTGGCAATTGCGCCTACGGCGACGATCTCCAATATCATTGGTGTGGACGCTTGCATTGAGCCTTGCTTTGGAAACCTGTCGGTCAAGTCGAATCTGTCAGGTGAATTCACCGTCATCAACCATTATTTGGTGCGTGACCTGAAGCGCTTGGGCTTGTGGGACGACGTGATGGTGGTGGACCTGAAACACTTTGACGGCTCACTGCGCCCCATTGATCGCGTGCCGCAAGACGTCAAGGCGCTGTATGCCACTGCGTTTGAAGTCGAAACCTCGTGGATCGTGGAAGCCGCGTCACGTCGCCAGAAATGGATTGACCAGGCGCAGTCGCTCAACATCTACATGGCAGGCGCATCCGGCAAAAAGCTGGACGAAACCTATAAACTTGCATGGTTGCGCGGCTTGAAGACCACCTACTACCTGCGCACACAAAGCGCCACCCACGTCGAGAAATCAACAGTGACGGCGGGCAAGATGAATTCTGTCGCGTCAAGCACAGTCACGGCGGCGAGCAGCATGAGTGCGATAGACAAAGCCGCTGCAGCTGCACAGATTCAGATGGATGCTACGCCGGCAACTGATATCAAGTTTTGTGCGATTGATGATCCTGGTTGCGAGGCGTGCCAATAAAAAATCGTGCCGTCAGTACGATGATGTCATTCAATGAATCATTGACGATGAATCACTGACGATGTAAATGAGCAACACAAATTGACTGCAATATGACTGAACACTTTTCATTTTGTATTGCAGCTTTCATAATTACGAAGTATTGGAAACATCTATGTTGACCTGGGACGAAGAAGTCACACCATCACTGCAAAAATCGACGAGTAACGGCGCGCCTGGCAGCCGCTCGATTGAGCTCCCCCCAGTTTCTTTCGCTGATGTCGAGCAACCGTCTTCTACACGCATTCTCAATGATGGTGCAGTAGTCGCAGCAACGCCCACCAACACAGAAGCATTGACAGCAGCCGTTGCCATGCCTGCTGTCATGAAACGCGTCAAGGCTTCAGACAAGCGCATCATCAACGGCCAGACCGATGTCAATCAACTGGTGCCATTTAAATACAAATGGGCTTGGGAAAAATATTTGGCTACTTGCGCGAACCACTGGATGCCGCAAGAAGTTAACATGACGCGCGATATCGCCTTGTGGAAAGACCCGAATGGCCTGACCGAAGACGAGCGTCGTCTGGTCAAACGTAACCTAGGCTTTTTTGTCACGGCTGACTCGTTAGCAGCCAACAACATCGTGCTGGGTACGTATCGCCATATCACTGCGCCGGAATGCCGCCAGTTTTTGTTGCGTCAGGCTTTTGAAGAAGCCATTCACACACACGCTTACCAGTACATCACCGAGTCACTGGGTCTGGATGAAGCGGAAATCTTCAATGCCTATAACGAAGTGCAGTCCATCAAGGACAAGGATCAGTTCCTGATTCCTTTCATTGAGGTGATTTCCAACCCGCACTTCAAAACCGGCACTCATGAAGCCGACCAAACGCTTCTGAAGTCCCTGATCGTATTTGCCTGCCTGATGGAAGGCTTGTTCTTTTACGTAGGCTTCACGCAGATTTTGGCGCTGGGTCGCCAGAATAAAATGACGGGCGCTGCTGAGCAGTACCAGTACATTCTGCGTGATGAGTCCATGCACTGCAACTTTGGGATCGATTTGATCAATCAGCTCAAGCTTGAAAACCCCGGATTGTGGACAGCCGAGTTCAAAGCCGAGATCAAAGCACTGTTCATGCAAGCCGTTGAACTCGAGTACCGCTACGCTGAAGATACGATGCCGCGCGGCGTGCTGGGCCTGAATGCCTCAATGTTCAAGGGCTACTTGCGCTACATCGCCAACCGCCGGGCGACGCAGATTGGTCTGGAGACCTTGTTCCCCAACGAAGAAAATCCGTTTCCCTGGATGAGCGAAATGATTGACCTCAAAAAGGAGCGCAACTTTTTTGAAACTCGCGTGATTGAGTACCAGTCGGGCGGCGCCCTGTCGTGGGATTGAAACTCTACCTTGCTTTACTGATCAGGAACCCGTTTTATCACTATGCTTTTTAGAATTGCAATGACCAACAATAGCACCGCAGAGTGCATGTTGGGTATTGCTCCACCGTTCGCAGCGCTGGGCCCGGTTATCCGCTGGCCCAACACCGCGAATCGCTTTGCGTACTCCAAACGCGAAGTGCTCTTTGCAACGTAAGAAGGAGAAAACTATGGCAACTGCGAAAAAACCTGCGGCTAAAAAAGCTGCACCAGCGAAGAAAGCCCCTGCAAAAAAAGTAGTGGCTAAAAAAGCACCGGCCAAAAAAGCCGCTGCTAAAAAAGCACCAGCCAAAAAAGCGCCGGCTAAAAAAGTAGCTGCTAAAAAAGCACCGGCCAAAAAAGCCGCTGCTAAAAAAGCACCAGCCAAAAAAGCGCCGGCTAAAAAAGTAGCTGCTAAAAAAGCACCGGCCAAAAAAGCCGCTGCTAAAAAAGCACCAGCGAAGAAAGCCGCAGCCAAAAAAGTAGCGAAAAAACCCGCTGCGAAGAAAGCCGCGAAAAAACCCGCTGCGAAGAAAGCTGCGAAGAAACCCGCTGCCAAAGCACCCGCTGCACCGGCTGCCCCTGCGGCTCAGACGACTCTGAACCCGCAAGCTGCCTGGCCGTTTCCAACAGCCAGCAAGCCGTAAGCAGTAAGGTACTTCTGCTTGGAGAGCCCTGCATCCTCGATGCCGGGCTTTTTTCATTGTTGAAGCCTGAACTGTTAGCGCATGTCTAAACTGATCTGAAGACCAGTTTGATGCATTTTCAGGCTGTTTTGAGCGACTCCAGCGTGTAGTTTTGTCCGCCCCGATATGCGATTTTGTGCGCGCCCACGCGGTTACCCAAGTCTGCGCAACGCAGCAGTGACCAGCCTTGCTCTAAGCCGAACAACAAAGCACCACGAAACGCATCACCGCAACCGGTCGGGTCCACCACTTCCTTGGCTTTGACGGGCGCAACAAGTGTTTTTTCACCCTTGACCCATACCTCGCAACCCTGGGCACCCAAGGTCACAATCAGGCCCTCAACCCGATGCGACAGCTCAGCACAGGACAAGCCCGTGCGGTCACACAGGAGTTTGGCTTCGTAGTCGTTAACGGTGACCCAGGTAGCCAAGTCAACGAAATGCGCCAGTTCTTCGCCATTGAACATGGGCAAGCCCTGCCCTGGATCAAACACAAAAGGAATGTTTGCCCTCTTGAATTGTTCAGCGTGTTGCAGCATGGCATCGCGCCCATCAGGAGAAACGATGCCCAACTTGATATCGCTTCGCGCTGTAACCTGCGTCAGATGCGCTTGCACCATGGCGCCGGGGTGAAATGCCGTGATCTGGTTGTTGTCGCGGTCGGTCATGATCATGGCCTGCGCGGTGTAGCTGTCTGCCACTTCGCGGACAAACTCGGTGCTGATGCCCATGGCCTTCATGCGTTTGGCATAGTCAACGCCATCATTGCCAATGGTTGCCATGGGCAGCGGTGTGCCGCCCAATTGTTTGAGGGCATAAGCAATGTTGCCAGCGCAGCCGCCGAATTCCCGGCGCAGGCTGGGTACCAAAAAAGACACGTTCAAAATATGCAGTTGCTCCGGCAATATTTGATCGGCAAAGCGACCCTCAAAGGTCATGATGGTGTCGAAGGCTAAAGATCCACAAATTACAGCAGGCATACTTTTAATATTTCAAGGTTTAAAGATCAAGGGTAAAAAGCCAGAAGGCGATAGCCTGCAACACGCAGCGACAAGCCAGTGGCCATGGCATCATTAGAAGGCGATGGGTTGACGGCCACTTGCAAGCTGAGGTCAGCAGAAAAGCCGGCACCGGCAGCAAGCATGCTGTTGGCTGCGCTGAATTGTGCAGGAGACAGCACGCGCCGCAATACTGGCTGGTCGTGGGTATCGGTAAGCGTGACTTCTAGTGAGGGCATAGAAACGGCCGCAGACCTGGTATTTTTGACGTTGAAAGTCAGTCGATAAATACCCGTCTCATTGATTTTTTTGAAAGACGAACTGTCAATCACAATGGCTTCGATATGCCGCACCGGACCTACCTGACAGGCTAATCGTTGGCAAAACATTTGCAGAGCTGGTTTCAAGCGCGGCTCATACGCGGCAAGATTGTCGCGCTGCATCAAAGCCACCTGCAGCGCCAGCAAGCCCAGTAGCGACAAAGCCGACAAGCCCAAGGCCAAACGTATCAGAGGTTTGCGCCAGAAAGCCTGGCGGCGAGCGTCGCGCACGAAGGAAACATCGTTTGACACATCGCTCGGTATTTCTCTTGAAACAGTGTCCAGCGTATCAACAAAGACCGGCTCTGCTTCGTCAGAGGCTGCTGTGGGCCCGGATGAGGGCGTATCCACAGAAGCAGGTGCGACATTTTCGTCCGGTGTATTTAAAGCCGCCGTGATCTCTTCAGCATAAGACACATAGCCACTCCCCGTTGAAGCCATGGCAGAAGTCCAAGCTTCGTCATTGCTGATGGTCGGCAATTTGGATGGTGACGGCGTATTTTCAGCGTGCAAATGGATCTTGGCATCAAACACATCCGCACACTGGCCACATCGCACCCAGCCCTGAGAGACTTTGAGTTGGTCGGTCACGACGTTGAACATCGTGCCGCAAGCGGGGCAGCGCGTAATGAGGCTCATCTATCGCCGTATTGTAAGTCGACGCCGACGTGCCAACCCAGGGCTCACGCGCGATTCAAAAGTGGGCTGTCATCAGTATCCAGCCATCTTCAGTATCGGTCACCTCCAGCGCACACCAGGGCGCGTAAGCCGATTTCAGCTCGTCGGCCTGTCGCGCCAAAATACCAGCCAAAACCAGGCTGCCACCCTTGGCAACGTGGCCGCACAGCAGGGGTGCCAATACTTTCAAAGGCGTCGCGAGAATGTTAGCCAGCACGGTCTGGTACTGACCACTGGCCTTGTCAGGCAAGCCAGCGCTCAGCCGCACCTGGTTGGCGGCGGCATTGGCGCGGGTGGACTGGACGGCTGCTTCGTCAATATCAACGGCATCGATGTCCGCCGCACCAAACTTCGCTGCACCAATGGCCAAAATGCCTGACCCGCAACCGTAGTCCAACACACGCCCCAGAGAAGACTTTTGGCGAGCTGTCCATTTCAGGCACATCCGGGTGGTTGGATGCGTGCCTGTACCAAAAGCCAAACCTGGGTCCAGCCGAATCACATGAAGGGCCTGAGCAGGCGGCTCGTGCCAGGTCGGCACAATCCAGAAGTCTGGCGTGATTTCAACCGGTGCGAACTGCGATTGCGTCAGGCGTACCCAATCTTGCTCAGGGACGTTTTGAATCGCTACCACGGCGCAATCGGCAAAGAAATCCTGCACTTTGAGCAGTTCTGCCGCATCACTGGCCAATGCCTCAGTGCCAAACAAAGACACCACACGTGAACGGTTCCAGCCAGCTTTGGGCGGCGGCATGTCGGGTTCGCCAAACAGGGCCTGCTCGTGATCGGTCTGTGCGTCGGCATCTTCAACCGACACGCTGAGCGCATCCAGCGCATCGAGCGCGTCACTGACAGCCTCAACACCGCTTTCAGGAACCAATAAAACGAGTTCAAACATCACTAACGGATTCTCTTGCTCAACCACTCTTCTAGGTAGTGAATATTGGTTCCGCCATCCATGAACTTGGCGTCCACCATGAGTTCGCGGTGCAGCGCAATGTTGGTGTTGATGCCTTCGACGACCGTCTCAGCCAGCGCGGTGCGCATCCGCGCCAAGGCTTGCTCACGCGTGTCGCCGTGCACGATGATTTTGCCAATCATCGAATCGTAGTTCGGCGGTACAAAATAGTTAGCGTAAATGTGCGAATCGACCCGCACACCCGGCCCGCCAGGCGTGTGCCAAGTCGTGATGCGGCCAGGCGACGGCGTGAATTTATAAGGGTCTTCGGCGTTGATACGGCATTCAATCGAATGGCCCTTGATCTGAATGTCGCGCTGCGCGAACGGCAGCTTTTCACCCGCCGCCACCATGATTTGCGTGCGTACCACGTCCACACCCGTGACCCATTCGGTCACCGGGTGCTCCACCTGCACGCGGGTATTCATTTCAATGAAGTAAAACTCGCCGTTTTCGAACAAGAATTCAAAGGTGCCCGCACCGCGGTAGCCAATTTTCTTGACCGCAGCGACACAACGCTCGCCAATTCGTTCAATCAGCTTGCGCGGAATGCCTGGGGCTGGCGCTTCTTCAATGACTTTTTGGTGCCGCCGCTGCATCGAACAATCGCGCTCGCCCAGCCAGACCGCATTGCGGTGTTGGTCAGCCATGATCTGGATTTCAATATGCCGGGGGTTCTGGAGAAACTTCTCCATATAAACCTCGGGGTTTCCAAATGCAGCACCCGCTTCGGCCTTGGTCGTTTGCACAGCGTGCAGCAAGGCTGCCTCGGTATGCACCACGCGCATCCCGCGCCCGCCGCCGCCGCCAGCGGCTTTGATAATGACCGGGTAGCCAACCTGCTTGGCGGTGCGTTTGATGGTGGCAGCGTCGTCGGGCAGGGCACCTTCAGAACCGGGCACGCATGGCACGCCAGCCTTGATCATGGTCTGCTTGGCCGACACCTTGTCGCCCATGATGCGAATGGACTCTGGCGTGGGGCCGATAAATTTAAAGCCGCTTTTTTCAACCCGCTCGGCAAAGTCAGCGTTTTCACTCAAAAAACCATATCCAGGGTGAATCGCCTCGGCATCCGTGACTTCAGCCGCTGAAATAATGGCCGGCATGTTCAAGTAGCTGTCTTTGGACGGTGCCGGGCCAATGCAAACCGACTCATCGGCCAGCTTGATGTATTTAGCGTCTCGGTCCGCTTCAGAATAAACCATCACCGCCTTGACGCCCAGTTCCCGACAGGCGCGCTGGATACGCAGGGCTATTTCACCGCGGTTTGCAATCAGGATCTTTTTAAACATGCCCAAATCCGATTTGCCGCTCAGTCGATCAGGAACAACGGCTGTCCGTATTCCACCGCTTGGCCGTTTTCGCACATGATTTTGCTGACCGTGCCGGACTTGTCAGCCTCGATTTCATTGAGGATTTTCATCGCTTCGATGATGCAAATAGTTTGGCCTTCCTTCACCGCATCACCCACTTCAACAAACGGCTTGGCACCGGGACTGGCCGAACGGTAGAACGTTCCGACCATGGGCGACTTGACGGCATGGCTTGCTTGAATGGCAGGTGCAGCTTCCACCGCTGGCGACACAACAGCTGGGGCCGCTGCAGGCGCTGCTGCCATGGTGGCGACAGGTTGCTGAATGACCAGTGGCGCAGCGCTGGATTTGACGATGCGAACCTTGCCCTCGGCTTCCGTGATTTCAAGCTCAGACACGTTGGAGTCCGATACCAAATCAATCAGCGTTTTAAGTTTTCTTAAATCCATGTTTTTCTCCAACGACGGCAGGTAGAAAAAGCGCAGGCAATCAAGCCAATGTTCTTTCTTCCTACGCTTACTCGGTTCTTTCCGGCCTTAAAGTGTTTTAAAAGAAACTTCAGCCAGGCAGTCAACGTGCACTGCAGCAAAGAAAGGGCAGAGTGTACTCCAAGCCAAAACGGTTTGATACCCGATTGACGTCTGGCGTGACGAAAAGTTTTTATTATTAAATTAATAACAAATGGCGTCTATTGACAGCATTTAAATGATTTTTAACGAAATTTATCGAATTTCATTTCAACTGAATCCATAGCGCCAGATCTTCGCTGGAAACTTTCCCTGTTTTGCGGTGCAGCAACGCACCAGATCCGCCAAATACGGCTGTGAATGGCAAGCTACCCGCCAGATTACCCAGCGATTTGCTCAATTCGGTACCGCCCAAACCCGCCATACCGACCGGAAAGCCAAGTGGCTTGGCCTGCAGCCACTTGCGTACCGCACTTGGCTGGTCAACGGCCAGGCCAAGCACCTGCCAGCCTTTGGCTTTTTGTTCCTGGTAAAAAGCATCCAGCAAAGGCAGCTCTTCCACGCACGGCGGGCACCAGGTGGCCCAAAAGTTCAGCAGCAGCGGCTTGCCCCGAAAGCTCGTCATAGGCTGCGGCTGGCCTTCAGGGGTGTCAAAGCTCATGGCCCACAGCGCATCTTGTGCGGTATTTGTTTGCGCAGTGTTCAGCTTTTGGGGCTCATGCTTGAACCAGGCTGCGCCTAGGCCAGCCAGCCCAGCAGCGGCGGCCGCGCTGCCATACAGTAAGTTTCTTCTGTCCATGGGTCAGACTTTACCGCTTTCAATCACCAGCTTTTGGACAGCCGCCAGATCCCCACGAGGCCTGCGCCCCTTCTCGTCGGGCTTGAGCGCGCCGCGCAGGTCGTCGTGGTCGTACACCATGAAATGCACACCGATGTTTTCAGCCAGCGACTTGGACAGGCTGCTCAGGCTGAGCGCCTCGACTTTGCCACCGGTAAAGCCAGTGACGGTGCGCGGCTCGTAGTCGACGTTGTGCTCAATCAGCGCAATTTCAGCCGATTTCGGATCGTCACAAAACAGCTGGATATAAATGTCCGACAGCCGCGTTGCCGTGCCATGCCACACCGCCCCCGCCAAATGGGGCCTGAAACCCGCCATGCGCTGCATCCACACCAACGCCAGTTCCCGCAGCGCCGCCAGTTCCGTCGGCTGGGTGTCCGCACAAAACACGGCGATGTATTCCATCACCGCATCTTCAAGCTCCGAGTTGTCGGGCAGTTCGGCACGGGCCGGCAGTCCCATCTGTTTGACGGCCCTGCGCTTGGCCGGACCATATTCAAGGCCCTCTTCAACCACCAAGGCGGCGGCGGCGGCGGCTATTTCGGATTTGAGGGTGGTCATCGTCAAGGCTGTGAAAAAGCGAAACGTACAGTTTAGGTGAGCCGCCCAACCTGCCCGTTGACTTCTAAAATAAGCTAATGCACATACACATACTCGGAATTTGCGGCACCTTCATGGGCGGCCTGGCTGCTCTGGCGGTTGAGGCGGGGCACAAGGTGACGGGTTGCGACACCGGCGTTTATCCGCCCATGAGCGACCAGTTGCGTGCTTTGGGGATTGATCTGGTGGAGGGCTACGGTGCCGACCAGTTGGCCTTTAACCCCGATGCCTTTGTGGTGGGCAATGTGGTTTCGCGCGCCCACTTGGCCGACGGAACACCCAAATACCCATTGATGGAAGCGATATTGAACGCTGGCCTGCCCTACACCAGCGGCCC
This sequence comes from Comamonadaceae bacterium, assembly GCA_947448735.1. Lineage (GTDB taxonomy): Bacteria > Pseudomonadota > Gammaproteobacteria > Burkholderiales > Burkholderiaceae_C > Polaromonas. The sequence goes on along the minus strand of CANFOS010000004.1, from coordinate 237,944 downwards.
GCAGTGGCTTGCAGAACATGTTCTGCAAGGTCGTCATGTGCTGGCGGTGGCAGGCACGCATGGTAAAACCACGACGACAGCGATGCTGACCTGGATCCTGGAATGCGCAGGGCTGCAGCCGGGCTTTCTGGTGGGGGGGGTACCGCTGAATTTTGGTGTTTCAGCCAGGCTGGGAAGTACCTCCACCCCTCTTTCCAAGCATGGGCCGCGGGTCTGGCTTAGCCAGCCCGCAGGCGCAGCGGCCCCCTCGGGGGGCAGCGTCCACACGCAGTGGGAAAGCGTGGAGGCAACCTTCGTGATTGAGGCAGACGAATACGACACCGCATTTTTCGACAAGCGCAGCAAGTTTGTGCACTATCGCCCGCGCACCGCGATTTTGAACAACCTCGAATTCGACCACGCCGATATTTTTGACAATCTGGCTGCGATTGAGCGGCAGTTTCACCACTTGGTGCGCACGGTGCCGTCATCTGGCCGCGTCGTGGTCAATGCGACCGAAGAAAGCCTGGCGCGCGTCCTGGCCCAAGGCGGCTGGAGTGAGCAGGTACTCTTTGGCAAAGCCTTGGCCAATAAAGCGGGTTTCACTGCCGAAGGCGAACCAGGCGACTTCACCGTGCACAAAGCAGGCAAGCCTGTAGCGCGCGTTCGATGGGCCGTCAGCGGCGTACACAACCAGCTCAATGCGCTGGCAGCGATTGCCGCTGCCGAGCATGTAGGGGTCGACCCGCAAACCGCAGCGGACGCACTGGCCAGCTTTCAAAACGTCAAACGCCGGATGGAGGTGATTGGCAGGGTCAGCAAGGACGGCGGCAGCATCACCATCTATGACGACTTTGCCCATCACCCGACGGCCATCCACACCACGATAGATGGCCTGCGCCGCCAGCTGAACGCAGCGGGCAAAGCGGCTGACCGCATCCTCGCCGTGTTTGAGCCGCGCAGCAACACCATGAAGCTCGGCACCATGACGGCCCAACTGCCGTGGAGCCTGGAAGCCGCCGACATCGCCTTTTGCCATGCAGGCGGACTGGACTGGGACGCGCGGGAGGCCTTGGCTCCGATGGTGGACCGGGCCCATGTGGCTGACAACATTGAGCAACTGGTCAAACAAGTCAAAACAGCAGCCAGACCGGGCGACCACATCCTGTGTATGAGCAACGGCGGCTTTGGCGGCGTACACGGCAAGCTGCTGGCGGCGTTGTCCTAGTTTGCAGTCAACCTGGCTACTACTAATTTAGGAGCGGCTAGCCTTTATTTTGCAAAGGCCCGCAGCCCATTCAACAGTCTGGGCGAACCTCGTTCAGTGGCCGCGCCGCGCTTCGACAGCCTTTGACAACACGTTCAGCACCTCCAGCGAATCATCCCATGACAGGCAGGCATCGGTGATGCTTTTGCCATATTCGAGCGACGCGGGATCGTCTTTGCCGGGCGTGAATTTTTGCGCACCTGCGTTCAGATGGCTTTCAACCATCAGGCCGAACACCTGTTTTGAACCGCCGCTGACCTGCCCTGCGATGTCCCGGGCCACGTCGAGCTGCTTTTCGTGCTGCTTGGAGGAGTTGGCATGGCTGCAGTCCACCATCAAGGTGGCGGGCAATTTGGCCGCCGCCAGCTCTTTGCAGGCGGCGGTGACGCTGGCTGCGTCGTAATTGGGCGTTTTACCGCCGCGCAAAATCACGTGGCAGTCAGGGTTGCCCTTGGTTTGCACCACCGCGACCTGTCCGTTTTTATGAACTGATAAAAAGTGGTGGCCACGCGATGCCGATTGAATCGCGTCGGTGGCGATACGGATGTTGCCGTCGGTGCCGTTCTTAAAGCCAATCGGTGCAGACAGGCCGGACGCGAGCTCGCGGTGTACCTGGCTTTCAGTGGTGCGCGCGCCAATCGCGCCCCACGAGATCAAGTCGCCAATGTATTGCGGCGAGATCACGTCCAAAAACTCGCTGCCGGCGGGCAGACCCATTCGGTTGATGTCGATCAACAACTGGCGCGCCATGCGCAGGCCCTCGTCGATGCGGTAGGTTTCGTCCAGGTAAGGGTCGTTGATCAAACCCTTCCAGCCGACCGTGGTGCGCGGCTTTTCAAAGTACACCCGCATCACGATCTCCAAGGTGCCCGCGTACTTTTTGCGCTGCTCGACCAGCCGGCGCGCATACTCAAGTGCGGCTGCCGGGTCGTGTATTGAGCAGGGGCCAATCACCACCAGCAACCGGTCGTCGCTGCCGGTCATGATCTTGTGGATGCTTTTGCGGGTCTGGGTGATCAGCGTTTCCACCGGCGTGCCCTGAATGGGAAAAAAGCGGATCAGATGCTCGGGCGGTGGTAACACGGTGATGTCCTGAATACGTTCGTCGTCGGTCTGGCTGGTTTTGTCAACGGGCGCATACCAGGTGGGCGTTGAGGCGGTCATCACGGGTTTCCTTATAAAAAACTAAAAAACTTGAATTCAAACCAGATAAGAAAGCAAAAAAAAACCGCCGGGTGTCCGGCGGTTTTTGAAAGATTCGTACGTTTATTTGGGGTTACGCAACAGTCTCTCTACCGCCATAAGCGCTTGAGAACCAAAAGTAGTCAAAATAAAACGATGCCTTGTGCATGAGCTTGAATGTAGCACAGCTTAAAACGCATTTCGACTTCAAGCCGTTCCACCGACTGTCAAACCATCAATCCGCAGCGTCGGCTGTCCAACGCCCACCGGCACGCTCTGGCCTTCTTTGCCGCAGGTGCCCACGCCGCTGTCCAGCGCCATGTCGTTGGCAATCATGCTGACTTTTTTCAGGCATTCCGGGCCACTGCCCACGATGGTTGCGCCTTTGACGGGGTACAAAATCTTGCCGTTTTCAACCCAGTACGCTTGGCTGGCAGAAAACACAAACTTGCCGGATGTGATGTCTACCTGGCCGCCGGCAAAGTTGGTGGCGTAGAGGCCTTTTTTGATGCTGGCGACGATTTCCTGCGGGTCTTTATCACCACCCAGCATGTAGGTGTTGGTCATGCGCGGCATGGGCGTGTGAGCGTAGCTTTCGCGGCGGCCATTGCCAGTCGGCTTGACCTTCATCAGCCGGGCATTCAGTGAGTCCTGAATGTAGCCCTTCAAAATACCGTCTTCAATCAGCACATTGCGCTGGCTGGCGTTGCCTTCGTCGTCCACATTCAAGGACCCGCGTCGGTCGGCAATCGTGCCGTCATCCAGCACCGTCACGCCTTTGGCGGCCACTCGCTGGCCAATCTTGCCAGCAAACGCGCTAGAGCCTTTGCGGTTGAAGTCGCCCTCCAGCCCGTGGCCAATCGCTTCGTGCAGCAAAATCCCGGGCCAGCCTGAGCCTAAAACCACCGTCATTTCGCCCGCAGGCGCAGGGCGGGCCTCCAGGTTGGTCAACGCCGCTTTGACCGCGTCGTCTACATACTGGCCGATTTGCGCATCGTCAAAATAGGCCAGGCCAAAGCGGCCACCACCCCCGGCTGAGCCGGTTTCACGCCGGCCTTTTTGCTCGGCGATCACGGTGACGGACAAACGCACCAGCGGCCGCACATCAGCGGCCAGCGTACCGTCAGCCCGCGCCACCATCACGACGTCGTATTCACTGGCCAGCCCTGCCATCACCTGCACAATGCGCGGGTCTTTGGCCTTGGCGAGTTTTTCCACCTTTTCAAGCAGCTTGACCTTGGCCGTGCTGCCCAGCGTCGCGATCGGGTCATGGCCCTCGTAGAGCGACCGGCTGTTGGCGATCTTGCGACCGGGCGTTTTGATCTTGGCTGACTTGCCAGCCCCTGAAATGCTGCGGACGGTGCGTGCAGCGTCCAGCAGCGAGGCTTCAGAGATGTCGTCTGAATAGGCAAAGGCGGTTTTTTCGCCACTGACAGCCCGCACGCCCACGCCTTGATCAATGCTGAAGGAACCGGTCTTGACGATGCCTTCTTCCAGGCTCCAGCCTTCACTGCGGGTGTACTGAAAATACAAGTCTGCGTCGTCTGCGCCTTTGGCGGTGATTTCGGCAAGGGCTTTGGACAGATGCGCCTCGGTCAAACCGAAGGGCGTGAGCAGCAGCTTTTGCGCTATTTCCAGGCGGCCAGATGTTGATGCCGCTGTGGGCCTCGACGTGGACGACGTGATCGAAGCGTTGAGAGTTGGGGCGGAAGAAGAGCGCAGTGTGGTCATACCATGATTGTAGGTAGTCTGTCCTGAACACGTGGCCTCGACGATATTTTCACCCTCGCCCTGACAGAACCTTGAAAACTGCCGCATCGTCCTCGGCTGCCAGTCCGGCTTCGTGCGCCTGCCGAAAAACACCGCTGGCTGCGGCTCCCAGCGGCCCGTCAAAGCCTGCCTCAGCAGCGCATTCAAGTGCCAGACGGGTGTCCTTTTCAAGCAGGGTGACATGGGCACGGGGCGCATAGTCGCCCGCAATCGCCCGTCGCATCCGGTCTGTGCCTATCCAGCTTTGCCCGCTGGACTGCTCAATCACGCCGAGCGTTTTGGCGACATCCAAGCCCAGTTTTTCAGCCAATGCCAGGGCTTCAGCAGTTCCGACCAGATTGATGCCTGCCAGCAGGTTGTTGACCAGCTTGGTGCGGGCCGCATCACCTGGCTTTTCACTGATGTTGAACAGCTTGCTTGACAGTGCGTTGAGCAACGCTGACTGCTGCACAAAAACGTCTGGCGGGCAGGCCACGAGCAAACTCATGGTGCCGTCAGCCGCGCGTGCGGGCCCGCCAGACATGGGCGCATCAATGGTGCGAATGCCGCGTTCAGCCAGTCTGCGGGCAAAGCCTTCCACATCTCGCGGCAAGATGGTCGGGCACAGGATGACGGTTTGGCCCGCCTGCAAGCGGTGCGCCAGTCCCTGGCGACCAAACAGCACGTCTTCAGTTTGCACAGCATCCACCACGCAAATGATCGTCGCTATTAAATCAGGAGCTTCTTGTCCAAGCAAAGATTGGTCTAGAGCCCCTTTTGATACCCAAAAGTCGACTTTCTTGACATCGATATCGCTGACCCTGACCTGCCAGCCCCGCGACAGCAAATTGGCGACCATGCCGCCGCCCATATTGCCAACACCAACAATCAAGACCCCCACGCTTTTGGCTTCGCCGCTCTTCGAGAACACTTCGTGTGATGCGCTGCCCCCCGAGGGAGCTAATTTTTCTTTGGAAGCGTGCCCATCGAAAAATTGACCGCTCGATATCATGTCTGCACCAGCCGCTTGGCTTTGGCAATCGACATCAGCATCCCCACCGCCAGGCCCAGGGTGACCATGGCCGTGCCGCCATAGCTGATGAAAGGCAGCGGCACACCCACCACCGGCAAAATGCCGCTGACCATGCCCATGTTCACAAACGCATAGGTGAAAAAGATCATCGTCACGGCGCCGGCCAGCAAGCGTGAAAACAAGGTGGGTGCCTCCATGGCAATAACCATGCCGCGCAGGATCAAAAAGAGAAAGCCTGCAATCAGCAACAGATTGCCGGCAAGGCCAAACTCCTCCGAGAACGCGGCAAAGATGAAGTCGGTGGTGCGCTCGGGAATAAATTCAAGATGCGTCTGCGTGCCGGCCATAAAGCCCTTGCCAAACAGCCCGCCCGAGCCAATCGCGATCATCCCCTGAATGATGTGAAAGCCCTTGCCCAGCGGATCGCGCGATGGGTCAAGCAGGGTGCAGATGCGCTGCTGCTGGTAATCATGCAGTATTGGCCAGCGCACGCCATCAGCGCACAAGGCGGGCTCAAACCACACGACCAGCAGGACGCCGACCAGCCCCAGCACCACAGGCGGCACGATCAGCTTCCAGCTTAAACCAGCAAAAAAAATCACCGCCAGCCCCGCGGCCAACACCAGCAGCGCGGTTCCCAGGTCGGGCTGCTTCATGATGAGGGCCACGGGCACGGCCAGCAGCAAGGCAGCCACGATGTAGTCCAGACGGCGAAGCTGGCCTTCCCGCTTTTGAAACCACCAAGCGAGCATCAAGGGCATGGCGATTTTCAAAATTTCGCTGGGCTGAATCACAATGCCGACATTGAGCCAGCGGCGTGCGCCTTTTTTGGTGATGCCGAAGATTGCCGCAGCAACCAGCAGCGCCACGCCAAACACATAAAGCGGCACAGCCAGTGTCATCAGCCGCTGAGGCGGGATTTGCGCCACCACAAACATGATGAAACCGGCAAGCAGCATGTTGCGGCCATGGTCCACGAAGCGGCTGCCATGGTCAAAACCCGACGAATACATGATCAAAAGGCCAGCGCTGGCCAGCAGGAACACCGCAAACGCGAGCGGCCCATCGAAGCCGCTCATCAGCGGCGCAACCCGCTTGAAGAGCGAGGGTTTTTCAAAAACAGCGGCCATGCGCGATTATCGGTCACTATCTTGCCTCAATGGGCTGATTACACTTGTCTCTTCACCCCATTTCAGCGACGTAAAGGCCCCCATTTTGTTTGTATTGTTTGAAGAAGCTGGTAAGCATCTGGCCGGCCGGATTTTGTCGGAGGCTGACAGTTCGCTGCAAGTGGAGCTGGACTCGGGTAAGCGCGTCAAGGTCAAAGCCGTCAATGCGCTTTTGAAGTTCGACAAGCCCGCACCGGCCGAATTTGTCGCTGCTGCCCAAAAATTAAGCGCTGACATCGAACTGGAACTGGCCTGGGAGTTTGCCAGCGAGGACGAGTTTGGTTTTGCTGATTTGGCGCGCGACTACTTCAGCCCCGACCCTGCCAAACCGGCCACGCTTGAGCAACAGGCGGCGGCACTGCTCAGGCTGTTTGATGCGCCGCATTACTTTCGCCGTGCAGGCAAAGGGCGTTTTAAGAAAGCGCCGCTGGAGATTTTGCAACTGGCGCTCAAGGCGATTGAAAAGAAGCAGCAAATTGCGCTGCAAATCACCGCCTGGGCTACCGAACTGGCCAAAGGCAGCTGCCCCGAGCCGATACGCGAGCAGTTGTACAAAATTCTTTTCAAGCCTGACAAGAACGCCGCTGAATACAAGGCCGTGGTGGAGGCCTCCAAGTCCACCCACATCGGCCCGCTGGACCTGCTGCAACAATCGGGTGCCATCTCGTCGCCTTACCAGTTTCATTACCAGCGCTTCTTGTTTGAAAACTTCCCCAAGGGCACAGGCTTTCCGGCAGTTCAGGCGCCCATGCATACGGAAGATTTGCCGCTGGCCAGCGTACGAGCCTTTTCGATTGACGACTCTGCCACCACGGAGATTGATGACGCCCTGTCAGTACGTGGCATCGGCACAGGCACCGTCACGCTGGGCATTCACATTGCCGCGCCAGGTCTGGCAGTGCAGCCTGGCAGCGCGGTAGATCAGTTGGGCCGGGCGCGTTTGTCCACGGTTTACATGCCGGGCTACAAGCTGACCATGCTGCCCGATGAGGTGGTGCAAAACTACACCCTGATGGCTGGGCGAAACTGCCCGGCCGTCTCGCTGTACGTGACGATGGATGAGGCCACATTCGAGATCAAATCAACCGAGACCCAACTGGAACTGGTGCCGATCGCAGCCAACCTGCGCCACGATGTGCTGGACAGTACGTTCAATGAAGAATTTTTCAACGCTACAGAAAATATAGCTGCTCGCCACCAAATAGATTGGGCTACAGAGCTTATTTATCTCCATGAGTTGGCCAAATACCTCAAGTCGCAGCGCGAAGTCGCACGCGGCAAGCCAGAAAACTTCAACCGGCCTGACTACAACTTCAAGCTCGACAACCCCAGCGGGCAGGAGCCCCAAGGCAATGAGCGAGTCACCATCACCACGCGCCAGCGCGGGGCACCGCTGGACCTGATCGTGGCCGAGGCGATGATTCTGGCCAACAGCACCTGGGGCCAGTGGCTGGCCGAGCACGGCGTGCCGGGCATTTACCGCAGCCAGGCCAGCCTGGCACCCGGCGTGAAGGTGCGCATGGGCACCAAGGCACTCGCGCATGCCGGCCTGGGCGTGAAAAGCTACGCTTGGTCTACCTCGCCGCTGCGCCGCTACACCGATCTGGTCAACCAGTGGCAAATCATCGCCTGCGTCAGGCACGGCCGCACCGCGGCGCTGGTGGCACCGTTCAAGCCAAAGGATGCAGAGCTGTTTTCCATCATCTCGGGTTTTGATGCAGCCTACGGCGCCTACAACAGCTACCAAAGCGGCATTGAGCGCTACTGGACGCTGAAGTACCTGCAACAAAACGGCATCACCGAGCTGGTCGCTACCGCCTTCAAAGACAATCTGGTGCGCGCCGACGACCTGCCGCTGGTGCTGCCCGCCTCGGGCGCACTGGGCTTGCCACGCGGCGCCAGGGTGCGCGTCAAACTGGGGAAGATTGACGAGATCACCTTAGACATTACCAGCGCCGTGATAGAACGACTGGATGTGGTGGCCAACACGCCGGATGCGACCGCCGACATGGACGATGAGGAGGATCTCTCTGCGGGTCCGATTGCTATTGCTGTCGATATCAATGAAGGGCCGGAAGATGTCGGCACACCGGGCAACTGACACACCTTTTTAAGCCTGATAATTTGACGGTGAAAAACTTCAGCACACTGCAAATCGCCTTGGCAGCATCGGCCCTGTTGCATGCGGTGGTGCTGACGACCCGCTTTGTTGACCCACAAAGCTTTAACCGGGTCTTCAAAGACACGCCGCTTGAGGTGATCCTGGTCAACGCCAAATCCAACGAAAAGCCCGACTTTGCCACAGCCATTGCGCAAAGCAGTCTGGCCGGTGGCGGGCAGCTTGACAAAGGCCGGGCGACATCGCCGCTGCCGCCCTCCGCATTGACCGACCTCGGCGATGGGGCGGATGACGCGCAGAAAAAAGTTGAAGTCATGCAAGAGCAACAAACCCAGTTGCTGGCGCAAATCAAAAACCAGCTGGCCAGCCTGCCCCCGCCTGAATCGACGGTGCCAAGCTACGACCTGGTGCAGGCCGAGCGGGAACAAAAGCGCAAGCAGCTGATCAAAATTCTGGCAGAAATTGAAAAACGCATCGACGAAGAAAACGCGCGGCCGAAAAAACGCTACATCAGCCCCGCCACGCGTGAGGAGGTTTACGCCATTTATTACAACAGCCTGCGCCGCAAGATTGAGGATCGGGGCACAAGCCACTTTCCTGAGTTGGCCGGAAAAAAACTGTATGGCGAACTGACCATGATCGTGACGATTAACTTTGACGGACGTATTCTGGCCACCGAGGTGGCGCAGACGTCGGGTAACCTGACACTTGACAGACGCGCTCGAGCCATCGTCAAAGGCACCGGGCCGTTTGAAAAGTTCACCGACGCCATGCGGCGCAAAGCCGACCAGATCGTGGTGGTGTCACGCTTTAAGTTCACGCGTGACGAAACGCTTGAAACCAGACTGACCGGTCGCTGAAAATGGCCCTGAGAACCCCATGAAAGCCATCTCTCGCCTGCTCCTGCTGGTTTTTTTGGCAGGCTTGTCATTGCAGCTTTATTTTGTGGGTCGCATTGCCCTGATGGCCCTCGTTGACCCCGAATCCACCGCCTTTGAACGCTCGGCAATCTACAGCGTGACCACCCAGACAGGCAGCCTGAAGTGGCGCCAGCAGTGGCTGCCCTACAAGGACATCTCTGACAACCTCAAGCGCGCTGTGATTGCATCTGAAGATGCCAGCTTTACCGAGCATGATGGCGTTGATCTGGAGGCGCTTGAAAAGGCCTGGGATAAAAATGCCAAGGCTGAGCAAAGGGTGCAGCAGAGCACTAAAAAACCCAACGGCAAGCCTGTCAAACCAGCCAAAATTGTGGGCGGCTCCACCATCACGCAGCAGTTGGCAAAAAACCTTTTCCTGTCAGGGGAACGCACGCTGCTCCGCAAGGGTCAAGAACTGGTGATCACCCTGATGCTTGAAAAGCTGCTCAGCAAAGAACGCATTCTGGACATCTACCTGAACAGCGTTGAATGGGGCGAAGGCGTTTTTGGCGCTGAAGCTGCCGCGCAGCACTACTACCGCAAAAGTGCAGCGACGCTCAGCGCCTACGAGGCCGCCCGCCTGGCCGTGATGTTGCCGCGCCCCAAGTATTTTGAAACCCGTGCCAATTCGAGCTATTTGTCATCGCGTGCCAACACGATTGTTGCGCGCATGAGCGGAGTGGAGCTGCCATGATGGCCAAAATGATGGGTCTGTTTCTTTTAGGCATCACCAACTGGGGCACAGAGGGCAAGTCCGTCACCGGAGGCCGTGGCCTGCTGGGCTGTGTCGATGCGCTGTGCTTTGCTGCACCCGTTTTTTTCATTATGAACGGGGGCATTTTGGTCTCTCAATCAGCCTCTAGACCAATGAATACCTGGACAAGCAGCTCCTAAGTCAATAGCAATTAAAGCCATGCGTATTCTTGGTATCGACCCCGGTTTGCAAATCACTGGCTTTGGCGTGGTCGATATGCAAGGCCAGCAACTCAGCTACGTCGCCAGTGGCACGATCAAAACCGCGCATCTGGAAAAAAAGGATTTGCCGGGCCGCCTGAAGGTGCTGTTTGACGGCGTGCGTGAAGTCACTGAGCGCTACCAGCCAGATTGCTCATCCGTCGAGATAGTTTTTGTCAACGTCAACCCGCAGTCCACCCTGTTGCTGGGCCAGGCACGCGGGGCCTGCATCACGGCGCTGGTGTCGCTTGATTTGCCAGTCGCGGAGTACACGGCCCTGCAACTCAAGCAGGCCGTAGCAGGTTACGGCAAAGCCGGCAAGGCCGAGGTACAGCAAATGGTGATGCGTCTGTTGAAGTTGCCAACCTTACCAGGCAAGGACGCGGCCGATGCGCTGGGCTTGGCGATCACCCATGCGCATGCTGGCCGAACCAGTGCCGTGATGGCGGCGGCACTTAAAAAACGCTGATGTGCCTCACGTCAGGCGCTGCAAGATCAGCACGGCAAAAAAGCCAAAGCCTGACAGCAGCGTCCATTTCAAAACGATCAAACCAAGGTTTTTGTAGCGCGCTTGCCCGGTCATTGCATACAAGAGAAACAACACCGCACAGGCAAGCAGCAGCAACAAGACAAGAGCGCGTATAACCGGCATGACTGGCTGCTTTGGTTGGCGTGACTACCAGGCCGGGGCCAATGTGGCAAAACCTTCGGGAGCACGCTTTTCGTCTTCAAACGTGATCACCTCATAGGCATCTGTTTGCGCCAGCAGTTCTCGCAGCAGTTTGTTGTTCAAGGCATGGCCCGAGCGAAAGGCGCTGTAGGACGCTAACAGCGGCTTGCCCAATAAATGCAGGTCGCCCATCGCATCGAGAATTTTGTGCTTCACAAATTCATCGCTGTAACGCAAGCCTTCGCTGTTGAGCACCTTGTAATCGTCCATCACGATGGCGTTGTCCAGCCCTCCGCCCATGGCCAGGCCATTGGCACGCATCATCTCAACATCTTTGGTAAAGCCAAAGGTTCGCGCTCTGGCAATGTCGCGGGTGTACGAACCTGAGCTCATGTCGAACTCCACCCGCTGGCCAGTTGAGTCGACCGCTGGGTGGTCAAAATCAATTTCAAAACTGAGTTTGTAGCCTTCATAAGGAGACAGACGCGCCCACTTGGTGGTGGGGCCTTGGCCTTCACGCACCTCAACCGTTCTCAGAAGGCGTACAAAGCGCTTGGGCGCATTTTGCAATTCAATACCTGCAGATTGCAGCAAGAACACAAAGGAGGAGGCAGACCCATCCAGAATGGGCACCTCTTCAGCGGTGATGTCGATATACAGGTTGTCCAAGCCTAGGCCGGCACAGGCGGACATCAAATGCTCCACCGTGAACACCTTGGCGTTGCCGTTGGATATGGTCGATGCGAGGCGAGTGTCTGTCACCGCCAATGCCGAAATGGCGATGTCCACAGGCTGCGGCAAATCAACCCGGCGAAAAACAATGCCCGTGTCAGGCGCAGCGGGCCGCAAGGTCAACTCAACCCGCTGGCCGCTGTGCAGGCCAACGCCAACGGCTTTGGTGAGAGATTTCAGGGTTCTTTGAGCGAGCATGCCCTATTTTAATTTGAACCGCTGTCTTTCAAGCAAGAAGGGATTAATGGGAAGGAAAGCGTAGCGAGCAGGCCTAGCTTGAGCCGAGGAGCACAGCCGTACAGGTGTACGGCGCGCACCGCAGGCTCGAGATCGGCTTGCGCAGTAGCTTTACGCCCATTAATCAGCCTGTTTGCGCAGGAAAGCTGGGATATCAAAGTCATCCATGCCGCCCGATGCCAGCGCGTCCACTTTGGCGGCCGCCTGCGTGCGGTTGGTACGCCACACGCTTGGCACGGCCATATTGCCGTAGTCAGGTTGAGCTGAACCTGTCGGCTGCTGGCTTGCCCCGCCCATGCTGTTCATGCCAGCAACAGCATTCAGAGTGGGGGCATTAAAAGGCACGTTGTCGGTACCTGTGCGCAACACCTGCAGCGGCGGTGCGTGGCGGCGCACACCCTGGCGGCTCAGGCCCGTCGCGACCACGGTCACGCGAATATCGTCACCGAGCTTGTCGTCGTAGGCTGCGCCGTAAATCACATGCGCGTCTGCTGAAGCGTAGGCCCGGATGGTGTTCATGGCCAGCTTGGATTCGCTCAGTTTGAGCGAGCCCTTGGCGGCCGTGACCAGCACCAGAACGCCCTTGGCGCCAGACAAATCGATGCCTTCAAGCAATGGACAAGCCACGGCCTGCTCGGCTGCGATGCGCGCGCGGTCGGGGCCATTGGCCACAGCCGTACCCATCATGGCTTTACCAGGTTCGCCCATCACGGTGCGCACGTCTTCAAAGTCGACGTTGACGTTGCCGTACTCGTTGATGATTTCGGCAATGCCGCCGACCGCGTTTTTGAGCACGTCATTCGCGTGGGCGAAAGCTTCGTCCTGGGTCACTTCGTCACCCAGTACTTCCAGCAACTTTTCGTTCAGCACCACAATCAGTGAATCGACATTGGCCTCCAACTCGGCCAGACCCAGGTCAGCATTGGTCATGCGGCGGCCACCTTCAAACTCAAAGGGTTTGGTCACCACGCCAACCGTCAAAATACCCATCTCCTTAGCGATCCGGGCAATCACCGGGGCAGCGCCTGTTCCGGTACCACCGCCCATACCGGCAGTGATGAACAGCATATGCGCACCATCAATGGCACTGCGAATGTCGTCGACCGCGAGTTCAGCCGCATCGCGGCCCTTGTCAGGCTTGCTGCCCGCACCCAGGCCGCTGCCACCGAGCTGGATGGTTTTGTGCGCATTGCCACGGCTGAGCGCCTGTGCGTCAGTATTAGCGCAAATGAACTCCACACCCTGCACGCCGCATTCAATCATGTGACCCACAGCGTTTCCGCCGCCGCCACCGACACCGATCACCTTGATTTGTGTGCCCTGGTTGAACTCTTCGATCTCAATCATTTCAATGCTCATGGTGAGCCTCCTGTTTCGTTAAATTGCAGTTGCCAAAAATTAGATTCATTGTTGTGAGGTTCAAGTTTTCATGAAGGCGGATCTGCGCCTCCTGACCGGTTGTGCGGTGGCGCAGTTGGGATAAAAGCCGGATAGTGTTTCATTGGTTCAGGTCTAGAAACTCAGATCTTCGGCATGAAGTAAAAGGCGCACGGAACGCAGGACAACGTAACGTACTTCAGTAACTGAGGATTCCGAGCACCGAGCAACGCAGCAATTCGCCCGGAAAATGAATTTATGGAAGTGACCATCAGAAGTTCCCCACAAACCAGTCTTTGACCCGGCCGAATGCGTTGTGCACGCTGCCTGCTTTTTGCGAGACCTTGTAACCGCGCATGCGCCCCAGGCGCGCTTCTTCCAGCAAGCCCATGACTGTGGCAGCACGCGCTTGCGCCACCATGTCATACAGCGAGCTTGAATAGCGCGGAATACCACGCCGCACGGGCTTCAGAAAGATGTCTTCGCCCAGCTCGACCATGCCCGGCATCACGGCACTGCCGCCTGTGATCACGATGCCGGACGACAGCACTTCCTCGTAGCCGGATTCACGAATGACTTGCTGCACAAGAGAGTAAATTTCTTCGATGCGCGGCTCAATGACACCTGATAGCGCCTGCTTGCTCAGCATGCGGGGCGTACGGTCGCCCAGCCCCGGCACTTCAACCTGCGTATCTGGGTCGGCCAGCAACTGCTTGGCGCAGCCGCTTTCAACCTTGATGTCTTCTGCATCCTTGGTGGGCGTGCGCAGCGCCATGGCAATGTCGCTGGTGATCAGGTCACCCGCAATCGGGATAACGGCCGTGTGTCGAATCGCCCCACCGGTAAAAATGGCCACATCGGTCGTGCCAGCGCCAATATCCACCAGCGCGACGCCCAGTTCCTGCTCGTCCTGGGTCAAGACGGCCAGGCTTGATGCCAGCGGGTTGAGCATCAGCTGATCAACTTCCAGACCGCAGCGGCGCACACACTTGATGATATTTTCAGCAGCACTCTGCGCACCGGTCACGATGTGTACCTTGGCTTCTAGCCGAATGCCGCTCATGCCAATCGGCTCGCGCACGTCCTGCCCGTCAATCACGAACTCTTGGGGTTCCACCAGAAGCAAACGCTGGTCGGTCGAAATATTGATGGCCTTGGCGGTTTCAATGACGCGGGCGACGTCTGCCTGCGTGACTTCCTTGTCTTTGACCGCTACCATGCCGCTTGAATTGATGCCGCGTATGTGGCTGCCGGTGATGCCTGTGTACACACGGGAGATTTTGCAATCTGCCATCAGCTCAGCTTCTTTCAAGGCCTGCTGGATGCTTTGCACGGTTGCATCGATATTGACCACCACACCGCGCTTGAGCCCACTGCTTGCAGTAATGCCCAAGCCCGCGAGCTTGAGCTCACCGCCAGGCATGACCTCTGCCACTACCACCATGACCTTGCTGGTCCCGATATCTAGCCCTACCACCAGGTCTTTGTATTCTTTGGCCATCGCTTTACCTTTTCACTTTCTTGTCGTCTTTGTCACCCAGATTGAACGTGGTGACGCCTTTGAGCTTGAGCGCATAGCCGTTGCTGTAACGCAAATCGGCAGATTCGAGATCACGGCCATATCGGGATGACACTTGGCTCAAAGTGGCCATGAAACGCTGCGTACGGCGTTCAATGTCGCCAGCCGACCCGTGACCCATTTCAATGCTGGCGCCGTTGTCGAAACGCGCACGCCAGCTGCCCTGGCCTGTCAGCTCCAGGCGTTCAATCGTCAGGTCCAGCTTGTCAAACTGCGCCGACAGCAGGCGGTACATCTGAAGCACCACCAGCGCTTGACCCACCGGGCCATTGAGTTGCGGCAAATCGGCGGATTCAACCTCTGCCTGGTTGGCCTCAAATACCTCGCCAAAGCTGTTCACCAAGCGGGTATCTCCCTCAGGCCCCCAGTACGCAACCGCCTGATGTTCCTGCAAGACCACTTTCAAGCGGTCAGGGAACTGGCGCTGAACAACGGCTTTGCGAACCCAAGGGGCGGACTCAAAAACAGCACGGGTATGGGCCAGATTGACTGTGAAAAAGTTGCCCGCCAAATGGGGGGCCACATTGGCGCGCAGCGTGACGGCATTGTTGTGCGCCACATCACCCTGCACGGCTATGGCACTGAGGTTAAACAGCGGCAGGCGCTGTAGCCAGGACATCGCCATGGCCAGCAGCATCAGCACAAATACCCCGCCAAACGCTGTCGATACCGCGTTCATGAACCGGATATCCGCGGGCACGGCGGTGGTCGCTGGCAGTGGCAAGGCGCGTGTCAAGTGATGGCTCCTTGAGTTGCTGCAGGCTTGGTGTCATAGTCCAGCGCGGCGGACTTCAGAATCTCAATGCAGAGGTCTTCATAAGAGATGCCCACAGAACGCGCCGACATGGGCACCAGCGAATGCCCGGTCATGCCGGGTGACGTGTTGACCTCCAGCAGGAAGGGTTTGCGGGTTTGCTTGTCGATCATCACATCGGCACGCGCCCAGCCCCGGCAATTGAGCGTGCGATAGGTCTGCAGCACCAGTTCCTGAATGGCTTTTTCTTCCCCTTCCGGCAGACCACAGGGCACCAGGTACTGGGTGGTGTCTGTGAAGTATTTGTTCTGGTAATCGTAGTTGCCGTCAACAGCTGCAATGCGGATCAGGGGCAAGGCATAAGCCTGGCTACCAGTGCCCAATACCGGGCAAGTCACTTCATCGCCATCAATGAACTGCTCACACAAAATGTCTGCATCCAGTTGCGCCGCCTGCTCAACGGCGGCCGCCATATGAGATGCCTGCATGACCTTGGTCAATCCAATCGACGAGCCTTCGCGTGCGGGCTTGACGATCAGGGGCAGGCCCAATTTTTCAAGTGCTCTTTGAACATCCTGCGCCGTGTAGGCACTGCGCTGGAGCAAGACATGTTGCGGCATGGGCACACCAACAGCTACCAGCACCCGCTTGGTCATGACCTTGTCAATGGCCATGCTGGAGGCCATCACGCCAGAGCCGGTATAGGGAATACCCATCAGCTCAAGTGCGCCCTGCACTGTGCCGTCTTCGCCAAAACGTCCATGCAGCGCGATAAAGCAGCGGTCAAAGCGGGCCGTTTTCAGTTCACACATGGGCTGTTGTGCAGGGTCAAACGCATGGGCATCGACACCGCGTGACAACAGCGCCGTCAGCACGCCCTGACCCGACATCAGCGAAATTTCGCGCTCTGCTGACTGCCCGCCCATCAGAACCGCTACTTTGCCGAAATCAGCGTGGCTTTGAGTACTATTTCGACTCATAAACCCCTACCTTCCTTGGTGAGCAGCTCATTTTTTTGCAGCATATCCAAAACTTTTTGCGGCACACTGCCAATGGAGCCTGCTCCCATGCAAAGCACGACATCGCCGCCCTGCGCGTTGTCGATGATCACCTGCGGCATGGCTTCAATGGCACCAACAAACAACGGCTCTACCTTGCCGGCCATACGCAGGGCGCGGCTGAGCGAACGGCCGTCTGCAGCAACGATGGGGGCTTCGCCAGCGGCATACACCTCAGACAGCAACACCACATCAGCCAGACCCATGACCTTGACGAAGTCTTCAAAACAGTCACGTGTGCGGGTGTAGCGATGCGGCTGAAAGGCCAGTACCAGTCGTCTGCCTGGGAAGGCACCACGGGCTGCCGCTATGGTTGCGGCCATTTCAACAGGGTGATGGCCATAGTCCTCAATGACCGTGAACAAGCCGTCATTGTTGGCGGGCATATCGCCATAGCTTTGAAAACGCCGCCCGACGCCTTTGAATTCAGCCAGCGCTTTTTGCACGGCTGAATCAGGCACGTTCAGTTCAACGGCCACGGCAATCGCCGACAAAGCATTAAGGACGTTGTGCTCGCCGGGCAAGTTCAAAATGACGTCCAGATCGGGCAAGGTGATACCGTTGCGTCGCTGGGCTGTGAAGTGCATTTGCGCACCAACAGGTCTGACGTTGACGGCCCGCACCTGGGCATCTGCATTAAAGCCATAACTGGTGATGGGACAAGTCACCAAGGGCATGATGCTTTGAACAGCGGCGTCATCGGTGCACAAAATGGCGGTACCGTAAAAAGGCATGCGGTGCAGAAAATCAACGAACGCTTTTTTCAGGTTGCCAAAGTCATGGCCATAAGTTTCCATGTGGTCAGCGTCGATATTCGTCACCACGGCCATCACGGGCAGCAGGTTTAAAAACGATGCGTCTGACTCGTCGGCTTCCACCACGATGTAGTCGCCTGAACCGAGTTTGGCATTGGCGCCTGCGCTATTGAGCCTGCCGCCGATCACATAGGTCGGGTCCAGTCCGCCCTCGGCCAAGATGCTGGCAACCAGACTCGTCGTGGTGGTTTTTCCGTGCGTCCCAGCAATTGCAATGCCCTGCTTGAGGCGCATCAACTCGGCCAGCATCAAGGCGCGCGGCACCACGGGAATACGCTTCTCGCGGGCAGCCAGCACTTCAGGGTTGTCAGCCCGGACGGCAGTTGACGTGACAACCGCGTCTACGCGCGCCAGATTTTTTGCTGCGTGGCCGACAAAGGTTTTGATACCCAAGCCAGACAAACGCTGTAAGGTAGAACTGTCCGACAGGTCTGAGCCTGAAATCACATAACCCAGGTTATGCAGTACCTCGGCAATTCCCGACATACCGGAGCCGCCCAAACCAATGAAGTGAATGTTCTTGATGGCGTGTCTCATACTGCCAGTTCCTCGCAGGCTGCCACCACGCGTTTGGTCGCGTCTGTTTTTTGCATTTTTTTGGCTTTCAACCCAATATCCAAGAGCGTGACACGGTCTGTTTTTTGCAGCAACTCTGCAAGTGTGGAAGGGGTCAAATCGCGTTGGGCCATCTGCCATCCCGCGCCAGAGGCCACCAAAAATCTGGCGTTGCTGGTTTGGTGGTCATCTACAGCTGACGGAAAAGGCACGAAAAGCGCCGCTGCACCAACAGCAGCAATTTCGGTGACTGTGCTGGCGCCGGCGCGGCAGACAATCAGGTCTGCCTCAGCAAATGCACTTGCCGTGTCGTCGATGAAAGGGGTGAGCGTTGCTTGAACACCGGCGGCCTGGTAGTTGGCACGCAACTCGTCAATTTGCTTTGCGCCACTTTGATGAACAACCACAGGACGCGACTCTGGCGCCATGAGTGCCAGCGCCTGCGGCACCACAGTATTCAATGCCTTTGCCCCCAAACTGCCCCCGACCACCACCAGACGCAGTGGTCCGGTACGCCCTGCAAAACGCGCTTGGGGATCCGCCTGACTGGTGAAGGCAGGCCGCAAGGGATTGCCAATCCATTCGGCATTGTTGAGCACATCCGGAAACGCCGTGAAAACCCGATCGGCCAGCCGGGCCAAAACCTTGTTGACCATGCCCGCGACTGAATTCTGTTCATGCAGCACAAGCGGCTTTCCCAAAAAAACCGCCATCATGCCTGCCGGAAAGGCGATGTAACCACCCAAGCCAATCACCACGTTCGGCTTGACTCGGCGTATCACCTGAATGCTTTGCCAGAACGCCCGGAGCAAACGCAAGGGCAAAAAAGCCAGTGTCACAAGACCCTTGCCTCGCACACCCGAAAAGTCAATCGTTTCGAACGCGAATCCGCGTGGCGGCACAAGCCGGCTTTCCATACTCGGATTGTTCAGGGTGCCGTTGCCGCCCAGCCAATGCACACGCCAGCCTTTGTCACGCAAGGCTTCGGCGACTGCCAAGCCCGGAAAAATATGTCCCCCTGTGCCGCCAGCCATCACGAGAGCGCAACGCTGCGTCATGCGCGACCTCCCCGCATGAGCAATCGATTTTCGTAGTCAATTCGCAGGACCACAGCGAGCGAAATCAAATTCATCAGGATCGCTGAACCCCCGTAGCTCATCAGCGGCAATGTCAGGCCCTTGGTAGGCAGCGCGCCCAGATTCACACCGATATTGATAAAGGTTTGAAACCCAAACCAGATGGCAATGCCCTGGGCAGTCAAGCCGGCAAACAGCCGGTCAAGCGCAATCGACTGGCGGCCAATATGCATGATGCGCCTGACCATCCACATGAACAGGCCAATCACGACCAGCACACCGATCAAACCAAACTCTTCACCAATCACAGCCATCAAAAAGTCCGTGTGCGCTTCAGGTAGCCAGTGCAACTTTTCTACACTTCCTCCCAGGCCCACACCAAAAATCTCGCCGCGCCCAAACGCGATCAAGGAGTGTGTGAGTTGGTAACCCTTACCTATTGCATTGGTGTCGCTCCAGGGATCCAGGTAAGCAAAAATGCGCGCACGGCGGTAGTCGTTGAATGCGATCATCAAGCAGAACGCACCAGCCAGGACTGTCGCAATCAGAAAAAACATACGGGCGTTCACACCGCCAAGAAACAGGATTCCCATGGCGATCACGGCGATCACCATGAACGCGCCCATGTCAGGCTCGGCTAGCAACAAGACGCCGACCACCCCAACGGCCACGCCCATGGGCAACACCGCGCGCCAAAACTTTTCTTTGACTTCCATCTTGCGAACCATGTAATCTGCCGCGTAAAGAAGAACAGCGAATTTGGCAAGTTCAGATGGCTGGAAATTCATGAAGCCGAGTGGTAACCAGCGTCGCGCGCCATACACCACCTTGCCCACGCCCGGCACCAGCACCAGCATCAGCAAAATCAGCGACGTTACAAACAGCCAGGGTGCCAGTTTTTCCCAGGTGGCAACCGGCACTTGAAATGCCAGCAAGGCCACAACGAAAGCCACCGCGAGCGAAAACAGATGACGGAACAAATAATGCGTATGCGCGTAACGGGAAAACTTGGGGTTGTCAGGTATCGCTACGGATGCCGAGTACACCATCACCAGCCCAAACATCAAGAGCGCCACCGTGACCCACACCAGAGCCTGGTCAAAGCCGGCCAGGCTGACAGGCGCCGAGCCCGACCCTTGCAGGCTTTGTCTGTTCAGCCGCACGGGCAGAGCGTCAGGTGCTGTCTTGTGCCAGTTGCCCCATTGGGGAAGCCAGCGCAAAAGACGCGAACTCGTGGTGGCGCTTGGCATCACAGCATCACCCCCTCTTCAAGGGCCAGTGCCTGCACCGCTTCGCAAAACGCTCTGGCGCGATGCTCATAGTTGTCAAACATGTCAAAGCTGGCACAGGCGGGGGACATCAGCACAGCGTCTCCGGCCAATGCTTGTCCGAAAGCCAGGCTGACCGCTTCATGCATGGATCCAGCGTCGAACAAAGCGACGGCAGTGTTGTCCAGCGCAGCCTTGATCAATGGCGCGTCGCGTCCTATCAGGATCACGGCCCGCGCGTAACGCGACACCGGCCCAGCCAAGGGTGAGAAGTCCTGCTCTTTGCCAACGCCGCCCAAAATCACGACCAGTTTGCGTTGACCACCCAGGCCCAAAAGCGCAGCAACGGTCGCACCCACGTTGGTGCCTTTGCTGTCATCGAAATATTCAACCCCGTTGATGACGGCTACCGACTCCACACGATGGGGCTCGCCCCGGTACTCGCGCAGACCGTGCAGCATCGGGCTCAAGACGCAGCCTGCGGCAGTGCTGAGTGCAAGTGCTGCCAGCGCGTTGGTGGCATTGTGCAAGCCATGAATGCGCAGCGCCTCCACGGGCATCAGGCGCTGAATGTACAACTCCGCCTCGTCGCTTTTTTCACCCCGTTTGCGTTTGATGGTTTCGTCAAGCTCTGCTGCACGTACCAGCCATGCCATGCCGTTCACATTTTCGATGCCGTAGTCACCGGGCCGCTGCGGCTCGTCGTAGCCATAGCTCAAGCAGCTGCGCAGGGGCTTACCCTTGACCGGAGAGGGTACGGCAGCCATGACCAGCGGGTCGTTGCGATTGAGCACCATCAGGCCAGCTTGTCCATAAATATTATTTTTAGCTGCCGCGTAGGCTTCAAAAGTGCCATGCCAGTCCAGGTGGTCCTGGGTGATGTTCAGCACTGCCGCCACGGCGGGTTCGAAGTTCTGAATGTCGTCCAGTTGAAAGCTGGACAACTCCAGCACCCACAGGTCAGGCAGGCTGTCGGTGTCGAGTCTTTCCGCCAGCGTATCCAGCAAGGTGGGGCCAATGTTGCCAGCGACTGCCACCGTTTTACCGGCCCGCTCTGCCAATTGGCCAGTCAGTGAGGTCACGGTTGTCTTGCCGTTGGTGCCTGTGATGCCAATCACTTGGGGTGCGTAAGCAGTGCCCTCCTTCAAGTCGCTCAATGCCTGCGCAAACAGGCTGAGTTCATTGCCAACAACCAGACCACTTGCAAGGGCGGCAGCGGTCACAGCAGCAATTGACGCAGGACTCAAACCAGGGCTTTTGACAACCATGGCAAACGGTGCCAACCCGTCCACTGTGTCTAGTAAGGCCGCCACCATCTCTGCCTGAACAAACCGGGCCGACGGCACACTGACGCGCAGCGCTGCAAGCTGGGGCGGCTCGGCTCTTGTGTCTACCACACTGACTTGCGCGCCGCACCTGGCACACCAGCGGGCCAGCGCCAGGCCGGAGCTGCCCAAGCCCAGCACAAGAACGTGTTTTTCGGCCAAGTGTTTCATCGAAGCTTCAAGGTTGAAAGGCCGACCAGACACAGCAGCATGGTGATGATCCAGAAGCGGACCACGACCTGCGTTTCCTTCCAGCCGCTTTTTTCAAAATGATGGTGCAAAGGCGCCATTTTCAAAATCCGCCGACCCTCGCCAAAACGCTTTTTGGTGTACTTGAAGTAAGTGACCTGAAGCATTACCGACAACGCTTCGACGACAAAAATACCGCCCATGATGGCCAACACGATTTCCTGGCGAACGATGACTGCAATCGTGCCCAGCGCAGCGCCTAATGCCAGCGCGCCCACATCACCCATGAAGACCTGTGCGGGGTGTGTGTTGAACCATAAAAATGCCAGACCACTGCCCGCCATCGCAGCGCAAAATATCAACAGTTCGCCCGAGCCTGGTATGTGCGGAAAAAACAGGTACTTTGAATAGACCGCGCTGCCGGTCACGTAGGCAAACACTCCCAAGGCAGAGCCCACCATCACCACGGGCATGATGGCCAAACCGTCCAGCCCATCCGTCAGATTGACGGCATTGCTTGAGCCGACGATGACCAGATAAGTCAAGATGACAAAGCCAAACACACCGAGCGGGTAGCTGACCTCTTTGACGAACGGCAGCAAGAGGCCGGCCTTGGGCGGCAGATTGACATCAAAACCTGATTGCACCCAGCTGACAAACAGGCCTATCACCCGCAGGTTAGAGCTTTCAGAAATGCTGAACACCAAATACAGCGCCGCAATCAAGCCAATGGCAGATTGCCACAGGTATTTTTCGCGCGAGCGCATGCCCTCGGGGTCTTTGTGAACCACCTTGCGCCAATCGTCAGCCCAGCCGATGGCACCAAATCCCAGGGTGACCAGCAAGACAATCCAGACGAAGCGGTTGGACAAGTCTGCCCACAACAGAGTTGAAATGGCGATACAAAGCAAGATCAAAACACCACCCATGGTGGGCGTTCCTGATTTGCTCAGATGCGTTTGCATGGCGTATTCGCGAATGGGTTGGCCAATTTTCAGGGCTGCCAGTCTGCGGATAACGATCGGCCCGGCCACCAAACCCATCAGCAGCGCGGTCAACGCCGCCATCACAGCACGAAATGTCAGGTACTGAAACACCCGGAAGAATCCAAATTCAGGGGACAGGGTCTGAAGCCATTGGCTCAGGTTGATCAGCATAAGGTGTCCTGTTGTTGTTCTTGTATGGACAAGACCACACGTTCCATCTTCATGAAGCGCGATCCTTTGACGAGCACACTGTTGACATATGGCAGTTGTGCCAGTACGGCCTGTTTCAGCGCGTCAACATCGTCAAAATGTCTTCCCTTGCCAAAGCTTTGACTGGCCAAACGGGCCTGCGCACCGAGGGTGTAAAGATCGTCGATGCCCTGGGCGTTTGCCAAGCGTCCCGCCTCGGCATGAAACTGCGGACCCTGGTCTCCCACCTCGCCCATATCACCCATCACCAGCAGGCGTGGGCCTGGCAATGCCGCCAGCACGTCAATGGCCGCGTGCATCGAGTCCGGGTTAGCGTTGTAGGTGTCGTCAATCAGCGTGACAGGTCGGCCTTCAAATCGAATCTGAATCGTGCGCGAACGTCCCTTGACAGGCTCGAAACCACTCAAGCCGCTTGAAATGCATTCAAGCGGCACACCAGCGGCCAATGCGCAGGCTGTTGCAGCCAATGCATTTTTCACGTTGTGCATGCCTGCAACAGCCAGCGTGAAAGCCAGAGGACCTTGTGGTGTTTTTGCCGTCACCTGCCAGCCCGCCCCCATCCAGTGGGCCTCAGCTGTGACGTCAGCATCGCCTGCAAGGGCGAACGTCAACATCGAACGGGTACCCGCCTTTTTCATCCATAGTGCTGAATAGTCGTCATCTGCCGGGAACACGGCGACACCCTCGGGGCCCAAGGCATCGATCACGGCTGCGTTTTCATGTGCCACCGCTTCAACCGTGCCCATGAACTCCAGGTGTTCGCGCTGCGCGTTGTTGACCAGGGCGACAGTGGGCTTGGTGATGTCGGCAAGATAAGCGATTTCGCCGGGGTGGTTCATGCCAAGCTCTACGACACCTATGCGGTGATTTGCCGTCAAGCGCAGCAGCGTTAAGGGCACGCCAACATCGTTGTTCAAGTTACCTTCGGTGGCAAAAGCCTGGGCTGGCTGAAAAGCACGCAAGATCGATGCGATCATTTGCGTCACTGTGGTTTTGCCATTGCTGCCCGTCACAGCAATCAGCGGCAAGTCGAATTGACCGCGCCAGCCAGCTGCCAACTGCCCCAAGGCCTTTCTGGAGTCGTTGACTTGCAGACCTGGCAAGCCGGCCTGCGCCAGACCGTGCTGCGCCAGCGCTGCAACAGCACCCTGCGCTTTGGCCTGCACCAAAAAATCATGCGCGTCAAAGTTGTCACCTTTGAGTGCAACGAAAAAATCACCCGCTTTCAGGCTACGGGTGTCGGTGTGCACACGCATGATGTCAATATGGCCATCGCCGACCAGCTGGGCGGCATCGACCCAGCCTGATGCCTGTTGCAAGGTCATCATGAGCCGGCTCCCACCCGTTTGCGCGCTTTCAAGGCAGCGCGTGCATGAAGCTGGTCTTCAAATGGGTATTTAACGCCGTCAATCTCCTGGCTGGTTTCATGACCCTTGCCTGCCAGCAACACGACGTCCTCAGGTTGTGCATCTGCGATGGCTTGAACAATCGCCTCAGCGCGGTCAGATTGCACATGCACTGATTCATGCTGCACGTCCCGTCGGGTCAAACCCAGCAAAATCTGGCTGATGATGGCTGAAGGGCTTTCGCTGCGCGGGTTATCGCTCGTCACAACGACATGGTCTGAATATTTTTGGGCCATCGCTGCCATCAGGGGGCGTTTTGTGGCATCGCGATCGCCGCCGCAACCAAACACGCACCACAACCGACCGCCCCTGTCATCGGCGACAGGACGAAGCGCCACCAGAACCTTTTCAATGGCATCGGGTGTGTGCGCGTAGTCAATCACCACCAGCGGCGTACCCACTTCACCCAGGGTATTCAGGCGACCCGGCACAAGGGGTAAAAAGCAGCAGGCTTTGGCGGCGTCTTCCAGGGGCACGCCCAAGGCACGCATCGCGCCCAGTACCCCCAAAAGATTCGAGACGTTATACAGGCCCACCGCAGGGGTGGTCACTTCCCGCCGCTCCACACCTTCGACAACAATAAATTTCAGGATGCTGCCGCTTTGTTGAATCGCCTCGGCCTGCAAGCGAGCAGGTTGACTGACGGAAACCGTCCACACATCCAGGCCTGATGACTTGAGTTTTTCATTCAAAAACTGGCCACGTGCATCGTCTGTATTGATGACGGCAGATGCCAGAGCAGGCCATGCAAAAAGCGACTCCTTGGCCGACCAGTAGTCTTGCATCGACCCGTGATAGTCCAGATGGTCCTGCGTGAAGTTGGTGAACACGGCGACCTGAAACTGCGTTCCATCCAGCCGCTGCTCGGCGATGCCGATGGACGACGCTTCAATCGCGCAGGCCGCAAAACCTTCATCCACAAATCGCCTCAACTGCTGCTGCAGCAAGACCGGGTCTGGTGTGGTCAGGCCATTGAAAACCAGCGTCTCAGGAGCGCCAATACCCAGCGTGCCAACCATCGCGCATTTTCGATGGAGCTTGCCCAGTGCGTGCGCTAACCACCACGCGGTGGATGTTTTCCCGTTGGTTCCCGTGATGGCAACGGTTTGCAGGTGCTTGCTGGGTTCTTCAAAATACGCTGCTGCAATCGGCGCTGCTGCACTTTTGAGTCCGGCATAAACGGCAATTTTTTCGCCCGAAAAACCAAATTTTTCTACCCCATCTGCATCCACCAGGCAGGCATTCGCTCCGACAGACAGCACATCGTTGACGTATTGACGCGCATCGCTGGCAGCGCCGGGCCAAGCCATCAACCCGTCACCCGCCTGAACGCTTCGGCTGTCTGCGTACAGACTACCTGTGACACGCGCACGCAACCAACCGGCGGCCTCAAGTGGCGTATGCAGTTGCGTGATCAAAACGACTCCTCCACCGCATGGGTCACAATTTGCGGCTTGACAGACATGTCAGGCTGCACGCCTTTCATGCGCAGTGCCTGTTGTACGAGCTCGCTGAACACGGGAGCGGCCACATCTCCACCAAAGTATTTGCCAGCACGCGGCTCATCAATCATCACCGCCACAATCACGCGGGGTTTGTCAATCGGTGCCATGCCGACAAACCAGCCCCGGTATTTCCTGTCCTTGTCGGTGCCGTAACTTTTACCAACCTGCTTGTAGGCCGTACCAGATTTTCCGCCGACTGAATAACCCAGCGTCTGCGCCTTTTGCCCGGTACCGCCAGGGCCAGCGGCCATTTGCAGCATGGTGCGAATTTCGGACGCTGTCTTGCTGGAAAAAACCTGTACCCCTGTTGCAGGCTCATCATTTTTGAGCATGGTGGCAGAGATGACTTGCCCGTCGTGACCAAACACGGTGTAAGCCCGCGCCATCTGAAACAACGATGCAGACAAGCCATAGCCATAAGACATGGTGGCCTGCTCAATCGGTCGCCACGTCTTATAAGGACGCAAGCGGCCCGACACGACGCCCGGGAAGGTAATTTGCGGTTTTTGGCCAAAACCTGCCTGTGAAAATACTTCCCACATTTCACGAGGCTGCATCTGCATCGCCATTTTGACCGTGCCAACATTGCTGGACTTCTGAATCACTTGCTGCACCGTCAGCACGCCATGGGGATGCGCGTCTGAAATTGTCGAGCCCGTGATTTGCATGCGGCCTGGCGCCGTCTGGATGGGGGTTTCAGGTTTGACCCGGCCCGTCTCCAGTGCCAGCCCCACAGTGAAGGCCTTCATCACCGAGCCAGGCTCAAAAGTATCGGTCAGCGCGCGGTTACGCGTCTGGTTGCCTGTCATGTTTTGACGCTTGTCAGGCACATAACTGGGATAGTTGGCCATCGCCAGAACTTCGCCAGTGATGGCATCGAGCATCACCACACTACCGGCAACCGCCCTGTTGGCAATCACTGCATCGCGCAGCTTTTGATAGGCGACAAATTGCATTTTGCTGTCAATGGACAGTTGCAGGTCTTTGCCATCGACTGGGGGCACTTGTTCTCGCGTGTCTTCGACCACGCGACCGAGGCGGTCTTTGATAACACGGCGCGAACCTGGCCTGCCGCCCAGCTCCTTATTGAAAGCCAGCTCCATGCCTTCCTGGCCACGGTCTTCAATATTGGTAAAGCCCACCACGTGCGCAATGGTTTCTCCCTCAGGATACTGACGCTTGTATTCCTTGCGCTGATAAATACCCTTGATACCAAGGGCAGCAATTTTCTGCGCGACGTCATCGTCGACCTGACGCTTTATCCAGACAAAACTCTTGTCTTCGTCAGCCAGTTTTTTATTCAGCTCTGCAAGCGGCAACTCCAGAAGCCGGGACAGTTCAGTCAGTTGTGCTTTGCTGGCATCGACGTCTTCAGGAATGGCCCAGATGCTGGGCGCAGGAACACTGGAGGCCAGAATCAACCCATTGCGGTCCAAAATGCGGCCGCGATTGGCGGGCAGTTCCAAGGTTCGTGCAAACCGGACCTCGCCCTGCCTTTGAAAAAACTCATTTCCCAGGACTTGCACGTAGGCCGCGCGGCCAGCGAGCCCGGCGAAGGCCAGTGCAATCGCCCCCACAATAAATTTGCTGCGCCAGACAGGCGTCTTGCTGGCCAGCAAAGGACTGGACGTGTACTGCACACTGCGGCTCATTTTGTGACTCCCGTCACGGCGCTATCTTTTTGCGACACGTACTGCGTGATGGCTGGCGTTACCGTACGCATCTGCAGCTGGTCCTTGGCCAGTTTTTCAACGCGCAGTGGCGTCGCCTGGGCCCGTTTTTCAACTTGCAGGCGTTCATTTTCCGCTTCAAGCAGGCGGGTTTTGGTGGTCGCTTTTTCAAGCTCAACAAACAGCCTGCGTGACTCGTACTGGGTACGCACCAGATACAGCGCACTGGCCAAAACTGCGAGCAAGAGAACCACATTGAGCCGCGTCATGCAGGCACCTCCGTGCGTTCTGCAATGCGCATCACGGCACTGCGTGCACGCGGGTTGGTCGCTATTTCCTCTTCACCCGGTTTGACGCGTCCCAGTGCATTCAGGCGCATCGCCTTGGGGGTCGCAAACGGTGCCCGGCGGTCAAACACTTCGCGCGAGTGCTCGGCGATGAATTGCTTGACGATACGGTCTTCGAGCGAATGAAAACTGATCACGACCAACCGGCCTCCAGGTTGTAAAACGTTGAGTGATGCCGCTAACGCCTGACTGAGCTCTTCAAGCTCGGCGTTGATGAAAATCCGAAAAGCCTGAAACGTGCGCGTAGCCGGGTCCTTGCCCGGCTCGCGGGTTTTGACCGCGCCAGCCACGATTTGGGCCAGATCGTGGGTTCGCTTGATGCTCCCATGCTCCTGCCTTGCACGATCAATCGCCTTTGCAATCGGCCCAGCAAACCGTTCTTCTCCATAGTCACGAATAACCTCCGTGATGCTTTCTACTGAAGCATCGGCAAGCCACTCGGCCACGCTCTGGCCACGGGTGGTGTCCATCCGCATGTCCAGGGGTCCGTCCCCGCGAAACGAAAACCCCCGGGCCGGGTTGTCGATCTGGGGCGAACTGATGCCCAGGTCCATCAGCAGGCCTGCTGCACTTGACGGCGCCAGTTTGGCGAGCTGATTGAAGCCCTCGTGGCGAATTGAAAATCGCGGGTCGCTGATGGAGCCCGCCTCCAGAACCGCCTCCGGATCTTTGTCGAAAGCCGTCAGCTTCCCATGAGCCGAGAGTTGGGAAAGCATCAACCGGGAATGTCCGCCTCGCCCAAAGGTGGCGTCGATGTAATGTCCGTCTGGCAAGATGCGAAGCGCAGCAACTGCTTCGTTCAACAAGACGGCGCGGTGTGTCCATGGGTCCTGCACCATCATCTTTCTAAAACGAAAAGTCCCTGAACACGTCGGGCATGTCGCCTTTCATCTGCTCGGATTCTTGTGCTGTATAGGTTGCTGCGTCCCAAAGTTCAAAATAGCCACCCATGCCAAGTAACACGGTGTCTTTGCTAATGCCTGCTGCTGCGCGCAGCTCTGGCGACACCAGTACGCGTCCGGTCGCATCCATGTCGACATCCATCGCGTTGCCCAGAAAGATCCGCTTCCACCACTGCGCCTGCATGGGCAAAGAGGCAATCCGGTCGCGGAATTTTTCCCACTCGTTGCGCGGGAAAATCATCAGGCAGCCGTGTGGGTGACGGGTGATGGTGAGCTGGCTGCCACTGGTCGCGCTGAGCACGTCACGATGCCGAGTCGGCACTGACAGCCGACCCTTGGTATCGAGAGCTAACGAAGACGCACCTTGAAACACGGTAAAAGTCCTTGAAAAACAGTTTTCACCACTAAATTGCACTTCTTACCACTTTATCAGGAAAGATTTGGCAAGCAAGCGGTTTCAAACAAATTTTTTCAATGAAATCAAGGACTTAGAAGCAACATGAAAAGCTTTTTAAAAGTAAAAATCGTTCTAAATTAAGCACTTAGCGCATGTAATGAAAGTGTTTGTTTAAGCCAAGCAGTATGGCGAGTCATTTTTTGAGCGGATAGAACCGTCAAAAAAGCCGGCTTTAAAAAGCGGATTCTTATCCGCAAGCCTGGGCTTGACCCAGAACTTCAGTCACCATGAGCCCTCACTGGGAGATATTCGGCCGTCCTGGATCCGCTGACTGACTCAGCATCAGCTGGGCACCAAAGACAGTGACAGATCAAATCGATACTAGTCGACCCGCTCCACCGCAGGCATGCTCCAGGCGCCGTTCAGTGCATCGGGCTTGGGCCAGTAAAGCCGCGCGTTGAGTAAAAACGGCTGGCCCGCTTTCACCGGCAGCCAATTGCTGCTTTTGCCAGCGGCCGGCTCGTCGGCCTGGACCCACAAGTCTAGCGAGCCATCGGGGTTGTAGACAAGTGAATCACGGTCGCCGATGGCGTAGCGGCGCAGCCGGTTATCGATGAGAAAATTGTCGCTGCCGTAGGCTGTGATGGACCAGAACGCCTTGACGGGTGGCAGTTCTGCGGCCGTGAAGTGCAGGCGGTAGCGGTGGCTGCCGCTCAGTGGCTGCCCGGCTGCATCAACGCTGGTATTGGGGTAGGTCGCGTCTGCCGGCAGATTTGCACCCAGTCCGACCATGGCGACGACGGCGCGGGTGTTGTAGAAGGTGCCGTAGTCGCCCAATATGGCTGGCGGCGTGGCCCAGCCGCGCACCAGATCACGTGGTTTTTTAAGTTCTTTGGCGACCTTGAGGTCTGCCAGCCAGCGGCCCAGGCTGATGGCTGCGAGGTCTAGCGCGCCCCAGTTCAGCGGCCGACCAGGAGCGATGCCGATACGTGAGAGTTTGACCAGCATGGGAGCATCGGCGGCGGCCGCCGGGTTGTCCACCATGAGGCGCGCGAGCCGGGTAAAAAATATCTCCGTACGCATGCCCTTCATCTGCTCCACGGGCGGCACAGGCTTGCTGCCCGCCGCTTGCCAGGCCGGCACAGTTGCAGGCTTGCCGGCCTGCCAGTCCGCCAGCAAGCGCAAGCTGATGCCGTCCTGCAGACCATGCACCAGCGGGTAGTCGGCCACGCCGTTGGTTTGCGTTCGACCTATCAGCCAAACTATTTGTGTGGGGGAGCGCAGCAGCGTGAGGCCAGCCGGCACCTGGCCGGCCCAATCACGACCGGCCAACAGAAAGCGCCCGCCCGCAGTACCCGTGGTGCGCGTGCCGGGTGCAGCGAAAACATGGGTCCAGGCATCCATGAAAGGCATGACTTCGTAGCGTTTGTCATTGGCCGCCATTTCAAACACCCACGGGCCTTTGGCCATGTCGATAAAGCCCGTCGTGTACAGCGTATCGACATTCGGGCGCACGACTTCTGTGAAGCCTGCGTCAGGAAACTGGCGCACCTTGAGCAGCGTGTTCTCGGGTGCCAATGTCAGCGCGGCGTTGGCACGTGTGACGTCCATGATGACCAGCGGGTAGCCAAAAATATAGGCCTCTGCACCCAAAACGATCTGCTCTGATTTGGCGTACAACACAGCGCCAACGACAAGCATCAGCGCCAGCAGGCCTGAAAAGATGCGCTTCAGGCGGATCAGCCTGCGCGCTGGAGACAAGACGTGAGTTGTCATGGGCCGGGTGCCAGCAGTACGGTGCGAAAGCCCAGATGGCTGGCGCCCAGATCGTCGTCCTGCGGCTGGCGCGCACCGGACCGGTAACGCATGCAGTAATCGGGCGAGCATAAAAAAGAGCCGCCTTTGATCACGCGCTGCCCCGCAGCGACGGTCGCCATGCCGCGCGGCACTTGGTCGGGCGGTCCGCTAGCAGACTCGCCGTGGCCAGGCTGGTAGGCGTCTGAGGTCAACTCCCACACGTTGCCAATCATGTCAAACAAGCCCAGCGCGTTGGGCGCGTAGCAGCCGACGGGAGCCAGCCCCACAAAGCCGTCTTGGCCCGAGTTGACGATGGGGAAAATGCCTTGCCAGGTGTTGGCACTCTTGGGCTGCTGGTGGTCCTGGGCGGCTTGTGGCTGGCCCGCGCGCGCGGCCCATTCCCATTGCGCTTCGCTGGGCAGGGACCGACCCTTCCATTGCGCGTAGGCTTTGGCATCAGCAAAGGTCACAGCCACCACGGGAAACGATTCGTGCGCGGCAATACTGGTCCTCGGGCCGCCGGGGTGCCGCCAGTTCGCACCGGCTACATAGCGCCACCACTGCGTGGCGCTGCCCTGTGTGTTGACGTCTTTCGGCATCACAAACACAACGGCGCCTGGCTGGCGCATGTCAGCTGGCAGGCCCGGGTACAGCTTAAGGTCGGGGCCACGTTCGGCCTCTGTGATGTAGCCGGTGGCTTTTACAAATTCTGCAAACTCAGCGTTGGTGACTTCAGTGCGGTCCATCCAGAAACCCGCCACGCTGGTTTTGCGAATCGGCTGCTCCTCCGGGTAAACCGTGTCGCCCAGCTCAAAACTGCCAGCAGGCACCCAGACCATGCCGGGGTGCGGGCTGGCCGCAAGCTGCGCGGGCAAAGCACATGAGGTCTTTTCGGGCGCAGCGCGTGTTGCGCTGGGTCCCTGTTGATCTTGAGTGAACCACCACAGCCATCCAGCGGCCACCAGCACCAGGGCGACACTCGTCGACCAGAAGATTTTTGTTTTTCGCACAAACATGGGGGGCTACTCCGGTACCACCCGCAAACCATTGCGGCGCAAGCGTGGGATGTTCAACTCTAAAAAATCGCTTCCACCCACGCTGGCCAGCCAGTCGCGCACTTGCGCCTGTCCATACGGGTGGGTTGTACGGTAAACATCCAGGGTGCGCTGCGCCATCCACAGCGTGTAGGGCATGGCGATCCGGCGAAAGCGGCCGTCGCCCATGGGCATCTCGACATCATCAAGGCCGCGCGGCAGGGCCTTGCCGGGTATCAAGCCGGGCAGCGCTGCCTGGACCTGGCGGTTGATGCCCTCAAGCATGGGCAAAAATTCCTTGAAGATGATGCGAAAAATCGCCTCCAGCGTGGGCGCGATGCGGTCATCTGCGAGCCAACCGTCGTGACCCTTGGTTTGGACAGGATGCGCCATGCGGTCTATCCAAGCGCGCAAGTGCGGGCGCGGCGCAATCAGCATGCGTGCGGGCCAGGGGTCGCGTCCCAAGTGGCCGTACATGCTGCCGACCAGACCAAAATCGCCGACACCGGGGCGGCCACCAAACAAATACGGGTGCTGCTCAAAATGTGCATCCAGCAAGTCCAGCATCTGCGCCATCCAGCTGTCCATCAACGCGTACTGCTCAGGCCGCACGCCCACCGACGGCAGATAGCCGCGCAGGGTTCTGGCAACATAAGCCACAGCTCGGCGCTGAACAAAGCCCGGAAAGTGCGGCAGCAAACCATGGCCGGCTTCTTTTTCAAACAAGGCGTAGTTCTCGGGGTAGGTCCAACGGGTGTGCATGGCCATGGGTATCCACCACTCGTCACCCCAGGCTTCCATCAGCGAGGACGCAAAGCGCTGCACCGGCGTGGACGGTTCAACCGGGTGATGGGGGTACACGGCCTCCATACGGTCCATGATGATGCTGGAGTCCTGTATCCACTCGCCTTCAGGCGTGCACAACACCGGCATCACCGCTGCCCCAGTTTTGCGTTTGATGCGCCGCGTCAGCGTCAGCAGGCTCACCGGCTGATCTACAAAGGGAATCTGCTTGTAACGCAGATAACAAAGCACCTTGCCCGTGAAGTAGGAAAGGTGCCAGCCGTAAAGCGTTAACTTTTCATGCACGTCGATATCGATTCTTGTTAGTGCTTGCCGCCAAAGCGCTCGGTCAACTTGGCGATGTAATGCTCAACCAATTTCTGGTTCTCTCCGACCACAATGGGCGCAACGATGCCCTTCATCAGTGCGGGCAGTGGCACCTGGAGCTCGCCGCGGCTGGTCAGTGCGAGATGGGTGAACTTCTTTTTGTCGGTGATGGTCCAGCTACCGCCCAACTGGGCGTTTCCCGCGCCGGCAATTGGCGTCCAGACGACGCTGCACTTCTTTTGATCGACCACATAGTGGCACGCGTAGACGGTTTGCATCGTCATTTGCGCGGTGCCCACCTTGTCCAGTTCCCAGCGGTAGCAGTTGCCGCCCAGATCCACCAGTTTGTGCAGTTTGGGGAAAAGGCTTGCTGCTGCCGGCACGTCGGAGAGCAGGTCAAACACGTCAGCGGCAAGGGCATTGACTTCAAACTCATAAGCGAGTTCAAAAGGAACGGTAAAGGTCATGGAATGCTTGTGTGAACATGGTCCGAAAGGCTCTAGTTATACCAATAGGTGTACTCGTCTTGCGGCGTCTCCTTTTGGTCCAGCGTTTTGTCTATGGTGATCGGCAGTCCAATAAAAGACGACCACAACGGCGCTGGCATGTTCGCGTGGTGCGCCTGCAGCACAGCTTTTAACTGCGCCAGTTTTTGCGGCTCGGCAGCGGCGAGATTGAGCTTCTCGGTCGGGTCAGCATGGAGGTTAAATAGCCAATCTTTTTTGGGCCTTTCAGACGCGATGAGTTTCCAGCCGCCGTCCTGCACCGTTCGGTAAGGACCATCACGCCAGAACAGCGGGCGCGGCGGCTGGGGTGCTTGCTGCGCGGCATTCTTGCCCAAAAAGGGCAGCAGGTTAACGCCGTCCATCACCCGGTCGGTTGGCAATCTAGCCCCGGCGGCCGCTACCACCGTGGGCAGGATGTCAATGTTGGACACGGGCTGTTTGTAGTGCGTTCCCGCTGCAATACGCCCCGGCCACTTGGCCACATAGGGCACATGCAAGCCGCCTTCGAACTGCGTCAGCTTCCATCCGCGGTAGGGTTGGTTGACCTCGGGTATGCCAATGTAGCCGGGCGCGCCGTTGTCGCTGGTGAAGATGACGATGGTGTTGTCATCGAGGCCCTCTTCGCGCAGCGTCTGCAGCACGCGGCCCACGCTGCGGTCAACCGACTTCACCATGGCCGCATACACCCGCCGTCTGTGGTCAGGGATGTTGGGCAGCGCGTCGTAGTCGGCCTTGCTGGCCTGCAGTGGCGTGTGCACCCCCCAGTGCGCCAGGTACATGAAAAAAGGCTGGTTCTTGTTACGTTTGATGGCCGTGACAGCCTCGTCGGTAAAGTAGTCGGTCAGGTATTTGGCTGGCTCAAACCACTTGCCGCCGTTGTAGCTGACGCCAAAACGCATGTTGGGCCACAGAAATTTGTCGATCGGGTCAAAGTCCTGTTTGGCGTTGACAACCCTGGCGTCTTTCTCGGGCAGGTAAAGACCGCTTTCCATGAACAGACTCTCGTCAAAACCCTGGTTGTTGGGCCGCATCTCGGGCGTGCTGCCCAAGTGCCATTTGCCAATGTGGATGGTGTGGTAGGCACGCGCCTTGAGCAGCTCGGCCATGGTCTGCTCAGACGGCGGCATACCCAGATCACTGAATTTTTTGGCGTCAGCAGCCTGTTGCTTGTCGACAAGCGCCGGTCGGAGCCGGGTGGGGTCGGCATAGAGCTCGCCCGCCACGCGCGCCATGGCACCGGGCGTTGGCGTGAACTCAACCCCAAAGCGCCAGGGGTAACGCCCGGTCATCAGCGCGGCGCGCGACACGGTGCATACCGCCGCACCAGCATAGCCCTGGTCGAAGCGCACACCGTCACGGGCAATGGAATCGATATGGGGCGTGGACACGCCCTGCGCCCCATAACCGCCGCCATAAGTGGTGACGTCGTTGAAGCCGAGATCGTCCGCAAGGATGACAATGATGTTGGGAGGGCGCTGCGCCAGCGGCTTGTCGGCCTGCGTCGGTCCGGCCACCCAGGGCACCGCGCGGTTCTCATCACGCGGATTCATGATGTCGGTGTACCAGCCCAACGAATACTGCATGAGATAGAGCCGGTTGACATAAGCCACAGCGGCAATGCCGACCAACACCACGACAGTGGCGCCCAGGGTTTTTCGCAGGTTCATGAAGGGTGTCTCGGGACTACGTTTTTGTTTTATTCTTGACGGTCCCACCTGAGGCGCGCAGCATCTTCTGGGCGGTCTCAACACCGGCGTTCTGGTTCTGGCCCGTGACGAGACGGCCGTCCACGACCGTGAGGTTGGCAAAGGGTTCCAATGCCGCACTGACGCTTTCAAACAGCGCGCCTGCTGCGCGAAGCTCTCGCTCGGGGTGCTGCGGCGTGATGGTGATGCCCAGTTGTTTGACCTGCCGGTTGGTGACTGCGGTGAGGTGTTTGCCTTTGACCAGCGGCTGACCATTGACGTCTGTGGCCAGCAACAAGCCCAGTGGCCCGTGACAAACGCCGCCCATGACTTTACCC
The DNA here is from genome assembly GCA_947448735.1 of Comamonadaceae bacterium. Lineage (GTDB taxonomy): Bacteria > Pseudomonadota > Gammaproteobacteria > Burkholderiales > Burkholderiaceae_C > Polaromonas. Next base: position 202,044 of record CANFOS010000004.1, on the reverse strand, counting down.
GCGGCCCAGGCCTGCGTGATCTTCTGGCCCAGCACGGTCGATGTGCCAAGGTCATAGGCAGCCCCCCAGCCACCGGCCAGAAAGATGATGTCGTACTGCGTGAAGTCAATCGCGTCTATCTTCATGGAGGCTTTGACCTGGGCCTGAAAGACCGCATCTTTCAGGTAGCGTTTGTCAGACGGTGCTGCCAGAAACCAGCGAAACGAGTCGGGCTCAATCGGGATGGCACCACCTTGAATGCTGGCCACATCCACCTTCATGCCGGCCTCAAGAAACTCATAGTAAGGCGCGGTCATCTCGGAGCCAAAGACGCCCGTGGCCTTGCCGCCCTCCCCCAGCGTGGCCTGGCTGGTGGTGATGATCAGTGCCTTGCCGCCGGGCAAAGTGTGTAAATCCCCGTCATAGGCCGGATGCAGACCAAACGCCCTGAGGGTGGCCGGAAGTCCCAGCCAGGCAAACAGCGCCAGCACTGTAACGACGATGAAAAAGAGGGTGGTCATGCGTTGACTTGGCAAAGGGTTGAAGGAATACAAGCCAGTTGACTTGCTAGCGCGCCAGTAGATAAATCAAGGCGCCGAAAAAAACCAGCGCAGTGGCCATCAAGCCTCGGACAAAAACAAGACTGACCAGCGGCCTGACCGGAAAGACATGTGTCTTTTCTATGGCCGCCCATTTGTGAACGGTCAGGCCAGCTTTTTGAACCACCAAGGCAAAGCGCAGAAAGTCGCGGCGACTGCGGTAGCGCACCATGGCAACGTAATGCCAGGCATCCGCTCCTTCAGGTTCCACGAATTTCCCGCATCGCTGCGCCACAAAAACGGGATGGTTACCGAATCTAAGCAAGGGCCACAAGATGGCCTTTCCCCAACGCATGTCGGCCTTGCGGGCGTCGTCATCGTAGGCATAAGCTGGTGGATAACCTGGTGGATAAGCCGCTCTGGGGCGATGCCGAACCAGGTTCTGCATGACAAACTCCTTACCGTCATCGTTTGCCAGAAGCAGACGAACCTCAGCGACGGCCGCGCTGTCCCTTTCACTTCGGGCATGGGCATGGAGTTCAGCCACGAAGTGCTCGATCTCAGCAAGCGACAGGGGCTGGCCACTGCCACCATACCAAGCCAAAAACAGGCCGTAGATCACTGCCAGCGGGATAGCGATGGACAGCAGCAACGTCATGGCCTAGGCCTGCTGCCCAACCAGGGAGAACTGCGCCGCGTTGTCCCGCAGCCATTGCTTTGAAAGCGCTGCATCATGCTGGCCAGGGTGAAAGGTGGGCGAAAAATAGTTGCGCCACAAACCGTAGTTGCTGCGCACCAGGCCGTCTTTGGCGAATAGCAGCTTGGCGCCGCTGCGCCAGCTACGCCAGCTAAATAGGCTGCCGTCGTGCCAGAGATTACGCACAGTTTGGCGCAACACATCTGTCAGGAAGACAAACGTGATGTAGCGAAAGATTCGCACGCGCCAAGCATGATCGCCACTGACCGCTTGGTAAATATCAAAGGCGGTGCAGCGATGCTCGGACTCTTCCGCACTGTGCCAAAGCCACATGGTTCTCAGCCTTGGATCGGCACCGGCAAGCGCCTCAGGGTGGCGGAGCAACCAGTCGGCAAAAATAGCCGTGAAGTGCTCCGTGGCAGCGGTGGCAGCAACATGTATGCGTAGATCACGATGGGCGTTGGCCTTGAGTCGCCTCAAGGCGCGCCGCTCAATTTCGTTGCTGTAGCCCAGGTTTTCCAGATGGCCGTTGAACAAAAAGTGGATCCGTCTGTGGGTGGCCTCTTGTCCGGCAAAGCCCTTGACCTCGGCCGCGTACTTGTCCTGCTCTGACTGCGGCAAGGCTTTCAGGCCATTGCGCACCGAGTCCATAAAGTACTGCTCGCCCACCGGAAAGCTCATCGACAAAGCATTAAAGAACGCTGACTTGAAAGCGTCACCACCACACCAGCGCTTTTCAAAAGGCGTGCTGAGGTCAATCAATAGTTTTCTAACTGCAAGTTCGGACATGAAAATATTTCTAGAGGACCGAGGGTTTTGGATAGCTTCTCGAAGCTTCCTTATTTTGCTATATTTTCCATACATGAATGTATGTTTTTAAATTGTTTTTTCTGATTTGGAGCAAAAGTCTGGGGGTTCACCATCCAGGCTTCTGAAACCCGCCTCTATGAGCTATCTATGCTGAAGAAAATTGTCATTGCTTTTGGATTGTTGATTTCAGCCGTCGTGCTGGTGGTAGGCGGGCTTTATGTCAAAGGTGGCCAAGCAGAGGTGCTTTTGTGGGTGGTCAAACTCTTCATTAGACAAGAGCATGCGCCCAACAGGGAAGTCACTTGGGCCATTCCAAAAGGCAAGTCGGCGAGTCCTGAAGCCAGTACCGGCATCAAACCGCCCAATGTCATTCTGATTGTGGCAGACGACTTGGGCTACAACGACATCAGCTTGAACGGTGGCGGCCTTGCCAAAGGCACCGTGCCCACCCCCTTTATCAACAGCTTGGCGCAGCAGGGTGCCAATTTTGAAACCAGCTATTCGGGCAATGCCACCTGCGCGCCTTCACGTGCCGCCATGATGACTGGACGCTATCCCACTCGGTTTGGATATGAGTTCACGCCAACGCCCAAGCAGTTCATGAAAGTCATTGGCCACTACAAGAGCCCCAACCAAGTGCATGACACCATTTATCACGCGGATCGTGAAAAAGACCTCATCCCTTACGAAACCATGGGACTGCCACGCTCAGAAATCACGATGGCCAGGTTGCTCAAGGGACAAGGTTACAGAACGCTGCATGTAGGCAAGTGGCATTTGGGCGATGCACCTGAATTTAGAGCCTATGCGCATGGTTTTGATGAGTCTTTGTCTTTTCCGCATGCCAGCTCCCTTTACTTGCCAGAAAAAGATCCCAATGTGGTCAACTCTCAGCAATCATTTGACATCATTGACAAGTTTCAATGGGCAGCAGGCAGTTTTGGCATGCGCTTTAACAACAGCGAACTCTTCAAGCCTAAGCGTTATGTGACAGATTACGTCACTGACGAAGCAGAAAAAGCCATTGAGGCCAACCGGCATCAACCCTTCTTTCTTTACCTGGCCTACACCGCGCCGCATACGCCATTGCAAGCCACCAAAGAAGACTACGAAGCGCTGTCGCACATTGAAGATCACACATTGCGCGTGTATGCCGCCATGGTGCGCAACCTAGACCGCAACATTGGCCGTGTGCTGCAAACACTGAAAGACAAAGGCTTGGACGACAACACCATTGTGATTTTCACCAGCGACAACGGCGGTGCGCATTATGTCGGTCTCGATGGCTTGAACAGCCCCTACCGCGGTTGGAAGGCCACGTTTTTTGAAGGCGGCATTCGGGTCCCCCTGTTCATGCGTTGGCCCGCAGGCATTCCCAAGGGTGTGAAGCCGCAACTGCCTGTCAACCACATGGACATCTTCACCACGGTGGCCGCCGCCACTGGCGCTAGGCTACCCACTGACAGGCCCATGGATGGCATTAACCTGCTACCCCAAATCGCCAAGCCTGCCGACAAAGGACCCGACCGTTCTTTGTTCTGGCGAACCGACACGTATCGGGTGATACGAAAAGGCGATTGGAAATTGCAGGTGACGCAAAACCCCCGCAAAGACTGGCTCTACCACCTGGCCGCAGACCCGACCGAAAAAGTCAATTTGGCTACGCAAGAACCCGCCAGAGTGGCCAGCATGAAGAAGGAGTTAGAAGCCTTCAATGACACGCAAGTCAAGCCAAGTTGGCCTTCCATGGCCGAGGCTGCCATCAGCATTGATAAAAATCTTCGGCAAACATCGCTGCCAACGGATGAGTACATTTACTACGGTAACTGAGCGCATGCGCAAGGCACCCATTTCGGCGTCATTGCCAAGCATACGCTCCTTCAGGTTCGACGAATTTTCTCTCGGTTTCAGCAAGCGACAGGGGTTAGCCACTGCCACCATACCAAGCCAAAAACAGGCAAGTGGATCCGTGTGTGGGTAGCCTCTTGTCCCCGCAAAGCCCTTGACCTAGGCCGCGTACTTATCCCGCTCTGACTGCGGCAGGGCTTTCAGGCCATTGCGCACCGAGTCCATCAAGTACCGCTCGCCCACCGGAAAGCTCATCGACAAAGCATTGAAGAACGCTGACTTGAAAGCGTCACCACCACACCAGCGCTTTTCAAAAGGCGTGCTGAGGTCAATCAACAGGCGGCGTACAACCAAATCGGTCGTGGACTTCCGACATTTCTACGAGCTGGCATCCTTATTCAGACCCGCTCGCGCAGCTCGCGCCTCAAAATCTTGCCGACATTGCTTTTAGGCAACTCAGCCAAGAACTCAATCTGACGTGGCATTTTGTAGGCGGTCAGATTTTCGCGGCAATGCCGCATGAGATCTTCTTTCGTCAAGTCAGCTGTTTTCTTGACCACATAAATCAGCACCGACTCACCTGAATGTTGGTTTGGCTTGCCAACAGCCGCCACTTCCAAAACGCCCGGGTGCATCATCACGACATCTTCGATTTCATTCGGGTAGACATTAAAGCCGGACACCAGAATCATGTCTTTGAGGCGGTCGACCAGTTTGAGGAAACCATTGCCATCCATCACCGCGACATCACCGGTGCGTAAAAAACCATCCGCCGTCATCACCGCAGCGGTTTCAAGAGGCCGCTGCCAGTAGCCCTGCATCACTTGCGGGCCGCGGACGCAGAGTTCACCGGCTTCACCCACAGGCAGTTCCTCGCCATCTGCGTTGCGAATGGACACCTCGGTGGAGGGCACTGGCAGGCCAATGCTACCGTTGAAGGCTTTCAGGTCTAGCGGGTTCACGGTGACGGTGGGTGAGCACTCGGTCAGCCCATAACCTTCAATCAGCGGGGTTTGGGTGATGTGTTGCCAGCGCTCTGCAACAGCGCGCTGCACCGCCGCACCACCGCCGATGGCAACGCGCAGTTGACTGAAATTTACTTTTGCGAAGTCTGGGTTATTGACCAGGCCATTGAACAGCGTGTTCACCGCAGGCAACGAGACAAAGCGGTAGCGGCTCAACACTTTGACAAAGGCGGGAATGTTGCGCGGGTCGGCCACCAGCACGTTGGTGCCGCCCATGCCGACAAAGCCCAGGCACGACCCCAGCGCAAAGATGTGGTACAGCGGAATGGCCGTGATGCTGATCAGGTCTGCGTTTTTATCCAGAAAGGGGTCGAACCAGACCTGACCCTGTTTGGCATTGGCAAGGATGTTGAGGTGCGTCAGCATCGCGCCCTTTGACACGCCCGTGGTTCCGCCGGTGTACTGCAAAAAAGCAAGGTCATTGGGCTGGATGTCGACCGGTTTGAACACCGACAACGCACCACGTGCCAGCATGCCCAGATACGTCACGCTGCCCGGCAAGCTGTACGCGGGCACCATTTTTTTAAGCTTGCGGACCAGAAAGTTGCCCAGCACCCGTTTGGGCCACGGCATCATGTCGGCCAGGCCTGTGACCACCACATGTTTGACGGCGGTGTTGCTGATCACCTTGGCCAGCGTGTGCGCAAAAACGTCAACGATGACCATCGCCTGCGCGCCTGAATCCTTGAGCTGGTGCTCCAGTTCGCGGGCGGTATACATCGGATTCACGTTGACCACCACGTAACCCGCACGCAACAGGCCGAACAAGCAGACCGGATATTGCAGCAAATTGGGCATCATCAAGGCAACGCGTGCGCCCTGGGCCAGATTGAGTTCGGACTGAAAATAGGCGGCCACCCGTTCCGACAGCTTGTCCAACTGGCTGTAAGTCATGGCTACACCGGTGGATCCGCTGATGAACGCGTCACGATCTGCGTACTGCCTGGCGGCATCAGTGAAATATTGCGCAATGGAATGCAGCGCGCCCAGGTCAATATTTTCAGGGACTCCTGCAGAGTAGCTTTTGATCCAGATTTTTTCCATGCTTTATTTCTGGGTGAATGGTTGACTGCTTCGTCTCAAGGTATCGGGAAAGCGCTCAGGCGCTGCCGACAACATGTTCTAATTTCACCGCCGTCAATACATCAGTGTATTGTAAAAAATAGTGGGGCATGGCGTCTTTTTTAAAAGCTGAAGCGCACATTGCAAGGGCGCCTATTGACAGGCTACCTGGCACTCAATACACTGATGTATTGAACAGCTTTCTAGCGGGACGCTTGAACGCGCCTCTTCATGTCAGTTCGTGTCAAAGGGCGGCAGGATCGTCATCCCATCAACAAGACCTACGATGCAAACACAAACTGTGCAACTGTTGGCTGTTTTCTCTGTGCTAGGCACCTTTGCGCTGGCCGAGCTTGTGCAAAGGCGCTTCTTTGCCCCGCAAGCCACACGCGAAGACAACCGACTCGACATCGCCGTCACCTTGATCTTTCCACTGATCGCGGGGGCTGTGGTCGCTGCTGCCGACGCTTTGTGCGTCTGGTTGATGCCAGAGCAACGCAACGCCCTGGCTGGCTGGCCGGTATGGCAAATGGTGCTGGTGTTGTTGCTGGCAGACGACCTGACCCAGTACTTTTGGCACCGACTCAGTCACACCTCCTTCATGTGGCCTCTGCACCGGGCGCACCACTCCGCTGCCTATATGAGTGTGCGCATCGTCTACCGCAACAATGCCTTTTACTACGCCCTGATGCCGGGCCTGTGGCTGTCGGGTGTGCTCATTTACCTCGGGTTTGGTTGGGTCTACGTGGTCTATTCCATCGTCAAGCTGTCAGTGATCATTGGCGCCCATTCCGCCGTGCGCTGGGACCAGTGGCTGTACCGCTACCACGTGCTTCGCCCGCTGGCCTGGGTGGTCGAGCGAACCGTTTCGACACCCGCTACCCACTATGCGCACCATGCGCTGGTGCAGGACGATGGCGTGGGCCACTACACCGGTAACTACGGCAATTTGCTGTTTTTGTGGGACGTGCTGTTTGGTACCGCCCACATCACGCGGCGCTACCCGCCGGCTTATGGCCTGACGGATGACAGGGCGCACGGGCCGGAGTCCTGGCTGACACAGCTTGTGTACCCGCTCAAGCGATCACGCCGTGCTGAAACAGTCCTTGGTAACGCCTCGCACCAGCCACCGAAATAGCCTCTCGCATCAACGTTTCAGGAAATTTCGCATGACATGGCTGACTGGCAAGACGGTGGTGATCACCGGGGCTGCATCCGGCATAGGAGAGGCGCTGGCCCACGCGCTGGCCGGTCAGGGCGCGCGGCTGCTGCTGGCCGATGTGGACGCAGCCCGCCTCGAAGCGGTGGCCGACAGTGTCCGGTTGAAAGGGGTGACATGCCTGACTCAGCTTTGCGATGTGTCACAGGTTTCGGCATTAGAAGCGCTGGCCGAGCTTGCGCTGCGCGAGTTGGGCGGCGCAGACGTGCTCATCAACAATGCGGGCGTGGCGCTGGTCGCGCCAGTGCAAAGCTTGTCTCTGACCGACGCGCACTGGCTGATGGACATCAACTTCTGGGGCGTGGTGCATGGCTGCCGCGCCTTCACCCCGCAATTGCAGGCCCGCCCAGGAGGCACTATTGTCAACTTGTCGAGTGTCTTTGCCATGGTGTCGCTACCCACCCAGTCGATCTACAACGCCAGCAAGGCGGCCGTCCGCGCATTCTCGGATGCGCTGCGCGAAGAGTTGCGCGAAAAGCCAGGCAATGCTCACAACACGCACAGCGCGCATGGGGTGCGCGTGCTGTGCGTGCATCCCGGCGGCATTCGCACGCGCTTGGTGACGCAGGCACGGTTAGGTGACATCTCCTCCGTCGCCGAGAGCCCGCAAGCCCTGCAGGCGCAGTTCAAGGGGGTCGCTCGCACCAGCGCCGACCAGGCCGCCGCCGCCATCGTCCAGGCACTGCGGGGTAGCCGAACGCGCTTGCTGATAGGCGCAGATGCGCGTCTGGGTGACTGGCTGTTTCGCCTCGCACCTGGCCGGGCGTCGGCCTGGTTTTCAGCGCTGGCGCTATGGGGTCAGCACCACATCAAGCGGCGCATGGCTCAAAAAGCCAACTGAGGCGCTGGTTTTTACAGCTCAATGAGGGACCCGCAGATATCGCGATCATGCGGTTTTTACGCTCAGGCGCCGCTTTGCAGGCGACGCAGGCAAGGCCAGACCCTGCTGATGAATCAGGTAGGTGGCGATGATGCCCGAGAGGTAGCTGCTGACTTGCGGTGGGTTTGCGGGCCGGCTCATGGCCTGGTAACTGCCGACGATCGCCAGATAAAACAGGGCCGCCAGTTCGGTCGATTTTTTCTTGTCGCCTGTCAAGCGCAAAAACTTTTGCTCAAACAGATCCATGCGCGCCTGGTCGACCTCTGCCAGCATTTTTGCGACTCGGTCATCGCGCCGGCCCAAGCCGCGCAAGGCCAGCTCAAAACGGATGTTTTCCAAATCAGCTCCGGCATGGGCCAAGGCAACCTCCAGCAGGTGCTCCAGATCAGCCCTCGGGTCGGCGCTGGTGTGGGCAACGGCGCCGAGCTGATCACCGAGCGCCATTTCGCGCTGTAGCCAGCGGGCCAGCAAGGCTGCGATCAGATCGGCGTGGTCGGTAAAGTGCCAGTAAAAGCTGCCGCGCGTCACGCCCAGCGTATCGGCAATCATCAGCACCTTGGCCTTGTCAAAGCCACCCTCGACCACCGCATTGAAGGCAGCGTCGAGCCAGTCATCGCGCGTCAACCGGGGAGCGTCACCTCGCTTACCTGCTTTTTTCTTTGCTGTCATGAAATCCTTGTCTGTTGATGAAACAACCAGATGGGTGCCAATGAAAAACAACACTGATCCGTACACTTATGTATTGTTATGATACATTTGAAACTGTCAAAACAGCAGTGTATTGATGCCACAAAAATAAAAGTGTGATGTCGCCCAAAAGTTTGCTCATGCCTGCCATCAGCCAATGGTTTCTCTCGAGAGACCGATTGATGAAACAGCGTGCGCGCGCCGAGCGGTCGCGGGTTAACCGGGGCGAAGCGCATCAGGTTCACTACTTTCACCAGGTTGACGACCCCTACAGCGCGCTGGCCGCAGCCTGCCTGCCGCGCTTGCTGGAACGCTACGACATCAACATCAAAGCGCATGTGGTCGGCCCGCCACCCGACAGCGCAGCGGCCGAGCGCGACAAGCTGACCGCCTACAGCCGCAAAGACGCACAGCTGCTAGCCAGTCGCTGGGGCATGACGTTTGAAGACCACGGCGCGCAGCCGGCGCCGCATGATGTGACCCTGGCCACACGCCTGCTGGTCGCCAGCATCCAAAATGGGCGCTTCGTGGACGTGGCAGGGCAAATTTCGTCAGCCCTTTGGCACCACCCTGCTGCGTTGGCTGAGAGCGGCCCAAGCGCTGAGCTGGCCGATGCGAACCGGCATGTAACAGCGTCCAACACGCTACGCCAGCACTTGGGCCACTACCTGGGTGCAACTTTTTTTTATGGCGGCGAATGGTATTGGGGCATTGACCGCCTGCACCACCTGGAGCTCAGGCTGAAAGCGCTGGGCGCTCAGCACAATGGCGCACTCGATGTGATGTTTCCGCCGAGCACAGACTTGCAAGATTCAGTGCAGATCAGTCATCCACCGACCATCGATTTTTATGTGTCGCTGCGCAGCCCCTACTCTGCCATCGTCGCGCCACGGGTGTTCGAGCTCGGCCGGCGCACCGGCGCAAAAGTCAGGCTACGCTTTGTGCTGCCGATGGCCATGCGCGGCCTGCCGGTGGCGCGCAACAAACGCCTGTACATCAGCCAGGACGCCGCGCGCGAAGCCTGGGTGCGCCACATTGCCTTTGGCCGATTGAATGACCCGATAGGCAAGCCCACTGAGCGCGGCCTGGCCCTCATTGCTTTTGCCGAGCGTACCGGCAAGGGCGAAAGCTTCCTGCTGTCTTTCATGCGCGGGGTCTGGGCAGAAGGCATTGATGCAGGTAGCGACAGCGGCTTGCGCCACATCGTTGAGTGCGCCGACCTTGACTGGCGTCAGGCCCGCCTGGCCTTGAAAGACCAGAGCTGGCGCCAGACAGCTGAACAAAACCGTCAAGACCTGTTCAGCCTCGGTTTATGGGGCGTGCCCTCGTTTCACGTCGGTGATGTGGCCGTCTGGGGCCAGGATCGTTTGTGGGCCGTAGAAGACGAATTGTTAAAAGGAAGTCAAGCATGTTCTTTGTCCTGAAAGCCGTGTGCCTGGGTATTTATGCGCTCGCCATGGCAGGTTTGGCAGGCCTGCTGCCAAGTGGTCTTGCGGGCAGCATGCAGACGATTGCGCTGGTGATGTTGGCGGCCCATGCGGTCGAGCTGGCGGTCATGTTCAAGCATGTCAAGCGCTACCCCGGACCGCTCGCCATCAGCATCCTGCTGGCCATGCTGTTTGGCCTGTTGCACTGGAAACCACTGGCTGACGCCGCAAAGAAAGGCTAGCGCCATGCGCCGCCGGATAGACACACCATTGCTGATCATGGCACTGGCCTTTTGTGGGTTTTCCTGCGCTGATAGCGCCCTTGCCGCCGAAAAAACGCGGCCCAACATCGTCGTGCTGCTGGCAGACGACTGGGGCTTTAGCGATGTGGGTGCGTTTGGCGGCGAAATTGCCACACCCCATCTGGATGACCTGGCGCGGCGAGGGATGCGGTTTTCAAATTTTCACGTGAGCGCATCTTGCTCGCCGACCCGCGCCATGCTGCTGACCGGGGTCGACAACCACCGCAATGGCGTTGGCAATATGCGGGAGACGATTCCTCAGTCGCATGTGGGCAAGCCCGGCTACCTGAGCGTGCTGGACACCAATGTCGTCACCATTGCCAGCCTTCTCAAGGACAGCGGTTACCGCACCTACGTGACTGGAAAGTGGCATGTCGGCAAGGAAGCGCACAACCTGCCGCCTGCGCGCGGCTTTGATCGCTCGATTGTTCAGGGGGACAGCGGCTCGGACAACTGGGAAACCGGCAAGCGCTACCTGGACCTGGCCGACACGGTGAGTTGGTTTGAAGACGGCAAGCCTGCCGTCATGCCGACAGATTACTACTCATCAAAATTCTTTGTCGACAAGATGCTGGCGTACATCCAGTCCGGTGCGAAAGACAACAAGCCTTTTTTTGCCTATGTTGCGTTTCAGGCCAATCACATTCCGGTGCAGGCGCCCAAAGAGTTCATTGAGAAATACAAAGGAAAGTATGACAAGGGCTGGACGGCACTGCGCCAGGCGCGGCGCGACAAGGCCATCGAACTGGGGCTGATCCCCAAAGACGCGCCCATGGTCACCATGAGCACCACCGCCAACTGGGACGCGCTGAGCGACAAGGACAAGCAATACCAGGCCAGGCGAATGGAGGTCTACGCCGCCATGGCCGATGCGATGGACGCTCAGGTTGGCCGCTTGGTTGCTTACCTGAAGGATGTCGGCGAATATGACAACACGGTATTTGTCTTCATGTCCGACAACGGTGCTGAAGCGTCTGACCCCTACGCCGTACTTGCCGGTCGGCTTTGGTTGGACTGGAAGTACAACAAGTCCATCGAACAGCTGGGCGCCAAAGGGGCTTACAGCATCATTGGGCCAAGCTGGGCCAGCGCTGCGGCATCACCGCTGAGCACCTACAAGTTTTACTCAGGCGAAGGCGGTATCCGCGTGCCGCTGATCATCTCGGGCGCGGCCAACATGCAGCGCAACCAAATTTTCAGCGGTCTGGCGCACATCAACGACATCGCGCCTACCTTGCTGGAACTGGCGCAGGTGGCCCGGCCGAACGGGCGCTACAAAGGCCAAGCCGTCGAGCCCATGACAGGCAGCAGCTTGCTGCCGGTGCTCAAGGGACAAGCACAGCAGGTTCACGCCGCAGATGAGGCCATTGGCTATGAACTGTCGGGCAACCAGGCCGTCTTCAAGGGCGATCTCAAGCTGATTAAAAACATTCCTCCCGTCGGTGATGGGCTGTGGCATCTTTACGATATTCGCAACGATCCGGGCGAGACCAAGGACCTGCAAAGCCAAATGCCAGCCATCTTCACTGCGATGCAGGCCGACTACGCGGCTTACGCCAAAGCCAATGGCGTGCTGCCCATGCCTGAGAACTATGACCCGATACAACAAGTACTGATCAACGCCCTCGTTAACGTTTACTTGCCACGCTTTCAACGCAACGGGCTGCCAATTCTGGCTGTTGGGGTTTTGCTCCTGGCCGCTTTTGTGTTGGTTCGCCGGCGTCGCCGGATGCAGGCCCCGTGAACGCAGCCGGTTACCTGGCAAGTCCCTGGCCCTGTGAAGACGGCGGCCCAGCGCGGCTGCAGACGCCACGCAGTGGTGCCGGACTGGCCCTGCGCGCCGGACAGGCGCTGGCCTGCGTCACCCGAAACACCCTGATGTCCACCATGACCGTGCTGGGCGCGCCGGGCGAGGTCTACCTGCTGACGCATTCGGTGATGCGGGCCAAGCTGGGTCTGCCGACCACGGCGCGCGTGGAGCGGATTGATCCGCACAGCCTGAAGACTGTTTGCAGTTCACCGCGTCTGGCCGGTGGCCCGATGTGGCCGGGCGGCATGGCAATTCACCGTAATGGTGATATTTACGTGGTGTATGGCCGTTACGCGCATCGGCTGAACCGGGCCTGCGAGCCTCTGGCCTCGCTGCAACTGCCGGTCAATCAGCCCTACAACTCTTTCGTCATCCTGGACAACGGCCTGATCATCACCAAGAATCTGTCGGATTCGACAAATGCTTTGCTGACGGTTATTGACGCCGAGTCCATGACACTGGCCTGCCCCGACACCGAATGCGACCAGCCCTCGATGGCGCGCCTGAGCGCGACCGGAAACACGGTCTACGTGGTCGGCGTGCAGTCGATTTTTCGCTACCACTGGGATGAGCCATCGCGTCGTTTGCTGCTGGACGCAGACTGGCGCTTCGACTACATCGCCGCCAGCCAGCAGAGCTACGGATGGGACGTGGTGCTGGACGGTCAACATGCCTGGTTCATGGACAACGGTAAACACCGTTACTTCGTCAAGATGGTGGGCGCTGGCGTCAGCGCCACTGCGAACCGGCTGATACGCGTATCCATGCAGGACGCCAGCGACCACCAGACGCTGCTGGTCAGCGGCCTGCCGGGCGGCAGCATCACGAACCCGCCGCTGTATGACTTGAAACGTCATATCGTCATCGGCTACGACTCGGCCAATTGCCATCTGCAGGCCTGGCGTTTTGACGCCGACTCCTTAGCCCTGACACCGCTGTGGCACAAGCAACCCTTCGGCTGCGCCAGTCACATGATTCTTTACCCGGACACGGGCGAGCTGCTGATCAACGACTACCGCAGGCATGGCGAAGAAGTCGTGGTGCTGAACATTGAATCGGGCGACGAAATTGCCCGCGTTCGCAGCGGCGGCATTACCCAAGGCGTGGTGTTTCCATCCGTCGGCTGGGGTCGCGATTTTTACTGGTCATCCATGGGACGACTGGCCCGTATTTTTGTGCACGACTAACTCCCGACAACCCTGACGACCCGAAATGCCCGTATGACCATTGAACACTTTGACGTCCTGATCGTTGGCGCAGGCCTGTCCGGCATAGGCGCTGCCGCGCAGATTAAAAAGAATTGCCCCGAGCGCAGCTTTGCCCTTCTTGAAGGGCGCCAGACGCTTGGCGGCACTTGGGACCTGTTTCGCTATCCGGGCATACGCTCTGACTCGGACATGTACACCCTGGGCTATGCCTTCAAGCCGTGGACAGAAGAAAAATCCATTGCCGACGGCGCAACCATCCTCAAGTACATCGACGACACAGCGCGTGACTACGGCATTGCCCCGCACATCCGGTATGGACACAGGGTAAAAAAGGCGTCGTGGTCCACGCCAGATGCCCGCTGGACGCTTGAGATCGAAAAAGGCACCGACGGTTCACCACAAGAACGCGTGACGCTCACCTGCAATTTCTTGTATGTCTGCAGCGGCTACTACAACTACGAACAGGGCTACACGCCGGACTTCCCCGGCGCAGAGCGCTTTGCCGGTCGCATGGTGCATCCCCAGCAATGGAAATCTGACATTGACTACACCAACAAGCAGGTGGTCGTGATTGGCAGCGGTGCCACGGCGGTTACCCTGGTGCCGTCGATGGCAGAAAAGGCCGCGCATGTCACCATGCTGCAGCGATCACCGAGCTATGTGGTGGCGCGTCCCGCAAAAGACCGTATGGCCCAACGGATGAGCCGGTATTTTCCAGCCCGCGTGGCCTATGGCATCACGCGCTGGAAAAACGTCTTGCTGGGGGCGCTGTTTTTCAGGCTTTCAAAGCGCTACCCCGAGTTCATCAAGAAAATGATCCTTGAGGGCGTCAAAAAGTCCGTTGGGCCCAGCTGCGATGTGGCAAAACACTTCACACCCAGCTACAAGCCCTGGGACCAGCGCCTGTGCCTGGTGCCCAACGCCGACCTGTTCAAGGCCATCCGCAAGGGCAAGGCCTCGGTAGTCACAGACCACATCGAGAGTTTCACTGAACAAGGTATCAAGCTGCGCTCGGGTCAGGAGTTGCAGGCCGATGTGATCGTCACCGCGACCGGCCTGGATCTGCTTGCGATGGGCGGCATGGTGCTGATGGTGGACAACCAGCCCATCGCACTAAACAAGACCATGAGCTACAAAGGCATGATGCTCAATGGCGTGCCTAACCTCGTGTACGTCACGGGTTATACCAATGCGTCATGGACCTTGAAGGCGGACCTGGTGGGCGACTATGCTTGCCGGCTGCTCAACACCATGTCCCGCAAGGGCTGGCGGCAATGCACGCCGACCCTCAATGATCCGCGCGTGAAGGAAGAAAGCTGGATTGATTTCACCTCCGGCTACATTCAGCGCTCGCTGCATAAGTTCCCGACCCAGGGCAATCGCAAACCCTGGCGACTGCATCAAAACTATGCACTGGATCTGTTCACACTGCGCTTTGGGGCTGTCGAAGACGGCACCATGGTTTTTTCAAAAGGTGCTTGACATGAAAAAGTCCTCTCGTTCTTTTGTCCTTTCTGTCTTGGTGCTGTTGGCCATCGTGGTCGCTGCCGCCTTTGCATTTCGGGTGCCCATCAGCATGGCGATCGCTGGAAAAGTAGCGGCCTACCGGTTAGGTACCGACGCCATGAACGACCTGCCGGATGGTTTGCACGTTGGCCTGTGCGGCGCAGGCTCGCCCTTTCCCGACGACAAGCGCAGTGGCCCCTGTACGCTGGTGGTGGCGGGCAAACAGCTGTTTGTGGTGGATACAGGCAGCGGCAGCGCGCGCAACATGGGCAAGATGGGTTTTCAGCATGGACGCATCAACGCCATCTTGCTGACCCACTTTCATTCCGACCATATTGACGGTCTGGGCGAGTTGTTGCTGCAACGTTGGGGCTCGGCCGCCAATACCGCACCTGTACCGGTGTACGGAGCAAGCGGTGTTGAAACCGTGCTGGCCGGCTTCATGCAAGCCTACAGCCAGGACCGGGACTACCGGGTGGCGCACCACGGCGAAGCCACCGTGCCAGCTAGCGGCTTTGGCGGCAAGGCTGTGCCTTTCGTCCCAGGCGCCGACGGCAGGGTCGTGCTGCTGAAGGACGCGAACCTGGAAATCACCGCCTTCACAGTGGACCACGGCCCAGTCCACCCAGCCGTCGGCTACCGGTTTGTCTACAAGGGCCGCAGCGTGGTCATCAGTGGCGACACCAAAAAATCAGCCGCCGTGCAGCGCGAAGCAGCCGGTGTGGACCTGCTGGTGCATGAAGCGCTGTCGGGGCCGCTCACGGCCCTGCTGAAAGACGGCGCTGCCAAAGCTGGGCGTGTGAACCTGGTCAAAATATTTGCTGACATCCCGAACTACCACGCCTCACCCGAAGAAGCCGCTGAGACGGCGCGCGACGCAAAGGTGGGCTACTTGCTGCTCAACCACATCGCGCCGCCACTGCCGCTGCCTGGCCTTGAGAAAGCGTTTCTGGGTGCGGCTCCTGACATTTACAGCGGCCCCATTCGCATCGGCGCTGACGGCGACTTTGTGAGTCTGCCTGCCGCGTCCACCGACATCAAAGTGAGCCGACGCTTTTGACCATGCAAAACCTGCCCCGTGTCACCCAAGTGCTGCGCACCCCTGAAGCGCGCTTTGCCAACCTGCCCGACTTTGCCTACACGCCCCACTACACCGGGATAGGCGGCGTGCGCATCGCTCACATTGATGAAGGCCCACGCGACGCGCCCACCGTGCTGCTGATGCATGGCGAGCCGACCTGGTCGTTTTTGTACCGCAAGATGATTCCGGTGCTGCTGGACGCTGGCATGCGCGTGGTGGCGCCTGACCTCGTGGGTTTTGGCCGCTCGGACAAGCCCGCCCACAAGTCTGACTACTCGTACCTGTTCCACGTGCAATGGATGAGCGCCTGGCTGCAAGCCAATGACTTGCAGAATGTCACGCTGTTTTGCCAGGACTGGGGCTCGCTGATAGGCTTGCGCATGGTGGCCCAAGCGCCCGAGCGGTTCGCGCGCATTGTGCTGGCCAACGGCGGGTTGCCCACCGGTATGGAAGAAGTGCCGCGCGCCTTCAAGATCTGGCGGGCGTTTTCGAGGTACAGCCCGTGGTTTCCCATCGGCCGCATCGTCAAGACCGGCTGCGTGGCTGGTTTGAGTCCCGAGGAGGTGGCGGCTTACGATGCGCCCTTCCCGTCGCGCCGCTACAAAGTCGCAGCCCGGCTGTTTCCGGGCTTTGTTCCCACCACCCCGCAAGACCCTGAGCGGCAAAACAATGAGCGCGCCTGGGAGCTGTTCAAGCGCTGGGACAAGCCCTTTCTGACCTTGTTCAGTAGCCGTGACCCGGTGACGCGCGGTGGCCATAAAGTCTGGCAAGAACTGGTGCCTGGCGCACAAGGCCAAGCGCACGCTATCACGCGTCAAGCCGGACATTTTTTACAGGAAGACAAAGGCGTTGAAGTGGCCCATGCGATCGTCAAGTTTATGAGCGTTGGGTTACCAGCTTAGTCACGCCGCGTCATCACTTTGGCATGTTCAGTGATGCCTATCACGTTGAAAAAGGCCGCAACCAGCCGGTTCACGTCTGAAAACTGCACGGCTCGACCCTCAGATTGGCGAGCCGATACCCAGTTGAGCAGCGTGCCTGCCGCTGAGAAATCGACACGAATCAACTTGGCGCATGAAATCATCATGATGTCTGCACCCATCAGTTTGGCTTCCAGTTTTTCCAGAGTCGTGACCGCATCGCCTTCGATCTGGCCCGACAGATCAATCGACATCAGCTTCGCCGTTTGCGATGGCAATCCATCCATGTGCGTGTCGCCGTCATGAGGGTTCAGGCTTGACGACATGAAGTCGCTCGACGCCTGACCGATGATGGTATTTCCAAAAATGGGCAGACCCTGCTTGTCCACCGATTTGTAGTCGCAGCGCGCTGTTTCCCAAGAGGGCGGAGAGACTTCGTAGGTGACGCAAAAGTCCAGCGCAGCCAGCTCAAACTCGTCAGGGCGCTGCGCAACCCGCAGCGCCTCCATGCGCAATTGCCACCAGGCCTGTGGGGTGTCGCGCTGACCCGAGGGCGTGGCCCGCTGCAGCACCTGTTGCAATTGGTCATCACCGAAAAAACGCAGTTGCACAGGTTGGGCCGACCAATCGGCAAAAACTTTGGCCAAAGCCTCCACCGCCAGTGGTTCAATGGTTTTGAGATGGCTCCAGTCAAGACGCCATGGCATGGGGGCTTTGGCCAACGCGGCTTTCAGGGCAACGGTCGTTTGAATGCCGACAGAGGACGGACAAATCCAGTCAGCAGCAGGCCCATTTCCAACCCCGGAAATGGCCGGCACTGACATGGCCTTGACCATGTCCGGCATCGAAAACCACTGCGGCGCCGAGCGGTCAAACTTCTGTACAAACTGAAGTGCGGCGTTTTCAAATTTCGCCTGTTGATCCGTCGCACGATACAGGTCAAACAGGGCCATCCAGGCTTCTGACTGGCCCGTCCGTGAGCCGCCGGGCGCCAGCATTTCCTGCAGCCCCGCCTCGGCACCGATGTCATCACCATTGGCAAAACGGATGGCGGCTTCTTCGAGCTCTGCGTCGTGGGCAATCTCTGACACATCTATGGCCATCATGTTGCCTTGACCAAAATCAGATGCACCGCCTTCGTGGTTTTGGCCTGCCAAGCCTTCAATGACCAGCCGCTTGAGCGGCTTGACCGCCGAGACAGCCGCGTCGGCAGCCTGCTTGGCAGGAACAGCAGGTGTTTGGGGTTGGGTTTGGGTCTGCGGCAGCAGGCCGATAGGCTCAGTGGGCCCGCAGTCTGCCGGCAAGAGCGGCAGGGCCTTGTCCGGCAGGGGCGTCTGCAATGGGGGTGGCGGGGAGCCATGAGCTGGGGCCGTCGAGCCTGCAACAGCTGCCCCATCCGGGACGTTGGACGAGGCGGCAGAATCTCCAGAATCAACCGCCGACAGGTTGACCGGCTTGGTTTTCCACCACTGCATGGACATCTGGGCTTCGATTTCATCGATCTTTTTCAGCGTCTTGGCACGGTCCTCCACCGTTGAGGTCAGGCTGCTCTGAAAAAAAGAAGGCTCCGCAGATGGGTCCTGGCCCATCATGGCCTCGCGCTTGCGCATTTTGCGCAACATGTCGAATTCGCGCTTGCGCACAAAATCATTTCTTTGCCTGCGCTCAATCATCTCCTTGAGCAGCTGATTGCTGACAGCTTCGTCGCGGTCAGTTTCTTTGGCGTCCAGGTCAGTCCAGCTGGTTGCAGGATTGCGGACAAACTTCACCATCTTGGCAAGCAAACCCGATGAGGCGTCTTCTTTTGCCATGACCTGATGGATGAAAGATGCTTACTCGATGGGCGGGGTCAAAGCGTCAATCGCCAAACATTTTCTGCTTCAGCTCGCGTCTTTGCTGAGCCTCCAGCGACAGGCTGGCCGTAGGCCGAGCCATGAGCCGACCGACGCCGATCGGTTCGCCAGTTTCGTCACAGTAGCCATAGTCACCCGAATCAATGCGGGCAATCGACTGCTCGATTTTTTTCAACAACTTGCGTTCCCGGTCACGGGTGCGCAGTTCAAGGGCGTGTTCTTCCTCAATCGTGGCGCGGTCGGCCGGGTCAGGCACCACGACTGTGTCTTCACGCAAGTGTTCTGTTGTGGCGCCGGCGCTGTTGTGAATGTCCTGTTTCAGGATGGACAGCTTATGGCGGAAAAAGGCCATTTGCATGTCGTTCATGTACTCCGCGTCAGGCATGGCGTTGACCTCTTCTTCGGTCAAGGTCTCAGGGGTCTTGGTCTTCCAGTTGTTCGCTAGTTTGGGGTCTTTTTTGGCAGCCACATAGGGGGGCGGCGCGATCACGCGTTCGGTCATTGTTGAGTAACTGGCTTTTGCTGCGTCTGGCGCATGGGTAGGCACCATGGGTGCGGGGGGAGGCATATGAGCCAGCGCGCGCGACGAACTTCGGCGGCCTGGCTTCAGAGGTGGCGGGGGCGGCAAACCGTTGCTGACGGGTACTGGTTTAGGAGCTGCCGAAGGGACAACAGCCACGACGGGGATGGTCTTGGCCGCGGCGGTTGCGGCACGCTGAGCAGCCTTAGCTGCCGGCTTGGCAAGCACTTGGGGTACGGTCAGAGGCGGCTTTTGCTTGGCTGACTGGGCGGCTGGCTTGACAGCCGGCTTGACAACAGGTTGCGCTTTGGGCAACGGCTTTTTGGCAGTTGGCTTGGTGGCGGCTTTGGCGACCGGCTTTTTGGCAGCTGGCTTGGTGACAGCTTTCACCACTGGCTTTTTGGCAGCTGGCTTGGCCTTGACCGGCGGCTTGGCGACTTTTTTGGCCACCGACTTGACAGGAGGTTTGACGGTTTTTGTGGACTTCACGGCAACTTTGGAGACGGGTTTGACGCCCGACTTGACGACCTTCGAGGGTGTTTTGGGTTTGGCTTTGACGGTGGCTTTCACGCTGGTTTTAGCCACCGTTTTGCCTGCAGATGAGGTCGGCTTTGCTGACTTTGCCGCTTTGACTGATTTCGCTGGTTTTGCTTTCATTGTCTGTCTCCTCTGGGAAGCCGCCTCTGGGTGAGCCCCGGCAAGTGCGCGCGGCTGGGTATTTTGATCGGCGCGCGATTATAGCGGCTGCCTGAGCTCTCGGTCGACCTCAAAACCAAACCACTGAAGAATCACGACGGACATGGCTTGTCATCCCGAAATGAGCAGTTTTGACAAACAGCCTGCAGACTCACTCCAACCTGGCTCACACCAGGCACTGTTCCAAGCCTTGCATGAAAATGTCTTTCGGCAGATCAATGCCAATAAACACCATTTTGCTGGTCTTGGTCTCGCCGTCTGCCCAGGCCGGTCCCAAGTCGCTGCCCATCAGCTGGTGTACCCCCTGAAAAATCACCTTGCGCTCGGTGCCTTCCATATTGAGCACCCCTTTGTAGCGCAGCATGCGCGGGCCGTAAATATTGACAATCGCGCCCAGAAAGTCTTCCAGTCTGGCCGGGCTGAAAGCCTTGTCTGAACGGAAGACAAAACTTTTGACATCGTCATCATGCACATGGTGATGACCCTGCTCCGCCGCATGGGACGGATGGTCGCAATGCTCGCCATGAACATGGTCATGGCCTTCGTGGTTGTGGCCATGGTCGTCGGCCTTGAGAAAGTCCGGGTCAATGTCGAGCTTGGCATTCAAATTGAAGCCGCGCAGGTCAAACACATCGGCGATCGCCACATCGCCAAAATGCACGGCTTTTTGCGGCGCACGCGGGTTCATGTGGGTCAGTCGGTGGGTCAATGCCTTGACCTCATCCGCAGCCACCAGATCGGTCTTGCTGATGAATATCTGATCGGCAAAGCCAATCTGGCGGCGTGCCTCCTGGCGGTCGTTGAGCTGGGCGTCGGCGTGTTTGGCATCGACCAGCGTCAGAATCGAGTCCAGCAGGTACTGTTCGGCAATTTCTTCGTCCATGAAAAACGTTTGCGCCACCGGGCCGGGGTCGGCCAGGCCGGTGGTCTCAATCACGACCCGGTCGAATACCAGCTCGCCCTTGCGTTTTTTTTCGGCCAGCGTTTGAAGCGTGTCCCTGAGGTCTTCGCGAATCGAGCAGCAAATGCAGCCGTTGTTCATCTGGATGATGTTTTCCTGCGTGTCATTGACCAGAATCTCGTTGTCGATGTTTTCTTCGCCAAACTCGTTTTCGATCACGGCAATTTTTTGGCCGTGGGCTTCGGTCAAAACGCGCTTCAAAAGCGTGGTTTTGCCTGAACCCAGAAAGCCGGTGAGGATAGTGACGGGAATCAAGCTCATGGTGTGC
Organism: Comamonadaceae bacterium; assembly: GCA_947448735.1. Lineage (GTDB taxonomy): Bacteria > Pseudomonadota > Gammaproteobacteria > Burkholderiales > Burkholderiaceae_C > Polaromonas. The sequence goes on along the minus strand of CANFOS010000004.1, from coordinate 180,746 downwards.
GCCTAAAAATCAGAAAATGAACCAACTGAGAGTTTAGCGACCACGGCGAAAACCGGCGCGGCACCGGGCATTACGGCAAAGCAGTCGAATTGCTCCTGATTTAGGAGCTACCTGAGCATGAAATCAGTGGCCCAGAGGCTGATTTGGCACCTGGAAACGACTTTTTAGCCCGTTGAGGTCTGTTTTCAAGCCAAGGCGCCTGCAAAACAGTCTTGTCAGTCGGGCAAGTTCAAGCGGCTTGCCAGCACCTTGTCAATGCGTTTGCCATCCAGGTCAACCACCTCAAAGCGCCAACCCGCGCAATCGACCCGATCGGCCGTCGCCAGCAAGCAGCCAGACACGGCCTGCAGCAACCCTGCCACGGTGTTGTAGCGGCCCTTGTCTTCGGCAGGCAGGTCCTTGATGTCCAGCCGCGCCTTGAGTTCGGCCACCGGCATCACCCCGTCAATGAGCCAACTTCCGTCATCCCGCAGTGTCGCCCAGGCATCTGTTTGGGCACCTGGCTGCAGCTCGCCAGTGATCGCCTCCAACAGGTCCAGCGGCGTGACCAGACCCTGCACCACACCATATTCATCGACCACAAACACCATGCGGCTGGACTTGGCGCGAAACTGCTCCAGCAGCTCCATGCCCGTCAGCGTTTCAGGCACAAACACGGCCGCAGTTGCATGCCCGCCGATGCGTTGGCCATGCGGCTGCGCATCGGCGCCACGCAAAGCCAGCAATCTGGCCACACTGATCACGCCCACCACCTCGTCCAGACTGCCCCGGCAAACGGGATACCACGAGTGTCCCGTGACGCTGGCTTTTTGAATCGCCTGGTCTGCGGTGTCGGCGGCGTCCAGCCACTCAATGTCCGAGCGCGGCAACATCAGCGACGTGAGTAACCGGTCGTCCAGCAAAAACACGTTTTGCACCATCTGATGTTCATGCTCTTCAATCAGGCCCGCATCCACGCCTTCCTCCAGGCTGGCGGTGATTTCTTCTTCGGTCACGCCGCGGCCTGCCGTGTTGTCGACTCGCAGCAGCTTGAGCACAGCGTGCGTGCTGAAGGACAGCAGTTTGACAAACGGTTTGGCCGCGCTGGCCACCCACATCATGGGGCGGGCCACCAGCCGGGCGGCTGTTTCGGGGTACAGCTGGCCGATACGCTTGGGCACCAGCTCGCCAAACACAATCGTGATGTAGGTGATGATGGCCACGACCAAGGCCGTCGCGGTGATGTCTGAGGCGCGCAGGGGCATGCCCAGGCTCTGCATCCACACCGAGAGGTTGCCACTGAAAGCCGCCTCGCCAATGATGCCGTTGAGCATGCCAATCGAGGTGATGCCCACCTGAACCGATGACAAGAATTGGGTCGGGTTGTCCAGCAGGCCCAGCGCTGCCTCGGCCCCTTTGTCGCCCGACTCGGCCATGGCTGCCAGCCTGGCCTTTCGGCTTGACGACAGGGCCATCTCTGACATGGCAAACACGCCGTTGAGCATTGTCAAAAAGGCAATCAGCAAAAAGTCCATGCGTCTTCAAGCAAAATAAACACATGTCAATGTACCTGATTGGCGACCTGCAAGGTTGCGATGCGCCATTTCAGCGTCTGCTGGAGTCGGTCAACTTTTCGCCCAGCCGCGACACCCTCTACATGCTGGGTGACCTGGTCAACCGGGGGCCAGATTCATTGGCCGTGCTGCGCCGGCTGAGCGCGCTGGGCGATGCGGCGCAATGCCTGCTGGGCAACCATGACCTGCATTTGCTGGGTGTGTGGCAAGGCGTTCGTCATGTCAGCAAGGGTGACACACTGGCGCAGCTGCTGGATGCGCCTGACTGCGCCGATCTGCTGCACTGGCTGCGGCACCGGCCCCTGGCGATAGCCGCCCACGGCTGGCTGATGGTGCATGCAGGCGTGCTGCCGCAGTGGACAACGGCACAAACGCTGGCCCTGGCCAGCGAGCTGGAGCAGCAGTTGCGTGCAGACGACTTCAAATCCTTTTTAACCCAGCTGTTTGGCAACCAACCCGCGCAATGGCACGACGGCTTGCAGGGTGCTGAACGCTGGCGGGTCATCGTCAACGCCCTGACCCGCCTGCGCTTTTGCACGAATGCGGGCGAGATGGAGTTCAGCATCAAGGGTGGCCAGGCAGACGCACCGCCGGGCTATTCACGCTGGTTTGAGGTGCCAGGCCGGGCAACACTTGACCAGCCAATTGCTTTTGGCCATTGGTCAACCCTGAACGCCGGGCAAATCCTGCACCACAACACGCTGGCGCTGGACACAGGCTGCGTATGGGGCGGTTGCCTGACGGCAGCCCGTCTGGGGCCACGCGCTGGCGAATTTGAGCTGATCAAGGTCCCCTGCGAGCAACATCAGCGGCCGGGTTAGCTTACGGGGCAGGTTTTTCAGTCGCCTCGTCGCACCAGTGGCGCGCGCGATGCTGGCGGGCAGCAGCAGCACAAGCGCCATCAGCAACGCGGTGATCCCCTCTGAGAATGACGTCAAAAGACATCGCTGCGCTCATGCGCAGACCGCCAGCATCTAGCCATTGAAGAACGGCAACACGAAGGGCAAAGCATGTGTCGGCCAGCGCTGACCGATGCGCCGCAGCTGGCTTATTCGCCGAGCTTGAACAAGGCTGCGACTTTTTTCTTGGGCTTGATGTTGGCCGACACACTACTGCGCTGAGGGTTGGCTTTGGCGGCGGCTTCCCAGGCGGGCTGGGCATCAGGGGCAACGCTGCTCTCGTAGGGCTGGTCAAAAAACGGGTCGCGCGGTGCGGCGGCCTGACGGTGCGGTGGTGCTTCACGCCGCTCTCTAAATTCTCTGGGCTCGCGGCGCTCTTGCCGCTCACGCGGCGCTGCATCTTCGGCTTGGCGGTACATGCGCCTGCCATCGTTGATGCGCTGGTGCTCGCCAGGCGCTTCGTCAAAGGCAAAAGGCTCCAGCTCAATTTTGGTTTTGACGAGCTTTTCAATGTCAGCCACCAGCCGCTGGTCGCTGCTGGCCACAAAACTGACAGCCAAGCCCGAAGCCCCGGCACGGCCGGTGCGGCCAATTCGGTGCACATAGTCTTCGGCATTGAAGGGCACATCAAAGTTGAACACCGCCGGCACGTCTTTGATGTCCAGCCCGCGCGCTGCCACATCGGTGCACACCAGCAAGTCAACTTCGCCGCTTTTGAAGGCCTCGAGGGCTTTGAGGCGTTCGTCCTGGCTTTTGTCGCCGTGCAGGGCGGTGGTTTTCAGGCCTTCTTTTTCAAGCGAGCGGGCCAGGCGAGCGCAGCCCAGCTTGCTGTTGACGAACACAAAAGCCTGCTTCATGCCGCGGGTTTTTAACACCTGGTGCAAGGCACGTCGCTTGTCGTCTGCGTCCACGCTGTAAAAATGCTGCTCCACCGTTGATGCGGTGGCGTTCGAGCGTGCCACTTCAATCGTCACCGGGTCTTGCAGATAGCTGGACGCCAGGCGTTTGATTTCAGGCGAGAAGGTGGCCGAAAACAGCAGCGTGATGCGCTGCTTGGGCAGGTAACTCAAAATGCGCTGCAAGTCGGGCAAAAAGCCAATGTCGAGCATGCGGTCGGCCTCATCGAGCACCACATATTCAACCTGGTTCAGCACCGCGTTTTTGGCTTCAATGTGGTCCAGCAAGCGGCCTGGCGTGGCCACCAGCACTTCGACGCCTTTTTTCAGCTCGGCGGTTTGGCCCTTCATGTCCATGCCGCCAAAAACCACCGCGCTGTTCAAGTGGGTGTATTTGGCGTAAAGCTTGACCTGCTCGGCCACCTGCACCGCCAGCTCACGGGTGGGCAGCAACACCAAGGCGCGCACCGGGTGGCGCGCTGGCGAGGTGGACGCGTTTTCGTGCTTCATCATGCGCTGCAGCAGCGGCAAGGCAAAGGCTGCCGTTTTACCGGTGCCGGTTTGCGCTGCGCCCATCACGTCACGCCCCTGGAGAACCACCGGAATGGCCTGCTCCTGAATGGGGGTCATGGTTTCGTAGCCCATCTCGGCAACGGCGCGGGCCAGTTGGGGAGCGAGCGAAAGATTGGAAAAGTTAGAGGTCATGTAACCGACTATTGTCGCATTTTGGGCGTTTTACCAGCTTTGGCCTGTCCAAACGCTGTCAACAGCTTGTTCAGGGCGCTTTTTGCAGCCATCAGCAAGACACCACAAAGCAAGACGGCGAGCACGCGTGGCCACACGCATCAGCATCTTTCAGGTGGGACTGGATGGCAACGCTGTGATGTTGAAAAAACCACTCGGCAATCACTATTATTTTAATAGCTTATGGCTCAAGTATTCATTGGCCTACAGCCTTATTCGATACCTGAGCACGACGCGTTTTGTCGTTCCGGCCTTTGGCGGTCAAATGTCAAGCCTGCATTTTGACCAGAACCATCCCTTTGAGGTACTCCCCCTCAGGAAAGGTCACCGTCATCGGATGGTCTGGCGCGCCTCCCATGCGTTCGGTGATGTAAGCATCCACACCCGCATCCAGGCCTGCCCCTGCGACGATCTTGTGAAACAAATCGGCGCTGATGCCGCCTGAACATGAATAGGTGAACAGTGCACCGCCAGGCTCGAGCAGCATCAGGGCCAGGCGGTTGATGTCTTTGTAGGCCCGGGCGGCACGCTCGGCATGAAAGGCGGTGGGGGCAAATTTGGGCGGGTCGAGCACGATGGCGTCAAACGTCACCCCGTCCTTCAAAAACTGGCGCAACGCGGCGTTGACATCGGCATCCATCATGGTGGTGCGGCTGGCGTCAAAACCGTTCAGCGCCACGTTGGCCACCGCACGCTCGATCGCCGGGCCGGACGAGTCAATCGACGTGACGTGCGCTGCGCCACCACTCAAAGCTGCCACCGTGAAGCCGCCGGTGTAGCTGTAGCAATTCAAGACACGCTTGAACGCCATGCGGCGGGCGTACTGGCTGAACTTGTGGCGGCTGTCCCGCTGGTCCAGATAAAACCCGGTTTTGTGGCCGCTGGCCACGTCCAGGCTGAGCTTCCAGTCGTGTTCCGTCAGGATGATGTCGGTGCTGCCAGACCCCGCGAGCCAACCGGTCGCTTCGGGCAGGCCTTCAAGTGAGCGAACACTCGCGTCTGAGCGCTCATACAGCCTGGTCAGGCCGGTTTGCTTGAGCAATGCGTCCACAATCACGCCCTTGAAGCGCTCGGAGCCGCAGCTGGAGAACTGCGCCACCAGCGTGTCGCCATACCTGTCCACCACCAGACCAGGCAGGCCGTCAGATTCGCCATGGATCAGCCTGATGCCATCGCTTTTGATGTCAAAAAGGCTTCTAGCCCTTATGGATCTTGCACAAGCAGCTATAAAAAACGAGGCGTCGATGCGCTGTGCCTCGTCAAAGCTCCAGACCCGTGCGCGGATTTTGGACTGCGGACTGTAAGCCGCCCAGCCCAAAAACTGGCCCTCATGGCTTTCAATGCGCACTGTCTCGCCCGCCTCGGCCAAGCCCACGCCACCCCCGCCCGTCGCCAGGGCGCCGTCAAACACCCAGGGGTGGCGGCGCAGCAGGGATTTTTCTTTTCCGGGTTTCAGACGCAGTGATTTCATGGCCTTATTCATGGCCTTATTGTCAGGCTGACCCTGACCCTGAATGGGTACCGCTCAAAGATAAGTTATTCAGGCCAGTGCCGAGTCGTCGTTAAACGCTGTTCTTGCCAAACTGCCGCGCTGCGCTACTTGTCGGGCGTGGTTCTGGTCGCTCTGGGGTGTGCCGCGTCGTAAACACGGGCCAGATGCTGAAAATCAAGCCGTGTATACACCTGCGTGGTGGTGATGTTGGCGTGGCCCAGCAACTCCTGCACGGCCCGCAAGTCGCCGCTGGACTGCAGCACATGGCTGGCAAAAGAGTGGCGCAGCATGTGCGGGTGCACCGGCGTGGCCAAACCCGCCTGCAAAGAACGCTGCTTGAGCCGCACCCGGATGTGTTGTGGGCTCAGACGCAGGCCGCGCTCGTTAATGAACAAGGCGGCGTCACTTTTAGCCCACTGCGCGCGCTGACTGACCCATTCCGCCAGAGCAGCCAACGCCTTGCTGCCCACTGGCACACTGCGCTTTTTGCTGCCCTTGCCCAGCACATGCGCCTGCGCGCTTTGGCGGTCAACCCAGCCGCGGGCATCCTTGCCATCCTGCACATCCAGCCCGACCAGCTCGCCAATCCGCAAGCCGCAACCGTAAAGCAGTTCAGTGATGCAGTGGTCACGCGCCTCCCGGATCGGGTGGCTGCCTTCAGCCCTGAAGCTGGCCAGCTGCACCGCCTCTTCGACGCCCAGCGCCTTGGGCAGCGGCTTGGGCACCTTGGGGGCGCGCACATCCTGCACCGGGTTGCTGGGCACCAGGCCTTCGCGCCCCAGCCAGGTGTAAAACCCGCGCCATCCCGACAGAATCAGCGCGATGCCGCGCGCCGTGCGGCCGGCGCTGTGCATATGGGCCACCCAGCGGCGAATATGGTTGTTTTGTACCGATTGCAGCGACACACCGGCAGCCAGCGCGCTGGTTTGAAGTTTTTGCAGGTCGGCGGCATACAGCGCCACGGTGCGCTGGGCCAGACGCTTTTCAACCCGCACATGCGCCAGATAACGCACGGCGAGCGGGTCAAACTCAAAGACGCGGCCCTGATCGGTGTGATCTGCCTGCGCTTGGGCGGCCATGGGGGCTAAGCGGCGGTGGCTTGCGGCAACAAACGGGTCAAAGCCGCGCCGGCCAGGTCGCCAATTTGCGCCAGGAAATCGGTGCCCATCGCAGCATGAAAGCGCTGCGGGTCGGTCGAGGCCATCACCAGCATGCCAAAGGCTTCCTGCGCACCATCCTCACGCAGTGGAATCATGGCGATCGACATCGCCATGGCCGGGTCAGGCAGCCAGTTGGCCGCCTCAAAACTTGAATTCATGCCGCAATACGGCGCGCCGAGTGAGGACGCAAAGGTCTGCGCATCGCTGGTCGCACCGTGGGCAAACGGCTCGTCGGTGAACAAGCCGTTGACCCGCCAGAGCTTGATGGCCGCCTGCGGAATAGCAAACTGGCCCTTGAGCTCATGCACGATGGTGTCGGGCAAGTCCCTTGCATGCGCCGTGAGCAGCAGGTTGCGCGTGCAGCGCTGCAGCTTGTCGGCAATGGCCACGTTTTCCTGCCCGTGGCGAATCATGTCGACCATCCTGGCTTCAAGGATTTTGATCTTGTCACGCAGCAGCTCTGCCTGACGCTCCTGCAAGCTCACCGCGCGGCTGCCGTGCCCGCTGGACAGTTGCACCGTGGCAAGCAGTTCGGCATGACGCTCGAAAAAGTCCGGCGTATTGGCCAGAAAATTGGCGATGTCGTCTTCCGTGATGGGGTTGTTGTGGTCGGTTGGGTTCATGGTGGGATTGTGATGGTTTTGCTGGGGAAACTATATAACGACCGCAGCGAAGTGCCGCCCCTAGCAAGGTCAGCCCCGTTGGGGGGCAGCGCGGCACACGAGGCGACAAGCGTGGGGGCGTCATTTATGGAATGTCAATCTCGGACTCAAAAACGGTGGTTGCGGGCCCCGTCATCATGACTGACCCGTCCAGCTTGCCAGACCACTCGATCGTCAGCACGCCGCCGCGCGTTTGCACATCGACCACGCTGCCCAGCAGCCCAAGGCGAATGCCGGCCACCACCGCCGCGCAAGCCCCGGTGCCGCACGCCAGCGTCTCGCCCGCACCGCGCTCGTAGACGCGCAGGCCGACGGTATGGCGATTGACGATCTGCATGAAACCAGCGTTGACGCGCTTGGCAAAGCGCGCGTGGCCTTCAATCAGGGGGCCCAGCTCGCGCACTGGCGCGGTCTCGACATCGTCGACCAGCAGCACGGCATGCGGGTTTCCCATCGACAAGACTGCTATGAATACAGGAGCTTCTGGTGCTTGAATTGAGGGCGCTGAAGCCACATTCAATGGCCATTTCTGCCAGGAATGGATGGTTTGCGGGGTGAGTCCCGCCGCATCAAACGGCACTTGGGCCAAGTCGAATACCGGTGCGCCCATATCGACTGTCACACGGCCATCGCTTTGCAGGGTCAGAGTCAAAACGCGGTTCATGGTTTGCACCCGCAGCGTCGACTTGTCGGTCAAGCCCTGCTCACGCGCAAAGCGCACAAAGCAGCGCGCGCCGTTGCCGCAATGCTCTACTTCACCACCATCGGCATTGTGAATGACGTACGCAAAATCGACCGCAGGCGTTGGCGCAGGCCGCACCGACAAAATCTGGTCAGCACCCACACCGAGATGACGGTCGGCCAAAAACCGGTACTGCGCAGACGTCAAACCCAGCAGGCCTCGTGTCTCGTCGAGCACCACAAAGTCGTTGCCCGCGCCCTGCATTTTTGTGAATTTCACTTTCATGGCCGGATTATCGCGCTACGCTATGGTTTTAATCACTTTATGAAGACAAGCCATGCGCATCCCTGACTGGACCCCCACCGCCAAGCCCCAACCCGACGACCTGGTGCAAGCCATTTTGAAACGCCGCGGCGGCGAACTGATCAACCTCGACAAAGCCCTGCTCTGGAGCGAACCGCTGGCACGCGGCTGGAACGTGTACCTCAAAGCCGTGCGCACCGACCTGCCCACCAGCTGGAAGCTGCGCGAGCTCGGCATCTGCACCGTTGCGCTGCTGACAGGCGCAGCGTACGAATACCACCACCACGCACCCGATTTTTTAAAGGCTGGCGGCACCCAGGCTGAACTCGATGCCTTGCAGCAAATTTGCAAGGCAGATGCGCGTTTGGCCGCATCACATCAAGCGCTGGGTGCTGTTGAAAGCATCGTGGTTCAGTACGCTGCACAAATGACGCTGGATGTCAAAGTCACAGACGACGTGTTCGCGCAGCTCAAGCAGCATTTCGACACGACGCAAATCGTCGAGCTGACCGCAGCCATTGCCACCTACAACATGGTGGCCCGGTTTTTGGTGGCGATGGGGGTGTCGCCAGAGGTGTGAAGATGGCAATGAAATGATGCCTGCGTTACAGCTAGCGACAGGTGCGCTGTTGAAGTCAGTGCTGCCACGACAAAGGGCATTCAAGCAGCGCTTTCTGCGGACCCAATGGTGGGCTCATTTTTGGGAGCTTCAAAAGCGACGCTCAACATCTTCGGAGCCCAAGTCATACAATGTTTGACAATTGTTTTTTACGTTCAAGCTGTTGACAACATTTCAAACTCGACTTTATGGAACTTCAACTTCGCAAACTTGGCAACTCTACAGGCTTGACGCTCCCACCATCGTTGATGCGTGACTTGGGCCTTGCCGCCGGGCAACTGATGACCTTGCGCACAACACCGAATGGCTCGATATTGCTCACGCCTAAAGTGAGCAAGCGCAAGTATTCCGCCGCTGAACTCAATGCCCAGTGCAACCTGAAAGCGCCGATGCCAGACGACCTGGTGGCTTGGGAACATATGGCCCCCATGGGTAACGAGGCTTTTTGATGCGCGCGAAAGGCGCACTTCAAGGAGACGTTTTCATGATCTCTTTGAGTCCAACCATCGGCAGCGAAGTACGAGGCGTCCGGCCGGTGTTGGTGCTCTCAAACAAGGACTTCAACCAGGGCGGACGCGCTTTGGTAGCGCCCATCACCCAGGGTGGCAACTTTGACCGCGTCGCTGGCTGGGCTGTCGCCTTGATGGGAAGCGGTACAGCCACACAAGGAGCGGTCGTGGTCAGCCAATGCCGCGTGCTTGACCTGACCGCTCGAGCTGGTAAAAAACTGGAAGCCGTACCAGACGATTTACTTGACGAATGCCTGGCCAAGCTGGAGGCTATGACAGCGCGTTGAAGGTAGCCGGTTCATCAGTCCGCCTTGATGTTGTTGTCCTTGACCACCTTGGCCCAGATGTCCATTTGCTTGTCAATGAAAACGCGCGCTGCCTCGGGCGTGCCACCGACCACATCAATGCCCTGCGCATCAAGCTTTTTAGCGATGTCCGGGGCTTTTAAAACGGTGTTCAGCGCGTCGTTCATGCGTTTCAAAATATCAGGCGGGGTTTTGGCTGGGGCCAGCACGGCCCACCAGGCAGGGGCTTCAAAACCGGGGTAGCCACTTTCGGCCACCGTGGGCACATTGGGCAAGTCGGGGCTGCGCTTGCTGCTGGTCACGACCAGCGGGCGCATGCGGCCACTGTCAATGTGCGGCTTGGTCACAAACACCGAGCCAATCGACAAGGGGACGTGGCCAGCCACGGCATCGTTCATCAGCGGGCCACCGCCTTTGTACGGGATGTGCGCCCAGTCGATGCCGCCGTTTTTACCCAGCAGCGTCATGGCCACATGGCCCAGGCTGCCCGAGCCAATGCTGCCGTAGCTGACGTTCTTCTTGGCCTTGGCGGCAGCCACCACATCGGCAAAGGTTTTGTACTCACTGCCCGCAAAGGTGGCCAGCACCATCGGTGATGTGCCCACCAGCACGATGGGCGACAAGTCTTTTTTGCTGTCAAACGGCATGTTGGGAATGAGCGCCGGGTTGACACCGTGGGTATCAAACACCACGGCGAAGGTGTAGCCGTCTGCCGGGGCTGCGGCGACTGCGGCAGCGCCGATGGAGCCAGATGCGCCGCCCTTGTTTTCAACAATCACGGTTTGGCCCAGGGCGGTTTGCAGGGGCACCTGCAAAATGCGCGCGACCTGGTCCACCGAGCCGCCCGGCGGGAACACCGCCACCAATTTGATCGGGCCGCGTGCCGGCCAGGCGGGCGTTGTTTGCGCTAGGGCCGTTGTCGACAACACGGCAGTCGTACCCAGCAGGCAGGCCCAGAAAGAAAAGCGCTTCATCAACATGGTCGTCTCCGTGATTAAATGATGGCATGGTAAGACCAAATCAACTGCTCCAGCCTACGCGAGAACCCGTAGCGCTGCGCCCCGCCGCCACCGTTTTGCTGCTGCGCGATGGCAAGCACGGCATCGAAGTGCTGATGACGCGCCGTTCCATGACAGCCAGCTTTGCGCCGGGCGCTTACGTGTTTCCAGGCGGCGGCATTGATGCCGCAGACAGTGCGGCACACCGCCAATCCACCCGCAGGCCGACCCAAAGTGACCTGCACCTGACGCAAGCCGTGGCCGCCATTCGGGAAAGCTTTGAAGAACTTGGCGTGCTGCTGGCGCGCCATGCCGATGGAGGCCACGTCACCACCGCCGACATTGCCGCATTGGACCGAAAAGCGCCGTTTGCCGCGCAGTGCCAGGCGCGCGGCTTGACCTTGGCAGGCGCTGACGTTTTTGTGCTCGCCCATTGGATCACCGACCGTGACCTGCCGCGGCGCTTTGACGTGCCGTTTCTGGTCGCCCGCATGCCAGAAGGCCAAGAGCCTGTGGCTGACGAGTCCGAGCAATTCGAGCCCGAATGGATACGCCCAGGCGATGCGCTTGCCAAGCACGCAGCAGGCAACTTTTTCATCATCTTTCCGACCATTCGCACGCTGGAGCGCTTGCAACACTACGCCAGCGTGGACGCCGTTTTAAATGCTTGCAAAGGTGAAAAGCCGCTGTGGACATCCTGTCCGCGCGCCGGCTTTCTGAAAGGCCAGACGGCACGCTACATGGAGCATGAATCGCCCTTCGGTGAGCTGGAACTGACCAGCCCGGACGGGCAGATCGTGCACACGCTGGACTGGCAAAGCGATACGCCCGTCAAGCTGCTCAAGAACCTCATGCGGCTGACCGCCCCCAACCCCGGCGTGATGACCGGGCCCGGCACCAACAGCTATCTGGTGGGCGATGCGCTGTCCGGCTATATCGCCATCGACCCTGGTCCGGCCGATGCCGACCATCTGCAAAGGCTCTATCAGGCCGCTGGCGGCGACATCCGCCTGATTGTGTGCACCCACTCACACCCCGACCATTCGCCCGGTGCGCGGCCATTGCAAGCGCTGTGCGAGGCGGCAGGCAAGCGGCCGCTGATCGCAGGCTTGCCATCGGCCGACACCGCGCGTGCAGACAGCGCCTTCACACCAGACTGGACGCTATCGAATAATGAGCTTCTCACCCACGTATCTCAAGGCCAAAAGCCCGATTTGACAGCTGAAAGCAGCGAAAATAGTCACACCTTGAAGGTGTTATTCACCCCAGGCCATGCGGCCAACCACCTGTGTCTGGTTTTGCTGGAAGACGGCCTGCTGTTCAGTGGCGACCATATTCTGAACGGCAGCACCACGGTCATCAATCCGCCAGATGGCAACATGAACGCCTACCTGGATTCTCTGGACTTGCTGAGCCAGGCCTGCGATGAAAACGCGATCGACTTCATCCTGCCCGCCCACGGCTATGTGATTGGCCAGGCCAAAACTGCGATCGCACAACTGAAGGCGCATCGCCTGAAACGCGAAGCCAAAATCATTGGTGTGATGCAAGCGCTGCCTGATGGCACGCTGGATGACTGGGTGCCGCTGGCCTACGACGATGTGGACCAGCGCATCTGGCCGGTGGCCAAGCGTTCATTGCTGGCGCATGTGGAGCGAATTCAATCGACGCCCCAGTCAGAAAAAATAAAAGTGTGAAGCCCGCCGATAAGCCGGATTTTGTGCGCTGAGGCGTTTTTCAACGCCGCAGTGTGACCGCCATTAATCTGGGCCGGGAGTCGCCTACCCGGCTCGGTGCTACCTACCCGCCAGCTCAGCGAACCGCCTCAATGCTGGCCTATTTGGTATTGCTGCGCGTAGAGATTGCCCGTTTCACCCGGCTTTTCAAGTTTCCCTGACAAGCCGACTCGTCTCTGTTGCTCTGATCCTCACCTCACGGTGGAGAGGTGTTACCTCCTACGCTGTCCTGTGCAGTCCGGACGTTCCTCCAGTGCGGGGTTTCCCCCACAACAACTTTCGTTGCTGTCCCTTGCAAATTGCTCGAGTTGCACCAGCGGCGGTCTGGCGTGCTTCACGGCGTGATTATCGGCGCAACTTAAAATGGCATCCTGATCCGAAAAACAGATCCTCGAAAGTTGCCATGATCCGCATCACTGAACTCAAGCTGCCGCTTGACCACGACGAGCAGGCGCTGCCTGCGCTGATCGTCAAAACGCTGGGTATCGCCCCTAGCGATCTCATCAGCCACACCGTCTACAAACGCAGTTACGACGCGCGCAAGCAAAAGCTGCTGCTGGTGTACATCTGTGATGTAGAGCTGGCCGCCTCGCTCGAAGCGCCGCTGCTCAAACGGTTTGAAACGCATCCGCACATTCGCCCCACGCCCGACCAGAACTACTACCCGGTGGTGCAACTCAATGCAGCGCCCGCATTGAGACCGGTTGTCATCGGCTTTGGCCCCTGCGGTATTTTTGCAGCGCTGCTGTTGGCGCAAATGGGCTTCAAGCCGATCGTGCTGGAGCGTGGCAAAAAAGTGCGTGAACGCACGCAAGACACCTGGGGACTGTGGCGCAAAAGTACCTTGAACCCGGAATCGAACGTGCAATTTGGCGAGGGCGGTGCCGGCACGTTTTCGGACGGCAAGTTGTGGAGCCAGATCAAGGACCCACGGCACCTGGGACGCAAGGTCATGATGGAATTCGTCAAAGCCGGCGCACCGCCCGAGATTTTGCTGGTCAGCAAGCCGCACATTGGTACCTTCAAACTGGTCAAGGTGGTCGAGCACATGCGTGAGCAAATCATCGCGCTCGGTGGTGAGGTGCGATTTGAGCAGCGTGTCAGTGATGTGCTGATTGAAAACGGCTGCATTCGCGGGCTGACGGTGCAAAACCTGAATGACAGCACGCAATACGACATGCGCGCAGACCACGTTGTGCTGGCACTTGGTCACAGCTCGCGCGACACGGTGGCCATGTTGCACCAGCGCGGCGTGTACATGGAGGCCAAACCGTTTTCCATCGGCTTTCGCATTGAGCACCCGCAAGGCGTGATTGACCGCGCGCGGCTTGGCCAGCATGCCGGCCACCCGCTGCTGGGCGCGGCCGATTACAAGCTGGTGCACCATGCAGCCAATGGTCGCAGCGTTTACAGCTTTTGCATGTGCCCCGGCGGCACAGTGGTGGCCGCCACATCGGAGCCAGGCCGGGTGGTGACCAACGGCATGAGCCAGTACTCGCGCAACGAGCGCAACGCCAATGCCGGCATTGTGGTGGGCATATCGCCGGCTGACTACCCCGGCAGCCCGCTGGCTGGCATTGAATTTCAACGCCAGTTGGAGACCCATGCCTACGCCCTGGGCGGCAGCAACTACCAGGCACCGGGCCAGTTGGTCGGCGACTTTGTTGCCGGCAAGCCGTCCACCCAGCTCGGCAGCGTGGAGCCGTCTTACAAACCGGGCGTGTTGTTGGGCGATTTACACGGCGCCCTGCCCGCTTACGCCATTGCTGCCATGCGCGAGGCGCTGCCCGTGTTCGGCAAAAAGATTCGCGGTTTTGACATGCATGACGCTGTGCTGACCGGCGTTGAGACCCGTACCTCGTCACCCGTCAAAATCACCCGTGGCGACGACTTTCAAAGCTTGAACGTCAAGGGCCTGTACCCGGCTGGTGAAGGCGCCAGTTATGCGGGTGGTATTTTGTCGGCTGGCGTCGACGGCATTGAAGTGGCCGAGGCTGTGGCATTGCATATTGCCAAGCCGCGATAATGCAGGCCATGCAAAATACCGTCCCTGAACAGATGCTTGACGCCAGCGCCAGCGCCGTGCCTGCCGAGCCAACACCCAAACAACACGCTTTGCGCCGGGCAAGAGAGGTGAACCCGGTGCTGGAAAAGCTGTTTGAGCTGCACCCCAAGCTGTTTGGTGCGACTTTTTTGCCGCTCAAGCTGGGTGTTTTTCATGACCTGATGGCACGCCATCCGGAGGTGTTCAAGAAAGACGAGCTCAAGCTGGCGATGGGCCAGCACGCCCGGTCGACCCGTTACCTCGAATGCGTCGCCGCCGGACTGGCGCGGCATGACCTGGACGGCGTAGCGGTCGAACCTGTGGCACCCGAGCATGTGCATCACGCGATTCTGGAGGTCTTTCGCCGGCGGCAAGCCCGCTCCAAAGACGACTTGCGTCCCCGCCTGCGCAGGCTGCTCAAGCAGGCCATTGAAAACTCAGGCCTGGCGCTGGACGATTACGCCGCACGGGTGCGGGTTCAGGACGAGGCGACCAATGCGCTGCTGGACGACGCCATGGCCGAGCTGAAGGCCGAGGCCGCCAAGCGCGAAGCGCTGATGACAACCTTCAAAGCCAGCGGCAAAACCGAAGCAGAGTTTGCCGACATGTACGGCATGGACTTGAAGCTGGTCAGCAGTGTGCTGGCCAGAGTGCGGTCAGAAGAAGCCGCCAAAAACAGTCACTCGACAGACGTTTCGGCGTAAAAAAAGGCCTGAAAAGGCCTTTTTGGGTATCAAATTGGCGTCAAGACCAATATTTACCTATACGAGCAGCTCCTGATTCAGGAGCATGCCTACACCTCATCAGACACGTCCAGGTTGCGCATTTTGCAGAGCGGCAATGCGCTCTTCAATCGGCGGATGGGTTGAGAACAGCTTGCCAATGCCGCCGGTGATACCCATCGCCGCCACCGACTTGGGCAACTCACCAGGCACCATGCCGCCCAGACGGGCCAGCGCATTCATCATGGGTTGGGTTCTGCCCATCAGCTGCGCCGCGCCTGCATCCGCCCTGAATTCGCGGTGGCGCGAAAACCAGGCCACGACCATCGCAGCAGCAAAGCCCAGCACGATGTCGAGCACGATGGTGGTCACCCAGTAACCGATGCCCGGACCAGAGTTGTTGTCACTGCCCTTGCGCAGAAAGCTGTCAACCGCATAACCGATGACGCGGCTGAGGAAGACGACAAAGGTGTTCATCACGCCCTGAATCAGCGTCATCGTCACCATGTCGCCGTTGGCGATGTGGGCGACCTCGTGGCCAATCACAGCCTCAATTTCTTCACGTGTCATGCCTTGCAGCAAGCCGGTAGACACCGCCACCAACGCGGAGTTCTTGAAGGCGCCAGTGGCAAAGGCATTGGGTTCGCCATCAAAAATACCGACTTCAGGCATGCCGATTTGCGCCTTGTCAGCGAATTTTTTGACCGTGTCCACAATCCAGGCTTCGTCGGCGTTTTGCGGGTTGTTGATCACGCGCACGCCAGAGCTCCACTTGGCCACAGGCTTGCTGATCAGCAGCGAAATAATCGCGCCGCCAAAGCCCATGATGAGTGCATAACCCAGCAGCGCGCCCAGGTTCAGCCCGTTGGCCGTCAAAAAGCGGTTCACGCCCAGCAGGTTGGCGACCAGGCCCAGAACCAGCACAACGGCCAGGTTGGTCATGACAAATAAAAAGATGCGTTTCATGAAATCTCCGTGGGTTGATCGCTTGTCAGCACTGTTCAATAAATGGGGGGGGACGCATCCCAAATCAAGTGATGCGAAAAGCGATGCTTAGATTTTGCTTGCTCAGCTGCTGATTTTCTGGGTTTTCGGCCTGAAAACAAGAATATCCTCATAAAACGAAAGTTTCTCGTTCTCGGGCCACCAGCCAGGCACACCCAGCACGGGCAGCGGTACAAAAGGTTTGCCAGCCAACTTGTCAGCACTGATATCACCGGCTATCCACGCATCAAGCGCAGCCATGGAATCCGCCGCCGGCTGCGCAAGATAGACGTGAGCCGTGATGGCTTTGCGCGGCGCCACCAGCTTTTCCAGCAGTGCATGGCCAAACAGCACCAGTTGCGCGCCTGCCCACATCGAGCGCAGTTCAACAAACAACCGCTGCCAGTTTCTGGCGATCAGCGCGTCCCACAGCGGTTGCGGCGCCATCAGAAAAGCGGCGTTTTCGTCAAACAGGGTGAGTGCGTCGCGCACCGGACCGCGCACTTGCTGCACACCATCGATGGCCAGTTGCGCCGCTTGCAGCTGGTTGAGCTTTTTTTTCGTCTGGGGAAAGGTCTGCCAGCTCAACCCATTGAAAAAGTCGTGCAGGTTGTCGCGTGTGGGGACGGTTTGGGTCTCAAAGATAAATTGCTCGTAGGCTTGGCCGTCTGGCAAGGCAGATTGACTGACGAAGCGAACCGGTGACGGGGCTGCTGAGTTCAGTGCCTTTGCAACGCCACTGTCTGGCATGACCAAGGCATTGGCTGCATAAGGCGCGAGCCAAGGCGCGGCCCCATCAATCACATGGCGGGTCACACCATGCGCCAGGCCAGGCTTTCCCCGCTGCGCAGCGGCTTGAGCTGGCCTTCTCCAAACGCAAAACTCTCGGGCGGTGTCCAGCTTTCTTTCTTCAAGGTCACGGTGCCGGTGTTGCGCGGCAAGCCGTAAAAGTCAGCGCCATTGAAGCTGGCAAAAGCCTCCAGCTTGTGCAATGCGCCGGCCGCTTCAAAGGCCTCGGCGTACATCTCCATCGCAGCATGGGAGGTATAGCAGCCTGCGCAGCCGCTGGCGTGCTCTTTCAAATGCGCGGGGTGCGGTGCGCTGTCGGTGCCGAGGAAAAATCGCGTGTTCTCGCTCACCGCCGCGTCAACCAGCGCCAGGCGATGCGTTTCGCGTTTGAGTACCGGCAAACAGTAGTAATGAGGCCTGATGCCCCCCATAAAAATGGCGTTGCGATTATACAGCAGGTGGTGCGCGGTGATGGTGGCGCCGGTGTATTGACCGGCATCACGCACATAGTGCGCAGCTTCCTTCGTGGTGATGTGCTCGAACACGATCTTGAGTTCTGGAAAGTCACGGCGCAGCGGAATCAGCTGCGTGTCGATGAACACAGCTTCTCGGTCAAACAGGTCAATGTCAGGCGACGTCACCTCCCCATGCACCAGCAGCAGCAGGCCTTCCTTTTGCATCGCCTCCAGAGTTTTGTAGGTTTTACGCAGGTCGGTCACGCCGGCATCGCTGTTGGTGGTGGCGCCTGCCGGGTACAACTTGGCCGCCACGACTCCTGCGTCTTTGGCGCGCCTGATTTCGTCGGGCGGCAAGTTGTCGGTCAGGTACAGCGTCATCAATGCCTCGAAAGACACTCCCCCATCTTCACGTTTGGGCACAGCGGCCTGAATGCGGCTTTTGTAGGCCAGCGCTTGTGCCGCTGTCGTCACGGGTGGACGCAGGTTGGGCATGATGATGGCTCTGGCAAACTGCGCGGCCGTGTGCGGCACCACGGTGTGCAGCGCATCGCCGTCGCGCACATGCAGGTGCCAGTCGTCGGGGCGGGTGATGGTCAGGGATTCAATAGCGGTGGGTGTCATGATTCAAATTGTCGCATTGCTCTCCCCACACAAAATCTCACCACGGCGATGAAGCAGGCATCAAATATGCGTAACTTCATTGATTGTGCACAATAATTCAATCTATGTGCACAATAAAGGTTCGTGCCAGCCGGGGCTACCGGTGCTTTGACTCCAAAAAGGTGCTTTGATGACCACTTTTAACCTCCGCCGCCTGGCCTTGACAACAACTGTGATCGTCTGCACCGCTTTGGCAACACTGCTGGTGCCTGCCGCCCACGGGCAGACCGCCACATACCCCGATAAACCCGTCCGCATCATCGTGCCCTTCCCGCCGGGCGGCGCAGCTGATATTTTCGCGCGCCTGATCGGGCAAAAGTATGGCGAACTTTGGGCTGGGAAACAGGCCGTGGTGATTGATAACCGCGCCGGGGCCAGCGGCATCATTGGAAGTGACGCAACGGCCAAGTCTGCGCCTGATGGCTACACCCTGCTGATGGTGACCATCGGCCACGCGCTCAACCCCTTCATGTTCAACAACTTGCCTTACGACACCAAAAAGGACTTTACCCCTATCGGCGTCATAGCCAATGTGCCCAGTATTGTGGTGGTCGGCCCGTCAGCTGAAGGCAAAACTTTCAAGGACTTTATGGCCAACGCCAAAGCCAAGCCGGGCATGGTGAAGTTCGCCAGCTCAGGAGCGGGAACCACCAGCCACGTTGGCGCCGCATTGATGGAGTCGATGGCCAACGTAGACATGCTGCATGTGCCGTACAAGGGTGCGGCGCCAGCCCTGCAAGACGTGATGGGTGGGCGCGTAGACATGTCCGTAGACATTATTTTGTCTTCATTGCAGCTGGTACAAGGCAACAAACTGCGCGCGCTAGCCATCACCAGCGCCAAGCGCTCGCCACTGCTACCGGATGTGCCCACGGTGGCTGAATCTGGCTTGCCCGGCTATGACTTCACCGCCTGGTACATGCTGCTTGCACCCAGCGGCACGCCCGCGCCTATTCTTACCAAGCTCAATGAAGACCTGCGTCGCATGGCAGCGATGCCGGACGTACGCAGCAAAATTGAAGGCATGGGTGGCGTGGTAGCCAGCCCGACATTAAAGGAAACCAATGACCTGCTCAATGGTGAGTTTGACCGCTGGAGCAAGGTCGCCAAAGAACGAAACATCAAGGCTGAATGAATGCAAAGCAACGCTGTGTCCGTGCGGGACTTGAAAGGCTACGGCCAAAATCTGCCCAACCTACGCTGGCCCCACAAAGCGCGGGTAGCGGTTTCTTTTGTGCTGAACTTTGAAGAGGGCGCGGAGTTTTCAATCAGCGATGGCGATGACCGAAACGAAGCCGTCTACGAGGTGACTGACAGGCAAGGGGTGGCCGATGCCTGCATTGACTCACATTTTGAATACGGCACGCGCGTCGGTTACTGGCGCATTGCCGATCTGTTTGAGCGGTTTGGTGTGCCCTTTACCTTGAGCGCCTGCGGCAGAGCAGTGGAGCGCTCACCATGGCTGGCGCGTGATGCCATCATGCGCGGCCACGAAGTATCAGCTCACGGCTACAGATGGGAAAAGCATCTGGAGATGGACGAAGCCACGGAACGCGCCAGAATTCAGGCGACTGTCAAAGCCATTGTTGATGCGACTGGCAACCCGCCCGCAGGCTGGCACACCCGCTCCAGCCCCAGCCCGAACACGCGCAGGCTGCTGGCAGAAAGTGGTTTTTTGTATGACAGCGATGCGTACAACGACGATACGCCCTACTTTGTGCCAGTCAACGGCAAGCGCCGCCTCGTGTTGCCATATGCGTTTGACACCAACGACATGCACTTTCAGCACACCGACCGCTTTGGCACGGGCCGCGACTTCAGCCAGTATGTGTGCGATGCGTACGATTGGCTCTCTCGCGAAGGCGAACACAAGCCGCGCATGCTGTCGGTGGGTTTGCACCTTCGCATGATTGCCCGGCCCGGACGAATGGGGGCGCTAGAACACATCTTGCAGCACATCACGCAGTGCAAAACCGCATGGGTCACGACACGCAGAGCCATTGCTGAACACTGGATCCATGCCAACCCGCTTTAAAGTAGGTGGCATGAAAAAAACCAGTGACGCTGTTTATGCCACCCTCAGCCAAGCGCTGCTGACGGGCGCGTTACCTGCCGGCACCCAACTGATAGAAACACGCGTGGCAGCCATTTTTAGTGTCAGCCGTGAGCGGGTGCGAAAGGCCTTGCACCAGCTGGGCCACGAGCGACTCCTAGAGCTGGTGCCCAACAAAGGGGCTTTTGTCAAAGCGCCCACACTTGAACAAGCGCGCGACATCTACGAAGCACGCCGGGTGCTGGAGGGCGGCATTGTGGCCCGGCTTGCGGGCCGCATGACACTGCAACAGATTGATGGTTTGCGGGCCCACCTAGCGGCCGAGCAAGCTGCATCCACCAGAGGCGACAGGGCAGCCAGCATCCGGCTGTCAGGCGAGTTTCATTTGCTGCTGGCCGAGGCCACCGGCAGCCATGCGGTCATCCACGATTTGCGTGAGCTCGTCAGCCGCACATCCATGCTGGTCGCGCTATTTGAAGAAAGCCATGCATCACACTGCGGCTGTGCCGAACACGAAGCGATTTTGAAACAGCTGGCGCTCGGCGATGTCGATGGTGTACTCAACGCCACTTACGCGCACTTGTCCCTGATTGAAACGCGCTTGCAATACCGCAAGCCTGCTGCGCCAGTAGAAGCTGAAGAAGTCCTCAAGCGTGCGTGGCTGAGCACTGCCGCGCAGAGTCACGGCGACTAACGCATGCGTATTTTGGTCATCAACCCCAACAGCACAGCGGCCATGACGACACACGTGGCGAAGCAACTGAAAACACATCTAGATCCGCAAGTACACATCCTGCAGCGTACCGCCACAAATGGCCCGCCGGTGATAGCCACGCGGCAGGCGTTTGATGAAGCGGCGCAAACGGCAATCGCTGTTTTGCAAAACACACGACGTGAAGGCGAGCTGTTTGACCGCGTCCTGCTAGCCTGCTTTGGCGACCCCGGTCTGGAGGCCATGGGCTTGACAACAAAGCAGCCCGTTGTCGGGCTGGCGCGCGCATCTATGGAAGTCGCAGAACACATGAGCAAGCCCTATTCAGTGGTGACCGCGGGCACGGCGTGGGAAGTCATTCTTGTGCAGCGCTTCAAGCAATGGGGTGCGAGCAATTTGTTTCGCGGCGTACAGGTGATGGGCGGAACAGGGCTGGACGTTTTTAATGACCCGCTAGCGGCCCTGCCCGTCGTGCAAGACGCCATCACCACAGCGCGTCTGGCAGGTGCTGAAAACATTATTTTGGGTGGGGCTGTGTTTGCAGGCTACAAGTCCTTGATACAAGAAAGCGGTGTCGACACACATGGCTTGCTGGACTGCGTTGAGTGCGCGGCTAAAGCGCTGCTGCGTTGATCACGCGCCGAGAGGCAAATATTCCTTAAAAAGCCCCGCTCACGGGGCTTTTTAACGTGGCAAGCAGCTTCAATGCGCCAGAATCTTGTTCAGGAAATCCTTGGTGCGCGGCTGGCGGTTTTCAGGGTGCTGGAAGAACTCTTCGGTTGAGCAGTCCTCTAAAATTTTGCCGCCGACGTCCATGAAAATCACGCGGCTGCCGACCTTTTTGGCAAAACCCATCTCGTGAGTGACCACCAGCATGGTCATGCCTTCTTTGGCCAGGTCCATCATGCAGTCAAGCACCTCGCCAACCATTTCAGGGTCGAGT
This sequence comes from Comamonadaceae bacterium, assembly GCA_947448735.1. GTDB lineage: Bacteria > Pseudomonadota > Gammaproteobacteria > Burkholderiales > Burkholderiaceae_C > Polaromonas. Next base: position 158,823 of record CANFOS010000004.1, on the reverse strand, counting down.
GCCGAGGTCGGCTCATCAAACAACATGGCAATCGGGTCCATGCTGAGGGCTCTGGCAATGGCCACACGCTGCTGCTGGCCGCCTGACAACTGGCCAGGGAACTTGTCTTTGTGCAGCATCAGGCCCACACGGTCAAGGTACTTCAGACCGTGTGCCTTGGCGTCCTCGGGTTTGCGCCCCAGCACCTTCATTTGCGCCAGGGTGAGGTTTTCTGTCACGTTCAAATGCGGAAACAGTTCAAAGTTTTGAAACACCATACCCACCCTGCTGCGTAGTTTGGGCAGATCAGTCTTCGGGTCATGCACAGCCTGGCCGTCTACAAAAATCTGGCCTTTCTGAAAAGGCTCCAGCGCATTGATGGTTTTGATCAGTGTTGATTTGCCCGAGCCCGACGGCCCGCAAACCACCACCACTTCGCCCTTGTTGATGCTGGTGGTGCAATTGTTCAAAACCTGCACTGTGCCGTACCACTTGGACACTTCTTTCATTTCAATCATCGCCATCTTTTTCTCCAATATGTATTTGTTTGTGTTGCCAGTCGGGTCAACAAGTCAACGGATGATCGCAATTTTGGTTTGCAGGCGTTTGACCATGTAAGACAGGCCAAAGCACATCACAAAGTAAACCACAGCGGCCAGCAGGTAGGCCTCTTCGGGCCGGCCGTAAATTTTGCCGGCGGTGCTGAAACCCTTGAGCAGGTCATACGCGCCGATAGCGTACACCAGTGAGGTGTCCTGAAACAAGATAATGGTCTGCGTCAACAAAATCGGCACCATGTTGCGAAATGCCTGCGGCAAGATGATGAGCTTCATGTTTTGCGAATAGGTCATGCCCAGCGCCCGACCGGCGTTGACTTGCCCCTGCGAAATGGACTGGATGCCCGCCCGCATGATCTCGCTGAAATAAGCGGCCTCGAAGGCCACAAAAGTGATGATGGCTGAAATCTCGGCCCGGTAGTTGGCGCCGCCCGGTATCGCTGCATAAAAACCAGCGGGTACCAGCAAAAAGAACCACAAGATCACCATCACCAGCGGCACCGAACGCATGCCGTTGACGTAAATGGCGGCAGGCACCGTCAAAAACCGCGTTCCTGACAGCCGCATCAACGCCAGGATGGTGCCCAGAATGATGCCGCCTATCGTGGCAATGATGGTCAGCTGAATGCTGAACCAAAAGCCCTTGATGACGAACTTCGAAATGATGTCCCAGCTTAAAAAGGAAAGGTCAAGTCCAAACATGTCAATGCCCCCCGCCGCTTGCCCCAGCAATCACCATGCCTGGGATTTGAAGCCGCTTTTCAACAAAGGCGCAGATCCGGTTGACGGCAAACGCAGAGATGGCATACACAAGCGTCACTGCCAGGTAAATTTCAATGCCGCGCGATGTCTCTTCCTGCGCTTGCATGGCAAACATGGTCAACTCGGCAATCGACACCGCAAAGGCGACCGACGAGTTTTTCAGCAAGTTCATGGACTCGCTGGTCAGTGGCGGAATGATGATGCGAAAAGCCATCGGCAGGATCACATAACGATAGGTTTGCGCCGTGCTAAACCCCATCGCCATGCCGGCGTAGCGCTGGCCGCGCGGCAGCGCCTGAATACCCGCCCGAAATTGCTCAGCGATTCGGGCGGATGTGAAAAAGCCGAGGGCGAAAACCACGAGAATAAAGCTGGGCAGCCCTTTCATCAAAGGAAAGATCTTGGGGACAACAAAGTACCAGATGAAGATCTGCACCAAGAGCGGAATGTTACGAAACAGCTCCACCCAGGCATTGGCCAGCTTGACCAGCCATGGACTGTTGGGCAGCGTGCGCAAAGTACCGACCAGTGCGCCCACCACCATGGCCACGACCCAAGAGGCGCCAGCCACCGACAGCGTCCAGCCCCAGGCGTCAAACATCCACTGCAAATAGGTACGGCCACCGCCATCGTCGTTTAAAAATACTCTCCAGTCCCAATTCATGAACGCTCCGTTGTGTTGTTATAGCTTGACCATGCGATGGCTCGCATTGAAATTCAATTGGCTTGAAACAACAAACCCCGCCGGTTGAATCCAATGGCGGGGTTCGTGCTTAAACCTTCAACCAGACAGAAAAATTACTTCTTCGCGTAATCTTCCATGGGCTTGTCGTTGGGATTAGCCCAGGCAGCCTTGGTGCTTTCGCTGGCGGCGTAACCCACGCGTGTGTTTTTTGGTGGAATGGGCTGCAGGAACCACTTGTCCCACAGTTTGGCCATTTCACCGGACTTCATCATCTCCTTGACGGTGTCATCGCCAACTTTCTTGAACGCCGTATCGTCCTTGCGAATCATGATGGCAATCGGCTCGACGCTCAGCACTTCACCAACCAGTTTGAAATCAGCCGGGTTTTTGGCGATCGCAATATTGCCAGCCAGAATGGCGCCGTCCATGACGAAGGCTTCCGCACGGCCAGACTCGAGCAACAGGAAGCTGTCTGAATGGTCTTTGCCAAAAACTTCCTTGAAGTCGATGTTGCTGGCTCGCTCGTTTTTGCGCAGGGTCTGGACTGATGTGGTGCCGGTGGTAGTGGCCACATTTTTACCGTTCAACTGGACGATCGATGTGATGCCTGAGTTGGCTTTCACAGCGATGCGCACTTCTTCAACAAAAGTGGTTGGCAGGAAAGCCACGTCTTTTTGACGGGTGGCGTTGTTGGTGGTGGAGCCACATTCGACATCAACCGTACCGTTTTGCACCAGCGGAATGCGGTTTTGTGACGTCACAGGCTGATATTTGACCTCCAGCTTGCGACCTACAACCTTCTCAAGGTTGGCGATGATCTTGTTGCAGACCTCGATGTGATAGCCGGTGTACTTACCGTCGCCCAGCGTGTACGACAACGCGCCGGACGAGTCACGAACACCCATCGTGATCACGCCAGAGGCTTTGACTTTGGCGACGGTGTCGGTTGCCTGGGCAAAGGCGCCACAGGCAGCGAACATGGCAAATGTGAGAGCAGCGAGTTTTAATTTCATGTGAGATCCTATAAAGAAAGGTAACAACTGAGCATTTTAGGGAGCAGGTTCAGGGTTTGCCCAAAGGTTTACCCGAGCTTGATGCACCATTGTGTCTGCCCTGCGGCATCCATCACCGGGGTGGTGCGTACCTGAATTTTTGCCAAAGCAAGTCAACGGTCAAGCAGTCTTTGTGCCAGAAACAAGCAAGAGGGCCCGCATGCAAGGTAAATGTTTTTTCAAAATTCAGTGGTTACGAATTGTAAGTTTGAAGCGCTTGCAAAGCAAATGCCAAATCTCAAACGGTTTATGCATTTTTTTAATATGTGACTAGGGTTGCTACTTAGGCGCCGTTTTCGGACGGGTTTGGGATTCGAGGTAAGTCCACAGCGCCTGGGCAGAGCTTTTGGCAGCCGAGCTCAATGCTGGGCGTTCCCGGTAAACGCGGATGTCCATGGCCATGTCCAGCCCGGTGTGTGACGGCTGGGCCGCACTGACCAGCTTTTTGGCGCGCAGCTCCTTTTTAACGGCACTGAACGGCAAAAAGGCAATGCCATGCCCTTCAAGTGCCATGGCCTTCAGACCCTCGGCCATGTCGGTCTCGTACACCCGGTCCAGGTGAATGGCAGTGGCGGACTGCTTCAAGATCAGGTCGACCACGCGGCCCAGATAGGCGCCCGGTGCATAGCCCAAATACGGCAAGGGCTGCCCGGCGCGCCCCGGCAGTTTGTACAGCGGCTCGCCTTCTGCATTGGGTTTGACGTAAGGCGCCAGCACTTCTTGCCCGAGCGTGACCATTTCATAGCGGTTCGGGTCAAGCTGGAACGGCTGGGAGTTGTGATGATAGGCAATCAGCAGGTCGCAGCTGCCCTCCACCAGACGCAGCACCGCATCGTGCACGTTCAGCGCAATCAGTCGGCTTTTGAGGGGACCAAACTTTTCACTTAGGGAGCTGACCCAGGCTGGGAAAAAGGTAAAGGCCAGCGTGTGCGGCACCGCAAACTCAATCATGTCCTGCCCGGCGGATGCATGGCCGCGCAACATGGCTCGGGTGGACTGCAAGCTCTGCAGCATATCAAGCGACTGGTTGTACAGCGTTTCTCCGGCCGGCGTGAGGCGCGTCGGGTATGAGGAGCGGTCGACCAGGTCAGTGCCAGCCCACGCCTCCAGCGCCTGAATTCGGCGCGAAAAAGCCGGTTGGGTGACATGCCGCAACGTCGCCGATCGACTGAAACTGCGGGTTTCAGCCAGGCTGACAAAGTCTTCTAGCCATTTGGTTTCCATGACCAGATTATGCAAGTGAGCGGGTGAAGGACAAATACGGAAATTTCCAGAGTCCGCTATCAAGCGCTATTTATTCAGGAGCATTTCGCGTATATATCTATTGGCCCGGAGGCCAAAAATGGCCAAAAACAGCCGCCAAAACACCCAAAAACCCGAATTCAGCGCTGGACAATCCGTTTAGCGGCCGCTACTCAGCACTCTGCTGCAAGTTCCACATCCTGGCGTATTTTTGGTCCTGAGCCAGCAGTTCGGCATGTGTTCCGCGCTCCACAATGCAGCCGTCTTCCATCACCAAAATCTCATGCGCATCCACCACCGTGGACAGGCGGTGGGCGATGACCAGCGTGGTCTTGTTTTGCGCTGCGGCGCGCAGTTCGCCTTGGATGGCACGCTCGTTGGCCGAATCAAGCGCCGAGGTGGCTTCGTCAAAGATCACCACCGGCGGGTTTTTCAGCAGCGTACGGGCGATGGCCACGCGCTGCTTTTCACCGCCGGATAGCTTTAACCCGCGCTCGCCCACCATGGTGTCGTAGCCCTTTGGCGTGCTGTTGATGAAGTCGTGAATCCGGGCAGACCTGGCAGCCTCTTCAACCTGCTTCCTTGATGCGCCCGTTTGTCCATAGGCGATGTTGTATTCAACGGTGTCGTTGAACAGCACGGTGTCCTGCGGCACGATACCAATGGCTTGCCGCACGCTGGCCTGGGTGACCTGCTTGATGTCTTGTCCGGCAATGGTGATGCGGCCCTGCTGCACGTCATAAAACCTGAACAGCAACCGTGCCAGGGTCGATTTTCCCGCGCCGGATGACCCCACCACGGCAACCGTTTTACCTGGCGGGATCTCAAAGCTCACCTCCTTCAAAATGGGCCTGGCCGCTTCATACGCAAAGCTAACGTTTTCAAACTTAACCGCAGGTGACGTGCTGATCTGTATCGGCTGCGCACCGGGCACATCGGCAATCTCGCGCTCTTTTTCCATCAGCGTGAACATCTTGTCCAGGTCGGTCAGGCTTTGCTTGATCTCGCGGTAAATCACGCCCAAAAATCCGAGTGGAATATAAAGCTGGATCATGAAAGCGTTGACCATGACCAGGTCGCCCAGCGTCATGCGGCCATCAACCACGCCCTGTGTGGCGCGCCACAGCATGGCTACCAGCCCCACAGCAATGATGAGCTGCTGGCCGGTGTTGAGCAGGCTGAGGGTGCGCTGGCTCTTGATGGCAGCTTTGCGGTAGCGCTCCAGGTTTTCGTCATAGCGCCTGGTTTCAAAGTCTTCGTTGTTGAAGTACTTGACGGTTTCGTAGTTCAACAGCGAGTCAATCGCCCGGCTGTGCGCTGACGAGTCGAGCTCGTTCATCTGCTTGCGAAACTTGCTGCGCCACTCCGTCACGGTGACGGTAAAGGTGACGTAGCAGGCCAGTGCGGCCAGGGTGATCCAGGCAAACCACACGTCAAACTTGACGGCCAGAATGCTGAGCACCAGACCCACTTCAATCAACGTGGGGATGATGCTGTACAGAGAATAAGAGATCAGCGACTGCACGCCGCGGGTGCCGCGTTCGATGTCCCGTGTCATGCCGCCGGTCTGACGCTCCAGATGAAAGCGCAAGCTGAGCGCATGCAGGTGCCGAAAGACCTGTAGCGAGATTTTGCGCGACGCACCCTCAGTTGCTTTTGCAAAAACCAGCTCACGCAGCTCGGTGAACAACGAGGTTGACAAGCGCAGCAGGCCGTAGCCCAGCAGCAGCGCGGCAGGCACCACCAGCAGCGCCTGTGTGTCGCCGGGCTTGATGTTCATGGTGTCGACCAAATTCTTCAGCAACAACGGCACACCCACATTGCCCAGCTTGGCGCCGACCATGAAACTCAGGGCGGCGAGCACGCGCCACTTGTAGTCCCAAAGGTAGGGGAACAGGCGTTTTAGCGTGTCCCAGTCAGAACGGGCAGGGGCGGCAGGGCCAGTGGTTGATAGGGTTGGATCTGGTGTGGAGGGGGCGCTTGGAGCCATGGAACGCATAAGGGACAATCGCAATCTTTGTTAGTTTTGCCATAGATTGTGCCTATGAACACCGAATCAAGCCGTCACTCAAGTTCTCATGCCGCAGAGTTGCTGACGACGCCCAACGTCGCGCTACCGGTTGATAAGGAACTGGTGCTCAAGGTCATCCCGATGCCAGCGGATTGCAACGCCAACGGCGATATTTTTGGTGGCTGGGTCATGGCCCAGGTCGACCTGGCCGGCGCTGTGGTGCCCGCCCGCTACGTCAATGGCCGGATGGCCACCGTTGCGGTGAACCAGTTTATTTTCAAGCAGCCTGTCCGGGTTGGCGATATTTTGAGCTTTTTTGCCGATGTGACCCGCATTGGCAACACCTCTGTGACGGTACAGGTCGAGGTGTATGCAGAGCGTTTTCACAGCCAGAAAAAGTATGTGAAAGTGACCGAAGCCAGCCTGACCTACGTCGCCATCGACGATGCGGGCCGGCCGCGCAAAATTCAGAGCAAAGTCGAGAAAACTCAGGAAATGATGTAAACCCCGTTGCCGGTGGCCAGCAGCTTGCCGTCAGCGCCCAAAAATTCCATGCGTGTGTTGGCAATGCGTGCACCCAAGCGGATGACCTGTGCACGGATTTCAAAATGTGTGCTGATGCCGGGCCGCAGGTAGTCAATTCGCAGGTCAATCGTTCCCAATTTGGCGAAACGCAACGCATGCTGCTCAAAGCGATCGCCGGCATAACGGGCACACAGCCCTGCCGTGACCGCGATACCGCCCGTGGTGTCCAGCGCGGCACTGATCACACCGCCATGCAACCGCCCTTCGCTGAAGTTACCAATCAGCTCGGGCCGCATGGCCATGCCGACAGACACATGCGTCGCCGTCACCACATTCAACCTCAAGCCCAACAGCTGATTGAAGACAATTTTTTCTTCAAACAGGTTTTTCAGGCTACTGACAGTGTCGATATCGATTTCCATTTCAGCGGTTGTATTCAGCGGGGCAGGTGATGGTTCAGTCATGGGTGTGATTGTCACCTATCGACTCCGTCTGCTTATACGCACGCTGCTGATCCATGGCTGTCGCACGGTTGCCGCCCGAGCCGAAGCTGGCCCACGCCCTGCTGCCCGCTGACTGGAAGAGCCCGTATGCGCGTTATTTGTGCGAAGCGATGTAGGCGTGCGCTGACAAACACCAGGGCATGTCTGCCGGCGCCGATTCAAAGACTTGATGAAAAACTGGGCAAAATGGGCCACTCAAGCACCAGGCATCTGGCTCATCACGCTTTAACCTAACCCGACACTGTCATGACAACCCATTTATCAAGCCAACCGGTCGCCATCATCACAGGGGCTGCCCGCGGCATTGGCCTGGCTTGCGCCAAATGGTTTTTAGCGCGTGGCTACCGGGTTGCGTTGCTCGACATTGACAACGCAGAGCTCCAACAGGCCAGTGCAGCATTGCGCGAATCCGCGCGCGTTTTGGCACTGCACTGTGATGTGGCCAGTCCAGCCTCAGTCACAACGGCAATCGACCGGGTCAGCAGCACATTTGGCCGCATCGATGCGCTGGTCAACAATGCAGGTGTCGCGGTTTTCAAGCCGCTGCTGGAGCACACCTTTGATGAATGGCGGCAGGTGATGTCGGTCAACCTCGATGGTGCCTTTTTATGCACCCAGGCCTGTGCGCCGGTGATGCTCAGAAATGCCGGCGATCAGGCCAAAGCTGCTGGCGGCTTTGGTGCGGTTGTCAATATCGCGTCCATTTCAGGCTTGCGGGCCAGCGCGTTGCGGGTGGCCTACGGTACCAGCAAGGCGGCCATCATCCATTTGACAAAACAGCAAGCCGTCGAGCTGGGCAACATGGGAATTCGCGTCAACGCCATCGCACCCGGTCCGGTGGATACCGACATGGCCAAGAAGGTGCATAGCGCAGCCATTCGGGCCGACTACGCTGATGCCATTCCGTTGGCACGCTACGGCACACCCGAAGAAATTGCAGAAGGGGTGGGGTTTTTATGCAGCCCGGCAGCCAGCTACATCAATGGCCAGGTGCTGGCGGTGGATGGCGGCTTTGACGCAGCAGGCATTGGTTTGCCGTCGCTGCGTTAGCCCCAGCTCGCTACATTCTTAGTAGCTGATAGCATAGATATTCATTGGCCCAGAAGGCCTTTTTCTAATGGATTTGGCTGTTGATTTAAATCTGTGAAAAATCAGGCTTGCGCTTTTGCATGAACGCTGTGAAAGCCTCACGCGCAGCCGGCTCCGACAGCATTCGCCCAAAGCTCAGACTTTCATCGTGAATGCGCTGTTTGACCGCACCGGCGTTGGCTTGCTTCATCAGTCGCTTGGTTTCGATGACGGATGTCAGCGGCTTGGCGGCCAGCTTTTTGGCTTGTTGATGCGCCAAAGCACTCGCTTCGGCAGGCGGCACGATGCGGTTGATCAGGCCCATCTCCAATGCCGTTTCAGCCGTAAAGGGCTCACCCAGCAGCAGCGCCTCGGCGGCGCGCGGGTAGCCCATCAGTTGCGGCACCAGCAGACTGGAGCCGGCTTCCGGGCACAGCCCCAAGTTGACAAACGGCATCGAGAAGGCCGCGTTGTCGCCTGCGTAAATCAGATCGCAATGCATCAGCAGCGTGGTGCCAATGCCCACGGCCGGGCCACAGACAGCGGCCACGATAGGCTTTGTAAAAGCGCTGATGGCGTGCAGAAAACGAAACACCGGGGCGTCTTGCGTCGAAGGCGGTTTGTTTAAAAAATCGCCAATGTCATTGCCCGCTGAAAAAATCGTTTCATGGCCCTGAATGACCAGAACGCGCACAGCATCATTGCTTTCAGCCGCCATCAGCACATCAGCCATCGCCGCGTACATGACGGCAGTGATCGAATTTTTTCTGTCCAGGCGGTTGATGGTCAGGCTCAAGACGCCCGCATCCAGGTGGGTGAGAATTTCGGCGATGGGTGAAGTAGTCATGGGTGTCTCAGGTTGTGCCACAGGTGAAATGTCATGAGTTTAAAGCCCACGACCGATCAATCCAGACCGCCGCTATTCCTTGTAATAAACCAGCTGCGTGCTGGTCGCCAGCAGCGTGCCGTCTTCAGACCACAACTGCGCCGTCTGGTCAAAAAACCCGTGGCGAAAAGCCTGTGCCTGGGCCTGGCCCAGCAGGTAGCCGGTGCCCACATCTGACATCTGGGCCTGGCTCGCATGAAAGTAGGTGGTCATCGACACGGTGCCAGCGGCAACCCGTTTGGCGCGGCGCAGCCAGATGCGGGGGTAGAACACATCGGCCATGGCGGTCAGGGACGCAAAGTCCAGCGGTCGCGGTGGCTCGTCGCGCATCCACAGCTGCGTCACACTGCTGGCCTCGCGGCCATCAAATTGCGCCGGAATGCTGCCATGAACGAAGCGCATATCGTATCGGTCAAACCAGACAGGCGCACCGTCGTGGCGGTCTTTCGTCGCCGCGTTCACTGGCGTCACCACCGGCATGGGCATGTCATTGGCTTGCCAGGTATCGCGCTTGAGTGCCGTCATGACGGTGGCGGTCATGGCGACTTCTGGCTGGCCGGTGGGACTGGTTTGACTCAGGGCAATCACCCAGTGCTGGGTCGAGCGACTGGTGCGGGCAGGCGTGGCCGTGACGGTGAACGGGCCTTGCGTCGTCGCGCCCGCGTAGTTGACCGTCAAGGCCACAGGCTCGCCCAACAATGCCGGGTGCTGCATGACGGCCCTGACTGCCAGGGCCGCCGTGTAGCCGCCGAACGGGCCCACCATGTTCCAGTAATCAGGGGCGGTGGCGCCGGCGAAAGTGTTGGCAGCTTCGCCTGGCATCAGCTGCAGGGCCTGGTCAAACGGGTGATGGCTCATTTTTCAAATGCTCTATTCTTGATAGCTACTTGCGCTTGTATTCATTGGCCTGGAGGCCTACGACATATCCTACAACATACCGTAATGCGATCTTTTGAGGTGGTTTTCAGACCATTTCTGACTACACCCGCTCAAAAATACCCGCAGCGCCCTGCCCCATGCCCACGCACATCGTCACCATGCCGTACTTGAGCTGGTGGCGTTGCAAGGCATGAATCACGGTTGCCGCACGAATGGCACCGGTCGCGCCCAGCGGATGGCCCAGGGCAATCGCACCGCCCATCGGATTGACCTTGGCGGGGTCCAGCCCCAGCGTGTTAATAACGGCCAGCGACTGCGCGGCAAAAGCCTCGTTCAGTTCAAACCAGTCGATGTCGTCCTGCTTCAAGCCGGCATAGCGCAGCGCAGCCGGAATCGCCTCGATCGGGCCGATGCCCATGATGTGCGGCGGCACGCCCTTGGCGGCATAGCTGACAAAGCGTGCCAACGGCTTCAGGCCAAATTGCTTGACGGCTTTTTCACTGGCCAGAATGAGCGCACCGGCGCCGTCCGACGTTTGCGAGCTGTTGCCCGCGGTGACCGAGCCACGCGCTGCAAAAACCGTTTTGAGTTTTGCCAGACCTTCAACGGTGGTGTCAGGCCGTGCGCCTTCGTCCATGTTCACAGTGCGGGTGGTGGTGATGACTTCTCCGGTTTCCAGATTCGCGCTGCGGTCGGTGACTTCAACCGACGTGATTTCGTTCATGAACTCGCCGGCCTGCTGCGCCTTGAGGGCCTTCATATGTGAGGCGTAGGCAAACTCGTCTTGCGCGGTACGCGAGACTTTCCATTGCTGCGCGACCTTCTCGGCGGTCAGGCCCATGCCGTAAGCGATGCCGATGTTTTCATCGTTTGCAAACATGGCGGGCGACAGTGACGGCGAGTTGCCCGACATGGGCACCATGCTCATGCTTTCAACGCCCGCTGCAATCATGACGTCAGCCTCACCGACACGAATGCGGTCCGCCGCCATTTGCACGGCCGACAGACCCGACGCGCAGAAACGGTTCACCGTGATGCCGCCCACGCTGGTGGGCAGGCCGGCCAGCACCGCGCCAATACGCGCAATGTTCAGGCCCTGCGGGCCTTCAGGAATGGCGCAGCCGCAAATGATGTCTTCAATCGCGTTTGGGTCCAGCGCAGGCACCTGCGCCAGAGCGGCTTGCAAGGCCTTGACCAACAGGTCGTCAGGTCGGGTGTTGCGGAAAAACCCGCGATGCGAACGGCCAATCGGTGTGCGGGTCGCGGCAACGATATAGGCTTCTTGAATTTGTTTGCTCATGGTGAGTCCTTGTGCCTGCAGGGGCATTAAATATCGTGTTTGGTGTTTTCAGTTTTGGGTGGGGCGTTGAGAAGGAACCCAGGCCCAGATGAATTCACACTCGATGGGCTGGTTGCCCGATTCGTCAGTCACCGTCACAGCCACCGTGACTTCGCCTTTGGTGGTGCTGCGGATCAGCTCGCGCTGCACATCGCTGAGCGTGGCCACAGCGCGCATGGCGCCTTGGCCGCGCTTTTTGAACTGCACGCGCATGTCTTTGACCACCGGAATGCAGTCATCACGCACGTTCATGCCCATCACCATCCCTGTGGCGGTTTCAGCAGCCAGCGTGCTGGCCACGGCATGCACGCCGCCGATGTGGTTGTGTACCTTGTGGTTATTGGCCACCAAGATTTGCACGCTGCTGGCAGACATTTCTTCGTAGCGCAGCTTGGCCGTGCCGGTAAATGGCACGGCACGCCCCATCACCACGCTGCGAAACCAGGGTCGGGCAAAAGCTGGCACTTCATTGAGGCGCTCAAGCTGGCGCTCCAGGCGATTGGGGGTGTACGTCATGTTCAATTACGTACAGGCTTGCCAGTGGACATCATGCCCATGATGCGTTCTTGCGTTTTTGGATGCTCAAGCAGCGAGCAAAATGCCTTGCGTTCCAAGGTCATCAAATACGCCTCGGTGACCAGCGTGCCGTTGTCAACATCGCCGCCGCACACCACGCCTGCAATCAGGCTGGCGATGTGAAAGTCATGCGCGCTGATAAAGCCGCCATCGCGCATGTTGACGAGCTGACCCTTGATGGTGGCCAGACCGTTGCGGCCCACCACAGGAAAGCTGCGTTTGACAGGGGGACGGTAGCCTGAGTCAAACATGGCCCGCGCTTCATTGATCGCCACAAACAGCAGCTCATTGACATGCGGCACGATGACATCGCTGTCAAGCAAATAACCCAGCTTGCGGCTTTCAATGGCGCTGGTGCCCACCGTGGCCATGGCTGCGGCGGTGAAGCCTTCAATCAAAAACGGCAGCATGTCTTTGTGGGTCGATTTGGCGGCGTTTTCTGCCGCGCGACGGGCAATATAAGCCAGGCCGCCCGCACCGGGTACCAGGCCCACACCGACTTCTACCAGGCCGATGTAGCTTTCCATGGCCGCCACCCGCTTGGCGGAATACACAGCCATCTCGCAACCGCCGCCAAGCGCCAAGCCGCGAATGGCGGACACCACGGGCACAGTCGAATAACGCATTTTCAGCATCACGTTTTGCAGCTCTGCCTCGACCTCATCGATGGCATCAACGCCACTCATCATGAAGGCAGGCAGCATGGCTTGCAGGTCAGCGCCAACCGAGAACATCTCGTCGTTTGACCAGATCACCATGCCCTTGTAGCCTTTTTCGGCCATGTCGATGCCAAGCGCCAAGCCTTCAGCCACGTCGGGGCTGATGGCATGCATTTTGGTTTTGATACTGGCGATCAGCACCTCATCGTCCAGGGTCCACAGCCGAACCGCATCGTCTTCATGCAGCGTAGTTCCGGCTGTCATGAAAGACGGTGCTTTAGCGCCCAGCACGTCTTCAGGGAAATGCTGACGCGCGTACACCGGCAGCTCGCGCTTGAGGATGAATTGTTGAGCCGATGCGGACCACGAACCTTGCGGCGTGTGCACGCCACCCGAGCCATTGTTCGATTCGGCGACCGGCCCTTTGAACACCCAGTCAGGCAGCGGCGCGCTGGACAGGGTTTTGCCGGTGTCAATGTCTTCCTTGATCCAGTTCGCCACTTGCAACCAGCCCGCTTGCTGCCACAGCTCAAACGGGCCTTGCTTGGCACCAAAGCCCCAACGCATCGCCAGGTCAATGTCGCGTGCGGTTTCAGCAATGGTTTGCAGGTGCACCGCAGCGTAATGAAACTGGTCGCGCAAAATAGCCCACAAAAAGCGCGCCTCGGCACCTTCTGCATGGCGCAGCAAAGCCAAGCGCTCACCGGCAGGCTTTTTCAGCATGCGGCCCACCACGTCGTTGGCCTTGGCGCCACCAGCGACGTATTCCATGCTTTCAGGGTCAAGCCGCAGGATGTCGCGGCCTACTTTTTTGTAGAAACCGGCACCTGTTTTTTGACCCAGGCTTTTTGCTTCGAGCAGCTTGGCCAGCACGGTCGGTGTGCCGTACATGCCTGAGAACGGGTCAGGTGTTTGTTTGCCCTCGCCGAGGTTGTCTTGAAGCGTTTTGATCACATGCGCCATGGTGTCCAGGCCGACAACATCCGCCGTACGGTAAGTGCCAGAGCTGGCACGGCCGAGTTTTTTACCCGTCAAGTCATCGACCACGTCATAGGTCAAGCCGAAAGCTTCAGTTTGCTTGATGATCGCCAGCATGCCAGCAATACCGATGCGGTTGGCAATAAAGTTGGGGGTGTCATGGGCGCGAATCACGTTCTTGCCCAGGCCGCTGGTGACGAAGGCTTCCAGGTTGTCAAGCACATTCGCACCGGTGGTTGGCGTGTTGATCAGCTCAACCAGCGTCATGTAGCGCGGCGGGTTGAAAAAGTGAATGCCGCAAAAGCGCGGCTTCATCGTTTCGGGCAAGGCCTGACTGAGCTGGGTGATCGACAGGCCCGAGGTGTTGCTGGCCACAATCGCCTCTTTGGCAATGTAAGGGGCAATCTTGTGATACAGGTCGGTTTTCCAGTCCATGCGCTCGGCAATGGCTTCAATGATCAGGTCGCACTCCTTGAGCACGTCCATATGCTCTTCGTAGTTGGCCGGCTGAATCAGCGCCGCGTCTTCGGAGACACCGAGCGGCGCGGGTTTGAGCTTTTTTAAGCCCTCCACTGCGCGGGTCACGATGCCGTTTTTTGGCCCCTCCTTGGCTGCCAAATCAAACAATACGACCGGGATTTTGCAATTGACCAGATGGGCAGCGATTTGCGCACCCATCACGCCTGCGCCTAAAACGGCCACTTTTTTAACCATGAATCTTGACATGTGTTTCTTTCGTATGAAGTCAATACGAGGCGCTTTTACTGAACACGCACCCAGGTTTGTGTTCGTCCAAACGGCCCAATGGAGCCACGCACCTCTAACTTGCTACCACCCTCAATAGGCGTGAGGCGCAGCGTGTAGTTTTTGCCGCTGTCGGGCTCCAAGATTTGGCCCTTTTCCCAGACGTCTTTGCCTTCCGCTTTGACCGCGCCGCGAATGATCTCCATGCCCAGCTTGGGCTTGTCCTTGCGGTCATCGGTGCACATGCTGCAATTGAGTTCAACAGCCTTGATCAAGGGTTTTTCAATCACACCCGTCAGCACGCCGGCAGCGTTTGCAGTGATGCGAATCTCCGCCTTGGCCTGACCGGTTTTGTCGTCAATATTGCGCCACAAGCCGACAGGCGTGGCACTGGCTGAGGCTGCTGACTGGGCACCCGCGGGCATCGAAACAAATCCAAACGCTACTATAAAAATAGCAGCTTGCGCACGATTGATAAGGGTTAGAGTCATTTTTTCTCTAATCATCAAGCCAGTGCTTCGTCAGTTTCCATCAGCGACTTGGCGCCGCTGCGCGCGGTGCGCATCAGCGTGGCGGTCTCAGGGTAGAGCTTGGCAAAGTAAAAGCGGGCGGTTTGCAGCTTGGCGATGTAAAACTTGTCGGTCGGCTTGCCTTGTGATTGCGCCGCAGCAATCTCACGCAGCGCGACCTGCGCCATACGCGCCCAAAAGTAGCCAAATACCAGGTGACCGGCCACACGCAAATAGTCCACCGCAGCGGCGCCCACTTCGTCGGCATTTTGAAAGCCCTTGAAACCCAGCTCGGTGGTGAACTTGGTCATCTGCTCAGCCAGCACGGCCAGTGGGTTGATGAACTCGGCCATCTTTTCGTTCACGCCCTCTTCCTGCACCAGCGCAGCAATCAGCTTGCCGAATTTTTTAAGCGTTGCGCCGTTGTTGCTCAAAATTTTTCGGCCCAGCAAGTCCAGTGACTGGATGGTGTTGGTACCTTCATAAATCATGTTGATGCGGTTGTCGCGCACAAACTGCTCCATGCCCCACTCTTTGACGTAGCCGTGGCCGCCAAACACCTGCAGGCAGGCGCTGGTGGCGATATGGCCGTTGTCAGTCAGGAAGGCCTTGACGATAGGTGTGAGCAGCGACAACAACTCCCCACTTTCCTTGCGCACCGCCTCGTCGGGGTGCTGATGCTCTTTGTCAAGCAGCACCGCGCAGTAGGTCGCCAAGGCGCGGCCACCTTCGGCGTAGGCTTTGGCGGTCAACAGCATTTTGCGCACGTCGGGGTGCACGATGATCGGGTCGGCGGGCATGTCTTTGGCTTTGGTGCCAGACAAGGAGCGCATTTGAATGCGGTCTTTGGCGTAGGCCAAGGCGTTTTGATACGCCACTTCGGTCAGGCCGAGTGACTGGTTGCCCACACCCAGGCGGGCAGCGTTCATCATCACAAACATGCCCTGCATGCCTTTGTTGGGCGCGCCGACCATGGTGCCAATCGCACCGTCTAAAACGATTTGCGCTGTTGCGTTGCCGTGGATGCCCATTTTGTGCTCCAGCCCACCGCAGTAAATGCCGTTGCGTTCGCCCAAAGAGCCGTCTGCGTTGACGTGAAACTTGGGCACGATGAACAGGCTGACGCCCTTGATGCCTGCAGGCGCATCAACCACGCGTGCCAGCACCAGATGAATGATGTTGCCAGCCATGTCGTGTTCGCCAGCGCTGATGAAAATTTTGTTGCCGGTGATTTTGTAAGTGCCGTCAGGCAAGGCTTCAGCCTTGGTGCGCATCAGGCCCAGGTCGGTGCCGCAATGCGGTTCGGTCAGGCACATGGTGCCAGTCCATTCGCCGCTGGTCATTTTGTGCAGGTAGGTCTGCTTTTGCGCTTCAGTGCCGTGGCTGTGCAGCGCGGCGTGCGCGCCATGCGTGAGGCCGGGGTACATGGTCCAGGCCTGGTTGGCGCTGTTGAGCATTTCATAAAAGCACTGGTTGATGACCAGCGGCAAGCCCTGGCCACCAAATTCCGGGTCGCCGCTCAGTGCCGGCCAGCCGCCTTCTACGTACTTGGCGTAGGCTTCTTTGAAGCCCTTTGGCGTGGTCACGGCGTGGGTGGTGATGTCCAGTTTGCAGCCTTCTTCATCGCCGCTGATATTGAGCGGAAACACGACCTCGGTGGCGAATTTTGCGCCTTCTTCGAGCACGGCATTGATGGTGTCAACGTCCGCATCGGCATACTTGGTGATTGGCTTGAGTTCTTCTGTGACTTTGAGCACTTCGTGCATCACAAATTGCATGTCGCGCAGGGGCGGGTTGTAAACAGGCATGGGGCAGCTCCTAAAAATGAAAGTAAACAAGTGAAGTCATGGGGCTGTTGCGCTTCGGCGGCGCTCAAGAATGCGGTTGAACCCGGTGTTGGCACGATGGACGGAACTGGGCGTTTTTAAAAACCGCGCTTCATAGTGCAGCGCCAGGATCAGGCCATGAATTTCAAACGCGATCTGGTGCTCATCGGCGTCTGGCGCCAGGTGCCCGGCCTCCTTGGCCTGCACCACCGCGCGGTGCATGGCAGCCAGCCAGGACTGCACAGAGCCGACCAGCGCGTCGCGCACCGGGCCTGGTCGGTCGTCAAACTCGACCGCGCCGCTGATGTACAGGCAGCCTGAATCAAGCTCGACCGAGGTGCGGTTCATCCAGTTTTGAAACAGTGCCTTCAGGCGTGGCAGGCCCTTGGGCTTTTGCAGTGCGGGGTAAAACACTTCTTCTTCAAAGCGGGCGTGGTACTCGCGAATCACAGAGATTTGCAGCTCTTCGCGGGAACCAAAATGCGCAAACACACCCGACTTGCTCATGCGCATGACCTCAGCCAACGCACCGATGCTCAGGCCTTCCAGGCCAATCTGCGTGGCCAAACCCAATGCCGCATCCACGATGGCTGATTTGGTTTGCTGGCCCTTGTGCATAGCGGTGCCACCTGCTTGGGACGATGCAGGGCGAGCGACTTTGACAGGGAGTTCAACGACGGCCATGGTGTGCAAATAGGTTGAAAAATAAAACGAACGGTCGTTCTATTTTGCAGCAAATTGTGCCCACGCGTACAAAACCAACTTGTTTTTGGGGGAAATACCGCTTTATAGACGCGGCGGTCTTAGCAGATCAAGGGCAAACCCTTGATCTGCTTCTGATGCGAACTTCAGCCTTTTAAAGCTTGAAGGGAACCACCAACTGTCGCTGCTCACCCAGGCCTTCGATGCCCAGAGTCATGACATCACCCTTGCGCAGGAACACCGGGTTGGGCTTTGCGCCCATGCCTACGCCGGGAGGCGTGCCAGTACAGATCACGTCGCCAGGCATCAGTGTGAAAAACTGGCTGCAATAGCTGACGATTTTGGCGGCACCGAAGATCATGGTCTTGGTGTTGCCGGTCTGGCGGCGTGTGCCGTTGACGTCCAGCCACATGTCGAGTTTTTGCGGATTGGTGATCTCGTCCGTCGTCACCAGCCAAGGGCCGATCGGGCCGAAGGTGTCGCAACCCTTGCCCTTGTCCCACTGCGGGCCACGCTCGATCTGGAACTCGCGCTCGCTCACGTCGTTGCACAGGGTGTAGCCGGCAACGTAGGTCAGTGCGTCTTTTTGCGACACATAGCGCGCGCGCGTGCCAATCACGATGCCCAGTTCAATCTCCCAGTCGCCCTTGACCGAGCCCTTGGGCAGCATCACGTCATCGTTGGGCCCCTGGATGCAGCTGTTGGCCTTCATGAAAATGATCGGCTCTTTGGGGATCGGCATGCCGGCCTCGGCGGCGTGGTCGCGGTAGTTCAGACCGATGGCGACATACTTGCCGACATTGGCCACTGGGCAGCCCATGCGCGGCGAGCCTTTGACCAGCGGCAGCTTGTCGGTTTTGAGTTTGCGCAGCTTGGCGAGCGTCGCCTCGCCCAGCTGGTCGCCACTGAAATCCTTGACGACGGCGCTCAGGTCACGCAGCTTGCCTTCAGCATCTATCAGGCCTGGCTTTTCTTTGCCGGGCTTGCCATAACGAACGAGTTTCATGAAGCTTCCTTTTTTATTCAGGTGGTAAAAATCAATAAGTGGCGCGGCCGCCGGACAGGTCAAACACGGCACCGGTAGAGAACGAACACTCTTCAGTGCACAGCCAAGCCACCATCGCAGCGATTTCTTCGGGCTCGCCAAAACGGCCCATAGGAATCTTGGAGAGCATAAACGCAATATGCTCTTGGCTCATCTGGTCGAAGATGGCGGTTTTAACAGCGGCCGGTGTGACGCAGTTCACCCTTACCCCGGTATCAGCCAGTTCTTTGCCCAGTGATTTGGTCAAGGCGATCACCCCTGCTTTGCTGGCGCTGTAAGCACTGGCGTTGGGGTTGCCCTCTTTGCCTGCGACCGACGCGATGTTGACGATGCGGCCGTAGTTTTGGTGACGCATCAGCGGCACGACTTCGCGGCAGCAATAAAAAACGCCATTCAAGTTGACCTGCATGACTTGCTGCCATGCCTGCGGCGGGTAGTCCCACAGTTTCGCATTCGGGCCGGTGATACCCGCGCAATTGACCAACGCATCGATGGCCGGATGCAGGGTAGCCGTGTGCGCTGCCGCACGGGCCACGCTGGCCGGATCACCCACATCGACCACCACGGTGGACACGCCCACACCTAATTGCTGCTGTGCATGTTCAAGCGCAGCAGCATT
This sequence comes from Comamonadaceae bacterium, assembly GCA_947448735.1. Classification (GTDB taxonomy): domain Bacteria; phylum Pseudomonadota; class Gammaproteobacteria; order Burkholderiales; family Burkholderiaceae_C; genus Polaromonas. Next base: position 139,677 of record CANFOS010000004.1, on the reverse strand, counting down.
CACATCCCATAGTGTGACCACGGCCTGCGACGCCAGAATGCGCTGGGCAATCGCAAAACCAAGACCCGTTGCACCGCCAGTGATGACGGCATGCCGACCTGCCAGATCCAGCCGGTTCATATGGTCATACCGCCGTCAATGCCATACGACTGGCCGGTGACAAAGGCAGACTCGTCGCTGGCCAAAAAGACAACCAGTGGCGCAATCTCATGGGCCTGCGCCAGCCTGCCCATGGGCTGGCGGGCGATGAAGTTTTTGCGTGCCTCGACCGGGTCTTCGTACACATTGATGCGGTCGGTCAGCGACGGCGTGTCGACCGTGCCGGGGCAAATGGCATTGCAGCGCACGCCTTGCATGACGAAATCTGCGGCGACGCTTTTGGTCAAGCCAATCACCGCCGCCTTCGACGCGCCATAGACAAACCGATTGGGAAGCCCCTTGATGCTGACCACGCTGGCCATGTTGATGATGCTGCCTTTTTGACGGGCCAGCATATAAGGCAACGCGGCTTGGATGGTCCAGAACTGCGAACGCACGTTCAAATCGAATGCAAAGTCCCACTGCTCGTCGGTGGCATCGAGTGCCGTGCCTGCATGCACAAAGCCGGCGCAGTTGAACAGCACGTCAATGGCGGGCATGGCGCCAATGCGTTTTTGAATCGCGGACTTGTCCATGACGTCGAGCACAGCCGTATGAATGTTTGGCACGCCCGCATAACTGGCCAGCAGCTTTTCATTCAAGTCAGTTGCCCACACGGTCGCGCCTTCTGCCGCCAACGCCAGCGCGCTGGCTTTTCCAATGCCTTGGCCTGCCGCGGTAACGAGCGCGGTCTTTCCTGTCAGTCGCATAGTGAGTCCTTGAAATTGTCGAGGGTTTTGCCGGATGTTGGCCAAAAGCTTTTGTGTGATTATGAATTGGTCTGACCACTTTTTCAGTTCTGGCTAACCCTTAACCATCGATCTCAACGTGCCTGTGCAACCGCTTGAACCCAAACGCTTGTATCGGCACATCGCCGAGCAGTTGCGTGGGTTGATGGAGGCTGGGGAATTTGCCATTGGTCAGCGCCTACCCGCCGAGCGCGACCTGGCCGTGCAGATGGGCGTGAGCCGCCCCTCCGTGCGCGAGGCCCTGATTGCGCTTGAGGTAGAAGGCTGGGTCGAGGTACGCAGCGGTTCGGGTGTGTACGTCCAGAGAAACACGCCGCCGGTTGCTGACGCAAAAGCGGCCTACGACGAATGGGGCCCGCTCGAGCTCATCATGGCGCGCGGCCTGATCGAAGGCGAAGCCGCGGCCATGGCCGCCCAGCAAGCAAACCAAGAACAAATTGACCGCATCGCTCACGCGCTGGCACAAATGAAACTTGCACTGAAAGAGCATAAAGACCCGCTGGTGGGCGATGAGCTATTTCACCGGGCGATTGCGCAGGCTTGCGGCAACGAAGTGCTGGCCGATACCGTCAGCCGCTATTGGCTGGCACGCCGAAGCCCGCTGTACCTGCGGCTCGCGGACTACTTTGAACGGCCCGCATCCTGGCGGGCGGTGATGGCTGAACACAGCGCCGTGCTGAGCGCGATTAAAAACCGCAAGCCGAACGCCGCACGCGAGGCGATGCAAAACCACATGTCCAAAGCCCTGACGCGCTTTTCGGCGAGCTGGAAGCTGGCCAACCCGCCCGCGCCGTGCGCCGTGCGCCGTCAAAGTTTCAGTCGCCCCTTCTTCAGTAGCCCCTTCAAAAGCAAGTTCAAAACCAACCAGGAGACATCATGAAAAGCAAATCGTCAACGTTTAACGCTACTCTTAAATTAATAGCTGCTTGCGCCCTGATAACGGGGGCTACAGGCCAATTCAGCATTGCCAATGCGCAAACCAAGCTGAAATGGGCACACGTGTATGAAACCAGCGAGCCCTACCACAAGTGGTCGGTTTGGGCGGGTGAAGAGTTTAAAAAGCGCACCAACGGCAAATTTGAAATCCAGGTATTTCCTGCCTCCAGCCTCGGCAAAGAAAGCGACATCAACCAGGGCTTGCAATTGGGCACGGTCGATATTATTTTGACGGGTGCATCGTTTGCGTCCAATTCATTCCCGCGGCTGGGCGTGAGCTACTACCCTTTTACTTTCCGGGATGCTGATCACGTCATCAAATACGGCAAAAGCGATGTCTTCAAAGAGCTCACCGAGGGCTACAAGAAAGCCACCGGCAACACCGTCACGGCACTGACCTACTACGGCGCACGCCATGCCACCAGCAACAAGCTGTTTAAAAACTGCGACGAAATGAAGGGCATCAAAATGCGGGTGCCTGATTCACCGGTTTACACCGCGTTGCCGCGTGCCTGCGGTGCCAACCCCACGCCCATTGCCTTTGCCGAGGTCTACCTGGCGCTGCAAAACGGCACGGTCGATGCGCAAGAAAATCCGCTGCCCACCATTGAGGCCAAAAAGTTTTTTGAGGTACAGAAAAACATTATTTTGACCGGCCATATCTCAGACGCGCTGCTCACCGTCATATCGCCCAGCACCATGGGCAAGATGAGCGCAGCAGAGCAAAAACTGCTGGCAGACATCACCCAGGAGGCGGCCGTCAGCGCGACAAACGAGATTCGCAAACGCGAAGGCGAGCTGGTCGATGAGTTCAAGAAAAAAGGAATCAACGTGGTGACGGTTGACCGCAATGAGTTTCAGCAACGGGTGCTCAAGGCCATTACTTTTGAGTCCATGAAGATGGACAAAAAGGACTGGGATCGTATTGTGATGATCAAGTAAGCCTGCAGCATGTCCATCATTGACGACATGGCCCCGGTGATGGGGCCTGACGGGCAGTTCAACGCACAGGATGAGGCGGTGGACTTGTCCGGCACCCCTTTGGAGGCCTGGGTCGCACTGGGCTTTTTCTGGCTGCTGGGCATCACGGTTTTTTACCAGTTTTTTACCCGCTACGCGCTCAATAACTCCGCCTCCTGGACCGAAGAAATTGCCCGCTATTTGTTGATTGCAACGGTGTTTACTGGCGCGACGATTGGGGTGATTAAAAACAACCACATCCAGGTTGATTTTTTCTACCGCTTCATGCCCAAAAAGCTGGCCCGCGTGACCGCCAGCCTGGTCGACGGGATGAGGATTGGCTTTTTTGCAGCTGCTACCGTGCTGTGCGGGTTAATGATGCTCAAGCTGGGCAGCACATCCCGCATGACCATGGTGGACTTGCCGATGAACTGGGTCTACGGCGTGTGTTTGCTGGCGTTTGCCGCCATGGCGTGCCGATCAGTTCAGGTCGCGTTGCTGCACAGGAGGCGGGGCTATACGGTGCTGGAACAGCCTGAATCGACCATGCAAGATCGCTAGAAACAACCATTGCCATGCTGAAAATTATCTTTTTGATCTTGATGAGTGGCGGCATCCCGGTCGCCATTGCCATGGCGGGCTCGGCGCTGATCTACATCTGGTGGACGGGCGGGCTACCGGCTTTTGTGGTGATTCACCGCATGGTGTCGGGCATCGACAGCTTTCCGCTGCTCGCTGTGCCGTTTTTCATTCTGGCTGGCAATTTGATGAACAACGCCGGCATCACCAACCGCATTTACAACTACGCTTTGGCACTCGTCGGCTGGATGAAGGGCGGCCTGGGCCATGTGAATGTGGTGGGCTCGGTGATATTTGCAGGCATGAGCGGCACGGCCATTGCCGACGCAGCCGGGCTGGGTACGATTGAAATCAAGGCCATGAAAGACCATGGCTACAGCACCGAGTTTGCGGTCGGCGTCACCGCTGCATCAGCCACGCTGGGCCCCATCATTCCGCCGAGTTTGCCGTTTGTGATCTACGGCATGATGGCCAACGTCAGTGTTGGTTCACTGTTTTTGGCGGGCATTTTGCCGGGCGTGCTGATGGCTATTTTGATGATGGTGACAGTGGCCTACTTTGCTCATAAAAACGGCTGGGGCGCAGATGTCAAGTTTGAATGGCCCCGCGTTATCAAGGCGCTCATAGAAACACTGGTGGTGATCGTTTGGCCAGTCACGCTGTGGCTGCTGATTGTCAAAGGCGGGCTGCCTGCGCAAGTCACGGTGTTTGGCGGTTTGATCGTGCTGTTTGCGATGGACAAGCTGTTCAAGTTTCAAGCCGCCCTGCCCATCATGACACCGGTGCTGCTGATTGGCGGCATGACCACCGGCATTTTTACCCCGACTGAAGGCGCCATCGCTGCCTGCTTGTGGGCCATGGTGCTGGGCTTTGCCTGGTACCAAACATTGAACTTCAAGATGTTTGTGAAAGTCTGTCTGGACACGGTGGAGACGACCGCCACCGTGTTGTTGATCGTGGCTGCAGCGAGTATTTTTGGCTGGATGTTAACGGCCACTGGCGTGACGGCAGCCATCAGCGAATGGGTGCTGGGCTTTACCCAGAACCCTTATGTGTTTTTGCTGCTGGCCAATTTGCTGATGCTGTTTGTGGGCTGCTTTTTAGAGACGACCGCTGCCATCACGATTCTGGTGCCTATCCTGGTGCCAATTTGCCAGAAGCTGGGCATTGACCTGGTTCACTTTGGGCTGGTGATGGTGCTGAACCTCATGATTGGCCTGCTGCACCCGCCGATGGGGATGGTGCTGTTTGTGCTGGCTCGGGTGGCGAAACTGTCTGTTGAGCGAACGACGGTTGCGATATTGCCCTGGCTGGTTCCGCTGCTGGGATCGCTTGTGATCATTACTTACTTTCCTAAGTTGGTGCTTTGGTTGCCCAAGATGTTTTACTAGCCTTTGCATGAAAGAGTTATGCCTTGGTTGGGATCATGCCGACGCGGTGCTTGGCTCCGCGGCTGTCCCCCGCGTCGCCTATGGCGACAGCTCCTCCTTGATGCCGCTGCGCCAAGCACCGCATCGGCATGATCTTGTGAGCAGTGTGGGTGTTCGTCGGCCCCAAAAAACATGCGCTGTTAACAAGCCTGTGAGGCTGGGGTGGGTAGCGCAGCGACATCAAGGAAGAGCTGCGGCCCTAGGCCGCGCGGGGGACATTCGCGGAGCTACTCACCCCAGCCTCACAGGCCAGCAATAGAACCCAACTGCAACCTGAATTTAAAAACTCAACACCATGACACCTTTTATAAGACTCCATGCTGCAGACGACGTCGTCATAGCACGGACACAACTCATCAGCGGCACAAAAATAGAAGACTTCACCACCAAAGGCCTGATTCCCCCAGGCCATAAAGTAGCCACCAAGACGCTCACCACAGGCGATGCCGTCCGCCGCTACAACCAGATCATCGGCTTTGCCAGCAAGCCAATTGCAGCAGGTGAGCACGTGCACACCCATAACCTGGATATGGGTGACAACAAAGGCGACTTTGCACGCGACTACGCTGTGGGTGCAGATGTCAAACCTGAGTCGGCCAAGTTAGAAGCCAGCTTCATGGGCATCAAACGGGCCGATGGCCGGGTGGCCACCCGCAACTACATCGGTATTTTGTCGAGCGTCAATTGCTCGGCCACGGCTGCAAGGGCAATTGCCGACCACTTTTCACGCCACAACAACCCATCAGCACTCAAAGACTTCCCCAACGTCGACGGCGTGGTGGCCCTGACGCACGGCACCGGCTGCGGCATGGACACCGACGGTCTGGGCATGCAGATTTTGCAACGCACCCTGACGGGTTACGCCACCCACCCCAACTTTGCGGGCGTGCTGGTGGTGGGGCTCGGTTGCGAGTCCAACCAGATCAACGCCTGGCTGGCGCACGGCAGCTTGACCGAAGGCGAGAACCTGCGCGTCTTCAGCATCCAAGACACAGGCGGCACCGCCCAAACCGTGGCCAAAGGCATTGCGCTGATCAAGGACATGCTGCCGCGCGCCAACGCTGTGCAGCGCGAGCCGTGCAGCGCGGCGCACATCACCATTGGCCTGCAGTGCGGCGGCTCTGACGGCTACTCGGGCATCAGCGCCAACCCGGCGCTGGGCGCAGCGGTCGACTTGCTGGTGGCGCATGGCGGCACGGCGATCTTGAGCGAGACCCCAGAGATTTATGGGGCCGAGCATTTGCTGACCCGCCGGGCAGTGCGCCCCGAGATTGCCAGCAAGCTCATCGCACGCATCAAGTGGTGGGAGCACTACACCGACATCAATGGCGGTGAAATGAACAACAACCCGTCACCCGGCAACAAAGCGGGCGGCTTGACGACGATCTTAGAAAAATCACTGGGCGCCGTGGCAAAAGGCGGCACCAGCAATTTGCAGGCGGTGTGTGAGTACGCCGAGCCGGTCAAAGCGCATGGCTTTGTGTACATGGACACGCCAGGCTATGACCCGGTCAGTGCCACCGGTCAGGTGGCGGGCGGCGCCAACCTGATTTGTTTTACCACCGGCCGGGGCTCTGCCTATGGCTGCGCGCCATCGCCCTCGCTGAAGCTGGCCACCAACACCGCTTTGTGGAAAAAACAAGAAGAAGACATGGATATCAACTGCGGCGAGATCATTGACGGCGGCGCCACGGTGGCAGAAATGGGCCAGCGTATTTTTGAGATGGTGCTGGCCACGGCATCAGGAAAGCTGAGCAAAAGCGAAAAGCACGGCTATGGGCAAAACGAGTTCGTTCCGTGGCAAGTCGGCGCCGTGATGTGATTTTTTCTTAAAACAAAGCTATTGAACATGTCAAACACATTTGAAGCCGCCTCTCTTCGCACGCAAGCAACTGCTGTATTCATCGCTTGTGGCTCCTCCAGACAAGAAGCTGAAACCGTCGCCAGCAACCTGGTCATGGCCAATCTGAGCGGTCATGACTCCCATGGCATCGGCATGCTGCCGCGCTATGTGGATGCCGTGCTGGAAGGCGGCTTGATCCCCAATGCTGCCGTTGCCACAGAGGTGGATATCGGCAGCATGCTGACGCTGAACGGCCAGCGCGGCTTTGGTCAGGTGGTGGGAACCCAAGCCATGGCGCTCGGCATGGCCCGCGCCAAAACGCACGGCAGTTGCATCATGGCCCTGAGCAACGCACACCACCTGGGCCGTATTGGCCACTTTGCTGAAATGGCAGTCGCCCAAGGGCTGGTGTCGATTCATTTTGTCAATGTGCTGTCACGCCCGGTGGTTGCGCCTTGGGGCGGCAGCGATGGGCGCTTTGGCACCAACCCGTTTTGTGTCGGCATCCCGATGGCGGGACGTGACCGCGAACGCAGCGGGGGGGCGCATTTCATTCTCGACTTTGCGACCAGCGTGGTGGCACACGGCAAAATGCGTGTCGCCCACAACCAGGGCCAGCGAGTCAAGCCGGGCTTGCTCATTGATGAGCAAGGCAAACCCAGCACCAACCCAGCCGTTGTGGTCGTGCCGCAGCCGGGCGGGCTGATGGGCGCGCTGATGACTTTTGGCGAGCACAAAGGCTACGGCATGGCGGTGGCCTGCGAGCTGATGGGCGGCGCGCTAACAGGCGGCGGTACCTGGCGCGGGCCAGACAGCGGCAAGCGAGCCGTCGTCAACGGCATGCTGACCATCCTGCTTGACCCGGCCAAGCTGGGCACGCAGGTCGCGTTCGACAAAGAAGCTGCCGCGTTTATTGACTGGGTCAAGCAAAGCCCTGCCGCCAGCGGCTTTGATGCGGTACAAATGTCTGGTGACGCTGAACGCCTGGCGCGCATAGAGCGCGAGGCAGGTGGCATTGAGGTCGATGAGCAGACCTGGCAAGAAATCGTTGCAGCGGCTGGAAAGGTCGGGGTTCGACTGTGACACCGACAACCTGGCGCGTCTGAGCTGGTTTTGACTTTTTTGAGGAATTTTTAAGCTATTTTTAAGCCATTTAGGCTAAAAATAAGCCTATAGCTCCCGTATTATCTGATTAGTATGCTCCTGAATAAATAGCATATGATATTTTTTGAGTTCTCTCAGCTGCTCGTCTTGCTGTTTACTTGGTCGAGCTGTCCAGCATGAAGCCGGCGAAGAATTGGGTCAGTGCTTGGGTATCGGCAAGCGGCAAGACCTGCGCGACATACTGGTCTGGCCGCAGCACCACCAGGCAGCCCTGCTGGCGGTCGATGCCGCGCATGCGGTAGATGTTTTGGCTCTCATCATCCATGGCGCAAAAAGCTTTTTCATAGTCACGCTGGCCGAGTCGGCCCTTGTGCGGGAACAGCAGCTCAGGCAACGCCGTCACGGCCAGCGTGTGGTGGCTTTGCTGAAACACGGCGCGCACATCAATGACCGAGTCGACATCTGCACCCGCAGGGGTAAAGCGCTTGAGGGGGGAATCAGGCGACGCCAGCAGAAATTTGCACAGGCGGTGGATGGGTGAATCGGGCGCAGCGGCATCACCCTGGCCCGCAAAAGCCAGTACGCGCCAGCGACCGTCAGCTAAAAAAGCTGCGCCCATTTGCATCTGCTTGCCGTCCCCCATGCGCACCACAGGTGCGGAGTGAAAGCGCTTGCCAATCTGCAGGCCTGTCGCCAAAGCCTGATGCGACCCCGAGCCTGTCAGCAAGGCAGGCTTGTAATGCGTCGCCGTGCCCGCTGTGTAGCGGCCGTGCTGCACAAAATACTTTTGTACCGCAGCGGCGTCGTTGCTGGCACGGTCGCTCAGCATGGCGGCCCATTCGCGGTCGAACTCGATCAGTTCCTTGGCCACGGCTTGTCGCTCTGCCGAGTAGGTGTGCAGCAAGCTGGCCGGGCTACGCCCTTGCAGCACCGCTGCCAGCTTCCAGCCGATGTTGAACGCATCCTGCATGGACACATTCATGCCCTGCCCGGCTTTGGGGCTGTGCGTGTGGCAAGCATCGCCAGCAATGAAGATGTGCGGCAGGCGGGTGGCGACTTCTTCGGGTTTCAGATCGTCAAACCGATCGGTCAGGCGCTGACCAATTTCATACACCGACCACCACGGCACCTCTTTGACGTCCAGCTTGTACGGGTGAAAGATGCGCTGCGCTGCGGCGATCAATTGTTCAAGCGTGATGTTGCGTCCGGCAACCCGCTCGTTTTCAGCGAGTTTGTCCATCTCCACATAGATCCGGACCATATAACCGCCCTCGCGCGGAATGATCAACAGACTGCCTTCGGTGCTCGACTGGACCAGCGACTTGAAGCGCAGGTCGGGGAAGTCGGTGTTGACCAGCACGTCCATCACGCCCCAGGCGTGGTTGGCAGACTCGCCCTTGAGCGACAAGCCCATAGCCTGGCGCACACCGCTGCGTGCGCCGTCGCAGCCCACGACGTATTTGGTACGAATGGTTTCCAGCTCGCCCTGGTGACCCTCGTCCTGCCGCTCGAACTGTGCGGCAACCGGATAAGGGCTGGCGTCATCCGCATCGCGCACCAGCGATGCCAGGCGGCGGCTGTAATGCGGCGTCAGGCGCGCGGCTGATTTTTGCATCTTCTCCAGATAAAAATCATGAACACGCGCCTGATTGAGAATGACATGCGGCATGTGTGACAGGCCCTCTTCCACATCAGGCACGCGCCCGCTGCGCACAATGCAGCTGCTGTCTGCTTCGCTGGGTTTCCAGAAGGTGGTTTCGTTGACCCAATAGGCTTCTTCGAGCACTTTGTGTGCAAAGCCAAATGCCTCGAACATCTCCATCGTGCGGCAGGCCACGCCGTCTGCCTGGCCCAGCTGCAAAGGGCCGGGCTTTTGCTCAACGATGACAGTACGAATGTCCGGGAAGGCCGCCAGTTGCGCCGCCAGCGTCAGTCCGGCCGGGCCGCAGCCGACGATCAGGACATCCGCTTGGGCAGGCAGCCTGGCACCATTTTCTTGCGCTGAAGCGGTCGGCTCCAAAACGGTGGGGTCGCCGGTTCTGAATCCGTTGAGGTGAAATTGCATGCCTGTCTCCTGAGTTTGATGGGTGCAACTGTCGCAGGCTCAGACTATTTCGTCAAAGCCCTATTTAAAATATTCAGTATATTGTTTTGATATACGCAGATACACTGACCCCATGGCAAAGCTTGATCTGGACTGGCTCGGCGTGTTCGTTGAGGTCTACAAAACCCAAAGCGTCTCGCGCGCGGCGCAAACCCTTGGCATGGAGCAAGCCAGTGCCAGCATGGTTTTAACCAAGCTGCGGCGGCATTTTGATGACCCGCTTTTTTGTCGCACGGCCACCGGCATGGCCCCCACGCCCAGAGCCCAAGCGATCTACCCCGATGTGGTTGAAGCGCTTGGCAGGCTGAACAAAGCGCGCGGTGCCGCCCAGGCTTTCTTGCCCAGGCAGGCCACGCGTGAGTTCAGAATCTGCATGACCGACATCAGCGAAATCGTGCTGCTGCCCCGGCTTGTCAACCATCTTCAGGCCACAGCGCCCAGTCTGGTGATCGAAGCCGAAAAAACGACCCCCGACAGCCGCCGCAGACTGGCATCCGGTGATGTGGATCTGGCGGTGGGCTTCACGCCCGACCTGGAAGCAGGGTTTTACCAGCAGGCCCTGTTTGCACAGGACTTTGTGTGCCTTGCCGCCAGCGAGCACCCCCGCATTGGCGCAACACTGACGCGCAAGGCTTTCGCGGGCGAGAGTCACATTCTGGTCATTGCCTCAGGTACAGGCCATTCGATTGTGGACAAGGTGCTGGCCAGCAACAAAGTCGAGCGCCGCGTTGTGCTGCGCGTGCCAAGCTACCTGGGGGTTGCACGCATCGTGGCGCAAACCGAGTTTTTGGTGATTGTGCCGCGCCAGCTGGGCCAGGCACTGGCCGAGCAGGAAAAGGTCAAGGTGCTGGAGCCGCCCCTGCCGCTGCCGACCTACAAGGTCAAGCAGCACTGGCATGAACGCTTCAACCTCGACGCAGGCAACATCTGGCTGCGCCAGACGATGGCCGAGCTGTTTTCAGAAAACGGCGCTGGCCGTTAGAGACTACCTTAAGATTTCAGATATTAAATTGGCTTCCAGGCCAATAAATACCTAGGCTATCCGCTATAAATTAAATAGCAGTTAAATTTCTGGCGACACGCGGGTTAACCGAGGATCGTCGCCAAACTCGCATCCAGATGCTCGGACGGCAGGCGCTTGAAGCCTGAGCGGGCAAAGCGCTGCAAGCGGCCCACCATGAAGGCAAGCGCCACCGATGCCTGGACTTGCGCATCCACCGTGGGGGTGGCAGCGCCGCTGGCCGTGGCCGCGTCGCGCAGGCTTTGCTTGAGGCTGGATTCGAGCTTGTCAAAAAACTGGTTCATGCGCGCTTGCAAGCGGTCGTTTTCAAACACCAGAGCGTCGCCCACCATCACGCGGGTCATGCCGGGGTTTTTCTCGGCAAATTGCAGCACCATCGTCACGAGGCGGCGACCTCGTATCGCGGGGTCAACCTCGCGTTCGGCAATCTGGTTAACCAGGGTAAAAACGCTTTGCTCGATGAACTCGATCAGGCCTTCAAACATCTGCGCCTTGCTGGCGAAGTGGCGATAAAGTGCGGCCTCGCTTACTTGCAGCCTGGCGGCCAGGGCAGACGTGGTGATGCGCTCGGCACCGGGCTGCTCCAGCATGGTGGCCAAGGCCTGCAAAATTTGTACGCGGCGCTCGCCAGGCTTGAGCCGTTTGCGCGCGGCGCTCAAGTCAGTTAAATCCGGCTGGGGGGCATCGGCATCAAGCGCTAGGTCGGACATGGTGGTGGGGCAGTTAAGGATGTGTCAAACAGCTAAGAGCGTATGCAAATGATTCTCTCACAGGCCCATGACGCTTTTCAGGTCGGGCGATGCGAGTTTTCCTGCGGCAAAACCACACGCACAGGCAGGCAGGCGGGTCCGTTTTGCCGCGCCGTTCAATGAGAGCGGATCATGGTGCCAAAGGCCTGCTCGGTCAGAATCTCCAGCAGCATCGCATGCGGCACCCGGCCATCAATGATGTGAACCGAATTGACGCCGCTCTTGGCCGCATCCAGCGCCCCCGCAATTTTGGGCAGCATGCCGCCCGAGATGGTGCCGTCGGCAAACAGCTCGTCAATCTCGCGCGCGGTCAGGTCTGTCAGCAAATTACCCGCCTTGTCGAGCACACCAGGGGTGTTGGTCAGCAGCACCAGCTTTTCAGCTTTGAGCACCGTGGCCAGTTTTCCCGCCACCACATCGGCATTGATGTTGTAGCTCTCGTTGTCCGCACCAAAACCGATCGGGCTGATGACCGGAATGAAGGCATCGTCTTGCAACGCCTTGACCACGCTCGGGTCAATGCTGACGATGTCGCCCACAAAACCCACATCGTGTTCTTTGTTCGGGTCTTTGTGGTCCGTCATCTTGAGCTTTTGGGCGCGAATCAAACCCCCATCGCGCCCCGTCAAGCCCACCGCCTTGCCGCCCGCCTGATTGATCAAACCCACGATGTCTTGTTGCACCTGGCCGGCCAGCACCCATTCAACCACTTCCATGGTTTCTTCGTCCGTCACCCGCATGCCCTGAATAAACTCGCCTTTCTTGCCCAGCCGGTTCAAGGCTGTTTCAATCTGAGGCCCGCCACCATGCACCACCACCGGGTTGATTCCCACCAACTTCAAAAGCACCACGTCTTCAGCAAAGTCTGCCTGCAAGGCAGGGTCGGTCATGGCATTGCCGCCGTATTTGATGACCATGGTTTTGCCGTGAAACTTGCGGATGTAGGGCAGCGCTTGAGCCAGAATTTCGGCTTTGTCGCGGTGGGAAATGTGGGACAGGTCGGGGTCAGTGGCAATGGGTTGGGTCATGGCTTTGGACAAAAATAGATTGAAGCGATCAAATCGATTGTGCCGCAAGCGGGTCCATTTTCACTTGGTCATCTGCGCTTGCTTTTGGCGTAAAAAGTCCTGAGCGACCAGCGCCAGACCGGCATCGACAGTCAAAGGCGGCGTCCAGTCCAAAACACGACGCGTTTTGCTGATGTCCACCTGCAGTGAACCGCACAGCCGCTGCGCCACCTCACCTTTACCGAGCAGGCCTGCAATGGCGGTCAAGGCAGACTCGGGCACGGGCACAAGGCGAGCCGATTTGCCCAGCGCCAGGGCCGTTCGGCGCATCAGGGCAGTCGTCGACAAGTCCTCTCCATCACTGGCCAGAAACACCTGATTGACGGCATCCGGGTGCTCAAGGCATGTCAATATCAAGCTCACCAGGTTGTCTACACCGACCAGGCTGCGACGATTGTCAATGGCTCCCAGCGGCAATGGCAAACCGCGATCAAGCCACTGCATCATCTTCAAGAAATTTGCCTTGACGCCCGGTCCATAAACCAGCACCGGCCGGACGATGACCACCTCAAGCCCTGTGCTCGCTGCCAGTTCCAGCAGTCCCTGTTCAGCCTCGAGTTTGGAAATGCCATACGCATCAACAGGGGCCGGTACGTCGTCTGCGGTGTAGGGGCTACCGGCAGGTTTGCCCTCGCCATTGACCTTGACCGAGCTGACAAACACAAAGCGGCGAACACCCGCAGCAACCGCCTGTTGAGCCAAACGCAAGGTGCCCTGGACATTGACACGGCGAAACTCGGTCAGCGGATCCAATGCGGTGTCTTGCATCACGTGAACGCGAGCGGCGAGATGAACGACGCTGACAACATTGTTGAGAGCTGCCGTCCAGTCTGTCTTCGCATGAAGCTCGTCCACCATCACGGACTCAGCCCTTTCGATCGTGGGCAAGAAAGGCGACTGGCGAAGCGCAACACGAACATCCCGACCGGCGGCCGCCAGTGTTCCTGTCAGGCATCGCCCGACAAAACCCGAAGCACCGGTTACCAGCACGCGCTGATGGGTGGTCGTTGCGATCATGGCAGGCATAGCTCACGGTACACAGCAAGCGTTTGCTGGGCAACCTTTGCCTCAGAAAACTCCAGCTCAACCATCCGCCGACCTTTTTGTCCCATCGTCCGTCGTAAATCTGCGTCAGCCAGCAGGCGCCCGATCGCATCAGCCAAACTGGCCGCGTCGCGCAAAGGAACCAACAATCCGTTTTCACCATCGTGCACGATTTCGCGGCAACCGGGTGCATCTGTTGCAACCAGTGGCCTGCCGCAAGCTGCAGCCTCCAGCAAGACTTTGGGCAAGCCCTCCCGATAGGACGGCAGACAAACAATGTGGGACTGAGCCAGCGTAGCAGGCATGTCCCCGCGATGCCCCCAACACTCCACCACGCCACTGTCATGCCATGCCTTGAGCTGGCCTTCAGGAATGGACGCCGGGTTTTCCGGGTCGCCAGTGCCCACCAAGACAAAGCGTGCTGCGCTGCCACCTGCGCGCAGCAGACGGGCCGCCTCCACAAATTCGCCCACACCTTTGTCCCACAGCATGCGTGAAGGCAACATCACGACAGGCGTTGTTGGCACTTCAGGTGAGACTACAAAACGTTGAATGTCAACGCCAGACCCGCGAATCAGTCGAACCCGTTTGGCCGCCACCAGTCCGCTGTTGACCAGCATGGCCTCATCGTCGGGGTTTTGCAATATCAGCAGATTGCGGCCTGCGTTCAGCAACAGGCGAAAAAGCCGTGATACCACCGTGCGCAACACGCTTGCAAGGAGACTGGTGGAACTGAATAAAAACCCCATGCCAGCCAGCGCATTGACCACCACAGGGCCGCGCACCATGAACGCGGCCAGAGAGCCGTACAAAACGGGTTTGAGCGCAACATGATGAACAATATCTGGCCGTTCGTGCCAATAGATCTTGACGATTTGTGCAATGGCTGCCAGTTCGCGAAAAGGATTGCGGCTTCGCCGCTGCATGGCAATCGGCACCAGCTTGAATCCTTCAGCAGCAATGTCCGCGCCACGACTACCAACCCGTGTGGCCACAATGACCTCGTAACCGGCCTGCTGCGCAGCCCGCGCTGGGGGTAGGCGGTGCGAGCAAAAGTACCAGTCTTCAGTGACGAGGAAAAGCAGTTTTTTGCGAACGCCAGCATCAGCCGATCGATGGTTCACGATGTCAGCGGCCACAGGCAACATCACAGACGCAGGTCAACCGCCTCGGCCGTCAACACATATTTAAGGTCATACAGGACATGCACCGGCTTGCCAAGCGCCCGAATGCCTTCCGCGCCCATGGCACGAAACTCGTTGTGTGACACAGCCAGAATGATGCCGTCGTAGGTTGCCGGATCCACCGTGGCGACCGGGGAAATTCCGTATTCGTGAACCGATTCTTCGGCCGTGACCCAGGGGTCATAAACATCGACTTCGCAGTTGTATTCTTTCAACTCGGCAACGATATCAACAACCCGGGTGTTGCGTAAATCAGGGCAGTTTTCCTTGAATGTCAAACCCATCACCAGAATGCGTGCGCCGTCTACCTGAATGCGTTTTTTGGTCATTGCCTTCACAAACTGGGCCACCACATAGCTGCCCATGCTGTCGTTCAGCCGACGTCCAGCCAATATGATTTCAGGGTGATAACCCAAGGCTTGAGCCTTGTGCGTCAAGTAGTAGGGATCCACACCGATACAGTGGCCGCCGACGAGTCCGGGCCGGAAGGGCAAGAAATTCCACTTGGTGCCTGCCGCTTTCAATACCGCCTCGGTATCAATGCCCATCTTGTTGAAGATCACGGCCAGCTCGTTGATCAGCGCAATGTTGAGATCACGCTGGGTGTTCTCAATCACCTTGGCAGCCTCAGCTACCTTGATGCTGCTGGCCTTGTGCGTACCCGCCACAATAATTTCGTTGTAGAGGGCATCGACAACCTCGGCTATCTCAGGCGTCGAGCCTGACGTCACTTTTTTGATGGTTGTGACGCGATGCTCCTTGTCCCCGGGGTTGATTCGCTCGGGGCTGTAGCCTGCATAAAAATCTCGGTTGAACTTGAGGCCCGAAAACCTCTCAAGCACAGGCACGCAGTCTTCTTCTGTGGCGCCAGGATAAACCGTGGACTCATAAATCACGATATCACCGTGCTTGAGCACTTTTCCGATGGTTTCGCTGGCTTTGATCAGTGGCGTGAGATCGGGGCGCTTGTGCTGGTCAATCGGTGTTGGCACAGTCACGATAAACACATTGCAGGCCCGTAGATCTTCCGGATGGGTCGAAAAAACCAGATGTTTGGCATCGCTTAACTCTTGTGACGACGTCTCCAGCGTATGGTCAATGCCTTTTTGTAATTCGGCAATCCGCTTGGCGTTGATGTCGAAACCGGTGACAGAGCGCTTTTTGCCGAACTCCACAGCAAGTGGGAGCCCAACATAGCCAAGACCGACGATAGCGAGTTTTATTTTTGACATATTTATTTCTTGACGGCAGAAATCAAATCTTGAACATACCAATCCATCGCTTCAGCCATTCCGTGACCAATCGTGTGCGTGGGCTGGTAACCCAGCAACTTGCTGGCTTTTTCTATGCTGGCAAGCGAATGCCGCACATCAGCCGCGCGAAAGTCGCGGTATTGCGGAGCTGCGACCTCTAGCTGGGGCAGACGTTTTAAAAGTTCACTTTTAATCAAGGCATGTAGCTCGCGAAGCGTGGTGCGGTCCCCAACGGCAACGTTATAAACCTGATTCAAAGCTTCAGAGGCATCAGCGGTCGCCGCCAGCAAATTTGCCTGAATGACATTGGCGACAAAACAAAAATCTCTGCTGCTATGCCCGTCGCCGTTGATGTACAAAGGCTCCGATTTGAGCATGGCAGAAATCCACTTGGGGATCACCGCCGCATAAGCCCCATCCGGATTTTGATGTGGTCCAAAAACATTGAAATAACGCAGACCGATACTGTGGAAACCGTAAGTACGAGAGAACACTTCGGCGTATAACTCGTTGACGTACTTGGTGACGGCGTAAGGCGACAAAGGCTTACCGATGTGGTCCTCCACTTTTGGGAGTGCGGGGTGATCGCCATAGGTAGAACTGCTGGCAGCGTAGACAAAGCGTTTGACACCCGCATCTCGCGAAGCCACCAGCATGTTCAAAAATCCATTGATATTGGCCTGATTGGTAGCGATGGGGTCGGCAATAGAGCGAGGTACAGAACCTAATGCAGCTTCATGCAACACGTAGTCAACACCCTTTACCGCATTGCGACAATCGCCTAGATCGCATATGTCCCCCCGGATGAGCTGAAAGTTAGCCCACTTTTGAGGGCCGACAGCGGCGCTGATCTGATCCAAATTAATGTTTCGACCGGTTGAAAAGTTGTCCAGCCCAACAACCCGCTGTCCAAGAAGTAACAATGCCTCCAGCAAATTACAGCCGATGAAACCGGCAACGCCCGTGATCAGCCAAGTGCGTGGGTGCCGCTCCAGCTCTGCTTTGAGTTCAATATAGTCGTTCATGGCATCAATCAATTTTGGCGGCAGATAAATGTTGTGATTCAAGCCAAGACTGAAACATCAGCACATTCCACAACTGATGCTGCCAGTTTCTTTTGCCTGATTGGTGTTCCAGCCACTTTTTACGTATCAGCTCCGGGTGCAGATAACCTTCTGATTTCAAACGCGACTCATCCAGCAAAGCCTCCGCCCAGGGGCGCAAGGGGCCACGCAGCCAAGAGTCGATTGGGACGCCGAAGCCCATTTTAGGGCGTTCAATCAAAGCTTTCGGTACGTGCCTGTAGAGCACTTGACGCAGGATCCACTTGCTTTGCCCATCGCGAAGCTTCAAGGTTTGTGGCAAACGCCAAGCCCATTCGACAAGTTCGTGGTCAAGGAAAGGAACACGCGTCTCTAGCGACACGCCCATCGCCGCTCGATCCACTTTGGTCAAAATATCGTCTGGCAAATAGGTCAATAAATCCAGCGCCATCATGCGTTCAACATCTGTCAGTCCATTTAGCGTGGGCATATTGCCACGCAAAAGCGTGGCTGGTTCGGTGCCTGCGATGACGACCGAAGCTGGATCTTGCCATTGTGAAACCAGCCCGAGGTACAAAGCGCTGGCTGAGTCGCTAGCCACTACGCCAGCGGCTTTGTGCAGCTTGTCACCCAGCCGCGATGCATCGGGAACAAGGCTCCCCAACATGCCACCCAACTGGCTCCAAGTGTCAGTGGGCACACTCGTCATGACTTTTGCGGCCAACTGCCGAAGGGGTTGCGGCACCCTGGACAACTTGCGCCAAAGCCTGTCAGTGAGCTGGTAGCGGTTGTAGCCACAAAACAATTCATCTCCTGCGTCACCAGACAGCGAAACCGTTACATGCTGGCGGGCAAGCTGAGAGACAAGAAATGTTGGAATTTGTGATGAATCTGCGAAAGGTTCATCGTATAGATGAGGTAATTTTTGGACGACATCCAAGGCTTGCTGGGCCGACACATAAAGTTCCGTGTGGTCTGTACCCAAATGCTTGGCTACAGCCAGAGCATACTCAGCTTCGTTGTACCCCGCTTCATGAAAACCAATCGTAAAAGTCTTGACCCGGCGCGCTGACTGCTGTTGCATCAGAGCAACTATGGTCGATGAGTCAACCCCGCCCGACAAAAACGCACCCAGTGGCACATCGGCCACCATTTGCTGACCTACCGAGCTGGTCAGAAGCTTTTCAAGATCGTCAGTCGCTTCTTTTTCAGTCCCGGAAAACTGATGGCTGACACCATCCTCCGCAATCACTGCACCAGACCAATATTGCTTGATCACTGGCTCGCGCTGAGCCAACGAAAGCGTCATGATCGTGCCTGGCGGCAATTTAAAAATATCTTTATAAATAGAATAGGGGGCTGGAATATACCCGTGACGCAAAAACAGGCTCAGAGATCCCCTGTCAATAGCCGCCACAAAAGCAGGATGCGCTTGCAATGCTTTAAGCTCTGAGCCAAACAAAAAATTATTGCCTAACCAGCCGTAATACAAAGGCTTTTCGCCCAACCGATCTCGGGCAAGCGTCAAAGTATCTGTCTGCCGGTCCCATACAGCAAATGCAAACATACCAGTCGCCATAGCGATGGTTTTTTCAATCCCAAAACCATCAAAACCTGCCAGTAAGGTTTCCGTGTCTGAATGGCCGCGCCATTGAACTGATGAAGCGCCGAGTGCTGCACGGATGGCAATATGGTTGTAAATTTCGCCATTAAAAACAATAACAAAGCGTTCGCTTGGGGACGCCATTGGCTGGCTACCCGCTTCTGTTAAGTCCAGTATGGAAAGTCTGCGATGCGCAAGACCAATGCCTGCGGATGCATCTGTCCAAAAACCTTCCGCATCAGGGCCTCTATGGCTGATACGCAAGGCCATTTTTTTTAGCAGCGCCTCAGCGGCATCGGGTTGTTTTTCGGCGAGGAAGCCAGTCAAGCCACACATTGGAACTCCAGTAGCAGATAGCCGCTGTCAGGTACCTGCCTTTTCACCAAGGGGTCCAAAAAAGCAGCCTGAAACTTTGGAGACCAACACAAGTCCGATTTTTTGATGGCGGTTGCGAAATTCACAGATCGTTTTTGTTGTTTACACGTTCGAGCCATGAAGGAACCAATTTGGCCATCTGAATGAGTCCTGCCATTCCTATGCCTACAAATAGCATGCAAAACGGAAAGCGCATCCGGTATAGCGTTCCCACGTTTGCCACCGTCAATCCCAATAGAAGACTGAGACCCACTGCGAATCCCATGGGAATAAGCAAAGACAGGCTCCACCGCTTGTAACTCACAAGCCAATAAATCAAGCCCAGATAGGCGACATAGCAATAAAACATCTCAACGGCTGAGATATAAATTTCTACCGCGCTGGAATTTCGCTTTTCAGTAGAGAGCCATTTTGAGGGGAACGGCGCAAAAAAAGCAATCTGCAAAGCCCGGGGGACATACCGAATAAGGTCTTCATTTTTACAAAAATCAATGCCTTTGTCGATATTGCTTGCTGCCGTGGTTCCCCCAGAACTTGTAAAACCGGCTCTTGCTACTGCGATTTTCAAAAATATGCGATTGATGGTGTTTTCAATAAAAGCATCGTTACGCATGATCAAAATGGGGCGGCACTCCTGAACCGCCTTGATAGCCGCGGCTTCAAGGGCAGCAGCTTTTACTGCTGCGGCCCTGATGGCTGCTACTTTCGCTCTGGCTGCGGCTGCGGGCGCGGATTCAGTTGACGTTGAATCACCATCCCCCATTGCGACGTTGACTTCGGGCTCTTCATAAAAAATCCTGACCGTGTCGGCACTTCGCACAGCCTCATTGGATTTAAGCAAAAAAGTAGGCCGAGGGAACTTTGATGGATGTTGAGCAGTGTCAGGGTCTCGCAAGGTAACATCGAAGTAGAGTGTTGACATCAAATAGACTGGGACGCAGAGCAACACCAGAAGACAAATCGATTGAAGATTGAACTTCAAGGCCTTCCAATAGGGGTGTTTTTCTGAAGAGATCTGAAGTTTCACAACTTGCCAGCCGAGCCGCACAAAATGCAAGAAAAAGAGGAACGCACCAAAACCCAAGAACGGGAACATAAAATAAGGGCGAAAAACCGACAACATCACCAAGGCTACGGCGCTAATCACCAAAAAAGGAATAATTTCCTTTAATCTTCTTTTTTTGCTGAGCAAACTACTCCAAGCCCAAAGAATAACGAGTACCCCCGCCGTACAAAAAACATCTTTATGGATCTGACCATACTGCAGCAATGCTGAGGGGAAAAAGAGGTAAGGCAACAAGGCTACTGCGGCCTCACTGTTTTCCAAATCCAGATTCTTGAGCATGCAGAACAGTGCTGTTCCGCCAAACGCGAACATGGCAGCATTAATCGGGAGCAGGGCCCAAGGTTTAGGGTTGAAAATGACGTAGAAAAAAGACGTGACGCCAATGATCGCATTATCGCCATCCGGTCTTAATCGAAATTTCTCCCATCCTCCGGCAATGATTTGCTGCGCATGCAAGACCGCTTGTTCATGAAAACCTACCCAGTCTCGTCCAGCCAACAAGCCGTTGCCAGCGTGTAGTTGAGGGAAAAAGTGCGGCAGTATGACTACTTGTATAAGCCAGCCCGTGAAGATGGCGTACACGAATATCGAAAGCCAAACTTTCAAAGCAGGATGCCTCAGCAAAGAAGGCTTGGTCAAATCACTCAAAAAAACTCCTACCTGCGCGAATAGTCTGACTTGAAAACTGCTACATATTCCTCAAGACAGACTTGCCAGTCGCGCATACGATTCAGGCCGCGCTGGTTGAGTTTTAGATTGACCAGCTTTTCACTGGCAGGTCGGGGAGCAAAATATTGCTCCTTGAAATAATCGGAAGGAACAACCGTTACCTTGACCCGATCAGCCAAACCCATCAGCCTGACAAATTCCTGCGCCACAACAAAACGGCTAGCTGCGCCATTGCAAACCTGGTTGTAAAGGCCGTATTGCTCACTTTCAACAATACCGCACAAACCGTTGGCAAAGTCGACTGTGAATGTCGGCGTCCCAAGCTTGTCATCCACGACAAAAAGTTCTTTCGAACCAGCGCAAATTTGCTTGTAAATTTTATTAATGAACTTTTTGTCCTTGGCAGGACCGCCGCCCATCATCCAGCCGGCACGCAGTACGAAATGCTTTTTGACGCTATTACGGACATATTGCTCTCCGTAATACTTCGACTGTGCATAAACGGACAGTGGGTTCGGCGCATGAAAATCGTTGTACAGATCCCGTTCGCCGCCAAAGATGCCGGCAGTAGAAATATACACATAAGGCACGTCTAACTCATTAGCGACAAGCCCTAAATTCTCAGCACCCAAGCCATTTGTAAGCCACGAGTTCTCTTGCTCTTTTTCGCAAAATTCGAGATCGGTGAGTGCGGCCAAATTGATAACCAGATCAGGGCTGAAATCCACGATGCTCTTACGGATAGCAGAATAATCGCGGACATCACCGTACTCAAGCCAACTGTCAGCGCAGTTAATGTCTGTCGCCTTAACGGTAGCGCCAACGGCGCAAAGACGGGCATACATCGCGTCGCCAAGCATGCCGCCGCAACCCGCAACGTAAACACGAGTTTTGTTATCGATTTTCACTGGCCTCACCTTTAAAAATGTTGTTGAAGTAGCTGAGGGTCTCGGCTATTTTCCAAAAAGACCCATGTAAGTCGGGATTTGCGAGCGAACAGAATACTTGGTGTCTATGTATTCGCGTGCAGCTCTACCCATGGCTTCAAGCTGAGCTGGATTATCCAACAACGCCGCCAGGGCTTCGACCCAGTCGGCGCAATGATTGTCAACGACAAAGCCGGTTTTGCCATGCAACACAACTTCATGGCCTGAGCCCGTAGACGACACGACAGGCACCGCAGCTACACCCGAATACTGGATTGCCTTGAAGCCAACCTTACCTTGCTCCCACTGCCCCTGGGGTACGGGCATCAAACCGACGTCCATTCCTGCCAGGTCTTCCATCTCGGATTCAAGATTCCACTTGATAAACCGGTAGTTTTTTAGCTCTGGGAATTTTGGATCAACGTCACAAATGACACGAAATTCGAAGTCATAACGCTTCTGCAGTTCCACCAACGCCTCCCTGACCAGTTCAAGGTAGACCATGGTGGACTGCGTCCCGGTCCAGCCAATCACCGGGCGTCGCGTCGAAAGCGACGTCTTCGCTATCGGTTTGTGGTAATTCAGGTCGATGGTGGTCGGCAGCAAAACGGCGTTGGGGTTGCACTGTTTGACCCAGTTTACGAGGTAGTTATTGCACACCGCAACCTTGATGCTGTGTTTTGAAATAAAGCGAATCTTCGACGACCATTTGGCAAACGCAACGACGCGATTGACTTTAGATGTTTTGCTAATGAATATCGCGTCATCAAAATCGAAGATCACTTTTCGCCGTAAAAGAAATAAGGCAGCTTCGATAAACGGAGGGCCAATCGGCGTGGCCTCACGGTGGATGAAAATATAGTCATAGTCGAACACACGGCGCAAACCCGCAACCCGGCGAAGAAAACCTGCCAAAACGTTAGTGACCTTCTGAAACACGTGACCAGGTTTGTACAAGATCCGCATCGTGTCCATGTCTAGGAATGACTGGATCTCAATCACAATCCCATTGGCCCGCAAAACATCAAGGTACTGCTCGAAACGAAAGCGTTGCCCTGGGCTGATTCCCAGGGGATATGGGCAAAGTATGAGAACTCGAGGATTCTGGCTCATATGTTTTCTTCAGTCTCGCGGTCATTTCTGATGGAAAACACGTTCTCGCCTAGATAGACAAAATCACGGTCAAGTCGAGCAATGGTCTTGAGAAAGTTCGACGATGTGCCCTGACCAGGAAAAAGCCAGTCGTGCATTTCTATGATCAAAATCGGAAATTCGTTCACCCAATATGTATTTTCGGCAAACAGATCAGATTCAAATCCCTCAATATCAATTTTGACAATGAATGGCAGGTAGCCAGCAGATTTGGAGTAACGGGCAAGGATTTCAGGCACGGTTACCCCCTGCACGCCACCGTCTGTGCCGGGTTCAATCACGGTAGTTGTAAACGCATTTTTCTCGACCGCGGGGTCCGCTACCGCAAGCCTCGACGACTTGCAGGAAATCCCGGCAAGCATTCCATCAAAGTTTGCAGTTGCGCCGAAGTTTTGGCGGAGTATCGCAAAGTTATCCTCGCTGGGCTCAACCGCAACGATCTTTGCAGCAGGCCAAACGTGATGAAAATACACACTGGACAAACCGATATTGGCACCCAAATCCAGAATAAGTGGTGTGCCTTCCACTGAATATCTCGCATAAAGCGCTTCAAACTCGGCGTATCGCTTCAGAGCTTTCAGGTTGTAGTCTTCGTGGATGAATATCTGGTCAAACGTGAACCAGTCAGAAGTGGCTGATCGCAATGAGATGTCTGAGGACAGCTGGTTCAAATTGTTGGAAACAGTCATCCTGTCCAAACCGTCCAGCGACCCGTTCTTGCGGTAGCGAAAAGTCTGCGGAAAGGCTCTGACTATTTTGGCATTTGCCACAGACAGCAGAAACCCGTTCGCCAATTGAACCAATTTTCTTTTTGTAGGTAGCCAGTTCTTCATGATTCTCTCTGTGCCAGTCAAGCTGACTAGCTCAACCTTTTTGTTCGGGCGTGGCGTGGTGGGTGATCCAGTCTGAGAACTGGGCAATCGTCACAACGCCGGGTAAAGGCTGAAGGCTGCTCCATTGGAGTTCGGCTGTGCTTTTTCTCGATGACTGAACGATCTTTGTAAAACGGCTCCAACTGGCTTTGTCAAAAAAAGATAGCAGCAGGCCGCCCCAGTCACCGAGCGACAGAAGCTTGAGGTTGGCCAGAAAGTCAGCAAGGCTCAAAACACCCAGCTTTTTTTGCATATACCAAGCAAAAACCTGCCTGCGTACATAGCCGCCACGATCGACCTCTGTGCCTTGCAGTTTGTCACCCAGGTTTTTTTTCAGCAGATTGAGCCACATGTGCATGCCATTGGTCAGGTCACTGCCAGGCAACATCCCTGGAAACTCAGGATCAATGCCCAGGTAGGCAAGGCCACTCTTGTGCTTGCTGCTGTAAAAGTAATGTCCAAACGATTTGGGCGATACCCCAACGACCAGCAGTTTTTCTGGGCTAAAAACCCATTTATCAGCCGTCAACAGGAGCGAGTTAAGGGCATAGTGATCGGGAAAGGGCGGGTGAAACTTGGGCAACTTGTCACGACGCACCAGCGTCGTTTGCATATTCAAAGGTATGCGCACCTTGAAGCGAAACATGTCGTGCACGATTGAGAACCGTTGATCCATCGACATCACACCCTCACGCGTCAGGTCCTGCGCAAAGTTGAAGTGCGCACGGCTATAAAAGCCGTGTTCATTTTGCCCAATCGAATTAGGGGCAACATACGAATAACCATTGTGCAATACACAATCGGGTTGCTTGTACTGATCAATGATCTGGGCCATCCTGACAAAATAACCCGGCAGCAGCAAGTCATCGTCTCCCATCATCATGATGTAGTCGCCAGATGCAGAAAACAGCGCGTTGTTCCAGTTATCTGTCACCGAAATGGGTTGATCAAGCCGCAAGATGGTGACGCGAGGGTCTGACGCGTAACGCGCAATGACCTCAGGTGTCTGGTCTGTATTGGCATTGTCGGAAATGATCAGTTCCAGGTCGTCATAGCCTTGACCAAGAATCGAATGAATGCAGTTTTCTAGGTAAGGCCCACCATTGCGGGTTGGAAGTAGTACTGAGAATTTCATTTTCTTAATTCAATTTTAATGGCAACTTTGCGTCACTGCTTACCGTTACCCAACAACCTGCAACATGGTCAAACCGCTTGACCGGCCGGGCCGGCACGCCAGCCACTACCGTGTAGGCCTCGACAGGGCGGGTTACCACACTGTTGGCACCAATCACTGAATGCTCGCCTACCGAAACGTGACCTGAAAGGAACGCACCGTACCCGATCCAGGCACCTTTACCGATAGAAATTTTTCCCGGAAGCAAAGGTTGATCGAGGATACTCAAAACTGGGTTGCTGTAACCATGGTTTGAATCGGCAATGTACACATTGTCCCCGATTGTTACATCGTCTCCTACATCCAGCCTGTTGACACAAGACAGAGTGCAACCAAACCCAATGCTAACGTTGTCACCGATGGTTATTTGGGGTCTAAACTGCTGGTCACCGTAGCTTTTCAGTGCCAGCAAACGGGTATTACGGCTAATTCGGGAGCCGCTCCCTATGGCGATGCAATCCAGCCCGATGCCCTGAATGAAGGGGCTCACAAATGACCCAGAACCTATGCGCATGAACGCGAGTCGATAAAGCCAACCGTAGGGAATGGACAAAAGAGACTCCAGACGCAAGCGCTGGAACAGAAAAAAAACAACTCGCGTCATCAAGAAAAAAACCGCTTGGTTAGTATTTGGAAATCAGAACGCAAAGATGCTGACAATAAAAACCATGACCCTGCAACATAAAACGCAAGCCCTAACACGATTGATAGAACCGTCAGGGTTCCTAGCGGCATCATAGACGCCAGTATTTTCGCACCACCGAACGCGGTGACTCCCACCAGCGTGAAAGGCAGCAGATTTTCACGCAGCCAGACGCCGAAGCCTTGACGCATGACTCGCGCCTGAACCAGGGGTACCAGAGAAAATACGTAATACGCATTGAGGCCTGCATAAGCGATTGCAGCGCCGCTCATGCCATTTGAGTTAACCAACCAGTAAAGCGCAGGCAGGTAGCCGAACAATGCGAAAAGGTTGACTTTCAAAGGCAAACCCGGTTGTCCACAGGCAACGGCAGCCATGTAAGCGTTCGAAACCACGGCATTGAAAAAAAATCCTATTGCAAGGCAAGCCATGGTGAACGCCGCTTCGTCGGCAACCTTGACGCTGATCCAGAGGGTCAGGACTTCATGTCCGAAAAATACCAGCCCAAAGCACGGTAAGGCAACGACAACAGACATCAACTGACTTGTTTTGTTGTATCGCGACAAAAGCTCAGCATGCTCACCACTGCTGAAAGAGTGAGAAAAAGCCGGGAACGAGGCGTTGTTGATCGCGCTTTGAACAAGAGAAATCACAATCGAAGCGTTGTACGCAATCGAGTAATAACCCAAAGCTTCAAGACTAAGCAGTTTGGTCACGGCCAATCGGTCGGCCTGACTCAACACCAAAGCCGTCAGCGCTATCAGGTTCATAGCTGCTGAATACTTCCAGATACCCTTGAATGATGCCAGAGAGAAAGACGGCCAAAAGCGCAGTGTCGGAAGCATGCGGTAAGTCATCACCGCATAAACCAGCAATTCAACGGCAGAACTGATGGCAAACCAAACCAGGAAAGCCAGCAAGTCGGGCATAAAAAAGAGCACGACCACCCCGCCTACCAAACGCAGCGTGTTAACGGACGCCTTGATAACGTTCAAGGTGTCCATGCGCTGAAGCCCACTGATAACCCCCGAGTAAAAAGCAACTGGCCAGCGCAAACCAAGATACACAGCGATGATTTGTATACCCAGCGTGACGGTCTCAGAATCAAGTCGTGTATTGCGCAACCAGAAAGAGGCGACCCTGGCGGAGTTGGTCCACAACAGCAGAGCCATCAAAAGCGCGATAGCCCAGTAGACAGTAGATGCCGTATTCAATGCTGCTGCACTGTCGCGGCGCTGAACGCTGTGGTCAGACGAAACGATCTTGGTGACGGTGGCAGCAATGCCCAGATCAAGCGAACCGAGCAGTACCTGAAGTATGGTGATCAAGCCCACAAATCCGAATGCTTCAACGCCAAGAAAGTGAACCTGCAAGGGCGTGACGGCAAGCGTCAGCAAGCCGAGCCAAGCACTGCCCAAGAAGTTAAAAATGATGTTGAATTTAAGTCGAGCCAAAGTATTGCCCGCAGTACTCAGGCCACGGACATTCCCGGCTGCCGACGCCACCATGCGATGGTGTCGTCCAGCCCGCTATCGAGGTCAAACTTTTTTTGCCATCCAGAAGACAGAAGACGGGAGACATCTGGCAGTAACAATGCAGGTTCGGTACTTGGCACCAAAGAGGGTGGTCGATACCTGATGAGCTTGGTGCCATCAAGTTTTACAGCGATTTTTTCAACCAGATCATGAAGGCTAATGCCGTCTCCGGAGCCAATATTGATCGGGCCTTCAATGCCGCTTTCGAGTACAGCGACAAAAGCGGCGGCAACATCTTCAGCATGTGAATAGTCACGCACCAAGCTACCGTTTCCACAGGTTGCCACTTCACCGCGCAACAATGCACGTATGACCGAAGCCACCAGACGATCAGGATATTCCGCCGGTCCGTAGAGTGAAAACACCCTGCCCCACGCCCCTGAAACACCGTCTTGCGCGCACCATGCACTCTGCATCAGTTGCATGGCGTGCTTGTAGCTTCCGTAAAGCGTTGCGGGTACCAACGGTGTTTGATCCTCAATACACACGCCGTGATTCCAGTCGTACTCTGCACAGGTGCCAGCAGATACCAGACGGCGCCCACCCGATTCAGAGAACTCCCGCATCAGTGCAAGACTGCCGTTAACCCAATCCAGGTTTTCAGGTGCGGTCCAGTACCTACCATGCTTGGTGTACCAAGCCAGGTGCAGCAAATGGGATGGCTTGACTGCACGCACAAGTGCACGTGTCTGTACTGCATCCAACAGACTGGCCTGGTGCCATTGAACCGACTCAGTATCGGATCTTGGGACAGACGAGACCGCATGTACTTCGTAGCCTTTGCTGTGCAGCTGAGTCAGGCAATATTGCCCAATAAAACCACTGCCGCCCGTGACAAGAACTTTCATCAGAATATTCGCAGCTCTGGTACCGCGACGACGAATTTGCCACCCCATTCCCTGACGAAGCCGTTCGATTTGATCACCTCATCGGCAATATTCCAAGGCAAGATGACAACGTAGTCGGGTCGCCGTTTGCGCATTTCGTCAGGCGTAAAAATAGGAATATGACTTCCCGGCATGAACTTGTTCTGCTTGGCAGCGGCTGCGTCACACACAAAAGTAATCAGGTCGGGTTTGATACCTGCATAGTTCATCAGGGTGTTGCCTTTGGCGGCAGCACCATACGCGGCCACAGTCTTGCCCGCCAGCGAAGCATCCACCAGAAACGCCAATAAACGGTTTTTGACAATATCAGCCGCGCGCTGAAACCGCTGGTAGGTTGGCAAATCCTGCAAGCCATTACTGATTTCTTCTGCAAGAACACGCACAACCGCTTCGCTGTCTGCACGAGTGTCGGCGTCATGGCAACCAAAAATACGCAAGCTACCACCGTGCGTTGGAATCTGCTCTACATCAAACACACGCAGCCCCGCTTTCGAAAAGATCGAACGCACTGACTGCAAAGACAGGTAGGAGTAATGCTCGTGATAGACGGTATCAAACTGGTTCAGGCCCATCAGGTTCATGAGGTGAGGGAACTCGAGCGTGATGGTTCCACCTGGTTTGAGCGCAGTCTTCATGCCCGCCGTGAAGTCGTTGATGTCCGGCACGTGGGCATACACATTGTTGCCAATGATCAAGTCGGCCTGCTTGCCAGACTTCACGAGCTTTTCAGCAAAGTTTTGACCGAAAAACTCACGCGCAACGGGAATGCCGATCGCTTCAGCCGCAGCTGCCGTGCTGTCTGTAGGCTCCACGCCCAGGCAAGGCACACCGTTGGCCACAAAATTCTTGAGCAAATAACCGTCGTTTGATGCAACCTCGATCACAAAACTTTCAGCACCCAGACCAAGCCTTGAAGTGATCATGTCGACGTAAGACTTCGCATGCGTCAACCATGTGGTCGATGTCGATGAAAAGTAAGCGTAGTCTTTGGTAAAGAGTTCGTCGGAGCGCGAGTAGTCTTCGGTCTGAACCAGCCAACATGTGTCACAGACAAACAGCTTTAACGGGAAATACTGCTCCGGAGCCTGAAGCTCAGATGCGGTCAGATAAGCGTTAGACGGTGGGGCAAAGCCCAAGTCCAGGAAAACATGCTCAAGTGGCGCATTGCAATGACGGCAATTCATATGGTAAGACCTCGGAAGTTTTTATTGAGGAGTGGATGCTGTTTGTCCCGTTCGGACAAGTCCGATATGTGCAAAGGCCACGGCAAATTCAAGGCCGGGTCATCAAAACGGACACCGCCCTCAGCATCAGGTGTGTAATTGGCGGTGTGCAAATATAGAAGTTCTGAATCTGGCTCCAGGACCTGAAAACCATGTGCACACCCTTCAGGTATGACCAGCATCAACGCGTTTAAGGGCGACAACTCCTGTGCATGATGCTGCAAAAAGGTGGGCGAGCCTTCTCGCAAATCCACAGCCACATCCCAAACACGCCCCTTGAGACAGCGCACCATTTTAGTTTCAGCATGAGGCGCAAACTGGAAGTGCATGCCCCTGACTGCACCAACGGCTGCAGTACGCGAATGGTTGATCTGCCGAATTTGTCGTCCTTTTGCTGCCTCGGCGAGTTCGCTCTCGCAGTACAAGCGCGCGAAGGCACCTCGGCTATCTTGAAAGGCATTGGTTTGTGCAACAAAAACGCCTGCAATTGAGGTTGAGACAAGTTTCACGTCAAACCGCCCAGCCAACATGCTTGGTCATCGCATCATTCACATAGTCAGACAGTTGGGCGTCTGTGCTGACTTCCCCCTTTTCAAGGTAAAGGCGATACCAGTCGGCTGTGCGTTTCAGGCCTTCGTCAAAGCCCCAGACGGGCGACCATTGAAGAAGGGCACGCGCCTTGGTACTGTCAAGTTGTAGAAGTCCCGCCTCATGCGGCTGTGGCATGCCCGTAACATGCCAGCGCAGCCCGTCCCAGTGCTGATTGAGCTTCGACAGCACAGCAGATACTGTCTGGTTGCCTGATTCATCGGGACCAAAGTTCCAGGCCTCTGCAAAACCAGATTGCCTTTGCAACAAGCGTTGCCCCAGCAAGAGATATCCAGACAAGGACTCCAGCACATGCTGCCAAGGCCGAGTTGCGTTGGGCGACCGAATTTCGACAGACGCGCCCAGCTTGCTGGCCCTGACCATGTCGGGGATGAGGCGGTCTTCTGACCAGTCTCCGCCACCGATCACATTGCCAGCGCGCGCTGTCGCCAAAAGCGGCGAGCCTTCGCTGCTGAAATACGATTTGCGGTAGCTGGCGGCGACAAGTTCAGCCCCAGCTTTTGAGGCAGAGTAAGGATCGTGTCCGCCCAGGCGATCGTTTTCACGATAGCCCCACAGCCACTCCTGGTTTTCATAACACTTGTCTGTAGTGACCGCCACAATAGCCTTGACACTGGCCTCTTGGCGGCAAGCCTCTAGGACGTGGGCTGTGCCTTGCACATTGGTCGCCCAAGTTGTCAGTGGATCGGCATATGAGCGGCGTACCAAAGGCTGGGCAGCAAGATGAAAAACGATGTCAGGCTTAACCAGAGAGACAGTTTTTTGTACTGCGGCGTAGTCACGAATATCAACCAGGTGCTCTTCAAGGCCGAGGTTCAACAATGACCAATGGCTGGGCACAGTATCAGGTACTAAGGCCAGGCAAGCCACATCGGCTGCTAATCGCTTTAGCCACAGAGCCAGCCAGCTTCCCTTGAAACCTGTGTGTCCCGTTAAAAGTACCCTGCGTCCATGAAAAATATTGTCAAAGCAAACGACATTGCGCCCATTAGTCGAAAAAGAAGAAGCTGATATCACTTCGACACCACCGATCGCCAAAGGTGCACATAAGAACGGGTCATTTTGTCCAGGCTGAAATTGTCAGCAATGCGTTGTCGCGCAGCGTCACGACGTTGCACATGCCCGTCAAGACGCGCGCCAGCAACCGCATCAATCAGCGCGCGGGCAAGCAGTTGAGGATTTTTGGGCGGTACAACCCAGCCTGTGTCGCCAACAATCAGCGATGCGTCGCCAACGTCTGTCACGATGGCAGGAACCCCGCAGGCCATGGCCTCGGCTACAACGTTGGGGAAGGCCTCGCTCGCGCTGGGCAGGACATGAAAGTCAAGTGCGTTCATAACAGAAGGGATATCGCTTTGCTTGCCAGCCAAAATGACCGATTCGGCAAGATTGTACTTAGCCATCAGTCCGCTCAGCGTCGGGTTGCGGTCATCCAGACCACCACCCACGAGAACACAACGCAATTGGCAACCACCCGACAGGGCAATTGACAAGGCCTCCAGCAAGTTGGCATGGTCTTTGTAAGGATCCCAGCGTGCCACGCAGCCTATGAGCACCTCGTTGTCACTCGCGCCCCACGACTGGCGACGCAGCTTGCGCGCAATCGCATCTGGCTTAAATGTCTTCAAGTCAAAACCGTTCGCAATGACCTCGAACTTTGAAGCGTCATAACCCAGGCGCTGATGTACCTTGGCCGCCTCCTGCGAGCAAGTTGCAACAACTGTGGGAATAAAACCTGACAGTCTGGCACAAAGCCAAGCCACGAAACGGGTAGAGCGGCCCATCAACAAGGGGCTCAATGAAGCTGATCTGACACCCCAAACCACAGCCTTGCAGCCAGCCAAGCGGGCAGCAAGGCCGCCCACCAGATCGGCGTGATATAGCCAGGTCTGCACAACATTCGGTGAAACTTCAGCAATCAGTTTGATCAGACGTTTCAATTCGGAAAGGCTATTCCATTGGAGAAACCGACCAAAATCAAAATAATGCACGGCAACACCGCCAGCGACCAACAAAGGGCTATAAAAACCCTCGCCCTTAAGCGAAACAACTGCGTGTTCAATGCCCTCTGCTTTCGAGGTGACCAACCTGCACAGTACGGCTTCGGCACCGCCCTGCTCAAGAGATGTGATGATGTGAAGTATCTTCAAAGAATGGTCTTACAAATCGCGCAACAGCGCTACATCAAACGGCTGAACAGGCCATGATTACCCTCAAGTTCAGCCCACGTCCCTGATTCGACCACTTCGCCTTTGTCGAGCACATAAATGTAGTCAGCCATCCGCACCGACGAGAGGCGGTGCGAAATCACAACCATGGTGACTCTGCCTTTGAGCTGCTCTAGCGCCCTGGTGACCGACGCATCAGTTTCTGCATCAAGCGCACTGGCAGCCTCGTCAAGAATCAGCAAACCCGGGTCGCCAAGCAAAGCCCGGGTCAGGCCCAGGCGTTGGCGCTCACCGCCTGACAACCGGCCACCACGGTCACCGACCATGGTGTCCAGGCCGTGTGCAGATTGCGAAATAAATCCGTCGGCAGCCGCACGCTGGGCAGCCAGCATCACGATTTCGTCACTGAGCTGCGGCTGACTCCACAAAATATTCCCGCGTATGGTGGTGTTGTAGAGCATGGTTTCTTGGCCCATGTAACCAATGCGCCTGCGAAACGCCTGAATGGGCAGTTGTTGCAGGTCCAAACCGTTGACACTGACAGAACCGGCCTTCAAAGGGATCAGCCCCAGCATGGCATCGACAAGTGTTGACTTGCCCGCCCCTGAACGCCCCACCAGTGCGACGCAAGCACCTGCCGGTATATCAATCGACAAACCTGAAATGATTTGGGCATCGCCATGATTCACCGCGACATCACGAAGCTGCAACGCAAACGGGCCGCTGGACAGCAACGGCGGCAGTGGCCCTGAAGGTGATGTTTCAGCCTCTGCCTCAACAGTGCGAGCCATATCATGGAGGTTTGCGACAGCCGGCAAACTGCCCGTCAGCGACTGCAAGCTTTGCTGTAGACCTGTCAGTTTGGGAATAAGGCGAATAAAAATGGCCAGAATGACCAAAATGACCGCAGCGTCAATATTCAACACACTGCGACTGATCACCAAAATGCTGGCAACCATGGCTGCAGCGCCGAAGTCAAAAATACCCTTGACGATTTGCGCATCAAAAGAGTTTGAAAGAACATGTTTTCGCAGTCTCTTAACAATCCCGTCCATCACGCTCAAGGCTTCGTTTTCAGTCGCTGTGGCCTTCAGTAGCTTGGCGCTGGCGGCAAACTCACCAAGTTTGACCTGCAATTCGGCGTTTTCATGGCTGATGCCTGCGCCAACGCGGTAGGCGCGTTGAATCAGGGGCCGGGTGATCAAAAACAACAGCGCCCCCCCGGCGATAACACCTAATGTTGTCAGGCCAGAGAGCGTGGCCGCTAGAGCCATGTAAATGAAGCTGTGCAGCACGCCCGTTAACAGCAAACCCGTCTGATAAAAAGCTCCGCCAAGTCGCTGGGTTTCAGTGACCACGGAGTTGATCAAATCACCGTTTCTGGTTTTCAGAAACAGGCCCCAATTTGCCGCAAAAATACCGATGAGCAAACGCTTTTGCCAACGACTAACGTAGCCCGTCTGAAGGGAAACGCCCATATAAGCCTGGGCCAGGAAAAACGCAGTGCTTAAAAACAGTGACGCCAGAATCAACCCGGCAATCGCTGACACAGAAGTACCCATGCCCAACCACCCCAGAAAGCCAAGCACTGTGCCGCTAACAACTCCGCCAGCACCCCCACCGCCTTCACCGATGCCAATGGCACTGAGAAGCGGCACCACGCCGGCGATCGTCATACCTTCCATCAGGCCCGTGAGGGCCAGCAAACAAAGATAGATGGCGTATCGGAAACCAAATACCGACCAGATGTCAGCAAACAGGCGCCTAAAAGCTGCTAGATCAAGCATCAGGCGTCAGGTAGGCCAGGCGCATACCTTCGGCGCAGCTCAAAAATCCATGGCGAGTAATCATCTGGAAAGTTCTCGTGACTTTTGATTTGAAGAGAGAAGTAACCTGAATCAGGGCAATAAATTGGTCGATTTCCGGCGGTATCGGCCACATTTATTGTAGCCCTCGCACCTCCGGCACCTGTAAGCTTATGCGGCGGCTTCTTGTCCCTCGCGATCCACCCGGCGAATCGATATATGTCGAAC
This sequence comes from Comamonadaceae bacterium, assembly GCA_947448735.1. Classification (GTDB taxonomy): domain Bacteria; phylum Pseudomonadota; class Gammaproteobacteria; order Burkholderiales; family Burkholderiaceae_C; genus Polaromonas. Next base: position 105,538 of record CANFOS010000004.1, on the reverse strand, counting down.
ACCTGCGCTGATCGCAATTCCCACAACCGCCGTCAAAAACGCGTAACGCATACGGTGGAGCGTGCCCAAGTTAGGCACCAGGTAAACATGAATCACCATCAGCAAGGTAAAAAAGCCAAGGACGAACCAAAACTCAGGCTTGCGGCGATAGTCCCACAGGGCCAGCGGCAAAAGCAGTAAACCGGCGTACACGGCCAGCATCTCAAAGCTGATGACGCGCCGCATCATCGTACTGGCGGCGATGCTGCCGTCGGACAGCCAGGCACTGGGAAAAGGCGCCAAAAAACCTATTTGCAAGGCGCGAGGCAAATAGCCGATGAGATTACAAACCGTGCCGGGTATGAAGTCTGGGTCCATATTGCTTTTGGCATTGCGGTAACCTGAAATGAAAAAATCACGCATGGCAGCAACGGTGATGGGCAGCCTGTCAACGCTTGCGTAATCCCCGCGCTCCAGCAAGCAAGCGCTGGGCATGTAGCGCATCACAGACTCGCGCGCAACGACATCGCCTTTCCAGCTTTCAACCCGGTAGTCTGACGGCTTTGCCAACACCATCAGTGCAGGAATGGCCAAAAATACAAAAGCCGCCAGCAAAGCCCGGTGGCCGCCAAGCACACCTTTGCGCCACCACACCAACACCACACCCAAACCAAACACGGTAGTGACCAGCCCGACCGCCTGCATCAGCACCATGATGTGGGGCCGAACCAGCCAGATAAGGAAAAGCCCCGCAGCAAGAGGCAGCAACAAAGCTGCATAACGCGGCACACCAACCAGCCAAAAGTCACGGCGGAAAGCCTGCATCCACCCCAAGGCGCACAAAAGCATACCCAGCGCAAAGATACCGTCTTTATGAATCTGGGCGTACCAGCTGGCCGCAGACGGGAACAGCAAAAACGGCATGGCTGCCGCCACCGATGCCAGCCGATGTCGGGATATGCCAAACGCTATCAAGTAAATAGCCAAGCCACCAGCAGCATGCACCAGCGCATTCAACGGCGCCAGCATGTAAGGCTCAGGCGTCACAAAAACATAGACTGCCGCAGCAATGCCAGTCGGCGCATTGCCCGCTGGCCGAAGCTCCCACACTGCCCAGCCTTCAGAGCGAATACGCTCGGCCAACGCAGCCGCAGTAGCGTGCATGCCCGCAGAGTCCCCGCCCACCAGCATGCCGTGCCCAGCATGCAGCTGTGGCAAGAAATAAGGCAACAGGACCAGTTGTACAAGCAAAGCAACGGCCATCGACCCTAAAAACGCAGCGACGAACAGCAGCCAACCTACCCGCACACCCAAAAGGGTAGACAAACCGCCACGGGTAGCATTATTTTTGCGTTTCACTTTACTCATTCAACTGAAAGTACCGAGTGCGACATAAACGGAGTTGAATTTCAAACCGACCAACAACTTTTTGAGACTATTGTCGATATTGCTTTTAGGCCTGCTTTAGCTTCTGGAGCGCTTTGTACTTGAATCCGATTAAGAAACAAGTCACAACAAAAATTAGCGCTCAAGCAAGCAGCCACTAAAAGAATTGCAAAAATCGAGCTCCAACAGCTAGTGCGCCACCAGACGCCGCCAAATATAGCCAGGGACAGACACAATTTGCTTCCAAACCACCAGTGCTGCCGCATAAACACCCAAGAATGGTCCACCTACCTTCGAACAAGCTCGATAAACTGCGGCAACAAGACCGCCAATCCCCATCAGAAGATTGAAACGATCAACATAATCTTGCTCCTTCACGCGGGTCAGGTTGCTCTTTGTTACTTCGTAATAATGAAAGCGGACTCCGGATACGTGCAGGAACGGGCCAAGAATGGAAGCGGCAAGCATTAGCGGCAGATCTGGCCACCAAGCGCAATACGAGTAAGGTGCACTTTTAATCGCCACGGTTCTCCACAAACCATAAAAGTAGTAGCACTGGGAGCGGGCAAGTTTTTTCAATCTTTCCTCAACCGACATGCCCATTGTTTGAAAATCAAATGGCACCGAAATACCGACCTTGTCAGCGGGCGTAATCTTGTTTACATCGCCAAAAGCCATGATCGCTTTTGGTTCCATATCCAGACCTTTTGCAAGCTTTTCAATGAAATCCGCATCCCAGTTATCGTCGCAGGCAGCCCACATAAAGTACGTACCTCGTGCATGGGACAGGACGTAATGGAAGTTGTCATAGGCGCGCAGGCTCTTTTCGTGCCGAAAATACCGCACCCGACTGTCACCTGCAGCAGCGTCCAAAAGTATCTCAGTAGAGCCGTCTGACGAACCATTGTCAGAAATGATCAGTTCAAAATCAGTTTCGGTCTGGCTTAACAATGCTCTGAGCGCAGTACCGACAAACGCTACACCGTTGTATACAGGCATTCCTATGCTTACGCGAGGGGCACGCGGAAGTTCGGTAAGGAGCGACACACTGGACACTTTTGAATCCAGCTTTAGTCAGCAGCTGTGACGTTGACAGGTGACCATGCAGCAAATACCAATATCCCGAAGCAAAGATTGGCCAAGCATAGCGTCAAGCCACACGTTGCAAGTAGCCATCTGGTGCATTGGTCATGATCAGCTTGTTCTCGACAGTTTTGTCGACAACGAAAACCATCCTTTCGCCGGACAACCCCTTGCTGTCTCCGTTTTCCAAACGACGCATATACTCCCAGACTGCAGTTTTAGGGCTGTTCCCTTTGGCCCACGGTTTACCTGCACTGATTTCTGGCGGGAGATCTTCAACCACCGTGTCAAAAACACAGCAGTAGCTGCCCACGCTAGTGAGTGGTGCATAGGCCTCAAGCTCGGCCAGCACGTGGGCATGCGCATGGTTGGAATCCATGCAAATCATGATCCGCTCATACCGCTTGGCGAATTCACGTACCTTTGCGACGACCTCTGTGGAGGTGGAAGGTCCCTCGATCATGGTGATCAAGTGAGCCATGGGATGCGCCTCAATCAGAGATCGGTTATGGGCCCGAATGTCGATATCAATGCCTAGTACTCGTCTACGAGATGCTTTAGGATCAAGCGCCCTGCCAGCCTCAACAGCCTCGCAATAATCAATCTGCGCAAGCATGGACGCACTCATGATTAGCGATCCGCCGTGGGCAATGCCAGTCTCGATGATCAGATCAGGCTTGACCTTCCAGATCAGTTCTTGCGTCGCAATGATGTCCATTGGCATCTGAATAATGGGGCGACCCAAAATAGAGAAGTTGTACATGTAGTAATTCAAAAAGGACTTCGTATGAAATTCCTTTGATATTCGATGCCATTCCGTGTCCTTGACATACCCATTGATGTTTGCGAGCTTCATTTCTTCAAACTCAGCAATAGGATCTACCGTCTTATTGATGCTCACGAATCATCTCCAGGGTTGTGAAGGACACCACAGTCAGCGAGTAAAGCGCCGACGGCATCAAGTAAATTCTTCGGCTGAAATCCAAACTCTTTTCGAGCGACGGAAATATCAACCAATGGAAAAGTTCGCGTTATGCCGCCATCTGAAAAATTTGTTGCAAGTCCAGTCAGCAGACCGATTTTTTCAAACAACGTCTTATGTGTAATAACCTGTCCACTGGCCACATTATAAAGACGCTCTAGCCCACGAAGACTAATCACTTCTAGCAAAGACACAACGTCGCTTGACGCAACATAATCTTTGCCGGAATCTGGAGACTCGTTCACGGTGACGCGTCCGTGAACCCGTAAATCATCTATGACCGAACCTAGAAAAGTGTCTGCGCTGATACCAGCGCCGTACACATTCGACAAGCGCGCGACTCGAACATTGGGCTTCGCGCAGGCCAAACATAAAGACTCGCCCAAGAGCTTGCTAAGGTTATAAAGGCTGTCCGACCCTGGGGCTACAACAACGGATGATTTTTCTGTAGCCATCTTTTTAAGGTCAAGCCCGGAATAAACCCGTGTACTGGAAAGGTAGAGCCATGAATCAAATCGACACTTTTGCAAAAGCTTGGACAAAAGACAAACATGCGCTTCAACAGTGTCAAAAGGGCGACTTCGGAAGTCGGCAGTCAAACCTATGGAGTAAATAACGTGGCCAAGCTCGCGATCAAAGACATCCGACAAGTCCCTACCGGGGACATTTACCGAATATCCTTTTGCCCTAAGGTGTTGGACTATATGGCTACCAATAAATCCGTGCCCGCCAAAAACCGTAAACTTCAATTTCATACCCTCCCTTGACTCATCGATTCGGCAGTTTGGCGGGAAAGGCGAGGGTCACTAGCCCCCAAGACGCCCGAGCGCTTGTCCATACGGCATGAGCCTGATGCAAGCCTAAATCTAACCCACAAAGAAGCCAGCAGAAAGCAAGGGTCCTCACGATCACGCCGGCACTTACATGCGCGAGGAAGGACAACTTTTGGTTTGGCCCAAGCCTTGGACAAGCTAGGGTTTTTTCTAAGCGCGCAAGAAGTCATAGCCAGCAGTAATGTTTGCCAAGAACAAAGCAGAGGTAAGCCAAAATCGAACAAGGACGAGATTCGAAATGAGATTGATAATTGTTCAATCCTTAGTAGCATGAAAATTCGTTATCGATTTGTAGGCTCGCTGATCTATTTAGCATCCCCAACGGGCGCGACATTAAAGTCCCATGAAAGAAAAGAATTGGCATCCATGGTGCTGCATGAGAAGACAGAGCGCCTCGACCTAGCTAACTCAGGGGCGATTGACCGTATGATCTCATACGATTGACATGATAACGAGGATTGTTACCTCGGCTAGACATAAAAGTGAATAAACAGATGATCGTACTTGGACTGCATAAGGACCCTTGGCACAACACAGGGGCCGCCGTTATAAAAATCAACGAGGAAAGTCGCGAAGTCGTCATGCTTTCTGAAGAGCGCATTGACCGCAAGAAGGACTCCAGAGCCTTCCCGCAGAAAGCTACAGAAGCATGCATGGAGTACTTTGGGATCAAAAGCGTCAATGAAATCGATCTCGTCGTACTAGATCACATTGCCAATAAGGACTGGCAGATCGACGAATTTAAAACACCGTGTCGAAAAGACACCTTTCTCAATCAGATTGATGAGGGAAAAATTAGAGTCATAGATCATCATCTCTCACATGCTTGCAGTACTTACTATTCGAGCGGCTTTAAAGATAGTGCAATTCTGATCGTTGATGGTCGCGGCTCATCCGCAGAAACCCAGAGCCTTTACGAGGCCAAAAACGGCACTGTCAAACTGGTTGATAAGACTCAGAAGATTGGGATCGGGCTTTTGTACTCTGCCGTTACCCAAGCCATCGGCTTTGGATTGCTGCAGGAAGGCAAGACAATGGGATTAGCGCCGTACGGTGAACATATTAACGATGCGATCTTTAACTTCAATGGTAAGTTCGAAGGCATATCGACCGACTACTCCTCAATCTGTGTTGAAGGCAAATACAGTCTTAAAGGGTACAGCCCTGCCCAATTCGAGACGGAAAGTCAGAGAGCCCGTGCGGCATTCGAGGTCCAGGATGAGTGTGAAAAAGCAATGCTGCACTTAGCGCGCTATGCCAAGCAAAAGACTGGATCTAATCACTTATGTATTTCTGGTGGCGTAGGGCTCAATTCCGTGGCGAACTACAAAATACTCTCAGCTGGCATTTTTGACGACGTATTTATCAACCCCGCCTGCTCTGATACCGGGATACCCTTAGGTAATGCACTGTGGGGCGCGCATATGGAATTGGGGCTGGAATACCGACAAGAACTGGTTTCGCCATACACGGGCCCGCGATACCAGCAGTCAAACTATGCGCAAGCCGCCGCCTTTGCCAGGGAGAATGGTTGTGAAATAACGGAAGGTGCGGACGTACTGGACATATTCGCGCAGATGCTGGCAGAAAATAAAATCGGTTCGATTTGCTCAGGACGGTCCGAGATGGGGCCACGCGCCCTCGGAAACAGAAGTATCGTAATGAGCCCGTTGTTAGCAGAGAATAAGGACATCCTAAACAGCCGAGTCAAGCACAGAGAAGCGTTTCGGCCGTTTGCGCCGGTAGCTTTGGAGGAGATTGCATCGGAATATTTTGAAATCGACAGACCAAGTCCGTACATGCTTCTGGTGCCGCGTGTGCGAATAGAAAAAAGGGAAATCATTCCTGCGGTGACACACGTGGACGGAACGGGACGACTTCAAACGGTTGCGCCGCAATCAGAAACTATTTACAGACGAATACTGGAGCGGTTTTACAAGCTGACGGGAGTGCCTGTATTGCTAAATACTTCATTCAACGTCAACAACGAGCCTATTGTTGAGACGCCTGACGATGCGGTCAAATGTTTTCTTTCGACGGATATAGATTTTCTTTTGCTTGGAGACAACATCCTGGTAAGAAAAATTCGGCGCTAGCGATTGGCAATTTTTTTGCCGTTAGTAGAAGAGTACCTAATGCAGCTTTGTCCATTTGACGCACGATGGCAAAGGGTTATAGAAAAATAATTTTTAGCTAGTGTCGACGCTGCAAATGTTCACTCATTGGAAAAGCGGACTAAAGTAGTCTGTAGAGGCAGCTTACCTGCCCGCATAAAAAGTTACTTCCAGATCCGCCAAGGGGCATTGCCATTGTTCCAAAGCTCTTCGAGTAGCATCCGGTCCCTGAGGGTATCCATCGGCTGCCAAAACCCTTCGTGCTTGTAGGCAGACAGTTGACCCTCTCTAGCAAGCCGCTCCAGCGGCTCCCGCTCCCAGGTGGTGTTGCTGTTGGCAATGTAGTCAATCACTTTGGGCGAAAGAACAAAATAACCGCCATTGATCGATGCACCATCGCCCTGTGGCTTTTCCTGAAAACCAGTAATTTTGCCGTGGGCAATGTCAAGCGCACCAAATCGCCCAGGTGGCTGCACTGAGGTCACAGTGGCCAGAGTGCCTTGCGCCTTGTGAAACTGGATCAGTTTGCCGATATCAACGTCGGCCACACCGTCACCATAGGTGAAGCAAAAGTCTTCATCACCCAGGTAGGCAGCAACACGCTTCAAACGGCCGCCTGTCATGGTGTCTTGCCCCGTGTCAACCAAGGTTACTTTCCAGGGTTCCGCACTAGCCTGGTGCACTTCCATTTTGTTGTTGGCCATGTCAAAAGTAACGTCTGACATGTGCAAGAAGTAATTGGCAAAGTACTCTTTGATCATGTAGCCCTTGTAACCTAGGCAAACCACGAAGTCATTAACGCCGTAGCTCGAGTAGGTCTTCATGATGTGCCACAAAATGGGCATGCCACCGATTTCAACCATCGGCTTGGGTTTTAAAACGGTTTCTTCGCTGAGGCGGGTGCCTAAACCGCCTGCCAAAATAACTGCTTTCATCTATTAACCTTTCTCATATATTTGATAATTTTCTTGTAATTCCCAGCTGATTTGCAAGCTCAATACCGTAATGGTGTCCATTTTCGACCACTGGGAAATAAGGAATCAAAGCATTCAGATACGACATCAAGTACCGTTGCAGCTGAATGTTTCGAAGGCCGTTACTATCGAAATCTCGGTCGACCAAGATTTTTCTCAACAGTCCGGGCAAGTCTTGCACCGAACCCGCACGGTAGAAAAGATCGCAGTGCGTGAAGAACGTCCGCCCCATGACGATAGTTGGTTTTTCAAGCATGAGCGCCTCAAAGCCCACAGTGCCGCTGATGACGATCACGGCTTCGACTTTGGCGATGATTTCTTTTGAGGGCGCATCACAAAACTGAATGTTGTACAACTCTGCCAAATGTTGATACTGCCAAACCGGCCGCGCGCCGCGCCCCCAAGGATGCTCTTTGACGATGAGCGTGTATCCAAGCGGAAGCGATTTGGATATGTTCTCAATGAGCGCGATCTGGTTGGCGTAAAAAATGCCTTGGCTTAAAGTAGACTGTTCTGGCTGATATTGAAAAGCATAAAACACGCTTTTGTCAGGAATATTTTCGCAATGTCGTGGGCCAAACATATCGCGTACCCAAAACTTTCGCCACAAACGAAGAATGTTGGCTTTTGCTTTGCGAGCTGGAGATATCTTGATGTACTCAACGTTCGGATCGCGTTGGGCATTTCGCTTCAGGTAACCCCACAAGTTGCGCAGCTTGGCATTCGGCGACAGCGCCGTAAATCCTGCATTTCGCTCTCGGTTTTTTTCAATGAACGGGGTTTTGTTCTGAAACTTTTTGATGGACTCAATGAGCGCATTGACGCGCAGAACATCGGCTTCAGATAGACTTTTATCCATGGTCAAACGGTATTCTTCAATCATCTTCTCAGATTCCATGAATTCGTTGCCTGTGAAGTATCCACCTTCGGCGCCGCTCTCCAAAAGCCATGCAGGGGTGATGGCAAATACCTTTACCCCAAGATGCTTAGCGACCTTGAACACAACGTGTGAAAAAAGCGTGTCTGCCGTTTGACAAACAACTGCCCGCACACCTTGCGTCTTGAAAACGTGTTCTAAAAATGTCACGATGCTAGCCAACAGATCGGTGATGTAGCCTGCCGATTCGTGACGATGGCCAGCACTACCTAGCAGCAGCGAGTAGTCTGTAAATGCCCTTTCGCTGGCGATGACAGCAGACCAGTTGGCATCGGCATATTCCTCGCGAAGGCGTTCAACTTCGTTAGCGCCCCATCGCCTGCCCTGCACCCAGTCTTCAAAAGTCAAAATGTCGGCATTGAGCCATCCCTGTGCAACCAAGCCTGCACGTTCAGAATTTAACCAGGGTAAAAAAATACACTCGACGTCGTATCGGCCATCGCGCAGTCCACAAGCCATGGCGGCATAAAAGTCCAAGACGGTGCTTCCACCCTGGTTACCTACAAAAGCGATTTTCATGGCTGGCAACACACGACTTCTAATTCAGTGAAGAGGCCGTCTTTCACGGGTGATGCCTGAAGTCACGTGTAGCCAGCTCATGCGCGATGCGCTTGCCAGCATCGCCCACGCCATAGCGATGATCAGGCACAAAACGTCCGTGGCTTAACTGCTGCCGCAGCTTCGTTGAGATGTCCTCGGCATCGTAACTTGCGAAGACCACGTTGTCTCCATGTTCCCTGCCCTGTTGGCGGTCGCCAACAATCACAACCGGCACGCCAAGAAACGAGCCCTCGCGAATAAAAGACGATGAGTTACCTACGCAACAGACTGCGTTGTTGATGACGCGGGCGTAGTCTTCTGGCGAAAAGTTTTTGTAGTAATAAATGGGTTCCTGCATGTTCATTTCACGAAAGTGACGAATGCCTTTTGATACATCATCGCTGCCCGCATCGACATTGGGCCACATGACCACCTTCTGCATACCCTCAATGCCTTTAAGCGCTTCCAGCGTCTGGCTGACTTGCTCAAACCCATGCCCATAGCTTGTCGTCACCGGATGCTGCACCATCAGTATGTATGGCTTTGTCCAGTCAAGTGGCTTGCCCACCCCAAGGTAAGGGCTCATGGCTTCGTTATTGATCGTCAGGTTTTCGTTAACCAGCACATCCATCGCTGGGCAGCCGTAGTTAAAAACGTAGTCGGCATCTTCACCCATTTCGATAACACGTTTACGTGAATCATCTGATGCAACAAAATGAACATCCGCCAGCTTGGTGATGGCGTGACGCACACGGTCGTCAATATTGCCGCTAACTTCACCACCTTGCAGGTGAATCAAGGGGATATTCAGATAAGTAGCTGCGATTGCCGTGGCCATGGTCTCAAACCGGTCTGCAACCGTGACGACCATGTCCGGCGCAAGATCGTCAAAAGCAGTGGAGAGCTCCACAATGCCCAGGCCTGTAGATTTAGCCTGAGTGACTAAAGTTTCGCCCTCGATCACGTAATGAATCGAGCGCAACGGGGTAAAGCCATCCTTCTTGATGATATTGATGGCTTTGCCAAAACGCTCAAGCAAAGTAGATGCACCCACAATCAGTTGAAGCTCAAGCTCCGGATGCTCCTGGATCGCCTTCATGAGGTACTTGACCCGACCATAATTGGCTCTGCTGGCAACGACTACGCAAATTTTCTTCATTGATATCTCGTTATTTTTACGCGGCTGCAATGGTGACAAGACGCCAAAAGTCAACAGGCTAGAAAAACTATTCGATGTCGCTCTGCATCAAGAAATCCCATTGATTTTTGGGTTTGTTGAGCTTGAACCCAACCACTCCCATCATTTTAGCGACTGGCAAACCGCCATCCGCAGGCTTCTTACTCTCAAGATCTTCAAAGCGCAATGTCTCGCCCGCTTGCATATTCCGGTTGACCGCCAGCGCCTTGCCAAACATGCGCCTGAGCTCTTGCTTGCTTTCATCGATATTCTTGTCTGGACCTTCGCCGCGCGCTTGTTCCATAAACCGCACACCGCGCACCAGTTCTGCAAATTCATCGACCGTCAGGGATGCCTTGGCATCAGGCCCGAACATGCGACGGTCGAAGGTGATGTGCGCCTCAATCACACTTGCGCCCAAGGCAACGGCGCCCAGCGCGGCATAAATGGTTCCAGAATGGTCAGACAAGCCCACAGGGCAGGCATAACGCTCACGCAAGGTGGCCAGCCAGGGCAAGCCGATGTCTTGCGCAGCTGTGGGGTACTTTGTTGTGCATTGCAGCACCGCAACGGGCACATGGCGCTCGCGCATCATGGCTACTGCAGCGTCAATTTCTTCCAGCGCACCCAAGCCTGTTGACAAAATCACCTCTTTGCCCGTGCGCGCAAGCCGCTCGAGCAGCAGTGGGTTAGCAAGGTCACCAGAGCCGACTTTGTAGCGAACCACGCCAATGCTTTCAAGCAAGTCAACTGCCGCATTCGAGAAAGGCGTCGCTAAAAACTCCACGCCTGCCGCCTCGCATCGACGCTTTAAGTCAGCCCACTGAACCACCGAAAGCTCCATGCGCTTCCAGTAGTCAAACCGGGTTGCATCAACAGGGGAAAACCGCACCCGAAAAGGCTCAAGCGCGCTACTTTCAGCTTCTGCAATGTGCACCTGAAATTTGACAGCATCGACGCCTGCAGCCGCAGCGGCGTCTACCAACGAATGCAATATGCCCACGCTTCCATCGTGCGCCTGCGCAATCTCGGCCACCACAAAGGTGCGCCCGGTGGATTCATATTCAGTCAGCTTCATGTTGTCTTCTCCGCCTCTAGCAAGGCTGTCGCCAGCTTGTTAACGATAAAGTTTTCTGTTCTGGCCATCGCTGTAAAAGTTGCGCCGCCTATGTGCGGGGTGATGACGACGTTGCGGTTGTTGGCCACAGCGTTCCATCTTTCAAGCTGGTTTGCACCCGTTTCATGGCTGATGACATCGGTAGCCACTCCGGCAAGCTGGCCGGCCTCTATGGCAGCCAGCAGCGCGGCTTCGTCAACCAATTCACCACGCGCGGTGTTAACCAGGTAGTGGCCGCGTAGCAAAGCGATCTCAGGTTGACCCAAAACCGGCGCGCCGCCATTGACATATGACGCGCACACAATAATGATCCGGCTGGTTTCAATCAGTTGCTGTATGCCGGCGCATCTATCCCAGCCGGCACCAGCCTTGACATCCCGTATGTCAACATAGCTAACGCTCGCGCCAAAAGCGCTGCAATAGCTGGCAACCCTGAAACCCACCCGGCCAAGGCCCACAATGCCGACGCGTTGCCCATACAGCTCTTCGCCACGAAAAAGGTCCCGGTCCCAGCCGCCGGCGGCGACATGCGCAAAAGCACCACGATAGTTGCGCAAAAGTGCCAGCACCAGGCCAAAGGTATGTTCCGGCGTTGCGCGTATGGTTTCAAGAAAAGCTTGCTCACCGCGCAAACTAATGACCTTGATGCCGCGCAATGCAAGAGTGCTTTCATCCAGATGCGTGTGGCCGGTGGTTGGGCTGCACACATACCGCAGTGCAGGGGCTTGCGCCAGAAAGTCAGTATCCATCTGGTGCGCCAGCCTTACGAAAAGCACCTGTACTGGCTTGAGAAACTCTTGCAAATTGCCGCCATCAAAAGCACTAACCGCATGCCCCATGGCCTGTAGCTGCGCAATAGCGGCTGGGTCAAATCGGTCGGACTCTAACAGGCCTACTTGCACATGACCGCCCGCAACAAAATGAGGTCGTCTGGGGCATCGACATCAATTGAATCCAGCTTGCTCATCTCAAGCAAGACTGGCCTGTCACAGACCAATGAACCGGTGGCCTTGAGGTAGGACGTGCGGGTCACGTACAGCGCGCCGTTGCGCACCATGGCCGGGCCGTGCTCTTGCCGGCGTACGCCCTTGTTGTGCAGGGGGTTGCGCGGCACCAGAGTGCCATCAGTCTGCGGGTCGTACATGACCAGGTCGTTGATGTATTCCTCGCGGTAGCAGGAGATCAGCGAGTCTGACTGACTGGCCGCCATCCGGGCAACAGCTTGGGCGATGACGGCGCTGTTGCGGATGGGGCTTGTAGGCTGCAGCAGCATGACCGCATCATAGGCACCATCTTGCGGCTCAATTGCCTCCAGTGCATGCAGCACGTAAGCCAGAGCTTTGGCAGTATCGGTAGCAGCTGCGGCAGGCCGCATGAAAGGAACGTCGGCCCCAAGTGCCTTGGCACGCTCTGCAATTTCATCGTCGTCAGTAGACACAATGCACCTGGCCAACGTGCCGCCAGCCAGTAATTGCTTGCCGGTTTCAATGGAATAGGCGATCAGAGGCTTGCCACACACATCAGCCAGATTCTTACGAGGAATCCCTTTAGAGCCGCCACGGGCAGGGATTATTCCGAGAATGCGCATACCACCGTCTTTGTAAAAGTCGTCTGAGTTGCAACAGATACTGATGCCAATTGCATAGTTTCAGACCTCTGGGTACCCAGCAATATTTTGAGCCAAGGGTATTAGATCACTGGCCTCGGCTAGCGACACCAGTCCGGCTGTCCTGTCGCTTGCCAAAAAGGCTGCGTTCTGATGGTAAACACCGGGCTTGAAGCGGGTATCTATCTCATCATCCAAAGCCATTGGCTCTAGGTCAAACCGGCCGCGCCGCATGATGGACAGCTTCTCCATGGGCCGAAATACATACCGTGTGGATTTGGTCATCCATTCAAAGCCCCAGCGTCCAGGGGCGTCCCAATTGGCATGAAACGCAAATGGGATACCTTTTGTTGTCTCGCCTGAACCAACAAACACACTGCCGGCCGGGTGCCAGGACAGCCCTCCACGGCGCTGAAAAAGGCTGCGCTGCATGTCGGGCAGGCCGACAGGGTGAAACGCCGTGTCAATCACGTGCATGCTGTTGGCCAGCAGCCACCGGGCCGCCACATCTGCGCTAGCGCCCGGACCTTGCGCCGGCATAGCCTCATTGAATTCAAACATGACGCTCTCAATACCTTCACCAGCGGCATGCATATGCGCCAATGCACCGCGAACGGAGGCATAAAACCGCCGGTTGTAGGCCACATAAATTTCAGCGCCAGTTTCAGCCGCGCATGCCAGCAGCAGACGACATTCACGCTGGTCCATGGCGGCAGGCTTTTCAATCAAAAGGTGCTTGACGCCAGCTTTCATAACCTCAATGGCAATCGGTGTGAGAGTTTCCACAGGCGACGCAACAATCACGTGGGTAGGTCGCACCGCGGCCAGGGTCATAGCCAACTCATCGCGCCGAACAGTCACACCTCCGACATCACGCTCAATAGCGCGGGGCCGCGAGCCGGGCGCCCAAGCCGTCAATGACTCAGGCGACAAGGCAGCCAAGGCCGAAAGATGAGCGGCACCCATTTTGCCTACGCCAATAACCAGACAATGAATCGACATCAGCAGCTCTTAGGTGTATTGATAAGGCGGCTTAGCACCACCTTCCTGCAAAATTCGGTCAAGAAGGTCATGCGTCTTGACGGCCTGCACAAGCCCGGGCATATCAATGAGGCCTTTGGCCCAATCATGTGACAACTCATGCATGGCCGGAATGCTAAAGCCGCTCTCTTCGTCAGTGACGTATTCAGCACCGTAGCGGTAATTAGGCATGCTGCTGCCCAGCTTACGCGAGCTGATTTTCCAGCGCATGTCGGTGTAGTCCACCTGAGCAAGAAAATGCGCACCGCGCACGGTCATCAATACGTTGGCACTGCTACCAGCTTCCAGGCTGGCCATCAGCCGGGCTCTGGGCCCTGTCAATACAAAGTCACCACCATAGTCGGTGAACTGCGTACCCCGACCGCTTGCGACCAAGGTCTTTGACAGCTCAGACCATGAGACATCTGGCATCTCGTCACCCGAAAGCGCCAGAAAAGTATCTAGGTAATGAATGCCCATACAACCCAGACCAATCGCCCCACCATTCAGGGTGACGGTAAACCGCTCTTCTTGCGAGCAGCGCGCGGCCAGCTTGTGCAGGTGTGGCCAGTGGCGACGTACAAAGTTGACCTGCGTGATGCTAGCCACACCATGCGCTAGCGCCACCGCATGAAAAGCCCGAACCTCGTCAGGGTCAGCCGACATGGGCTTTTCAAGCAGGATGCGCGCGGCTTTTGCGTGACTTAGAAATTGTTTGAAATTTTCAAGCCGGCGGGTGGTGGTTTCTGCAAACACGGCAACGTCAAAGTTGCCCGTTGGTATGGTTCGGGTAAAAACAACGTTATCCACAGGAAAGCCCGCCGCAAGAAGCTCTTTGTTGACGGTGTCTTGCAAGCCGTCATTGATGTCATAGGCTGTGACCGTGAAACCGGCGCGCACCAAGCCCTGTAAATGGCGTCGACCCATAGCCCCCAGTGCGGACAAGAATGCTGTTTTCATTGCTGTAGTTTCAAGTTTTTTATTCAGTCGAATGCTAAGGAGGAGAGGCGTCTACCCAGGCCTTGATATCGTTGACGTCAATCCGTTTTAAAGCCATCGATGATTTTTCGTTGCCTATGTTGACACCGCGCTCCATGGTGAGGCCATATTGCAAACCCAATGCTTGCGCAGTTGCAAACACTGATTCAGATACTGCCGATTGTCCACCGAAGGGGTAAGAGATTCCCATTGGCCGTCGGCCAGAAAGATTTTCAAGCACATCCAGCGACTTCTCAATTTCTTGCTCGGCATCTTTTGCGGACAAGGTTGCCAAGGGTACATGCGTATGGGCATGCGTGCCCAAAAGATGCCGGCCAGCGAGAACGCGTAGATCCTCAGCATTCATGTACAGCGCTTCTGAAGCGGCCCGCTCACTGCCAAACATAGCGCCAAAACGCTGACGAGTCCACTCAACACGGGCAACAGGATCCAGCACGAAATTCAGGAAGTACTTGACCTTGCGGCTGTTGGGTTCGTCATAACGATACTGAACGGCAAGCAATTGATCATCAAACTCGTAAGCCTGTATGTTGAAGCGTTGCTGCAAGTCTGCGGCCAATTCAGCATCGCTCAAGTTAGAGCGAATCATGTGCAACTTGTGCACATCAAGCACCTCATGAAGAACCAGCGGCGCAGTAGGTACAAAGTACATTGCGGTGACATTTAACTGATCAAGCAGGGCAAGCGTGTGCATCTGTTCCTTGAGGCCGTCGTCAAAAGTCAAAATGCATAGAGCCTCAGCGGTGTGGCCACCATCGCAGTACCGCAGAATGTCTTCTTCACCCCCAAAACGCCAGCGTGACCGCAACTGGTTAACCCCAGCTACCAATGCATCAGGCGTGGTGGGGTAAATCCCTTGCCCGGTACCAGTTGACCTGAAGTAGTGGTGATTTACGGCAAGCAGAGGCATTGCGCCGCCTCCTGTATCCGCTGAAGCTCCTGCGTGCTGAATCCATCACCCACGTAACTTAATGCCCGCGCTAGCGCAGCCTCGTCAAAATCTGCCTTACGACAAATACGCCCCGCTACGTTTTCTTGCGCTTGTGACTGTAAGGTTTTCGCAAGATAACGAGTCACGATACCGGGGAACACTTCTATTGATTCGCGGATGAGTTGGTTCGAAATCTGATAGTAGTTTTCACCTGATTGCAGCCTTGGCCTGACGCGGTGAAGAATGGCGCCTGCATCGACCTTCTCAACAGCCAAATGAATCGTGGTGCCAAGGAACTCCGCTGCAGAGTCAGCAAAAGGCCAAAAAAGAGTGGCAGAACCACGATACCAGGGTGAAAGGCCCAAGTGCAAATTAACGATCTTGTCAGGAAACGCTGAGAGCCATTGGGCCTTCAAAATCGAGGTGCCAAACAAACACACCACATCAACGTCCAAATCAGACACCCAATGCATAACTTCTGGAGCGTTGATGTCAGCTACTGTCGTCACCCTGGCTATGGGGGTTTGAGCAGCATCGTTAAAGCAAATCAGCTCTTGCGCAGCATTGCGGGCAAAGTGCGCGCGTATTGCCTCTGAGCTTTCACGCTGCTGCACATAGTAGTTACGCTTTTGCTCACAGACGATGGCGGCGATTTCAAAATGTTCTGCGATCTGCTGTGCAAAAAACCGGTGGCGCGGGCTGGTGCTGGTCAGGATAAGGGCTTTCAACTCGTCACCTCCCATCAAGAAATGTGCGAGCCCACAATTCGAGATTCAGCCATTGCCAGATGAAAAAAGAGTTCTCCTGGCGGCCATGCAGGTACGCTTGGTATGCCGCCTGAGCCCGGCCTGGGTCTAACCAGCCACGTGAACGGAAGCTGTCTGAGGCCAGAACTTCCTCGACAAGGGCTCGCCAACCGCTTGCAAGCCATTCTCGCTGGGGAGATTGCACAGAGCGCTTTGAGGCAAACGCAACTGAAGCAGGCGCCCTTTTTGCCAGGAGTTTGCGAAAAAGAAGTTTGGTCCCCTGTGCACCAAACAAAAACTTTTCAGGGACTCCAAAACCGTACTCAACAAGGCGGTGATCCAAAAATGGCACACGTAATTCGCGGGAATGCGCCATGGAAACACGGTCGTTAAACCGCAGGCCACGAGGAATTTTGGCGTAAAGCAAATCGTCTGCAGCGGCCTGCCGCACCGGGCTACCAAACTGCGACACAGGGGCTTTGGCGTGAACGCTGTGCGCCCGCAAGTCGGAGCTTATGGCGTCCGGGCAAAGACCATCCGTGCCATCAATAGATGCCCCCTTGATAACCGCCGCCGGGCTGTCCCCCCAAAAGGTCTTAAAGTCGGCAGCACGCCGCTCTCGCTCAGCAAGAGATGATGAACTGGCCACATAAATTTGATGGTGTCGTTTGTAGCCCAAGAAGACTTCATCCACACCATTGCCGTCTAGTAAAACAGTCACCTTTTCTTGCCGGGCCAACTCATAAAGCGCGTTGTAGCCGCAAACAAAAGTCCCCCCGAAAGGCTCCGCCTGTGACCGTACGGTCTGGGGCAGATAGGCGTTAATTTTTTGCAAGTTGAGATTTGCGACGTGCAGAGTACCGCCCTCAGAGACTTCTTTTACCCAGGGGAGCTCGCTGTAGCCCTCGTAGTCTTGAGTAAAAAGATGTGCATGACCCAGCTCTGCCAGCGAAGTACGGACCAGCATTGACGAATCAACGCCACCAGAAACGTTCAGCCCAACAGCGACATCAGAAACAAGGTGTGACCTCACCGCTTGCACGATCAGCTCTTCGGTCCGGTCCAGTAATTCGCTTTCAGAGGCGTCAGACAAATCGGGGATGTGGTCAGCCAAGTTGTACCACTGCCTCTGCAGTACAGCGCCTGTTTTTAAATTGACTGTTACCAAACTGGCGGGGGCGACTGATTCAACACCCGAGAAAAATGTATGTACGCCGTGGCCGTACAGACCATTTTGCAAATAGGTCAGTATGGTGGAATTGTCAGCCTGAACATTTGGCAAAAACCGCAGCAGCGGAGGGATTTCACTTGCAAAAAAAATCGCCTCTCCAACTTTTATCTGGTAGATGGGCTTGATGCCAAAGCGGTCTCGAACCAGTGTCAATTCACTCAATTGCGCATCATGAACGGCAAATGCAAACATGCCCACCAATTTATCAAGGCAGGCAGCGCCCCAAAGCGCCCAGGCGGCCATGAGGACTTCAGTGTCACTGCGGGTACGCCATGACCAGCGTTCGCCAATTTCGTCACGTAGCGCGAGATAGTTATAAATTTCACCGTTAAAAACAAGTGCCCAACGGCCGCAAGGCGACACAAATGGCTGGTTCGCGCCGTCAGACGTATCAATGATCTTTAGCCTTGCATGCGCGAGGTGCAAACGATGGCCCTCGCGCCAGAGGCTCGCCTGCGCATCTGGACCGCGATGGTGAAGATCAGCCAGCGCAGCCGTCAGCGGCGCGTCGGCCAAGCCGGCTGGGTTCCAAGCGATGACGAGCCCACACATTATCCTTCCTCGACATATAACGAGCGCATCATGATTGGTTAGACCTCACCCAGTTTTCGTTTGCGCTCTCGAAGCCCCGGGCGCACCAAACTCATATCACCCTCCGTGAGCGTGCGGCCATTGCGGATTGCATCCGACCTTAAGCGGCGGCCCCGCGTTCTCTCCATCTGTTGCCCCAACCAAAGCACGTGATCAATGTCAAAGCCGTGCTTGATGCCCATCTCATCAACTTGCACTAGCAAGTCTTCCAGCGTGACGATGCCAAGACTAACGTGATAGTACCTTCCTGTGCCTGGCACAGGGCGATCCTCAAAGAAGTTGGCGGGCTGGCCTGCGATTCCACCAAGAGACTCCTCAAAACAATTAATACCGGCTTGTAACGCAGCAAGGACTGACGCAGAACCAATACGCTTGGTTTCATGAAAATGGGCATCGTGCAGCTTTGGATCGGGGAAAGCATCAAGCACCTCCGAGAAATAGCGAAATATCTCGGGCGCGGTACCACTGCCATCATGGTCACTGTGTTCAATGTCATGGGCGCCGATATCAAGCCAATGCTTTGTAAACTCCACCGCGTCCCGCATGTTTGTTGGGCCGCCGACAGGGCTGCCCCATATAGAGCTCACCGTCCCGCACATCACCATCCCGGCATCACTGCATTTCTTGATGCTCCGCTCAGCCTCTTTCCAATACTCCTTGATGGTCGTGCCAGAGTTCACATAGTGGTGTTCCTCCTCGGTCGAGGTCATCATGAGAAGGCGATCCGGGCCGATGCCTTTGCCACAAAGCTGGACAGCCTGGTCTACTGCTGATTCGCGAATCGTCACTGCGGTAAAGCAGATTTCGTCGTAAATAATTCCTCGGCGCAGACAACGATCTTTAAAAAGGTCGCTACGGGCATAAGTTAGGACCGCCTCGAAATCATCAAATTGAGGCATCAGGTGGGGGTTGCCCAGATTGGTAACTTCAATGTGTTTGCAACCAGCAAAAACCAATTCTGAAAGATAGAAAATTTCTGCTTCTGTGGAGACCCGCTTTTCCTGACTTTGAAAGCCGTCGCGTATGGTCACATCACCAATGGTGACCTGATGAGGCATACGGGGAAAGATGGTTCGATAGTCGTACATTGCCAGTTCCACCGAGTTACTTGTCAAGCGGGCGCAAAAAGCGGCAAGGATTGCCTGCATAAATACCGGGTTCAGTAATATCCTTCGTGACAACAGAGCCCATGCCCACAAATGCGTCATCACAGACGCTCACATAGTCGCGAACTATGGCTCCAATCCCAAGCCAAACGCGGTTTCCAATACGGGCCGAACCTGAAGTGCCTGATTTGATCGTTAACGTGCAGTTCTGACCGATGATCGTATTGGCGCCAACGACACACAAAGAACTGATCATCGTACCCTTGCCAACAACGGTAGCATCTATTCGCCCACGCTGAATAACCGCATTGGCGCCAACGTAGACGTTATCTTCCAGCACAACGCGACCGTAATGGCGAAACAGCACGCGTTCATCTTTATATTTTGCGATGCTTGCGCCTTCGGCACCAATTACTGCCCCTTGATCCAAAATCACCGAAGAACTGATTTGATCAAAGGGTCTTGGGTCGTACCCTTTTCGGGCATGGTTGTTGAACATCGTGAAGAGCAAATCCACATGTTCAGTGCGGTAATACGATAGGCCGCCGACCGCAGGGAGTACCAGATTTGGCGGTGCAATGACCGTCACATTCGCCACACCAAGGTTGGCCATGGCATGAAGGTGATCAATATATTTTTCACTTCGAAGAAATGTCACGCAATCATTCTTGGGATCTTGCAACGAACAAACTGAGTAGTGACCAGGCACCTCAGCCAGAAACGCCGCCAGCATTGCCTCCATTTCAGCCTTTGCATTCGACATCACATCTCCACAAAATTAACGTAAGACTGATTGCGCACTACGCATGGTCTTGAAAAAAACAAAAATATCCATTTGGCTGTTTTTTAAACTAACTAAGCCAGCTGGAAAGTTAGGCTGATGGCCAGTACATGTAGTGCATTATCTAAATACGTACTCATTGCATCCCATTCGTCCACCGCAGGTGCGCAGCGCTCTGAGTGTTAAACCTCGCGGCAAAAAGTATTCGACAACAAACTCAGGCTTAGCCACCTCAAATGGATATCCACCCAACCAGTCCAGCATGTCATACCACATAGACATGCCGCGTTCTATCTTGAGCCTGCCCTGTAACAGCCTGATTGCAAAACGCAACATCAAGAGATATGGCATATGAAATGCGATCACCAATGGTCGCAAAACTGGCCACCGATTAAATACCTTTTTTACAGCGGTCCAGTAGCGACTCACAAAGCCCTGATCGTTGTAAATAGCAATGAAAAGCGCCCCATCTGGCTTAACTGCATTTGCAGCATGATTGAAAGCCGTGAGCATATCGCCAGTGTGGTGTAGCACTCCCCACGAATAAACCACGTCGAACTGGCCGCAGGCTTTCATATAAACGGAATCAAGGACTGAGCCTGCGGCAATAGTCCAGTCGGCATCATCGGTGCGATATCTGCGCTTCATTTCGCGGGTACAAGCAACCGACGCAGGGTCGTAATCGAACGAAAAAACCTTAGCACCTAAGCGCCTTGCCGCAAGCGAGAACAAACCACTGCCGGACCCGATGTCAAGAAACGATTTGCCCTCAAGGGAGTCGACCGCCAGCATTTGCCGAAGAGTAGCTTGTGCCTCTGCAATACGCTCGTCGTTTATCACAGACAAGAATCGCCCCCAATTCTCACCGAACTGGAATCGATCACCTGACTGCACTTCTGCAGAATGAGTGGGATGAAGATTTTCAGGCTGAGTCATTGGAGGTTGTAGTTGTTATCAATTTAAAGGTGCCATCGTTCCAGGTTGCGCCTTTGTAATTGCCCTGAAGAATGGCATCAAAGCAGCTGCGCAACTGCTCTGCTCTGGCGCGCAAAGAGTGTTTTTCAAATACCAATCGACGACCTGCTGACGCGATAGTTTGTGCTCTACTAGGGTCGGCTTTCAGTTCTTTTAAAACACGTGGAAGCTGGTCGGGTTCTGCATGCACGTAATGCTCCCCATCTTTGAAACCCAGAGCTGCAAAACCAATGGGCGGTGAACAAACCATCAACGCGCCAGCAGCTGGTATCTCGAAGAACTTCCGGATTGGTGTGCCGTAAGCGCCGCGGGCTGTATAGACATATCTCGTATCAAGAAGATCTCTGAAAAACAAAAGATTGAATAGTTTCAACGACGTGAATCTGCCGAAAACTGGCAAACCCAAACGGCTGGCTAACCGAAAGGCAACAAAGAACCCTTTTGTGGAATATTGAATACCTGCAGTTTTAAGCGCTATGACGGCTTGTTTACGCAACACATACTCTACGCCAGGTATTGAGACATCACCAGCGCGCGCGGAAAGACCACGAAATGAGAACTCAGCATCACCGACAAAATGAAGGGTAGTCAAAACACGCTCAGGCTTTTGACTTGTGAAATCTGTCCACGCATTAGAAAGCCGATCTTTCTTCCGTACAAAATGAGCTTCTTGGTTAACCCACTCAGGCTGAGTCTCCAACCTAGTGGAAAACGCGGAATTTGGTGCAATTACATGCAAATCAAACTGCTCAATTCTGTCAATATGCGCCTGAGTGCAACCGTAGCAGTCCAGAGTCACCAAACAAGCGAAGCGCAATCCTACAGGGGCTAACGGAATAGAAGCGAGAACATCCTCGTAATAGTTCACCAAATCTTGTGTTGGAGATGATAGAGCGGTGTAACGTCTGGCATAGTTCGCGGCTGCCAAAACATCGCTTGGTTTCCACGCGAAGATAGGTACATTCGGCCCCAACACCAAAGCGTCGTAGGGCCCGGTTTGCTCTATAAAACTCACCAAACCCGAAGCGAGTTCTGACGAAGACACAAATCCAGGCCCATAAAAATGGATGTCATCGACAGCCGACGCGACCAAGTTTGAGGTCAACGTATTTGTAGGATTGAGCGAATGAAGGTGAACATCGGTATAGAGAATCTTCATATCAGCCCAGCTTTGTGCCATTTAAAGCGGAAAAATTTAATAATTGGGTCTGCCATATTCGGCGACATCAATGTCGTAATCAAGACCGACTTGCCGAGCGCGACCATCAATACAAAGCTGAACACGCTCACGCGGACGCAAAGGTTTTTCAGTCCACCACTCAGGGTGCGTCAACGCATATAGACGTTGAATCGAAAGATCGTTCACCAAGTCCATCAGACGCCTGTGGCGCCAGACACCATTGCTATCAGAGCAATAGCTGAAGCCTTTGACCAAATTTGGTGAAGATGCGTTGACCAAATCAGCATGCGTATGATTGCTTAATGCCTGGGCACTTTGCGCTGTTGGATTGTGAATTGAAAAACAGTCGACTGGTTTACCAATCAAGCCAGATAAGAGATTACTTTCGTTTCTCAGCCCCGCTTCCAGAGTTTCAAGACTTTCGCTATAAGGGCTAGGGTCAAAATGCAACCCTATTTTGTGCCCAAGCAATAATATTTTTTTGACCAATGCGGTAACTGCCGGCTCGCAAGGGTTGTAAAACCGTGACCCCAACATGACGAAGTAGTGCGCCCAAACGCCCGAAACAGCCTCCATTTCCGCCATTTTTAGTGCGCGGTTTGGAGACATATCAATGTCATGTCGCCAGATGGCAACGCCGCTTTCGTCAGCGGCGCAATCAAATCCAACGAAACTGAAACGCGCCTTGGCTGCAGCTATAAGCTCGGCGTATCCAGCCTCAGTGAAGTCTCCATGGTCTTGGGCAAAGTCTGAGTGCATTCCATTCATCGTCTTTAGGCGTGTGTTTACTCAAAATCATCCAGCACAGCTCCAAGTCAACCCCGTACTTCAGCAATTTTTGGTAGGAAGTGAGTGTAGCCTGCGAATCACTTGACCCAAATAGCGACACCGAACCCGCTCTTGCCAAAACTATCGCCGTTATAGACCATGTAGCGATTCGCGGCAAACTCAAATACACATGGATAGCAAATCATGTCGCGAGCCTCACGGTCATCTACATCAATACCAGCCATGGCATCGTTGCGCTGCCAGGTCTTACCGTCGCGTGACTCGGCATAACCAATTCTGTACCTCCCAATTTTGGCGCTCACGAACGAGAACCACATTTTGTAGCTATCGTCTGCCACTTTGGCAACCCAAGAACGAGCAATATTCGTCTCGCCATGAGCAAAATCAATGGCCACTGTGCCATCACGCTGCCAGTCAATGCCATTTGCAGACT
The DNA here is from genome assembly GCA_947448735.1 of Comamonadaceae bacterium. GTDB lineage: Bacteria > Pseudomonadota > Gammaproteobacteria > Burkholderiales > Burkholderiaceae_C > Polaromonas. The sequence goes on along the minus strand of CANFOS010000004.1, from coordinate 82,028 downwards.
CTGCATATTTGATGTGATAGTGCGATTGAAGAGTTCCGTCGGCCTTGCGCGACCAAGCAGTACCTGAAACGTAGGTCATGCGCCAGGCACCATTATCAATATAGACGTGTGGTGAGGTGACGAGACAAGGGTCGTGCGCACTGCGGGACATGATTGGTGCCGGTGAATGCTTGACGAAATGCTCGCCATTCTCGCTCACAGCGAGTCCAATCGACGCATAAAACAAGGGTGCCTCAACCCCTTGATTCCAGCCAATATAGTACATGTAGTACTTGTTATCGTGCTTAACGACAGAAGCCGGAAATACGCCATGCTCGTCAAAAGTACCTATGCCTCCAGGAGTTAGCACGGATTCTTCTGAATATCTGGAGAAACCGACTTGTTCTACGTCAAGCGACAAGTCCACAAAATCTACACTTGAGTGCTGCTGTATATCTCTTGCCGCAAAAAATATCCGAACTTTGTTCGAAAGTACCAGCGCAGTTGGCAACTGGGCGTGCGAATGGGCTCGCGCAGGTCGATCATCCGGCAATTTGTAGAAAGCAATTTTTTTCCACATACGCTATTTAAAACCTCAATTTATTACTCGTCACGCGATGCACTGCAGTGCCTTCTGGAATATAGACTCCGCGATATATGGTGTCCTTCATGATCAGTGCGCCAGCACCTATCAACGTCTCATCGAGTACCTTTACGCCATCGCGCAGGGTTGCATTAACTCCCATGAAAACGTTATTACCCACCTCACAATTTCCAGATACGACCACATGCGAAGCAATAAAACAATTCTGTCCAACTTTGCTGTGATGCCCAATATGGTTGCCAGACCAAAGAATGGTGTTGTCGCCGATAGCTGTGAAAGGCTGGATTGTGTTGTCCTCAAAAATGAATACGTTGTCACCAAGAATTGTTGAGGGCCAGATATTGACGTTTGGGTGAACAAATGTTGTGCAGGTGTACCCAAGGGCCTTCACTTCTTCGTATACGGCCTGGCGCAGGTGGTTCATTTTTCTGTAGCCTATAGCCACGAAAACATCATGTGAACTTGGCGGGCAGCTCTGCCTCAAAATTTCCAGTTCATACAAGGGGAGACCGTGTATGGATTCTGTTTGCCTGTATTGCGTATGACAGGCAAACCCACCAATGATGTAGTCGGTATATTTTTCAAAATAAACCCTGGCCACTTCTGCAAATAATCCGGTCCCCGCAATGATTAATTTCTTTTTCATTTTCTCCGCTCTTTCATGCAGTCGTTAATTCGGAGAAGGGCAAAACATAAAAGCCCTCGTAACTGTCGAGGAGCGCTTTCCTTGTCTGTTTACGAGCGTCAGCATTAAATAACCGTGTGAAATAGTAGTAGCTATATTGCGTCGTTCCCCAACGTTTCTTGAAATCATAGACACCATCCTGCACCAGCCAGGTGCCGCCCCAATTCCAGTTACGAAAACCACGCTTGATCGAATCTTGCATCGCTTGGTAAATTATCAATGACAAGGCCTGCGTGCTGCGAAACTCTTCGCGGATCGCGGGGGTGAAGTATTCGACTGTTTGGTTGAAATTAAATGTCAAAAGGGCTGCAATCGGCTGGCCGTCTTTTATTCCAACATAAATCGACCAATCTTCTTCGCTCATGACGTCAGATATAGCTTCAAAAAAAGACTTTTTCTTAGGGATCCCTCCAATAGCTCGCATGTTCTCACAGTGCGTGGCGTACAGAAAGTTCAGAGCCTCAGCGTCATGGCGGCGTTGCACAGTAATTCCATCACGCATTGCGCGCCGGATATTTCTCGGACGTGGGTCGTCGAAAGTCTTGATCAGCATTTCAGCATCTACATTGGAGGGGAAATGTGTTACGAGACCGATACGCTCATCTAACAAGTCATGATGCGCGTGCTTGAAGTAGAAGTCAGCATCTTTTTCAAGTGGGTTGGTGATGATGGTGGCGCTTACTGCTCCAGCTTTTTGGGCTGCCGTGTAGAACGCCTCAATGAGGGCAACTTTTGCCTCCGGGTCCTCGCTAAACTGGACTACGCCACCGTTACTCCCGTAATACGCGAGAGTATTAAATACAGGACCCAAAAACCCTTCTTTTTTCAGGAATGGCAGAAGACCCACCAGAACACCATGCCGCCTGGCCTCAAGCCAACCGCCATCAGAGCCTAAGTGACGAGACACGAGTGCCATGAATCGTGGCGTTGTGTAAACAAGCGTGTTAGGGCATGAAATGACGTAGTCGACCAACTCTTGGGGCGTACTGACGCCGGGCACGCTGCGTATTGTCAGCATTCAACGCGCTCGAGCCAGCTGTTTACATTTAGTAGGGACCAAATAAGAAGTCGCCTGTTTTGTGTACCGCTCAAGTGCTCCTGTAGCAAGGTGTCGACCACAGATCGATCTATGAAGTCATATATTGGTGCATTCCTATTCAGCAAGGTGCGTCTGACAAAGTCAATGCTGTCGCCTTTGAACCAGCTTGCATCAGGCGCGGAAAAGCCTTGTTTTTCGGCTCTTGTTACGTCCTCAGGAATATGGCGTTTCATGACATCGCGCAGGATTTGCTTGCCATCTCGCGTTTTTTGAAAAAACTTGGCTTGCTTATCCCCAGCTTCGTTTTCATTGATGCGAACCACATCCGCTAGGTTATTCAACTTCAACCGCACGGGGCAGCGCATAGCGAAATCCACTAAGTCATTGTCAAGAAAGGGGACTCGACTTTCGAGTCCGTGCGCCATACTGAGCTTGTCCTCAACCACCAATAGACCATGCAGAAAGGTTTTGGCCTCGAAATACAACGAGTGATTGATGTAGTCTTCCGGCGTTTCAAGGTCATCTTTATGGTGCCTAAATACGTCGTGAAAAATATCGCGCGTCATCACGTGTTCGACATCGCCCAAAATTGGCGCAAACATTCGTTTAAGGTCACGGTTGTTAACAAGACGCTGCCAATAGCGGTAGTATTTGTCGATGTAATGCTCGAAGTCGTCATTGACTACTGCGCGATAGTAGCGCCAAGGGTAGCCACCAAAAAGCTCATCGCCACCCGCACCGCTTAAAACCACCTTGACAAATTTGCTTGCGAGTTGCGCAGCATAGTAGTTGGGGTAACTCTGGCCAACCCGTGGCTCCTCAAGATGCCAAGCCAACTTGGGCAAGACCCGCTCCATGTCCCCCGCCTTCAAGACCATTTCATAATGTTCAGTCTTGAAATGATAGGACATCGCCTCGGCTTTTGTACGCTCATCAAAGTTGAGCTCTATGCCAGAAGCAGAACTCAGGTCAAAACCGCAAGTGAAGGTTTTAAGGTATGGACACGACTTAGCGGCGATTGCAGTAATAGATCCGGAATCCATTCCTCCGCTCAGATAACTACCGAGCTCTACATCGGTCACGAGTTGCCGATTGACCGCCTGCCTGAAAAGTCTGTCAAGCTCTTCACGGTACTCGTTATCCGTAGCTTGCTCGGTGGGTTCGCGAAAATCAAAATCCCAATACTGGGTTCGACGAAGAACTGGCTTTTTATCCTTTAAGTCGAGCAGGCCATAGTGGCCAGCCGGAAGCAATTGAATGTCTTCTAGCAGCGTACGGTCAGTGAAAATGTTCTGGAAGGTGAAATACTCAAGCAAAGCCGGCTTATCCATCCGGCGGTAAAATTCAGGAATCGCAAATATGGCTTTTTGCTCCGAGCCAAAAGCAAAAAAATTACCCTGCTGGCAAATATAGATGGGCTTGATGCCATAACGATCTCGGGCCAGAAGCATCACGCGCTCTTTTCGATCCCAAAGAGCCAACGCGAACATGCCATTAAAACGATCTAGCGCTTTTGGACCCCACTCGGCAAGCGCATTCAATACTACTTCGCTATCAGTTTTGGAGCGAAACCAATAACCTTTTGTCTCAAGCTCTTTTCTGAGTTCGCGAAAATTATAGACCTCGCCGTTGTAGCTGAGCATATATCGGTGATCCGCACTAACCATGGGCTGATGCCCAGCCGGGGAAAGGTCAATGATTGCCAGCCTGCGGTGACCCAAACCTACATTGCCTTCAATCCAGTGCCCCTCACCATCTGGCCCGCGATGGGCGATGGCGTCTGTCATTCTCTGCAAAATTGGGGGCGCCACCGATGCGCCGTCGAGGTTAATGATTCCAGCTATGCCGCACATGACTGAAAGCCTTCGACCACCACATCAATGACATATGACTGCTCTGCTTCTGTCATGCCATGAAACAAGGGCAGTGAAATACTGCAGTGATTGGCAGCGTATGCCGATGGAAAATCTTCCGGTTTGAGCCCGTACTTTTCACGATAAAAAGTCAACATGTGTACGGCGTGCGTCGCGGGCCTGGTGGATATCCCTCGCTTTTGCAATTTGTCCATCCATGCGTTGCGCATGTCGTTGACTCTTGAAATGGAATCAGGATTGATTGACTCTGGCTGAAAAAGGCATGGATAGGATTGGTAACCGTGCTCATAACCATCAATCTTTGCTGGTGTACGCAGCCAGTCCAGACCCTGAAACGCTCGGTCGTAGACAGCAGCCAATCGCTGACGCTCGGCAATGATGGGCTGTGCGCGCTCCATCTGCGCGCTACCCAGAGCAGCCTGCAAATCTGTCATGCGCTGGTTATAGCCAGCATCAGGGTGATCGGCCAGCAAATAAGGGCGCGCACCCAAGTGGCGCTGCAAGTCCGACATAGCTGCTCCGTGGTCGCGCAAGCGACGTAACTTGACAGCAAGCTCGGCATTGTTAGTGGTCACCATGCCACCCTCGCCAGTCGTTATCGCTTTGCGTGGATGAAAACTAAAGCAACCGGCATCACCCAAGGTGCCTACATGTTTGCCCTGGTATCGGGCGCCGAAGCCGCAAGCCGCGTCTTCCACAACTGAGAGCTTGTGCTTTGCAGCAAAAGCCAAAACTGCTGACATATCAGCAGACAAGCCAAACAGATGAACGGGAAGAATGGCTTTCGTGTGCGGTGTAACCAATCTTTCAAGCTGGGACACGTCCAAATTAAACGTTGCCAGATCGATGTCGCAAAACACCACCTTACCGCCTAAGTGTTCGATCACGTTGGCAGTTGAAATCCAAGTAAAAGCAGGCACGATAGCCTCATCTCCTGGTCCAAAACCCAATGCGGCTAACGAGAGATGAAGAGCAGTCGTGCAAGATGTCACCGCGATCGAATGCTCTGCACCAGTAAATGCTGACCACTTCTCCTCAAACTCACGAACTTTAGGCCCCTGCACCAACCAGCCACTGCGAAGCGGCTCAAGCACACTTTGAATTTCAGTCTCAAGCAAGCTTGTGCGTGCGATAGGAATGTTCATCGTTGCAACGTCGCTCATACCGCCAACCCCACAGCACGGCGTCTGTCTGCAACCTCAGACTTATGAGCAGCACGCCATTCAATCAGTCGCTTCAGGCCGTCCATCAAGTCAATATCGGCGTTAAAGCCGATTTCTGCGCTGGCGCGTTTGGCTGATCCGATCCGGTTGCGGACCAAGGTTGCCTGGCTGCGCGGTGCATAGGTAATCGGCTTTTTGCAGTCCGTCAGCACCAGCAGCATCTCAGCAAGCTGTTTGAGGGATGTGCGTTTGCCTGTGCCGACGTTATAAAACCGGTCTTTTGTTTCGGCCTTCATGGCGCAAACGTTTGCCAGGCCGCAATCTTCAACGGCGATAAAGTCAAAGGCTTCTGAGCCATCACCCATGATGGTCGGGCTATCGCCGCGATCTATCGCGTCGAGCATTTTCATGATGACGGCGATGTACGCGCCATGGTAGTCCTGGCGAGGGCCATAGACATTCATATAACGCAGGCCCACATAGTTCAAACCGTAGCGGTAATGAAATGGCCGCAGCATGGCTTCACCGCAAATTTTGGTGGCGCCATAAAAATTCTGGTTGTTGAAGGGATGATCTTCGGTCATGGGCTCTTCAACAGCGTCACCGTACACGGAAGCTGAAGATGAATAAACAAGGCGTTTGACGCCCTTTTTAACGCAGGCTTCCATCACGTTGAAGGTGCCGCGCACGTTAACGTCAAAAGCGCTTCTGGGAAATTCGTGGCATTGCAAGAGCCACAGCGCGGCCAGGTGAAACACGCCATCGGCTCCCTCAAGAGCGGCCTCAAGGATGTCTGTTTGGAGCACGTCTCCACCCGCCTCAAAGATTTTGACGCGTGGGTCTTTCAGTGCCTGCTGAAGGTTTTCAACACGGCCGCGCACAAAGTTGTCGTAAATGACGATTTCTTTGACGTCTTCTTTGACCAGGTGGTCTACCGTGTGCGAGCCAATCAGGCCTGCGCCGCCGATAAGGACGAGTTTTTTTCCTTGCAGTTCCATTTAAAGATCTCTTTCTTAGACAGTTGTTTCGGCCAATGCAGAGGCGATTCGATTGACTTCGAGGTTCGACAGGTCTGGGTGCATGGGCAAACTCATGACGCGTTTGGCAACACTGGCAGCATGGGGTGTGCAGTCGGCGCAGCAAAAATGGGCATAGGCTGGCTGCAAGTTCAATGGCACCGGGTAATGAACTGCAGTTGGTATACCTGCGTCTTTCAGCTTTTTCTGCACCACATCGCGGTTGTCAACAAGCACCGTGTACTGGCCATAAACGCTGTTGCGGTCGGCCCTCTGTTGCACACGGGTAAGGCCAAGCGCATCCAGTGTTTCGTTGTACAGCTGGCCAAGCTCCATGCGACGTGCAATTTCCCACTCAAATCTTTCGAGCTTGGCAAGCACCACCGCACATTGCAAGGTATCCATGCGCCCACCCAGTCCAATGCGGCTATGAACATAGCGGCGGCTTTGGCCATGAACCCGAATTTCACGGCAGGCAAGCGCAAGGGCATCGTCATTGGTAAACAAAGCGCCGCCATCGCCATAACAGCCTAGCGGCTTGCTAGGGAAAAAGCTGGTACAGCCAAAGGTGCTCAAGTTGCAGCTTTTGCGGCCTTTGTACTCAGCCCCAAAGCTTTGTGCGGCGTCTTCGATCACAGCCAGCTTACCGTGCCGTGCTGCAATGGCGTTGATTTCGTCCATGTCAGCTGCCTGCCCATAAAGGCTGACAGGCATGATGGCACGCGTCTTGGGCGTGATTTTGGCCTCTATCAGCGCCACATTGATATTGCAGGTGTCGGGCTCCACGTCGACAAACACCGGTTTTGCCCCCAACAACACAATCATCTCTGCGGTTGCGGCAAAGGTGAAGGGTGTAGTGATCACTTCGTCGCCAGCACCAATACCAAGGGCCATCAGGCTGATCAACAGGGCTTCAGTTCCGCTGGCGCAAGTGATGCAGTGTTTAGCGCCCGTATAAGCCTCAAGGCGCTCTTCAAGCTCTCGTACCTCGGGGCCCATGATGTACTGGCCGTGGTCGAGCACGGCATTGATGCGTTGCTGAATTTGAGGCTTGAGAGCCTGATATTGAGCCTGGAGATCAACAAAAGGAATCAACGGGCTAGACATGTACATTCGTCATTTATCAGCTGGTAGGTATCGCCGGTATGGAGGCAAACAAAAGAGGCGTGGCCTTTAAGCGGCAGCCCCAAGCGTTCACCGAAGCGGCTCATCCACCCTATTTGCCGGGCCGGAACGCCCGCCATTAAAGCGTATGATTTTACGTCACGGGTGACCACGGCCCCCGCAGCGACAAAGGCGTACTCGCCGATCACTGCGCCGCAAACGATGGTGCAGTTGGCACCCAGGGTAGCCCCCTTGCGAACAAGGGTGGGGCGATACTCGTCTTTTCTGCTGACGGCGGAGCGGGGGTTGTAGACGTTGGTAAAGACCATGCTCGGACCGCAGAACACATCGTCTTCGATTTCGACGCCGTCATACACCGACACATTGTTTTGTACTTTGACGTTATTGCCCATGACAACCCTGCTACCAACAAACACGTTTTGTCCAAGGGAGCAGTCTTTGCCGATACGGGCACCAGCACAGATGTGCACCCAATGCCAGACTCGCGTGCCAGAGCCAATTTGGGCACCTTCATCAACAATGGCGCTGGGGTGAATACTGACGCTCATGCGGGCAAGCCGTCAGTAGTCCAGCGGCAAGGAGACGCGCTTGCCATCGCGTGCAGACAGGTAAACCGCAATCAGCACCTCAAGTGCTTTGAGACCTTCGCGTCCATCGGCCTCGGGTTCAGCCTCGCCACGCAGAGTGTTGATGACGTTGTTGTAATAAAGCGGGTGGCCAAAACCATAGACAGAAGTTGTCTCGTAACTGGCCACTTTGACTTTTTCATCGTCTTCATGGGGTTCGGCAAAGTCCCATTGCTGGATCTCATTGACGGCTACTCCACCGACACGAACAGTGCCCTTTTCCCCCAAAATAGTGATGCTACCTTCCATGTTTTTGGGGTAGGTGAGCATGGTGACATTCATGGACCCAAGCGCACCCGAGCGCCAGCGGACGTTAAGTACCCCAGAATCTTCAACTTGAATATTGCGCTCCAGCGTACTGGTATAAGCCTGCACGCTTTCAATGGGGCCAATCAACCAGTCCAGCAGATCGACGTAGTGACTGGCCTGGTTCATGAATGCACCGCCGTCGTACTCCCAGGTACCGCGCCACGCGGCACTGTCGTAATAAGCCTGTGGGCGTGTCCAGAACACATTGATATTGACCATATAAATGCGGCCAAAACGCTTTTGCTCAAGCGCACGCTTGAGCAATTGCAAGGTAGCATTCAACCGATTTTGTTTGACAACGAAGAGCCGGACATTTGCTTCGTCACACGCCTTGACCATCCTTTGGCCGTCAACCCAGCGTGTTGCCATCGGCTTTTCGGTCATGACATGACGGCCAGCCTTGGCCACCTGTACCGCTTGCTCAGGGTGCAGGCCGCTGGGCGTCGCCAGAATCACAAGATCTGCTGCGGTGCTTTCAAGCAGGGCCGAAAGGCTGCGAAAGCCACTTGCACCGGTGCGCGCCACTGCCGCGTCAAGCGCTGCTGCGTTGGTGTCACAAACACCCACCAGTTCTACCCGGTCAGAATGTTTTTCAATAGCATCAAAATGATTGCTGGAAATACGGCCACAGCCAATGACGGCAAGGCGAATTTTCCGGCCAACGATTACTGGGTAGTCATGCATGAGAGATTTTACGGATACTGAAATTGGATAATAGTTGAGAAACACAGCCGGGCCGTTCGGTCAAGGGCAAAGGCTAAAATCTCCTAAAGTAAGAACCGATCGCGACAATTAACTCAGTATCGACAGGTATTTTCAATCAAACGGTGCTCGCAAGCTGTTTCACTTTGATTGTCAATTAAAAATAACTTGCTGGCTAAACAATGACATGAAACATGAGGTTGGTTTTTGAAGCGCCTATTTGATCTTGCCCTTGCCTCTGTGTTGGTACTGGTGTTGGCGATTCCACTGTTGCTTGTCGCCCTGCTTGTGCGCACAACATCCAAGGGGCCCATCCTCTATTGGTCTGATCGAGTGGGCCGCAACAACACCATTTTCAGCATGCCAAAGTTCAGAAGCATGCGGACCGGCACGCCTGTAGTCGCCACTCATTTGTTAACCAATCCCACCGCGCACCTGACGCCTATTGGCCCACTTTTGCGCAAAAGCAGCCTCGACGAGTTGCCCCAACTATGGAGCATCTTAACGGGAGACATGAGTTTTGTCGGTCCCCGGCCAGCTCTGTATAACCAGACCGATTTGATCGAGTTGCGGACTCAAAAAGGCGTACATCTCCTTGTCCCTGGTCTGACGGGTTGGGCGCAAATCAATGGCCGGGATGAGTTGCCAATACCTGAGAAAGTTGCCATTGACGCGGAGTATCTGAGGAGGCAATCCTTCTGGTTTGACATCAAAATAATTTGGCTAACCGGCCTGAAGGTGCTGCTCAGGCATGGCGTAGCTCATTAGGACTGCAAGCTTGCGAATGACGCTGGATAGCAAGCTTAGACTTCAGCGAGCTTGAACGCCTTGCCGGCAATGTCTTTGGCCGACAGTTTCGGCGGCTGCTCCAAGGGCCACTCAATCCCCAGATCCGGGTCATTCCAGGCGATGCAGCGTTCAAGTTCGGGCGCGTAGTAGTCGGTGGTTTTGTACAAAAAATCCGCACTTTCACTGAGCACCAAAAACCCGTGCGCCAATCCTGGTGGCACCCATAACTGGCGGTTGTTCTGGTCGTTCAGTTCAATGCCGACCCATTTGCCGAACGTGGGAGATGCCGGACGAATATCCACCGCGACATCAAAAACCGAGCCCCGCACCACCCGAACAAGCTTGCCTTGGGGCTTGCCCAACTGGTAATGCAGGCCGCGCAGCACGCCTTTTTCTGAGCGGCTATGGTTGTCCTGCACAAAGCTGAAATCGGTGCCAGTTGCCGCATTGAAGGCACGCTGGTTGAAGCTTTCAAAAAAGAAACCTCGCGAATCACCAAACACTTTTGGCTCAACAATCAGGACATCAGCGATAGTCGTGGCGGTTACTTTCATACTCGACCTTGCTCGTTTAACAGGCGCAGCAAATACTGGCCATAGCCATTTTTAGCCAATGGCCGGGCCAGTTGCTCTAGTTGGAAATCGGTGATGAACCCACTGCGCCATGCAATTTCTTCCAGACACGCGATCTTCAATCCCTGGCGATGCTCCAGCGTGGCAATGAACTGCCCCGCTTCAAGCAGGCTGTCATGGGTGCCTGTGTCCAGCCAAGCATAGCCACGCTGCATGATTTTTACATTGAGCTGGCTGCGTTCAAGATACACCTGATTGACGGCCGTGATCTCCAGTTCGCCCCGGTCGCTGGGTTTGATGGACTTGGCAATTTCTACGACCTGTGCATCGTAAAAATACAGCCCCGTGACCGCATAGTTGCTCTTTGGTTTGGCAGGCTTTTCTTCGACACTGCTGGCTTTGCCATCTGCGTCGAATGCCACCACACCATAGCGCTCCGGGTCTTGCACGTGGTAGGCAAAGACCGTTGCACCCGCATTACTTGTATCGGCCTGCCGCAGCAGTGTCTGCAGGTCGTGCCCATAAAAAATATTGTCACCCAGCACCAACGCGCTAGGCGCACCGGCCAAAAAATCCTCACCGATGAGGAAGGCCTGAGCCAGTCCGTCAGGGCTGGGTTGCACCGCGTATTGAAGCCTCATGCCCCACTGGGACCCATCGCCTAGAAGTTGCTCAAAGCGCGGGGTATCTTGGGGCGTGCTGATGATCAGCACCTCACGAATACCCGCCACCATCAAGGTACTGAGCGGGTAATAGACCATCGGCTTGTCGTAGATCGGCAGCAATTGCTTGCTGATGGCCAATGTCGCAGGGTGCAGGCGGGTGCCTGAGCCGCCTGCAAGGATGATGCCTTTTCGCGGTTGTGATGGAACTGTCATAGCGAGTTTTATTGGGTTTCAGCCAGCATGCGCGACACGCCCTGCTGCCAGGGAGGTAGTGTCAAACCAAAGATTTGCTCAAGTTTAGTGCTGTTCAGGCGTGAGTTATGGGGTCGTTGAGCCGCAGTCGGAAAGGCGCTGGTGGCAACCGGATTGATCTTTTTTACTATTATTTTAGGAGCTGCTTGTCTCCTTATTGATTGGTCTATGACGTATTTGGCATAGTCAAACCAGGTGGTTTCGCCACCAGCAGCCAGGTGATACAAACCGGCATCGTCATGGCGTTCGAGCACGTGCGCAATGGTGTGAGCTGTCACATCCGCCAGCAGGTCAGCACCGGTAGGCGCGCCAAACTGATCGTTGATCACCTGAAGTGTTTCACGCTCGCTTGCCAGGCGCAGCATGGTTTTGGCAAAGTTGCCACCGCGTGCCGCGTAGACCCAACTGGTGCGAAAAATCAGGTGCTTGGCGCATAGACGGGCAATGCGCTGCTCACCCTCCAACTTGGTTTTGCCATACACATTCAGCGGTCCGGTCGGGTCGCCTTCAGCCCACGGTTTAGTGCCACTTCCGTCAAAAACATAGTCGGTTGAATAATGGACCAGCCATGCGCCTGCCTTGGCGGCCGCTGAAGCCAGAACGCCCGGCGCCGCCGCGTTGACGATTTGCGCCGTCTCGGAGTCGCCTTCAGCCTTGTCCACCGCTGTGTAGGCGGCTGCATTGACGATGACATCGGGCCCGAATCGCCTCACGGTGTCCTGGATACCGTCCAAATCCGTCAGGTCGCCACACAGTTCGGTGCTGTGACGATCTAAGGCCACCAGCTCGCCCAGCGGGCTCAGGCTGCGCTGCAACTCCCAACCGACCTGGCCATTGGCGCCAAAAAGCAGGATTTTCAAACCGCGGCCTCCGACGTTTGACCATAGTGTTTGGTCGTCCATTCCAGGTAGCTGCCGTTTTGCACGTTAGCCACCCAGTCGGCATGGGTCAAATACCAAGCCACTGTTTTGCGAATGCCGGTCTCAAAGGTCTCCAAAGGCCGCCAGCCGAGCTCACGCTCAATTTTGCTGGCATCAATCGCATACCGCCTATCGTGGCCGGGACGGTCTGTCACGTAAGTGATTTGCGATTGGTAACTGCCGCCACCGGCTTTGGGCCGCAACTCGTCAAGCAACTGGCACAGGGTGTGAACGATGTCCAGGTTGGGTTTTTCGTTCCAGCCGCCAACGTTGTAAACCTCGCCCAGCCTGCCGCGCGCCAACACTTCGCGAATCGCGCTGCAATGGTCTTTGACGTACAGCCAGTCACGAATCTGCTGACCGTCACCGTACACAGGCAGTGGCTTGCCCGCCAGAGCGTTGACGATCATCAGAGGAATCAGCTTTTCAGGGAAGTGATACGGGCCGTAATTGTTACTGCAGTTGGTGGTTAAAACCGGCAGCCCGTAGGTGTGGTGATAAGAGCGCACCAAGTGGTCACTGGCCGCCTTGCTGGCTGAATAAGGGCTGTTGGGTGCGTAGGCATGGGTTTCGGTAAATGCCGCCGCATCTCGGCCCAGCGAGCCGTAGACCTCGTCAGTTGATACATGCAAAAAGCGAAAACCGGCCTTGGCCACGTCTTGCAGCCCGTTCCAATACGCTCGCACCGCCTCCAGCAAATGAAAGGTGCCGACGATGTTGGTTTGAATGAAATCTTCGGGCCCGTGAATCGAGCGGTCCACATGGGACTCAGCTGCAAAGTTGATCACAGCACGCGGCTGATGCGTGGCAAGCAGCCTGGCGACCAAGGCTGCATCGCCAATATCGCCTTTGACAAACACATGGCGTTTGTCGCCGTCAAGCGATGACAGGTTCTCAAGGTTACCAGCGTAAGTTAGCTTGTCTAAATTGACGATGGGCTCGTCAGACTGCGCAAGCCAGTCCAAGACAAAATTTGACCCAATAAAACCAGCGCCACCAGTCACCAAAAGCATGGAAGTCCTTGAAAGCAGCGCCCATCGGCTGCCGAGAAATTATCCCATGCGGGCCGCGGGTCAGAAATGGATGCCGCGCATCATCTCGGACATCGCCGCGGCCTCTGCTGACAAGCCCAAGCCCGCCACCGCAACAGGCCGAACACCCTGGTTTTTTAGAGGCCTGCGCCTACCCTGGCAAAAGCCTCCGATGAGCGGCACGAAGTGGCCGCAGCCAGCAAAGCAATGCACGCTGCCGATCGGCTGGATGTGCAGATGGCCAAGGCCGATCTGCAAGTATGGGCTTCAAGCATGATTTCCGCTATTATTTTAGTAGCATTCAGCGTGTATATTTCTTGGCCTCAAGCCCTAAAGTACACCTCAAAGCACTCAAAAAGCCTGTTTTTAGGCCTGCCAGGGCTTTTCACGGTAAAAAGCATGTTTTGCCATCCGCAGCATCGGTTTGTCGCCTGATGTGTCGCCGTAGGCGTAGACAACTTCAGCACCGCCATTGACGCCAAAGCGTTCGGCCATCCAGGCTTTGAGGCGCAGCACTTTTTGCTCCCCATGGCAGTTGGGTGTTTTCATCAGGCCAGTCAAGCGCCCGCTTTCTGCCGCCATTTCGGTACACAACAGCGCATCAAAACCCAGCTGGCGGGCAACGCGCTTCAGATAAATATCCGGTGATGCGCTGACCAGCACGCAGCAGTGGCCGGCTTGCTGGTGCTCAAAAAGTCTCGCCATCGACCAGCTTCGCAATTGACCAGGCAGGCTCTGATCCAGCCAGCGGTTGGTCCAGTCGTCCACCTGCGCTGTGGTTTTGTTGTGCAGGGTGACCTGCAGCAGCTTTTGCTTGGCCACATGATTGGGCATCAGCCGAAGCGCAAAAGCCGCAAGCCAGGGTGAACAGACCAGCAAGGCCAGTAAAAACCGGGGCCAGCCCAGGCCAATAGCCAAAAAAGGCATCAGGGTGTCGCGCTGGGTCAATGTTCCGTCAAAGTCAAACGCGGCAATCACCACCTGTTCTGCCAGCGGTTTGGCCAACGGTTGATTGACGGTTTGATCTATGGGCATCTGACCTATGGGCATCTGACCTGCCCGCAGTAGCGCTCGCAAAACGGGCACCCGGTCATGGGCAGCCATTTAGGAATGTTGTAAAAGCCCTTGAAAATATCGCCCAGCACGCCCTGGCGATAGGCGAAATAGTTGAAACCCACGCCTTCGACCACATAAAAAGCAACCCCGTTTTGCATGACTGTCAGTGCGGAAACCTGCTCAAAATAGGGTTTGAAGTCATCCAGAACAGGTACAGCACCCGTGATGACGCGAATCGTTTTGCCGTTGTAAACCGAAAAATCCACCAGCATGTCGTCTTGCCGCGCATGAAAGCGCCCCACCCCAAACACGGGCATGTACTGGCGACGTTCAAAACCGTAAATCGATGCAGCGGTGTAGGCGTCGGCCATCAGCACCACACCCGGTTTTTCAATCTGCCTGAGGATGTCTGCTGTTTTGTAGCTGCGAATGACTTGCGGGTAGATTTTTGACAGCGGCGCGGTCGTGCGCCAGGTGTCCAGCGAGGTCATGTACAAAGCGCCCACCACGGCAACATGCAGCCCGGCAAAGACAGCCAAGCCGAGCGCTGCAGTTTTGAGTTTTTCCAACGGCAGCGCAAACGCCAGCAGCGCAAAACCAAAGGGATAAAACGACAGCACCCAGTGCAGACCAATGACTTTTTTGCCAGACAGCAGCGCAAAAAACAGCAAGGGCACCAGCACCAGACAGGCCAGCAAACGATGCGTGCTCGCGGCAGAACCCATACGCACCATGGCTTGCCGGTGCCTGAGCACCAACCACAAGGCAGCAGGCGTGATCAGATAAGCCATCATGCCGACATACATCAGCGGCTTGCGCCACTCAAACACAGCGCCTTCGTTGCGGTTGTAGACATTGAACATGATGTTCGGCCAGCCGTGCGAGGCGTTGTAGCCGATGTTGATCATGGCAAATGGCAAGGCGCAGGCCACCAGTAAGGCAAAGCCCGCCAGGCGGTCGCGCCGGTAGATCAAAAAGTACGCGCTGTAGGTCAGCCCCAGCACCACCGCAAAATATTTGGACAAAAACGCACAGCCAATGAAAACGCCAGACAGGGCATAAAGCCCATAGGCTAGCCGCTCGCGCTGCTCAGCACGCATCAAGGTCGCGGCCGACAACACCGACCAGAAAATCAGCGGCGTGTCAGTGGTGATCAGTGTGTTGAGCCAGTTCAAGGGGGCAAGCCAAAAGAAAAGCACCGCCCAGCCAGCGCGTTGTTTGTCAACACCCGCCAAAGCCCACCACAATGCCGCGCCAATGCCAAGGGGCAGCAACACCACGGGCAAACGGATAGACCCCATACTGTCACCCAACGCCCAACGCATGGCAGCGATCAGCCAGCCGACCATGGGCGGGTGGTCGTAGTAACCCCAGTCAGGGTAGACCCCCCACCAGTAGAAAAACGCCTCATCCCCAGTGATGGGAAAAGTGTTGGCAATGTACAAGCGCAGCAGCAGTGAGCCCAGGCCTGCCACCAGCAGCCAGCGGGCTACCACAGATGAATGTGTCGTTTGTTGAGTCGTCATTAAAAACGGATATCTTTTCGAATCACCGCACTGTAAAGCAGCGCCAGCACCCCCATGACCACGGCCAGCCACAGGGTCACCAGTCGGGCCAGCACGGTGATGCTCACAGCCTGGGCTGTGCTGGCGCTTTGCGCTACCAGCAGGCCGGTCATGACCAGCTCCATGCCCCCCAGGCCCGCAGGCAAGGCCGACAGGGCACCGGCCACCATCGCCACCGCATAAAAGCCAATCGCTGTGACCGGCGGAATGGACACATCAAGCGCTCGGCAAATCAGCCAAACAGCCACGCCCTGCGCGGCCCAGGCGGTCAGGGTCAGGCCAAACCAGACCAGCGGACGCACCGCCAGACACAGCCAGGCCTCTTGCAGCCAGGCAAAGCGCTCTAGCAGTCGCTGACGATGACGCCAAATCATCACCATCAACGCGGCACACACCAACAGCACCACAAGGCTGACCCCTGTCAACCGGCCCGTCATGCCGTCCAGGGCCGAATGGTTCAGCAGCCAAAGCAGTGCAGGCACACACAACAGCAGCAAACACAGCAAATCAGCCAGCCGTTCAGCGCCGAAAATAGCCAAGCTTTGCAGCAGGGGCAGGGGCCGCCTGGCCAGCAACAGGCCGCGCATGGCCTCGCCGGCATTGCCGGGCGTGGGCGTGAAGGCATAGCCTGCCAGGTACAAACGCAGGCCTTCAATCCAGCCAAAATGCCGGTCGTAGTGCGCCATCCAGAATCGCCAGCGCAAGCCGCGCAGAACATAACTGAGCAGGCACAGTCCAGCAGCTTGCAGGCCGGTGACTGACCACAACACCCGCCACGAAAATTCGCTGCGGTTGCCCCAGAGCAGCAGCGCCAGAGCATAGGCTGTGGCCGCCAGACCCAACACCAGCAGCAGCCGCTTGACAGGCCAGCGCTGCGCGGCGCCGCTGGCCATCACAGGATCTGGTTCCAGAACCGGCTCAACACAAAAAACCCGACCCAGCAGATGCCGCTGACCACCATCCACGGGTCACGCAGGAGGTCGCGCGCCACGTCTTCACCCCGGCCACGGTGTACCTGGTAGGTGTAGCGCAGCATGCCAAAAATCACCAGCGGCACGGTGTAGATCAAACGCTCGCCATGGCGCAACTGTGACTCAAGGCTGATGGCAAACAGGCTGTAAGACAACACCGTGGCTGTCATCGTCATGGCGATAAAGGTGTCGAGCAGCGCGGACGGGTAATGCGCCAGCACTGCGCGCCGGCTGCTGGGGTCATGAAAGGTTTCGGCCTTGCGTTTGGCAAAACCCAAAAACAGCGCCACAAACATGCCCGTCAGCAACAACCAGTTGGACGGCGCAATGCCAACTGCCACCGTACCTGCCAGCAGGCGCAAGATAAAACCGGAGGCAATGATGAACACATCCACCACTGGCACGGTTTTCAGGCGCAGCGAATACATCAGATTGAGCAGCAAATAAATCGCCAGCAGCGCAAGCAGGGCAGCGTTACCCCAGGCCAGCCACAAACCACCGACCAACAGCAGCCCCGCCAGGCCCAGGCCCGCGGATGCAGACACGGTCCCGCTGGCAAAAGGCCGCAAGCGCTTGGTGGGGTGCTGCGCATCAAGCTTGCGGTCAAGCCAGTCATTGACCACATACACCGCACTGGACACAAAGCAAAAAGCGGCAAACGCCAGCATCACCTGCCCAGCCACACTGGCGTCGCTCCAGCGCTGGCTGAAAATCAGGCCCGCAAAGACAAAGCCATTTTTTAGCCACTGGTGCGGCCGGGCAAGCTTGATGAGGGCTAAAGGAGAGGGAAAAGGCATATTGGAAGGCGTCGACCAAGGTCAACGGATAGCATAACTGACCGTGACGTTTGCCACCCGCCAGGTTGCATGTCTCTTGGCAAGCTAAAGTCTGTGAATGCCCAACACCCTCACCATCAGCCCCAGCCCGACGCAAGTTGTCAGCAGCCTGACGGCCAGCGACTCGGCGCATCAGGTCCGGGGGGCTTGCCCGCATGATTGCCCAGACACCTGCTCGCTGCTCACCACGGTTGAGGGCGGCGTTGCCACCAAAGTCCAGGGCAACCCCGCGCATCCCCAAACCGACGGGGTACTGTGCAACAAGGTATCGCGTTATGCCGAGCGGACTTATCACCCGGACCGGCTCTTGAGCCCTCTCAAACGCAGTGGCCCCAAAGGATCGGGCCAGTTTGAACCCGTGTCTTGGGACGATGCGCTGGCAGACATCGCAGCAAAGCTCAAACCCATCGCCGCGCGCAGCCCCGAAGCCATCGTCCCCTACAGCTACGCAGGCACCATGGGTCTGGTTCAGGGTGAAGCCATGGCGAGCCGGTTCTTCAACCGCGTGGGCGCCTGCCTTCTGGACCGCACCATTTGCTCATCCGCCGGTGGTGAGGGCATGACGCAGACGCTGGGTGGCAAGGTTGGCATGCGGGTGGAATTTTTTGCAGAAGCCAAACTCATCATCATCTGGGGCAGCAACTCGATCGGTAGCAACCTGCACTTTTGGCGCTACGCACAGCAAGCCAAGCGTGATGGTGCCAAGCTGATTTGCATTGACCCACGCAAAAGCGAAACTGCGGAAAAATGCCACGAACACATTGCCCTGCTGCCGGGCACAGACGCAGCCTTGGCCTTGGCGGTGATGCATGAGCTGATCACCCACGACTGGCTGGACCACGCCTACATTGAACAACACACCCTGGGCTGGCCGGCACTGAAGGAGCGCGCGCTGCAATGGAGCGCCGAGCGCGCCGCCAGCATTTGCGGCATACCGGTGGAACAAATCAAGAGCTTGGCACGCGACTATGGCCAGTGCCTTGTCGATCAGCAGCCCGCCGCCATCCGCCTGAACTACGGCATGCAGCGCGTGCGCGGCGGCGGCAACGCCACCCGGGCCGTGGCCTGCCTGCCCGCGCTGATTGGCGCATGGCGGCACCGGGCCGGCGGTTTGCTGATGAGTGCCTCGGGGCATTTCCCGATCGACAAAGCCGCCTTGGAACGACCCGAGCTGCGCTCAGGCCACCTGCCGCGCACCATCAACATGAGCACGATTGGCCATGCCCTTTTAGAAGAAACTTCTAGCGACTTTGGCCCAAAAATTGAAGCGCTGATGGTCTACAACAGCAATCCTGTAGCGGTTGCGCCGGAATCCGGCAAGGTAGTGCAGGGCTTCGCGCGCCCAGACCTGTTCACGGTGGTGCTGGAGCATTTTCAAACCGACACCGCAGACTACGCCGACTACATCTTGCCCGCCACCACCCAGTTAGAGCACTGGGACATTCACCCTTCGTACGGCCACACCGATGTCTTGCTGAACCGCCCGGCCATAGCCCCCCTGGGGCAGGCAAAAACCAACTCACAGATTTTTCGCGAGCTGGCCGCCTGCATGGGTTTTGATGAGCCGTGTTTTCAGGACGATGACCCAACGCTGTGCCGCACCGCTTTTGGCGACAAGGTGGACTTCGATGAGCTGCTGGCCCAGGGCTTTGCCAGTCTGAAGCTGCCCGAGGCGCCGTTTGCCGAAGGTCAGTTTCACACGCCTTCAGGCAAATGCGAATTTTTCAGCCAGCGGCTGCAGGCCCAGGGCCTGGACGGCCTGCCCGACCATGTGCCTAACTTTGAGGCGGCCGGTACATCGAAAGACTTTCCGCTGGCCATGATCTCGCCGCCAGCCCGCAGCTTTTTAAACTCGACCTTCGTCAACGTGACCAGCCTGCGCAACATCGAACTGGAGCCCGTGCTTGAAATCCACCCGGAAGATGCAGCGCCACGCGGCATCACCACAGGGGCGGTGCTGAAGGTCTTCAACCAGCGCGGCTGCTACACCGTCAAAGCTGAAGTGTCGGTACGTGCCCGGCCCGGTGTGGTCAACGGCCTGGGCATCTGGTGGCGCAAGCTGGGCCTGGACGGCACCAACGTCAACCAGCTGACCAGCCAGCACTTGACCGACATGGGCCGTGGCCCGGTGTTTTACGACTGTCTTGTCGAGGTCAAGCTGGCATGAAGACATTGCTGAGCCTGGCCTTGGCCATGCTGCTCAGTGGCTGCAGCGGCCTGGGTTACTACTGGCAGTCCGTCAGCGGCCATATGCAGATGCTCAGCGCTGCGCGGCCTGTGGCACAGGTGCTGGCAGACCCGCAAACCCCAGAAGCGCTCAAAGCCCGGCTGGCGCTCAGTCAGCGCATCCGCAGCTTTGCCGCAACAGAACTCAAACTACCCGACAACGCCGGGTACACGCGCTACGCCGACCTGTCCAGAGGCGCGGTGGTGTGGAACGTGGTGGCTGCGCCCGAATTTTCGCTGACACTCAAAACCTGGTGCTTTCCAGTGGCGGGCTGCGTCGGCTACCGCGGTTACTTCAACGAGGCTGATGCGCGGGCAAAGGCGGCACAACTGCAAGGCGAAGGCTGGGAGGTGAGCGTTTACGGCGTACCTGCCTACTCAACGCTGGGCAAGCTGCACTGGCTGGGCGACTTTGGCGCAGACCCCTTGCTCAACACCTTCATCAACTACCCCGAAGGCGAACTGGCACGGCTGATCATTCACGAGCTGGCGCACCAGGTGGTCTACGCCGCCGACGACACCATGTTCAATGAATCGTTTGCCACGGCGGTCGAGCGTCTGGGTGGCCAGCGCTGGCTGGCTGCCAACGCCGGTCAGGCCGCCAAGGACGACTATGCAGCACTTGATACGCGCCGCCAGCAGTTCAGGGAATTGACCGTCACAACAAGACGCGATTTGGCTCAAATTTATCTGTCAAGTTCGGCTCCAGACCAACAAAATCAAGAGCAAGTTGCTGCCAAATCAATAGCAATGAATAAATTCAGAAGCGACTATGCGCAGCTCAAAAGCTCTTGGGGCGGCTTTGCCGGATACGACGGCTGGGTGGCGCAGGCCAACAACGCCAGCTTTGGCGCCCAAGCCGCCTACGACGAACTCGTGCCCGGTTTTGAGGCCTTGTTTGAAGCTGGCGGCAGGGACTGGCAGCGCTTTTATGCGGCTGTCCGGCAGCTTGCTTTGCTTTCCAAAGACCAACGCCATCAGGCACTGAAAACAACACCCTAGGACAGACACATGGCAGACATCCACATCACTCGCCAGCACAGCATGACGCTTGGCCAGGCGCGCAAGGCAGCTTTCAAATGGGCCGAACAGGCCGAGGCCAAGTTTGACATGGCGTGCGATTACCAGGTAGGCGACGTTTCTGATGTCTGCAGCTTTAGCCGTTCGGGCGTGACTGGCACCATGACCGTCGACAAGGACACCTTCGTTTTGACAGCCAAGCTGGGCTTTTTGCTGAGCGCATTCAAAGACCCGATCGAGAGCGAAATTGTCAAGAATCTGGATGCACTGATTGACCAAAAAGCGGTTAAAAAAGCCTGATGCCGGTCATCGCCAAGCAAGAAGCCTTTATGCGGCAAATACCAACACCCAAGAAGGCGGCTGGCCGACAATAGCGGCATGACTTCTGATTCATCGCCTGCCAAACCCCTTTCGCCCACCCTTGGCCCTCTGGCGGGCCTCAAAGTTCTTGAATTGGGCCAGTTGATTGCCGGCCCGTTTGCCGCGAAAACGCTGGCTGACTTTGGCGCGGATGTCATCAAGATCGAACCGCCGGAAAGCGGTGACCCGCTGCGCCGCTGGCGCCTGCTCAAAGACGGCACCTCGGTGTGGTGGCAGGTGCAGTCACGCAACAAGCGCTCGCTGGCGCTGGATTTAAAGCAGCCCGAGGCACAAGACATCGTGCGAAAGTTGGCCTGCGAGAGCGATGTGCTGATTGAAAACTTCAGGCCTGGCGCGATGGAAGGCTGGGGCTTGGGGCCGGACGTGCTGCAAGCCCTGAACCCGCGCCTGATCATGCTGCGCATCAGCGGCTACGGCCAAACCGGGCCCTACCGTGACCGCCCCGGCTTTGGTGTGGTGGCCGAAGCGATGGGCGGCCTGCGCCACCTGACGGCCGAGCCCGGCCAGGTGCCGGTGCGGGTGGGGGTCAGCATTGGCGACACGCTGGCGTCGCTGCACGGCGTGATTGGTATTTTGATGGCGCTGCATCACCGCCATACGGCCGGTACAGGCCAAGTCATCGACGTTGCGCTGTATGAGGCGGTTTTTAACTGCATGGAAAGCCTGCTGCCCGAACATTCAGCCTTTGGCGCGGTGCGCGGCCCCGGCGGCAGCGCCCTGCCCGGCATTGCGCCGAGTAATGCTTACCTGTGCAGTGATGGTGGCTATGCGCTGATAGCAGGCAACGGCGACAGCATTTATAAAAGGTTGATGAAAACCATAGACCGGCAAGACTTAGGCACCGACCCGGCTTTGAAAGACAACGCCGGCCGGGTGGTGCGCGTTGCAGAAATTGACCATGCGATTGGCCAGTGGACCGCCCAGCGCAGCGTGACGGACGTCCTTAGAGCGCTGGACGAAGCGTCCGTTCCGGCAGGCCGCATTTACACCATCGCCGACATTGCAGCAGATCCACACTACGCGGCACGCGGCATGTTGCAGCACATCACCCTGGCCGACGGCAGCGGCCTGACCGTACCCGGCATCGTGCCCAAGCTCTCAAACACGCCCGGTGGCCAGCATCGCAACGCGCCTGCGCTGGGGCAAGATACCGACGAGGTACTGCGCGGCATTGGTTTGACCCAGGCGCAAATCCAGGCGCTCAAGGACAAAGGCATTGTGCAAGGCCAAGCAACATGAAACGCATTTACTTCAATGAGGTGGTGACGAGAGACGGCTTTCAAATGGAGCCAGAGTTTGTAGCCACAGACGACAAAATCGCGCTCATTGATGCGCTCAGCGCCTGCGGCTACGCCAAGATTGAAGTCACCTCCTTCACATCGCCCAAAGCTATTCCCATGCTGCGCGACGCCGAGGAGGTGATGGCCAGAATCAACCGTCTGCCGGGTGTTGAGTACACCGTGCTGGTGCCCAATTTGCGCGGCGCAGAGCGAGCCTTTGAAGCCAGGGCCGATGAACTGAACCTGGTGATGTCGATGAGCGAGACACACAACCGGGCCAACCTGCGCATGAGCATGGCCCAGAGCTTTGCGGCGCTCAGCAAGATCATCCAGCGTTCACAAGGGCTGGTCGCAATCAATGTGTCGCTGTCCACCGCGTTCGGTTGCCCGATGGAAGGCGATGTCCCGCAAGCGGTGGTGATGGGCTATGCGCAGCGTTTTGTCGATGCAGGCGTGCGGGGCCTGACGATTTGCGACACCACCGGCATGGCGCACCCGGGGCAGGTCAGCCGTATGGCTGACGCTGTTCAGGCCTTGGCGGGCCACCTGCAGCTGACCATGCACTTTCACAACACCCGCGGCATGGGCCTGGCCAATCTGCTGGCGGCGGTGCAAAGCGGCATCACGCGGTTTGACGGGTCGATGGGCGGCCTGGGCGGCTGCCCTTATGCGCCAGGGGCGAGCGGGAATGTGTGCAGCGAAGACGCCATTCACATGCTGGATGCGATGGACTATGACACAGGCATGGACTTGGACAAACTGCTCTCAGTGGCGCGCCAGATCCCGCACATTGTCGGCCACACGGTACCGGGCCAGGTGGCCAAGGCGGGGCGCATCAGCCAGCTGCACCCTGCGCCGGTCGCGCAAGCCTGACGCTATCAAATAAATAGCTGCCAGCTCAGGTATTTATTAGGCCCTGGCCATTTTTAGAATAAAACGCCTTTTTCCCGCTTTCAACGGTTTCAGCCGAGCTCGGCAATCAAGTCCACATACTGCTGCATCGCGTCTTCTGGCGAGGTGCCCTTGAGCTTGGTCCAGGCGTCCCATTTGGCGCGCGCGACCATGTCGCTGAAGCTGGGTTTTTTCTCTTCGTTGTCGCCCGAACTGCCCTGCTTGTAGAGCGCGTAGATTTTGAGCAGCGTGGCGTTATCAGGCCGCTCGCTCAGATTTTTGGAATCGCCCACGGCTTTGTCGAAAGCGGCTTTGAGTTCAGACATTAAAAGGCTCCTGGTTAAAAATTCGGCCAAAAGCGGGGGCAGAACCCGCATCACCGCACCGTATCTTAGCGATGCGCTCTTCTGAAGAATAGTTGGCTTGCCCTATGGGTTCAGATGAGCTTCATCAAAAGAACAGGTCGAGCAGTTTTCGTTTCAGAAAAATAAACTTCCTGTGCGACCGCAAAACGGTCGACTCATTGCGGGCTGATATTGACGTCCGGCCCAGACCTCATTTTTTTGCCAGTCCATCTCGTAATTGACGTCGCAAAATTTTTCCCATGCTATTCCTTGGCAGGACATCGACCATACGAAAGTCCTTAGGGACCTTATAACGCGCTAGCACGTTGCGGCAGCTTGCCTCGAGATCCTCGGATGTCACATTCATGCCTTCACGTACGACCACAAAGGCCGTGATAGCTTCGCCCCAATAGGCGTGCGGCGCACCAACCACCGCGCACTCCCTGACCGCGGCGTGTGCCAGCAACACTTCCTCAACTTCCCGTGGGTAGACGTTTTCGCCACCGGTGATGATCATGTCGTTCTTACGGTCGACGATATAAAGATACCCTTCATCATCAACACGCGCCAAATCACCGGTGATGAACCAGTCGCCACGCCTTGCTTTTTCCGTGGCTTCTGGCATGTTGTGGTAGCCCGAAAAGCAGTAGGGTGAAGCAACGGCCAGCTCGCCCACCGTGTTGGCCGAGACTTCGTGACCGTCATCATCAATGACCTTGATGTAGGTGCCTGGCAGACATTGACCCACGCAGGCTATCTTGTGCAACTGGTCTGCGGGACGTAGCGCTGTGACGATATTTGTCTCCGTGGTGCCGTAACGCTCGAATAGCAATCCTTCACCAAAGTAGTCAATAATTTGGCTCTTCATACTTTGCGCCAAAGGCGCCGTTCCGGAGATCAAGGCTTTGAGTGATTGCGTGTCATGACGTCGGGCGCGGTCGCCAAGGGCAAACAGGGCAGCGAAATGTGTTGGCACCATGTAAGCGCTGGTGGCACGCGTTGAGGCGATGGTGGCCAACAGTTTTTCGATATCAAAACGCGCCAGTATTTCGACTGAGCCACCGAAAAAAATCGGGACCAAGGCCATGAGAAAACCGGCCCCGTGAAACATCGGCGTCGTGGCGACGGCCCGGTCATCTGGGCCATAAGCGCCGTGTTCTGAGGCCATGGCGTAACAAGCCAATACACGGCCGCGATGTGACAGCATCACCCCCTTTGGACGCCCGGTAGCCCCGGAGGTGTAGGGAATTGAAAAAATATCATGCTCCGAAACACGACCATCAAAAACAGTGGACGACGACTTGGCCAACAAGGCTTCATAAGACTCGCCCAGCACGATGATTCGCTCGACGCAGGCCGGCACACAAGCGCGGGCAAGGTCTTCAAGCTCGGCGTCGACAAACAGCACGCGCGCACCGGAATCTTCGCAAAGAAATCTAATTTCCGGCATGGTCGAAGCAGGGCCGATGGTAGCCACTGCAACGCCGGCAGAGGACAGGCCGCACACCAGTTCCATGTACTCCAGCCGGTTGCGCAGCAGCAATGCAGCGCGTTCGCCATGCCTTAGTCCGAGTTCGGCATGTCCCAGATTGGAGACGCGGTCAATGCGTGAAACCAACTGTTGATAGGTCAGGCTGCGCCCGGATTCTGTGATCGCGATTTTGTGAGGTGTCCGATGTGACGCCGCACGTATGCCGTCAGAAATAAGAATTGATTTTGATGCGCCAGGGCGAATGGTTTCAAGCATGGAGATAGGTTGTTTCATAGTGGTCATGACTTAGCTTTGACTATTGTGGCTTGTGCCGCGACGCGCCAAAACTTTTGACAATCAGTAGTAGTCCTGATTGAAAAACAAATAAATCAAAGGTAGATTAGTCCTTTTTCTCAAGGCCAAATGATGAAAGTTGTGATGAAAGTTGTCGTGAAGTCACTTCTTTTGTATTTTGGTGTGTTGATGACCCCGGCGGCTTTTGCTCAAGCTCAGGAGCAGACGCTGGTCATGGCCATGTCGGCGACGCCCAAGGGTTTTGACCCTGATATTTGGGTTCCCGGGCAGATTGAGGCGGCAGTCAATCTCTATGAGGGACTGACGCGTTACGGCACGCGCGTTGGCGCCAACGGAAAACTAGAAATAAATCCAGCGAAGATTGAGCCACATTTAGCTGAAAGCTGGAGTATTTCCAAGGACGGTAAGAGCTATACATTCAAACTCAAGCGCGGCGTGAAAAGCCCGTTTGGCAATGAGCTCACGGCACAGGATATTGTCTGGACTTATAAGAAGTCGGCGGCTCAAAAACGAACTGGCCAATTCATGCGAAACGCTGGTCGTATCGATAAGGTCGAAGCTGTCTCAAAGTATGAAGTTCGCTATGTTCTTAGCGACGCTAACCGGATTTTCTTAGGGGCGCTGTCGCTCCATCTTCCAGCCATCTTTGATTCAGTGGAAGCCAAGAAACATGCGACGCCCGAAGACCCGTATGCAACCAAGTGGCTGGCTCTCAATACCGCCGGCTTCGGTCCTTATCACCTGCAGTCGCTTCAAGCAGGACAGCAGGCTGTGTTTGTGGTCAATCCCAACTACGCCTTCAAGAGGCCTTACTACACACGCATGATCTGGCGTGAAGTGCCATCGCCGGCTACGCGGGTTGCTTTGGTTCGTACCGGCCAAGTGCAATATGCCGAGCAGATTCCGTTTCAGCAACTCTCCGCGTTGCGGTCAGACCGATCGGTCAAAGTCGAAAGCGTGCCGGGTTTTGGCGGTGCAACGCTTCGCATGAACCCGCGATTTCCGCCCTTCGACAAAGTCAAGGTCCGTCAGGCTGTGGCCTATGCTACCGACTATGCGGCGATCGGCGAAGCAGTGTTTTTAGGGCAAGGCACACGCTCGCGCTCAATGCTGAACTCTCCGATTCCTGGAGCGGTCAGTGCCTACAAATACGAGACCGACTACAACAAGGCCAAACAACTGCTGTCTGAAGCAGGCTATCCGAATGGGGTTGACATCACGTTGGAGTACAGCACCAACTGGTGGTGGGAGGAGCCTCTGGTGCTTCAGATGCAAGCTTCTCTTGCCAAGGCAGGTATCCGGATGACACCCAAGCGCATCCCATCGACTGAAATGCTGGCCAGACGCACCATCAACGTTTGGAGCGTGCCTTTTCTGACACACCTGACATCAAGCTTTGTGCCAGATCCCTCGTACAACATGTTTCTTACCGCGCACTGCAAAGGATCGTCCAATGTCAACGCCAATTGCGACGCGGCCATGGACAAACTGATCGATGCCTCAGTTGTCGAACGTGATGAGAAGAAGTGGCTGGAACTGATTGAGCAGGCTCAGCAGTTGCATGCTGATTCTGCGACTTTTATTGAGACCTACTTGCCAGGCACGCACGAAGTGTTTGCAGCCTGCGTCAAAGGCTATCTTTGGAAACCGCACAACCGATTGGTCTGGAAAGATCTGACTTGCGAACGGTGATGGGGACACGAGGATTGCAGGTCGCACGCTTCATTGCGCTGCGACTGTTGGTGTCAATACCGGTCATCGTGGGCATCATTTTCCTGACCTTCATGCTGATACGCATCGGCAGCCAAGATCCGGTGGCCATGCTGGCGGGACCCATGGCCGATGAAGCGATGTTGCGTGCGATCCGTGCGGAACTTCAGCTCGATCAGCCGATGATCCAGCAATTTCTTACCTATATGCTGCGCCTCTCGCGTGGCGACCTCGGTGTGTCCTGGCAGGGCGGCGTGCCGGTACTCAACGAGATCTTGCATCTGTTCCCGGTGACACTTGAGTTGGTGCTGTTGTCCGTTGGTCTTGCCAGCGTCATTGGTGTCCCGGTCGGACTTCGCGCTGCGAGCCATCCCAACGGCTGGTTTGATCAACTGACTCGCTTTGGATCGCTGGCCGGCTTTTCGATGCCCACCTATTGGATGGGCTTGATGACAATTTTGGTGTTCTTTTACTGGCTGCATTGGGCACCCCCACCTATGGGCAGGTTGGCCATGGATGTGGTGGCTCCGGCCGTGGTGACCGGCAGCACGGTGGTCGACAGCCTGTTGGCAGGGAACTGGACGGCTTTGAGATCGGCGCTGGCCCAACTGGCCTTGCCAGTTGCTTGTTTCACCATGCTGGCTGCGGCGCCCATCATCAAGCACACGCGGGCCATCGTGATTGAGATCATGGGCAGTGACTATGTACGTTACGCGCGCGCCAATGGTTTCTCCCGAGCCACCATCCGAAAAATTGCTTTACGCAATGCAATGGCACCGATATTGACTTTTTTGGGTTCCGAAGTCACCTCGCTGATCGCAGCTGCGGCTTTGATCGAATACATTTTTTCGTGGGGCGGTCTCGGGCAATGGGGCCTCAGTGCGATTCTGCTTGGAGATTTTGCGGTGGTTCAAGGCTATGTATTGACGCTGGCCTTGTTTTCGATCTTTGTGTTCTTGCTCATCGATTTGGCCGTGATGCTCATCGAGCCGCGCAGTGGGGCGAGTTCGTGAGCGCAACGCTGGTCACGCCAAGTCGTCAGCGAATTTGGGCCTACCCTTTGGGATTGGCTCGTCGCAGCCCGACTTTCGCCATTGGTTTTTGCACTGTGGTGTTTTTCATATTTTTGGCTATTTTTGCCCCCGTCATTGCGCCATACAGCCCGACGCAGATATTTTCTTACGACATCTTGCACAAGCCCGATACACAGTTCCTGTTCGGTAGCGATGGCAACGGCATGGATGTTTTGTCGCGCGTCATCCATGGCACCCGTTATGCCTTTGGCATTGCTGTGCCGGCAGGCATCATCATGCTGGCGATCGGTTTGCCACTGGGCGTGATAGCCGGTTACAAGGGCGGTATGCTGGATGAAATCCTGTTGAGGATTCTCGATATTCTTCGCGCCTTTCCGACCATCATCTTGGCATTGGCTGTGGTAGCGGCAGCGGGCCAAAGCCTGATCAGTGTCGTGCTGGTCATTGGCGTTCTCGACAGTCCGATTTTTGCCCGTGTTGTGCGCGCCGAAGTGCTGGCGCTGCGTGAGGCGACTTTCGTCAAAGCGGCTATCGCGATTGGCAATCCTCCCTGGCGAATCATGCTGATTCACATTTTGCCCAACGCTATTTTGGGCGCTACGGCGCAGCTGCCCATGCGCATGGCTTGGGCTGTGCGTATCAGTGCAACCTTGGCCTTTATCGGGGTTGGCATTCAAGCCCCTGCGCCCGAATGGGGCGCGATGATACGGCAAGGCGCGGAGTTCGTCATCACCGGTGAATGGTGGGTGGCCGTGTTTCCCGGGCTGGCGCTGATGGCGCTGGTTCTAGGTCTCAACTTGCTGGGTGACGGACTGACCGATATTCTGGATCCCCGCCGCAGGACGACCGGCAAATGAGCTTACTTTCAGTTGAAAACCTGCACGTCCATTTTGTCTCGCGGGGACTCGACAACAAAGTGCGAACTGCCAAGGCTTTGAACGGTGTGTCGTTTCAGGTTGGTGAAGGCGAGGTCTTAGGCCTTGTTGGAGAAACCGGCGCTGGCAAATCTTTGACAGCGCTGGCGCTGCTGGGTCTGTTGCGCGCGCCAGCGCAGGTGGTGCAAGGTCGTGTTTTGTTTGAAGGGCAGGAACTGGGCGTTCTTGATCGAGGTCAAGGCGACGAGGTTCGCGGCAAGCGCATCACGCTGATTCCCCAATCACCCAAGACATCGCTTGATCCGCTGGCGCGTATTGGTGATCAACTCGTGCGCATGCAACGCGAACATGGCGAGAGATCTCACGCCAGAGCCACAGAACGGGCGCTCAACATGCTTGCCCAAGTTCAAATTCCCGACCCCGAAAGGCGTATGCAGACGTGGCCGCACGAATTGTCTGGGGGCATGGCGCAGCGCATCCTCATCGCTGCTGGGCTCATCAATTCACCGCGTCTGGTGATCGCCGATGAGCCAACCACCGGTCTTGATTTAACCGTTCAGGCTGAAGTATTGGACACTCTGCGGCGTCTGGTCAAAGCCAACGGTATGAGCGCCATCATCATCACGCACGACCTCGGGATCGTCGCGCATTACTGCGATCGCATGGCCGTCATGTTCGCCGGCGCTATTGTCGAGGAAGGGCCAGTTCGAGATGTTTTTCGCGAGCAACGCCATCCGTACACCGGCAGCTTGATCGCGTCGACCCCTAAACAAATTGCCCGGCAGGGGTTTTCACAAGTGGGCGGCACGCCCCCTGACCTCTACGCATTGCCAAGGGGCTGCACTTACCAAGACCGCTGCACCAAAGCCCACGCCGTGTGCAGCACACCAGTGCCGACAGCAGCGTTCGCGTCAGGCCATCGTGCGTTTTGTCATTTTCCGAGGGAACCTGTTGCATGACACAAGATTTGCTGGAGGTTCGCAATCTGGTGAAAAAATTTCCCCTCCGCGGTGGGTTCGAAGTCAGTGCGGTCAATGGCGTGAGTTTCAGCATCGCACCTGGTGAATCCGTGGGTTTGGTGGGCGAGAGCGGTTCGGGAAAGTCGACCTTGGGTATGCTCATCACCCGGCTGACATCAGTCAGCTCGGGGCAGATCTTGTTTGCAGGTGATGACATCACACAACTACCCGAAGCCAAAATGCGGCGCCTGCGATCGGATATTCAAATTGTGTTTCAAGACCCATGGGGTGCGCTGAATCCACGCATGACAGTGGGGCATGCCTTGGGTGAACCCCTTCTGTTGCACTCAACCCTTTCTGCGTCTGAGCGAGACAAGGCAGTCAAAGAGCTGGCGGCTCGCGTGCATCTGCCATCGTCGTTGCTGCTGCGTTTTCCGCATGAGCTGTCGGGTGGACAATTGCAGCGTATTTCAATTGCTCGGGCCATCGCCACCAAGCCGCGACTGCTGGTACTGGACGAACCGACCAGCTCTCTGGATCTGTCCGTTCGTGCCGGCATTTTGGCGGTGCTGGATGACATCAGGAAAGAAACCGGGGTTGCTACGCTGCTCATCAGCCA
This sequence comes from Comamonadaceae bacterium, assembly GCA_947448735.1. Classification (GTDB taxonomy): domain Bacteria; phylum Pseudomonadota; class Gammaproteobacteria; order Burkholderiales; family Burkholderiaceae_C; genus Polaromonas. The sequence goes on along the minus strand of CANFOS010000004.1, from coordinate 51,124 downwards.
TGACCTCGAAACCGTCGAACTGATGACCGATCGCGTGCTGGTGCTCTACCTCGGTCGCATTGTCGAACAGGGTGAGACTCAAGGTATTTTCGCCAAACCGGTGCATCCTTACACCCAGACTTTGCTGTCAGCCAACTTGCCGGCCGATCCCGAAGCGTCATTGCACCGATATGCTGCGCACGGGGAAATTCCCAGCCCCATCAATTTGCCACCGGGTTGCTTGTTTGCGTCTCGGTGTCCGTTGGCACGGGCAGACTGCGGTATCCAGGCACCGAATTTGTTGCCAGTGAACGCTCAGGACAGCGGCCGACAGCAACATGCTGCGGCATGCATCCGCATCGCCGATGGCTCAAACTGGCTCGCGCCGGCATAATTTATTTTGACTTACTTACCTTGACCTGAAAGCCCCCCACTTATGGCGACCCCAGCTAATCCGTCCGTCCCGCACGCCTATCCATTTGACCCGCTTAAAACACGGCTCGGTTATGGGGCAATAGATATCGTTGTCAACCTTTATACGCCAGAGGCAATTGCTGAAAAACGCATTCCCACTGACGATGATTTTCGCAGCAAGGTGCGACTGAAGTCACCTTACAGCAATGGCCTGACGATGGAGCAATACCTCGAAAAAATGGACCGTGCGGGTATCGAGCGTTCCCTGCTGGTCGCAACGCGTTGCGGTGATTTACGGGTGCGCGGTTCAACCGAAATTCCCTACCATTGGGTCGCAGAAATTTGCGCCAAATACCCGGATCGTTTTTCTGGCTTGGCCGGGCTCGACCCCACACGTGGCATCGCCGGTTTGAAAGAGCTTGATGTGGCTGTGAAGGAATACGGTTTTGTGGGTGCCCATTTCTATCCACATTGGTTTGACGAAGCTCCCGACAGCGCGGTTTGGTATCCCTACTACGCCCGTTGTGCCGAACTTGACATCCCGGTGATGATGCAGGTCGGCCATTGCCTTGTGTACCAAAAAGACAGACGGCTGCCGAATGTCGCGCGTCCGATGAGCTTGGACCGAGTTGCTATCCATTTCCCAGAACTCAACCTGATCGGCATTCACCTCGGTTACCCCTGGACAGATGAGATGATTTCAGTTTGCTGGAAACACCCCAACGTTTTCATGGCGGGCGATGCGTATGCGCCCAAGCACTGGCCTGAAGCGGCGGTTCACTATGCCAACACTTATGGTCAAGACAAGTTCCTGTTTGGTACGGACTGGACGGTGATTGATCCGGAGCGTGCCATGGATGACATCGAGGGACTCAATTTCCGGCCTGATCCATTGCGAAAAATTTTGCGCGACAACGCCATCAAGTTGTTCAAGTTCAAGTGAGCGCCGTGCTTTACAGCGCTTTGATCGAAGAGTTGGCAAGCATCGTTGGGCCAGAGCATGTCTGTTGCGATGAACCTACTCGCGCGTTGGCGTCTTCCGACCTTTTTCTATGGTCTGGGTCGGTGCTGGCCGATGCTGTCGTGCGTCCCGGATCGACCGATGAATTGGCGCAAGTTATTGCGGTGCTGGCGCGCACCGAAACAGCCATCGTGCCGCGCGGCGCAGGCTTATCGTACACAGCGGGTGCTGTTCCGCACAGCGCGGCGATCGTTATTGACAGTCTGAGGCTGAATCAAATCACGGTGCATGCTGGCGACTTGTATGCCGTTGTCGGCGCAGGAACCAGTTGGCAGGCACTGGCCGAAAAACTCAAGCCGCACGGCCTGCGCGCGGCACAAATCAGCCCCATATCGGGCAGCCACAGCACCATTGGTGGCGCTGCGTCGCAAAATATCCCTGGCGGACTCGACAACATCATTGGGCTGACGGTGGTGCTTGCCGATGGGTCGGTCGTGCACACCGGTTCGGCGGCCAGAACGGGTGCATCGGCGTTTGCGCGTTATGCCGGCCCGGACCTGACCGGCCTGTTTCTCGGAGACTGTGGGGCTTTTGGCTTCAAAGCGGAAGTGGTGGTGCGCCTGACCGTCGAACGAGAAGCGGCCTTTGCCTCGTTCTCTTTTCAAAGTGCAGACACCATGATGGCCGCGCTGGTCTGCCTGCGCCGCCGTGAGTTGGTGACGCGCGCCATGTCAATGGATCAATTGAAAGCCCAATCGGCGACACGTGTAGATGTGGCAGAAGCGGCCAGCGTGGTCAAAGCGGTGGTCAAAGAAGCGGGGTCGGTGGGCCGCGCCTTGAAAGATCTGGCGCAACTGGCGAGGGGGCGAAGCGCTGTCAAGGACGCCGGTTGGTCGCTGCACCTGACCGTGGAAGCCGTCACCGAAGCCTCGGCGCTGGCTCAGATGGACTTGGCACGGGCCGTTTGTTGTGTCGATGGACAAGAAATCGACAACATGATTCCCAAGACCATGCGTGCCAAGCCTTACTCCATTCGGGGTCTGGTCGGCCCCGATGGCGAGCGATGGGTACCGGTGCACGCCATCTTGCCGTTGTCACGCGCCGAGGACTGTATGCGCGAGTTGCAAGCGAAACTCGCCGGTGAGGGGGCTGCATTGGCCGAAGCAGGCATCCAACACTCATGGATCATCTCCACGATAGGCGCTTACGTCACGATCGAACCGATGTTTTATTGGTCTGACCAGCTCGATGCGATTCATCTCGCCCATTTGTCCGAGCGGAATCAAACGCGTTTTGGTCACTTTAGTGTCAATACCGGTGCACGCAAACTGCTGACGCGGTTACGTGAGGAGTTGCGTGATGTGATGCGCGAGCACGATGCCGTGCACGGACAAATGGGGCGCTTCTATCCTTATTTACCACTGCTTGACAGCGCTACGCAATCCTTGGTTTTGCGCCTGAAAGATGCCCTGGATCCTGCTCGCAAAATGAATCCTGGTGTACTCGGTTTAATTTGAAGGTCTAAGGCATGGCTTCAATGATCACCAAGCATTTCGTCACGGTTGGAAGTCGGCGTCTGCACTATCACCGCTCAGGTGTCGGCCCCGTGCTGATCCTGCTGCACGCGTCAGCCTGCTCAGCCAAGGTGATGCGTAGCCACATTGACGTGTTGTCCGAAAGCTTCACTGTGATTGCGCCAGACACGCCAGGCTTCGGTCTATCTGATTTGCTGCCGATGGCGCAGGTGACCACCGAAGATTTGGCAGATGCGTTGGCCGACACGCTGGACGCTCTTGGAATTGACCAAGTGTCCGTTTATGGCCGGCATACGGGAGCGCAGATTGCGGTTGAATTCGCCGCCCGCCATCCTGACCGATGCGCTATGGCGCTGACCGATGGTTTTCCGGTCTACACCATCGAAGAACGCATCAAACGCTTAGCAGGTTATCTGCCGCCCATCGTGCCCGAATTCGACGGCTCGCACTTGCTCTGGATCTGGTTCCGTTACCGCGAGCAGCATGTGTTTTGGCCATGGAATGCTCACGATCTGGCGCACCGCGCCGACACCGACGTGCCGGACCTTGATTTCTTGCATCGAGGCGTCATTGAGTTGCTGGAGGCCGGAGATGGCTACCGGATTGGCTATGCAACGGCCTACCGGCATAGGGGACTGGATGTGGTTGCCGACCTGACCGTTCCGGTATGCTTCGGCGGCCGTCCTGGTGACAGCCAAGGCCACACCCCAGAAATGATGCCCGCAGGCACATGGACGCAGCAACTGCCGCGGGATAAACACGAGGCCTTGCGCGTTGAACATCAACTTTTACGGCAGCACCCTGCAAACGGCACTGCGCCTGAAGCACCGGCTTGCAGCGCATTGACCGGCCGTTCAACCACCGACTACCTCAACATTGACGATCGGATGGTGTTGGTGAGAACCATCGGTGATCTTCACACGGCACCGCCAGTGCTCATCATCCACCGCTTGCCCGGATCATCTGCCTTGTATGACCCCTTGCTCTGCGCTATCGGAAAATCCAGCCCCGTCCTTGCACTGGACCTGCCGGGCCATGGGGAATCGGACGCACTTGCGGATGACGAACAGCATGTCGCCGAATGGGTGAGATCAGTGCTGTCCGTTCTCGATCGTCTCAACATTCCGACCTGTCACGTGTATGGTCACAATGGCGGCGCGACTGTGGCCGTTGAGTTGGCCCTGCGTCATCCCAAGCGCATCGTCAGCTTGCTGCTCGATGCACCGGTTTGCCTATCACCCAAAGAGCGGGACTCTATCGGTTCCGTCTGGCTCCAGGGTGTGGAGCCGGTCACCCCCGCCTGGGACGGTAGCCATCTGCTACGCGTCTGGCACATGCGGCGTGACATGGCTTTGTGGTGGCCTTGGTTTGAGAAAAAAAGAGAATTCGCACGGAAGGTAGACCCGCGCATTGACCCCGCAGAGCTGACGCTGGAGGTTCGCGAAATCATGAAGCAGCCCGGCAGTTTTGCACCCACTTGGCGCTCAGTGATGGACTATCCGATGGCAACGCGTTTGGCACAGGCCACACAGCCCTGCTTGCTGATATCTGCGAAGACGGATGTGTTTGCACCCTGTTTTCAGCTGGCAGCTTCGGTCAGATCAGATCTGCTGGCGTTGTGGGTTGACGACGACTGCGCAGCCCGCGCCCAAGCGATGATCGAATTCATCGGCAAGATCGAGTAAAGCAGTGAGCGGCCAGCGAAGTCAACATGTCGCTGAAACTGGGGTTTTTCTCTTCGTTGCCGCCGGTACTGCCCTGCATGTAGAGCGCTTAAATTTTGAGCAGCGTGGCGTTGCCGGGCCGTTCGCTCAGGTTTTTGGAATCGGCCACGGCTTTGTCGAAAGCGGCTTTGAGTGCAGACATCAGAAGGCTCCCGGTTAAAAATTCGGCTAAACGCGGGAGCAAAACCCGGATCACCGCCCAGTGTCTTAGCGAGCTGCTTACCTGAAAAAGCAAGACATGATGCGAAACCTGTTCGCCCAAAAACCACCGCCATGACGACCCATGTGCCTGAATTTGCCAAACTGTCGGTGATGCCGTTGATGCGGCTCTAGGGATGTTGATAAAACCTGACCCAGAAAAGGCGAAAGCCGCATATAGCGGCTTTCCATTTGGTGCATCTTTCAGCTTGTTAGCGTCCAGAGCTCATATCCCAATCGATAAGTGATTGAAATATATCGCAAAAAGCATTAAAAACCAAGCTTGTTCGCAAGAAACATAAGGAAATGAAACATGGCTCAAGGTTTGCGCTATCGCTTGGCTCTGGATTTAGGTTCGACATCCCTCGGCTGGGCGATGATTCGACTGAACGCTGAAAACGCGCCCTGTGCTGTCATCAAAGCAGGTGTTCGGATATTTTCAGACGGGCGCAACCCCAAAGACGGCTCATCGCTCGCAGTTACGCGCCGCGAAGCGCGCGCCATGCGGCGCAGGCGTGACCGCTTGCTCAAGCGAAAAGCCCGCATGATGCAGACGCTAATTGCGCATGGCTTTTTTCCAAAGCTTGAAGCGGAACGCAAATCGCTTGAAACACTGAACCCCTACACGTTGCGTGCCAAGGGGCTGAGCGAAGCTTTAAGCCCTGCGGAGTTTGGCCGCGCACTGTTTCATATCAACCAACGGCGCGGCTTTAAAAGTAATCGCAAAACCGACAAAAACGACAATGACAGTGGTGCTCTGAAAACCGCGATCAACAGGCTTAGGCAAAACTTGGCAGATACCGGCTGCCGCACCGTGGGCGAGTGGCTGCACAAGCGCGATGCAGCAGGCGAAACGGTACGCGCACGCTACCGCGAAGAAAAGGTATTGAAAGACGACGGTAAAACCCGCGTCGACAAAAGCTACGACCTTTACATTGACCGCGCCATGATTGAAGCCGAGTTTGATGCACTTTGGGCAGCGCAGACGGGTTTTAATCCCGCGCTGTTCAACAACACCGCGCGTGACGAGCTTAAAGACGCCCTGCTTTTTCAACGCCCACTAAAACCAGTGATTCCCGGGCGCTGCACGCTGCTGCCCGACGAAATGCGCGCACCGCTGGCACTGCCCAGCACTCAGCGCTTTCGTATTTATCAAGAGCTGGCCAATTTGCGGATATTGGGCGATGGGTTGAAAGAACTAGCGCTAACACTACAGCAACGCAACAAGCTGGCTCAGGCGCTTGAAATAGGCCACAAGAGTTTTAAGACAGCCATCCCCAAGCTACTCGCCCTCAGCGGAACAGTTAAGTTCAATCTGGCAGATGCCAAACGACTTGAACTCAAAGGCAACGTCACCAGCACTATCTTGAGCAAAAAAGATCTGTTTGGCGACGACTGGTGGGGCTTTGACGAAGCCAAGCAAGACAACATCGTTTGGCAACTGGTAAAAGAAGAAAACGAAGCCAAGCTGATCGCCTGGTTACAACGTGAAACAGGCGTCGATGAATCTCGTGCCGAAAAACTGGCCGATGTCGCACTCCCCGAGGGCTACGGCAGCTTAAGTGCCAAGGCGCTAGCCCGCATCCTGCCTGAACTGCGCCGCGAGGTCATCACTTATGACAAAGCCGTGATTGCCGCTGGCTTTGACCACCACAGCAACATCAGTGCAGCTGCCACCGGGGAAATATTGACCGAACTGCCCTACTACGGCGAAGCCTTACAACGCCATGTGGGCTTTGGCAGTGGCAAGCTTGACGACGCGCCTGAAAAGCGCTTTGGCCGCATTGCCAACCCGACGGTACATATTGGCTTGAACCAAGTCAGGCTGGTTGTGAATGCACTCATCAAACGCTATGGTCACCCGAGCCAGGTGATTGTGGAAGTGGCGCGCGACCTAAAGCGCAGCAAAGACCAGCGCGACGAAGACAGCAAGCGCCAAGCTGAAAACCAGCGTCGCAATCAACGCCACCGCGCGGCGATTGCTGATATCTTGCACATCAGCCAAGAGCGGGTTCGTGGCGCTGACTTACAGAAAATGGTACTGTGGGAGGAACTTAGCTTTGACCCGGCAGAGCGCCGTTGCCCGTATTCTGGGGTGCAAATCAGCATGGCCATGCTGTTAGGTGATGAGGTGGAGATTGAACATATCTTGCCGTTTTCACAAACTCTGGACGACAGCCTGAACAACAAAACTGTGTCAATGCGGCATGCCAATCGCTACAAAGGCAACCAAACGCCGTGGGACGCATTTGGAAAAAAGCAAGTACAAGGGTTTGACTATGCAGCCATATTGCAGCGCGCTGAACTGATGCCGCGTGCAAAACGCAGTCGCTTTGCCGAAGACGGAATGGCGCGCTGGCTGAAAGACGACAAAGGCTTTTTAGCTCGCGCGCTGAACGATACCAAGTATTTAAGCAAAGTAGCGCGCGAATACGTGAGCCTGATTTGCCCACAAGACACCCGCGTGATCCCCGGCCAGATGACTGCCATGCTGCGCGGCAAGTTTGGCTTGAATGATGTGCTGGGTATCAATGGCGAAAAGAACCGCAACGACCATCGACACCATGCAGTAGACGCGTGCGTGATTGGTGTGACTGACCAAGGGCTGCTGCAACGCTTTGCAAAAGCCAGTGCAGATGCGCGTGAAAAACAACTTAATCGCCTGGTTGAAGCCATGCCCGACCCATGGCCGACTTATCGAGCGCACGTGATGCTCGCCATAACGGGCAACGCGATTCGTAATGGAAAGTTGGTTTCAGAAAAACCTGGCATCTGGATCAGCCACAAGCCCGATCATGGGCACGAAGGCGCCATGCACAACGACACAGCTTATGGATTGCTGGGCAGTGGCCGCGTGAGCGTTCACAAGCTGATTGAAGGTAAGCGCATCTATATTGAAGACAACCTTAAAGTGATTGAGTTTGGCAACGCCAAGGCTGTGCAACGGCACGGTGTGTTACCGGATGGTTCTCCTCGGCCATACAAGGGCTACAAAGGGGACAGCAACTATTGCATTGAGATTGTGCGCAATGAGAAGGGAAAGTGGGAAGGAGAAGTGATTTCGACTTTTGAGGCTTATCAGATTGCGCGTGAAAGTGGCGTTGAACGGCTTCGTAACCAGAACCTTAGCGTAAGCAAAAAACCGTTAGTTATGCGTTTAATGCTTGACGACTCGATACGTTTGGTGGACGACTATGGTCTGCGCACAATGCGAGTTGCAAAAGTTAGCGGGAACGGTCAAATATTTATGTCCAATACGCAAGAGTCAAACGTTGATGCTCGCAATAGAGATAAAGACGATTCGTTTTCCTACATGTCGAAAACTGCAAGCGTATTGCAAAAACTAAAAGCCCGCCGCGTCACCATCTCCCCCATCGGCGAACTCAAAGACCCTGGGTTCAAGGCGTAACCCGCATGATTGGCCGCATCGTCGAAGTGGCCGATGACAGGCGGCATTTGTTGCTGCATCGCGGCTTTATGGTGGTGCGCGACACGGAGGGTGAGCGTAAAGAGCTGGGTCAAATTCCGCTGGATGACATTGCAGCCGTGATTGCCAACGCGCATGGCTTGAGCTACACCAACAACCTGCTGGTGGCGCTAGCAGAACGGGGCGCACCTTTTGTGCTGTGTGCAGCCAATCACAATGCGGTTGGCATGTTGTTGCCGATTGAAGGCAACTTTGAGCAATCAAAACGCATTGAAGCGCAAATTGCCGCCAGCCAGCCCACACACAAGCGCATGTGGGCCAGCGTCGTGCGCGCCAAGCTGGAGCAGCAAGCCGCAGCACTTGAAGCTACCGGCGCGCCGACCGCGCCATTAACCGCACTGGCAGCCAAAGTTAAAAGCGGTGACCCTGAGAATCTTGAGGCACAAGGCGCACGCCGTTACTGGAGTCTTCTGTTTGGCGATGGATTCAGGCGCGACCAAACCGCCGGCGGTACCAACGGCTTGCTGAACTATGGCTACACCGTGCTGCGCGCCACTACTGCGCGTGCGGTGGTGGCAGCAGGCTTGCACCCCGGCATCGGCCTGCACCACAGCCATGACAACAACGCCATGCGCCTGGTCGATGACCTGATGGAGCCCTTTCGACCCATGATCGACCTGAAAGTGTGGCAACTCAAACGCAATGGTGAAAACGAGGTCAGCCCCTCAGCCAAACGCGCATTGGTACGCACACTTTATGACGACATGCAAACCGAAGCCGGCGCCACACCCGTGATGGTGTGTGCGCAAAAACTGTGCACGTCGCTGGCGCAGGTTTACTTAGGTGAGCGTGACAAGCTGGACTTACCTTTGCCCGGTTTACCGCTGGCGCTGGCTGCGTCGCTGGGCGACGAATAGCAGCTAACGCAATGAAGGCTTTCACAGAGGTCATCGCATGCTTTCAGGCTATCGGCTGATGTGGCTAGTTGTCATGTTTGACTTGCCAGTCGTTGAAAAAGTCGAGCGCAAGGCAGCCACTGAGTTCCGCAACAACCTGCTGGACCAAGGCTTTGCGATGTCGCAGTTTTCGGTTTACATGCGGTTTTGCACCAGCCAAGCGCAGGTAGATACTTTGTGCAAAAAAGTGGAAAATGCGTTACCACTGGGCGGCAAAGTCAACGTGCTGCAATTCACCGACAAGCAATACGAGCGCATCATTTCTTACCACGGCCAAGCCAAGCAGCCTGCGAACAAAGCACCTGACCAATTTGATCTTTTTTAATCGTCTTCATGCCAACCATCAGCGTCTTTTACGGCCTCATCATCAGAATGTATTTCAATGATCATGCGCCGCCGCATTTTCATGTGGAATATGCCGAGTTCAAAGCGACTGTTGATATTCATTCATTAACGCTCACAACGGGCAAGCTGCCCCGACGCGCACAGATGCTGGTGTTGGACTGGGCTGAACTGCACCAAGCCGAATTGATCGAAGACTGGCAGCTGTGCATGCGCAAGCAGCAGCCAAAACAAATTGCGCCCTTACAGTAAGGCCATTATGGAATATGACGTTGTAGAAGTTAGACCTCTGACGCCCATGACGCTTCAGGTGCGCTTTGCTGACGGCACGGCAGGACAGGTACGGTTTGAGCCTAGTCACCTGACAGGCGTTTTTGAAGCCTTGAAAGACCCGATCATCTTCGCGCGAGCGCGTGTCGTCGCTGGCGCAGTGACCTGGCCAGGCGATTTAGACCTGGCACCAGATGCCATGTATGCTGAAATTAAATCGCATGGTGAGTGGGTTCTGCGCTGAAGACCTGAAAATCGTCCTGCAATTAAATCGGCAGCGCAATAAATCCATGAAAAAACAAAGCCAAAAAACGAAAAACCTCTTGATAAATCAAGAGGTTATCGCCGACAAAGTCTAGTCGATTGGGATATGAGCTCTGACCGGAACGGTCGAGCATGGCATGAGCATGGCCGAGTCAGTCTAGTCGATTGGGATATGAGCTCTGACCGGAACTCACACTACGCCGCGCATTTACTCAATAGTAGTCTAGTCGATTGGGATATGAGCTCTGACCGGAACTAATGAACATAAGGAACGAAAATGAAAATCAGTCTAGTCGATTGGGATATGAGCTCTGACCGGAACTACCTTGGACATAGATGGCTTGCAGGCAATAGTCTAGTCGATTGGGATATGAGCTCTGACCGGAACACAATTGTTTTTAATTTAGAGCCGCGCCGTAGTCTAGTCGATTGGGATATGAGCTCTGACCGGAACTACGTCCAAGACGCCCTGTAAACCGGCAAAAGTCTAGTCGATTGGGATATGAGCTCTGACCGGAACTGCTGGTAAGTTAGGTCGGCTCGGACGGACAGTCTAGTCGATTGGGATATGAGCTCTGACCGGAACACATGGGGTTCAACCCTGCCGCCTTTAGGTAGTCTAGTCGATTGGGATATGAGCTCTGACCGGAACCTACATAGGCCGCGCTTTCGAATGTCACGTAGTCTAGTCGATTGGGATATGAGCTCTGACCGAAGGTGTTGTTGAGACAGGCGCTTCGCACCCGTCTCAACAACACCAGCGCCAAGGCGCGGCTTGTCAAGAATTTGGCCGGCTCCAATCGCATCAGGCAACCGAACATGTGTCGATACTGCGATGGGGCTATTAACATCGGTTTTTCGACTTTTCCGGGACACTTGAGTCACTTTCAGGTGTATTCAACCCTCTAGCCCAATAAATACGTGCCCAAGCAGCTCCTTAATCAGGAGCATGAAAAATGACTCAGCCCACAAACCGCCTCTGCGCAATTTCCAGCAAGCCGTCAAAAATCAGGCTTTCAACCAGCTCGACGTTGACCGACATGCTGGGTGCCATCTTCCAGCCCGCGCCGCCTGTCATGATGCATTCTGGCGCCTGGCCGCAGTGACGGGTGACGTTGTCAACCATGCGCTGCACGGCGCCAGCAATCGCAAAAGTACCGCCGCTGGTCAGGGCGTCGCTGGTGTTGGTGGGAAAGTCGCACACCTCACCCGTCGGCACGTGCAGGCCAGCGGTGCCAGACTCCAGCGCACGCAGCATGATGCCGTGGCCAGGCAAGATGATCCCACCTAAAAATCGGCCATGGGCGTCGATCGCCTCCACCGTGACGGCCGTGCCCACCATCACCACAACGCAGGGCTTGTGAACACCCCGGGAGACTAGGCGATGCCGGGCACCAATCATCGCCACCCAGCGGTCTGCGCCCAGCCTGGCAGGATGGTCATAGCCGTTGGTCACGCCAGCTTCTTGCGGGCTGGAAATCACCCAATGGGGCTGGATGTCCCACAGCTCCAGCTGCTCGGCCACGCGGCGCTTGATGGCGTCCCCGGCCACGATGCAGCCCAAAATTTTGCCCGGTGAGGCGATGCTGTTCCAGTCACCCTCGGCCAGCTTGTCGATGTTCTCCAAAAACACGGCCCCCTGGGCCAACAAGCGCGCGCCCGAGGTGGGCGAGTCGTATTGCGCCCATTTCAGGCGGGTGTTGCCAACGTCAAGTGCCAGAAAGGTCATGTGCCCGCATTTTCAATAGGTTTGTACTGTCGCCCGGCTAGAGCAACTACAGGTTTTCCAGATGGCCGCCACTCAATTCTGCCGCCAGGGTAGCCCCCTGTATTGCCAGCCCCCGACAGCCCCGCGCTGTGCCTGCTCATTGGCGTCACCTTCAAAGCCTTCAAGAATGTTGTAGGCCTCAATGCCCAATTCAGTTGCACGCTTGGCTGCGGCGATAGAACGCACACCACTGCGGCACAGCAACACCACCTTTTTGCCAGCGGGTACAGCCGCCTTCAGGCCCGCATCGAAGTCAGGATTGCCCGCCATGCCAGGCCATTGCTTCCAGGCAACCGCTGTCGCGCCTGGCACATAGCCGACCCATTCGCGCTCGGCGTCGGTGCGCACGTCAACGAGAACGGCATCGCCGGATTGCCACCAGTCAAACGCCTGAACGGGGCTGACATCGCCAGCGTAGCCGGGGTCGGCGGCCGTCGCATCTGTGGGCGTGGCTGGGTTCATGGTTTTGCTGGCGTAGTTTTAAAAAATGTAGTGTAGCTTTGCACGTCTGTCCTCTTATAGTCAGGCCAGTGCATGGCGTTCTGCCGGGCAAACCTGAGGAAACATGAATGAGCAAGTTATCTGATGGATGGCAAGTGCCTTTTGAAAAATCTGTTTCTTTAAAAGATTTTGACCCTGCGGCCAAACCGTTTTCAAGCGGCAACAAACAGGCCGACATCGCCGCGACCGAGACTCTGGCGGCCGAACTGGATGAGTTGCAAAACCTCTTTTATGCCGACAAGCGTTACAAGTTGTTGGTGATTTTGCAGGGTACCGATACCTCTGGCAAAGACGGAACACTGCGCGGTGTCTTCAACCGAATGAGCCCCCTGGGCGTGCACACCGTGGGCTGGAAAGCGCCGACCGAGGACGAACGGGCCCATGACTATCTGTGGCGCATTCACCAGAAAATGCCGGGCCAAGGCGAAACCATGATTTTTAACCGCAGCCACTATGAAGATGTGCTGGTACCACCTGTCAACGGTTGGATCACGCCCAAGCAGACTGCCCAACGCTATGCACAGATCAACGACTTTGAGCGCATGCTGACTGAAAACGGGACAGTACTCCTGAAGTTCATGCTGCACATCAGCTTTGACGAGCAAAGGGTGCGTCTGCAGGAACGGATCGACGACGAAACCAAGCACTGGAAGTTTGCACTTGGCGACATTGAGGCGCGCAAACAATGGAAGCCGTATCAAAAAGCCTATGCTGCCATGCTTGGCGCCACCAGCACGCCGTGGGCACCCTGGACGGTCGTGCCGGCCAACTCCAAATCGCATCGCAACCTCATGGTGGCGACATTGCTGCGTGACGCGCTGCTAACGCTCAAACTGCGCTTTCCACCGAAAGACCCTGCCCTCAAGGGCCTGAAGATCAAGTAATCTGTGCTCTAAAGGGAGCCAGCCAGCGCGAATCCCAGGCGGCGACTCATTGCACCGCCTGAATCTTGGTGAAAACCCTTCTTGTTGAAATGGCAGGGAGGCGAATAATGTTCGTGTGAGCACTTACCTTCATCAACCATCAGGAGACAAATCATGAGTCAGAACAAAACCCCACGCCGCCGCAGTTTGCTAAAAGGCGCGGCGATTGCCGCTGGCGCCATGTCTGCGCCCATGGTGGCCACAGCGCAAACCACCACCACGCTGCGCTTTCAGAGCACTTGGCCTGCCAAAGACATTTTTCATGAATATGCCAACGACTTTGCCAACAAGGTGAACCTGATGGCCAGCGGCAAGCTGAAAATTGAAGTCCTGCCATCAGGCGCAGTGGTGCCGGCTTTCCAACTGCTGGAAGCGGTGAACAAGGGCACGCTGGACGGCGGCCACGGCGTGGTGGCCTACCACTACGGTAAAAACAACGCTTTGGCTTTGTGGGGCTCAGGCCCGGCTTTCGGCATGGACCCCAACATGGTGCTGGCCTGGCACAACTACGGCGGCGGCAAGGCCCTGCTCGATGAAATCTACAAGTCGATGAACATGGACGTGGTGTCTTACCTGTACGGCCCCATGCCCACACAGCCGTTTGGCTGGTTCAAAAAGCCCGTTTCCAACGTGGCCCAACTCAAGGGCGTGAAGTTCCGTACCGTCGGTTTGGCTGTTGACATGTACACCGACATGGGCGCTGCCGTCAACCCACTGCCAGGTGGCGAGATCATTCCAGCACTGGACCGCGGCCTGCTGGATGCCGCTGAATTCAACAACGCCAGCTCTGACCGCGTCTTGGGCTTCCCCGATGTGGTGAAGAACTGCATGTTGCAGTCTTTCCACCAGTCTGGCGAGCAGTTTGAAATTTTGTTCAATAAAACCAAGTTCAACGCCCTGCCCGCAGAACTGAAGTCCATCGTTGACTTCAGCGTGCAAGCCGCCAGCGCTGACATGAGCTGGAAAGCGATTGAGCGCAACTCCAAAGACTACATTGACCTGAAAAAGCAGGGTATCAAGTTTTACAAAACGCCAGACGCGATTTTGAAAGCGCAGCTGGTGTCGTGGGACAAGATCATCGAAAAGAAAAGTGCCGAAAACGAGATGTTCAAGAAAATTCTTGCCTCGCAAAAAGCCTACGCTGAGCGCGCAGGCCAGTGGCAGAACGACTACATGGTCGATTTCAAGATGGCGTACAACCATTACTTTGCCAAAGGCGCAAAAAAGGCCTGATCGAAACCTGAAGTGAGTTGATGTCTCCTCTTGCCAGCCACCCCGATATACGGAGTGGCTGGCTTGTTTTTTAGAAGTTGAAAATAATGAAAATACAAACGCTTTTGCACTCTGCTGATCACATCAGCAGCTGGGTAGGCAAGGCTTTTTCGTGGTTGATTGTGGTGCTGATGCTGCTGGTGGTTGCCGAGGTGTTCAAGCGCTACGCGTTGAACGCGCCAACCGCCTGGGTGTTTGATGCCAGCAACATGCTGTATGGCACCCTCTTCATGATGGGCGGCGCTTACACCCTGTCACAAGACGGGCACGTCAGGGGTGATTTTTTGTACGGCAACTTCAAGCCGCGCACACAAGCCAGCATTGACCTCGTGCTGTACATCGCATTTTTCTTGCCTGGCATTGCTGCCCTCACCTGGTCGGGCTGGACATACTTTCAGGACTCCGTGGCGATCAATGAGCAGACTTTCAATGCCGACCCGCTGCCGGTCTACCCGTTCAAGTTCATGATTCCACTGGCTGGCGCGCTGGTGTTGATGCAAGGCATCTCGGAAATCATCCGCTGCGTTGTTTGCATCAAAACGGGTGCCTGGACACCCCGGCTGAAAGACGCACAAGAGTCTGATGTGGTGGCGCAGCAGCTGGAGGGCAGCGAGTTGGTGGACGAAGAGGCCAAGCGCCTGGCCATTGAAAAATCTGTCGGAATGAAGGGCTGATCATGTCAAATGCTGCACTTGGTTTGACCATGCTTTGCCTCATCGTGGTGGTGATCATGATGGGTTTCCCCACGGCGTTCACGCTCATGGGTTTGGGCATGATGTTCGGGTTTGTGGCCTTTTACGATCCAGCCATGCCTTGGCTGGACAACAAGATTTTTGCCCTGATGGTGCAACGCGCCTTTGGCGCCATGAACAACGACGTGTTGCTGTCCATTCCGCTGTTTGTGCTGATGGGCTACATCATGGAACGCGGCGCTCTGGTGGACAAAATGTTCCACAGCGTTCAACTGGCCTTTCGCAAGTTGCCGGGCTCCTTGGCCGTGACCACGCTGGTCATCTGCACCTTCTGGGGCATTGCCAGTGGACTGGTGGGCGCGGTCGTGGTGCTGATGGGCGTGATTGCGATGCGGCCCATGCTGAACGCCGGCTATGACACCCGGCTGGCAGCTGGCGTGATCACGGCTGGCGGCACGCTGGGCATTTTGATTCCGCCGTCGGTCATGATCATTGTCTATGCAGCAGTGGCAGGCCAGTCGGTGGTCAAGCTGTATGCAGCGGCCATGTTTCCGGGCTTCTTTCTGGCCTTTTTGTACCTGATCTATGTGATCGGCTGGTGCATCATCAACCCCAAAATTGCGCCGCGCCTGCCGCCAGAGCAAATGAAGGCGCCGATTTCCCCCTGGGTTGCCCATATTTCGTCAAGCTATTCGCGCTTCATGCTGCCGGCCTTGCTGATGGCACTGGTAGCCCCCGGCAAAGCCCTTCGCGCCGGCGTGCAAGGCGTCAACCTGAAATGGTGGCAGATTCTTGCTGGTCTTACGCGGGCGTTGGCCCCCGTGATTGTGGCGGTTGCCACGCTGGGTGCGGTCTGGTGGTACGTGACCATCTATTCCCAAAAAGACAACGAAGCCGCACCGGTCAATGTTTCCCAGATGGCTCAAAAATCCGGCGTGTCCGCACCCTCGGTTTCTGGCGGCGTTCAAGAGCCCCCGGGGGCCAGTGGCGGCGTGCAGGAACCACCGGGCACCACTGGCGGTGTTCAGGAACCACCGGGCGCTTCCGGGGGCGTGCAAGAACCGCCGGGCACCACTGGCGGCGTGAAGGAGCCTCCTGCCGAGGGCGGCTTGCAGGCACCGCCTGGTTCGGGCGATGTGAAGGAGCCAGCCGCCGAGGCCAACAGCACATCGACTGGCAAGGACGAGCCCTTGAAACAAATGGGTGAAGGCGAGGCGACCAATGTGGCCAAGACTGAGCCTGTCCCTGCAAATTTCTACACTGGGTTTCTGGTGGTGTGCCTGGTCACGCTGGCGCTGTTGGCCTACTACTACGTCAAGTTTGATGCCGAGCAGTACGAGATCATGTCCATGCTGATTCACTCGGTCGCGCCGCTGGGAATCCTGACCTTTGTGGTGCTGGGTGTCATCTTGTTTGGCATCACCACTGCCACCGAGTCAGCGGCGGTAGGCGCAGCAGGTGCGTTTTTGATGGCCTGGCAGGCCGGCACACTGAACTTCCAGAAAATCAAGGAAGCGGTGTTTTTGACGGCCAAAACAACGTCCATGGTGTGCTGGCTGTTTGTGGGTTCGGCGCTGTTTTCAGCCGTGTTCGCCATTTTGGGTGGGCAAAATCTGGTCGAGAGCTGGGTCCTGGGCATGAACCTGACCCCGATCCAGTTTTTGCTGTTGTCGCAAGCCATCATTTTCGTTCTTGGCTGGCCACTGGAGTGGACGGAAATCATCGTGATTTTTGTGCCCATCTTTTTGCCACTGCTGACACACTTCCAGATTGACCCGCTGCTGTGGGGCGTGCTGGTGTTCGTCAATCTGCAGGCAGCATTCCTGTCGCCGCCGGTGGCCATGTCGGCGTTTTACCTCAAAGGGGTGTCGCCAGCGCATGTGACGATCAACCAGATCTTTGCCGGCATGATGCCGTACATGCTGATCGTGATCCTGTGCATGGTCCTCATGTACATCTGGCCAGGCTTGACGCTGTGGCTGCCCAACTACCTGTACGGTGGCGGTTAGGCGGTTTCGTTAGAACACCCAAAAGAGGTGCGTGGCACCTCTTTTTTTGCCTGAATTTTGTGAACAGAGTAAGATTGACGTTTACGTAAACGTCAACTCATAACTCATAACACCTGCACCCCAGAGACACCACCATGACCGACCTCTCCGCAGAATACAAAGCCCTGGCCACCTACCGACCAAGCCATAAAGTTCGTTTTGTGACGGCGGCCAGCCTGTTTGACGGGCACGACGCCGCCATCAATATCATGCGGCGGATTTTGCAAAGCATGGGCGCCGAAGTCATTCACCTCGGCCACAACCGAAGTGTTGACGAAGTCGTCACAGCTGCGCTGCAAGAAGACGCCCAAGGCATTGCCATCAGCAGTTACCAGGGCGGCCATGTGGAGTACTTCAAGTACATGGTCGACTTGCTCAAAAGCCGGGGTGGCGAGCATATTCAGGTGTTTGGCGGCGGTGGTGGCGTGATTGTTCCGCCTGAAATCAAAGAGCTGCATGCCTACGGCGTGACCCGCATCTACAGCCCTGAAGACGGCCAAAAAATGGGCTTGGCAGGGATGATTGGCGAGATGGTGATGCGCTGCGACAAAGACCTGACCGGCTTTGCACCCAGCAGCGTTGATGCGGTTGCAGGCCACACGGAAGCGGCCTGGCGGGCCCTGGCACAACTCATCACCGCACTGGAAAATGACAAGGTAAAAGAGCCTGTAGCCCAACAAATACGAGCGCAAGCTGCTACTAAAAAGATACCGGTTCTGGGTATCACCGGTACCGGCGGCGCAGGCAAGTCGTCATTGACCGACGAGCTGATTCGCCGTTTGCGGCTGGACCAGAACGATTCCCTGCGTATTGCAGTGATTTCAATTGATCCATCGCGCCGCAAAAGCGGTGGCGCCCTTCTAGGCGACCGCATCCGCATGAACGCGATCAACCCCTGGAAGACACAGACCCCCACGCTTGTCGCTTCGCGTACTGCGCTGCCCCCCGAGGGGGCCGTCATCGAATTGGGGCGGCCCGGCGTCGATTCGGGCGCACGTGTCTTCATGCGGTCACTGGCCACGCGCGAATTCGGCAGTGAGATCAGCAAGGCCCTGCCCGACGTGATCGCCGCCTGCAAATGCGCAGGTTTTGACCTGATCGTGGTGGAGACGTCCGGCATTGGCCAGGGCGACGCCGCCATCGTGCCGCATGTCGATGTGCCGATGTATGTAATGACGCCCGAGTTTGGCGCGGCCAGCCAGCTTGAAAAAATCGACATGCTGGACTTTGCCGAGTTTGTCGCCATCAACAAGTTTGACCGCAAAGGCTCGCTTGATGCGCTGCGCGACGTGGCCAAACAGGTTCAGCGCAACAAGGAAGCCTGGGGCACGCCGGCCGACCAGATGCCCGTGTTTGGCACGATGGCTGCTCGTTTCAACGACGATGGCGTGACCGCGCTCTACCAAGCCATGAAGCCGCGCTTGGCCGAGCTTGGCTTGACACTGACGGCCGGCACGCTGCCGATTGCAGGCGTGCGCAACAGCACCAACCAGACGCCTGTGGTGCCCGCCGCACGTACCCGCTACCTGGCTGAAATTGCTGACACGGTTCGCGGCTACAAAAAACGGGCCGCCGCGCAAGGCCAGCTCGCGCGTGAAGTGCAGCAGCTCAAGGCCGCTGCTGCCATGCTGAAAACCGACAAACCAGGCCGAGCCCCCGCTGCTGAAGCAGCGCTTGACCTGGCAGGCCACCGCAAGGCACGCATGGACGCCGACGCACGCGCCCTGCTGGCTCAGTGGCCGGACATGCAAGCGGCCTATGCTGGCGAAGAATACGTGGTCAAAATCCGTGACAAGGAAATCCGCACAGCGCTGGTCACCAAGTCCCTGTCAGGCACACCCATCCGTAAAGTCAGCCTGCCCAAATACCACGACGATGGTGAGGTGCTGCAGTGGCTGATGCTGGACAACGTACCCGGCAGCTATCCGTACACTGCAGGCACCTTTGCCTTCAAGCGCGAAGGTGAAGACCCGACCCGGATGTTTGCAGGTGAGGGCGACCCGTTTCGCACCAACACACGCTTTAAGCTGCTCAGCGAAGGCATGGCTGCCAAGCGGCTGTCGACCGCGTTTGACTCGGTCACCCTGTACGGCAACGACCCCGGTTTGCGGCCAGACATCTACGGCAAAGTGGGCAACAGCGGCGTCAGCATTGCCACGCTGGACGACATGAAAGTCTTGTACGGCGGCTTTGATTTGTGCAGCCCCACAACCTCCGTGTCCATGACCATCAACGGCCCGGCACCGAGCATTCTGGCGATGTTCATGAACACCGCCATTGACCAGAACATGGACAAGTTCAAACTCGACAACGGACGCGACCCGACCGCCACCGAGACAGAAAAAATCCGTGAATGGGTGCAAGAAAACGTGCGCGGCACGGTGCAGGCCGACATCCTGAAAGAAGACCAGGGCCAGAACACCTGCATCTTTTCAACCGAGTTCAGCCTGAAAGTCATGGGCGACATTGCCCAGTACTTTGTGCACAACCGGGTGCGCAATTTTTACAGCGTGTCGATCAGCGGCTACCACATCGCCGAAGCCGGTGCCAACCCGATCAGCCAACTGGCCTTCACCCTGTCCAACGGCTTTACCTTTGTGGAAGCCTACCTGGCGCGCGGCATGCACATCGACGACTTTGCACCCAACCTGTCGTTCTTCTTCAGCAACGGCATGGACCCGGAATACACCGTGATGGGCCGCGTGGCGCGCCGCATCTGGGCTGTGGCCATGAAAGAAAAATACGGCGCCAACGAGCGCAGCCAAAAACTGAAGTACCACATCCAGACCAGCGGTCGCAGCCTGCATGCACAAGAGATCCAGTTCAACGACATTCGCACCACCCTTCAGGCCCTGATTGCGATTTACGACAACTGCAACAGCCTGCACACCAACGCGTTTGACGAAGCCATCACCACGCCGACGGAAGAATCCGTGCGCCGTGCGATGGCGATCCAGCTCATCATCAACCGGGAATGGGGCCTGGCCAAAAACGAAAATCCGACCCAGGGCGCCTTCATCATTGAAGAATTAACAGAATTGCTCGAAGAGGCGGTGCTGCAAGAATTTGAACGCATCGCCGAACGCGGCGGGGTGCTGGGTGCGATGGAAACCGGCTACCAGCGCGGCCGCATCCAGGACGAGTCGATGCACTACGAGATGCTCAAACACACCGGCGAGCTACCCATCATCGGCGTGAACACCTTCCGCAACCCGCATGGCGATGCGGTGCAGGACAAGCTGGAGCTGGCTCGCTCAACCGAGGCAGAAAAACAGAGCCAGCTCAAAAGACTGGATGAGTTTCACGCCAAGCACGCCAGCGAGTCGCCCGCGATGCTGAAACGCCTGCAAAAAGCGGTGATCGACAACGCCAACGTGTTTGAAGTGCTGATGGATGCCGTGCGGGTTTGCTCGCTCGGGCAGATCACCAATGCACTGTTTCAGGTCGGCGGTCAGTACCGGCGCAATATGTGAGATACATCAGTGGCTGAATGCTATTTATTGAATAGCTGCTCGCACATATAAAAATTGGCCTGAAGGGGTAAAAGCACCTCAAAGGCTGTTGTGAGACTTTTTACAGTCGCCCAATCAAAAAAGCGGCTAAACAGCCGCTTTTTTAACGTCCCAGCTTGCGCTGGCAAGCATTAACCGCCCTTTTTAGGACGCTTGCCAGGGTTCTTTTTGCTGCGGGTGGACGTGCCGCGCTCAAGGCTGACCTTTTGGCCGTGTGGCGCAGAAACGCTGTGGCCCTTGGGAGGAATAGGCTTGGGGGCGCAGATGTCGGCTTCGACTCTGATTTTTTTGGGCATGTAGGACTCCAGATGAATAATAGGTTAACGCATGATTTTAAGCTACCGGACCAAGTAGAGGCCACCGATGTGTAAAGGCGCCTGAGTGCAGGCTGCAGGGCGCCCATTTTTGTACCTCGACCAAGCCCCGGACAACTGGCTGCAAGGTGCTGGCGCACGACTGCATGGCCGGCTGGCAGGTTGGCGCGCGTCAGTCAGGTGATCCAGCATCAAGGGCACCTGTGTCGTCAGCCGCAGTAATCGGCAGCGTCGCCCCAAGACCAACCGGCTGGCCCCGTCGCAGAACCACGTAATGGTATTACCCGGTAGCGCTGCACGCAGGAGATGGCTAACATGCATAGCTATATTTCCCTGGGTTGATCACAGATTGCGACCCACTTTTAAGCCGGAGAGTCATTTGTCAGTCGAGTTCATTCTTGAAACCCGCGGCCTGAGCAAGGAGTTCAAGGGATTCGTTGCCGTTAATAATGTGGATCTGAAGGTCCAGCGCGGGCATATCCATGCACTGATCGGCCCCAACGGTGCTGGCAAAACCACATTTTTCAATCTGCTGACCAAGTTCTTGCCGCCCACGCATGGCAGCATTACGTTTAACGGCATTGACATTACCCACGAGAAACCGGCACAGACTGCACGCCGCGGCATTGTCCGGTCATTTCAGATTTCAGCCGTTTTCCCGCACATGACGGTGCTGGAAAACGTGCGCGCCGCTTTGCAGCGCAACCTCGGCACATCATTTCACTTCTGGAAACCAGAAGACTCGCTGTTTCATCTGCACGAGCGCGCACGCGAATTGCTCGCTGAGGTAGACCTCAGCAGCTTTGCGGACGAAATGACGGTCAACCTGCCGTACGGCCGCAAGCGGGCACTCGAGCTGGCCACCACACTGGCGCTGGAGCCGGATCTGATGCTGCTGGATGAACCCACACAGGGTATGGGCCACGAAGATGTAGACCGCGTCACCCAGCTGATCAAGAAAGTCTCCAGCGGCCGCACCATCTTGATGGTTGAGCACAACATGAATGTGGTGTCCTCCATTGCTGACCGCATCACGGTGTTGCAGCGTGGCGCCATCATTGCGGATGGTCCTTACGCGGAAGTCGCTAAAAATCCGCTGGTGATTGAAGCCTATATGGGCACTTCAAACACCGAGTTGCAGGGTGCGCATTGATGGCACAGGAACTCCTCAAAATTGAAAATTTGCATGCCTGGTACGGCGAGTCGCACATCCTGCATGGCGTGAACCTGACGGTCAATGAAGGTGAGGTTGTGACGCTGCTGGGCCGCAATGGCGCAGGCCGCACCACCACCATGCGAGCCATCATGGGTTTGACCGGCACGCGCAAAGGCTCCATCAACATCAGCGGCCAGGAGTCCATCAAGCTGGCGCCGCACAAAATCGCCCGGCTCGGCGTTGGCGTGGGCTACTGCCCTGAAGAACGCGGTATTTTTGCTTCTTTGAGCGCCGAAGAAAACCTGATGCTGCCGCCCACGATTGCACCTGGCGGCATGCCCATGGACGAGATTTACGGCATGTTTCCCAACCTGAAAGAGCGCGCCAGCAGCCCAGGCACGCGGCTTTCAGGCGGGGAACAGCAAATGCTGGCTGTTGCACGGATTTTGCGCACCGGCGCGCGGCTGCTGCTGCTCGACGAAATTTCCGAGGGTCTGGCCCCGGTGATTGTGCAAAAGCTGGCCGAGATGATCCTCACGCTCAAAGCCAAGGGTTACACCATCGTGCTGGTCGAGCAAAACTTTCGCTTTGCGGCGCCGCTGGCCGACCGTTTTTATGTGATGGAGCACGGCACCATCGTCAAACAGTTTGCCAAAGGCGAGCTGACCCAGAACATGGGCATGCTGCAAGAGTACCTCGGGGTCTGATCGGTTCAACGGCAGGCCGTATTTTTTCGTTCACTTTCCCACACCTTCAACTGGAGACATTCATGAAACTCAAATCACTCACATCCCTTAAACCGCTCGTTGCCGCCATGGTGTTGGGTTTGGGCGTTGCCGGCGCGCCAGTTCAGGCGCAAAACACAGGCCCGGTCAAAATTGGTTTTATCACCGACATGTCTGGCTTGTATGCCGACATCGACGGCCCGGCTGGCGCTGAAACGATCAAGTGGGCCGTGCAGGACTTTGGCGGCAAGGTCCTCGGCCGCCCGGTTGAAGTACTGACCGCTGACCACCAAAACAAGGCTGACGTTGCCTCGTCCAAAGCCCGCGAGTGGGTCGACAAAGACGGCCTGTCCATGCTGATTGGCGGCACCAGCTCGGGCACGGCAATTGCCATGGCCAAAGTGATGACCGAGAAAAAGCGCCCCTTCATCGCGATTGGCGCAGGCTCTGCACGCCTGACCAATGAAGACTGCTCACCTTACATCGTGCACTACGCTTACGACACGGTGGCGCTGGCCAAGGTCGCCGGCTCAGCACTGGTCAAAGCCGGTAACAAGAGCTGGTACTTTCTGACCGCCGACTATGCGTTTGGCTATTCGCTGGAAGGCGATGCCTCTACCGTGGTCAAGGCCAATGGCGGCACCGTTGCAGGGTCGGTACGTCACCCGCTGAACGCGTCGGACTTTTCGTCTTTCCTGTTGCAGGCACAAGCTTCCAAAGCGCAGATTTTGGGTCTGGCCAATGCGGGCGGCGACACCATCAACGCCATGAAAGCGGCCAAAGAATTCGGTATCACCAAAACCATGAAGGTGGCGGGTCTGCTGGTGTTCATCAACGACGTGCACAGCCTGGGACTGGCCACCACCGAAGGCCTGCAACTGGCCGACAGCTGGTACTGGAACCAGGACGACGCATCACGCAAGTTTGCCAAGCGCTTTTTTGAAAAATACAAGCGCATGCCATCCAGCATTCAGGCCGCCAACTACTCAGCCGCCAGCAACTACCTCAAAGCCGTGCAAGCTGCAGGTACGACGGATTCAGACAAGGTCATGAGCACCATGAAGTCCATGAAGATTGATGACTTCTACAACAAGGGCCAGATTCGCGCTGATGGCCGCATGATGCATGACATGTATTTGTTTGAAGTCAAAAACTCCAAAGACTCCATCACCCCATGGGACTACTACAAGACCATTGCCAAGATCCCTGGCGAGCAGGCCTTCACCACGGTGGCAGAGTCCAAGTGCTCGCTGCTTAAGAAATAACCTGCAAAGCAAGCCACTATCGCCATGGACATTTTCGGTATTCCCCTGCAAGCTTTTTTAGGCCAGTTGCTGCTGGGCTTGGTCAATGGCGCTTTCTACGCCATGCTGAGCCTCGGGTTGGCCGTGATTTTTGGCTTGCTGGGCATCGTTAATTTTGCCCATGGCGCGCTGTACATGCTGGGCGCATTTGCCGCCTGGATCATGATGGATGTGCTCGCTGTCAACTACTGGGCAGCGCTGGTTCTGGCGCCGTTGACGGTGGGTGTTCTGGGCGTGGTGATTGAGCGACTTTTCCTCAAGCATCTGTACAAGCTCGATCCGCTTTATGGTTTGCTGTTGACCTTCGGCCTGTCACTGATAGCCGAGGGAATCTTTCGCGAACTGTATGGCGTATCCGGGCAGAGCTACCCGGTGCCCGAGCTGCTGCAAGGCGCCACCAATCTGGGCTTTATGGTGCTGCCAAACTACCGGGCCTGGGTGGTCTTGGTGTCGCTGGTGATTTGCCTGGGCACCTGGTATTTGATCGAACGCACCCGGCTCGGGGCCTATCTGCGGGCAGGCACTGAAAACGCGCCGCTGGTGCAGGCTTTCGGCATCAATGTACCCCTGATGGTGATGCTGACGTACGGTGCGGGTGCGGCTCTGGCCGCCCTGGCCGGCGTGCTGGCTGCACCCATCATTCAGGTCAATCCGCTGATGGGGTCCAACCTCATCATTGTGGTGTTTGCCGTGGTGGTCATTGGCGGCATGGGCTCTATCTTGGGCTCAGTGATTACCGGACTGAGCCTGGGCATCATTGAAGGACTGACGCGTGTGTTTTATCCAGAGGCATCCAACATCGTTGTTTTCGTCATCATGGTGCTTGTGCTGATGGTCAAGCCAGCCGGCTTGTTCGGCAAGGAGGCTTGAGCATGAACACACAGTCCAACAGTCTTGTGAGCAAAGCCGCCAAAGTTACCCGTATCACTTATGTCTTGCTGCTGGCATTGGCCATCGCAGCACCCTTTGTCGGGCTGTATCCGGTGTTTGTGATGAAGCTTTTGTGCTTCGCGCTGTTTGCCTGCGCTTTTAATTTGCTGCTGGGCTTTACCGGCTTGCTGTCGTTCGGTCACGCGGCGTTTTTTGGATCTGCCGCTTACGTCACCGGCTGGCTGATCAAATCGCAAGGCTGGACACCTGAACTGGCGTTGACCGCTGGCGCTGTGGCGGCCGCCCTGATCGGTCTGCTGGTCGGCTTGGTGGCCATTCGCCGACAGGGCATTTACTTTGCGATGATCACGCTGGCCATAGCGCAGATGGTCTATTTTGTGTGCCTGCAGGCGCCATTTACCGGTGGTGAAGACGGCTTGCAGGGCGTGCCGCGCGGCAAGCTGCTCGGGCTTTTCTCGCTGGAATCTGACTTGGCCATGTACTACCTGGTGGTGGCGATTTTTGTGGGCTGTTTTTTGTTCATCGCCCGCATCGTGAACTCGCCTTTTGGCCAGGTGCTCAAAATGATTCGTGAAAACGAGCCACGTGCCATTTCACTGGGCTACCAGGTCGACCGCTACAAGCTGCTGGCGTTTGTGCTATCGGCTGCGCTGGCGGGGCTGGCGGGCTCGATGAAAACACTGGTGATGGGTTTTGCCACCCTGACCGACGTGCACTGGTCGTCGTCGGGCGAAGTCATTTTGATGACGCTGCTTGGCGGTGTGGGCACCTTTTTCGGCCCGGTCATGGGTGCGGGCATCGTGATTTCACTGCAAAACCTGCTGGCCGACAAGGTGGGCTCATGGGTCACCGTGATCATCGGCGTGATTTTTGTGTTGTGCGTCCTGGCATTCCGCAAAGGGGTGATTGGCGAATTGCAGGCCTTCAGGGAGCGGCGGCGCCATGCCGCCACGAACGCTGATTAGTCGCCTGGCTTTCATGGCCCATCTGTCGACAGTGCATAAGCCACATGCTGCGGCAGCGACAAGTTCCCGTGACTGTCGGGTACCGCCTGAATGGTGATGATGGGCGGCGCTGCAATCACACTGCCAAAGATGGTGGCAAAAGCAATATCAGCTGCGTCACGGCCGGTGCAAAAGCGCACAAATCCCATCGGGATAGCCGTGCCGGATGGGTCAAACAGGTACCAGCGCCCCGCGCCAAAGGCGTCCGCCAGATACACCTCCACATAGGCATGAAAATCTGGTGGGCCCAGCACCGGGTCTGCGCCGTAGTCGATGCCGCTGACCATGCGGGCGGGCAAATTGACCGCGCGGCACAGGGCGATCATCAAATGCGCAAAGTCCCGGCACACGCCGACCCGGTCAATCAGCGTGTCAAGTGCGGATGTGTTGCTGTTGCTGGTGTTGCCCTGAAAACGCACATGGCTGTGGACCCAATCACCAATAGCCTGCGCGCGGCTGTAGCCCATCATCAGGCCGCCAAACTGCCGGCTGGCAAAGGCCTGCAGCCTGTCTGACTGACAGTAGCGGCTGGGGTACAGGCAAGGCAAAACATGACCGGGCAGCGACTGCGGACTGATTTCAAACAGCTCACCGGGGGCCGCCTCAAAATGCGCCAAGTCGACCACCGCGCTGTAACGGATGCTCAAGTGCCCTTGCAAGGCACGCAGGGCAATGAAGCGGCTTTGCGTTTGTGCGTCGGTGTAGTAACTAGCCTTCAGCGCAGGCGTTAGGCCCAGCGACTCCTCAGTCACCCGCTGCCGGGGTGTGTAGGCGGCCTGAATATTGAAAATGAAATCGCAAGCTGCGTCGAGTACCTGGTACGCCAGCTGTGTCGAAAACGCCATTCTGACCATGTGTCGCCGCCCTTGATGCAATTTGAACAAGGCATTAGGCCAGCCTTGACCAAGGTTAACCAGCGTCTTTTAAGGTTGGCGATATGGCGCGACGACAGGCGTCGCCATTTGCTTTCAGGCTGCCGGCGTGATGGCCGACACACTGCTCGGGCCTGCTAAAGCGGCTTTGCAGAAGAAGTCATCGGGCCATTATTTGACAATGTCTTCTGCGCCCTTGTTCGCCGATGGCCGTGCTCAATCGGCGTGAAACTGGTCGGCGTTTTTACCCTTGAACCCGGCGTAAAACGCCTTGATGGCCAACATGTCGGCTTCAATGTCACCGGTGGTTTGAAAAACCGGGCCCAAGCCACCGGTTTTTTTCTCGTAGTCCAGGTAAGCCAACAAGATGGGCACGCCCGCAGCCGCTGCAATATAGTAAAAACCGGTTTTCCAGTAGCGTGTGCCGCTGCGTGTGCCCTCGGGCGGCACGATGAGTTGCAGCGGGCCGCTGGCTTGTTTGATGGCGTTGCTGGAGTCTTGCACCAGGTTGTTGCTTTGCGACCGGTCTACTGCAATGCCACCCAGCCACATCATCAGCCCCCGAAAAGGTGGCCTGAAGATGGACGATTTGCCCATCCAATAGACATTCAGGCGCAGCGCAAAACACACCATCAGCGTATAAGGCAAGTCCCAGTTGCTGGTGTGCGGTGCAGCTATCAGCACGCTTTTGGCGGCATTTGCTGGCAACTCGCCAACAACTTTCCAGCCAGTCAGTCGCAGGAAGGCGACGGACAGCCAGCGCAAGACGGTGTTGACAACGGGGGTATCGAAAATCGTGTGGTGCATGAGCGCGGCTTCAGGCGGGTGGTGATGGTGATGACGCTAAAGCCAAACGCCCGCGTTAGTGGCGACTATCTTAATGACATATCTTGACAGTTCTGGCCGCTTGGCTTGACTGGATGCGGAAATCGCACCAATGCTATTTATTTAATAGCTACTAACCTAGATTTTAGAGGGCCTAGAGGCCGATTTGATGCCTAAAACAGGTCAAAACGGGGCAAAGCCGGTCAAAACGGCAGTTTTTGACCCTGGTAGTCGATCAAACAGCCCGTATCCGCCGGGTCCAAGCCCGCCAGCACCCCCAGCAAGTCAGCGGCCGCTTCGCTGGCTGGCCTCACGTTCAGGCCGGTCTTGGCAAAGGGCTCGCTCAGTGCGGTGGCCACCGTGCCGGGGTGCAGGCTGACGCAAATGCTTTGCTTGTTGCGCCGCGTCAGCTCAATCGACGCGGTTTTGACCAGCTGGTTGAGCCCCGCTTTGGACGCCCGGTAGCCATACCAGCCGCCGAGGGCGTTGTCGCCAATGCTGCCCACCTTGGCCGAGATAAACCCCGCAACGCAGCGCCCGGTTTTGGGCAGCAGTGGCAAAAAATGCTTCATCACCAGCGCGGGGCCGAGGGTGTTGACTTGGAAAACGTGGCTCAGGTAGGCCGCATCCAGCTGGGTAAAACTGCGCTCCGGCTGGCCTGCATCGCCATGCAAAAAGCCGGTGGCGACGACCAACAGGCGCAGTTGCAGGCCCGACGTGGCGCATAAGGTGGCGATGGATTCGGCTGCCTTAGCGATGCTGGACTCTTCAAGATAGTCAACGCTAACTTCTGTGCTGCGGCTCAAGCCAATGGCTTGGGTGTAGCTGGCATCACTTTCGAGTTGTGTCAGCAACGCTGCGCCCAAACCGCCGCCAGAGCCGATGACCACCGCCAAAGAATGGCTGTCAGCCATCAAACTTCATCCATCAACCGAACCTTCACGCTCTTGCCCTTGACCCCGCCGTTGCTCAGCTTTTGCTGCGCCAGGCTGGCCATGCTGCGCTCAATCGCCACGTAGGTTGAAAATTCGTTGACATTGATCTTGCCGACCTGCTCGCGGGTGAACGCAGCCACGCCGCCATCAGCACCCGTCAGCGCTCCCAGCACGTCACCGGCACGAATTTTTTCTTTTCGGCCACCCACAATTTGCAAGGTGACCATGGGCGGCAGCAGCGGGTCGTTGCTGGCTGGGGTCAGCTCAGTCAGTTTGTGCCATTGCGACTCGGCTTTTTGCAGCACTTCAATTTTGCCAACGTAGCCCATCTCGTCCATGCTGGCCAGGCTGATGGCCACGCCCTCTTCATCGGCCCGCCCGGTGCGGCCAATACGGTGGATGTGGACTTCAGCGTCGGGCGTCACGTCCACATTAATAACCATAGCAAGCTGGGCAATGTCCAAGCCGCGTGCAGCCACGTCCGTGGCCACCAGTACCGAACAGCTGCGGTTGGCAAACTGCACCAGCACCTGGTCACGCTCGCGCTGCTCCAGCTCGCCAAACAGCGCCAGTGCGCTAAAGCCCTGGTCTTTTAAATACGCCACCAGCGCGCGGCATTGAGATTTGGTGTTGCAAAACGCCAGCGTGCTGGCGGGCCTGAAGTGCCGCAGCACTTGCGCCACCGCACCCAGGCGCGCCTCGTCGTGGTCGCTGTCAGGCACCTGATACCAGCGCTGGGTAATTTTTGTTTTTTCGTGCTGCGCCTGCACAGTGATGGTTTGCGGCGCTTTCATGAACTGTGCAGACAGCTTGGCGATGCCTTCTGGATAGGTGGCTGAAAAAAGCAGCGTCTGGCGTTCTTTCGGGCACTGCTTGGCCACCGTCACGATGTCTTCAAAAAAGCCCATGTCGAGCATGCGGTCGGCCTCGTCCAGCACCAACGTGTTCATCGCCTCCAGGTTCAAGTTGCCCCGGCCCAAGTGGTCCATGATGCGGCCCGGCGTGCCGACCACGATGTGTGCGCCGTTCTCTAGCGTGGCGGTCTGGTTGCGCAGCGGCACACCGCCGCACAGCACCACCACCTTGACGTTTTCTTCAGACCGCGCCAGGCGGCGGATTTCAGTGGCCACCTGGTCGGCCAGCTCGCGCGTGGGGCACAGCACCATGGCCTGCACCGCAAAACGCCGCGCATTCAGGTTGGCCAGCAGCGCAATGCCGAAGGCTGCCGTTTTACCGCTGCCGGTTTTGGCCTGGGCAATCAGGTCTTTGCCCAGCAGCGCAACCGGCAAGCTCGCCGCCTGAATCGGCGTCATCTGGGTGTAGCCGAGCCCGGTCAGGTTGGCCAGCACGTGGGCAGGCAGGGATAAAGAAGCAAAGTCAGTAGATGTGGTCATCCCCAATTATCATGGGCTTGGCTTGAAACCTAAGGAAAACCCTGTGCAGACATTTGATTTTGACCTTTTTGTCATCGGCGGCGGCAGCGGCGGCGTGCGCGCTGCGCGCATGGCCGGGCAGCGCGGCGCGCGCGTGGGCCTGGCTGAAGTGGCCGACATGGGCGGCACCTGTGTGAACGTGGGCTGCATCCCGAAAAAGCTCTACAGCTACGCCGCGCACTTTGCAGACTTTTTTGAAGAGTCGCACGGCTTTGGCTGGGAGGGCGCCGCACCCACCTTCAATTGGGACACCCTCAAAACCAACCGTGCCAAAGAAATCAAGCGGCTCAACGGCATTTACGACAACTTGCTTGGCGGCGCAGGCGTCAAAGTCATCAAGGGCTGGGCGCGACTGGTTGGCCCGCACACGGTGGAAGTCGGTGACCAGCAATTCAGCGCCAAAAATATTTTGATTTCAACGGGCGGCACCGCCTTGGTTCCGGCTGTTGAAGGCCATGAGCATGTGGTCACATCAGACAGCATGTTTGACCTGAACCCCTTTCCCAAGCGGCTGCTGGTGGTGGGTGCCGGCTACATTGCCTGCGAGTTCGCCTCTATCTTCAATGGCCTGGGCTCGCACGTGACACAAGTCCATCGTGGCGACAAGGTGTTGACGGGTTTTGACGAAGACGTGCGCAGCTTTATTGCTGCCGAAATGACCAAGACCGGGGTCAACTTCAAATTCAAAACGGAAGTCGAATCCATCACCAAAACCGAGCACGGCCTGCAGGTCACATTGAAGGGTGACGGCAGCCATGACGATAAAAGCCTGACGGTCGACACCGTGCTGTACGCCACGGGCCGCATTGCCAACGCCAGCGGGCTTGGCTTGGGCGCTGTGGGGGTAGAGGTGAACGCCGCAGGTGCCATCCAGGTCAACGCCCAGTACCAGACCAGCGTGCCGCACATTTATGCGGTGGGCGACGTGACAGCCCGCGTGCAGCTCACACCGGTCGCACTGGGCGAGGCGATGGTGGTGGTGGACCAGCTCTTTGGCCCGGCAGCAGGCAAGCCGCCGCGCAGCATGAGCTACGACTTTATTCCGACAGCTGTGTTTACCCACCCCAACATCGGCACGGTAGGCTATTCAGAAAGCCAGGCGCGTGAAAAGTTCGACAACGTGAGTGTTTACCGTTCAGACTTCAAATCGCTCAAACACACCCTGAGCGGCAGCACCGAACGCACCTTGATGAAGCTGCTGGTAGACGACGCCAGCGACCGGGTGGTGGGCCTGCACATGGTGGGGCCAGACGCGGGCGAGGTGGTACAGGGCTTTGCCGTGGCCATGAAGGCGGGCGCCACCAAAGCCGTGTTTGACAGCACGATTGGCATTCACCCCACCATGGCCGAAGAGTTTGTCACCATGCGGGAGGCCCTGCCCCCACGGTCGCTCGCGGCGCCTGCAGCCTGACGAGTCAGTCACGCGGCCCCTGTTTGACATGACACTCGCCCCTTACTGACTGCCCTGTATGGCCCATTTGCCCAGCTTCATCGCGCCCACCCGCTATGCCAACCCAGCCGACGCGCTGGCTCAGGTGCAACTGATTTACGGCCAGCAAATCGCGCACCTGCGCACAGCCATGCAGCGCTACGTGGCAGGTGAACCGTTGCCCGGCCAAGCGGAGTCGCCAACGAATACGCCTTCACGTATTCGGGCCTGCTATCCGTTTGTTCGCATCCACACCGACACCGTGTCGCGAAAGCTGCAAGACGCCATCGACAGCGCGCAACTGAGTTATGGCTTTGTCGCGGGGCCCGGCCGGTTTGAAACCACCCTGACCCGGCCCGACCTGTATGCTGACTATTACCTGGAGCAGTTCAGGCTGCTGCTGCAAAACCACGGTGTTGAACTTGAAGTAGGCACCAGCACCCAGCCCATCCCGGTGCACTTTTCATTCGCCGACCACGACCACATTGAAGGCAATTTAAGCGCCGAGCGCCGCACGCTGATGCGCGACGTGTTTGACCTGCCCGACCTGGCCGCCATGGACGACGGCATTGCCAACGGCACCTATGAAGCACGCCCCGGCGAGCCGCAACCGCTGTCGCTTTTCACCGCTGCGCGGGTTGACTATTCACTGCAGCGCCTGCGCCACTACACCGGCACGTCGCCCGACTGGTTTCAAAACTTTGTGCTGTTCACCAACTACCAGTTTTACATTGACGAGTTTGTGCGCCTGGGCCATGCCGAAATGGCTGACCCAACAAGCGACTACATCTGCTTTGTAGAACCCGGTAACGTCGTCACGCGCCGCGCAGGCTTGCCGACTGCACAAATGCCAGAAAGCGCAGAAACCATCGCCGCCGGGCCGCCCCAAGGCGATGACGGCCCTCTCGGGGGGCAGCGAACCACGCGAAGCGGGGAGCGTGGGGGCAAGTTATTGCCGCAAATGCCCGCCTACCACCTGATGCGCGCTGACCGTACCGGCATCACCATGGTCAACATTGGCGTGGGCCCGACCAATGCCAAAAACATCACCGACCACATCGCCGTGCTGCGGCCCCATGCGTGGATCATGCTGGGCCACTGCGCCGGCCTGCGCAACAGCCAGCAACTGGGCGACTACGTGCTGGCCCACGGCTACGTGCGAGAAGACCATGTGCTGGACGAAGAACTGCCGCTGTGGATACCCATCCCCGCGCTGGCTGAAATTCAAAAAGCACTTGAAAGCGCGGTAGCAGACGTCACCGGCCTGCAAGGCACCGCGCTCAAAAGCATCATGCGCACCGGCACGGTGGCATCGACCGACAACCGCAACTGGGAGCTGCTGCCCGGCAACCAGCCGCAACGCCGCTTCAGCCAAAGCCGCGCCGTGGCGCTCGACATGGAAAGCGCCACCATTGCCGCCAACGGCTTTCGCTTTCGGGTGCCCTACGGCACCCTGCTGTGCGTGAGCGACAAACCCCTGCACGGCGAGATCAAACTGCCCGGCATGGCCAACCACTTTTACCGCGAGCGGGTTGACCAGCACTTGCGTATTGGTATGCGGGCCATTGATCTGCTGCGCACCGAAGGCTCAAGCCAGCTGCATTCACGCAAGCTGCGGAGCTTTTCTGAGGTGGCGTTTCAGTGAGCAATCCAAAACAAGTTAGAAATCCAACTTCAAAGTAGAATATCTTACTTTTTAACCAGGAGTAACTTGATGCCCGTCATTCGCATGCGCCCTAAACACCAAGTCACCTTGCCTGCCAGCATGGTCAGGCAAGCCAATATCAAGCTTGACGACAAGCTGACCGTGACTTGTGTTAACGGCAGCATTATTCTGACGCCGAACGCTGCCAGCACCCATCAAACGGACATCATGGCATTTGCCGGCATTGCAAACGGTCTGTGGGGCAAAACAGCCGAGCAAATTGATCAAACCCTGGACATCATGAAATCCGGCTGGGAGCGATAGCCTTGGCAGGACACGAATGGGAGCAGATGGCCGGCCAGCGGGTGTACATCGACACCAACCTTTTTATCTATTTTTTAAGCCAGCACCCAACCTACTTTGACGCATCCGCGCGCGTCATCAAGGCCTGCGCAGAGTCCAGCATATTTGGCTTTACAGGCGATGCCGGGGTTGCAGAGGTGATGGTGGGTGCCTACAAGCACACAGACCCAACGCTGGCGAGCCGTTTCAAACTCTTCTTTTCACAAAGAAACTTTTTAACCATCGCCGCCCATGATGCGCAAATATTTGACGCAGCAGCGCAACTGGTCGCCAAGGGTGGTTTGAAATTCATCGATGCCCTACACATAGCAACCGCAGTTCAAAACCATTGCGCATATTTTGTGACGAACGATAAGGGCATCAAGTCTGGTGGGCATTTGCAAGTGGTGCAGTTAGAACAACTGCTTGCTGAGTAATTCATTGCCTTTTGTGAAATGAATCTGCCCGGCATGGCCAACCACTTTTACCGCGAACGGGTAGACCAGCACTTGCGCATTGGCATGCGGGCCATTGACGTGCTGCGCGCCGAAGGCTCAAGCCAGCTGCATTCACGCAAGCTGCGGAGCTTTTCTGAGGTGGCGTTTCAGTAAGTTGCTTGAATTAATTCGCGATTTTGAACGCGTAGCCAATGGGCGCAAGCGCCAGACTGCGAATTTAGCGACTGGTGCCTTGCCAGTAACACCTGGTGATCGCTATTTTTTTAGGAGCTTATCGCGTAGGTATTTATTGGGCTACAGGCACTTTTGATGGACAAATTACTCTGAAATAGCGTTTTGAGCTGTCTTGCGCTTTGGCGCCTGTTGATAGGTGCTGCGCTTCAATCTTTTGGCAGTACTCAAGACTTATATTGGTTTGACGGTTTAGCTCGCAACAAATTGGATTTTGGCCTGATATCTTTGAGCACCACCGGGAAAAAGGCCACCAGCGTCATTCGGATTTTTTACCCACCCACGCTGGATCACGGCAAATCCTGAATTTAGGGCCCGATGACCATTTCCGTTATCGGCAGCGATTCCGACGCGATGACGTGTTAAAAAGTGTATCCATCACAACCAGCATTCCTCTGCAAAAAAGCATGAACCATTCGCCTAGAACCCAAGTATCACAAAACCTGCAAAAAGTGGCTCGATTGATCCGCGGTATTTTGCTAGGCTCTTGTCTTGTTGCCTTCAGCGTAGCAGCACAAGCGCCTGGCGACGTGCGCATCGCTCTGGTCATCGGCAATGGTGCCTACACCAACGCCCCCGCACTGCTCAACCCCTCCAACGACGCCAGAGGCATGTCTGAGGCCTTGCAGAAAATCGGTTTCACCGTCATCGAGCTGCGTGACGGCAGCAAGTCCCAGATGTCTGAGAGCATCAGCAAGGCGCGTGACGCCCTTAAAGGCAAGCAAGGGGTAGGCATGCTGTACTACGCCGGCCACGGCCTTCAGATCGATGCACGCAATTACATGGTTCCTATCGACGCAAAGATCTCCAAGGCTTCCGACGTGGCACCCCAAACAGTCGACGTGGGTAGCGTGGTGGAGGCCTTCAAGACGGCGGGTAACCGCATGAACATCCTAGTGCTCGATGCCTGCCGTGATAACCCCTTCGGCGGCATCACTTCTGGCAAGGGCTTGGCACCGCTGGATGCGCCCAGCGGTACCTTTTTGGCCTATGCCACTGCCCCAGGCAACGTAGCTGAAGATGGTGATGTGAATACGGGTAACGGCCTGTACACACAGTATTTGCTGCAGGAACTCAAAAAACCGCAGGCGAGAATTGAGGATGTGTTTAAACGTGTCCGCTTTGCTGTGCGCAAAGCCTCCAATGGACGACAAATTCCGTGGGAGTCCACCAGTCTGGAGGATGACTTTCAGTTCAATGACGGACGTATCGTGGCCCAGCCCAAGCCCCAGCCGCAAGTGCTGCAGGCGGCCTTTTCGCAGGAACTGGTTGACTGGGAAGGTATCAAGCTTTCCAACGTCCCTCATGATATGTATGCCTTTCTTGAGAAGTATCCCAATGGCACCATCGCCGAAGCCGCACACGCGCGCCTGAACCAGATCGCTGCAAGCCCACTGATCGTCCAGGGCGCAGGCGCCAGCGGGCAGGCACAGCGCTATAGCCTGGATAAATTCAGACTCGGAGATGTCTTCGAGAGACGCTTAGCCCAGGATTTACCCACTGAAATTGCAACGGTAGTCGCCATCGACAACGGCGTGGTTCGTCTCCAAAGAAAGTCGAGCTTGTACCCAGCAGGCATCGAAGACATCTACGACACGCAAGGTGGCGTCGTCGGCACAGCACGCAGCTTTGTGCTGACGCCACCTCAATACATCACGCCGACCGGCCCCCTGCAACAGGGCAAGACCTGGCAAATCGGCTTCCAGGCTCGTTTTACCAACAAAGCGATAGCCGACGTTCTGGGCGAGTTAACAACAGTGGGCGAAGGACGCGTGGTGGCACGCGAACGTATCACCGTCGCAGCCGGTACTTTCGATGCCTTTCGTATCGAAGTAACAGAGACAACAACAGGCAAGGCCACGACCATGCGAGGCAAGCGCACTTACTGGGTCGCCCCCGAGTTACCCATTCCCATCAAGGAAGAGGTCGTGATGTCGGAGGGACCGTTTAAGACCACGCGAACAAGCGCTGAGCTGGTGCGAATACAACGGGCCCCAGGTGGCTAAAGCGCATCTATGCGACCTGACCGATTTTGGACGCCCAAGAACCTGGACGCCTAAGAGTTTGCCAGCGGCAAGCCATTCGTCTCCAGATACCACGAGGCCTTGAAGGTCAAGCCCGCCTAGGGTAGTCACTGCAACTACCACGCCATGCGCATGCTGGCTGGTGCCAGTCAGCGGGCTGAGCTGGCAGACCCGAAAAAGTCACCGATCCCTTGCGCAGATTCGACAGCTGCATTCGCGCAAGCTGCGGAGCTTTTCTGAGGTGGCGTTTCAGTAAACAGATTTGTGGTTTATCACGGACGGCGCGTTCGACAATTTACGCGCGGCAGATGGCAGTGGCGATATGTTCGAGCCGCA
The DNA here is from genome assembly GCA_947448735.1 of Comamonadaceae bacterium. Lineage (GTDB taxonomy): Bacteria > Pseudomonadota > Gammaproteobacteria > Burkholderiales > Burkholderiaceae_C > Polaromonas. The sequence continues at coordinate 14,414 of CANFOS010000004.1, read as the reverse complement.
GCCGCCACCAGCATCTGAACCGTCACGCGCTGATATTAACTTTGATGAGGGCGTGAAATTGACGCCAGCGCTTGAAACAGACCAACTGAACGTTTTTGGCGATTGCCTTCGGACTTCGATCTTTTTTTGCATGGCTGCCTTTTTAAGTAAATGGGTGAATTTCAAATCTACTGCCTGACCGCCAGTCGGCTGCGACTGACCTTGCCGCCGGTTGGCGCATGCCTTCCGGTTGCGCCCCTTTCTGGAACCAGATGGGCACCAGGCCAGGGATGACCGCTCGCACAATGCGCAGCGGAACGCGACCTTGTTCAATGACGGCATTGTTAGGCGTCATGTCAATTGCCAGCAAGTCAAACCCCTGCTGATAAATGCGTGACTGCAATTGGTCCCAATTCGGACACGCCTGAACGCCCACGGCATTGAACACCGTCGCCTCATTTGTGCGAACATAAAAATCGGAATTCCTGTAACTGCGACGGCTTCTGTAATAACGCTCAATCTGCCGCATTGGGCCTTTGTCGCTGGCGTCGGGGATCACAAAGGTTTGTGCGTGCGCGATGCGCCCCTCCATCTCATCCAGTGCTTTGGAGAATGCACTTTCTGCCGAAAAATCTGCGGCCGCAGTGATGGCCGTCAAGGGCAGTTGGTCACTTTGCGCAAAAACCGACATCACGAGAGCCCATGGCGTGCTGATGTCCGACACGACAACCCGAAAGCCAGCGCGCGTCAACGCTTTTATTCGCAGTGCCGCCGTTCCGGGAAGTGACGCCCTTTTGACGACTGGCGGGGCTTTTCGACTAAGCCATGCACAGACAAAAGCATCGCGCTCAATCAATTCAAGCGTTGCACGGCATAACGCATCGTCAAACGATACGCCCGCCGCCATGCCAGATGTACTGGTGTTGGTCACAAGCGATTTTTGAAAGCGTGCCGGCAACGCAGTGCTGGCGTAAGCGCAGTCGGCCAGCACACTGCGGGTTTTGCCGCTTTTTAGAGCGATCGCACTGACCCATAAATAATGTTTGCGCGCAGAAAAAGCACTGAATGGAAAATCCTTCCGTTCATATTGGCGCTTTGAATAAGCAACTATCGTCTTGGGATCGATGGGATTTTCTACATCTCCGAAACGGCCTACTTGAAACCTGGCGTGCTTAACGTCTACCGGGCTCGCCCACGCCAGTCGCTCCCAGCCTTCAGCTTCTGCCTTGGTCAAGGCGATTTTTGGGTCACGGGAACGGCCACTGGCGGCCAAAAGCGGATGATCTGCCAATCCAAAAAATGAGGCAAAGGCAAAAGCGTCATCCGCCAAACGCAGGTGCTGTGTGATCTTCAGCGCACTTTCAAGTTGCTGCTGTTTCAGTTGCTCAGGTGTTGGCTTGGCTCCCACCACCATGGCAGGTAATGCAAGCCAATGCTTCGGGCCATTTTTCAAGTCCAGCATACGCAGGCTTTCCTGCGCAACAGTGTCGCCACGCAACAGGCCAGATGCGCCCAACTCAAAAGCCATCAACTGCGCATTTTGCAACGCCTGCCCAGACTCCATCACTGCATACAAGGTTGCACGGTTACCGTATTTTTGAGCAGGTACGCTGACATCGTAAACAGGCAAGATGAGCGCTGAGGCAAAACGCAAAACACGCGGATCACGCAGGCAGCGCCAAGCACCTACAGCATCACCCTTCATCTTGTGTAAAGACGCGCCGCCAAGCTTGTGAAAACGCGCTTCGTAGATGCCAGGCGCAACCGGCTGCGCCTTTGTCTCTTCAAAAAGAAGTTCGCGCAACACCACAACAAACCAGCGAGCGCTGTGCATATTGCCGCCGGATGCAATCGTGCGTCGCCAAGCAACCGCGCTGGTCTCATCCACCCGGGCAACACCGTGAGCCGCCCATAAAACAGAGCATAAGGACTCAACTGAAATAGGTTGATCGTCAAAGGTTCTTGTGCTTTCGCGTTTGCCCAAGGTTTGCGCCAATGTGTTGTGGCCTGCACAAATACCTTTGGCCAACGTGCCTGAGCCAGGCAACAAGCGCGCCTCAGCAACTTGGTGAAGTTTGCTGATCACCTTGTTGCTCGCCGCCGTCAAGGTCAGGGTTGGCAGTTGCGCCACATCAGCCCAATGCGCCCACAACAAAGAGGCTTCAACCAGCGCACCATCTCGCACGAGCGCTTGCATGAAGGGCGCCAGTGTTGCAGGGTCCCAGTTCACTTCGAGCAAACTGATCAGGTCTGCCCAGGAACGTGAACCATCACAGCCTTGCATCACCGACATCAATAGTTTTTTAGGTGCCTTGACCGTCACGTTTTTGCGCGGCAGCCGGCATACCAACTGGTTGCCATCAATCAGCCAATGACCAAAAACGAACGGCACTTGCAGCGGCGGCCTCATGGCTAGCCATGCATCAGGGTTGACAGCATATGCTCGTACACATCCGGATGAATCATGGGGTGACTGTTCATCTCCAGAAACCAGGCACGCCTGTCCTCATCAAGCACAGCATCCAGCGTGAATAAACTGCGTTTTTGTAAAGCCGTAGGCAAAAAGGCCAGCAGCAACGATGCAGCCCTTGCAAACTGGTGCCTTACTTTGTCCTCTTGCGCTGACCACACGTTTTTGTTTTCAAAAGACAGTGCATCAAACGGGCTGGCGTATTTGAAATCAAGCCAAACACGCTGGCCTGATTCGGGTATTGATTCGAGCGTCAAACCTTGAAAGGCCAGCATGGTCACTGATTTTTCAATCGCCAGCTCACGGCCCACGTTGCCGCGCGAAGCCGCAAGCATTTTCAAATTGCGCAGCCCATCGCCCAGCAAATAGGGTGGCTCAATCAATTCAAATGCAACAACTCGTCCATTCCAGCACCATGCCTTGGCACAGCGGCCGGATATAAATTGCTCAAAATAAACACCAGGTTTTAAAGGCTGAGAAAAGTCGAACGTGGCAACGTTAAATGGCCCGTAGACTTCCGCGCCAAAGGAACCGAATCGATTTTTCAATACAAAACGATCGGCAAGCGGCTTTTGATCATTCCATGCGGCGGGTACGCGCAGCCCCATGGCACTGGCTTGCTGCTTAAAAGCGAGCTTGTCTTGCGCCAATGGCCATGAGGCTGGGTCTGCCACATGCCAACCCGCAAAGCTGCCCTCCTCTGCAAAATGTCGAATGTAGCCAAGCCGCCCTTCGCGTTGCACCACAAAGCGTGGCGCCAGACGCTGCACGCGTTGGCCACGCGTGAGGGTAAGCGACATGCAGCGTGGCGACAAATGCAGATGAACGCCCCCCGTATCTGCCCAGCGCCTGACGCTGCGCATGTGCTGCAAGGGGTTCAAAATAAACGACATGGCGATGAAATCAGTGCAAGGTGTCGGGTTTGGCTGGGCTTGCTGGGTTAAGGGGTGCTACTGTTTTTTCAACGCCGACCGATTTCATAGCTGGCCAGGCAATGACTTTGACGTCGTCAGGCAAGGGTATGAGCTGGTGTACAACTTGCCCGGCAAACACCTTTTCTCGCAGGTCTTTCAGCACATCCTGAGCGCCTCCAAACGGGGTCAGCATATCCACCAGCCAGACCTGGTCGCCTGACATCCAGTCATTCATGGTCAATTGGTGAGGCGAAGCCTTGTAGCGCTGAGCAGCGGCATCATTCAAGCGTGCCCAGGACACAAACGCCACAGGTGCATCGTCCTTCAGATACAGCTTGGCCTGGTCCAACATCAAAGCGGGCAGTACCCGCCATTCCAGCTCGCTGACCAAGGTGTGCCTGCCGGCGGCTTGCTGCATCATCAACCAAGTCACATGCCCGAGCAACGGGATTTTTGAAATGACCTTTTGCGCCTGCTTTTTGGCAAGCGCCGCAAGGGATGCCATATCTTCAGGTGGCAGCATGCTGTCAATGTTGAGCTTTTTAATGTCTGTCATGGAGCGCTTTCGAGCAGGTTGTTGATGGCGTACAAGTCTGTTTCAGCCAAGGTAGCATTGGCGGCTTTCAAGCGCAGGCTTTGCATCAGCGTATCGGCCCGTGCTTTGTGCAAGTCACGCTGGGCGGCGTACAGCTGCTGCTCCGCGTTCAGCACGTCGATGTTGATGCGCGTGCCGATACGGTAACCAATCTTGTTGGCATCCACCGCACTCTTGCTTGAAAAGATAGCCGAGGCCAGCGCATCAACCTGAGCCTGGCCGTTCACCACGCCACTAAAAGCCTGCCGCGCCTGCGTTACCGCCTGCCTGCGCACAGCTTCCAGGTCTTCTTCGGCTTTGTCTTTGAGGGCTATCGATTCGCGCACACGCGACTGGATGCCGCCGCCAGAGAAAATCGGTACAGACAAACTCAAGCCCACCTGGCTCGATCGAACGCGGGTGGAAATATCAGCCGGCGAGCTGATGCTGCCTGATGCAAAGTTGCGCCCGTAGCCAGCCGTCAGGTCTAAGCTGGGCGAATGGGCGGCCTGGTTTTTGGTGATTTCATGCTCAGCCACCTCAAGTGCCGTTTGTGCAACGCGCACTTGCAATGATTGTTCACGCGCACTGTCGGCCCAGGACTGAACATTCTCGGGCTGCAAGGCCGGCAAACGGCTGTTGTCGCCCAAACGCATCAACACTTGAGCCGGCTCCCCCAACATGCGTGCCAGTTCAGCGTCTTTGTTGTCAACTTCACTACGCGCTGCCACGGCCTGCGCGCGCGACAGGTCAAGCCTGGCTTGCGCCTCATATACATCGGTCACGGTGGCCGTACCCACTTCAAAGTTACGGCGCGCAAGGCCAAGTTGCTGCTCAACAGATGACACCTGCAGCAGCGCAACGCGTGCCGCCTCTCGTGCCACCAAGACATCCATATAACTTTGTGTTGTGCGCAAGATCAAGTCTTGTTCAGCCAGCTGGTATTGGCTGCGAGCCAGCAGCTCTTGTTGCTCAGCCTGGTTCAAGCTGACCCAGCTGGCAGCCCGCCACAAAGGCTGGGTGATCTGCAAGCTCCAGTTCCAGCTGTTGACGTGGCGGTCTAAATTGGCGGCATCATTGAACGATGCCAAACCTGTCTGCTTGCTGTTGCCGCTGACCAAATTGACTGCCGGCAAAAGCGTGGCGCGCGCTTGGGGCACACGCTCCATCGCTGCACGCAAAGCATATGCAGCAGCGCGGTAGGCCGGGTCGTGCGCTTGCGCTTTTCGGTATACGCCCACCAGGTCGTCTGCCGAGGCTTGCGAAACCCAAAGCAAAACAACGCAACCAATCAGCAAGACGCGCGACTTATCTTTCACGTAACGACTCCTGCTGGTAGCGCATCATCGGGGAGATGAAATACTCGATCATGCGGCGCTCCCCTGTGCGGATGTCAGACGTCACACTCATGCCGGCCGTGACTGCACCTCGCAAGCCGTTCACAACATGGGGGGTTTGACCCGCTTTCAGCAAAATACGTACCGGGTATACCGGCCCCAGCTTTTGGTCGTTCACCGCATCGGTGCCTACCCACTGAACCGTGCCTTCAATGTAGCCAAAACGGGTGAAATCGAAAGTCTCTACCTTATTGATCACGCGCTGGCCCACTTTGAGATAACCCACATCACGGTTCATGACCTGGGTTTCAACCTCCAGCGCTTCACTGAACGGGACAATCGTCATCAAGGCTTGCGCCTGCGTCACGACGCCGCCCACCGTGGTTACTGCCAACTGCTGCACCACACCATCAATCGGGCTGTGCAGTGCTGTCAGGTCACGGCGTTGGCTGGCTTTGACCAGTTCCTGTTTGGCTGAATCGTTTTTGCGCATCGCATCGACCAGCTCAGCACTCGCCCGGGCACGAAACTCAGCCTGCGCCTGTTTGTGCTGCTGCACCGATGCATTCAAGCTGGCAGCAGACTCGTTGAGCCGATTGCCCAGCACCGCCAGTTCTTTTTCCATGTTTAGCAGTTCCAGCCGGGTTTCAATCACACCCGTTTCTGCAATGTGCCCGGTCTTGGCCAGCTCTTCACGCATCTCGTGCTTCTTGCGCACCAGCGGGAGGCTGTTGCTGAGCTGTTTGATGTTGGCGGCGATCGCGTCACGGTCTGCGGTGCGCTTGGCGATGTCTGCGTCCAGTGCGGCCATGCGCGAGCCCTGCTCGGCACGCCTGCTGCTCAATACCGATTGCTGGTTAACCAGCATGGTCGCAGGTAAACCGGCAGATGGCGCCAACGCCGCGTTGCCCGACAGCAGCGCTTCAAGCCGCAGCACATCGGCCTGGGTTTCCCAAAGCTCCCGTTGCAGCCTGTCGCGGTCCGCCTGCGTGGCGGTCGCATCCAGCTCAACCAGCAAGTCGCCTGCCTTGACGGTTTGACCATCTTTGACGGCAATGGCTTTGATCACGCCCGGCTCCAGCGGCTGAATGACTTTGCTTTTACCAGATGTGATCACCCGCCCCTGCGCCGTAACGACGATGTCCATCGATGCCATGGTTGCATACGCCACGCTCAAAGCCGCCATGGCGCAAATGGTGACGGAGACCATACGCGCAATGCGTGAAGGCGGCTGCTGCCTGAGCGCGATGGCCGCGGTGCTAAAAATAGCGTGTTTGTCAGATGTTGTCATCAAGTGCTTCCATCATCATGCGGCCTCCAGAACCTGGTGGGCGCGGTATAAGGACGCATAGCGGCCGTCCACATTCATCAAGTCACGGTGACTGCCTGCTTCCATCACCCGGCCCTTGTCCAACACCAAAATGCGATTGGCCATGCGCAAGGTCGACAAGCGGTGCGCGACCATAAAAACTGTGCGTCCTGCGCAAATGCGGGCCATGTTGTCGTGAATCACGCGCTCGCTTTCGTAGTCAAGTGATGCAGTTGCCTCGTCAAACAGCAAGATTTGCGGGTTGGTAACCAGTGCCCGCGCAATGCAAATGCGAGCCCGCTGCCCGCCCGACAATTTACTGCCGCGCTCACCGATCACCGTGTCATATCCTTCAGGCAGTTGCAGGATGAACTCATGCGCACCCGCCAGCCGTGCGCTGTCCATCACAGCCTCGGTGCTGATGACCGGATTACCCAGCGCAATGTTTTCGCGCACCGTGCGGTTAAACAAGGCCGTGTCCTGTCCCACCACGCCGATCTGGCAACGCAGCCAGGCCGTGTCCATCACACTCAGGTCGGTGCCGTCAAGCAACAGCCGCCCTTTTTCAGGCACGTACAAACGCTGAACCAGGCGCATCAACGTTGTCTTGCCAGCACCCGACACGCCAGTGATACCGACAATCTCGCCAGGCTGAATGTCCACACTCACATCACTGAGCGCTTCCGGTGCATTCGGCGCATAGCGAAACGACACACCCTCAAATGTCAGCCGCCCCTTGAGCACGGGCGGCGTGCTGCGGCCAGGTCTGAATGCGGGTTCAGGTGCGGCGTTCATGATGTCACCCAGCCGCTTGATGCTGACCCTCATCTGCGTGAAGTCTTGCCACAAAGACGCCAGCTTCAAAATAGGTGCATTCACGCGGCCTGCAAGCATATTGAAGGCGATCAAACCGCCAACCGTCAAGCTGCCGTCAATGACCATCAGCGCGCCAAAGTAAAGCAGTAACACCGTTAGCACCTTACTGGCCAGGCCAATGAACTGTTGGGTCGCATTGGCCAGATGACCTGACTCAAAAGATGCAGTCACGTAGTCACACAAACGCCGCTCCCAGTCGCGCTGCCAGGCCCCTTCAACCGCATGGCTTTTCAGCGTCTCCATCGAGGTCACCGTCTCCACCAGAAAGGTCTGGTTTTCAGCGCCCAGGGCAAACTTGTCTTCCAGTTTTTTGCGCATCAGTGGTGTGATGACCCAGGACGCCAAAAAGAACACTGGCAAGGCGGCAATCACAATCCAAGTCAGTGTGGCGCTGTAATAGAACATGACGCCAATAAACACGAGTGCAAAAAACAAATCAAGCCAGCTTGTCAGCGCAGCACCCGTCATAAAGTTGCGCGCGTTTTCCAGTTCACGCACGCGGGCCACTGTGTCACCACTGCGCCGCGATTCAAAATAAGACAGGGGTAAATGCATCAGGTGGCGAAACAGTTTGGCACCGAGCTCGACATCGACACGATTGGTGGTGTGGCTGAAAAGATAGTGCCGCATGGCGCCCAAAATCACCTCAAACACCCCTACACCCAGAAGGGCTATCACCATCACGTCCAGCGTGGTCATAGACCGGTGAGTCAACACCTTGTCAATCACGACCTGAAATATCAAGGGCGTGATCAACGCAAAGATCTGGACGAAAAACGAGGCCAGCAATATCTCGCTGAGTACCCGCTTGTATTGGCTCAATGATGTCCAGAACCAGGCCACACCAAAACCTACACTCGGCATATCGTCGCGGCCCGCCAGCCCCGCCGCCGGCATACGCGCTGTCACCCATTCAATTTGTGAGGCTGGTGCCATTTGTGAATCAAACTGCAGCCAAGTCAGGTGTTGCGGTTGGGCGCTGACCGAGGTTTGCACCACCACGCCTTGTTTGTCGGCGTGGCCTATCAGCAGCCACTGCCCTTGTGAGCCACGCGCCATGGCCGGCAGCGGCCCGCGTATCAATTTGTCCGGTGGTGTGCGGTGGTACTTCACATCCAGGTTCAGGCTTTGCAGGGCCTGTACCAACTGGGCACTGCTGACGCCCGAAGCTGCCCATGCATGGTGCTGGGCCAGTCGCGCCACGTCGGCACTGGTTCCCAGCAAATGCAAAAATGAGGCCATCAGGCCATGTAAATCGTTGTCAGAATTTGCAGCTGTTTCGACGCCATCTGCGTAGGGCGAACCAGGCTCAAGCGATTGAGCGTCAATTGGGTGGGTAACGGTTTGCATGGGTTTTAATGAACTGAAGCTAAGCCAACTTGGGCGGAGGGTGCCGGCAGCCATGCCGAGTAATTACCGCCACTGAGCTGCAAGCCAAGCTTGGATAAAAACCGCCCGGTGCGCTGCATTCGCACACCGCTGGCCACGCCAATGTAGACTTCGGCCGCGCTACGCGCATGCGCCCACGCTCGAAACGCCATCACCATCTTGATAGCCGCCAGCCCGCCGCGATGCTGCGGGTCCACCAGCAAGAAGATCGATGACGCAACCCGTTCACGACAGAAGAAATACTCATCTACGCTGCCAATCATCAAGCCATGCACCGCGCCAGACGCATGCTTTGCAGCCACAAAAAATGTGGTGCCCAAAGGTTGCTCAATCATTCGCCTAAACCTCTGCGACACACGTTCTGCGTCATAGGGCAATCGTGAAAAACGGCTTTCGAGATGACAGCTTCGGCCCATTTCGACCAAAGCCAGAACGTCGCCCAAAATTGGCGGTGAGATATTCATGTTTCCGTCCCTGACTGACCGTGAAGCTCATTCTTCTGGTCAAGTTACTTTTTGTTACTTTTATTGTATGTCGCTGATGACCTTGGTCGGAGGTCATTTGGTATTTTCTGAGTAAGGTGAGTGGGTATTCAAGCCGCTTGCAACTGTGCGGCTTGGCCTGTTTGCTGCCAATCGGCTTGTGTTGCCAGGAGCTCGTGCTGCGGCTCGAGCGCATCGCTCATCGGCACAAGGGCCAGCGGTTCAATGTCTTGCGCTGCAGTCACCGTGCTGATCATTTGCACCATCAGCAAAGCCACGTGTTCAGGCGTCTGGGCTGGCTGCGCATCAGGCGGCGCACCAGCATGCACGGTTGCCGCCACCGGCAAGGTGACATCGCCCACCGCCCCTGTCGTTCCATCGCCCCAGGTAAAGCGCGCTTGGCCAAACTCGACGATGCCGTCGAGCTCGCGCAGCTGATGGTCGCTGACCAATGAAATTTGCGTGATGCCGACTTCGTCCAGCGTGTGCACCTCTGACGCGGTACTGAGGCCATTGCCATCGGCGTCTTGCCAGACTGAAAGTTCACGCCAACGCGTGTCCAGCCGGCTCAGTAAACCATCGCCGTTGCTGTCAAATGCCGACAGGCCTTCCAGGTCCGTGCGCGCGCCCGGCAGGTAGCCGGTAAACGATATTTCATCAAATCGGTCAATGACTTTGTCGCCGGCCTTGTCGAGCACCAGCAAAGCATCACCAGCGGACACCCAAGCCAGGTGCTCGCGCCAGCCATCGTTGTTCACGTCAAAGTAAGCCTGCGAATCGTCCAGACCGATGTAGTGCAAGCCATTGCCATCCAGGTCCAGCGTGACAGGCTTTTTGCCGCCACCGCCGCCTGATGCAGGTGAACCAGTATGCGTCACGCCGATCACCTGATCTACAAAAGCGCCGCTACTGTCGGTCGCGCGCATGGTGAAGTAGTCACCACCGGTATACCCATCACCACGCTGACTGTAGTACTGCCAGCTGCCAGTCTCGGCCACCCAGTAAGCACCAGCCTGCGTATGGTCTATGCTCGCCGGCGCACTGTCGCTGGTGTACTGGTTTGCCCAAGCATGTCCGTGCTGTGGAGAAGCAGCGATGCCAAATGAGATGGCTGACGAATCGCCGTCCACGTCATAAGCGATCAGCTTGCCATTTTGCCGATAAGGATCATCTATGTGGGTACCACTTTCACCAACTTCAACAAACCCATCTGCGTAGTCAAAAGAGACCGGGCGTACCTGCCCGTTACGGTAAAGGCTGCCAGCCAGCTGACCTGAGTTGTACAAGGACAGCGCCAAACCGGGGTCAGTGATTGTTCTTGTGATCGGACCGTAGACAGCTGCGCCACTGTCATCAACACCGACATAGCCCATGACTGTTTGCGTCCCGTAAATCGGCCGCCCGCCCCAAATATCTTCAATCACAGGCGCATCATTGACCGACTGCAAGCTCAGTTGCGCACGCGCCCAGGTCAGCCCTCCCTCCCCATCACTGACCTGATAGTTAAAGCTGGCTGTGCCGTAAAAGTCTTGGTTGCCCAAAAATCGAACCGACCCGTCAGGCTGCAAGCTCACTGTGCCATTGGCGGCGCCATCGACTGCCACCACCCGCAACTCGCTGAAGGCGTTGTCGTCATCCCGGTCATTGACCAGCAACTGCGCCGCTGCGATGCTAAAGGCGATGTCTTCATAACCGGTAAAACTGTCGTCAGTCGTGATCGGGCTGGTGTTGATCCGCGAAAAGTCAATCTGCGCCGTGGCCGTGCTGCTGGCCCCGTCTGGGTCAGTCACCACATAGTCAAAGCTGCCGCGCCCGGCATAGCCTGCGGTGGGCACAAACCGCACACTGCCGTCTGTATTAAGTGTGGCTGTGCCGTGCAGTACGTTGCTGATACTGCTGATTCGCAGATTGCCCGGCGTCTCCACATCCGTGTCATTGGCCAGCAGCGCAGCTTGGGTCAAGGTGTAGCCCATGTCCTTCTTGCCAAACACCAGCTCGCCATTCACCACGGGTGCATCGTTGATGGGGTTGAAGCTCAGGTTGACCCTGGCCTGGCTTGTGCCCCCCACCCCGTCACTGACGGTGTAGCTAAAGCTGGCCTGGCCATTGAAGTGAAGCGTCGGCGTAAAGACGATCTGGCCGTTGCTGATGCTGACGCTGCCGTTGGCCGCGCTGGCTGGGTCTATGGTGGCGGCTGTGATCGTCAAATCACTATGGGCATTATCGATATCGGTGTCATTGGCCAGCAGACTGGCAATGCTGAACCTGGCCTGGGTGTCTTCGTCCAGCGTCAAGCTTTCGCCCACCAGGCGGGGGGCGTCGTTGACAGGTGTGATGTCTAGCGTGGCTGTGCCGATGCTGAAACTGTTCACGCCGGCAGTTCCGTCTGATACGGTGTAGGTGAACTGGGCCGGGCCAAAGTAATCTGCATCGGGTGCAAAGCGGATGGATCCATCCAGGTTCAGACTGATCGTGCCGTGGGTGGCGTTGCCAACGGCAACAATGCGCAAGTCGCTCTGCAGGTTGTCAACATCGCTGTCATTGGCCAGCAGGGCGCTTTGGCTGATGGTCTGTATGTTGTCTTCGGCAAAGGTGATGGTTTCACCCAGCACCAAAGGCGCATCGTTGATCGGCGCCAGGTTAACCACCACCTGGCCTTGCACCAGCCCACCCGCCCCGTCATCGACGGTGTAGCCAAAGCCTGCGGCACCAAAGTAGTCTTGCTCGGGGGTGAACTGAATCGTTCCATCAGGCAATAGGGCAACGCTGCCGTGCTGGGCACTACCCACACTTGTGACTGCGCTGATGCTGAGGCTTTGACCATTGGTGGCCGTATCCACATCGGTGTCATTGGCCAGCAGCAAGGCGGGGTTGATGTTCAGAACAATGTCTTCGTCGCTGCTGATGCTTTCATCAGTGACCACCGGCAGGTCATTGACGGGCAAGATGGTCAAGCGCACAACGGCCTGGGTCTCGTAGCCTTCGCCAGCGGCAATGCTGGCAGGCGTTCTGTCGCCTACCCAGTAGCTGAACTGGGCCGGGCCGTTGTAGTTGGCATCAGGCGTAAAGCTAACCGTGCCGTCTGCTGCCAAGAACACCTGCCCATGCTGGGCGCTGCCCACGCGGGTGATGGTCAAGACATCACCATCGACTGCCGTGTCTACATCACTGTCATTGGCCAGCAAACTGGCTGCGGTGAATTGCAAGGTGTTGTCTTCATCACCGGTGGCGGTTTCATCTTGCGTGACCGGGGCATCGTTGAAGGCTGCAATGTCCAGGGTGGCGCTGGCTTGGCTGGACAGGCCGTACTGGTCTGTGACGGTATAGCCAAAGCTGGCCTTGCCGTGGTAGTTGGCATCTGGCTTAAACACCACCTCAGCCAGCCCATCGGCACCGGTTTGCAGCGACACGCTGCCGTGGGTGGGCGCGTAAACCGCTGTGATGGTTAAGGCGGGCTCGCCCGATCTGCTGGTGGCGTTGTCTGTGCTGTCGTTGGCCAGCAGTGCGGATTGACTCAAACGCAGTGGGGTGTCTTCCGTGCCTGCTGCGGTTTCGCCCATGGCGCTTGGATAGGCGAGCTGGATGCCAGATGAATTGCTGAAGGTGGCAAGGGTGGTAGGGGTGGTGAAGGTACTGGCTTGGCTTGAACTGTCGTCGTTGTTGTCGTTGTTGTTGTCGTCGCCTGACCGTGCCTGGCCACTGGGGGTATTGCTTGATGAATTAGCCGAGCGGCTTGAACTATTTTGAGTTGCTATTGAATTCGCAGCTGCTTGACTATTATTTTGTTGGGCTAGCGGCTCTTTCGATGCATCAAACTGGCTTTGAAGTGCGGTGTTTGGTGTGCTGGGGGTGTTGGGCGTGCTGGGCGTGCTGTTTGAGTTGCTGGTGTTGGGCGTATTTTGATTGGCTTGTGGCTCGCGGCTCAAACCCGGGGTGACGGAATTCTCAGATACAGGGCTGTCATTGATCGGCCTGACGTTGCTGCCCGAATCCTCATAGCGGGGCTGAGGCACCATCGATGATGCTCTGCCCGCATCGCTGGCGCTGGCCGCGTTGCTGACCGTCGGCCACTGCACGGCCGCCGCGCCGGTGGCTATCGCGGCTAACGGCAAGGCACCCCCGGCCGCATCAAACAGGCCGCTGCCTGTGCTGCGAATCATGGTGTCTAGCGCCTGGCGCTGCTCTTGCGTTGCGCTGCTTGTGCCTAATGGAACAAAGGCCAATGCTTGGCTGCGGATCTGTGCGGCTTGGGCGGCTTGGCTGGTTTTTTCGGGCTGTCCGGTTTGGGCGTTCCCAGCTTGGCCGTTTTGTAATCTGCCATCGCCCGCATTGACCGTGGTGTTGGTTTGCGTGCTTTGGTTGTTGATGGTTTTGCTGGTGGTGGTGCTTGTTCGGGCGTCGCCAGCATCGACGGTCGATTGGCTTTGCCCCGGTGTTACAACTGCCTCCCCGCCACGGATATGGTCGGCCTGGCCATCAAACTGGCGGGTGTTGACGGCGTGCAGGGTTTGCTCGGGTGCGGCCAGGGTGCCGTCTGCGTTTCTTTGCTCGTCTTGCTGCAGTACGCCGCCTTGCACGTCTTGGTAGCGGGTGCCCAAGATGTTGGCGGTCAGGGTTTGAACGGTCAGGGCTGTGGTGCTGCCGTCTGCCCTGATGACTTGCGGCGGGCTGCTGGTGAAGTCAATGGCGATGATGCCGGCCTGGGCCAGGGTTTGGGTTTCGCTTGCTGCGGCGTTGGTGCTGTTCCCATCGCTGTTGATATCGATCCACAGGCGCAGTGCGCTAAAGGCGGGGTCACTGGCGGTGATTCTTCCATCGCCCGTGGCGTCCAGCCAGCTCAGGGCGTTCAGGCTGGTGCCGCTGAGTTGGATCAGCTCGCCTGCATCAATGCTGTTGTTGCCGTTGGCGTCAATCGCCAGCAGGGTCTGGTTGTTGTTGAACCATTGGCTTTGCTCTAAATAGCCGTCGCCGTCGATGTCTATCAGTGCGGCTTGTAATGCTTGAGGCATTTCCAAGGTCAGCGCTTGCAAGCTTTGGTGGATGCCGTCTCCGGTGCCTTGGGGCAGGCCTTGTGCTGCTTTGGG
>CANFOS010000003.1 GCA_947448735.1 Comamonadaceae bacterium | reverse complement strand
TGGACGAACCTCTGGTGTACCGGTTGTCACGCCAGTGGCATTGCCGGGTAGCTAAGTTCGGAAGAGATAACCGCTGAAAGCATCTAAGCGGGAAACTCGTTTCAAGATTAGATCTGCCGGGGCCTTGAGCCCCCTAAAGAGTCGTTCAAGACCAGGACGTTGATAGGTCAGGTGTGGAAGCGCAGTAATGCGTTAAGCTAACTGATACTAATTGCTCGTGAGGCTTGACCCTATAACTTTGATATTTCATGTCTGAAGTTGTACTTTGGCCATGTTTATGTTCAAGGCTGTTATGCCAAGTTGACGCATTCAAAAGACGTGTTGCAAAACGTGACGTTTAGCACCACGCAACTTACTAGATAAAAAGCTGATGTGCTCTATGAATTCGATGAGTTGTTCTTTGAACGGCTTATCAAACAGTTATGCCTGATGACCATAGCAAGTTGGTACCACTCCTTCCCATCCCGAACAGGACAGTGAAACGACTTAGCGCCGATGATAGTGCAGACTCCTGTGTGAAAGTAGGACATCGTCAGGCTCTTAAACCTGAACTAGCCCAGTTGATCTTTGATCAACTGGGCTTTTTCTTTTGCTGCTTCACATGTCAGCAAACCAGGTATTTTTGCCTGACGGCGCTATCCGAGCGCTCAGGCGTTGTAGATCATCTCGTCGGTCATACGCGCCACCCCGCTGGTAACCAATTCAGCGCACATCTGCTTGATAAACGACGCAAAATCAAGGTCACTGAAGAATCGATCTTTGCACATATGTAAAAAGGGGGTTCTTTGAGCCCATTCATTAAACAGGCCAACGGGTTGCTGCTGAACTTCAAGCAATTTGAATTTCAACAAAACTTTCACCGCATGACGTGCATGCCTGACCGGGCTTTGAACAAAGGCTTGCAGTCGCTCCCGGGCTATGTTCATCGATTCCGGTGTGTAGCTAAACACACGACCGTGTCCCGGTATCACGGTTTGTGGCTGTAGACTTTCAATGAGATCGAGCGTAGCCAGCACTTGGTCAAATGCTTTCGCACCCTCAAGTTCGGGGAAAACAACCCCAAAGCCGTTCTCCCAAAGTGCGTCGCCTGAAATCAATATCCGAAGATCGGGCTGAAACAACAAAATAGCATCCGGATCATGTCCAGGTGCAGCATGAATATCCCATGAGTGAGAACCCAGACGAAGACTCGACCCAGGAAGCAGCGTCTGGCCGTAACTGAACCGTGGACAGTGCTGACCCGTCGCATGGTATGTCAGCGCTTGGGTATTCCAATTTTCAACATCTTCAGCCTGCCCGGGTGGAATAAGCGTGATCAAGGACGGATACTTGTCTTGAAATGCGCAGTTTCCTCCGCAGTGGTCACTGTGCAAATGTGTGTTGATCAGAACATCAAGTGGGCGCGCTCCCAACTTCGCCTCAACAAGTGCCAACGTTTGACCGCTGTGGCTTGAATAACCACTGTCAATCAACCAGCTGGTTTGCCCATCGTCGAAAAAAATATTGTTCGATGAAAGCCAGCCACGCTCAAACACATGAATATCGTCAGGGAGCAAGGGTGCCGTCGGCATGAGATTAAAACAAAGAAGGCATCACACACCGCTTCGCAACTCGCGGCGAAGAATTTTTCCTACATTTGTTTTTGGAAGTTCATCTCGAAACTCGATGTATTTTGGCCTCTTGTAGCCTGTGAGATGCTGTTTGCAATAACTGCCCACGTCTTCTTCCGTCAAAGTCGGGTCATTTTTCACCACAAAAATCTTGATGGCTTCACCCTGCGATTTGTCTGCAATACCAATGGCAGCACACTCCACCACGCCAGGGCACATAGAGATCACATTTTCAAGCTCGTTTGGAAAAACATTGAAGCCCGAAACGATGATCATGTCCTTCTTGCGGTCAATGATCCTGGTGTAACCTTGGTCATCCATGATGCCAATGTCACCTGTACGCATGAAGCCATCAGGTGTGAATGCGGTTTCATTTTCTTGCGGTTGGTTGTAGTAGCCGGTCATGACCTGAGGCCCCTTGATACAAATTTCGCCCGACTCACCAATGGCCAGAGATTTCCCCTCATCGTCCTTGATTGCGATATCGATACCTGGCAAGGGCAAGCCGATGGTGCCGGTAAATTCTTTGTTCGTCACGGGATTGTTGGTGCCAATGGCACAGGTCTCGCTCATGCCCCAGCCTTCGACCATGGCACACCCGGTCACTTCTTGCCAGTGACGTGCGGTGCCTTGCGAAGCTGCCATACCGCCAGCCTGCGAAATGCACAGACTGGAAAAATCAACGCTCTTGAATTGAGGGTGCTGTAGCAATGCGTTGAACAGCGTGTTGACACCGGGCATCATGTGAAAAGGGCGTTTTTTAAGCACCTCAACAAACTTGCCAAAGTCACGCGGGTTTGGAATCAACGTGATGTGGGCGCCCCAACGGATCGTCAGCAAACTAAGGGTAAGGGCAAAGATGTGATACAGCGGCAGCGCGGCAATGTTGTTGATGTTGCTCACATCACCGACCCGCTTGAGAGCCGGTGTAAACCACTGTTCTCCTTGCAAAACAGCAGCCACGATATTGCGGTGCGTCAGCACCGCCCCCTTGGACAAGCCCGTCGTGCCACCCGTGTACTGCAAAAACGCGACCGAGTCCAAAGTGCAGCGCGGCGACTTCAAAAGCATGCTTTCCCCATCGCCAAGCGCATTCACAAATGTCGTCACAACCCGACCCCCGCTCAGCGGTAGCTTGTAGGCAGGCACCATTTTTGCGACATGACGCACAGCGAATGTCAGCCACTTGCCATACCAAAAACCCAGCAAATCACCCATCGACGCCATCACCACATGCTTGACAGGCGTGCGCTCAATCACATCTGCCAGCGTACCGGCAAAATTTTCTAAAATGACAATCGCCGTGGCGCCCGAGTCCTTGAGCTGATGCTCCAACTCGCGTGCCGTGTAAAGCGGATTGACGTTCACGCAGGTGTAGCCAGCGCGCAAAATGGCAGCCATCGTCACAGCGAACTGCGGGATATTCGGCAGCATGATGGCTACCCGCGCGTCTTTTTCCAGCCCCAAGCTTTGTAGCCAGGCGCCTAACTGGGTCGACAGTTGATCCAGCTCTCGGTAAGACATCCAGCGGTCCATGCAAACCGAAAAAGGTTTGGACGCGTTCTTTTTGAACGAGTCTTCCAGCAACTGATTAAGCGATGAAAACTGCCCAGGATCAATGTCGTGCGCCACGCCTTCGGGGTAACTGTTCAGCCAGTGCCTGTTCATAGAAATCTCCTGTGTCAATTGTGAAAGCAGTGCCGCAAAAATCGTATGGGGCTTGTCCTAGGTACGCCTCAAATGATGCTCAAGTGGGTCTCTCGCGGGCAAGTCATGGGCTCCACCCAGTCTCACAAGCGACAGCGTCTTCGTCAGGCAGGCGTCTGATTCAGCCGGTCTCACGCGCTGGCATGAGATTTAACCATTCGTCAGCATCACGCACGCTTTGACAAGCATGAAACCCGGATCAGCGGTGCTCATCAGAGATTGCAGAAAAATCCTGGCAATCGTGCCGGCAGTCAAGGTAAATAGCTGACCGCGTTCTGCGTCATCTTTGTCGCTGTAAAGCTCACGAGTGAAAAGACGCATCCGTCTGATAAGGCGGGCGATGCAGCGGGCTTTCATGACTGGCCTGAAAGCGCCCAGCCCGATCTGGCCAGACCGCTCAACCCAAATCATCACTCTGCATGAGAAACTACAAGTCATGCAAAGACGAACGCTGCTCAAACTGGGTGCTTCATCAGCCGTGCTGCTTGCCGTGGTTGGCGGCACGGCAGCGTGGATTCGACCTGGTCTGGTTCGGGGCAGATTGACGGCGACAGGGCGAGAGATTTTTCGGGCAGTGGGAATTGGCGTGCTCGACAAAACCCTGCCCGAGCAGTTTGCCGCAAGACAAGCGGCCATCACAGCCCTGATCGCCCGGGTCGATGTTTTGATCGATCAATTGCCACCACATGCGCAGGGCGAGCTGTCTCAATTGCTGTCCATTGTGGGAACCAGCGCTGGCCGTCTGGGTCTGGCAGGGTTGAACACGCCCTGGGCGAGTGCCAGCATGGCTGACGTCCAGGCGGCCTTGCAAAACATGCGCTTGTCGGGCCTCGCGGTACGTCAGCAGGCCTATGCGGCGCTGCACGACATCACTGCTGCGGCTTACTTTTCAGCGCCCGACACCTGGCATCAGCTGGGTTACCCCGGGCCTTTGGCGATTTAAAAAATGAGCACACTTCAAGACCCCATCAAGGATGGCCTGGCCAGAGGCTGGAAAGTCATGGGCGGCCCTTTTCCCTCGCCGCCTGAGCAGATCACCTGCGATGTTGCCATCATTGGCAGCGGTGCAGGCGCAGGCATCACGGCAGAACTGCTGGCCAAAGCGGGTTTAACGGTGGTCATTGTTGAAGAGGGCCCTTTAAAAAGCAGCAGCGACTTCAACCAGCTAGAGTCTGAGGCCTACCCGCAGCTCTACCAGGAAAGTGCTGCTCGCAAGACCGAAGACAAGGCCATCACCATCTTGCAAGGCCGCTGCGTGGGTGGCTCCACCACCGTCAACTGGACATCTTCCTTTCGCACCCCGGCAGCTACCTTGAAGTTCTGGCAAGCCAGGTACGGCCTGAAAGACTACAACCCGCAAGCGCTGTCAGCGTACTTTGAGCAAGCCGAGCGCCGCCTCAACATCGGCCCTTGGCTCACGCCGCCCAACGAAAACAATGATCTGCTCAGACGCGGCGCCGCCAAGCTGGGCATTCCCGCACTGGCGATCGCGCGCAATGTCAAAGGCTGCTGGAACCTAGGTTCCTGCGGTATGGGCTGCCCGACAAACGCCAAGCAGTCGATGCTGGTCACCACCATCCCCGCTGCGCTGGACCAAGGCGCGCAACTGCTGGTCGAGACACGGGCAGAGCGCTTTGAGCTGGCTGGAGGACTGACCAAGGGACGAGTCACAGCCCTTTTGTGCTCGTTTGGAGCATCAAATACTGCACCAGACCAACAATTACCTAAACGAGTAGCTACTAAAATAATAGCAAAAAATTATGTACTTGCTGGAGGCGCCATCAACTCCCCGGCCTTGCTGCTGCGCTCTGGTGCGCCAGACCCGCACGGCCATCTCGGCAAGCGCACTTTTTTGCACCCGGTCGTGATGTCCTCTGGCGTGTTTGAACAAAAAGTAGAGGCCTGGCAAGGCGCACCGCAAACCATTTACAGCGACCACTTTCTCGACACCCAGGCCATCGATGGGCCGATTGGCTACAAGTTAGAGGCGCCACCGCTGCATCCGGTGATTTTTGCGTCCACAGTTCCCGGCATGGGCCAAAGCCAGCACGACTTGCTCAAGGCGTTTCCGCACAGCCATACCTTGCTGGCACTGATGCGTGACGGCTTTCACGAGCAGTCGCCGGGCGGCACTGTCAAGCTGCGCGGTGACGGCTCACCCGTGCTCGACTACCCCCTGACCGATTACGTCATGGACGGTGCGCGGCGCGCGCTGCTGTCGATGATGGAAATCCAGTTTGCCGCTGGCGCAAGCCGGGTCTTGCCGCTGCACGAAATGGCGCAAACCTATACCAGCTGGGGGCAGGCGCGCCAGGCCGTTAACGGCCTGCCCATGAAGCCCATGCTCACCAAAATAGTCAGTGCCCACGTCATGGGCGGCTGCGGTTTGGCCGCATTAGAGAACCAGGGCGTCACCCGGCCAGACGGGGTACATTGGCAAATCGAGAATTTGTCGATTCACGACGGCTCGCTGTTCCCGACCAGCATCGGGGCCAACCCACAACTGTCGATTTACGGCGTGGTCAACCGCCTGGCTCAGGGGCTGGTGAAGCGACTGACGGGCACCGAGCTTCAATTAGCTTGACGGACACTTCAGCTTCATTCTTCCGCCTCATTTTTCAGATTCAGCGATGCTGGCAAGACTGCAACAACTCATCACCTTCAGCTTGCTGGCCGCCAGTCTGACCTGGCTGGCCTGGTTTTACAACAGCGCCCCAAGCCTCGCAGTTTCCGGTTTTTTGCTGATTTTGCTCGGCTACACCGCTTTGTTGGGCCTTGAATTTTTACTGCTGCGGCACATCAACAAAACCGACCCAGCACCCCTGGCAACGCCTGCTGAGTTGGTGCAGGCATGGGTCGGCGAAACGCTGGTGGCACCGCGCATTTTTTGCTGGCGCCAACCGTTTCGTGCCCACGCTATTGCCGACAACCTCGCGCCAGGCAGCGTCGTCAAAGGTCAGCGCGGGGTGGTTTTTATCCATGGGTTTTTCTGCAACCGGGGTTTCTGGAACCCGTGGCTCAAACGCTTGCAGGGCACGGGCCACGCGTTTGTCGCGCTCAGTATGGAGCCCGTGTTTGGCTCGATTGACGACTACACCCCGCAGATTGACGCTGCCGTGCAGCAAGTCACGGCGGCCACCGGCATGCGGCCACTGCTGGTGTGCCACTCGATGGGTGGACTGGCCGCCCGCGCCTGGCTGCAAACCATGCGGGCAGACGGCGCTGTGCACCACATTGTCACGATTGGCTCGCCCCACCAGGGCACCTGGCTGGCCCGCTTCAGCCACAGCCTGAACGGCCAGCAAATGCGGCTGGCCTCCAGCTGGCAGGCCCAGCTGGACGCCGGCATGCCGACAAATCGCCGTGCCCTTTTTACCTGTTGGTATTCCAGCAGCGACAACATAGTTTTCCCCACCACCAGTGCCACGCTGTCAGGCGCTGACAATCGGCTGGTTCGTGGAAAAGCCCATGTTCAGATGGCCTTCTGGCCACCGCTGATCGACGCCACACTGGCCTTGCTGTGACCCGCGCAAGACAATAAATAG
The DNA here is from genome assembly GCA_947448735.1 of Comamonadaceae bacterium. Taxonomy (GTDB): domain Bacteria; phylum Pseudomonadota; class Gammaproteobacteria; order Burkholderiales; family Burkholderiaceae_C; genus Polaromonas. The sequence goes on along the minus strand of CANFOS010000003.1, from coordinate 253,292 downwards.
CCAGCTGCCTGACAACGCGCTTCAGAGCGGAATAAGAATGTCTTCTGGATGCCGCGCACCTGACTCAATCACTTTCATATCTTTCAACTGCGCATACAGCGGCGAAAAGTCTGGCGCTGTGATGTCAAACAGTTGCTCAAAGCTGTCGATCACAAAGTAGCTTTGCTGGTAGCTGTCGATGTTGTAGGTGGTAGACATACAGCGCAGCACATCGAGCGCCATGCGCTGCGGCTCAGCGCTGTTCACAGCGTGCATCAGCTCGCCCGCTGAGCTCAAAATGCCTGCGCCGTAGGCTCTCAAGCCATCAGACTGCCGCTTCAAACCAAACTCAATCGTGTACCAGTAAAGTCGGGCCAGCTGCTCGCAGGCCCCCAAGCCATGCGCCTTCAGGCCGCCAGCGCCATAGGCTTGCATGTGGTCGGCGAAAACCTCATCAAACAGCAGCGGCACATGGCCGAACAGGTCATGAAAAACATCAGGCTCAACGATGTAGTCAAGCTCTTCAGGCCGGCGAATCCAGTCGGTCACCGGAAACTGGCGCTTGGCCAGCAGGGTAAAAAATGGCACCTCGGGGATCAGCCCCGGCACCGCCACCAAGCGCCATCCGGTGGCTTTGGCCAGCCGCTCATTGATGTCGTCAAAGCGCGGGATGTGCGTGGACGCTCCCAGCAGCGGCAGGGCGGCAATGAACTCATCGCAGGCCAGGCCGGGCAGCAGTTTGGACTGGCGCTCATACAAGCGGCGATACGTGTCGTGGTCTGCGGGCGTGTAGGCCGCATGGTTTTGTGGGCAGGTGTAGTCAGCGCCAACCTGGCCGTCACGGGAGTAATCGCCGCGCGGCGGGCGCGTGCTGCCGCCATAAACAACAGGTTCAATAGCCATAAAGAAACTCCTTTTCAGTGACAGCGCAGAACCGGCTTTGCCGGGCTGCAGATGTCGCCACCTTGAGGGGGAGACGGCCGTCAGGCCGCATCAAGGCTGGTTTTGAGTACGCCGCGCCGCATCTGGTCCAGTTCCATCGACTCGAACAGCGCCTTGAAATTTCCCTCACCAAAGCCATCGTCACCTTTGCGCTGAATAAACTCAAAAAAGATCGGCCCCAACTGGTTTTCACTGAAGATTTGCAGCAACAACGCGCCTTTTTTGCCGTCGACGAGCACGCTGCGCTTTTGCAGCTCGGCCACGCTTTCGCCGTGCCCGGGAATGCGCTTGTCCATCAGTTCGTAGTAGGTGTCGATGGTGCTGAGTAGCTTGACGCCTTTGCTGCGCATCATGTCTACCGTGCTGATCAGGTCCTTGCTGCCCATGGCGATGTGCTGAATGCCTTCGCCCTGGTATTTGTCCAGATACTCCTGAATTTGGCCGGCTTTCTCGTTGCCTTCTTCATTGATGGGGATGCGGATCTTGCCGCACGGGCTGGTCATGGCCTTGCTTTTAACGCCTGTGACCTGGCCTTCAATGTCAAAGTAGCGCACTTCCCGAAAGTTAAACAGCCGCTCGTAAAACCCGGCCCACTCGTCCATGCGGCCCCGGTGCACGTTGTGCGTCAGGTGGTCGATATAGGTCAGCCCGTGGCCTTGTGGATTCAAGGCGTCAGCGGTGATGCCGGGCAGCGGTTCAAAGTCCACGTCATAAAACCCAATATTGCCGATCGCACCGGGCTGCGCGCCGCCTTTGCCGCGCCATTTGTCAATCAGGTAGATGATCGAGTCGCCAATGCCCTTGATGGCCGGAATGTTTAACTCACCCGGCCCTGCCGCCCCGGCATAGCCCCAGGCACCAAGGGAAATGGCGCGTTCGTAGGCGGCTTTGGCATCTTGCACCCTAAAGGCAATCGCGCACACGCTGGGGCCGTGCTGGCGCGCAAAACGCTGCGCAAACGAATCCGGCTCGGCGTTGATGATGAAGTTGATGCCGCCCTGGCGGTAGAGCAGCACGTTTTTGTGGCGGTGTTTCGCAATCGGCGTGAAGCCCATGCGTTCAAACACCGCGCCCATGGCCTGCGGGTCGGGTGCCGCATATTCAATGAACTCAAAACCATCCGTGCCCATCGGGTTGTCCCAGGCTGCGCCAGATTCAAATGACAGAGGTGCGTTCATGCAAATCTCCAGAAAGGATGCATTCACTGTACTTGTCATGCAGCTCAGTTTTCGTGTGAAATGAGTGCTAAATTGGCATTAGACGCAATAATCCTGCAAAATATATGGCATGGAAACATTTGACAAGCTGGATCGGCATATTCTGCGCAGTCTGCAACTGGACGGCAGAGCCACCTACGACCAATTGGCCGAGCAGGTCAGCCTGTCGCCCAGCGCGGTGCTGCGGCGCGTCAAACGGCTGGAAGAGTCCGGCGTGATTGACCGCTACGTGGCCCTTGTCAAGCCCGAACGTGTGGGCCTGAGCCTGACGGCGCACTTGAACGTGCGACTGGAAAAGCACACCGAGAGCCACAAACGCAACCCGATGGACCTGTTTCGGGCCAGCGTGCAGGCCTGGCCTGAAGTGGTGGAATGCGTGGCGCTGACGGGCGAGATGGACTACTTTCTGCGTGTCGTGGTGCAGGACATGGCGCATTACAGCCGCTTTGTGATGGACACACTGCTCAAGCATGCCAGCGTGCAAGACTGCAAAACCAGCTTTGTGCTGGACAGGGTGAAGGCCACGACGGCCCTGCCTGTCTGAGTTTGTTTGCTATTGATTCAGGTGCATCTTGTGCCCGTATCGATGGCCTTGCAGGTCAAAAAGCAGCTGAAAACAACATTTTTGAGCCGAACCGTGCTTTGAGTACGCCGTTTCGGGCTCTGCCGCACCCATCAGCTCATCCGTCAGCTGTTTCAAAGGTCTTGGCTTGGCAGTACTGGGAATAACTAGGGAATACCCTATATTCTGGCGATGGCCAACACAAGCACCCTGCTGAAAGCTTCTATCGACGCGACCAAAGAGTTCTTTCGTGCCCCCGGTCAAGCGCGGGTCGAGCCAACAGCCCTGCCGTATGCTCAGTCGACCATGGTTCCCATCCGCACCATCGGCCCTCGCCACGGCGAGCGCATCACTGCCCACCTGTTGAGCCTGAGCCCGCACGACCGCTACCTGCGCTTTGGCTATGCCGCCAACGACGAGCAGATTGCCCGCTATGTCACGGGCTTGAAATTTGAGCGCGATGAAATTTTTGGCATTTACAACCGCAAGCTCAAATTGATCGCCATGGCGCATCTGGCCTATTCGACCGACCCGCAGCTCAAAAGCTGTGCCGAGTTTGGTGTGTCTGTGCTTAGCACCGCACGCGGCCGTGGCTATGGTTCTCGCCTGTTTGAGCGGGCCGTGATGCATGCGCGCAACGACGGAGTCGACATGATGTTTATCCATGCCTTGAGCGAGAACACCGTCATGCTGAACATTGCCCGCAAGGCGGGGGCCACGATAGAGCGCGACGGCAGCGAGAGCGAAGCTTACCTAAAGCTGCCACCCGCCGACCTTGACTCGCGCATGACGGAAATGTTTGACGAACAGATCGCCCAGACCGACTACCGACTGAAAGTGCAAGCCGAGCAGTTCTGGCGCTTTTTGTCAGCAGTGCAGGATGTGAGGCGCGGCGTGCGGGAACATAAGCCCCCACGGGCACTCAACTAGCGTGTAGCTTCCTGCCCCCCCGACCAGCCCGCTGCGCCCGCGGCCCGGCAAAGCCGGTTCCGCGTCCCCTGCTGGTATGGATCACGCTGATGGGGGCTCTGCAACGGAACTGCGCTATCCTTGCACGCTTAGCAACTACCGAACACACTGTGTCCGACAACCCTCCCAGTAGGCCTTCTAAAAACGAAGCCAAACACGAAGCAAAGCATGAAGACAAACGCGGCTTTTTGCAAAAGCTGGCCGAGCTACTTCACCCGGGGCCAGACTCCAAAGACGAGCTGATTGAAACGCTGGTCGAAGCGCAAGACAACGATGTGATCGGTGCGCAAAGCCGCGAAATGCTCGAAGGCGTGATCCGCATGGCCGACATGACGGCAGGCGACGTGATGGTGGCCGCACCGCGCATGGACCTGGTGAACATCGACGCGCCATTTGATGAGCTGCTGCACCTGATCATCGACACCGCGCACTCGCGCTTTCCGGTCTACGAGGGCGAAAAAGAAAACATCATTGGCATTTTGCTGGCCAAGGATTTGCTCAAACTCCAGCGCGCGCCCGAGCTGAACATCAGAGCCCTGCTGCGACCGGCTGTATTTGTGCCCGAGAGCAAGGGCCTGAACGATTTGCTGCGCGAGTTCAGGGGCACCAGAAATCATCTGGCCATCGTGATCGATGAGTTTGGCCGCACCGCCGGCCTCATCACGATTGAAGACGTGCTGGAGCAAATTGTGGGTGAAATTGAAGACGAGTTTGACATTGCCGAGGACGACGGCGATATTTTTGGTCTGCCCGACCGCAGCTTTCGGGTCAGCGGCGACACCTCGATCGAACGTGTCAGCGAAGCCTTTGGCGTGGCGCTGGTGGACGCTGACTTTGACACCATCGGCGGCTTGGTTGCTCACCGCATGGGCCACGTGCCCAAGCGCGGCGAGGGCTTTGCGCTCAGTGGCCTGCAATTTACCGTGCTGCACACCAAGGGCGGCGCGGTCAAGTGGTTCAAGGTCGCGCCCGTGGGCGTGCAAACCAGCCTTGACTTGACTTGATGCGGGTTTTTAATCGCCAGTTTGCTATTGTTTCAGTAGCTGGTTGCGCACATGCCCTGAGCATCGCGTGGCCTTTCAGCTTTGGCTTGGGGCATGGCCAGCCGGTCTGGTGGCTGCAACTGCTGGCCATGTGCTTGCTGGTTTGGCAGCTTGACCAGGCCAACACCAAACGCCAGGGCGCCTGGTCAGGCTGGGTGTTTGCCACCGTCATGCAGGTGGCCACCTGGTGGTGGCTGTTTGTATCGCTGCACACTTATGGCGGCCTGGCAGCACCTTTGGCTGTCATTGCCATTGTTGGACTGGCGGCATTTTTGGCGCTTTATTACGCAGCGGCTTGTGCGCTGTTTGTCGCGCTCGCCCCTGCCAACCGAGCCGGTCGTGCTGCCTTGTTTGCGGCACTGTGGCTGCTGGCGGAGCTGGCCCGCGTCGCGCTGTTCACCGGGTTCCCGTGGGGGCAGGGCGGCTACGCGCAACTCGATGGACCGTTTGCTGATCTCGCCAAGATGGTCGGTGTGCATGGTTTGACGTTTGCGGCTGCGCTGCTGGCCGCAGGTGTGGCGGGGCAGATCGCCAAGCCGAGCCGGCTGGGTGCAGCGGTGATGGCAGCAGCTGTGTTGTCAGCGGGCGCGCTTGGTTTTGCGCTCAAGCCTGGTGCGGGTGTATCGGTATTGTCAAACGCGGTGGCATCGCCCTTCAGCGTCACTTTGTTGCAAGGCAATATCGCCCAAGACGAAAAGTTTCGGCCCAGCGGCGGCATACCGGATGCCCTCAAGTGGTACCACTCACAACTGCTGGCTGCCACCACATCGCTGGTCGTCACGCCTGAAACCGCCATACCGCTGCTGCCCAACCAGTTGCCCGCAGGCTATCTGGACGCCTTGGTCAACCGCTTCATCAAACCTGCGTCGGGCGCAGCACCCACCGCGGCATTGGTGGGTATTCCGCTCGGCAACAGTCAGCAGGGCTATACCAACTCGGTGATCGCTTTGAAGCCTTCGTCGTCCAACGTCGTTTACCAATATGACAAGCACCACTTGGTGCCCTTCGGTGAATTCGTCCATCCGCTGTTCAAGTGGTTTTTAAGCATCGTCAACATTCCGCTGGCAGACTTCAACAGCGGCGCTGTCAGCCAGCCATCGCTGGACTGGCAAGGCCAGCGTATTGCGCCGAACATTTGTTATGAGGATTTGTTTGGCGAAGAACTGGCTGCCCGGTTTGTTGACCCCAGCGCCGCGCCCACCCTGATGGTCAACATCAGCAACATCGGCTGGTTTGGCAACACCATTGCCATTGACCAGCACCTGAACATCTCCCGCATGCGCGCCATCGAGTTTGAGCGCCCCATGGTGCGCGCCACCAACACCGGCGCCACCGCCATCATTGACCACACCGGCCGGGTGACTTACCAACTGCCACGCCACACCCGCGGCGTGCTGGTGGGCAATGTGCAGGGCCGTGACGGCATCACGCCCTATGCCTGGTGGGCCGCCCGCTTTGGCTTGTGGCCTTGGTGGGCGTTGATTGCTGCTATTATTTTAATAGCTGCTCGCATACGATTTCATTGGGCTAAAGCCCGATTTGATAGGTAAAACGGCCTTTTTCAGGTTTTAAAAACCCGATAAAATAGACCCATGCTAAGTTTTCAAGACATCATCCTCACCCTGCAAAGCTATTGGGCCAAGCAAGGCTGCGCACTGCTCCAGCCGTACGACATGGAAGTCGGCGCAGGCACCTCCCACACCGCCACTTTTTTGCGCGCCCTTGGCCCTGAACCGTGGAAGGCCGCCTACGTGCAGCCCAGCCGCCGCCCCAAAGACGGCCGTTACGGCGAAAACCCCAACCGCCTGCAGCATTACTACCAGTACCAGGTCGTGCTCAAGCCCGCACCTGCCAATATTCTGGAGCTGTATCTGGGTAGCCTGGAGGCGCTGGGTTTTGACCTGAAGCAAAACGACATTCGCTTTGTAGAAGACGACTGGGAAAACCCAACCCTGGGCGCCTGGGGTCTGGGTTGGGAGGTGTGGCTCAATGGCATGGAAGTGACCCAGTTCACCTACTTTCAGCAAGTCGGCGGCATTGACTGCAAGCCCATCACAGGCGAGATCACCTACGGCCTGGAGCGCCTGGCGATGTACCTGCAAGGGGTGGACAACGTTTACAACCTGAAGTGGACGGATGGACTCAGTTATGGCGATGTGTACAAACAGAACGAGGTCGAGCAATCAACCTACAACTTCGAGCACAGCGACGCAGACTTTTTATTCACCGCATTCACCGCGCATGAAAAGCAGGCCAAGCATTTGATTGAAGCGCAGCTTGCTTTGCCAGCTTACGAGCAGGTACTCAAAGCCGCCCACAGCTTTAATTTGCTGGATGCACGCGGCGCGATCAGCGTCACAGAACGTGCCGCCTACATTGGCCGCATCCGCAATCTGGCCCGCGCTGTGGCGCAAAGCTATTACGAATCCAGAGAACGCCTGGGCTTTCCGATGGCGCCGCCTGAGTGGGTGGCGCAGATGGTGAAGAAGGCGGCATAAGAATGACAACGAAGAATCTGTTGGTTGAATTATTTGTGGAAGAGCTGCCGCCCAAGGCCTTGAAAAAGCTCGGCGATGCGTTTGCCGGTGTGTTGTTTGAACAGCTCAAAGCGCAGGGGCTGACAACTTCTGAATCGGCGTTGACATCGTTTGCATCGCCACGCCGATTGGCTGCGCATGTGAGCTATGTTTTGCCACAAGCCGCAGACAAAGCCGTGTCGCAAAAGCTGATGCCGGTGTCTGTGGGGCTGGACGCGACGGGCAGCGCCACGCCTGCACTGCTTAAAAAACTGGCGGCGCTTGGCGCTGATGCTTCCAGCGTGGCGGGTTTGACGCGCGCGCCTGATGGCAAGGCCGAGGCGCTGTTTTATGACAGGCGGGTCTTAGGTGCCACGCTGGCCGAAGGCCTGCAAAAGGCCCTGCTGGATGCGATTGCCAAACTGCCGATTCCAAAAGTCATGACCTACCAGTTGGCCGACGGCTGGAGCGACGTGAAGTTTGTGCGGCCAGCGCATGGGCTGGTGGCTTTGCATGGCGCTGACGTGGTGGCGATTGAGGCGCTGGGCTTGAAGGCTGGCAACACCACCCATGGCCATCGCTTTGAAGCGCTGGCTGACCCTGTGGTGTTGCAGCACGCAGACAGCTACGCCGCAACATTGTCCAAAGACGGCGCCGTGATGGCCAGCTTTGCAGATCGCCGCGCCGAGATTGTGCGGCAGTTGGCCGCTGCAGCCAGCACAGTCGGCGGCGGCGTCACCGCGATTGACGACGACGCCTTGCTCGATGAAGTCACCGCGCTGGTCGAGCGGCCCAATGTGCTGGTGTGTGAGTTTGAAAAAGAATTTCTGGACGTGCCGCAAGAGTGTTTGATTCTGACGATGAAGGCGAATCAAAAATACTTTCCGCTCCTCGATTCAAGCGGCAAGCTGACCAACAAGTTTTTGGTTGTTAGCAACATCAGTCCCAAAGACCCGCGTTTTGTGATCGGCGGCAACGAGCGGGTGGTGCGCCCGCGCCTGGCTGACGCCAAGTTCTTTTTTGACCAGGACCGCAAGAAGACATTGCAGTCGCGGGTTGAAGGCCTGGGTAAGGTGGTTTATCACAACAAGCTGGGCTCGCAGGGCGAGCGGGTTGAGCGAGTGCGGGCGATTGCCAGGGCAATTGGCCAGCAACTGGGCGGTGATGTGCTGGCCAAAAAAGCCGACCAGGCCGCGCAACTGGCCAAGACCGACTTGGTGACTGACATGGTGGGTGAGTTCCCTGAGCTGCAAGGCATCATGGGTCGTTACTACGCCTTGAACGATGGCTTGGGTGCTGATGTTGCCGACGCGATTGAAGACCACTACAAGCCGCGCTTTGCGGGTGACGACTTGCCGCGCAACGATGTGGGATTGGTGGTGGCGCTGGCGGACAAGCTGGAAACGCTGGTGGGCATGTTTGGCATTGGGAATTTGCCGACCGGGGACAAGGATCCGTTTGCATTGCGCAGGCATGCGTTGGGAGTGATTCGTATGCTGGTCGAGAAAGATTTGTTGCTTCAGATTCACCCATTGATTAATAAGGCTTACGCTACATTTGCCGTGCCACTTGATAAGTCCGAAAATTTCGTGAGAGAGGAGATGGGTGGCTTCTTGCTTGAGCGTGTGCAGGTTATGTACAAGGATGAAGGGCCGAATATTTCGGCAGTTCTTTATGCTGGAGGTTTGCGATATTGGGCTGAAATTCCCAAACGCCTGGCCGCAGTCCGCACCTTCGCAGCCCTGCCAGAAGCCCCAGCGCTCGCCGCAGCCAACAAACGCATAGCCAACATCCTCAAAAAAGGCGATGCGGTAGATGCCCGCGTCAGTCAAGCACTGCTCGCCGAGCCCGCTGAAATTGCCCTGCACAAAGCCATGAGCGACGTCGTCCCCAAAGCCAACGCCCAGTTTGAAGCAGGCGACTACACCGCATCACTTCAGACCCTGGCAGCGCTGCGCGCGCCGGTGGATGATTTTTTCAACGGCGTCATGGTCAATGCCGAGCAGACGGACTTGCGGCTGAACCGACTGGGCCTGCTGGCCACGCTGCACGCCGCCATGAACCGTGTGGCTGACCTTTCCAAACTCGCGGCCTGATCAAAGCACCCCATGAAACTTGTCATCCTCGACCGCGACGGCACCATCAACTCTGACAGTGATGACTATGTGAAATCACCTGAAGAATGGCAGCCGCTGCCGGGCGCGCTGGAGGCGATTGCGCGGCTCAACCATGCCGGCTGGCACGTGGTGATCGCGTCCAACCAGTCCGGCCTGGGGCGCGGTTTGTTTGATGTGGGGTCGCTCAACGCCGTGCACACCAAAATGCACAAAATGCTGGCCGCTGTGGGTGGCAGAGTGGACGCGGTGTTTTATTGCCCGCACAGCCCAGAAGAGCATTGCGATTGCCGCAAGCCCCTGCCGGGTTTGTTTGAGCAAATTGGCAGCCGTTTTGGCGTGCCGCTCAAAGGCGTGCCAACCGCCGGTGACTCGGTGCGTGACTTGCAGGCCGGAAGCAGTGCAGGCTGCGAGCCGCACTTGGTGTTGACTGGCAAGGCTGCGCAGTACCGCAGCGGTGGCCAGCCTGACGGCTTGCCTGTCGGCACACTGTTTCATACCGACCTGTCGGCCTTTGTTGACCACATTCTTCAGCGCGAAACACTGGCGCTGGAGAGCTGATATGAACCTGATTCGCTCCATCATCCACATGTTGTGGATGGCCGTCACCGTGGTGCCCTGGGCCATCGCGGTGTTGATTTTTTCGCTGTTTGGCTCCAGCACCCAGGTGTACTGGTTGTGCGCTGGCTGGCTGCGCCTGGCGGTGACCGGCGGCACGGTCATTCTGGGCATCCAAAACCGCGTGACGGGCATGGAGAATTTGCCCAGCACCGAGCTGGGCAGCTGCGTGCTGCTGGTCAAACACCAAAGCACGTGGGAAACCTTTTCAATGGTCACGCTGATGCCGCACCCGCTGGCCTTTGTGTTCAAAAAAGAACTGTTGTACGTGCCGTTTTTTGGCTGGGCCATGTCGCGCATGGACATGATCCACATCGACCGCAGCCAGCGCGCCCAGGCTTTCAACAAGGTGGTGGCGCAGGGCAAGCGGCTGATGGCGCAGGGCGTGTGGGTCATCATGTTTCCTGAAGGCACACGCACACCGCGCGGCCAAAAAGGTGTTTACAAATCAGGCGGCACGCGCCTGGCCATCGACACGGGCGCACCTGTCATTCCGGTGGCTGTGACGTCGGCCAAATGCTGGCCGCGCAAGGCTTTCATCAAAAAGCCGGGCATCGTGGACATTTCCATCGGCAAGCCCATCCCCAGCGCAGGCCGCCAGCCTGATGAGCTGATGCGCGAGGTCGAGGCATGGATTGAGCTAGAGATGCGCAGGCTGGACCCTGAAGCTTATCCCTCGTGACAGGCTGACAAATCGCCATGATGCAAAGGCTGTTGCAGTTCACGCTTGATTTGTTTGAGCCTGCCCCTGCCCCCGCCTCTGTCCTTACCCCTGAAAAGCCGCCCCAAAGCACTGAAAAAGCCGGGCTTCTGGATTCAAATCAGCCTACAGGCCACGAAAAACCTTTGCTGGCAGCTCCTGAAAACATAGCAAATGACATCGCGCTGCCAGCCCAAACCTTGCAGCAGGCGCTGGCCCCGGCCACCTTCGTCCACCCGCGTGCCAGCCGCGAAACGCTGCTGGACGGCATTGCCGTGGCCTACGAATTCAAACGCGGCAAGCGCCGCACGATTGGCTTTTCGGTTGGCGCTGACGGCCTGACGGTCAGTGCGCCCAAGTGGGTGCCGCTGTATGAGATTGACAAGGCGGTATTGGAAAAGCAAGGCTGGATCATCAAAAAGCTGCAAGAAACCCGGGCCCGCCATGATCGGCTCGAGTCGGCTCGCATTGAATGGAAAGACGGCGCAGCGCTGCCGTTTTTAGGCGAGCAAGTGATGGTGGTGCTGGACCCGCGCCATGCCTTTGGCGGCGTAGGGGCCGAACTGAAAAGCAGTGCCGAAACGCTACCCGGCGTGACGCAGCTCACGCTGCATGTCGGCCTGCCGCACGCCGCCACGCCCGAGCAGATCAAGGACGCGGTACAGGCCTGGCTGATGCGTCAGGCCAAACGGCTGTTTACCGAGCGACTGAACCACTTTGCGCCAACCTTGAACGTGCGGTGGACCAGGCTCAGCCTGAGCAGCGCAGACACCCGCTGGGGCAGCGCCAGCGCCGATGGCTCAATTCGCTTGAACTGGCGGCTGATTCACTTCAAGCAGTCCGTCATTGACTATGTGGTGGTGCATGAGTTGAGCCATCTGCGTGTGATGGACCACAGCCCGCGCTTTTGGGACACCGTGCGCACCGTGGTGCCTGACTACGCCGCGCTTCGTCGCGAGCTCAAAGGCGAAGGCACGCCTCGTTGGTAAAGTGATCTTGGTCTGGCAGGCCATTTCTGTCCAGATATTGACACTTTTTGGAAATGTGTAAAATGCAAGATGATATTGCAACAATAGTTTCTTTCAGTTACACTTGCTGAGATCTCGTGTAATGCCGATATAAAACGTAAAACATCAAAAATGATAAAATTGCGGAAAGTTTCAGCGCCATGAAAAACAAATTAATACTCGTCGTCGAAGACAACCCCGACCACCTCGAACTGGCCGTGCTGGCCCTCGAAGAGCACAGCATCGATACAGAAATCGTGGCGGCGCGAGACGGTGCCGGGGCACTGGACTTTTTGTTCGGGGCGGGCGCCTATGCAGACCGTGACACCAAAAAGCAGCCCAACCTGATCCTGCTTGACATCCGCCTGCCCAAACTGTCCGGCCTCGATGTGCTGCGCAGCATCCGGGCTAACCCGCTGACCTCATCGGTACCGGTGGTGATGTTGACGTCTTCTGGCGAGGCCTCGGACATCGCCTCAAGTTACCAAGGGGGCGCCAACGGGTTTGTGCGCAAACCTGTTGATTTCGGCGCATTTTCCGACAAGCTCAACCGCCTGCAGGGCTACTGGTTGTGCGTGAACGAAGCCGTGCCATCTAAATAGGGCTCACCGACAGCCTCCAAGCTTTCCTGACCCGCCAGGCGATCATGGGGCCGCACGGTTGACTCTTTTGCCAGCGGCTTCACATCCGCTTTCTCCAGCGCTTCAATCGATGCCGCAAATTCGTATCTGAACCCGACTGATTTCGCCAGGGACAACACATGCCTTTCAAGCGTCTGTGGATTCCCAGGTCTGCGCCATGGTTTGACTGCTCCGTTCTCAGATCACTGCACCATGAAGGTAAGTAGATGTCACAATCTACAAAAAAGCTTGAGCGGGCCGAGTCGACGCTGGGGCTCGCCAAAGCCTGTTGCTGGTTCGGCCCGCCAGTAACGGGTGTCCGTCAATAGCACGCCAAAGCTGGCCGGCGGCCGCCACCAAGAATACGCCAACTGTCGAAGCGGCCCTGACTAAGCAATGGACGGTTCCATCCCGTTGGCATCGTTTCAAAATACGAAAAAATCCGTTTCAATTGAACCGCAAGGGCGCAAGGTAACCCAAGTCGGTGACAGGACTTGTTTTCAGTCCTCGACCCGCCAATAAGGAGCGCTGTGGGCTAAAGCCGCGAACGGCAAGGGTGCGAGATTCTTTTTCACCTAGCCGGCATGAAGCTTTTTGGCGTGTTGTAATAGCAATTGTGTTCGTTTGTAATAATACGCCGAAGTCGATTAAGATGAAGCCAGCTAGAAATAATGTCATTATCGTAATTTTCATCACTTACTACCATGCAAAAAAGTTTTGAGGATGCCATCACGGCACCAGATTTTTTGATCGAGGACTATTGCGGCACCAGCTATGCCGCCAGTCTTCTCGGCTTGTCGGTTGCCACCGTTCAGTCGCTGGTGGAAAAAGGCGAGCTAGAAGCCTGGAAAACCATGGGTGGCCACCGCCGGATTGCCTTGCAATCCATCTACGGCTACCTGGAAAAAAACAAACGGCAGCCCTTGGTCAAGCTATCGAACCCGCAAGGACGGCTGCGCGTGCTGCTGGTGGAAGACGACGAGCTTTTGCGGGAGTTGTTTCAGCACGAATTTGAGTCGTGGGATCTTCCGGTTGACTGCACCTGGATGTCTTCGGCAATGGAAGCCCTGATGGACGTTGCCAGCATGCGGCCGGACTTGCTGATCACTGACTTGGTCATGCCCGGCGTCGACGGCTTTGAACTGCTCAAAGCGCTCAAGCGCAATGTTGAACTCGAAGACATGCACGTGATTGTTGTCACTGGTATGCCGAAGGATGCCTTTGAGGCGCGCGGCGGATTGCCGGAAGACGCCTCCACGTTGCAAAAGCCGGTCGACTTCGCCTGGCTGCGGGGCTATATGAGCGCGATGGTGTCAGCCAAGCGCAAACAACAGCTGCATGCAGAACGCGTCAAGGCGCGCATCGTTAATAAAGCAGCAGCGCGCTCTGTCCAGTTACGAGACCGTGCCACGGCGAGGTTGGCGCAAAAGCTGTCTCAGTAAGTGAATGCGACGTGCTGGACATCAAAAAATTCGTTGTTTCAGTCACGCACGCGATCAGGCGCGCCTTGGTGCCTCCATCACGGAGCACCCTCGATGTGGCCCGGGATGGCATTGTTTTGCTCGACAGTGCCGGGCGAATTGTCGCGTTAAACGCTGCCGCGCGCAGGTTTTTGAACCGTGTGGATGGTGATTTTTCGGGACGTGATTTCTGGAGTGTTGTGCCGCCGGGTATTGCAACGCTTCACCAGCTCGGCACCGCACAAGCGATGGCGCTTTCCAAGGACCACGTCTTTGTAGAGCGTAGCGACTTTGAATGTGATTGGCTGGAGTACTGCTTCCGAACGCATTCGACGGGTTATGTGGTCAACCTGCGGGATGTCACGCACAAGCACGACCTGCAACTTTTACTGGCGAAAAGCAAGCAAACCAATCTGTTGCTTTTCGAAAAAAACCCGAACGCCATGTGGATCTTTGACATGGCCTCGCAGCGCATTGTCAGCGTCAACCAGGCAGCCTGTGACTTTTACGCCATGACGAGAAGCAGCTTTCTTGCGCTGAAACTGGGGGCGCTTTTTCCGGACCATTCGGGCGCGGCATTGTTTGACTCAGTCGACCAAGCCGGTCCGACTGAGCTGGCTTTGCAGATATGCAATCAGATCAAGGGCGACGGGACGCTGGTGCTGGTCGAGCTCGCTTGCGGCCCCATCGTTTGGCAGGACCATCAGGCGATGCTGGTGAGCGTCTCAGATGTGGCGGAGCGACACCTCTCAGACCGCACGCTGCGCCAGGAAAATGCCGAACTGAAGTTGGCGCTCTCAAGCGCCAATGAGGCGCTCAAAACCGCCGGCCGCGATCTGACGGCATTAACCTACGCGCTTTCGCATGACCTGCAGGTGCCCCTGCATGTCGTCAACGGATTTGCGGCTATCCTGGCAAAAAGGTATGGCGAGCTGATCGACCATACCGGCCGTCATTACATCAACCGCATTCAGGACAGCACCCGACTGATGGCCGAGCTGGTCGATGACTTGCGCCGGCTGGTGAAATTGCCACAACGGTCTGATCGTCTGGAAAGCCTGGATGTGACAGCATTGTGTGCTGTCATCGTGGATGACTTGCGCTTTCGCTACCCGGATCGAACGGTCACTTTCGAGATGAACGCCAGAAGTACCGTAGCGGCTGACAAGTCGCTGCTGGTCATCGCCCTGAACTGCTTGCTTGAAAATGCCTGGAAATTCACGTCCAAGAAGGTCGACGCCTGGATCAGGGTGGCGGTCCTCGCTGGCGATGGGCCTGGCGAGCGGGTGCTGCAAGTCTCAGACAATGGTGCAGGTTTTGACACCGCCTACAGCGACAAACTGTTCGTGGCGTTTCAACGCCTGCATTCAGCGGCCGACTACCCCGGCAATGGCCTGGGGCTGGCGACTGTGATGCGGGTCGCCGAAAGGCACGGGGGCCGGGTGTGGGCTGAATCCACGCCGAACGGGGCCAGCTTTTACATGGCTTTGCCGCAGACCCCGGTCGAACAAGCTATCGAACAGGCAAACTGAACCTGTAAACGCCCTTCGCATCGAGTTGGCGTTGCAGCTTGCCTTCAAACCACAGCAAATGCAGATGCGCCAGCGCCTCGCCCATGGCAAAGGTCGTCTGGTGCAAGTCCAGTTCGCGTTTGAACATGATGGGCAAAATGTCTGCAGCGCTGTGCGGCCTGAGGGCACACGCCTGCATGACTTCTGCCAGCCTGTCGCGGTGGTGGTCGTGTAGCTGCTGGATGCGGGTGTGCAGGCCCCGAAACGGCTTGCCGTGCGATGGCAGGGTGAGCGTGTCAATCGGCAGGGGCAAAAACTTGTCAATCGATTCAAGAAACAGCGCCAACGCATCGGCCTCGGGTTCCGTGTCATACACACTCACATTGGTTGAAATGCGCGGCAAAATCATGTCGCCGCTGATGAGCACGTTCAGCGCTTCACAGTACAGGGCCATGTGTTCAGGTGCGTGACCGTAGCCACTGATGCAGCGCCATGGGTGTCGGTTGTCGCCGATGCCGATGTCTACCGTCTTGCCGTCCATCAGCCGAACATGGCTTTTGGGCAGGTCCGGCACCAGGTCAGGGTAGTAGCCCGTGCGCGCCTTGATTTTTTCAATGGAATCGGGGTCAGTCAGCCCGTGTGATGCAAAAAACAGCGCCGCGCCCTCCCCGCCAAATCCGGTGGTCGATTGCGAGGCAATCTTTGCCGAGTGGTAATCCGTCGCGCTGACCCACAGGCGGCAAACATGGCTGGATGCAGCTGTGGTGGTGGTCCATCGCTCACACAGCCAATGCGCCAGGCCAATGTGGTCCGGGTGCATGTGCGTCACGATCACCCGCAGGATGGGCAGGCCGTCAAGCTGCGTCGCAAAAATGGTTTCCCATTGGGCCTTTGACTCGGGTCGGCTGATGCAGCAGTCCACCACCGTCCAGCCTTGCCGCTTTGTGCCAGGGTGGTGCGGGTCGTCCATCTCATCGCGGATCAACCACAGGTTGATATGGTTCAGCACAAACGGCAGCAGCATCCGTATCCACTTGACACCCGGCGCAACGTCCAGCGTGGCGCCCTCTTCGGGCAGAGCATCGCCCAGCGGGTAATCAAGTTGTTGTTCGAGGATGTTCATGTAATATTCGCCGTGTTTGTCTTTACGTTTACGTAAACGTCATATTAACCCTATCGCTAAACCCCATCTTTTTAGCCATGCCTACCACCTACACCATCAGCGACCTGGCCAAAGAGTTCGATCTGACCACGCGCGCCATGCGGTTTTACGAGGACATGGGCCTCTTGAGACCGCAGCGCGAAGGCGCTGGCGGCCGAAACCGGGTGTATACGGCGCGGGACAGAACTCGCCTGAAGCTCACGCTGCGCGCCAAGCGACTGGGCTTGTCGCTGGTAGAGGCCAAAGAGATCATTGATTCGTACGACAGCCCGCGCGACACGGCACCACAAATGCGCAAGTTTTTAAAAGTGCTGGCCGACCACCGCGTCAAACTTGAGTCGCAACTGGTGGACCTGCAGGCCAATCTGGCAGAAATTCGCACACACGAAAAAGAAGCCAAAGTGCTGCTGGAAAAGGCCGAAAGAAAAGCTGAAAAAACAAAATAAGCCATAATTGACGTTTACGTAAACGTCAACCCAAAACCATGACCAACTCCAACCAGAACGAACTGTTCAAGCGCGTAGAGGCCAGTTTTCTGCGTCAGGGCATGATGAACAACCTGGGAGCCCGCCTGCTGCGTGTCGAGCCCGGCCTGTGCGAAGTGGCGTTGCCGCATTCGGAGGGCGTGTCACAGCAGCAGGGCGGCTTTCACGGGGGAGCCATGGGCGCGTTGGCCGACATTGCGGGCGGTTATGCCGCCCTCACCGCCGCGCCGCCAGATATGGAAGTCACCACGGTGGAATACAAAATCAATTTTCTGACCAGCTTTACCGGCGGGGAACTGCGCGCCACGGGTCGCGTTGTCAAGGCGGGCAAGCGGATCATTGTGACCACGGCCGAAGTCGTGCACCTGGATGCCAGCGGCAAGCAAACCGCGTGCGCCGTGATGCAGCAAACGATCGTCCCAGTCCATAAATCTTACTGAACCCCTTTGAGAGTACGCACATGACTGACTTGCCCGGCCTGAACTTTCAACTCGGCGAAGACATTGACGCGCTGCGCGATGCGGTGCGGGACTTTGCGCAAAGCGAAATCGCCCCGCGCGCGGCCGAGATCGATAAAAACGACTTGTTCCCGGCTGACCTGTGGCAAAAGATGGGCGCGCTCGGCGTGCTGGGCATCACCGTGAGCGACGAATACGGCGGCGCCGGCATGGGCTACCTGGCCCACATGATTGCGATGGAAGAGATCAGCCGCGCCAGCGCCTCGGTGGGCTTGAGCTACGGCGCGCACAGCAACCTTTGTGTGAACCAGATCAAACGCAACGGCACGGCGGAGCAACGCCAAAAGTATCTGCCCAAACTCATCACCGGCGAGCATGTGGGCGCACTGGCCATGAGCGAGCCAGGCGCGGGCAGCGACGTGATCAGCATGAAGCTCAAAGCCGAAGACAAAGGCGGCTATTACCTGCTGAACGGAACCAAGATGTGGATCACCAACGGCCCGGATGCCGACACGCTGGTGGTGTATGCCAAAACCGAGCCTGAGCTGGGCGCGCGCGGTGTGACCGCGTTTTTGATTGAAAAAAGCATGAAGGGTTTTTCATGCGCGCAAAAACTCGACAAGCTGGGCATGCGCGGCAGCCACACGGGTGAGCTGGTGTTTGACAATGTTGAAGTGCCCAGCAGCCAGATTTTGGGCGGCCTGAACGGAGGCGCCAAAGTGCTGATGAGCGGCCTGGACTACGAACGCGCTGTGCTGGCCGCCGGACCGATCGGCATCATGCAGTCCGTCATGGACAACGTCGTGCCCTACATTCACGACCGCAAACAGTTTGGCCAAAGCATTGGCGAGTTTCAGTTGATTCAGGGCAAGGTTGCCGACATGTACACCGTGCTGCAGGCCGGCCGCGCGTTTTGCTACACCGTGGGCAAAAACCTCGACATGCTAGGCACTGAACACGTGCGCCAGGTGCGCAAAGACTGTGCATCTGTCATCTTGTGGTGCGCCGAAAAAGCCACCTGGATGGCGGGCGAGGGTGTGCAGATTTTTGGTGGCAACGGCTACATCAACGACTACCCACTCGGCCGTTTGTGGCGCGATGCCAAGTTGTATGAAATAGGCGCCGGTACCAGCGAGATCCGCCGCATGCTGATTGGGCGAGAGCTGTTTGCAGAGACCTGCTGACTTTCGGTGACGACCCATTTGCCTTCCCAAAGCGAACCGCATCGCCCGGCCCCCAAACGGATCACCGCCCTGATTCTCATCATGTAAGAAAATAAGGTTTATGTCCTCCACGCAAGACCTTTTCGCCCATAACCGCGCCTGGGCGGCGCAAATGAAAGCCGAGCGACCTGGCTTTTTTACCGGGCTTGAAGCCCAGCAAAGCCCCAAATACATGTGGATTGGCTGCTCTGACAGCCGCGTGCCGGCCAACCAGATCACCGGCCTGGAACCTGGCGAAGTCTTTGTGCACCGCAATGTGGGCAATGTGGTGGTGCCGACCGATTTGAACTGCTTGTCGACCATTCAGTACGCTGTTGACCAGTTGCATGTCAGTGACCTGATGGTGGTCGGCCACTACGGCTGCGGCGGTGTGCTGGCCGCCTTGCAGGGGATCCGCATTGGCCTGGCCGACAACTGGCTGCGCCACATCAAGGACGTGCGAGACAACCACCGCGCGCTGATTGAGGCGACGCCGGTCGATGCCCGGCAGGACGTGCTGTGCGAACTCAATGCCATTGAGCAGGTGGTCAACGTGGCGCAAACCACCGTGGTGCAAGATGCCTGGCTGCGCAAGCAGCCGCTGACATTGCATGGCTGGGTCTATGGTTTGAAGAACGGGCTGTTGATTGACCTGAAGATGACAGTGTCTTGCAATGAAGATCTGGATGCCGCCTACGCCAAGGCCGTTGAGATGGTAGGCCAGACAAATCGTGCACCAGTAGCTACAAAATTAGTAGCTTAGTGTGTATGTTCCCGCAACGCCTTGACTCCTATCTCGCCTACGACATCGCCAAAGCGATGATGGATGGCTTTAACCGCCACTATCAGTTGTTTCGCTCTGAGTCGGCCAGTGCCAAGCAGCGCTTTGAAACCGCCGACTGGCACGGTCAGCAGCGTGCCCAGCGCGAGAGGATTGAGTTTTATGACCTGCGGGTACGCGAGGCGTCGACCAGTCTGGAGCTTCATTTCAAGGCCGGTGAGCAAACCATGGAGGTGTGGCAGCAGGTCAAGCTGCATTACATCGGCCTCTTGGTGAACCACCAGCAACCCGAATTGGCGGAGACATTCTTCAACTCGGTCACCACCAAAATTTTGCACCGGAGTTATTTCCAAAACGACTTTATTTTTGTCCGCCCCGCCGTCAGTACGGAGTACATTGAAAACGGCAAATCCACAGCGCTGCCGACTTATCGCTCGTATTACCCCACGCTTGAAACCATGCAGGCCACGGTGCTGCAACTGATCAATGACTTTGACTTGCAGGTGGCGTTTGAAGACAGTTCACGCGACGCTGCTTACGTGGTTGAAGCGATGCAAAAGCGCTTGGGCGACGTCAAGCTGCGGGCAAACTTTCAAATACAGGTGCTGTCCGGTTTGTTTTATCGCAACAAGGGCGCTTATGTGGTGGGCAAAATCATCAACGGCTTTACCGAGCATCCATTTGCCTTGCCTGTCTTGCACAACAAAGACGGCAAACTGGTGATTGATGCCGCGTTGTTTGGCGAAGACGACTTGTTGATTCTGTTCAGCTTTGCGCGTGCTTACTTCATGGTCGACATGGGCATACCGTCGGCCTACGTACAGTTTTTACGCAGCATGATGCCGCGCATGCCGCGTGCCGAAATTTACAATGCCCTTGGTTTGGCCAAGCAGGGCAAGACGCTTTTTTACCGCGACTTTTTGTACCACCTGCGGCATTCCACCGACAAGTTCCGCATTGCGCCCGGCATCAAGGGCATGGTCATGCTGGTGTTTGACTTGCCCAGTTTCCCGTATGTTTTCAAGGTCATCAAAGACTATTACCCGCCGCAAAAAGACACCACGCGAGAACAAATCAAAGGAAAATATCTCTTGGTCAAGCAGCACGACCGGGTAGGCCGCATGGCCGACACCCAAGAGTACAGCGAGGTGGCTTTTCCGCGTGACCGCTTTGACGACGAACTGATTGCCGAGATCGAAAAGTTTGCGCCCAGCCAGCTTGAAATATCCGACCGCGACGGTGACGGCCAGATGGAAGTCATCATCAAGCATGTGTACATTGAGCGGCGCATGATTCCGCTCAACATCTATTTACAAGAAGCCTTTGATGCCGGTGTTGACGAGCCTGATGCGCAGGGCCAGATTGAGCGTGCCGTTGTTGAATACGGCAACGCCATCAAGGACCTGGTGGCCGCCAATATCTTTCCCGGCGACATGCTCTGGAAAAACTTTGGTATCACCCGCCATGGCAAGGTGGTGTTTTATGACTACGACGAGATTGAATACATCACCGACTGCAAATTCCGCAAGGTACCCGCACCACGCCATGAAGAAGACGAAATGAGCGGGGAGATCTGGTATTCGGTCGGGCCCAAAGACGTGTTCCCTGAAACCTTTGGGCCGTTCTTGCTGGGCAACGACGCGGTGCGCGGCGTGTTCATGCGCCACCATGCTGATTTGCTCGACGCGGCCTTCTGGCAACATCACCAGTCACGCATTCAGGCGGGGCACGTGTTTGACGTGTTCCCGTATGAGCAGGACAAGCGCTTTGCGCAGGCCAAAAACATTTCGGTGGCCTGATTAAAAATTTATTGTTAAAGGAAAAACCATGTCTGATTCAAACGTCAAGGACTTCATCGTTATTTTGGGCGCAGCCCGCACGCCCATGGGCGCCTTTCAAGGCGACTTCGCATCGCTGTCAGCGCACGACCTGGGTGGCGTCGCCATCAAGGCGGCAGTTGAGCGTGCAGGTGTGGCCGCTGACAAGGTCGACGAAGTGCTGTTTGGCAACTGCCTGATGGCGGGGCAGGGCCAGGCGCCGGCACGGCAGGCCGGCTTCAAAGGCGGCCTGCCAGCCAGCGCGGGTGCAGTCACCTTGTCAAAAATGTGTGGCTCGGGCATGGAGGCCACGCTGTTGGCGCACGACCAGCTGGTCGCTGGCAGCCGCGACGTGATGGTGGTGGGCGGCATGGAAAGCATGACCAACGCGCCGCACCTGCTGCTCAAAGGGCGCAGTGGCATTCGCATCGGGCATGACCGCATTTATGACCACATGATGCTCGACGGGCTGGAAGACGCATACGAGCCCGGTCGAGCCATGGGCACCTTTGGCGAACAATGTGCCGACAAGTACAAGTTCAGCCGCGACGCACAAGACGCGTTTGCCACCGCCAGCGTCAACCGTGCCAAGGCGGCGACGGCTTCAGGCGCGTTCGCCGCTGAGATTGCCCCCGTCACTGTCAAAACCCGTGCGGGCGAGGCGGTGGTGTCCATCGACGAGGGCCCCGGCAAAGTCAAGCTCGACAAAATCGCCGGCCTCAAGCCGGCATTCAAAAAAGACGGCACCATCACCGCTGCGTCCAGCTCGTCAATCAATGACGGTGCAGCGGCTCTGGTCTTGAGCCGTGAGTCCACCGCCAAAGAACTCGGCGCAACACCCATTGCCCGCATCCTCGGCCACGCCACGTTTGCGCAGGCGCCTGAATGGTTTACCACCGCACCTGTGGGCGCCGTCAACAAGCTGCTCAAGAAAATTGGCTGGACCGTCAAAGACGTGGATCTTTGGGAAGTCAATGAAGCTTTCGCCGTGGTGCCGATGGCTGCGATGACCGAGCTGGGCATCAGCCACGACATCGTCAACGTCAATGGCGGCGCCTGTGCCTTGGGTCACCCGATTGGTGCCAGCGGCGCCCGCATCATCGTCACGCTGATTTACGCACTGAAGGCACGAGGCTTGAAAAAAGGCATCGCCACGCTGTGTATTGGCGGCGGCGAGGGCACAGCGCTCGCTATCGAAATACTATAAAGTTTATAGCTACTCGCCTCTGTATTTATTAGTCTGGAGCCGGTTTTGATACTGAACAATGAGCAAAATCAGGTGCGTGAAGCGGTCCGCGACTTCTGCGTGCAAGAACTCTGGCCCCATGCTGCCGCCTGGGACAAAGCGCACACCTTTCCGGTGCAGGCGCACAAGGGCCTGGCCGCGCTGGGCGCTTACGGCATCTGTGTGCCTGAGGACCTGGGCGGCGCGGGGCTTGACTATTTAACGCTGGCGGTGGTGCTTGAAGAAATCGCTGCCGGTGACGGCGGCACCAGCACGGCGATCAGTGTGACCAATTGCCCGGTCAACGCCATCTTGATGCGCTACGGCAATGCGCAGCAACAAAAACAGTGGCTCACACCGCTGGCGCAAGGCCGCATGCTGGGCGCGTTTTGTTTAACCGAGCCGCATGCGGGCAGTGATGCGTCGTCGCTCAAAACCACCGCCGTACAAGACGCTGATGGTTATGTCATCAATGGCGTCAAGCAGTTCATCACCAGCGGCAAAAACGGCCACGTGGCCATCGTGATTGCCGTGACCGACAAGGCGGCAGGCAAAAAAGGCATGAGCGCCTTCATCGTGCCCACCAGCAGCCCCGGCTACAGCGCCCAAAGGCTGGAAGACAAACTGGGCCAGCACTCCAGTGACACCGCACAAGTCAACTTCGACAACTGCCGCATCCCGCACGAAAACCTGATTGGCAATGAAGGCGAAGGCTACAAAATTGCCCTGAGCGCGCTTGAAGGCGGGCGCATCGGCATTGCGGCGCAAAGCATCGGCATGGCGCGCAGCGCGTTTGATGTGGCACTCAGCTACGCCAAAGACCGGACAGCCTTTGGCAGCGCCATCATCGACCACCAGGCGGTGGGTTTCAGGCTGGCCGACTGCGCCACCCAAATGGAAGCCGCCCGCCAACTGACCTGGCACGCCGCCGCCCTGCGCGATGCCGGCCTGCCCTGCCTGAAAGAAGCCGCCATGGCCAAACTGTTTGCCAGCGAGATGGCCGAACAAGTGTGCAGCGCCGCCATCCAGACGCTGGGCGGCTACGGCTACGTGAACGACTTCCCGGTCGAGCGCATTTACCGCGACGTGCGGGTATGCCAGATTTATGAAGGCACGTCGGATGTGCAGAAGATCATCATTGGGAGGGCGCTGGCATGAAAGCGTTGACCTTGTCTGAGCAAGCCTGCCCCTGCGGCAAAGTAAGCGCTTCCAAAAAGCCGCTGGCGTTTGCTGCCTGCTGCGCCCGCTATCTGACGGACTTTCAAAATACCCCGGCACCGGATGCAGAAAGCCTGATGCGCTCGCGCTACAGCGCTTTTGTCATGAAGCGCAGTGACTACGTTCTAGCCACCTGGCACGCCAGCACTCGACCTGCCTCAGTATCGACAGACGACCAGGCCAAATGGCTGGGTCTGGAGGTGCGCCGCCACACCGTGATGGACGCCGACAACGCCCAGCTGGAGTTTGTCGCCCGCTACCGCATCTCCGGCCGCGGTGCGCGCATCCATGAGCTGAGCCGCTTTGTGCGCGACGCAGGGCGTTGGTACTATCTGGACGGCGAGCCGCGATAAAAACGCTCTTTTTCAGCTCTTGCTGTGTGTTTTAGGCTGTCAGGCCTCTAAAAACATAGGTAAGCAGCTCCTGAATAAATAGCATTGAACATGACCTCACTGAAATTCGACGCCGTCTTGTTCGACTGCGATGGCGTTCTGGTCGACAGTGAGCCGATCACCAACGGCGTGCTGCGCGACATGCTGGCCGAGTCTGGCTGGGTACTCACACCGGCTGAATGCATGCGCCTTTTTATTGGCAAAGCCGTCAAGGACGAGCGCGCCCTGATTGAAGCCAACACCGGCCAGCCGCTGACCGATGACTGGATGCAGCGCTTTCGGGAGCGGCGCAATGCGGGCTTGCTGGCCAATGTCACGGCGATTCGCGGTGCGGTGCAGGCGGCGGCCAGCATCCATGCGCTCTTTAACGGCCGCATTGCCTGCGCGTCAGGGGCTGACCGCTTCAAGGTGGAGCTGCAGATGGACAAGTGCGGCTTGATGCCTTATTTCAAAGGCCATATCTTCAGCGGCCATGAGACACCGCGTTCCAAGCCTTTTCCGGATGTCTATCTGGCGGCCGCTGCAGCACTTGGCGTAGAGCCCCAGCGCTGCGTGGTGGTCGAAGATACCGTGACCGGCGTGATGGCGGGGGTGGCTGCGGGCGCCACCGTGTTTGGTTACAGCCCGCCTGAAGCGGGACACGATTTGCCCGATGCGCTGCGCAAGGCCGGTGCCGCTCTGGTGTTTACCGCCATGAGCGCCTTGCCCCAACTGCTGGGCTGACGCCTTTGGCCTGGCCCGCCTCACCAGCCCTGCGTGCCCGCATCACCCTTGAAGGGCCCGACCAGCTCGGGCGTGATCCACCCGCCGTAAAAGCCGCCCGGCTGCGGCCTGACGGTTTCGCCGCCCACTGTGCAGCGCAGGTGGGTCGGGTAAAACGCCACGCAGTCGGCAATCGCTTCGGCGCCGGCCAGCGGTTGGGGGTAGCTCCAAGCCACGCCAGGCAGGGTGTTGGCGCCGTTGACCCCATCGACCAGACTCCAATAGCTCGCCGGCCCCTTCCATTCGCAAAACGAGCTGCCTCGGCTGGGCTGCAGCAGGTCGCGGTTCACATCGGCCCAAGGGATGTAAAAGCTGGGCGGGTGCGCTGTCTCCAGCACCAAAATGGCCTTGTGGCTGCGGGCGACTTCCACATTTCCCCAGCCAATGACCACTTCGCGCGCGTCAAGGGCTAGCCGGGGCGGGCGCGGAAAGTCCCATACCGACACCTGGCCCGGGCCGGGCTCAACAGCAAACGGCGGGCGGGCTTGGCCGCGCCAGTTCCAGTGAGCTCTAGCGGCGTCTAGCCAGGTTGGTGTGGTGGTTTTTGGGTTCATGCCGGTATTTTGAGCAAAACTGGTCTGCAAGGAGGTTTGAAGGGTGTTTCAGGCTGGTTTTGTCATTTTTAGGGCAAAAGTGGCTGTAGCCCAACAAATCCTTGGGCTGCAAGCTCCTAAAAACATAGTAACTAAATATAATTAAAGGCTCAGACAACCCAGTCACCCACAAAACGCCCGCCCGTGATAACCTTACCGACCCTCATTTGTACCTAAAGAGAGACAACACCATGCCCGGACTCCTCCCCAACGTTGACCCAGACGGCCTGCTCGAATTCTCGGTCGTCTACACCGACCGGTCGCTCAACCACATGTCGAAAAGCTTCGGGCATGTCATGACCGACATCTCCAGCATGCTCAAAGAGGTCTACCACGCCCATTCCGCCGTGCTGGTGCCCGGCAGCGGTACCTACGGCATGGAAGCCGTGGCCCGTCAGTTTGCGGCTGGCAAGCATGTCATGGTGATTCGCAACGGCTGGTTCAGCTACCGCTGGACGCAAATTTTTGACATGGGCAGCATCCCTGCGTCGCACACCGTGCTCAAGGCCCGGCAAAGCGTTAAAAGCGCGCAAGCCCCCTGGTCACCCGCGCCAATTGCTGAAGTGCAAGCCGCGATCGCCAAAGAAAAGCCCGCCCTGGTGTTTGCACCGCACGTAGAAACATCCGCCGGCATGATCCTGCCCGACGGCTACCTGCGCGCCGTCAGTGACGCGGTGCACGCCGTTGGCGGCTTGTTCGTGCTCGACTGCATCGCATCAGGCGCGATGTGGGTAGACATGCAGGCCACCGGCGTTGACATCCTGATATCAGCCCCGCAAAAAGGCTGGAGCAGCTCACCCTGCTGCGCCATGGTGATGCTGAGCGAACGCGCCCGCACGGCGATTGACGCGACCACCAGCTCCAGCTTTGCAACCGACCTGAAAAAGTGGCTGCAAATCATGGAAACCTACGAAAAAGGCGGCCACGCCTACCATGCCACCCTGCCTACCGACGCACTGACGCGCCTGGCTGCAGTCATGAAAGAAACCCAGGCCTACGGCTTTGCCAAAGTCAAAGCCGAGCAAGAACTGTTGGGTAAAAAAGTACGCACCCTGTTTGAAGGCCGCGGCCTGAAAAGCGTCGCCGCCGAAGGCTTCAAAGCCCCGGGCGTGGTCGTCAGCTACACCACCGACCCAGAGATTCAGTCGAGCAAAAAGTTCATGGCCGAAGGCCTGCAAACCGCCGCTGGCGTGCCCCTGCAATGCGACGAAGGCGCCGACTTCATGACCTTCCGCATTGGCCTGTTTGGCTTGGACAAGTGGCATCACGTCGACAAGACGGTGGCTAATTTGGCAGGTGCGCTGGACCGGCTTGGGGTGATAGCGCCTGCTGAGGCTGTTGCTGCCTGACATTTGCGCAAGCCTTGCCACCCCGGCCACATCGTTGGCGATGATGTGTTGCCTGAACTGCAACTGAGCGGGAACGAAGGGGTGGGGCAACTGGTCGCATAGCGCGTCACTGTGTGGCGCGTGACCAACGGGCGCTCCTTCATCACGGCTGAGACGGCAGGGCGTGTTTGCAAATGGGTTGGTCATGGCCTCGAGACACCAAGCCCCGTGCCACAGCCTTGCTGCGGCAAATGCCCTCGCGCTGCCAGACCCGAAAATGCCGCTCTAAGCAATCTGGGCTGGCCTTGTCAGCTTTACAGCATCGGCCATCGTCAGGCGCCCATGCGCTGGCTTAAATCCTTTGATGCGCATGCAGATTTCGCAGCGCGGTCACCTGACACCCAATGACACCTGTTCTTCAGGCTTTCTCCAAATCGGTGGTGGCGCATTGGTGCGGGTGCAAAATCAGACAAACTCCCAAAACCGCCTAGAATTGACGTTTACGTAAACGTCAATCAAGCCGTTCACGTCAAACTTCAAGCCAATCTTCGACATCAGAAAGACCTGCATGCCCGTTCTGGAGACAAAACTCAACGCCCGCACGGCCGACTTCTCTGCCAATGCGCTCGCCATGCAAACGCTGGTGGACCACTTGCGGGGCGAAGTCGCCAAGTCGGCTGCGGGGGGCGGTGAGGCTGCGCGGGCCAAGCATGTGGCGCGGGGCAAGTTGCCGCCGCGTGAGCGGGTGCAAATGCTGCTGGACCCTGGCACGCCGTTTTTAGAACTCTCGCCCCTGGCGGCGCACGCCATGTACGACGGCGCGGCACCTTGCGCGGGGCTGATCACCGGCATTGGCCGCGTGAGCGGTGTGGACTGCATGGTGGTGTGCAATGACGCAACCGTCAAGGGCGGCACCTACTACCCGATGACGGTCAAAAAGCATGTGCGTGCGCAAGAAATTGCGCAGCAAAACAACTTGCCCTGCATTTATCTGGTCGACTCGGGTGGGGCCAACTTGCCGAACCAGGACGATGTTTTTCCGGACCGCGACCACTTTGGCCGTATCTTTTACAACCAGGCCACTATGAGCGCCGAGGGCATTGCGCAAATTGCGGTGGTGATGGGCAGTTGCACCGCAGGCGGCGCGTACATGCCCGCCATGAGCGATGAAAGCATCATCGTGGCCAACCAGGGCACCATCTTTTTGGGCGGGCCGCCGCTGGTCAAGGCCGCCACGGGCGAGGTCGTCACGGCTGAAGACCTGGGCGGTGGTGATGTGCACACGCGGCTGTCTGGTGTGGCAGACCATTTGGCGCAAAACGACATGCACGCCTTGCAGCTGGCGCGCACGGCGGTTAAAAACCTGAATAAAAGCAAGCCTGCAGCGGAGCGATTACATGGGCCAGATGCTCCTGTAAATATAGCGCCGCTGTACGATGCCAGCGAGTTGTATGGCGTGATCCCCACGGACACCCGCAAACCGTTCGACGTGCGCGAAATCATCGCCCGCATTGTCGACGGCAGCGAGTTTGACGAGTTCAAGGCGCGCTACGGCACCACGCTGGTCTGCGGCTTTGCGGCGATTGAAGGCATGCCGGTGGGCATCATTGCCAACAACGGTATTTTGTTCAGTGAGTCGGCCCTGAAAGCCGCCCACTTCATTGAGCTGTGCTGCCAGCGCAAGATACCGCTGGTGTTTTTGCAAAACATCACCGGCTTTATGGTCGGACGCAAATATGAAAACGAAGGCATCGCCCGCAACGGCGCCAAGATGGTCACCGCAGTGGCTACCGCTGGTGTTCCGAAGTTCACCATCATCATTGGCGGCAGCTACGGCGCGGGCAACTACGGCATGTGCGGCCGAGCGTTTTCACCGCGCTTTTTATGGATGTGGCCGAACGCCCGCATTTGCGTCATGGGCGGCGAGCAGGCCGCGGGCGTGCTGGCCACCGTCAAGCGCGACGGCATTGAGGCGCGCGGCGGCCAGTGGTCGGCGCAAGAAGAAGCCGCCTTCAAGCAACCCATCCTTGACCAGTTTGCCCACCAGTCGCACCCCTACTATTCAAGCGCCCGCATCTGGGACGACGGTGTGATCGACCCGGCCGACACCCGCCGCGTGCTGGCTCTTGGCTTGTCGGCCACCCAAAACCGGCCTATACCCGACACCAAGTTTGGTGTTTTCAGGATGTGACGCAGCATGAGCCATCTCAAAACCAATATCTTCACCACACCCGAGCACGAGCTGCTGCGAAGCCAGGTCGACCGCTTCATCACGCGTGAAGTCGAACCCTATGCAGCAGCGTGGGAAGATGAAGGCTGTGTGCCGCGCGAGGTGCTGCGCAAAATGGGTGCGGCGGGCTTGTTTGGCCTGATGTATGACACCCAATACGGTGGCGCCCAAGCCGATGCCTTGACCAACCTGGTGTTTGCCGAGGCGCTGAGCCAGTCCACCTTTGGCGGCTTCATCATCACCGTGCTGGTGCACACCGACATGGCCAGCCCGCACCTGCACCATGCCGGCAGCGCAGCGCAAAAGGCCCAATATTTACCAGGCGTAATCCGTGGTGACTTGATCACGGCGGTTGGCATCAGCGAGCCGGGTGCTGGCTCTGACGTGGCCGGCATGCGCACCACCGCCCGACGCGAGGGCGACGAGTGGGTCATCAACGGCACCAAGATGTACATCACCAACGGCGTGCATGCGAATGTGTATTTTGTTGCTGCCAAAACCGGTACGGCGCGGCATGACATGAGCATGTTCATTGTTGAAAAAGGCACGCCCGGTTTTACCGTCGGCCGCGCACTTAAAAAGACCGGCTGGCTGTCGTCAGACACCGCAGAGCTGATTTTTGACAACGTGCGCATCCCGGCTGGCAACCTGCTGGGAGAAGAAGGCAAGGGCTTTTATTCGGTGATGAAGAACTTTCAGACCGAGCGCATTGCCCTGGGCGCGATGGCGATCGGCCACTGCACCAGAGCCCTTGAATTGACGTTGGACCACGTGCGCCAGCGCCAGGCCTTTGGTGCCACCCTGTGGGACAAGCAAACCATACGCCACCGCATTGCCATGCTGGACGCCAAGACCCGCGCCGCCCGGCAGTTCATGTACCACTGCGCCTGGTCGGTCACGCAGGGGCATGACATTGTTCAAGAGGTGTCGATGCTCAAAGCGCTGACCGGCGAGCTGGTCAATGAGGTGCTGCAAACCTGCCAGCAGTTCCACGGCGGCATGGGCTTTATCCGTGAAACACCGATTGAACGCCTGTGGCGCGACGCGCGCGTGCTGGGCATAGGCGGCGGCGCGACCGAAGTCATGCTGGAAGAAGTGGCCAAACGCTATTGATCAGCGAGACTTTTAATATGAAGCATCTGCAACTGAACGTCGCCCAGCGGGTGGCCACCGTCACCTTGAATCGCCCTGACGTGCGCAACGCCTTCAATGACGAGGTGATTGCCGAGGTGACCGAGGTGTTTAATACCCTGGGCACGCGCGACGACGTGCGCTGCATTGTGTTGGCGGCCAACGGCAGCGCATTTTGTGCCGGCGCAGACCTGAACTGGATGCGCAGCATGGCCGACTACAGCCGGGCGCAAAACCTGGCCGATGCAGGTCGGCTGGCGGCCATGATGCGCACCGTGTACGAATGCCCCAAGCCGACGATTGCGCGCATTCAGGGCGATGTGTATGCAGGGGGCACCGGCCTGGTGGCAGCGTGCGACGTGGCGGTGGCGGTGGACAGCGCCTATTTTTGCCTGAGCGAGGTCAAACTGGGCCTGCTGCCGTCAACCATCAGCCCGTACGTGATTCGCGCCATGGGCGCGCGGGCTGCGCACCGCTATTTTTTAACGGCTGAGCGATTCAATGCGCTTGAGGCCTTGCGTATCGGCTTTGTGCATGAGGTGGTCTCAGGTGACGCGCTGGACAGCAAAGTCGCTGAGTTGTCGATGGCACTGGTCAATGCCGGGCCTGAAGCCATGAGGCTTTGCAAAAAACTGGTGCAAGACGTGGCGGGCCAAGACATCACGCCCGAGCTGGTCAACATGACCATTGCCAGCATTGCCGACGTGCGCGTCAGTGCTGAAGGGCGCGAAGGCTTGCAGTCGTTTTTACAAAAACGCAAACCCAACTGGTTGCCCCATGCCTAGCCTTGACACGGCCCAACTGATCGCCCTGGCTGGCGCGCTCGGCTGGGCCAGTGGCATTCGCTTGTATCTTGTGGTGTTGCTGACGGGGTTGGCGGGCTTGATGGGCTGGGTCAGTTTGCCGCAGGGCTTGCAGGTGCTGGCCAACCCGGTGGTGCTGGCGGTCAGTGGTTTCATGGTGTTTATTGAGTTTTTTGCCGACAAGATTCCGGGGCTGGATTCATTGTGGGACGTGGTGCACAGCGTCATTCGCATACCCGCCGGTGCGGCGCTGGCAGGCAGTGTTTTTAGTGCTGACGGCGGCGCGATGGCCCTGGTGGCGGCGCTGCTGGGCGGCACGCTGGCGGCCACCAGCTTTGCTGCCAAGGCCACCACGCGCGCGGCCATCAACACATCACCAGAACCCTTGACCAACATCGTCGCGTCCCTGCTTGAGGACGGGCTGGTGCCGCTCGGCTTGTGGGCGGCGGTGGCGCATCCGTTTGTTTTTGTGGCGGTGCTGGCTGTGCTGCTGGTGCTCAGCATCTGGCTGATCCGACTTTGCTGGCGGTTTTTGCGCCAGTTGTTCAGCCGCGTGGCCCGCATTTTCAGTGGCAAGCCAGACCCCGGCGTGTCGCCCGCCTTTCGCTTGAAGTCACTTTTTCCAAAGAATGAACATGTTTAAAAAGATACTCATTGCCAATCGCGGTGACCAGCGGCAAAGCCGCGCAGCAGCGAAGCTACATGGCGTGGCACGCGCAGCGTGCGCAGGCTGTTTCACCGCGAAAGTGAACCATGTTTAAAAAGATCCTCATTGCCAATCGCGGTGAAATAGCGTGCCGCGTGGCAGCAACTGCAAATCGCATGGCCATAAAAACCGTGGCGGTTTATTCAGATGCAGATGCGGATGCCAAGCATGTCAGTGTTTGCGATGAAGCCGTCTACATTGGCTCGCAGGGGTCCAGCGCCCCCAAAGACAGCTACCTTCGCTGGCAAGCCATCATCGAGGCAGCCAAGGCCACAGGCGCTGAAGCGATTCACCCCGGCTACGGTTTTTTAAGCGAAAACGAAGCCTTTGCGCAGGCCTGCGCGGACAACGCGCTGGTCTTTATTGGGCCGCCGCCATCCGCCATCAAGGCCATGGGTTTGAAGGCGGAATCAAAGCAACTGATGGAAAAAGCCGGCGTACCGCTGGTGCCGGGCTACCACGGGGCTGACCAGTCGCCTGAATTGCTCAAGCGGGAGGCTGACCGCATTGGCTACCCGGTGCTGATCAAAGCCAGCGCGGGCGGCGGCGGCAAAGGCATGCGCGCCGTTGACAAGGCTGAAGACTTTGATGCGGCACTCGCATCGTGCAAGCGTGAAGCCATCAGCAGTTTTGGCAACGACAACGTGCTGGTGGAAAAGTACGCGCAGCGGCCCCGGCATATTGAGATTCAGGTGTTTGGCGACACCCATGGCAACTATGTGCATTTGTTTGAGCGTGACTGTTCGGTGCAGCGCCGACACCAGAAAGTGTTGGAAGAAGCGCCAGCACCCGGCCTGAGCGACGCGATGCGCCAGCAGATGGGCCAAGCGGCGGTGGCTGCTGCGCGGGCTGTGAACTATGTCGGCGCGGGGACAGTCGAGTTCATCGTCGAGCAACTGTCCGACGGCAGCATGAAGTTCTATTTCATGGAAATGAATACCCGCTTGCAGGTGGAGCACCCGGTGACCGAAGCCATCACGGGCCTTGACCTGGTTGAATGGCAATTGCTGGTCGCCAGTGGGCAAAAACTGCCGCTGGCGCAAGACGAGCTGCGCATCGACGGCCATGCGATTGAAGCGCGCATTTGCGCTGAAAGCCCTGACAACAACTTTCTGCCCGCCACGGGCACGCTGCATGTTTACGCCAAGCCCCATGCCGCGTCGTTTGAACGCGGCGCGGTGCGCATTGACGATGGTGTGCGGCAGGGCGATGCGATTTCGCCGTTTTACGATTCGATGGTGGCCAAGCTCATCGTGCATGGCAAAACCCGGCAGGAAGCGCTGGCCCGTCTTGATGCAGCGTTGGCGCAAACGCACATTGTGGGTTTGCAAACCAATGTGCAGTTTTTGCGCTATGTGGTGCAAAGTGAATCGTTTGCCAACGCCCACCTGGACACCGCCTTGATTCCGCGTGAAGAGGCGGTGCTGTTCAAACAAGAGCGGATTGGCTTGCCCATGGCCGTTGCCTGCGCTGTGGCGCAAACGCTGTTGACTGAAAAGGCGCTCGAGACGAATGACCCCTTCAGCCGCCGCGATGGCTGGCAGTCGCATGGCGTGGCGCTGCGGCGCTTTGAGTTTGAGTTTCATGGCGAACGGCACCCTGCTGCGCTGACTTACCTGCACGACGGCGCTTTGCATCTGGCCGCAGGCGGTGTGGCGGGCGTGCTGACTTTTTCATCAGCAGCTGACGCCATCAACGTGCAGTTTGCCGGGCAGCGCATCACCGTCATAACCTATAAAAATAACGACGTAACCCATATATTTAGTGCGCAGGGTGCTACACAAATAATAGCAATTGACTTGCTGGCGCATGCCGGTGTGGCACAAATCGAAGGTGGTCGTTTGACCGCCCCCATGCCGGGCAAGGTGGTGTCGTTTGCAGTCAAGCCGGGCGACAAAGTCAGCAAGGGCCAGGCACTGGCCGTGATGGAGGCCATGAAGATGGAGCACACCATTGCCGCACCCGTGGACGGCGTGGTCGAGGAGTTGCTTTACGCACCGGGCGACCAGGTGGCTGAAGGCGCAGAGCTTTTAAAACTGGGAGCTTAAGCTGATGCGCGTGACGTTTTGCTGTACGGATACGAATGCCCAACCTTGGCTGGACGGCCTGCGCGCTGCCCTGCCGGGCGCGCAGCTTGAGCTGTGGGCGCCAGGCGCCAGCCCAGCCGACTACGCTGTGGTGTGGGCGCCCCCGCAAGCCTTTTTTGATGCGCAAACCACCCTCAAAGGCATTTTTAATATTGGTGCCGGTGTAGATGCGCTGATGAAGCTGCGCCTGCCTTCAGGCGTGCCAGTGGTGCGGCTCGATGATGCGGGCATGTCGGTGCAAATGGCTGAATATGTGTGCCATGCGGTGATACGGCATTTCAGGGAATTTGATGCCTATGAAGCCGACGTCGAAGGCGGAAAATGGTCGTTTCGCAAGCCGCGTGTGCGTGCAGACTTTCCTGTCGGCGTGATGGGCCTGGGCGTGCTGGGTGAGCGTGTGGCGCTGGCGCTAAAGCAGTTTGATTTTCCGGTGCTGGGCTGGAGCCGCTCTGCAAAAGCAGTCGATGGTGTGCACTGCTTCTCAGGAACGGATGGGTTGGATGACTTTCTGGCCGCCACCCGCATCCTGGTCTGCCTGCTGCCCCTGACGCCTGAAACGGACAGTATTTTGAACCGGCGTCACCTGACACGGCTGTTGCCTGGCGGGTATGTCATCAATGTGGCGCGCGGTGGCCATGTGGTGGATGATGACTTGTTGGCGCTGATTGACAGCGGGCAGCTGGCCGGTGCGACGCTGGATGTTTTCAGGCAAGAACCCTTGCCGCCCGAGCACCCGTTCTGGAAGCATCCCAAAATCACGGTGACGCCGCATACCTCTGCACGGACCTTGCGGGCCGAGAGCATTGCGCAGATCGCCGGCAAAATTCAGGCGCTGCATGGCGGTGCGGCTATTGCCGGCATCGCCGGCATCGTCGACATGAAAAAAGGATACTAATGATGTCGCCCCCACGGTCGTTCGCTTCGCGTAACTCCCTGCCCCCCGAGGGGGCCGCTGCCCTTGCAGGGCGCACTGCCGCCAGAGGCGGCGCTCTCGAGGCTGTCCAACCCCACTCAAGTGGGCGTGGAGCCGCAGCCTCAAGCCTGCGGACTGGCAGAGCCAGATCCGCGGCCCCTGTTTGATTTAAGAGATTGCCGTCACTCACCGCGCATTGCCTGCATATTCCGTGAAAGTACCTTTATGAACCTGCCTTTCAAAGTCAAACTGGTGGACGTGGGCCCGCGCGATGGCCTGCAAAACGAGAAAGCACCGGTGCCTGCTGCAGTCAAAATTGAGCTGGTGCATCGCTTACAAGAAGCCGGCCTGAAGGAGCTGGAAGTGGCCAGCTTTGTGTCGCCCAAATGGGTGCCCCAAATGGCTGACGGACTGGCGGTGATGACCGGCATTGAGCGTCGCGCAGATGTTCGTTATTCGGTGCTCACCCCCAACATGAGGGGCTTTGAAGCCGCGCTCACGGCCCAAGCCGATGAGATCGTGGTGTTTGCCTCAGCCAGCGAAGCCTTTAGCCAGCGCAATATCAATTGCTCGATTGCCGAGAGTATTGAACGCTTTGCACCAGTGGTAGCGGCTGCCAAAGCGGCCGGCATTCGCGTACGCGGCGCTGTTTCCTGCGCCGTGGGTTGCCCGTACGAAGGCGATATTGCGCCCGATCGGGTCGCGATGGTGGCCGAGCTGATGGCGGGCATTGGCGTACAGCACATGGGTGTGGCCGACACGATTGGGGTAGGCACGCCGCTGAAAGTGCAGCGCGCCATGGAGGCAGCGCTCAAGTACTACGCCATCGACAGGCTGTCTGGCCACTTTCACGACACCTACGGTCAGGCGCTGGGCAACACACTGGCCAGCCTGCAACTGGGCGTGTGGCATTTCGATACCTCCGTGGCCGGCCTGGGCGGTTGCCCTTATGCCAAAGGCGCGACCGGTAACGTCGCCACCGAGGACGTGGTCTACATGCTGCACGGCATG
This sequence comes from Comamonadaceae bacterium, assembly GCA_947448735.1. Lineage (GTDB taxonomy): Bacteria > Pseudomonadota > Gammaproteobacteria > Burkholderiales > Burkholderiaceae_C > Polaromonas. Next base: position 217,730 of record CANFOS010000003.1, on the reverse strand, counting down.
GGCATTGAAACCGGCATTGACCTGGACAAGCTGGTCGATGCGGGTCAGTACATCAGCGATTTTTTGGGCCGCAAGCCCAGCTCGCGTGTGGCTACTGCCTTGCTGAACAAGAGGGTTGGCTAGGTGCGCAGCGACGGGCCGCCCCTAGCAAGCACAGCCCCCTCCGGGGGCAGACAGTTACATGAAATGAATGAACGTGGGGGTCTTACTTTGTGTGGTTCGGAATTAACGGCACTGCCCGAAGGCGTTCAAAAAGTGGCCGCTCTGCTGCAAGCCAAAGATCACCCTCATTTGCCTGTCATGCTTGACGATGCGGCACGCACCGCACAGCAGGCGGCTGATGCGCTGGGTGTCAGTGTGGGTCAGATTGCCAAGAGCATTGTGTTTCGCCGCCGGTCAGACGATGCCGCCGTGCTGGTGGTCACATCGGGCGACCAGCGCGTCGATGAGAAAAAACTCGAGGCGCTGGTGTGCCCAGACGGCAAGCGCCTGGGACGGGCCGATGCAGCGTTTGTCAAAAGCAAAACCGGGTTTGCTATCGGTGGTGTGTCGCCACTGGCGCATGCCACGCCTTGTGTTTTGCTGATCGATGCGTCTTTGTTTCGGTTCGACGAGATCTGGGCCGCTGCCGGGCACCCGAATGCGGTGTTTCAGTTGGCACCGGCAGACCTGGAGTGGCTGACGGGCGCGCCTGTGGTGGACGTTTCTGTTAACCCGGTTGAGGCGCTATCAGCCCAGTCAAATGCTATTTCTTTGGTAGCATTGCGGGCTCTAAAAATAAGGGCTACAGCCGAGATGCTGTCGCCCTGTATCGCGGTATGCCGCATGCATGCGGTGACGGGTTTGTGTGAAGGCTGCTTCAGAACCCGTGATGAAATTGCCGCCTGGGGCAACGCGGATGACGATGCCAAAAGAGCCACCTGGACGCGCATTGAACAGCGCATGACTGACCTGCAGGCTTGACGCATGAAGCACATCACCTTTCACCTTGACTTTATTTCGCCTTACGCTTATCTGGCGTTTGAGCAGTTGCCCGAGGCATTAAAGGGCATCAGCTACGGCGTTGATTACCGGCCCGTCTTGTTTGCCGGCATGCTCAAACACCATGGACAGCTGGGGCCGGCCGAGATCGCCCCCAAGCGCGACTGGACCTACCGGCAAGTCATGTGGCTGGCTGACAAGCTGGGGCTGGAGATGCGCATGCCTGCAAGCCACCCGTTCAACCCGCTGCCGCTGCTTCGTTTGGCCCTGGCTTGTGGCCAGCGGGCGGGCGACTGCAACCGCTATGTGTGTGAGCAAATTTTCAAACATGTGTGGACCAGCGGTGCAGATATGAATGACGCTGCTTCTTTTGAAGCACTGCTGGCGCAACTCAAGCCCCGCCATGACCTGCAAGGCAGTGACGTTAAAAACGGTTTGAAAGCCAACACCGACGCCGCCATCGGCAAAGGGGTGTTTGGGGTGCCCGCTTTTGAAGTCGATGGCCAGGTCTTTTGGGGTCTCGATGCGCTGCCCATGCTGCGCGACTATCTGCTTGATGCGCCCTGGTTTGAAGCCGGCGGCTGGGAACGCTCGCGTCAGGTTGCGGCCGGGGTTGTTCGACAGTGATCAAAAATTGACCTAGCGTTTTCCCGCAAAAATCCGCATCTTGAAAAGTTTTTGTCGGGTTTTCCCTTGGTTTGTCAGCTTTTGTTATTTTCGCGTCAGAGCGCGGTCAGTCGCAACCAAAACAATGCACGACCCTTCCATTTTGGAAGTCTTATTATTTTTGGAGACAGCCATGGCAACATCAACCGTCGCTCCACGTCCCATGAGCGCTGAAGAGAAGAAAGTGATCTTCGCTTCCTCGCTGGGTACCGTGTTTGAGTGGTACGACTTTTATCTGTACGGCTCACTGGCCGCCGTGATCGCCAAACAGTTCTTTGGTGGACTGGACCCCACATCAGCCTACATTTTCGCGTTGTTGGCCTTCGCTGCAGGCTTTATTGTTCGTCCCTTCGGTGCGCTGGTTTTCGGCCGCTTGGGCGACATGATTGGCCGCAAGTACACCTTTCTGGTCACGATTTTGATCATGGGTTCGGCGACCTTTATCGTCGGCCTGCTGCCCAACTACGCCACCATTGGTATTGCCGCTCCGATCATTCTGGTTGCACTGCGCATGCTGCAAGGCCTGGCATTGGGTGGCGAATATGGCGGCGCTGCCACGTATGTTGCCGAGCACGCCCCTATGGGCAAGCGTGGCGCGTACACCGCCTGGATTCAAACCACAGCAACGCTGGGCTTGTTTCTGTCGCTGATCGTGATTCTGGTCACCCGCGAATTGACCGGCCCGGCTTTTGAAGTCTGGGGCTGGCGCGTTCCCTTCCTGCTGTCCATCTTGCTGCTGGCCGTGTCGGTTTACATTCGTTTGAGCATGAACGAGTCACCTGCTTTTGCCAAGATGAAGGCTGAAGGCAAGACCTCCAAAGCACCGCTGTCCGAGTCCTTCGGCCAGTGGAAAAACCTGAAGATCGTGATTCTGGCGCTGATTGGTTTGACCGCAGGTCAGGCCGTGGTCTGGTACACCGGTCAGTTTTATGCGCTGTTCTTCTTGCAGTCGATCGCTAAAGTGGACCCGAAAACCGCCAACTTGCTGATTGCCGCGTCGCTGGTGATTGGTACGCCGTTCTTCCTCATCTTCGGCTCACTGTCAGACAAAATTGGTCGCAAGCCCATCATCCTGGGTGGCTGCCTGATCGCTGCCTTGACCTACTTCACGGTCTTCCCGATGCTGCTGAATTACGCCAACCCGGCGCTGGTCGCCGCTCAAAAGACTGTACCCGTCACTGTGACTGCTGATCAAGCCACCTGCTCCTTCCAGGGCAGCCCGATTGCCCGTCCGATCGACTTCACCAGCTCCTGCGACATTGCCAAGCGAACGTTGACAGAGAACTATATTCCCTACAAAAACGTGGCAGGTCCTGCCGGTTCTATCGCGGTCATCAAGCTGGGTGACAAAGAGATCCCGTCCCTGAACGCCACCCTCAATGACAAGCGCGATGCGTTCTCACCCGACAGCGGCAAAGCGATTGCAGACTTCAAAAAAGCCGTGGTTGAAACCGCGAAAACGGCAGGCCTGACAGCCAAAGCCGACGACAAGACCATGGACAAAGGCATGGTGTTGGCGGTGCTGGTGTTCCTGGTGATTCTGGTCACCATGGTGTACGGCCCGATTGCTGCCATGCTCGTCGAGATGTTCCCAACCCGTATCCGCTATACCTCGATGAGCTTGCCTTATCACATCGGTAATGGCTGGTTTGGCGGTTTGCTGCCCACCACCGCATTCGCCATGGTGGCTGCGACAGGCGACATTTTCTATGGCTTGTGGTACCCGGTGATCGTTGCAGCCGCCACCTTCGTCATTGGCATGCTGTTGATCAAAGAGACCAAAGACGTTGATATTTTTGCCAACGACTAAGGTTTGGTTTTTGTCACCCAAGGCCCTCGCCGCTTGTCGAGGGCCTTTTTTTTGTAAGGAGCACATCATGTGGAAATTGCTTGTTGGATTCATCGTTTTTGCCGGCCTGGCTTTGTATCTGCTGATGAAGGGCGGAGACATTGACATGAGCGGAGAAAAGCACGGGTTATTGAATGCTCAGAGTATCTTTGTGAAGGTTTGATGCTAAGGTTCGCTTTCGCCGCCCGAGCTTTCAATCGCCTCCTTGAACATTGTTTTCATCTGGCACAGTGCAACTGACCTACTCAAGACGCAGATGATTTACATCAAGACCGAGCTGGGTAGAACGGTGATGCAGGACAGGTCACTGGGCCTGAATCCCCGGCAGCGTTCAGCGTTCATCCTGTTTGATGGGATGCGCAGCGTGGACGAGGTGCTCAAGCTCACCAAGGCCCTGGGCGTGGCAGCTGATGACATCAGCAGACTGGTTGAATTGGCGCTGCTGGCGCCAAAGGATGCCGCCGCTGCCCGCAAACCGTCTGATGTGGCAAGGCCGCCCCTGGCCGTACCTGCCGCGCCCGCGCCAGATGTTGGCTTGTCAGTGTCTGCAGGCGAATTACCGGCTCTCGATGACCAGGCGCACTATGCCCGCGCCTACCCCATCGCGGTCCGTTTGACGAGCAGTCTGGGTTTGCGCGGTTTCAGGCTCAACCTTGCGGTTGAATCAGCCGCTGATCTGGAAGCGCTCAAAGACCTGGCCCCCAAAATCAAGGAAGCTGTAGGCGTGGACAAGTTCAGGGAACTCGAGGAAGCGCTTTACCGATAGGTGCTTGTGTCTTTGCCTGGTCGTCGCCTGCCTGATAACCACATGGCCAACTTGGCCGCCGTGCGTGCCTAAAATGTCCGACCTCTTCAGGAAAGCACTCACGACATGCCCCAGGGAACCATCCGCATTCGCGGCGCGCGCCAGCACAATCTCAAAAATATTGACCTGGATATTCGTACCAATGAAATGACGGTCGTCACCGGGCCAAGCGGCTCGGGCAAGTCGTCGCTGGTGTTTGATACGCTTTTTGCCGAAGGCCAGCGCCGCTACGTCGAAACCTTTTCGGCGTATGCCCGGCAGTTTTTGGACCGAATGGACAAACCTGCCGTTGACAAGGTCGAAGGCGTGCCGCCGGCGATTGCGATTGACCAGACCAACCCGGTGCGAAGCTCGCGCTCGACGGTCGGCACCATGACGGAGCTCAATGACCACCTGAAGCTGCTTTATGCAAGGTCGGCCCAGTTGTTTGACAAGCAAACCGCGCAAGCCGTGCGGCATGACACGCCCGAGTCGATTTATGCGGAGTTGATGGCGCGCACGGCTGAGTTGGAGGCACAATTTTCCGACGGGCGCGCTACCGAAGGAAAATTAGCCCCCTCGGGGGGCAGCGAAGTACGCGAAGCGACGAGAGTGGGGGCTCGTGTGGTGATGACTTTTCCGGTAGAACTGCCCGGCAATACCAGCGCAGAACAACTGGAGCAATGGTTATCAGCAAGCGGTTTTACCCGCGTGCATGCCGAACGTGAAGTGGCCACACCTGCTGGGCCGCACAAGCTGCTGGATATCGTGGCTGACAGGTTTCGCATTCAGACGATTGACAAAGCGCGTGCCGTTGAAGCGATTGAAGTTGCCATCAAGCGGGGTGGTGGGCGCTTGAATGTGTATGTTCAGTCCCTGGCCAGCGGCGACAGCGCAGGGCCGCCCCAAGCCGAGCCAGCCCCCGCGGGGGGCAGCGCATTACACGAAGTGTTCTCAAAGAGCGGCGAAGCCAAAAGCGTGGGGGCGCACGTAGTAGATGAAAAGATGTGGCGCTTTTCCACTGGCTTGCATTGCCCCGACAGCGACACGCGTTACACCGACCCCACGCCCTCACTGTTCTCGTTCAACTCCGCGATGGGCGCGTGCGACAAGTGCAAGGGCTTTGGCCGCGTGATTGGCGTGGACTATGGTCTGGTGATACCTAACGACAAGCTGACGCTGCGTGCGGGTGCTGTCAAGGTCATGCAAACCCCGGCCTGGCAAGAGGCACAAGACGATTTGATGCGCCACGCTGAAACCGCAGGCATTCCGCGTGACACGCCCTGGTACAAGCTCACGCCCGAGCATCAGGCCTGGGTGATCAATGGCTCGCCCAACTGGAATGGCAAGTGGAACCAGCACTGGTTTGGCATCAAACGCTTTTTTGAATACCTGGAGTCCAAGTCCTACAAGATGCATATCCGCGTGTTGCTGTCCAAGTACCGCAGCTACACGCCATGCGAGACTTGCGGCGGCGCACGCTTAAAGCTCGAATCGCTGCTGTGGCGGCTGGGCAGCCAGGAAGCAGCCGATGCCGTGCTGCCGCCGGCGGAGCGTTTTATGCCGGTTGGTGTGACGTGGACACGCGCGCAACTCGAGGCGATGCCTGGCTTGTGTCTGCACGACCTGATGCGCCTGCCGATTGATAAATTACAACAGTTCTCGGCCAGTTTGTCGCTCGCTGCCCTGGGCGATGACGCAGAGCAAAAAGCCCTCAAGTCCCTGTTTGAAGAAATCCAGACCCGGCTGAAATACCTGTGCGACGTCGGCATTGGCTACCTCACACTGGACCGGCAAAGCCGCACCCTGTCGGGCGGTGAGGTGCAGCGCATCAACCTGACGACGGCGCTCGGCACCTCCTTGGTCAACACCCTGTTTGTATTGGACGAGCCTTCGATTGGCCTGCACCCGCGCGACATGAACCGCATCACCCAGGCCATGCACCGCTTGCGCGACGCGGGCAACACGCTGGTGGTGGTCGAGCATGACCCGGCGGTGATGCTGGCTGCCGACCGCATGATCGACATGGGCCCCGGCCCGGGTGAGAAGGGTGGGCAGATTGTGTTTGACGGCACGCCGGAAGACTTAAAGCATGCCGACACGCTGACGGGTGCTTACCTGGGTGCGCGCAAGCAGGTCGGCATGGGTTTCAAGCGCCCGGTGACGGACAGCACGCCGCGTTTGATTCTGGAAGGCGCACGTGACCACAACCTGAAAAATCTCACCGTCGATTTTCCTTTACAGCGCCTGGTGTGCGTGACGGGCGTGAGTGGCTCGGGCAAGTCCACCTTGATGCAGGACATTCTGGCCCCCGCGCTGCTGCGCCAGTTTGGCAAGGCCACTGAAACGCCCGGCCTGCATGACCGCCTGATGGGCGCCGACCATCTGACGGATGTGGTGTTTGTCGACCAGTCGCCGATTGGTAAAACCGCACGCTCCAACCCCGCCAGCTATGTAGGCGCGTGGGACGCGGTGCGCGAGCTGTTTGCCCAGGCACCGTTGGCGCGGCAGCGCAGCTACACCTCGTCCAAGTTCAGCTTTAACAACGGCGATGGACGTTGCCCGACCTGTGGCGGCTCGGGTTTTGAGCATGTCGAAATGCAGTTTTTGAGTGATGTTTACTTGCGCTGCCCCGATTGCGATGGCAAGCGCTACCGCCCCGAGATTCTGGAAGTCACCATCGAGCGCAAAGCCATCGGTCAAACCGTTTCAAAAATCCTGAACGTCGCCGATGTGCTCGACCTGACGGTCAGCGAAGCCGTACAACTGTTTGCCCAAGACCGCGAGGTGGTGCGCGCCCTGCAACCCATCGTGGATGTGGGGCTGGAATACGTCAAGCTCGGCCAGCCTGTGCCTACGCTGTCAGGCGGTGAAGCCCAGCGCCTGAAGCTGGCAGGTTTTTTAGCCGATGCGAGCAAAACCCGCAGCGCCAGCAAGCAGGCACTGGCCCTGCGCCACCCGAGCAAGGGCACGCTGTTTTTATTCGACGAGCCCACCACCGGCCTGCACTTTGACGACATTGCCAAGCTCATGCGCGCGCTGCGCAAGCTGCTTGAAGCGGGCCATTCGCTCATCATCATTGAGCACAACCTGGACGTGATTCGTTCTGCCGACTGGATCATTGACCTGGGCCCCGAAGGCGGCGAAGCCGGCGGCCTGCTGGTGGCAGAAGGCACGCCCGAGCAGGTGATGGAGCACCGCACATCACACACCGCATTGGCGCTGCGCGAGTATGCAGCGGTGATGAACAAGGTGCACGCTGTTGAAGAGCCGCGCGCCAAAGTGTGGAAGACGCGGCCGACGTTTTCAAACGACATTCAAATCGTCAACGCCAAAGAAAACAACTTGAAAAGCCTGTCAGTCAACATTCCGCGTGGCAAGTTCAATGTGGTCACGGGGGTGTCCGGTTCGGGCAAGTCAACGCTGGCGTTTGATATCTTGTTCAATGAAGGTCAGCGCCGCTATCTTGAATCGCTCAACGCCTACGCGCGCAGCATTGTGCAGCCAGCCGGCCGGCCCGAGGTGGATGCGGTGTACGGCATACCGCCCACGGTGGCGATTGAGCAGCGCCTGTCGCGCGGCGGGCGCAAGTCCACGGTGGGCACCACCACCGAGGTGTGGCACTTTTTGCGACTGCTGTACGTCAAGCTGGGGATTCAGCATTGCACCAAAGACGATGCCGCCGTGATGCCGCAAAGCCCGGAGAGCATTGCTGCACAGCTGATGAAAAACTACCGCGGCAAACATATCGGCTTGCTCGCGCCGCTGGTGATGGCACGCAAAGGTGTTTACACCGAGCTGGCCGACTGGGCGCGGCCACGTGGTTACACCCATTTGCGGGTCGATGGCGAGTTCTTGCCGACCACCGGTTTTCCGCGCATTGACCGCTTCAAAGAGCACACGGTGGAGCTGCCGATTGCCAGCCTGCACATTGACCCGAAGAACGAAGCCGCCTTGCGCTTGGCGCTGACAGTGGCGCTGCAACACGGCAAAGGCCAAGTGCATGTGCTGGCCCCGCTGGACGGCTTGCAGGGCGCGATGCTGGCGGGCACGTCAACCCAGGCGATTGGCAAGCTCGAAGCGTTCTCGACCAAGCGCGCCTGCCCGGTGTGCAGCACCTCGTATCCTGAACTGGACCCGCGCCTGTTCAGCTACAACAGCAAGCACGGTTGGTGCCCTGATTGCGTGGGCACAGGCGTCAAGCTGACCAAAGAACAGCGCAAAGTGTTTGACGACTCGGTACAAGATGCCGACAACAAGGGCCGCGAACAAAGCTTTGCCGAGCCTGACGTTGAAGATGTTGCCAACACGGTTTGCCCTGGTTGCGCAGGGACGCGCCTGAACCGGCAAGCTCGGGCCGTCAAATTTGCGGGTGTGGGCATAGCCGACATCGCATGCTTGTCGGTGACCGACGTGCGGGCCTGGGTTGAAAAACTGGCCTTGGTTGGCCGTGAAAGCGGCATCGCCCGCGACCTGATTCCCGAGATCAAGTCACGCCTTGAATTTCTGGAAGATGTGGGCTTGGGCTACCTCACGCTGGACCGAGGCGCGCCCACGCTGTCAGGCGGGGAGGCACAGCGCATCCGGCTGGCGGCGCAACTGGGCAGCAATTTGCAAGGTGTTTGCTATGTGCTCGATGAGCCGACGATTGGCCTGCACCCGCGTGATAACGCCATCTTGCTCAGTGCGCTGGGCAAATTGAGCGAACGCGGCAACACGCTGGTGGTGGTCGAGCACGACGAGGACACCATTCGCCGCGCCGACAACATCATCGACATTGGGCCCGGTGCCGGCAAGCGCGGCGGGCGTCTGGTGGCGCAGGGCAGTGCGGCACAACTGTCTGCGGTGCCAGACTCACTGACGGGCCGCTACCTGGCGAACCCGCTGATTCACCCCCTGCATGCGCGGCGCGAAACAGTTACTGAATTAGCTGACGTCCAACCGGCGAACGCCAGCTCAGCAGAACCGCTCAAACCTGTCAGCAAGCAAAAAGCCGCCAAGCTCAAAGCAGCCGCGCTGATCGCCAACGCCGCATCGGCCAGCACGCTGCACAACGCCGCCCCGGCCGCTGCCAGCAAGCATACGTCGTGGCTGACGGTGACCAAGGCCGATTTGCACAACCTCAAAGACGTGACGATTGACGTGCCGCTGTTCAGGTTGGTCGCCGTCACAGGCGTCTCAGGTTCAGGCAAATCGACATTGGCCCGCGATGTGCTGCTGACCAACGTGCACGCCGCTGTCATGCAGCGCAGCACCAAGGCAGGCCGTGACTCAGACGATGCAGGCCAGCATCCGACATGGGCCGGTTGTGAAAGCATTGCAGGCTACCGCGTGGTGGACCGCGTGCTTGAAGTGGACCAAACCCCGATCGGCAAAACGCCGCGGTCTTGCCCGGCCACCTACATCGGTTTTTGGGACACGATTCGCAAACTGTTTGCCGACACGCTGGAGGCGCGCGCCCGCGGTTACCAGGCCGGACGCTTTAGCTTTAACACCGGCGAGGGCCGCTGCCCGACCTGCGAAGGCGCGGGCGTGCGGACCATTGGCATGAGCTTTTTGCCCGACGTGAAAGTGCTGTGCGAAACCTGCCACGGCGCCCGCTTTAACCCCGAGACGCTGGCGGTGACCTGGCGCGGCAAAAGCATTGGCGATGTGCTGAAGATGGAAGTTGACGAAGCGGTGGAATTTTTCAAATCCATGCCCAGCATCGGCCACCCGCTGCAATTGCTCAAAGACGTCGGGCTGGGTTACCTCACGCTTGGCCAGCCCTCGCCCACGCTGTCTGGCGGCGAGGCGCAGCGCATCAAGCTGGTGACTGAATTGAGCAAAGTGCGTGACGACATCACAAGGCGTGGCCAAAAGGCACCTCACACGCTGTATGTGCTGGACGAGCCCACCGTCGGCCTGCACATGGCGGATGTTGAAAAGCTCATCCATGTGCTGCACCGCCTGGTCAATGGCGGCCACAGCGTGGTGGTGATCGAGCACGACCTGGACGTGATTGCCGAGGCCGACTGGGTGATTGACCTCGGGCCCGACGGTGGCAACGCCGGTGGCAGCGTGGTTGCCGCAGCACCGCCTGAAACCGTCGTCAAACTGGGCACCCACACCGGAAACGCCCTGCGCGGCGTTCTGGAACGTGTTTGAGTCAGTTTGATTGCTATTTATTCAGGAGCTACTCGCACTTATATTAATTGGGCTACAGGCCAAAATATGCATGGAAAGCCCAATTTTATGTTTTTGACCTCTTTCAGGTGTTCCCCTGATGCGTTTTGCCTTCTGCTGACCGATGATGTCATCACCTCACTGATTGGAGTTCCATGAAACGCCGCCACTTGCTGCAATCTGCAGCCGCACTCGCTGTGCCCACCCTGCTCAGCCAGGCGGGTGCCCAAAGCTTCCCGAACAAACCCATCAAGCTGGTGATTGCTTTCCCCGCAGGCGGGCCCACCGACATCACGATGCGATCGCTGGCTGACAACGCCTCCAAAATCCTGGGCCAGCCCGTGATTGTTGAAAACAAACCCGGCGCGGGCGGCACCTTGCCGGCCCAGCAATTGCAAAGCGCTGCTGCTGACGGCTACACGGTGGCGCAAATTCCGTTGGGCGTGTTTCGCCTGCCGTACACCACCAAAATGTCTTGGGATCCAATCACCGATTTGTCCTACGTGCTGAACGTCACCGGCTACGCATTTGGTCTGGTCGTGCCCATGGATTCACCGCTCAAAACCTGGACGCACTTTGTCGGCTGGGCCAAGGCCAATCCCGGCAAGCTCAGCTATGGTTCTACCGGCACCATGACCAGCCCGCACCTGACGATGGAGCTGATTGCGCAAAAGCTCGGCATTGAGCTGCTGCATGTGCCGTACAAAGGCAGTGCTGACCTGATGCAGTCCATCTTGGGCGGCAACATCATGGCCGCGGCCGATTCCACCGGCTTTGCGCCGCAGGTTGAAGCGGGCAAGCTGCGGGTGCTGAACACCTGGGGTGCAGAGCGGCTGGCCAAATTTCCGGATGCGCCCACGCTGAAAGAGCTGGGCCTGGACATGGTGCAAAACTCGCCATTTGGCATTGCAGCCCCGCGCGACACGCCGCCAGCCGTGGTCAAGCGCTTGCATGACGGCTTCAAGCAGGCCATGGACATGGAAAGCTACAAAAACACCCTGGCCAAATACGACATGACACCCATGTACATGAGCTCGGCGGGGTATTTGAAGTTTGCGCAAGAGACGTTCAAGCGCGAGAAAGCACTGGTCGAGAAGCTGGGGTTGCTTAAAAGCTCTTAGCTTGACTGGGCGGACATGACGGCCCGAGCCACTTCGGCGAACCCAGCGCCGCGTTCAGCATCGGTGACGTAGCGCGGCAAATGTGCCAGCTGCGCCTCAAAGCGCCGCACATTGGCCACGCCAATGGAATTCTGGAAAGCGTCGAACATCAACTGGTCGTTGGTTGAATCGCCCACGAACACCCAGTTGTCCATTTCTGCAGCCAGGTCTCGCTCAAACAACTGGCGCACGGCCCAGCGCGCGCCCACCGCCTTGTTGTGCTCGCCAAACCAGCCATTGATGTGGATGGAACTGACGGTGGCCGTCATGCCTTCGGCCTGCATGATGGCGACGACTTGCGCTATTTTTTCTGGTGACAGACGGGTGAACTCGCTGTGGTCAATCGCCATGTCGGTTTCACGCCCAGCACTATCGCGCGCCAGCAGCGTGCCTGGAACCTCTTGCAAGATACGCTGACCGATTTGTGCCATGCGGGCGAAGTTTCTGGCCCTTATAACATCGCTCTGTTGATATGATTTCAATAGCAGCTTGCGCTCGTTTTTATTGGCATGCAGCTCTTTTTGATGGATGTTTTGAAGCAACACAGCGCCGTTTTCGGCCACAATCGCGTCGATGGGCCAGCGCCGGGCAAACGGCTCACTCCATCGGACCGGACGGCCCGTGACGGCGATGACAGTCAAGCCGCGTGCCTTCAAGTCACCCAAGGCGGCCAGTGCATCTGGCGTGATCGCGCCCTGGGTGGTCAGCGTGTCGTCAATGTCTGTGAAAACGCCTTTGATGCGGCTTCTGGCCTGCCAAGACCACGAATTTAAGGGCTGCATGACGAAAGTGTCGCATGTCTGTACAATACTGGGTTCTTGAGGAGCGTTGCAACCCACGGCATGTGGATTAGGCTCAAGATTTAACTCTGCAACCACGCTCACCCGCAATGCTTTTTCGCCGGGTGAGTTTCCAAACTCTCCAGACGCTTCAGCATTGCGCACGTGGCCATTTTGCCCAATTGATGTTTGATCTCATTTTTTGATGTTGGAGAACCGTATGAACGCCGTCCTTAAACCTGTTACTGCTTTCACTGATTACGTGATTGCTGATCTTTCTTTGGCCGCCTGGGGCCGCAAAGAATTCAAAATTGCCGAAACCGAAATGCCGGGCCTGATGGCCATCCGCGAAGAATTCGCCAAGGCTCAGCCCCTCAAAGGTGCCCGTATCACTGGCTCGCTGCACATGACGATTCAAACCGGCGTGCTGGTTGAAACGCTGCAAGCTCTGGGCGCTGACGTGCGCTGGGCATCGTGCAATATTTTCTCGACGCAAGACCACGCCGCCGCCGCGCTGGCAGCGGTTGGCACACCTGTGTTTGCGATCAAGGGTGAAACCCTGGCCGACTACTGGGATTACACCCACCGCATTTTTGAGTTCGGCGGCGCCAAGGGCACCCCTGAAGAAGGTCCGAACATGATTCTGGACGACGGCGGCGACGCCACCTTGCTGATGCACCTGGGCACCAAGGCTGAGAAAGACATCTCCCTGCTGGCCAGCCCTGGCAGCGAAGAGGAAATCTGCCTGTTCAACGCCATCAAGGCCAAGCTGGCGATTGACCCGACCTGGTACAGCCGTCGCCTGAAAAACATCATCGGCGTGACCGAAGAAACCACCACGGGTGTGTTGCGTTTGAACGAAATGTCCGCCAAGGGCACACTGGCCATTCGCGCCATCAACGTGAACGACTCCGTGACCAAGTCCAAGTTCGACAACCTGTATGGTTGCCGCGAATCGCTGGTTGACGCTGTCAAGCGCGCTACCGACGTGATGATTGCTGGCAAAGTGGCTGTGGTTGCCGGCTACGGCGATGTGGGCAAGGGCTCGGCCCAGGCACTGCGCGCCTTGAGCGCCCAGGTGTGGGTGACCGAGATCGACCCGATCAACGCGCTGCAAGCCGCGATGGAAGGCTACAAAGTCGTGACGATGGAATACGCTGCTGACAAGTGCGACATTTTTGTGTCCGCTACCGGCAACAAAAACGTCATCACCTATGAGCACATGGCCGCCATGAAAGACCAGGCCATCGTTTGCAACATCGGCCACTTTGACAACGAAATCGATGTGGCGTCGCTCGAGAAATGCACTTGGGAAGAAATCAAGCCGCAAGTCGACCACGTCATTTTCCCGGACGGCAAACGCATCATCTTGCTGGCCAAAGGCCGCTTGGTCAATCTGGGCTGCGGCACCGGCCACCCCAGCTTTGTGATGTCGTCAAGCTTTGCGAACCAGACGATTGCACAAATCGAACTGTTCACCAAGCAGGCCGACTACGAAGTGGGCAAGGTCTATGTGTTGCCAAAACATCTGGACGAAAAAGTCGCGCGCTTGCACCTGAAGAAAGTCGGCGCTGTGCTAAGCGAACTGAGCCAGGAACAGGCTGATTACATCGGCGTCAGCAAGTCTGGCCCGTACAAAGCCAACGCTTACCGTTATTAAAAGCTACTGCGCACCCGTGATACTGCGTTGCGGGTACCGTCTGCGAATCCTCACGTACCTTCAGTACGCTCCGGTTCGCAGCCTCCCGCGCCTTGTCTGGCGGGCGCTCGCTACGCTTTTAGCCTGCTACCTCCAAAGAAATTCATGCGCGCTGACCTCTTTCTCGTAGAACACGGCTTTGCCACCACCCGCTCCCAGGCCCAGCGCCTGATTGGCTCGGGTGTGCGGTGGCGCGTTGTGGTTGACGAGGCCGAGGTCGCTGCGCCATGGAAGCGGGTGGCCAAGAACGGTGACGAGATACCTGATGCGGCAGAAGTTGAAGTGCTCGACAACACCGAGGCCAAATACATCTCGCGTGGTGGCTTGAAGCTCGAAGGTGCATTGAAAGCCACCGGGCTTGATGTGACCGGCTTACGCTGCCTTGATGTGGGTCAGTCGACCGGCGGCTTTACCGATTGCCTGCTCCAGCATGGTGCTGTGCAGGTGGTGGGTGTGGACGTGGGTCATGGCCAGTTGCACGCCAGCATGCGTGACGATGACCGGGTGGTGTGCCTGGAAGGCATCAATGCACGGTCATTGACGGCCGCTGACCTGGTGACTGCCTGCGCTCACTCTTATTCGTTTGACGACGACACAGATGCGGATCGTGATGCAGAAAGTGAACCCGGCATAGACCCCGTTTTCGATTTTCTGACGGCCGACCTGTCCTTCATTTCCCTCACGCTGGTGCTGCCTGCCGTGGTGCGCCTGCTCAAGGCCGAGGGCCATCTGCTGATGCTGGTGAAACCGCAATTTGAACTGCAGCCCGGCCAGATCGGCAAGGGCGGCATTGTTCGTGATGCTGTGCATTTTGAGTTTGTTGAAAAACGTTTGCGTGACTGTTGTGCTGAACTTGGCGTTGACGTGCTCGGCTGGATGGCGTCCAGCATCGAAGGCGGCGACGGCAACCGCGAGTTTTTCATTCACGGCAAAAAAGCCAGTGATGTGGGTCTGGACGACAAACCACTGCCTGCTGCGCCGCCGCGCAAAGCCGTCAAACGCACACCGCGTGCCGAAACGCGTGCTCTGCATGCTGCGCATGAAGACTCTGAAGAAGCCCACGCCGGCCAGCACGGTCCGGCGCGGCGCAAACAGCGTGACTAAATAGCGTGACTGAATGCGGCCACGCGAGATTGAAGAAAAGCTTTTTATGACCCACACCAAGCTTCCCGTCAGTGTTGAATTCTTCCCGCCCAAAACGCCTGAAGGTGCTCAAAAGCTGCGCGCGACGCGGCAGACGCTTTACGCCTTGAAGCCCGAGTTCTGTTCCGTGACCTTCGGCGCAGGGGGTTCGACGCAACAGGGCACTTTTGCCACCGTCAGTGAAATTCTGGCCGAAGGCTTCGCTGCCGCCAGCCACTTCTCATGCATTGGCGCCACCAAAGCCACGGTACGCACGCAACTTCAAACCCTGCAGGCCATGGGTGTCAAGCGCCTGGTGGCGCTGCGTGGCGACCTGCCCAGCGGCTATGGTGCCGGCGGTGAGTTTCATTACGCGAGTGACCTGGTGGCCTTCATCCGCGCCGAGACGGGCGATGCCTTTCACATCGAAGTGGCCGCTTACCCTGAGGTGCATCCACAGGCCAGGTCGGCCGATGACGACCTGAAGGCTTACGTCACCAAGGTCAAGGCCGGTGCCAATTCAGCCATTACCCAGTATTTTTTCAACAGCGACGCCTACTTTCGATTTGTTGACGATGCTTACAAGCTCGGCATTGATGTTCCCGTCGTGCCGGGCATCATGCCAATCACCAGTTCCACCCAATTGATGCGCTTTTCAGATGCCTGCGGTGCAGAAATTCCACGCTGGATACGCCTGCGTTTGCAGGGCTTTGGTGACGACACCGCGTCCATCAAGAGTTTTGGCTTGGACGTGACAACTGACCTGTGCGACCAGTTGCGCAATGGCGGTGCGCCAGGGATTCATTTTTATTCGATGAATCAGGCCGGGCCCACGGTTGAGATTTGCGAGCGGCTCCAACTGGTTTGAACCTGCCATCACTGCGCGCCTGAACCTGCGCTGTTTTAAGCCGATGTTCAATGCGGCCGCGAGGCGCTAACGCTGCCTAGCCACCGCTGTCCAGCGTAAAACCGGCATTTCGGTCTTGTCCCAGCAGTGTGACCATCTGCGGCAGCGCCAGCTGCAACTGCGCTTTGAGCGTGTGCGGCGGGTTGATGACAAACATGCCGCTGGCTGGCAAGCCGGGTCGGACCACATCGCCTTCATCATCGGTGGTCAACTTGCTCGACTTGACAGTCAAAACAGCATTCAACCAGGGTCTCGATGCTTTCACCGCCAGCGTTTTCAGCTTGCGCGGCAAGTCATGTGCTTCTGGCCGGGGGATGACCGGGTACCAGATGACGTACGTGCCGGTGGCAAAGCGCTTGACTGCATCTGCCATGCAGGCGCTGACCCGGGCGTAATCACTTTTCATTTCGTAGCTCGGGTCACAAAAAACCATGGCGCGCCGTGAGGGCGGTGGTAAAAAGGTTTTCAGGGACTCAAAACCGTCTTCACGGGCCACACTGACCTGCCGGCCCGCACCGAGTTGCGCAATGTTGCCTGACAGCGACTTGAAGTCAGTCGGGTGCAATTCGAACAGCTTGAGCTTGTCGCGGCCTTCAAGAAACTGCTGGGTAATAAAGGGGGAGCCGGGATAGATTTTGAGCTGGCTGGCATCGCCGGTTTCAGCAAATTTGGGATTCAGCCCGCGCAGGACAGCGGCGTAATCCTGCAGGGCAGGGCAGAAGTCCTCCGGCGTGATGGCGGATGCAGCTGTTTTGTCTGCTGCTTTTTTAGGAGCTACCGGTGCCTTCATGGCTTGGCCTGAAGGCGGATTGAATGCCTTAAACAGCCTGAAAACACCATCTTTGGCCTCGCCGCTGGTCTCGGTGTAGTCGCCATCGAGCCGATACAGCCCGGCACCCGCGTGGGTGTCAATCACGCTCAGTGCGGTATCTTTGCCGCACAGGTATTTGCACAAGGCGATCAGAGTGGTGTGTTTGAGAACGTCGGCATGGTTGCCGGCGTGAAAGGCGTGGCGGTAGGAGAACATCTGGCTATTTTCACCTTTAAACCGCATCAAAGACCACAGGAGATTGACCTAAGCCCTTGATATTTCATATAATCGAGGGCTTCGCAGCGCATTTGTGGTTCCGCGTCGAAGCAAGTCTTGGTATCGCCTTCATGGCCGTAAGCCGAGTCAATCCTACCTAAGAGGTTCCCATCAGAGGAACGCCGACCGTAGAAAAGAACCCGCCAAACCCTTCTTTTTAAAGAGAAAACTCATGAAAACCTTCAGCGCAAAACCCGCTGACGTGGTGCACGAGTGGTTTGTGATTGACGCGACCGACAAGGTCCTCGGACGAGTAGCCAGCGAAGTTGCTCTCCGTTTACGCGGCAAACACAAGGCCATTTACACGCCTCACGTCGACACCGGTGACTTCATTGTCATCATCAACGCAGCTCAGCTGCGTGTGACCGGCGCCAAGCCGCTCGACAAGATTTACTACCGCCATTCTGGTTACCCAGGCGGCATCACGGCGACCAATTTCCGTGACATGCAGGCCAAGCACCCTGGCCGCGCGCTTGAAAAAGCGGTCAAGGGCATGTTGCCAAAAGGGCCTTTGGGCTACGCCATGATCAAAAAGCTGAAGGTCTATGGCGGTGCAGAGCACCCACATACGGCTCAGCAGCCAAAGGTTCTGGACATTCCAGGCATCTCCATTAATGCTCAGAAAGAGGCCGCCAAATGATCGGTGAATGGAACAATGGCACTGGCCGCCGCAAATCCAGCGTCGCCCGCGTGTTTCTGAAAAAAGGCACTGGCAAGATCACCGTCAACGACAAGGACATCCAGGTGTTCTTTGGTCGTGAGACGTCCATCATGATCTGCCGCCAGCCCCTGTTTTTGACCAACCACGTCGAAACGTTTGACATCATGGTCAACGTGCATGGCGGCGGTGAGTCTGGCCAGGCAGGCGCTGTGCGCCACGGTATCACCCGTGCTCTGATTGACTATGACGCAGCCTTGAAGCCAGCGTTGAGCCAGGCAGGCTTTGTGACCCGTGATGCACGTGAAGTCGAACGTAAAAAGGTCGGTTTCCGTTCAGCACGCCGTCGCAAGCAGTTCAGCAAACGTTAATGGCGCAAGCGGCATCTCTGCCGCTCTTCCCAAAAGCCGCCTGGTTTCCCCCTGGCGGCTTTTTCTTTTTCTTTGCACGCAAACGGTGCACAATGCCTAACCCACCACAGCACAGCCATTCGTTTTGAAATTTCGCCTGTTTCGTCGTCGCCTGACCATCAGCTCCCCTCGCATGTCGGTGCGCAGCGCACTGCCTTGGCCGGTTCGCTGGATGATGGGCGCTGTCATGCTGGGGTTTTCAGCAGCCATTGCTTTATGGGCGTTTGAATTCGGCAAAGGCATTGCCGGCGTGGATACCAACGCCAAGGAAGAATTGAAGCTGTTGCGCCAAGAAGTGGTGCAACTCAGGCAAGACCGCGACAAGGCACAAACCATCGCCAACACGTCGGGCAGCCTGCTGACGGCTGAAAAAGCCACCCAGGAAAAAATGGCGGTGCAGCTCAAGCAGCTGGAGTCTGACAACCGCCTGCTGCGTGACGACCTGGGATTTTTTGAAAAACTGCTGCCCGCGGGCGGCTCAGATGGCGTGGCCATTCGTGGTCTGCATGCCGAGTTGTTGTCGCCTTCGCAGCTCAAATGGCAGGTTTTGGTGATTCAGCCGGTTAAAAACGCCCCGGACTTCAATGGCAAGATGGAAATCACCCTCAACGGCATGCTGGCTGGCAAGCCATGGACCGCTACCTTGCCTGGCGGGGCACAGAACTTGCAATTCAAGCAATACCGGCGGATTGAAGGGGTACTGGATTTTCCGCCCCAAGCCATGGTAAAAACTGTCACCGCGAAAGTCGTGGAAGGCGTTGCTACCCGATCTGTTCAGACCTTCAAGCTATAAAACCCGTCGTTAGGATTGTCATGTTCGGTAAAAAAAAGCAGCCCTCCATTAAAAGCCTGATTGCCCAAGGCAGCAGCATTGAAGGCAATCTCAAATTCACCGACGGGCTGCGTATTGACGGTGAGGTCATGGGTGATGTTCGGGCTGCCGAAGGCGGCGCCAGTATTTTGGTCATCAGTGAATCAGCGACCGTCAAGGGGCAGATCTATGCGGACCACGTGATCATCAATGGCCGTGTTATGGGGCCGGTGCACGCGTCAGAACTGCTGGAATTGCAGCCAAAAGCCAATATTGAGGGCGATGTGTCTTACAAGGCGCTTGAAATGCACCAAGGGGCACTTATCGCTGGACAGTTGAGGCCGATGAGTCAGGACGCAGAAGACAAACCGGTTCTGAAGCTGGCCGCCAACAACGGCTAGCAGTCTGAGGCGACAAAGTACCTGTCAGCATTGTGGTCAGGCTTGTTGCGTTACCATCATGCATTGATTTTCAAGTCAGGAGTTCCTTATGAGCGCAGTTGCTGAAATTATTCCTACCCAAATGCCCGACCCATTTGTCTTTACCGACAGCGCGGCTGGCAAGGTCGCCGAGTTGATTGCTGAAGAAGGCAACCCGGACCTCAAACTGCGCGTGTTTGTCCAAGGCGGCGGATGCTCAGGGTTTTCTTATGGCTTCACGTTTGATGAAATCACCAATGACGACGACACCACCATGACCAAAAATGGCGTCTCCTTGCTGATTGACGCGATGAGCTACCAATACCTGGTGGGCGCCGAGATTGACTACAAAGACGATCTGGAAGGCGCGCAGTTTGTGATCAAAAACCCGAACGCGACCAGCACCTGCGGATGTGGTTCGAGCTTCTCGGCTTGAGGTTCTCGCCTCCAACAAAAAACCGCCCCTGAGGCGGTTTTTTGTTGTCCGCTATTCGTCAAGCCGGATAGCATGCGCCCAGCACGCGCAGCCCGACAGCCCCTGTCACGCTGGGCAGGTTGCCAGGCATGCGCAAGGTGGTTTGCCGGGCCAGCCAGGCAAAAGCTGCGGCTTCAACCTGTAAAGGCGGCAACCCATGTGTTTCGGAAGAGACAACCTTCAAAGACGGCAGACCGGCTTGTAGCCGCTGCATCAGGTGGCCGTTAAAAGCACCGCCACCGCAAACAATCAGTTCTTCGCTATCCTTTAAATAGCTACCCGTACTTGCAATACAAGCCCTTGCGGTGAATTCAGCCAATGTGTTTTGCACGTCTTCGGGCCGGTAGTTGGTAAAAGCTTGCAGCTTTTGCGCCAGCCAGCCCGCGCTGAACAAATCTCGCCCCGTGCTCTTTGGGGGCTGCAGCGAGAAATAAGGCTCGTCCAGCAGACGGGCAAGCAATGCGGGAATCCGTTGACCGCTGGCGGCCCACCGGCCGTCCTGGTCGAAGTGCTGGCCGGTGTGCTGAAAACACCAGGCGTCCATCAGGGCGTTGCCGGGGCCGCAGTCAAAGCCCAGCACCTGTCCGGTTGCCGGCAGAACGCTGAGATTGGAAATGCCGCCAATGTTCAATACCAGGGTGGTTTGTCCGCCCTGACCGAAAACGCTTTGGTGGAAGGCCGGTACCAGCGGTGCGCCCTGGCCACCGGCTGCCACGTCGCGGCTGCGAAAGTCAGCCACCACGTCAATGCTGGTGCGCTCGGCCAGCAGGGCTGGGTTGTTCAGTTGTGTGGTGTAGCCCGATGAGGGTTGATGCCGCACAGTCTGGCCGTGTGCGCCTATGGCTTGAATGTCTTGGGCGGTGAGTCGGGTCTGATCAAGCAGCGACTTGACGACGGATGCATACACTTCAACGAGCTGGTTGGCGGCCTGCGCGGCGCGATGTAGCTCGTTATGTGAGGGGGTATTGAGTGCCAGCAGTTCCGCGCGGAATTCGTTTGAAAACGCCTGCGTCCCATGTGCCAACACCCGGAGTTTGGCGCCCGAAAAATCAACCAGCACGCCGTCTGCACCATCGAGCGATGTACCCGACATCAGGCCGATGTACAAATCGTTCATGACTCAATATTCCTGAAGGACATGGTGAGAATTTTTCGACGGTCCGCTACCAAAGAAAAATGAGCCCCGTCGTCGGGGCAGAGCGCTGCGTCAAACAAGCAAACGGGCAGGCTTGTTTATTCAGCCCGGGTTTGAACTATGGTGGCAGCGGCTTGCAATTGTGTGCTGACGACCGCGGCTAAGCGTTTGAAGGTGGGCAATGCGGCCGACGGCACAGGAACGGTTTCGCTCTGGCGGGCAATGGTCATCGGGTCCTGGTGAACGCCATTGACGCGGAACTCAAAATGCAAATGGGGTCCTGTGGCCCAGCCTGTGGCGCCGACCAGACCAACGGTGTCGCCTTGCGCCACACGTTGACCGACCCGCACATTGACTTTGCTCAGGTGAGCGTACACCGTCTCATGGCCATTGCGGTGCTTGACAAACACCACATTGCCGTAGCCGTTTTGACTGCCTGCAAACGACACCATACCGTCGCCGACCGTTAGCGCCGGTGTACCGCTAGGGGCTGCGAAGTCTGTGCCCAAATGCGCACGCCATTTTTGCAAAATCGGGTGAAAACGCATGGAAAAGCCACTGCTGATACGCGTGAACGCCAGTGGCGAGCCCAGGTAGGCGCGGCGCAAGCTTTTGCCGTCCAGTGAGTAATAGCCGCCTTTGTAAGCCGCGCCATTTGCGTCCTGACCAGGGGGCTGAAACCACATCGCCTGATGTGCTTTGCCCGCGTTGACAAACTCAGCTGACAGCACCCGGCCAGTGCGCAGTGGTTCGCCATCGGCCTCGAGCGCCTCGAAGACCACGTTGAAGCGGTCGCCCTTGCGCAGAGCCCGGCGAAAGTCAATGTCACTGGAGAACATCTCAGCGATTTGAACGGCGACCGCATCCGGTATACGCGCCTCGTCTGTGGCGGCAAAAAGAGAGGTTTGAATACTGCCGCTGGCCAGCCGGGCGTTGGCCACATAGGGGGCGGTTTCTATCCGGGAGACAAACGACTGCCCGATGCGCTCAACAACCAGCCGCTTGAACAGGGTGTCATCGTCGCTCGGCCAGCGGGTGCTGAGCTTGGTCAATTCTTGCTTGTCGCTGGCTTCGGCCGTGATGGTCTTGCCGGGGCGGCCCACCAGTGCCAGCCTGGCATTGGCGTCTTTGCGCAAAAAGGCCGCTGCTGCGGGGTCCGTGATGTTCAGGCGCTTGAGCAGCGTGTCCGCTGTGTCGTTGCCGCGGGTGATGTCGGTGCGAAACAGTTTGAAGCGGTGGTCAGCCAGCGCATCCAGTTGCACTTGCAGCGGCAGCGGCTGCACGGATTCGAGCACCTGGCGCACAGGCAGATCGGCCGCGTCAGGCGCCAGCGGAACAACGCCAAAAGCCGTCACACCGGTGCCCAGCAACAGGGCGGCCAAGCTGCCAGCGACCCGTTTTGGGTGGCGCTGCAGGCTGGCGGCGATCGCGTTTAAAAACCGTACCGAATCAGAAAATTGCAAAACTTGGAGTCCCAACGAAGGTGCGTGATGCCAAAAATGAGGTTCTTGCCAGGACGCCAAAGCGGCCAAGAGCCGCGCATCTAAAATAGACACCTCGCAAGAGAAGTGCCAGTATATCTGTCGGACGACCCCGCGACCTGCTAAAAACCCTTATGAATCAAGCTCCTGTTACAAATTACCCGGTGACCGATCGCGTCAAGAACGCCCTGGCCGTATCTCTTCGGGGCTGCGAAGAGCTGATTCCGCAGGACGAATGGGTCAAAAAGCTCGCCAGATCAGAGGCCACGGGCGTGTCGCTGCGCATCAAATTGGGGCTGGACCCGACGGCACCTGACATTCACATTGGCCACACTGTCGTGCTCAACAAAATGCGCCAGTTGCAGGACCTGGGTCATACGGTCATCTTTTTGATTGGCGACTTCACCACCCTGATTGGCGACCCGTCTGGCCGCAACACCACCCGACCGCCGCTCACGCCTGAACAGATCAAGGCGAATGCCGACACCTATTACAAACAGGCCAGCCTGGTGCTGGACCCGGCCAAAACCGAGATCCGCTACAACAGCGAATGGTCAGACCCGCTGGGAGCGCGCGGCATGATTCAGCTGGCGGCCAAATACAACGTGGCCCGCATGATGGAGCGCAATGATTTTCATGACCGCTTCAAGGCTGGCACGCCCATCAGCGTGCATGAGTTTTTGTACCCGCTGATGCAGGGCTACGACTCAGTCGCGCTCAAAAGCGATCTGGAACTGGGCGGCACCGACCAGAAGTTCAACCTGCTGGTGGGCAGACACCTGCAAACGGAGTACGGCCAAGAGCCGCAATGCATTTTGACCATGCCGCTGCTCGAAGGCATCGACGGCGTCGAAAAAATGTCGAAAAGCAAAAACAACTACATCGGCATCTCTGAAGACGCCAACACCATGTATGCCAAGGTGCTGAGCATTTCTGACGTGCTGATGTGGAAGTGGTACACCCTGCTGTCCTTCCGGAGCGAGGCCGATATTGCGGCGCTCAAAGCCGAAGTGTCCGCTGGGCGCAACCCAAAAGATGCCAAGGTGGCGCTGGCCAAAGAAATCACCGCACGCTTTCATTCGGCTTCTGCTGCCGACGCAGCCCAGCAAGACTTTATCAACCGCAGTCAGGGTGGCATCCCCGCATTGTTGCCACTACGTGAGTTGGGCTTGGTTGAAGCCACCCATCTAGGAATCGCCGTCGTGCTTAAGGCCACCGGACTTACTGAATCAATCGGTGAGGGCAATCGCCTAATCGACGGTGGAGGCGTGCGCGTGGACAGCCAGGTTGTCAGCGATAAAGGACTCAAGCTCGGCGCGGGTACTTACGTTTTGCAGGTCGGCAAGCGCAAGTTTGTGCGGCTGACCCTGGGCTGAATCTTGCCGCCCGTTTTGATCTTTTCAGGAGCTGCCCCATGCCTGTTTATTCCACCCTTCTCCGTTGCTGTACCACGCTAATGGCCGCCATCAGCCTGCCCATGGGCGCGTTGGCCGCTGATGTGGCCGTGCTCAGCGCAGGCGCCATTGAACCGGGTATCAAGGCCGCCGCCGCAGCCTTTGAAAAGCAGACTGGCCACAGCGTCAAGATCACGTTCAACACCGCGCCCGAGCTGCGCAAACGCATGCAAGCCAACCCGGCGTTTGATGTGGTGGTTGCGCCGCCAGCGGTGATTGCAGACTTTGCCGCTGCCAACAAGCTGGCGGCGGCGCGCGCCAACGTGGGCCGGGTTGGCATGGGCGTGACGGTGCGCGATGGTGCGCCTGCGCCCGACATCTCCAGCGCTGATGCCATCAAAAAAGCCATCCTGTCTGCCGAGTCGCTGGTGTTTAACCGTGCATCGACCGGGCTGTATCTGGAAGGCCTGCTTAAAAAGATGGATGTGTACAGCCAGATTGAAAGCAAAACCAGCCGTTACCCGGATGGTGCATCGGTGCTTGAGCACGTCATCAAAGGCAAAGGCACCGAAATTGGCTTTGCCGCCATGACTGAAATTTTGCTGTACACCGGCAAAGGGCTCCAACTGGTGGGGCCATTGCCTGCCGACATTCAAAACTACACGGCTTACACGGCGGCACCTCTGGCATCCAGCCAGCAGCAGGCGCTGGCGCAGCAATTTGTTGCTTTTCTGACCGGCCCGGTCGGCAAGCCGCTGTTTGTCGCCGCCGGCATCACTGATTAGTGCAAACTGAATGCTATGATTTCAGGAGCTACCAGACCAAGAATTTATTGGTCTGGAGGCCAATTTTGCCTGAAAGGGCCTGAAAACACCCAAAAGGCCAAGCACTGGGGCCAAACACCGGCTACCAACTCACAAATAAGGGTTTTTGACGCCCAAACCCGCCAGAATGTCGATTTCACGCGCTTCCATCGCGTCCGCATCTGCGGCTGAGGTTTCATGGTCATAGCCCTGCGCATGCAGCGTGCCGTGCACCAGCAGATGCGCGTAGTGGTCGCGCAGCGTTTTTTTGTGGTCTTTGGCCTCTTTGGCAATCACGGGCGCGCACAGCACCAAGTCAGCGGTGACCATCGGCGCCCGCGTGTAGTCAAAGGTCAGCACATTGGTCGCGTGGTCCTTTTTGCGGTAGTCGCGGTTCAGTGCCTGGGCCTCATCGCTGTCCACAATCCGCACCGTGATCTCGGCATCGCTTTCAAGCGCATGGCGAATCCAGCGGGCCACGCTGTGGCGCGGCAAGGCGGTGCGGTGGCGGGCGGCGTTTTGAATGTTGCCAAATTGCAGCGACAGTTGCAGATTTTTAAGAGTCATTTCGGCTCCTGGCCCTTGCTTTACTTGGTCTAGTAGCTACTGTATTGGTAGCAATTGTTAATTCATCAACAGCACCGGGCCTTTTGTTCGTGCCCTCGGGTGTCTTGTCCACGCCGTCAGGCGCACGGTCATACGCATCCACAATCCGCGCCACCAGTGGGTGCCGCACCACGT
This sequence comes from Comamonadaceae bacterium, assembly GCA_947448735.1. Classification (GTDB taxonomy): domain Bacteria; phylum Pseudomonadota; class Gammaproteobacteria; order Burkholderiales; family Burkholderiaceae_C; genus Polaromonas. The sequence continues at coordinate 192,204 of CANFOS010000003.1, read as the reverse complement.
CCGCGCTGGTCAGCCGGGTAATGGCAATACCGTTGACACGCTTTAAAACCCGCTCGGCATCGACCAGCCCACTGAGCTGCGTGCGCGGCAAATCAACTTGGCTCACATCACCTGTGACCACTGCCTTGCTGCCAAAGCCAATGCGTGTCAAAAACATCTTCATCTGCTCGGGCGTGGTGTTTTGCGCTTCGTCCAAAATCACAAACGCGTGGTTCAAGGTGCGGCCCCGCATGAAGGCCAGCGGCGCGATTTCAATTTGCTGGCGCTCAAAGGCTTTTTGCACCCGTTCAAACCCCATCAGCTCATGCAGCGCGTCCCACAGCGGGCGCAGGTACGGATCCACTTTCTGGCTTAAATCACCGGGTAAAAAGCCCAGCCGCTCGCCAGCTTCCACCGCAGGGCGGGTCAGCACAATGCGCTGCACGGCACTGCGCTCCAGCGCATCAACAGCGCAGGCCACGGCCAAATAGGTTTTGCCCGTGCCTGCAGGGCCAATGCCAAAGGTGATGTCATGGGTGGCAATGTTTTCAAGATAAGTGCCCTGGTTGACGGTGCGCGCACGCAGGTCAGCGCGCCGGGTGGTCAATGTGGTGCTGCCGTCGGGCGCATGCTTTAAGGAGGTGTCGCCCGCCATCATCAGCTGCACGGTTTCCTCAGCGATCGGCCGCTGCGCCATTTCATACAGCGCCTGCAGCACCTCCAGCGCCTGGGTCGCGCGCGCCTTGGTGCCGTCAATCTTGAACTGCTCAAACCGGTGCGCAATCTTCACGTCCAGGCCCACTTCAATGGTGCGAATGTGTGCATCCATCGGCCCGCACAGGTGGCCCATGCGGGTGTTGTTCGGCGGCGTGAAGGTGTGGCGGAGGATCAAGGCGGGGTTGTCCTGAAGAAGATGGAGCGTTGATTGTCCGCTGATATTCCCATCATGGGGTGACTGATAACATCCAGCCATGATTGGACGAATTCAAGGCTTTCTAGCCGAAAAGAACCCACCCGAAATTCTGGTGGACTGCAACGGCGTGGGCTACGAGCTGCTGGTGCCCATGAGCACCTTTTACAACCTGCCCGTGTTGGGTGAAAAAGTCAGCCTGCTGACCCACTTTGTGGTGCGTGAAGACGCGCAAATCCTCTACGGCTTTGCCACGCCAACAGAGCGCGCAGCTTTCAGGCAACTGGTCAAAATATCCGGCGTCGGCCCACGCACCGCCCTGAGCGTGCTCAGCGGCATGAGCGTTGAAGAACTCGCCCAAGCCGTCACCCTGCAAGAGCCTGGCCGCATCATCAAGGTGCCCGGTATCGGCAAAAAAACCGCTGAACGTTTGCTGCTCGAGCTCAAAGGCAAGCTCGGTGCAGACATCGGCGTGAACGTCAGCATCAGCAATGACAGCCAGTCAGATATTTTGCAGGCGCTGGTGGCTCTGGGCTACAGCGACCGGGATGCGGCGCTGGCGCTCAAAGCTTTGCCTCAAGATATTGGGGTGTCTGATGGCATCAAGCTGGCGTTGAAGGCTCTGGCGAAGTAAATTCAAATTGAGGTGTTTGTATGGCATTCCTTGAGGGTATTCAGATAAAAAATTTTCGCGCTCTGAAAGATGTCACGCTTGGACGCGTTTTGTCGAATAAGACGCAAACTGAGCTTCCGCGTTTAGTGGCCATCATTGGTGCGAACGGAACTGGCAAATCAAGCATTTTGGATGCGCTTAGCTTTCTGGGCGATTGCCTAAATTTAGGGGTTGAAGCAGCATGCGACAAGCCCCATCGGGCTGGATTCGACAAGTTACGCACTTTAGGCAGCACTGAACCAATGCAGTTTGAAATTCGCTACAGAGGAGAGGGCGAACCGCCCATTAATTACACCCTGCATATTGATTGCGATTCTGCCGGGCATGTGTTTGTTTCAAAAGAAGAGTTGAGGCATAAACCCGTTGAAAGAAGCGGCGGCAAAGGACAACCGTTGACTTTTATTGCAATTAAGAATGGAAAAGGAGCGGCATGGGTTGGAGGAAAAAAAATTCCGGGTAACCGAGTCCCTATCTCCCTAGCAAATGACCAGGAGCTTGCTATTGAATCGATTGGTGCGTTGAAGAATCATCCTGAAATTCAGCGGTTCCGTGAGTTTATGAAGCGGTGGTACTTATCATATTTTGTCCCCGAATTGGCACGCCGCACACCAGTTGCAGGAGCTCAACCCCACCTTGATAGAACGGGCGAAAATCTAGCCAACTATCTTCAATATGTCGAGCGCGAACAAAAACCTCAATTTAAGTTGATGCTGGACAGGCTAGGAAAGAAGATTCCAGGATTGAAAAAGATTGACTACGAACCCACTATTGAAGGTAACTTGGTTCTAAAGTTTCATGCGAAGGGATTTGATAAGCCATTCTTTCAGCGCGCGATGTCTGACGGTACGCTCAAGTTACTTGCCTATTTGCTTCTGATGGAAGATCCGGCACCCGCATCGCTTGTTGCAATTGAGGAGCCGGAGAATGGGCTGTATCACCAGCTACTCGCGACTCTTGCAAACGAACTTAAAAAATACGCGGCTCAAGAACGCGGGCCGCAAGTTTTTCTAACTACGCACGCTCCGAATCTAGTCGACGCGCTTACACCCAGTGAAGTCTGGGTTCTCGACAAACGGGATGACGGCTTTTCAAGGCTGACACGAGCCGCCGATATGCCTCACGTACAGGATTTGTACGATCAAGAGATTCCCATGGGAAGCCTTTGGTTCAGTAACCATTTAAACGTATATCCACAATGAGTTGGATTGAGGTCTTAGTGGAGGGTTCTGCGGATGTTCCGGTACTTCGGGAGGTTTTGACGCGAAGATTTTTGTTGGCTGAGGGTCAGCATTTCAGGATTCACGCGCATCAAGGAAAGGGTAATTTGCCAAGCGATGTAATTCGAGTTCACAACGTTAATAGTCGCTGTCTCCTAAATCAACTACCAGCCAAACTTAAGGCTTTCGGCAGATCTTTTACGAGGCAACAATGGGTTTTAGTGGTGATAGATGCTGACAAAACGTGCCCAGGCAAACTTCTAGGCGATCTGAACGATATGTTGAGGAACATCAGCAGTCCTCCACGGACGCTATTTTTTATTGCGGTCGAAGAAACTGAAAGTTGGTTCATCGCCGATACAAGCGCTGTGAAAAAAGCTTACCCGAGATCGAAGCTCGCTGCGATTAAAAAGATATCGCCTGACGCGGTCTGCGGTGCTTGGGAAAAGCTTGCTGAAGCAATTCAAGCAACAGAAAAGGACAAGGTCGCGTGGGCAGAAAAAATATCGCCCCACTTGAATTTAGACAATCCACGATCGCCCAGTTTCCTAGCGTTGTTGCGCGGGATTGACAAAGAACTTAAAGCCCAAGTCAGTTAGATATGACCATCCAAACCGACGACTTCAACCTGTCCGACTTGCCGCCTGCCCGGCGAGTCATGTCAGCCGCCCCTGATTCCCCTAAAGAAGAGGCGATTGAGCGCGCCCTTCGGCCCAAGCTGTTTGACGAGTATGTGGGCCAGACCAAGGTGCGTGAGCAGCTGGAGATTTTTATTGGCGCGGCCAAAAAACGCAGCGAGGCACTGGACCATGTGCTGCTGTTTGGCCCGCCGGGTTTGGGTAAAACCACACTGAGCCACATCATTGCGCATGAGCTGGGCGTCAACATGCGGCAAACCAGCGGCCCAGTGCTCGAAAAACCGAAAGACCTGGCGGCGCTGCTCACGAATCTTGAAAAAAACGATGTGCTCTTCATCGATGAGATTCACCGCCTCAGCCCAGTGGTCGAAGAGATTTTGTACCCTGCTCTGGAGGACTACCAGATCGACATCATGATTGGTGAAGGCCCGGCAGCGCGCAGCATCAAGCTGGATTTGCAGCCCTTCACGCTGGTCGGTGCCACCACCCGCGCTGGCATGCTGACCAACCCATTGCGTGATCGCTTTGGCATTGTGGCGCGGCTGGAGTTTTACACCGCTGAAGAACTCGCCCTTATTGTTAAACGCAGCGCGGGGCTGCTGAATGTGCCAACTGACGAAGCGGGCGGTTTTGAAATCGCCCGCCGTTCACGCGGCACACCGCGCATTGCCAACCGGCTGCTGCGCCGGGTGCGCGACTTTGCAGACGTCAAAGGCAAAGGCGAGATCGACCTTAGCATTGCCAACAAAGCACTCGCCATGCTCGACGTTGACCCGCAAGGCTTTGATGTGATGGACCGCAAGCTGCTCGAGTGTGTGATTCACCGCTTTGACGGCGGCCCTGTGGGGCTGGACAACATTGCCGCCAGCATTGGCGAGGAGCGCGACACGATCGAAGACGTGATTGAGCCGTTTCTGATTCAGCAGGGCTATTTGCAGCGCACCCCGCGTGGGCGCATTGCCACGCTGGCAGCGTATCGGCATTTGGGGGTCGCGCCGCCAGCGGCAGGAAATGAGTTGTTTACTTAAATATCTATCGAGCGCCCTCAGGTCAGCGCACCGCGCGCATCCACCTTGATGATGCGCTCCACCACACCCTCGATCAGCCCGCCACGCACGCCAATCATCACCTGGTGCAAGTTCACGGTGGGGTCGCAGTGGCCGGGTATCAGCCACAGCATGCTGCCCAGGCTGGGCAGACGGGTGCAGCCTGCTGCGGGTGTCAAGATCCCGTGCTCGTCGCCGCCGTTTGAGTATTCCAGCTCGCTGCGGCTGCTGAAGGCATGCACCTTGGGCAGGCCAGAATCGATCGCGTGGCTTTTGTGGCCTGCGTCACACACCGCATGTCCGGCATGCACACTGATGACCTGGGTTTTGACAAACAGCGCGTGCTGGAACCGTGGCTGGCCCACGGCAGGCAGGTTGGCGGCGTAGTCGGCATCCATGAACAGATAGGAGCCGGCCTGCAGTTCGCCGTACAGCTTGCTGGCCGCTTCAAGCGGTGCAGTACCGGTACCCGCACCCGTGACCAGCGCCACCTTGATGCCTTCAGCTTCGATCAGCGCCCGGGTCTGCTGTACCGCCATGATGGCGCCCAGTATGGCGTCACGTCTTTCGTCCGGGCTGCGCAAATGCTGTGCCTTGCCGTGGTAAGCCTGCAGGCCCGCAAAATTCAAGGCCGGGTGCTTGCGAATCTCGATGGCCAGCGCGACGGCAGGGTTGCCGGGCTCGACACCGCAGCGGTTTTGACCCACGTTGATTTCAATGAACACGTCGATCGACGACGTCACGCCGGATGACGGGCGGCCCTCGTTCATGCCGATCGCCAGGCGGCGGATGCCTTCTATGCTGTCAACGCAGATGGCCAGTTTGCCGCCCACGGGTACCAAAACGCGCGTCAGGGCCGCCACACGTGCCAGTTTGCTGGGCGCAATCACCTCATTGGTGATGAAGATGTTGTGCACGCCGCCCGCCACCAGCGCTTCAGCCTCAGATGTTTTCTGGACGCACACACCGACGGCCCCTGCGGCCATTTGAAGCTTTGCCAACTCGGCACTTTTGTGCATCTTGGCATGGGGTCGCAGCATGACATGGTGCTGCGTTGCAAACGCCGCCATGGTGTGCAGATTTCGTTCCATGGCGTCCAGATCAAGCACCAGCGCTGGCGTGTCGATGGTGTTCACACTGTGGCCGATCAGGTCATTCATGTGTTCAACCTGCCGCATCGTCCAGCGCGTCGTCATTCAAATGCTGCGTGTCGGCCCAGCCAACCAGCGTGAAGCCTTCGGGCGTCCAGAGCAGTCGGTTGATGGCCGCATTGCCCAGCGCCCAGGTGCGCGGGGCCTGAATGTCCAGTCGGGTAGCAGCCCGGTACAGCACATCCATCACGCCGCCATGGCCGACCAGCGCAATCTGCTCGCCGGGGTGTCGTGCGGCCAGGCGCTCGGCTGCCTCGACCACACGCGCGCTCAAAGCCACCAGAGATTCACCGCCACGGGGTGAAAACTCCGGGTCACGCCTGCGCCAGCGCATCGACTGTTCGGGCAACAAGGCTGCAATCTCGGCAAAAGTCTTGCCTTCAAAGTCGCCAAAACCACGTTCGCGCAGGCCAGTTTCTTTGATGACTTGCCGGCCATGGGTCTGGCCCAGGTATTGCGCTGTTTCCCAGGCGCGTGTCAGGTCGCTCGCGTAGATCGCCTGGATGGGTTCGCCGCGCAAGGCATTGGCCAGCCGCTCGGCCTGCCAGCGGCCGTTGGCACTGAGTGGAATGTCCAGTTGTCCCTGAATGCGGGTGTCCACGTTCCAGCTGGTTTCACCGTGCCGGATGGCGATGATGCGGGTTGGTTCGATCATTAATGGATGAAAATCACAAAAAGAAATTTTTCGACGGGCCGCCCCGAGAAAAATGAGCCGCCCTCGGGGGGCAGCGTTGACACGAAGTGAACAGCGTGGGGGTCATGTCATCTTGGGATTTCGACATTAATTCGTCGGCTTCCAGCAGGCGGCTGCGGAAAGCCCAGCAAGGCAGCGTCCAGCATCGCGGGCAGCACTGCAAAGCCATCATTCCAGACACCGTCATGCAGCGCACGCGATTCAAACACCACTTTTTGGCTTGTCAGATCGCGCATCAAAATGCCGAGCGAGCGTTTGTAGTAAGCCTGGCCGAAAGCCATGGGAAATGACAGGCCGAATGAACTCCCGCGGCTGCCGCCAGTGGCGAACACCCCGGGGCCGCCAAAGCCAAAACCAGGGTCAGGGTAACGCTGAACGATGTCAGTGGCCAGCAGCACTTGCACGCTGTAGCGAGCTTCAAGCGGGCTGAGCGTCATGCCAACTTTTGACAAGCTGGTGGTGGCCAGTGCCTCAATGCGGTCTTGCTGCGCGGCTGTGCTTTGGGATGGCAAACGCTCAAAGCGGTAGGGCGTGCCCGGCGCTGGCGGTGCGGCCGTCCAGGCTGAAAACGCGGTGACATCGCTGTCGACAATGCGCATGCTGGAGCAGGCCGTCAGAAAAACGCTCACCACCACCATCAGCGCGCTTGCCAGCGCTTTTCCTGCCCGATTCATATCGTCCGCCCATCCGTTGAACACAGAAAAATAATAAAGCTCAGAACGACTGTATTTTGATCACCGATCGGCCTGCAAGCTCTGTCGTCGTCGGCCCCTTGAAGTCGTCAGCATCAAACGCCTTGTCGCCCTCTGCATCGGCAACACCCGTGGTTTTGATGCTTTTGAAGTCATGGCGCTTGCCGTCCATCAAATGCGAGGGCACGATGTTTTGCAGGGCGCTGAACATGTTCTCAATTCGGCCAGGGAATTTCTTGTCCCATTCGCGCAGCATGTTGCCGACCTGCTTGCGTTGCAGGTTTTCCTGGCTGCCGCATAGCGTGCAGGGAATGATGGGAAAGTTTTGCACATCGGCCCAGCGGCTCAGGTCTTTTTCCGGCACATAGGCCATCGGCCGAATGACGATGTTTTTGCCATCGTCGCTGACCAGCTTGGGCGGCATGCCTTTGAGCTTGGCGGCAAAAAACATGTTCAGGAAAAACGTTTGCAGCATGTCATCACGGTGATGGCCCAGCGCGATTTTGGTGGCGCCCAACTCACCGGCGACCCGGTACAAAATGCCGCGCCGCAGGCGGGAGCAAAGTGAGCACAGCGTTTTTCCTTCTGGTATCACCCGCTTGACGATGCTGTACGTGTCCTGGTTTTCAATGTGAAAGGGCACGCCCAGCTTGCTCAAATAGTCGGGCAGGATGTGCTCTGGAAAGCCGGGTTGCTTTTGGTCCAGATTGACAGCGATCAAACTGAAGTTGATCGGCGCGCGCTTTTGCAATTTCATCAAGATGTCCAGCATGGCGTAGCTGTCCTTGCCGCCAGACACGCAGACCATCACCTTGTCGCCTTCTTCAATCATGTTGAAGTCAACAATCGCACGGCCGACTTCGCGGCACAGGCGTTTTTCCAGTTTGTGTTCTTCCCGTTCAATCTTCATCGAGTTCTGCACGCGGGCAGAACTCTGATGCTGAGCTTGCGCTTGCTCGGCTTCTGACCATAAGGCGTTCATGTCGTTGGTCCCCATGCTGTTCACCACTGCCCTGTCTCGATACGAATCGCCACTTCGCAATCGTCAAATATTTCAAGCTTGGCAATCTTGACCCGCACGCCCAGCACACCGGGCAGCTGCATCAGCCGGTGGGCGAGTTTGCCGATCAATGTTTCCAGCAAATTCACGTGTTTGGCGGTGCATTCCGTGATGATGATCTGGCGCACCTTGCGGTAGTCCAGCACATGGTGGATGTCATCGGCGCTGGGTATCAGGGGCTGCATGCCCAGGTTGAGCTCGGCATCGACCTGAATCGGTTGAGGCGCGGCTTTTTCGCTGTCGAGAATGCCAAGACTGGCGTCAAAACGCAAACCTGTGAGCGTCAAAATCTGGGTGCCGCGGGTGTGGGACATATCAGGTGTGGTTTGTCATGAGGGAGAAATCGCGCGCAAACTTCATCAGGTGTTGGCCACCATCGACCAGCAGCGTGGTGCCGGTGATGGACTGGTTTTCAAGTGCAAATTTAACGGTGGCTGCCACATCAGCAGGCGTCGACGAGCGGCCCAGAGGTGACAGCTTGTGCAGCGCTTCAAACTGTGCATCGCTCAACATGTGGCTGGTCAGGGTCAGGCCCGGTGCCACACCCACCACCCGCACCTGTGGGGCCAGTGCCATGGCCAGCATGGTGTTGGCGGCTTCGAGCGCCGCTTTGGACAGGGTGTAACTTAAAAAATCAGGGTTCTGGTTCCACAGCTTCTGGTCGAGCAGATTGACCACCGCTCCGCGAACCGGGTTTTCACCGCGTGCGTGGCGGCTGGCCAGATGCGTGTGCAGCGCTTGCGCCAGCAAGATCGGCGCGCCTGTGTTGCTGCGCAGGTGTTTTTCAAGCGCTGCAAAGCTGAAGCTGGCAGCATCGTCCTGCTCAAAGGTTGAGGCGCTGTTGACGACGGCATCGATCTGGCCAAAGCGTTCAACCACGCTCGGCACCAGCGCTTTGACTGCATTTTCGTCCCCTAAATCAGTCTCAAACAAGGCGGAATCGCCCTGAATACGTGTGCAGGCAGCTACGGTTTCAATAGCATCTTGCGCAGAGCTGCGGTAGTGCACCGCCACACGCCAGCCACCTGCGGCAAGTGCCAGAGCAATCTCGCGGCCCAGTCGCTTGGCTGCGCCGGTGACAAGAACGACAGGAGAGGGTGGGTGTTGTGGCATGGGTGGGTAGGGGCAATCGTTGACAATCTGAGCTCAGACGCATTGCCATGATGAACGATATCTTAACGACCCCCCTGCACATCCGAATCCACGAGGCCATAGCGCAAGCCGGTGGCTGGCTGGGCTTTGACGTGTTTATGAACATGGCGCTGTACACGCCCGGCCTGGGCTACTACGCCAACGACCTGCGCAAGTTTGGCCTGATGCCTGGCGGCGCTCTGGATGCTGGCAGCGATTTTGTGACCGCACCCGAGATGTCACCGCGCTTTGGCCAGGCTCTGGCGCGGCAGCTGGCCCAGGCGTTGGAGGCCACGGGCGAGCGCCAGGTATGGGAGTTTGGTGCCGGCTCTGGCGCGCTGGCCGAGCAGATCTTGCAGGCACTGCCGCAGGTCACGCGCTACACCATTGTGGATGTGTCGGGCAGTTTGCGGGCCCGTCAGCAGCAGCGCCTGGCAGCATTTGAGGGGCGCGTGCAATGGGCGACAGCCCTGCCCGACGCCATCCGCGGCGTGGTGATTGGCAATGAGGTGCTGGACGCCATGCCGGTGAAATTGCTGGCGCGCCTGAACGGCGTTTGGCACGAACGGGGTGTGGTGGTCCATCAAAGCGCCTTGACTTATGCTGACCAGCCAACCGACTTGAGGCCGCCGATCGAGGTGCCGGGTGCGCATGACTACCTGACGGAAATCCACCCGCAAGCCGAAGGCTTTGTGCGTACCCTGGCGGACAGGCTTGAAGCAGGCGCTATTTTCATGATCGACTACGGCTTTCCCGAGCATGAGTACTACCACCCGCAGCGCAGCATGGGCACCGTGCTGTGCCACCGCGCGCATCAGGTGGATGCTGATGCACTGGCCCATGTGGGCAGCAAGGACATCACCGCGCATGTCAACTTCACCGGCATCGCCCTGGCCGGGCAAGAGGCCGGCTTGCCCGTGCTGGGTTATGCCGGGCAGGGGCGGTTTTTACTCAACTGCGGTGTGCTCGATGGCATGGAAGACGCGCCGATTGCCGATAAAACCATGGTGCAAAAGCTCATCAATGAACATGAAATGGGCGAGTTGTTCAAGGTGATCGCCTTCGGTGCGAAGGGCGCGGCGGTGTGGCAGCCGATGGGCTTTTCGGCAGGCGACAGAACCCATACCTTATGAGCGCCCACGTTCACGCATATCGTGTCGTTCTCTGCCCCCCGAGGGGGCCGTTTTTCCGGCGGTGCCGACCGGCGGGAAAACATCTTTTGAAAAGCTTTCGCGCATGATTCGCTGGATGATCGTTATTTTTCTGACCCTGGTGTTTATCAGCGCGCTCACGCCCTGGCTGAACAAGCTGGGCTTTGGCAAACTGCCGGGTGACTTGCGCTTCAAGCTGTTTGGCAAGGAGCGCTACATTCCGCTGACCACCACCATTTTGCTGAGTCTGGTGGCCAGCATCGTGTCGCAGCTAATTTGACGACTGGATGTGCTGCGCCACTGCCGTCACCCGCGCTGCATGCACCCGCTCACCGATTTTTTTGCCATCCAGCCCGTCGGCCTGCGCCGCCTCGGCAATCACGCCGGTCATCACCGACTGCGCGGCTTTCAGCACGCCAGCTAGCCGCTGGCGCGGCGGATAGGGCGATTCATGCAGGCCCAGCCGCCCGCGCGCATCGCACTCGCAGGCCAGCAGCACAGCGTCAAAACGCTGCGGCTTGCGAAAGGCATCGCAGCGCTCCAGCAACCGAACCAGCGCTGCTGCGCTGAAGTCAGCACTGCGGTGAATGTTGCCGTGCTCCATGGCTACGACGTCGGCCAGCTCGCGGCATTCAACCGGCACACGCAGCCGTTCACAAACGGTTTTTGATAACTTGGCGCTGCGGCGTTCATGACCGATGTGGCGCGGAATTAAATTGGGGTCAGACTCCAATTTCATAGCAGCGCTAGGCGCTGCGGGAAGGCCAGATTCCTGGCCGATGAATTTGGAGTCTGACCCCAATTTAATTCCTTTGCCCAGGTCATGCATCAGGCAGGCAAAGCGCACTGGCAAGGGTGCGTCCTGTCGCGCCGCCATATCAAGCACCATCATGAGATGCACACCGGTATCGACCTCGGGGTGGTGGTCCGCACGCTGCGGCACACCCCACAGCCGGTTGACTTCCGGCAACAAACGCTCAAGTGCACCGCATTCGCGCAGCACCTCGAACATGCGCGATGGTTTTGCTTCCATCAATCCGCGCGACAGTTCTTGCCACACACGCTCGGCCACCAGCGCGTCGGCTTCGCCATCGGCCACCATGTCCTTCATCAGCTGCAGGGTCTCAGGCGCAACGCTGAAGTCAGCAAAGCGGGCCGCAAACCGCGCGACCCGCAGAATGCGCACCGGGTCTTCGCGGAAGGCATCGGTCACGTGGCGCAGCAGTTTGGCGGTGATGTCGCGCTGGCCGCCATGGGGGTCGATCAGATCGGCAGGGGTCAGGGCCACATCGGTGCCAAACTGCCCGGTAGACCGGTCAATCAATGCGCAGGCGGCGATGGCGTTGATGGTCAGGTCGCGCCGCGCCAGGTCTTGCTCCAGCGTGATATCAGGCGCCGCATGCACCGTAAAGCCGTGATAGCCTTTTGCGGTTTTGCGCTCGGTGCGGGCCAGGGCGTATTCTTCTTTGGTCGTGGGGTGAAGAAACACCGGAAAGTCTTTGCCGACAGGCAAAAAGCCGCGTGATACCAATTCTTCAGGCGTGCTGCCGACCACCACCCAGTCGCGGTCTTGCACAGGCAAGCCCAGCAAGCTGTCGCGAACCGCACCACCGACCATGAAAATTTCCATGGGGGCAGTTTAGCGGTCTGGCACCTTGCGGTTTGCCTCAAGGCTGCAAGCGGTACGGCTCTTCAAAATCCCGAAAGTCGTTTTCAAGCAGCGCATCATCGATCCACGCCTTCAAACCTGATGTGGCGCACAGCCTGTGGATGTACGCGGTGATGCTGGCAGGCACCGGCAGGGCGTAAGTCTTCAAGCGCATGGCCACGGGCGCGTAGTAGGCATCAGCAATGCTGAACTCGCCAAACAGCATCGGGCCGCTGTGCTGGGTTAACAGCTCGTCCCACATCGCCACCACGCGCGCTACGTCTGCACGCACAGCAGGCTTGTCGCGCCAGATCAGCTGGCCCATGTCTGGCAGGCTGGCTTCGATGTTCATCGGGCAGGCTGAGCGCAGCGCAGCAAAGCCGCTGTGCATTTCAGCGCAGACCGATCTGGCCCGGGCGCGCGCTTTTGAGTCTTGCGGCCAGAGAGCTTTTTCAGGAAATTGCTCGGCCAGATACTCGGCAATCGCCAGTGTGTCCCAGACCACCAAACCGTCGTCCACCAGCACAGGGACTTTGCCAACGGGCGACACCGCATCGACTGTTTTGCGAAATTCCGAGCCGGCCTGAAACGCGTCAAACCTGACCATGACCTCTTCAAACGGGATGCCGCTCTGTTTGAGCAAGACCCAGGGCCGCATGGACCAGGACGAATAGTTTTTGTTGCCGATATAAAGCTTGAGCATGGTGCCTTCCTCGCTTATTTGCTTGTTTATTTGTGTGGACACGCCATGCTAGCGCGGCATCAACGGTGGATTGATGCAAAAACTCAGGCGAATTGATGCCGACTTAGAACCGTCCGGCCGTCTTGCGCTTGGCGGTCAAGCCGCTGCGCAGCCCTTGCGCGCCCAGGTAAAACGGCACCACCGCACTCAGGGCAGATGGTGTGATGCCCAGGGCTTGCAGGCCAGGCAGTGTGCCGCCGGAGATGTTGTCAACCTTCATCGCGTCCAGATTGTCACGGCTCATGATGGGCTCACCGGGTGCCAGCTCCATCAGGCCAGCCTGGATGCGTGCCAGCGCGTCGGGCAGCCCAATGACAGGCTTTTCATGGCCGCTGTACTGACCCGCCAGCTGCACCAGCTGCTTGAGCGTGAAAACTTCCGGGCCGCAGGCCTCGTAGGTTTGGCCGATGGTTGCTTTGTCTTCAAGGCACTTGACCAGTGCCGTTGCCACGTCTTCGACCCACACCGGTTGAAATTTGGCGGTGCTGCCCGCCAGCGGGATGAACGGAAACAGCTTTTGCAGCGAGGCAAAGGTGTTTAAGAACTTGTCCTCAGCGCCAAAAATCACGCTGGGCCGCAGCACGCTGATGTCCAGGGCAGAGCTGTGCAGCACCGCTTCGCCGCGCGCTTTGCTGCGCTGGTACATGGACGGTGCCTTCAAATCTGCACCCAGCGAGCTGACGTGGATGATGCGCCGCTGCCCGGCGGCAGTGCAGGCTTTCGCAAGTGCCGTGGGCAATTGCACATGGGCTTTGTCAAAAGCAGCTTCGCTGCCATGCAGGATGGCCACCAGATTGACGACGGCATCATGCTCGGCCAGCAGCGGCGTGAGGGTGGCCGCGTCATGGGCAGGGCCTTCCAGCACATCGACCATCGGCAGCATCTGCAAATGCCTGGCGTTTGAACGCCTGCGGGTCAACACGGTGGTGCGGTAATCGCCTTCGGCCAGCTTTTCACACAGGTGGCGGCCGACAAAACCAGTGCCGCCGAGGATGAGGATTTTTTTCATGGTGCTAATTTAGCGGTTTCGACTGAGTTTTGCTCAAAAAAGGCCATTTTTAGGTGCATTAGGGCTGCAGCCCAATATTTTCTTAGGCGAGTAGCTACTTATTCGATAGCATTCATCGGTCAGGGCAAGGTTTTGTCGGTCTCGGGTTGGCTGGCATCGCGCGGCCCGACTGTGCCCAGCCGTGCTTTCAGCGATTGCGGCTGGCCCGTCAAGATGGCGGCGTAGTTGGTGGTATTGGAAAGAACTTTTTTGACATAGTCACGGGTTTCCAGAAAAGGCACGCTTTCAGCCCAGATGGCGGCCTCGACCGTCGGGCTGCCAGACTGTCCGCGCCATGTTCTTGGTCGACCCGGCCCGGCGTTGTAGGCGGCAGCGGCCATGGGCATGGAGCCGCCAACGTCGTCCAGCACCAGTTTCAAATAACCTGTACCGATGGCGATGTTGGTGTCACGGTCCGTTAACTGTCCGGTGGTGAAGCCCGCCATGCCGATGCGCCGTGCTGTCTCGCGGGCGGTGGTGGGCATGACCTGCATCAGACCGGATGCGCCCACGCCGGATCTGGCATCCATGATGAAGCGGCTTTCCTGCCGGATCAGCCCGTACACATAAGCCGGGTCCAGGTTGATGCTTTGCGCGCGTTTGACCACGGCCTCCTTGAACGGCATGGGGAAGCGCTGCTCCAGGTCAATCACGGCCTTGGTGCGCTCGCTGGTGTTGATGCAGCGGTCCCAGATTTGTTTGTCGCAGGCAAACTGCGCGGCAGCCAGCAGTTCGCGGTCGCTCATGCCGCCCGGTTTGGCCAGGTTGGTGCTGTAGTTCCATTCCCGTACGCCTTCTGGCCGCAAGCCAATCGCGATGGCGTAGGCGGCGCGGTTCAGTCCGGCGTTCAGCCGTGCGTTTTCTTTTTCTTCGGGGCTGACGGCTGCTGGCTTGGGTGGGGCGACGATTTTTTGGCCGAGTTCCTCCAGCGCCAGTTGCTCGTAGAAGCCGCGCACCGATGCGATCGACTGGTACAGTGCCACCGCCTCGGGGTTGCCGGCCTGGGTTGTCGCCACCAGGGCACGTGCCCTCCAGTAAACCCAGACAGGTTCGGCTTTGGCCACTTCGCTCATGGCTTTGGTGGCGCTCAGCACGTCGCGCCATCGTGGCTGGCTGCCGGCCCGCAGGGCTGCGCGCACCTTCCAGCCCAGCATGTCGTCGGTCAGGTCGGTGTCTTGGCTGACCTTGTTGTAATGGCCCAGCGCCTCGGCTGCGGGCACGGTGCCCAGCCGTGTGGCAGTCTGCTTGCCAATCAGGCCCCAGACCCAGTTGCGTTCTTCGCTGGTGAGCTGGTTGCCCCACTTGGCGTCCATCATGGCAGCAGCGCTTTCTGCGCCCGACAGGTCTGCGCTGGCCATCTTGACAAGCGCCAGGGTGATCAGTTCTTTACGCGTGTTGCGAAGCGCGAGGTTTTTGTCAGTCAAAAACCGGGCGGGGCTGTTGATGAGTTCGGCCACCATGCCAAGTGATTCTGGCGAGACGATGGCCACCGCATCGCGTGCGGCGCGAGGCCGGTTGGACTCCAGCGCCAGCCGCGCTTTTTGCCACACGTCCAGCCCGTTCAGGTTTTTGGTGCCGACCAGCCTTTCGGCAGCGGCCCGGCAGCCGTCATCAGGTTCGCGCTGGGCGTGCCAGTTTTTACGCACCTCGTCCGACAGGCGCGCGTCGGCTGCGGGGTTTTTCAAGTGCTCAACCAGCAGTGCGTAGCAACGTATTTCCTTGTCGTCGCCCATTCGGTAGTTGGGGTATTCGGCGTCAAAGGCGGGCCAGTCGCGCCTTTGCCCCAGCTGCAGCAGCCAGTCGGCCCGCAAGCGGTCTTCCTGGTAGGTGCCGGGGTAGCGGGCAAAAAAGTCTTGGAGGTCGCGCGCGCTGGCGTCGTCCAGCCGCGCTTTGAGCTCCCAGTAAGCGGCATAGGGTTCGAGTGCATGCCCCCTGGCTTGTGGCAACAGTGCCGCCAGTTTTTTGCGATCACCCCGCTTGAAGGCCTGATTCATCTCGACAATCAGGCTGTCGCCCGCTGTGCTTTGGGCGAAGGCAACAGGCCCCCAAAAAGTGGCTATGACCAGGGTGCAAAGAAATTTAGATAGCATCAAGGGATTATGGACAAATTAACCGAACGACAAAGTAAGCGCAAGGCCCTGATTGAAGAGCGGCTCCATCTGCCGGACCGCCTGCAGCGAGCCGACTTGCTGCAGCGCGTGATGCGCATCTGGCTGTTTGGTCGCACCGACCAGGTGATTGGCGCGTATTGGCCGATCAAAGGCGAGTTTGATCCGCTGCCTGCGCTGCACCGCTGGAAAGAAGACGGCGAGCTGCTCGATGAACCGCAGCCGCGCCGCATTGGCCTGCCGGTGGTCGACAAAGTCCATAAAACCCTGACCTTTCACGCCTGGTACCCGGGCTGCCCGATGGAAGAAGACGCCTACGGCATTCCAAAACCCAAAGACACCGAAGTGATCGTGCCCACCTTGCTGTTTGTGCCCTGCGTGGGCTATGGGCCGGGCGGCTTCAGGCTCGGCTATGGCGGCGGCTTTTATGACCGCACGCTGGCAGCCCTGCGGCCCAAGCCGTTCACCGTGGGGTTGGGCTACACCAACGGCTGGCTGCCCGATATGGAGCCCGAGCCGCATGATGTGCCGCTGGATGCGCTGCTCAATGACAACGGCGTGGTCTGGCCGGTTTAGTCAGCCCCCACGCTTGCTCACTGCGTGTGGCCGCTGCCCCCGATGCTGCCCATGCTTGAAAAGAATCCTGCTCACGAGAGCTCATGATTTGCCAAAATTTGCCAAAACTGCTAATCTAGAGCCATGACCACCATGAACATCTCGTTGCCCGACAGCATGAAAGCCTATGTCGACCAGCGCGTCAGCCAGGAGGGTTACGGCACGTCGAGTGAATATGTGCGCGAACTCATTCGGCGTGATAAAGACCGTACTCAACTGCGTGCCATGATGCTCAAAGGTTTAGACTCCCCGGCTACCGGGAAAGCCGATGCAGCGTATTTTCAAAGCTTGCGCAAGCGTCTAGAGCAACGAAAAAAAGCATGAAGCCATTGGTGCGGCTGCTTCAAGCCGACCTGGATGTTGAGGAGGCGCTTGCCTATTACGCGGCTGCAGCACCGCACATGGCATTGAGCTTTCTGGATGCGCTTGAAAAGGCGTATTCGCACATTCAACGCCAGCCTGGTACGGGGTCCCTTCGTTATGCCCACGCTTTAGACATTCCTGGCCTTCGGTTTTGGCCTTGTCAACGTTTTCCTCACATGGTGTTTTATGTGGAGCGCGATGAAAACATCGCTTTAGTCCGTGTCTTGCATGGCAGCCGTGATATTCCGGCTACTTTTCACGAATTGTCTGACTGACCGACTGACCGCCTCACCGACTGATCGGCTGCTTCGCCAGCGCTCAATCCAGGTTATCTACCGTATCTGCATCCGGCACATCACCAATCGCGTCGCGGGTCAGCAGCGCCTGCGTTTTAAGCCAGTCGCAAAACGCCGCTACCTCGGGCCGTGTGGCGGTGCGCGGGCCCACGATCAGCCAGTAAGCCAGGGGCGAATCAATCCTCATGTTGGGCAGGGGCTCAACCAGGTCGCCTGAGGCCAGGCTGTCTGCCACCAGCGGCATGCGAGCTAAAGCAATGCCCTGGCCTGTTAAGGCAGCTTGAGCAATCTGGTGCGCGTAGTTGAAGTACAGCCAGCGCTTGGGCGCAAAGCTTTTCAAACCTTGCTCTTCAAACCACCGCTGCCAGGTCAGCCATTCCATGTGCTGGCTGCGGTGGGCGTCGCTGGCTTCTACCAGCGCATGTTGTGCCAGGTCGATGGGCTTTATGATGCGGGTGCCGCTTTTGATCAGCCACGGGCTGGCCACAGGCGTGAGTTGTTCGCCAAACAACCGCACCGCATGGCTGGGCAGCGGGCCAGGTGCGCTGTAGCGCAGCGCCAGGTCAACGTCGGTGGTTTCCATGTCTACCGCCACATCGGTGGCATCGATGCGAATGTCGATGTCAGGGTGCACGCGCTGAAACATCTCCAACCGGGGAATCAGCCACATCGACGCAAACGATGCCCAGGTGCTGATCGCCACGCTTTTGCGTCCTGCGCTTTGGCGAATGACGCGCACGGCGCTGTCGATCCGCTCCAGTGACGGCAGGGCCGCGCGCAGCAGTTGCGTGCCAGCGCTGGTCAGCTCCACAGCCCGTGTGTGGCGCAAAAACAGCGATACGCCGACTTCTTCTTCAAGCGCCTGAATTTGCCGACTGACAGCTGATTGTGTCAAGGCCAGTTCTTCAGATGCAGCCCGAAAATTCAGGTGCCGCGCCACGGCCTCAAAAGCGCGCAACTGGCCTGCGGAAATGGGTCGTGTGCGCAGATGGGTGAGTGAATGCAGCATGGTCAGCTCAAAGTGATTGATGCGTTTAGGTAATGAATAGCGTATCCCAATGTCATTGGACTGACAAACCTTGTGGCGTGATCATTCACGTTCTTCCACCTGAAATTTGTTCAGCTGGGGATTTTTGAAAGAACGCCATGCATCACAGCATTGAACCGAAACTTTTTACCCAAGCAGGCCTGATCTGCACCCAGCAAGCCACGCACCAGGTTCCCGCGCGGGCGGTGGGCTGCTTTAAGTTGAGTGCTGGCCGCGCCATGAGCTTGAAACCCCGGGTGCCGGGCGAGTTGCGCATGGCGTATGGGCGGGTGTGGGTGACTTTTACCAACGCGGCGAACGACAGCACGGCGCGGGCGGGGGACCACTTTTTAGCTGCAGGCGACTTGTTGCGCCTGCAAGCGGGTCAGCAACTGGTGCTGGAAATGATTGAGAACAATCCCCAACAATCCGTGTACTTCAGCTGGGAGACCGACGCCGTCCTGAATGTGGCGGTGTCACCCCGACGGCCGCAACTTGCCCAAGTCGAAGTACGCCAACCGTTGCTGGACTTGGGTGCTTGTCTTCATCAGGCAGCTTGGGCGCTGAGCCGGCTGGTGCATGGGCTGGCTGCGCACGCGGTTTGTGCCTTGACGCTCAGGCGCAGCAGGCCATAAAGATAGGGAACGCACTTCAGGCCTGAAGTGCGGGTGTGGTCAGCTTGGCAGACCTGACGGGGGCGGTAGGCAAGGCAAACCCTGATAGCCGGGTTGTGAAATACAGCCAAAATTAGCATGCTAACCACCTGGTTGGTTTACTTTTTTTGGAGACCTGTCATGTTGCCCCGATTGTTCAAAACCCCTTTGTCATTGGCGCTGGCCGCCTTCATGTTGATCGGCGCTGCCACTTCTGCGCAGGCCCAAACAGCAGCCCCCGTGACCGGAAAAACCGAGCTGCTGTGGCTGGGCCAGGCCAGCTTTCGCATCAAGTCACCTGGCGGCAAAATCATTGTGATCGACCCGTGGGTCACCGGCGGCCCCAAAGCCCCGGCGCCTTACAAAACAGACCTGGCCGCACTGGGCAAAGTCGATGTGCTGCTGGTCACCCACGCCCACGTCGACCATATTGGTGACGCACCGGCATTGGCCAAGCTGCACAACACCAAGCTGTACGGCCCGGCTGACATGATCACGCCCTTGGTCACGCTGGGTATTTTGCCGGCCGACCTGACGCACCGCTTTAACAAAACCGGCAGCGTCAGGCCCGCGCCAGGCATCAAGGTGACCGCGGTGACCGCCGAGCATTCGTCCCTGCTGGTGTGGAACAACCCAGCCACCAGCAAAAACGAATCACACCCGGCCGGTGAAGCGGTGGGCTACATCATTGAAATGGAAAACGGTTTCAAAATCTGGCACATGGGCGATACCGGCCTGTTTGGCGACATGAAATTCATCAGCGAGTACTACAAGCCCGACCTGGTGCTGATGCCCATTGGTGGCAACTTCACCATGGGCCCGGAAGACGCAGCCTTTGCGGCCAACACCTGGATCAAGCCGAAAAACGTGATCGCCATGCACTACAACTCCAACCCGCTGGCGACCGGTACGCTGGCTGAATTTCAGGCGGCCATGAAGGGCAGCAGCGTCAAGGTGGTGCCCATGGTGGAAGGGCAAAGCGTCGACTTTTAGAGGCGATGGGTCTTGGCTGCCCGACATCACTTCTGCGCAGCCAGGATCTTGAAATCCTGCGCATAGCCCGCCAGCACGTTGACTGCTTTTTTGCGCTGCTCTGCTGTGGTGGCGTTGTGTAGTTCAGCAAAACTGGCGCAGCCTTCCTGAGTGATGGTTTCAAGATAGCTGCGGTAGGCAGCATCGGGTGAGCTGACGGACCTTTGCATCAAGCTGCGCATGTCTTTTTGCAAGGTGACCGGGTCTGGCCGGCTGGCCACCACCTTGGTCAGCATTTGCAAAATATCTTTTTGGCGGCGCTCGCGCTCGACATAGCTTTGTGCGGCGTTGAACTGCGATTTTTCAATCTGCTGTGAAATCAGGCTGCGTTGCCTGTCGTTGATGCTGCCGTACAGCATTTCGCCGCGCTTGACGGCGCTTTTTTGCCGATTTTCAAAAACGTTCTTCGTGCTGGCGTCCAGATAGTCTTTGCGCCAGCTGCTGTTGCCCTTGGAAAACTTGCGCTGCATCGTGTCCAGCTGTTTTTGTGTCAATGTGACGGCCAGGCTCAAGGCGGCTGGCTCGGCGTGGTCGGTCATGGCGAGGGCTTTTTGCCGCACGTCGGTAAACACCTCGCAGGCCTGGCTTGCGGTAATGTCCTGTGTCATTTGTTGCTGCAATTTTTGTAGCAAGTCAATGTAGGCAGGCAGCTGTGTTTGCCGGTGCCAAGCCTGCATCTGGGCCAGGTCATTTTTGATCTGCGTGCTCTGCGCGTCATTGAAGTCAAGGTAGCTGTCGAGGTAAAAATAGGCCAGCGTCGGTGCCTGGTTGTAGGCAATCTTGACCGCGTTGCAGCCTTGTAGGACCAGACCCACAAACAGCCAGCAGATAATTCTGGTCAAGCGCAAAAAATTCAAAGGACGTGTCATGACCGCTCTCGTTAATAAATCGTCGTCGACGCCGACAGATGTTGTCATCATGGCAGCCGGCAAAGGCACACGCATGAAAAGCAGCTTGCCCAAAGTGTTGCATCGCTTGGGCGGGCATGCCCTGCTGGGCCATGTGCTTGACTGCGCAGCGGGGTTATCAGCCCGCCGAGTGGTTGTCATCACGGGCCATGGTGCTATCGAAGTGGAAGCTGCTTGTACACGATTTCAGGGCTTTTCAGGCACTCTTCACAACCCGCTGGACATCCAGTTTGCGCGCCAGGAGCCGCAGCTGGGCACCGGCCACGCGGTGCAGCAGGCCGTGCCCTTGCTGGCCGATGACGGGGTGACGCTGGTGCTGTCAGGGGATGTGCCGCTGACCCAAACCGCGACCTTGCAAGCGCTGATGGACCAGTGCGATGGCCAGCGTTTGGCGCTGCTCACCCTCAGCATGCCTGACCCCACAGGCTACGGACGGATCGTTCGCAGCGGGCCAGGCGCATCAGCCCAGGTACGCGCCATCGTTGAACACAAGGATGCGAGTGACGCCCAGCGCCAAATCCATGAAATCTACAGCGGCATCATGGCCGTGCCCACAGCCCTGCTGCGCCGCTGGCTGGCCCGGCTCGACAACAAAAATGCCCAGAACGAGTACTACCTGACCGACATCGTGAAATTCGCCGTAGCCGACGGCGTGGCGGTGGTGGCGCACCAGATCACCGATGCAGCGCAAGTCGCAGGTGTGAACAGCCCGGTTCAGTTGGCCGAGCTGGAGCGCGTCTACCAGCAGCGCAGGGCTGTGGCCTTGATGGAGCAGGGTGTGCGCCTGGCCGACCCGGCCCGCTTTGATGTGCGCGGCACCTTGACATGCGGCCAGGACGTTGAGATTGATGTCAATTGCCTGTTTGAAGGCGCAGTGACGCTGGGCAACGGCGTGCGAGTAGGCGCTAACTGCGTGATCGCTAACTGCACCATAGCCGCCAACGCCGTGATTCACCCGTTCACCCATATCGACGGCGAAAAGTTGGGCGTTGGCGTGGGTGAGGGCGCGCTGGTGGGCCCGTTTGCCCGCCTGCGGCCCGGCGCGCAGCTGGGTGCTGAGGTGCACATCGGCAACTTTGTCGAGGTCAAAAATTCGACCCTGGCCAAAGGCGCCAAAGCCAATCATCTGGCCTACCTGGGCGACGCCACAGTGGGCGAGCGCGTCAACTATGGCGCTGGCAGCATCACCGCCAACTACGACGGGGCCAACAAGCACCGCACCGTGATTGGTGACGATGTGCATATTGGCAGCAACTGCGTGCTGGTGGCACCCATCACCATCGGCGCGGGCGGCACAGTGGGCGGCGGCACCACCCTTGCCAAAAGCACTGAACCGGGCGGCCTGCATGTGGCGCGGGCCAAGCAAATCAGTCTGCCCAACTGGAAACGGCCGGTAAAGGCCAAAAAGTAGTGCTATTTAAATAATAGCTGCAGGCGTAGCAATCTATTGGCGTAGAAGCACTTTTGGCTCGAATTTTGAGCGCTTGACGCTAAAAAATGCCTTCACATTGCGAACATTGGCGTCCCCTGTAAAGAGCCGCTGGCTCAAAGCCAGGTGGGCGGGCATGTCTGCCACATGCACGATCAGCACAAAGTCTGGCCCCGGCGACGTGCGGTAGCACTGCTGCACAGCCGCATCAACACGCATGCGTTGCTCAAAGGCGCTCAGGTGTTCGTCGCCCTGGCGGTCGAGCGTGATCTCCACAATGGCCGTCAGACCGTGGCCGGTGATGTGTGCCAGCTTGTCGGGGTTGAGCAGCGCAATCTGGCGCTCCATCAGCCCGGCATCGCGTAGCCGCTTGACGCGCCGCAGGCAGGTGGGCGGCGAGATGTGGGCCAGCGCGGCCAAATCCTGGTTGCTCAGCGAAGCATCGTTTTGCAGGGCATCCAGCAGTTTGAGGTCGGTTGCGTCCAGTTCGACGTTATTTATTTGTTCCATTTATTGAGTTTATATGAAATATAAATTCATAAATAGTCGAAGGAGAAATTTAATTTCAAAAATAACCAAATATTGATCACCTTGATAAATCAATAAACCTTAGCATCAGCAGAACCCATTTTTAGGAGAAAGTTGATGTGCGGCATTGTTGCAGCGGTCTCTGGCCGCAATATCGTCCCGGTGCTGGTGCAAGGGCTGCAGCGCCTGGAATACCGGGGCTATGACTCTTGCGGCGTGGCGGTGTATGCCGATGGCCTCAAACGTGCCCGCAGCACATCGCGCGTGGCAGAGCTGCAAGAGCAGGTTGACCTTGAAAAACTCACCGGCTCAACCGGTATTGCCCACACCCGCTGGGCCACGCACGGCGCACCGGCCATCCACAACGCACACCCGCACTTCAGCCACGGCCCCGGCACGGTGGGTGCCAGGCCCGGCAAGATCGCGCTGGTTCACAACGGCATCATCGAAAACCACGAAGAACTGCGCGCCGCACTGCAAGCCAAGGGCTACGTGTTTGACAGCCAGACCGACACCGAAGTGATCGTCCACTTGATGGAAAGCCTGTACGACGGTGATTTGTTTGAAGCCTTGAAAGCCGCCGTCAGCCAGCTGCACGGCGCCTATGCGATTGCCGCTTTCTGCAAAGACGAGCCGTATCGCGTGGTCGGTGCGCGGGCCGGCTCACCGCTGATTCTGGGTGTCGGCAAAGCCGACCAAGAAAACTTTTTGGCCAGTGATGCGATGGCCTTGGCCGGTGTGACCGACCAGATCGTTTACCTTGAAGAAGGCGATCTGATTGACATTCAGCTCGGCAAGTACTGGATTCTGGACAAGGCACAAAAAGCCGTGCAGCGCGACGTAAAAACGGTGGTCGCTCATAGCGGCGCAGCAGAACTGGGCCCGTACCGCCACTACATGCAAAAAGAAATTTTTGAGCAACCCAGCGCCATTGCCAACACGCTGGAAGGCGTCGAGGGCATCACGCCGGAGCTGTTTGGTGACCAGGCTGCCAGTGTGTTCAAAGACATTGACTCGGTGCTGATTCTGGCCTGCGGCACCAGCTACTACAGCGGCTGCACCGCCAAATACTGGCTTGAAGAAATTGCCGGTATCGCGACCCAGGTTGAAGTGGCCAGCGAATACCGCTATCGCACCAGCGTGCCCAACCCCCGCACGCTGGTCGTCACCATCACCCAAAGCGGCGAGACCGCCGACACCCTGGCCGCGCTGCGGCATGCGCAATCACTGGGCATGACGCAAACCCTCACCATCTGCAACGTCGCCACATCGGCCATGGTGCGCGAATGCAAGCTGGCTTACGTCACACGCGCCGGCGTCGAGATTGGTGTGGCATCCACCAAAGCCTTTACCGCGCAGTTGGCGGGCCTGTTTTTGCTGACGCTGGCACTGGCCCAAAGCAAAGGCCGCCTGACACAAAGCGACGAAGCAGCACACGTCAAAGCCATGCGCCACCTGCCGGTGGCATTGGCTGGCGTGCTGGCCCTCGAACCCCAGGTCATCGCCTGGGCTGAAGACTTTGCCAAGATGGAAAACGCCCTGTTTTTAGGCCGCGGCCTGCACTACCCAATTGCGCTGGAAGGCGCACTCAAGCTCAAAGAAATCAGCTACATCCACGCCGAGGCCTACCCCGCAGGCGAGCTGAAACACGGCCCGCTGGCGCTGGTGACCAGCGCCATGCCGGTGGTGGCCGTTGCCCCCAACGACAGCTTGCTGGAAAAGCTCAAAAGCAACCTGCAAGAAGTCCGCGCCCGCGGCGGCGTGCTGTACGTGCTGGCCGACGCAGGCACAAAACTTGTCAGCAGCGAAGGCCTGCACGTCATCCGCATGCCAGAGCATTACGGCGCCCTAAGCCCCTTGCTGCATGTGGTGCCACTGCAATTGCTGGCGTACCACACCGCTTGCGCGCGGGGGACAGATGTGGACAAACCGCGGAATTTGGCGAAGAGTGTGACGGTGGAGTAGCTTAGCTATCGAGTAACTTTGACGATGTGAGCATATTGGTCATGGTCGTCAAAGTAAAAAGTAAGGCGCTTTGCGCAAGCGGCGCTGGGATCGCCAGCAAACCCGGGCGCTGGTCCAAACGCCTTGAACGCCGTGGCCCTTAGCCGCCGTGCGTCAGGCCGCCATCGACCGCCAGTTCCTGGCCGGTGATAAAGCGCGCCGCGTCCGAGCTCAAAAAGGCCACCGCATCGGCCAGGGCGTCGCAGTCGAGCGACTTGGGAATGCACTGCATGCCCCGGATCATGGCCTTGTAATCCTCGGGCAAGCGACCGGACTGCAGGCCGTGCATCACCACCCCTGGCAGCACGGTGTTGACCGTGATGCCGTGAGGCCCCAACTCGCGTGCCATTGACCTGCTCATGCCCATCATGGCGGCCTTGCTCGAGACATAGTGCAAAAACAGTGGCCGGCCCATGCGGTACGTGCCAGAGGACACGTTGATGATCCGGCCCCAGCCTGCACGCTTCATGTGCGCCAGTGCCTGACGCGCACAGTAGAAGGTGCCGGTGATGTTGGTGTGTATCACCTCGTCCCACTCGTCCAGCGGAATCTCGTCCATCGGCTTGTAGGTCAGCGAGGAGAACTTGGCCGCGTTGTTGACCAGGATGTGGACCGTGCCGAAATGCGCGCAGGCCGCATCGAACATGGCCTTGACTGAGTCCTGCTGGGCAATGTCCAGTGGCAGGGCCAGGGCCTGGCCGCCTGCCTCCTCGATCTCTCGCGCCACGGCGTGAGCATTGGCCTCGACGAAATCAGCCACCACGACCTTGGCGCCGGCCTGGGCCAGGCGCAACGCGCAGGCGCGGCCGATGTTGCGACCTCCGCCGGTGACCACTGCCACGCGCCCGCCCAGCCGCAAAAAGTCTGCCGGTGCGCCGCTCATAGCAAAAAGGCGATGCCGGGCAACTCGCTGTCGGAGTTGACCAGGTCCACCCGCTTGGCCGCGATGCGCAGTCCCTCGGGGCCGACGCGAAGTTGGTGCTCGACCAAGGCGGCCCAGGTGCGCTGGCGTTCCAGCCGGTATTCCACCAGCACCAGGGTGGAGGCCACCGTGACCTGCGCCGCGTCGGCAGACAGCACCCTGACGTTGCTCACCTGGTGGCAGGTGCGGGCCAGTGGCTTGCGCGCATGCGCCCGGCTGTGGGTGTATTGCTGCACCCGCAACTCGAGCAGCACCCGGTCGTCGTAGATGATGGACGAGGTCTCGAAGGGGTTGGCCTGATCTTGCTCCAGCGGCACCCAGTAGGTGGCGTCTTTTGTGTAAAGGTCCAGCCAGTCGGCAAAGCGCTGCTTGTCCAGCAGCCAGGCCTCGTTATGCAACAGGTCTTGCGCCTGGGCCAGCAGGGCGGAATCGATGTGCGTGTTCATTGGGCCTCCGTCATGTACCTGAGCCATGCGCCAAACTGTCGGCGAATGAAAACCTCACTGGTGCCCGTGCCGCCGCGCAGCGTGCCGTCTACATCCGGCACGTCGCCGCCGAGCCCGCGCGCAAGGTTGACCCACTCGGGCTGAAGGTTGGTCAAGCCGTCCTGTACCCGGCCATAAACCTCCAGGTCGTCGGTCAGCACCCAGGATGCGGTGCCGTTGACCACGTTGGAAAACGCCACAGTGTCGCGGAACATCTCGTCGGGCGCGCCCTTCAGGCGCACGTTGTAGGTGTAGACAACGGTCTTGTCGACGGCCAGCGGCTGAACGATGCGTACCTGCCGGAACTGGCTCATGAAGGACACGTTCGGGTAGATGATGGAATTCCAGCGCGTCACGCCCAGCACGCGGGCGGTCTCCTGCTCGCCCACGCGGCTTTCAAGACGGCGGCGGTATTCCTGGAACACGGGGTTGTTCAGTCCCACGACCAGCCGGCTGTCGGAATGGTAGTCACCCATGTAGCCGTGGCCCCAGTCGGTGGTCCACATGCCGATGGCCTCCCATACGGGCTCGGGCGCACCATTCTGGCGCATCTGCCGCACCGAGATGTCCGAATACTTTTCAGGCTGGCCTGGATCGGGTGCGGCCTGCGCCACTTGCACCGATGAAATGTGCACATAGTTCGGATGCACGCCATCGAGGTGGTTCTCGATGACCAGCTTCCAGTTGCCGTCGTAGACATGCTTGAACACGCCGCCGGCAATTTCCAGCTCACCCTCGGGCGCGCGGTCGGCCAGGTCGTCGAACGAACTGCTCATGTGGCCAAGCCACTCACGTAGCCCCGGCCCGTGTGCCGCCAGCGAGGCAAAAATGAACCCCCGGTAGCTTTCCACCCGGGCCGCACGGGCCAGGTTCAGCTTGTCGAGCACCTGTCGCGGCTCCTGGCCGTAGCCCTGCGGGGTCGGCACAGCCTTGAGCGTGCCCTCGGTGTTGAAAGTCCAGCCGTGGTAGGGACAGACAAAGTTCTGTACATGCCCTGTGGGGTTCTGGCAAAGCTTGGCGCCGCGGTGGGTGCAGCGGTTCATCAGCACCTGTACCTGGTCCTTGGCGTCGCGCGTGACGATCACCTGCTCGCGCCCCATGCGGGTGAGAAAGTAGTCACCCGCGGCCTTGACCTGGCTTTCATGGCCCAGCATGAGCCAGGCCGTGCCAAAGATCTTGTCCATTTCCAGCTCGAAAATGGCGGGGTCGCTGTAGACCGAATGGTGAACGCTGTCGCTGCGGACCAAGGGCCGGACATCGACGGTGGAGGTAACGCTCATGGCTTTTGATCCTCTATTGACACCCTGTTTTCCACCAACTATTGGCACAAAAACGAAGGGCATTCGTTATTTTATTTGATTGCACCAGATGCGCAAGACAGCTGAGCCATGGATTGATCAGGGTAAATACCGACCTCTCGGAATGCTTGACAAGCGAATGGCATTCGTTAATATCAACGGAGCCGCGTCAACCGGCATCCACCATAAACCGGAGGTCTTCATGATTCGTTTTTTCTGCCTGACACTGGCGAGCTTTCTGGCCCTGAGCGCACCTGCCTCGGCCCAGACCGTGCTGCGCCTCAATGGCTGGTTGCCCGCCACCCACCCCATCATGACCCGCACCCTCAAGCCCTGGGCCGATGAGGTCAACAAGGTCACGCAAGGCCGCGTGCGCATCGAGGTCACGGCCAGCAGCATGGGACCGCCGCCGACGCAGGTCGACATGGTGCGCGACAACGTGGTGGACATGGTCTTCAGCGTGCACGGCTACACGCCCCAGCGCTTCGTGCTGGCCCGCGTAGGTGAGTTGCCTTTCCTGTCAGACCTGTCCGAGCCGCTGTCGGTGGCTTTGTGGCGCGTGACGGAAAAGCACTTCGCCGCCAAGGACGAACACGCGGGCATGCAGCTTCTGGCCCTGTGGGCGGCACAGCCTGGCCGCGTGTGGACCAGCAAGAAGCCGCTGAAGACGCTCAAGGACTGGGAAGGCATGAAGCTAGCCGGTGGCGCGGCCATCAACGTCGATATTTCCAAAGCCCTGGGTGGCGTGGGCCTGCGAGCCGCCGGCCCTCAGGCCTCGGAAATGGTTCGCCGTGGCGTGGCCGATGGCCTGTTCATCGATGCCTCTTCCTTCACGGACTTCTCCCTGGCAGGCACCATCAAGCATGTGCTGGACTTCCCCAAAGGCATCTACTCGGCCACCTTCTTCCTGGGCATGAACAAGGCCAAGTGGAATGCGCTGAGCGCCGAGGACCGCGCCGCCATCCAAAAAATTTCGGGTGAAACGCTGTCGCGCGCAGCAGGCCGCAACTGGGACGTTGAGGCAGCCAAGTCGCGTGAAAACGTCAAGGCTGCCAACGTGGAGGTCACCATGGCCGGTGGCGCATACCTGAAGGAGCTCGAGGACAAGCTGCACTTTCTGGAAGACGACTGGCTCAAGGGTGCGCAAGGCGCTGGCATCGACGGCAAGGCCGCGCTCAACGAGCTTCGCAGCATCGTCAACGCCTACAAATAGTGCGCGCATCCACACCCGAGCCAGGCCCCAAAGGCTTGGGTGTCGATGGCGTCAGATTCCTCAGACCATCTCAGGCACCAACCTATGTCCTCTGCTCAATCCTGGCTTTACCGACAACTTGAAAAGCTGGTGGCAGCGGAGATGTTCGTGCTCATGCTCACCGTGGCGGTGGACGTAGGCGGACGCTACATCTTTAACAAGCCGTTGCCGGCGGGCTACGAGCTGATCCAGGTGCAGATGGGCTTGATGGCCTTTACCGCCATGCCGCTGCTCTCGCGCACCAACGAGCACATTGCCCTGGGCCTGTTCGACAACCTGTTCCAAGGCTGGATGTTCCGGCTTCAGCGCTGCGCGGTGCACCTGTTCAGTGCGGCCGGCATGGCCTTCATCGCATGGCGCATCTGGACCTACGCGGCGCAGCTGGGCAGCATGGACGAGCGGACCCCAGTGCTGAACTTTCCACTTGCGCCACTGGGTCAGTTCATGGCGCTGATGGCCGGCCTCGGCGCAGTGCTGCTGGTGTTCCTTGCCCTGCAGGCAATCAGCCAGGAGCGGGCGACATGATCAGTGCCTCCATCGCCTTTGTCGTTCTCTTCATCCTTCTGTTTTTAGGCGCGCCGATTGCCTTTGGCCTGCTGTTCGTCGGCTTTGCAGGCTTTGCCTTCATCCAGGGCGTGCCCGCGGCTTTGGCCATGGTCGGTCAGGTGGCTTTCACCACGGTGCTCAACGAAGAGCTCTCGGTGATCCCGCTGTTCGTGCTGATGGGCGGATTCATTGCGGTGTCCCGACTGTCGGACGACCTGTTCAATGCGGCCAATGCCTTCATCGGCCACCTGCGCGGCGGCCTGGCCATGTCCACCGTGGTGGCTTGCGCGGGCTTTGCGGCGGTCTGCGGCTCGAGCTTTGCAACCGCCGCGACCATGTCCAAGGTGGCGTTGCCGCCTATGCGCCGCTTCGGCTATTCAGACCGACTGGCCGCCGGCGCGATTGCCTCGGGCGCCACACTGGGCATCATGATCCCGCCTTCGGTGCCGCTGCTGATCTACGGCTTCATGACCCGCACCGATGTGGGCAAGCTCTTTATCGCAGGCGTGCTGCCAGGCCTGCTCGGCTGCATGCTTTACATGGGCGCCGTGACCTGGACGACCTGGCGCCGGCCCGAGGAAGGCCCGCCGGGCGTGCGCTCGGACACACGCGAGCGCCTGGCGGCGCTCAACCGAATCTGGGGCGTGCTGGGCCTGTTCGTGTTCATCATCGGCGGGATCTATGCAGGCATCTTCACGCCCACCGAGGCAGCTGGCGTGGGTGCGTTTATGGGCTTTGTGTTTGCGCTGGCCCGCCGGGCCCTGACTTGGCAAAACTTGCGGGCGGTGCTGCTGGACTCTGCCAAGACCACCGCCACCATCTTCGTGTTGCTGATCGGTGCGCTGGTATTTTCCAACTACGTCGACATGGTCGGCGTGCCCCGGGCCCTGGGCGACTGGCTGGGTGGCGCGGCCTTTGCGCCGGTGGTGGTGATCCTGTTCATCATCCTGATCTATCTGGTGCTCGGGTGTATCTTGGACTCCATGAGCATGCTGTTTCTGACCGTGCCGGTGTTCTACCCCATCGTCGCCGCGTTGGGCTTTGACCTGGTGTGGTTCGGCATCCTGGTTGTGACGCTGGTGGAAATTGCGTTGATCACACCACCGGTGGGGCTCAATGTGTTTGTGCTTCACCAAGTGCAGCCGGACATCTCCACGCGCACTATCTTTCGCGGCGTGATGCCCTTTGTGGCGGCCGATGTGCTGCGGGTCACGCTGCTGGTGGCCTTTCCGGTCATTGCGCTGTGGCTTCCCCGCTTCATGAGCTGAGGCGGCTCTGAAGTAAGCCGCCATCCATGGGACAGTTCAAAAAAACCGAGGTCTACGACGCCATCCTGCGTTCGGCCAAGGCCTTGTTCTCCGAAAACGGCTACGTCCAGACCAGCTTGCCGCGGATCGCGGCCGGCGCTGGGATCTCCACCGCCAACGTCTACGTCTATTTCAAGTCCAAATTCGAGATTCTCTACGCCATCTATGACCCCTGGCTGCGCGCGCGTCTGGCGCAGCTGGCCGCCGAGGCGCTGGACATCGAAGATCCGCTGGAGCGGCTCAAGCATGTGCTGCGCAGCTTCTGGCGTGACATTCCGCGCGAGGATGGCGGCTTTGCCAACAACGTCATCCAGGCCATTTCCAGCCTGAGCAACGAGCCCGGTTACCGGCCGACGCTGCTGCGCTGGATGAAGGCCCAGATGCAGGTCATGGTGCTCGACTGCCTGCCAGCCGAGCGCCGGGCCATGTTCGAGGGCACGCAACTCGGGCACTTCCTGGTCATGGCTTTCGATGGCTTCATCGTGTACCACCATCTCGAACCGCGCCGCCCACTCGATGAGCGCACGCTAGATGCGCTGTGCCGAACGCTACTGGCACTGCCAGGAGCTGCCCCGCCCCAATCGGCCACAGTGCAAAAGCGCCTCAGCACCAAGAACACCACCAAGAACAGCACCCAGAAGACCGCACCACCGGCCCGAAAGCGCTGAGCTCAGCCACCGGCCTCGGGATGGAGCGCGGCCCACAAGCGGGCCGGCGTGAACGGCATGTCCAGATGGCCGATACCTCTGGGCCGCAACGCATCGCGCACCGCGCTATAGAGGGCCGGCAGCGAACCCGTGCAGCCAGCTTCGCCCGCGCCCTTGGCACCGACCAGGTTCAGGGCCGTGGGTAGTTCGACCAACTCTGAGCGCAGCGCCGGCATGCAGCCCAGGCGCGGCATGGTGTAGTCCATGAAGGAGCCGGTGAGCAACTGACCCTGTGCGTCGTAGCAGGCCTGCTCGCCAAAGACCTGGCCCCAGCCCTGTACCACCCCGCCTTGCAGCTGGCCATGGACCAGCTGCGGCGAAACCACGCGGCCGACGTCGTCGACCGCCACATAGTCCAGGATCTGCGTCACACCGGTCTGCGGATCGATGTCCAATTCCACCGCATGGCAGCCGTTTGGAAAGGTCGACCCCGATTGCGCTCGGCCCTGGGCCCGCAGCGTGGCGCGCTGTGCGGCGTCGAGTTGGTCCAGCCAGGGCAGCCATTGGATGTCCCCGCTGTGGCCGCTGGCCAGCCACAAGGCCTGGGCCTGGGCGCGCAACTGGCGGCACAAGTCGGCAATCGCGCTGCCCGCGCCATAAAGCGTGCGCGAACCTTCAGTCCCATTGGCCTGCAGGCGCCGGCCATGGCTACCTGCCAGGTAACGCACGCGCTCGGCGGGCAGGCCCAACTCCTGCTGCACCAGGGCAGTAAAGGTTGTGGCGTGACCCTGGCCCGAGTCGCCGGTCACGGCAAGGATCTCCAGGTGGCCGTCATCCGTGAGGCTGCCGTCCACCACGTCCTGCGGCACCGCGCCAGCGCCGCTGGCCTCCACATAACTGGCCAGGCCCAGGCCGCGCAGCCGGCCTTGAGCCAGCGATTGCGCGCGGCGCTGCTCGAAGCCGCTGGCGTCAATCAGGTCGAGCGCACGATCGAGCAGGCGCTCGGACGCCAGCGTGTCGTAGCTGGTGCCGTTGGCGCTCACATAAGGAAAGGACTGTGGCGCGATGAAGTTGGTTCGGCGCAGTGCGATGCGGTCAAAACCGTGCTCCTGCGCCGCATGCTCGATCAAGGCCTCGATCGCGTACGCAATGTCAGGCCGACCGGCCCCCCGGTAAGCTGACGTAGGCACGGTGTTGGTGAAAACCAGCCGCGAACGCAAAGCCAGCGCCGGCACACGGTAAACACCACCAGCGGTGGCCGCCAGGTTGCGCGTGCCCACCAGCGAACTGACAAAGGCGTTGTAGGCGCCCAAATCCATCAGAGCATCAAAACGCAGCGCCAGGATGCGGCCTTGCGCGTCCAGGCCCAAGGTGCCGTCCAGGGTGATGGCGCGGCCGTGCCAGTCGCTGAGCATGGCTTCCGAGCGCGAGCCCACCCAGCGCACCGGCCGGCCCAGGTGCAGCGATGCCAAGGCCAGCACCACATGTTCGCTGTAGGGGCCGGCACGCAGACCAAAGGATCCTCCCACGTCTTGGCTGACCACCTCAATGCGCTCGGGCGGCAGGCCCGTGGCCAGAGCCAGCGCGCGGGTCATGCCCATCACGCCCTGGCTCGGCGTGGTGATGCGCACACGGTTTGTGCCGGGAACGGGCGCAGCCACCACCGCGCGCGGCTCCATGGGTGCGCCTATGAGCCGCTGGCTGTCCACCCGCAAGCGGCTGATGTGCACGGCCGATTGCAAGGCTGCTTCGACCGCCGCTTCATCGCCCGAGACATAGTCCAGCGAAAGATTACCCGGTGCCTGCGCATGCAGCTGCGCGGCATGGTCGGCCAGTGCGCCTTCGACCGAGACCACCGCGGCCTCGGCGGCGATATCAATGTCGGCCAACTCGGCCGCGTCCTGCGCTGCCCAGGCCGACTCGGCAATCACCACCGCCAGCGGCTGGCCAACGAACTGCACCTCGCCTTGGGCCAGCACCGGCATGGGCACGCTGCGCTGGCCCGGTGGCTGAACCAGGCAGGGCAACTCGCGTGCGCCCCAGGCCTGCAGTTCCTGTGCCGTGACAACCATATGCACGCCCGGTGCAGCCCGCACGGCGCCAAGGTCCATCTGGCGGATGCGGCCCCTGGCCTGGTCGGAGCGGATGATGAACGCATGGAGCATGCCGGGTATCTGCAGATCGGCCGTGTAGCGGCCCAGGCCAGTCAGCAGGCGCGCGTCTTCCTGGCGAGCGTGCTTCATGCGCCGTCTTTCTGTGCCAGCAATGTGGCGGCACGCTCGACCGCCGCTGCAATTGGCGCGTAGCCGGTGCAGCGGCACAGGTTGCCGGACAGGCCCTCTTCGATCTGGTTGGCCGTCGGCCTCGGGTAGCGGCGCAGCAGGCTGACCGAGGCCATGACCATGCCCGGCGTGCAAAAGCCGCACTGCAGTGCGTGGCATTCGGTAAAAGCCTGCTGCACCGGATGCAGTGGGCCCGATGGATCGGACAAACCTTCAATGGTGGAGACCTCCCGGCCTTGCGCTTGCAGCGCGAGCACCGAGCAGGACTTGACCGCGTGCCCATCGAGCAACACGGTGCAGCAGCCGCATTGGCTGGTGTCGCAGCCCACATGCGTGCCGGTCAGGCGCAGTGCCTCGCGCAGCACGTCGGACAGGAGGTTGCGCGGCTCGACCTGCAGCTGATGCAACTGGCCATTAACAGTCAATTCAAGCAGGTGCGTCATGGTGCTAGTTGGGTGAGGGCTTGCTCAAAAAGCACGCCGGCCAAGTGGCCACGGTAGCGCGCGCTCGCATGCAGGTCTGCCTGCAGGCCAGGGTGGTGCAGTGCACCGGGCAGGCGACCCTCGGCCCAAGCCTGCTCGGCCGCATGCCAGCGCAGCACGCCGTCGCAAGCCCCGGTCACCGCCACCCTCAGGCCGGCCGGCCCCAGGTCGGCCAAGAACACGCCGGCCATGGCATAGCCCGAGGCGCTTTGCCTGAACTTGGCATAGGCGCTGCGGCGGGCGCGGCAAAAGCGCACCGCTACCAGCAGTTCATCGGGCGCCAGCGCAGTGGAGAACATGCCCATGAAGAAATCGGCTGCGGCGATCTCGCGCCGGTCGGTGATCAGCGTGGCGTCCAGCGCCAGCACAGCCGCGGGGTAGTCGGCCGCTGGGTCGTTGTTGGCCACCGAGCCGCCCAGGGTGCCGCGCGCGCGCACCTGCGGATCGCCGATCAGCCCCGCCAGATGCGCCAGGCCAGGCAGGCACTGGGCCAGCTCACGCGCATCGGCCACGTCCTGATGGCGCACCAGGGCGCCGATCTGCACGTGGTTTTCGCCCACCTCCAGCGCGCGTAAGGGCGACAAGGGCGACAAGGGCGCGAGGTCGACCACTTGCGAAACGCGCGCCAAGCGATGCTTGAGCGAGGGGATCAAGGTCATGCCGCCAGCCAGTGGCCTGGCCTCGCTGTCTTCGCGCAGACGCTGGACGGCGTCGTCCAGGCTGTGGGCTGCATGGTAAGAAAAGGCGTACATGAAAAATGTTCGAATTTTTTATAAACAAAGTCGGGGTCGTTGCTGAGGAAACTGGCACCCCAATTTCATACTAAACCGATTAAGTGCAGCTTTCAAGTCTCGAATCTGTTGGCGCTGACGTCAGTTTGCCCCCCACCTGCCTACTTTGACTGGCCAAGGAGCCGTTATTCAAATGACCAAAAACTGGAAATTACTCAAAGCGTTGCTTTGAATTGCAGCTTTAGACGACAAAGCGCAATTCCAAGGCTCTGGATGGGCTTCCTTAAAGCCGACATTAACTATCGCTTCAAAGCAGAGGCTGTGGCTGACCGGAATGTGCCACAAGCAGCCGATGACCGATGATTCGAGGTCGCGCAGCACACTGAATCAAACCGCTCCCAAACCGTCATTCGCGACCGAATGCAGGTGGCCCAGTTCATTCGGCATAGCCCGGCATCTCCCTGTCCAGCACGCGCATCATGGCTGAGAAATAAAGCGCTTCACGCTCGGCCTGCGAGTGGCTGTTGTGCGGATTCGGCGCCGCCACTTTTTTAACAATCGCCTCGTCCAGCACCGCGATCGGCCTGCCGGTAGACATGGCCAGGATCTGCGCGCGGCAAACACGTTCCAGCTTGTACAGTCGGTGGTACGCCTGAGCAACGGTGTCCCCAACTGTCAGGACGCCGTGGTTTTTCAGGAACATGATTTTTCGATCACCCAACACACCAGCAAGGCGTTCCCCCTCGCTCAACGAATCGGCCAAGCCCGAGTAGACGTCGTCGTAGGCAATGTCGCCCGTGAGGAATGCAGCTGTCTGGCTGCCGGGTAGCAGGCGGTTGTCTTCCAGCATGTTCAACGCCAGTGCCCATGTCTGGTGGGTATGCAAGACGACGTTCGCACCAGTGGCCCGGTGCAGGGGCGCATGAATGCTAAGTGCGCTCAGTTCGAGGCTGCCGCTGCCCTCCAGCACCTGACCAGCCTCGTTGAAAACGATCAGCGCGCTGGCTTTCGCCTCGGACCAGTGAAGACCGAACGGCAGGACCAAATAACGGTCCTCCTGGCCGGGTACTCGCATGGTGAAATGGTTGTCGATACCTTCTTCGAGGTCGTCGTAAACCGCCAGGCGATTCGCGGCGGCCAGATGGACGCGTGCGCGCCAGATGGGATCTTCGGTGGCATTCATTCTTGGGGTTCCTTCAATGATTCTGTGAACTTGACACGGTATCGTAGACAGATTTCAAATTCCAGTTACCGGATATTCGCATGGGTCAGATCATGGCCTGATTCCGCAATTGACGACAAAGCGTAACTCATAGAGTTTGATATCGCTGCACCAGAGCTCAAATTCGTTGGCACCCCCCAACATGGGGATGTTCAGGCCACGCCGTAGCGCGCACAAAATACTGCGACAGAAACTTACATCCGCGGCCAAAAGAGCTTGTCAGCTTGCTTTGTATTTCCATGCAATACTTGATCAAGGGCAGTTGAAATACTTGTCAGATCAAGCCATTCGTAGACCTGTTTTCTACACCACCACCGGAAAGCCAAGCCATGACCTCGAATCTGTATTTTTACCGTCAGAGGCTATTGAAGCTGTCCACACTTTTCGCCTTGACCTGCTCGGCGTTGTTCACCGGCCCTCAGGCAGCCGCTCAATCCGCCCCAGAGCTTTCGCTTGCGCGGCTGGACTGCGGCACGCCTGTGCCCATGGTTGTGGCACGCTTTAACGACACCTTTGCCTTCACTGACAAAAAGCTGACTTTCACCTTCAGTTGTTATCTCATCAACCGCGGTGACGACTACTTCCTATGGGATACCGGCCATGCGATGACCGCCGGTGTGCCCGCGCCTAAGGTCAGCATCGTGGACCAATTGGCGCAAATCAACGTTAAGCCTGAACAGATCAAATATGTTGGTATCAGCCACTACCATGCCGATCACACTGGCCAGGCGAATTCGTTTCCCGGGGCCACCCTACTTATCGGGAAGGGCGACTGGGAAGGCATCACAGCGCCCAAGCCCAACGTGGGTGCCAACGTTGCGCCGTTTGCCCACTGGATAAGCGGTGGCGGCAAGTTAGAGGTACTGCCTGGGGACAAGGATGTGTTTGGGGACGGTACGGTGGTCATCATCAACACGCCCGGTCACACGCCAGGGCACCACAGCTTGCTAGTCAAGCTTGCAAGTGCAGGCAATGTACTGATAACTGGAGACCTGACACACTTTCAAGAGAACTATGCGAATAACGGTGTACCCAGCTTCAATTACCACCGCGGCGACACGCTAGCGTCGCTGAACCGCTTCAAGACAGCCGCCGCCAACCTGAAGGCCACCGTTATCATCCAGCATGATGCCCGAGACGTGGACAAGCTTCCAGCATGGCCGGGTTTTGTGAAGTGATTTAAAAAAACGGGCGTATTGGCATATCTCCAACCCGCCCCCCGCCTTGGACTGGTGTTTACTTCCAGCTCGAAGCGCAAATCTGGTCTTGGCAACAGAATTCGCATACGTACCGATATCACGGCGTTAAAACTCCCATTCATGGACGATAGGAACTGGCCCGGAGCCGCCAGACTACGACGACTTGGCATCTCTCTGTTTCAAGGCCAATAAGCCGACATTCACTGAACGACGCAATCAAGGTCGTAACACGCAAGACTTTTAAGAAAATTGAGCGAATCATTTCCAATGCATCTTGATTGACCAAGCAAACCTGAATTGTTTGGGTTACAAGATAGGCTTCAAAATTTACAACCTGGAGAACAAGATCATGAAAGCCGTTTCATATAGCCGTCATGGCGCTGCAAAAGAGGTTTTGGAATTCGGCCACTTGCCTGATCCTCAGCCGGGAACTGGAGAGATGCGCGTCAAAATTGCCTATTCGGGGGTGAATCCATCAGACGTCAAGCGGCGTGCTGGTACAAGTACTGGGCTCGCGTTTGACCGGGCGATTCCCAACATGGACGGCTCTGGTATTGTCGACCTTGTCGGACCGGGCGTCGACGTGTCTTGGGTGGGCAAAAGGGTCTGGCTACACAAGACGGGATGGGAGCGTCCTCATGGAACGGGTGCCGAATACGCCATTTCCGCACCCAACCGCGCCTTTGAACTTCCCCAAGGAACGTCGTTGGAAATCGGAGCGGCACTTGGCGTGCCGGCCATGACGGCACACCGAGCACTGTTCTGCGCCGGCCCTGTCACAGGCAAGACCGTGCTGGTCACAGGTGGCGCTGGTCTCGTTGGCTTCTACGCTATTCAGCTGGCCAAGTGGGCAGGCGCCAAGGTCATCACGACCATCAGCTCCAGGCAAAAAGCCGAACTTGCACAACGCGCTGGAGCCGATGTCATCATCAATTACCGGGAGGAAAACGTCGTGGAACGGGTTCTGCTGAGCACTGGCCGCACTGGCGTTGACCAAATCGTGGATGTTGACTTTGGCGCTAATCTGTCGGACTCTGTGCTGATGCTGGCTAACAATGGCGTGATTGCCAGCTATGCCTCAATGGGTACGCCAAAGCCGACCCTGCCGTTTTATGATCTGATGCGAAAAAACGCAATGTTGATGCCGTTTCTTGTCTATTCCATGCCCGAGAACGCCATCACCGATGCAGGCGCTGCCATCAACGCCTGGCTACGTACGGGCACAGCACAGCACAATATCACCAAGCGGTTTGCCTTGGAAGAATTAGCAGATGCCCACCTGGCAGTCGAAGCTGTCGAAATCGGTAAGGTCGTCATTTCGGTCGGCGGCGAAACGGTCTCAATTTAGTCTTGACGTACCGAACAGGAAGTTGGTAGCAACCATACTAGAACCAGCTTTACAAGGACCTGTAGCAGCGCTAGAGCGCTGCTCTAATGGCAATCTCCCGTGGCTTCCATGCAATGTGTGCCTCTACAGAAAAATCTACCTACGCAGAAGCTGTAGGGTAGAACGTCTGATCTTCATGAGACCTGAGGCCCAACGATTTGCAGCCAGAGACCGGTCAGCCACTCATGCCCGCTTCTGGCCCAAACTTGCAGTTGCAATTCTTGGAGCCGCACGCCACGGGTACGCGGTCGCCGATCAGCCAAATTCGTCGGCAAAGAGCACTATTTGCGTACCTGACAAACTGCCATCGTGAGGAGCCCTCTGACGCCCCGCGGATGAGCCCAATCGCTGTAGCGTTTCAGGAATCCCCTTCGTCCACCCCAGAGTTTGAGTGCCCGAAAGACCACAACCCGCTCCTCAGGCGTCATCACATGGATGGCTTCGGCCTGGCTGCGACGTGCCAGCGGAATGACCTGCTCGTGCAGGACATTGCCGGCGGGAGTAATCAGGCAAGTTAGTCGCTTGCGTGGGGTATTGCCCTCGGCCCGCAGTTCGACCAGACCACGCTTTTCCAGCAGGCGCAGGGTACGACTAACCAGTGCCTTGTCCGATGTGGACTGCACGACGAGATGACGATCCATGTGGACCTGCTCGGCCGCCTTGGCACCTTTGGCCTTTCCGTGATGAAGACCAAGGCCGACCGCATGTGGGAAGAGTTTGCGCAGAATCTGGTGGCGCGGCTGGTGCCTGCCACTGTAGGCGAGCCGTCGACTTCAGCGACTCAGCAAGCTGCGCCATCAGCACCGGCCGCCGAGCAGGGCTCGCCATCCGTATCGCCCACAACACGGGCGAAAGCCCCGGCACCGGTCGCACAGACGCAGGCGACCAGTTGGTGGGTCCGCGTATTGGCGCCGCTCGCGCGATAGCCTGCTACAGCGCAAGCGCCGGTCTGGCCGCACATCCGGGTAGACCTGCGGCGCGGCGACACGGCCATCACGGTGTACTGGCCAGTGGAGGCTGCGGCATCGTGCAGCGACTGGCTGCGAAGCTGGGACAGTTAGTGCGCTGCAACTTCGGCTGACACCGCAGCGGCGATCGCCGCAGATCACTGCGCCATCTGCAAATGGGCGGTCAAAGCATGAAGGTCGCCGATCGCACAAGCCCATCTTTGGCTGATTTTGGCGCCATGCTGCGTGATTGCGCTGAGCGTCAATTTCCCGCAGGTTTGACAATGTCCCTCGAATGTCTACAGACGTCGACCACCGCTTCGCAGCTGTTCGACTGTGTTTACTGCGCGGTGACGAGTCCGCCAGTCATCGTGAGCAACAGGCACAAAGCCGGAGCAGCGATTCAGTTTGGTTCTAGGGCGGGGTTGCCGCGACAGCTGACTCTGTAAAGCGCAGCCTAGCCTTCAAGCCGAAGGCGCACCCGCCTCACAATGCGGTTCAGCCCCACCGGTGTGAGCCCCAAGTGGCGTGCCAGATCTTTTTGCGGAATACGCCGCTCCAACTCCGGATAAGCGTCTTTGAAACCGATGTAGCGCGCTTCGGGCCCGAGTGTCAGCAGCTCCCTTTCGCGTTTTTCCTTGCGTGTGGCAAGCACCATCGCCATGGCGTGCAAGGCCCGTGACCATGGCAAATGCATGGTGGCTAAACCCGCCAGCACGCGGTAGTCCACTTGCTCTACTGTGCTTGGCTCCAACGCGGTCACCATGAAGCTGGTGCGCCCGCGCGGCTCCAACGCGGCCATGCTGCCAAAGAAACTGCCTTCATGTGCGAAAGACTTGATCCATTCATTGCCATCTTCACCAAGATAGCTCAGTTTGACCAAGCCACTGCGTACCACGTACACATACGGGTGCGCCACATCTTGTAAAAAAACAGTACCGCCGGCTTCAAAG
This sequence comes from Comamonadaceae bacterium, assembly GCA_947448735.1. Classification (GTDB taxonomy): domain Bacteria; phylum Pseudomonadota; class Gammaproteobacteria; order Burkholderiales; family Burkholderiaceae_C; genus Polaromonas. The sequence goes on along the minus strand of CANFOS010000003.1, from coordinate 151,801 downwards.
TTGCGCACTCGCAATGATTTTTGTACCACCTCCCATTCGGGCAGCGGGCCACCCGAGGCGCTTTCCAGAAGGGCTTTGGCCACTGGTGGGCGATTGATTTGAGTTAACGACGGCATGGTGGAGTGTCTCTAAAGTGCGGTGGATCAGTAACAAAACTTTACACCAACCATGAACACCAAAACATTCATTCAAAGCGCACCACAAGAGTCTCAAACCCCTGTGGCTATGCCGCGCACACTCGTCACAGGCGCCACTGCGGGCATAGGGCGGGAATTGGCCTTGCAATTGGCCCAAGCGGGCGTACCGGTGTTGGCACTGGGTCGCAATGTGCAAAGTCTGCAGGCCCTTCAAGACAGCAGCCCCCGGATCGCCACGGTTGTGTGTGATCTTTCCGATATTGCCTCCTTGCCCGACCATGCGGCGCAGTGGGTCGCGCTTTACCCCGACTTGGCCTGTGTGATTCACAACGCAGGCGTGCAAGACATCGTGCGCATGGACGATGCCGGCTACGGCGCTGGGCAACTACGCCAAGAGGTAGACATCAACCTGGTGGCACCCATGGTGCTGACACAGGCCTTGCTGCCCCACCTGCAAAGCAAGCAGCAGGCGTGTGTGGTCAACATCACCTCTGGCATGGGCTTTGCCCCTAAACGCACCTCGGCGGTCTACAGCGCCACCAAGGCAGGCTTGCATTTGTTCAGCGAGGCACTGCGCGCCCAATTACAAGGGAGCACGGTGCAAGTGGTAGAAGCGGTCATGCCTATGGTCGACACCGCCATGTCCCAAGCCAGCAGCGCAGGAAAGATATCACCCGCTCAAGCGGCCCGTGAAGTGATCATCGGCATGAACAAAGGTCTTTCTGTGGTCTGGGTCGGAAAAACTCGAGCCATTCCCGTGCTGCGGCGCCTCGCACCCAGCGTGCTGGCCCGCGTCATCCAGCGGGGATAATCCGCTCGTCTGGAAAAGACTCATGAATTTATTACCACGCAGTCAGTTCAACACTTTCGGAGGCATCGCCTCCCAGCGCCGCTGGGCGGTGTGGGCTCTGCTCGGCTTTGCTCTATTTTGCGTCCGGCCAGCCACTTCTGCACCTGTCGAGACCGCAAGCACCGCACAGGCAAGCGCCGATGCTGCTGCATTGGTATTGGTAGATCCTTCACTTTTCACCACCCAAACCTTTCAATGGAAGGACGTCGCTCGCGGTCGGTCGGTACCGGCCAGGCTTTATCTGCCAGCGGGCACCAGGTTTGGTGCAGGTACGGTGCCGCTGGTTGTTTTCTCACACGGCATTGGTGGCTCAATGGATGGCTACAGCTACCTGGGACGCCACTTTGCAGCACACGGTTTTGCCAGCCTGCACGTGCAGCATGTCGGCAGCGACCGTCAAATCTGGTGGGGCAACCCGTTGACACTGGCCTCGCGCTTGTCCAATGCAGCCCACCATACCGAGGCGCTTGATCGTGTGAAGGATGTCAAGTTCGCACTCGACAGTCTGTTGGGCGATCCGGTGGGTAAGGTCATGGATGTCAAACGTCTCATTGCAGCAGGTCATTCTTATGGCGCCAACACCACGATGCTGCTGGTTGGAGCCAAGGTTGAGATGAATGGCGCTACCGTGTGGGTCAAAGACCCTCGCTTTTCTGCTGCTATTTTGATCTCTGCACCGCCGTTTTATGGCTTGGGCGAACCGATCAACATAGTTTCCGGAATAGACGTCCCCACACTGCACATCACCGCAACGGCAGACGACATCCAGATTCCTGGCTACAGCTCCGGTGTGGCGGACCGCCTGGCGCTGTACAAAGCGACCGGCGCGAGTACGCAGGCGGCCAAAGTGCTGGCGGTTTTCAAGGATGGCTCACACAGCATTTTTACCGACCGCATGGGTACGGGCGGCGTTGCGCTTAACCCGCAGGTGAAGGTGGCCACGCGCCAACTGGCGTTGGCATTTTTGACCTGGTTGCAGGGCAAAGACACAGCCGCACTTGAACAGTGGTCTGGACAAAACACATTGCTTTTGTCGCAGTTTGAAAAAGCCGCTTTTTAATCAGGCGCGGAGGATGAATGGTGAGGTTACTTGCGGCAAGCTGTAGGCGTATTCCAAACCGCCTCCATTAATTTCCATATACTCATTTGCATCCCAGTCCACCTAACGAGGAATGCATGTCTATCCAATCCGTCCTGAAATCCACTGTGATCGCGCTGGCGATCGCTACCAGTGCGCCGCTTTTTGCACAAGGCACGCCCATCAATACGGCGGCGTTTGACGCGCTGGTCGCGCAGGGCCCGGTTGCCGATGGCGCGACCATCGCCTCAAACACGTGGGCCAGCAAGATCAAGCAGGCCGGTGCATTGCGCCTGGGCGCCACTCAAACTTCGAATCTTTTCTCGCTGCTCAATGAGAAGGACGGCAAGATCCGCGGTTTCGACGCCGGCCTGGCTCAGCTCATCACCCGCTACATCCTGGGCGATGGGGCCAAGTTCCAGTTCACGCAGGTCACCTCGTCCACACGCGAACAGGTGCTCATCAACGGCCAGGTGGATATGGTGTTCGCCACTTATTCGATCACGCCTGCCCGTGCCGAGAAGATCTCGTTCGCCGGTCCTTACTACACGTCGCAGGCGGGCGTGCTGGTCAAGGCAAATAACAAGACGATCCAGTCCTACAACGATCTCGCTGGCAAGAAGTCCGCCACCCAGGCCGGATCAACGGGGCCCGCCATCCTGGCGCAATTTGCTCCCAAAGCCACCGTACAAGAGTTTCAAACCCACCAGGAGGCCCTTGACGCACTGCGCCAGGGACGGGTGGACGCCTACGTGACCGACTACACGCTGCTGCTCAACACCTTAAGCCTCGGAGGCAGCGACGCGCAGTTGGCGGGCGCGCCCTTTGGCGCGCAAGACCCCTACGGCGTCGGCCTTCCCAAGGGCTCTGATGGCGTGGCCTTTATCAATGCTTTCCTGAAGAAGATTCAAGCCGACGGTACGTGGGCCAAGCTGTGGTCAGTGTCCATTGGGCAACGCACCGGCAGCACGGCGGTTCCTGTGCCGCCCGCGCTGCCTTAAGCAATGCAAGGTGTCTCCGGGCTGCTGAGCGCTTATGGGCCGGCCTTCGGGCAGGCCCTCTTGCTGACCTGGAAGCTCACCGCCATATCGTTTGTGGCCGGCTTTGCACTCGGCATGGTCGTGACGGTGCTGCGACTTCTCCCGCTTCAAACGCTGCGCTTCTTTCTAACCGGCTATGTCGAGATCTTCCGCAACATTCCCAGCGCGGTTCTGCTGATCTTCATCGTGTTTGCGCTGCCAGATCTGCAGGTCCTGATCGACTATGAACCCAGCGTGATCCTGACCTTGACGCTGGTTTGCTCCGCCTTCACGGCAGACTACCTGCGCACTGGCATCAACACCGTCGGTGGTGGCCAGGTTGAAGCTGCCATGAGCCTGGGCATGCGTCCGATGAGCGTCATCTTTGCGGTGGTGTTGCCGCAGGCGCTGCGCGCGGTTGTGCAGCCGATGACCTCGCTGCTCATCGCGCTGATGCTGTCGACCTCGCTGGCCTCGCAGGTGCCGTTTCCGGGCAAGGAACTCACCACGCTCGTCGCCAAGCTCGCCAACGACTCCGCCGCCGGCATGCCAGCGTTTGCTGTCGCTGCCGTGCTGTATGTGGCGTCGGGGCTCTTGATTGCCTGGGCTGGCGCGACCCTGGAGAAAAAGGTGCGGATACTGCGATGAGTCGCGCTATCGAAGACATTCTGTTTGTTGGTCCGAGTCCCCGGGCCCGAGTCGTCACCTGGGGCCTGAGCGCGGCCGTCGCGGGCCTGCTGGCCTACGCCATCGTTGCCCGGTTTCATGCCGCAGGCCAGTTCGAGTTGCGGCTTTGGGAATTCTTCGGCTGGACAACAACCTGGGCCTTTCTGGCAAAGGGCCTGCTCGGCACGCTCGCGTCGGCGGCGATGGCCGCTGTGATTGCGCTGGCGCTCGGGCTGGTGCTGCTCTTGGGCCGCTTGTCGCGACTGCGGCTTGTGCGTTTGCCAAGCGTTGCGGTCATTGAATTCCTGCGCGGTGTGCCGACGCTGCTGCTGATCTACGTGTGTTTTCTGGTGCTTCCGTCGGTCGGTATCAAGTTGAGCACCTACTGGATGTTGACGCTGCCGGTCGGGCTGAGCACCGCCGCCGTGGTCGCCGAGGTCTACCGCGCCGGCGTACTGGCCGTGCCCCGCGGCCAGACCGATGCGGCGCGAAGCTTGGGGCTGACCGAAGCCCAGGTCTTCTTTCAAGTGGTCTTTCCCCAAGCCCTGCGTTACATCGTGCCAGCACTGGTCGCGCAGCTGGTGATCGTGGTCAAGGAGACCACCTTTGGCTATGTCGTGACCTACGGCGAATTGATGCAGAACGCCAAGGTGCTGATTGCCAATTACCAGGCGCTGGTGCCCGTGTACCTGGTTGTCGCGGCGCTGTACTGCCTGGTGAACTACGCCATATCCAAGGCGAGCCAACGACTCGGACGGCCCGTGCACTGACCGCCACAGAGCCGCTCAGCTTCTGCTAATGCGGGTGTTGGTTTGCATTCAATCAACGGTCAGTCAAATCGCCGGTCCAAGGTCGTTTGATCAAGTCATTAACAAGGCTTCATCATCTAGGCGTTTAGCTGCGTCGGATGTCGGGGCAATTTTTAAATTTGTCAATATCAACGTTGACCGCTATTGTTCAACGGTTGCAATGCAAGCTTGTGCAGGTTCTCTTGAAGACCCGCTATTCAGGACCCATTCGCATCGCGTTCCCCACCTTGGCGTCATACCAACATTCTTCAGCTCGGTTTTTCATTCAGCTTGTATGCCCGCCTCACGGACTACCTTTTGCCACTTGGGAATTTCTTTCTGGATAAACGCAGCGAGTTCTGTTGGGCTGATCTTGACTGGCTCGTAGCCGATGCCCGCCATACTCTTTTGAACATCCGTTGAATTCATGGTGGTCTGAAGAGCTGTGTAAAGTTTGGCGACGCGGTCACTGCTTAGCCCTGCCGGCGCGCACAGTCCTACCCAATTGTTCACGTCATAGCCCGCTACGCCAGCTTCGGCCAGTGTTGGTACATTTGGCAATTGTTGCGAACGCTTTTGCGAGGTCACCGCAATGGCCCGTACTTTGCCAGCCGTGATCGATGGCAACGCTGTGGCCATTCCTGCCACCATGGCGGGAATCTGGCCTGAAAGCACATCTGCCAAGGCTGGTGCACCACCCTTGTAGGGGATGTGGGTCAGAGGCAAGCCCGTCATGGACTTGAGCAGTTCAATCGAAAGGTGCTGCGAAGTGCCTAGCCCCGCAGTGCCCACATTGGCACGCGCAGGATCCGCTTTTGACCAAGCGGCAAACTGTCTGTAAGTGGTGACTGGAATGGAGGGATTGACCACCAGAACATTCGGCACGGTTCCGAACATGGAAATGGGCACGAAGTCTTTCACTGGGTCGTAAGGAAGTTTGGCAAACAGCGCTGAATTGGCGCCGTGGGATGTTGCGCCACAGGCCAGAATTGTGTAGCCATCAGGTTGCGCTCTGGCAACGCCATCGGCAGCAACATTGCCACCAGCCCCCGGCTTGTTCTCAACGACAACCGGTACACCCAGCACATCGGAGAGTCGCCGCGTCACGATGCGTGTCGATGTGTCTATGTTGCCCCCGGCCGCAAACCCGACCACTACCCGGATAGCGCGGTTTGGATAGTCTTCGGCGCGGGCCGAACTTGACATGCCTGATACAGCCAGGCAAAGCATGAATGCGTGAAATTGTTTCAAGATGACCTCCGTTGAGAGTGATAAAACAGGCACTTAACTTGTCAAAAAGTGTAAAAAAAGACCTTCGCCATGTCAAGAGGTTAGCTTTTAGATCAGCAGCTCTTGGCGTTTGTAAAGTTGTACTAAGGAAATGACTTCTGGTTTGCATTCGCCTCTTTGTTGTGTTGGTGGCTCTTGGATTCATCATTTGAGGCACGTGTTTGGCCGTCGATATTTTTGGCAGGCGCTGTGCGAAACGCTGCAATGAATATTTGCGAAGTGCAGGGTCTAGCAACCTGGGCTTGTTCGCCTTTAAAATGAGATGACGACAATTTCAAGGTGCGTTCTGGCCATCGCTGTGTGTCGTGGCTTTATTGGGGCCGGTAAATACGCCGACAACACCAAGCAGCCTTTTTTGTCCACGCACATCCCCAGTCCTTGCTTGAGAGATCCATGGACGTGGTTCCCGCCGTAAAAAATAATCCGCTAAATGCGCCTGGCTTCGATCACAGAGAACTCATGCTGGGTGGGTGATACGGAAATGACTTCAAACCCGCTTCGGTTTAATAAATCATCAAACTCATGTCTTGAGCGTTCCCGCCCACCCAACCCGGCCAGCATGTTGAGATCCGTTCGGACCAAGGCTTCGTCTTGGGCGGTTGACTTGAAACGATCTGGACGAATCCGTTCAACTATCAGAAGTCGCGTGCCTGGTGCCGCTGCGGCTGCGCAGGCGGTAAGTATCCTCAAGCAGGCGGCATCATCCCAGTTGTGCAAAATGCTTTTGAGCAAGTACCGGTCCGCGTCCGGCGGGATGATGTCGAAGAAGTCGCCAGCGATGAATCGTGCCCGTCCAGCCTGAGCAAGACGGCCAAAGGGTGTGTCTGCCGATGGTTCGGCATCAGGTCGATCCAGGACGACCACGATCAGATCGGGATGCGCATCAGCCAGCGCGGCTGCCAGCGAGCCATTGCCACCGCCAACGTCCACCAGTGTGCTGGCTCCGCGCCAGGTGGCCAGTTGTGCGACATCTTCCGTGATCAAAGTTGTCATGGCCTCCATGGCTTCATGGAAAAGACCTGCCGCGTCGGGCTGTTGGTCCAAAAATTCATAGTTCTGAAGACCGCTTTGGCGCTTGCGCGCACTCTGCCCAGTGCGCACGCTGTACGTCAGATCGCCCCACATGGGCCATAAGGCATCGCCCCACCAAATGCTCAAAGCCCGCAGGCTGGGTGATCCATCGGGCGGGATCCTGCACAGCGCCTGGCCGGCCTTTGTCAGCTTGTAGTGCCCGTTATGCTGATGGCAGACCTGCAAGAAGCACAAGGCACTCAGCAGGCGCCGCAGTCCGTCAGGGTCGCATTGACAGGCTAGCGCCAGTTCCTCTAAGTCCACCAACCCCTTTGCCAACTGGTCAGGCAGATCGAGTTGTACTGCTGCATGCAATGCCTGAGTGCGCCAGCATGAGGTTATGAGCCGAACAAGCCGCTGCCGCGCAGCAATGGCAGGCTTGCCCCGGACTTGCTTTGTGGCGATCATTTTTATTCCTGCGGGATGTTGTGATCCCGAATGAATTTGCGCCACGTTGCGGTCGCCGATTCGATGGCAGCGCCCATTTGCTGGGGTGTGCCGCCTGTGACCTGAAAGCCCTGCGCTTCGAGCGCCGTGCGCAACGACGGTTCCGCCAGTGCACGGTTGACTTCTTGAGCCAGTCGGGACGCCACATTCTGTGGCGTGCCTGGCGGGGCGACCAGCCCGTTCCAGGTCGGCAAGTCATCCGTAGCGATGCCAGAATTTGCCAGAGACGGCACACCCGGCACCACTTCTGACCGATCTGGCAATGTCGCCAGCAGGCGAAGCTTGCCGCTTTTTACCTGCGGCAGTGCTGGTGCAAGCGAGCCAATGGTGAATTGCAGTTCGCCGCTGATCAGGTCGGGCATCACTTGTACGCCCCCTTTGTAAGGCACGCGTGTGGCTTTCAAACCAGCGGCTTGCAAATAATGCATCGTCACCATGTATTCGCTCAACACGCCGGTGCCGTAATTGAGCCTGTCAGGATTGGCCTTGATGTAAGCGGTCAATTCAGCCATCGTGTTGGCAGGTACTTTGGGATTGACGAACACACCGTACATGACGTTGACCACGGGTGCGACGGGCGTCAATTCGGCCATCGACTTTAAAGGGGCCGATTTGACCAGTTGGGGCATGCCCGCCATGGATGACATGGCCCAAAGAAGCGTCTTGCCGTCAGCCGCTGCCCCCAGTACGGCTTGAACCGCCGGGATACCGTTGCCACCAGGCTTGTTTTCGACAATGACCGGGTGTCCGAGATTTTTGGCCATCGATTGCGCCATCAAACGTGCGGCGGCGTCAGATGCGCCGCCCGCTGGCGTCGCGACCACGATCTTCAGCGTTTGGCTGGCAGAACTGGCCTGCGCAAGGGCCGGGTGCGCAGTGGTGAGCCAAAGTGCAGCGGTTGAAAAAGTCAGATGCAGGAATTGCCGCTTGTTCATGAAAACCTCCTAGTGTTGCAGTGACCCGTAATTTATGAAAAATTCAGCCAAGGAGAAAGCTGTTTATAGTTGTATCTGGCTGTAACTTTTGGTTGTGTCTGATCGTCGGTACGACTTTTTGGAACCTTGCTTATGGACAAACTCAAAGCCATCGAGTACTTCGTGGCGTCAATCGACGAAGGAAGCTTTGCGCGCGCCGCACAGCGGCTGGAAATCAGCGTGCAGGCTATCCAAAAAATGGTGGGGTCGTTGGAACGCAGTCTGGGAGTGACTTTGTTAGACCGCGGCGCGCGCGGCGTGCGCTTGACTGCTGGCGGTAGCGCGTATCTTGACCATTGCCGTGGACTGCTGAGCGAGCTTGAGGAACTGGGCCACGCCGAGAATCTGCTGAAGGGCTCGGCAGAACGCCCAAGCGGCGCTCTTGTTGTGGCTGCGCATCCTGGGCTTTCGCAACACATTTTGCTTCCGGCATTACCGCGCTTTAACGCGCTTTACCCTGACATCGAGTTCGATCTTCGAACCGTCAGCCGGATTGGCGATGCAGATGCTTTGACCGCAGACGTTTTGCTGCTCCAAGGCTGGCCGGAAGTCCCGCCAGACTATGTCCATCGTGACTTGGGAAGCGGGCGGACCCTCATCATGGCTGCGCCCGATTACTGGCGAGCCCATGGCATGCCCACGCATCCTTCTGATTTGGCGAAACACACCTGCCTTTTGCTGCGTAACCCGGCAGGTATTTTGCTCGACCTATGGGAGTTCAAGCGCGACGCAGAGACTTGTCAGGTTCAGGTGCACGGATGGATGTCGAGCAACTCCCGTCCAGCGCTATTGGACCTGGTGATGGCCGGTCACGGTGCCGGCCGATTTACCGAACTGACGACACGCCCTTATGTTCAGGCGGGTCACTTGGTCCCGGTGTTACACGATTGGTCGGTGCAAGGTGGCCCGCCCTTCAACCTGATTTACAAGGGCAGTGCAAGGCGCACACCGAAAATACGTGCTTTCATCGATTTCGCGCTGATGTGTTTCAACGATCTGAACGGGCTGGCTGTATCGACGTCGCCAAAAGAGTTGTCGCAGCTGCCCGCTTGGCATCGACGTGGCTATGGACGTGCATCGGCCACCGTACGAGCAAGACCCTGAATGAACCTTGATGAGACAGGCAGAGGGCAGACAAGCCCCTAATTCCCAACCCATGAGGAAAGGGTTTTGTGAAATAGGAAAGGCTTTTCTACCGAGACCTTAAAAGGTCTTAAGAAGCATAAAAAAGCCTGAAAAAGCCCCCAAAAGCCTTGGAAACCATCAAAAGCAAAAAAGACCGGGTGGTCACTTTTGCCTTCAGCGCTAGGTCGACGGCGCCAGTCCTTTGGGCAGCATGGCGTGCACGCCGCGGTGGGTGTTGACGGTTTGCGTGATGCGAAAGTCTACGCCCAGGCTGCACAGTGTGTAGGCGTCTTCGCGCGACAGGCCGCGCTCAGTGAGCAGCACGATCATGTCGCGCAGCGCGATGTCCATGCACTGGTCCAGCGTGGGGGCCATGCCCATGGTGATGTAGTGGGTGGGCGTTTCTGCACGCGGATACGCCAGCGCCGCGCTCTTGTGCAAAACCAGCTCGAAAGTTCCTTGCAGCGCGGTTTCAATGGCTGTGGTGCAAACCTCGCCATCGCCCTGGGCTGCATGGCCGTCGCCGCAGGAGAAAAGCGCCCCCGGTACATGCACCGGCAAAAACAGCGAACTGCCGGGGCGCAGCTCCTTGTTGTCCAGATTACCGCCGTGCGCGCGCGGGATGATGGTGCTGATACGGCCCCAATGCGCGGGCGGTGCGACACCCATCACGCCAAAAAAGGGGTGCAGCGGCAAGTCCAGCCCCCAGGGCAGGCGGGCCACCATGCGCTGGCCATCAAGAGGAATGTTCATCAGGCGGTAGGCGTCGAATTCGGCTGGTAAGGTGCCGGCCAGTGGGCGGATGAAGTTGTAGCCCCAGTCCTGCCGCAACTTGACATCGAGGATGCGCACTTCCAGCGTGTCACCGGGCGCGGCATCCTCGACAAAAACCGGGCCGGTCAGGATGTGGCCTGGCACATGGCGCGGCGTGCGCAAATGGATGTCCGCCAGCTCCGGCGGGATATGAAACTGGCCCGCCGGTGGCAGCACGTCGGGGCCGCCGCTGACGGTGTTCACCGTCAGGCGGTCGCCGCTTTGCACGCGCAGCACAGGTGGGATGTTGGCGTCGAACAAGCCCCAATGGCAGGTGTCAACGCTGGCGTTCAGAAGGTGTTCGGTCATGGTGTGCCCGGGAGAAGTCCGGTCTTTGCAATGGGTAAAGAGAGGTGTGCGCGGTTTTGACAGGTGGTCAGGGTTTCATCATGTAACCTTTTTCATTATCTGGTTTTTGGGCTGGTTTGTTTTGGATCGGTTTCATCCGGAGGTGGGTGTCTCAGGTGCTGGCATGATTTTTGGTTCACAGTTTTCGGGCGTGTTTCGTTTTTGTTTCCATTTTCTTCAGGGGTAAGCAAAAGTCGTGCAAAGATGACTTAACCTCAGCGCATCGGCCCTAGAACATCATCGATGTTGCTCCCACCCGCGCTTGGCTTGTTGTGTAAAGCAAGGCGCATTTATGACGCTCGCGTCGCGAAAGGACTGTTTGTGACTTCTCTTTTTTGTCGACTGACTGTCGGACTTTGTGCCTCGGTTGTTTTTTCTGTGGCTTTTGCCCAGGCCACACCGGGCAACTATCCCAATCGACCCATTCGCCTGATCGTGACCGTGCCCCCAGGTGGTGCGGCTGACCTGATCGCCCGAACCATTTCGACCAAGCTTGCCGCAGCGCTGAACCAGGCGGTAGTGGTCGAAAATCACCCCGGCGCCAGCGGCACCTTGGCCGCTGCACTGGTGGCCAAGGCCGCGCCTGATGGGTATACCTTGCTACAAAATTCAATAACAACCCATGGCATCGGCCCGCATCTTTACCCAAAATTGTCTTATGACCCGGTCAAAGACCTGACCCCGGTCAGCATGCTGGCCCAGCTGCCTTTGATCATGACCGTGAGCGCCAATCTGAAAGTCGATTCGCTGCAAGCCTTCATGGCGCTGGCCAGGCAGCGCCCAGGCCAGTTGGCATTTGCGTCGTCTGGAAACGGCGGGGCACCGCATATGGGGGGTGAATTGCTGAAAAGCTCAGCCAGCGTTGACCTCCTTCACGTGCCTTACAAAGGCAGCGGGCCCGCCGTGATCGACCTGGTTGGCGGGCAGGTTCACATCATGTTTGACGGTGCACCTTCGTTGCTCTCGCAAATTCAGGCCGGCAAAATCAAGGCCTTGGCAGCGGCCAGCAAGCGCCGGACCTTGCTGATGCCAGAACTGCCAACGTTTGCAGAACTGGGTTACCCCGGCGTTGATGTGTCGTTGTGGTACGGGCTGATGGCGCCAGCTGGCACGCCTGACAACATCATCAACAAGCTCAATCTGGAAATCAACAAAATACTGCAATCCCCCGACATCAACGAGCGCTTTTTTTCGCAAGGCATTGAGCCCATGTTGGGCTCGCCAGAGCAAGCCGCCAGCTTCATTCGCCAGGAGTCCGACAGGTGGAAGCCGATTGTCAAAAAAGTGGGCGTCAAGATCGACTGATTGCATGCAAGCGACCAATCAGGATGGTGGCTTTACCCAAGCTTTGGCGGCGTGGGTTTGTCAGGCCGAATGGGAAGATGTTCCGGCGTCCGTTCAATCGGCCGTTGACCGCTCATTTGTCAATTGGTTTGGCTGCGCCATAGGCGGCAGTCAAGAGCCGGTGGTGAGCCAATGCCTGTCGGCGCTGGCCGACCTCAGCGGGGATGGGCCGGTTGCCATCATCGGCCGGGCGGAGAAAGTCGACGTCTTGGACGCTGCATTCGTGCTGGCGATCAGTTCCAACAGCCTTGATTTTGATGACACCCATTGGGCCACCGGTATCCACCCAACTGGCCCGGTGGCCTCGGCCATCATGGCCTGGGCCGGGCATCGCCGCGTCACTGGCAAGGAACTGCAGCACGCCCTGTTGCTCGGCATGGAAGTGGCCTGTCGCATTGGTCTGGCTGTGTCACCCGAGCACTATCAGCGCGGCTGGCACATCACCAGCAGCTGCGGTGTGTTGGGGGCTGCGGTGGCGGTAGGGCGGTTGATGGAACTGAGTCCCCAGCAGATGTCATGGGCCCTGGGGCACGCTGCCACACAATCGGCCGGCCTGGTGGCCAGCCTGGGCAGCATGGCCAAAAGCGCCAACATAGGGCACGCCGCCAAAAACGGCCTGCTGGCGGCGGCGCTTGCCCAGCGCAACGTGACGTCCAGCGACTGTGTGCTGGAGGCGCCGCATGGGTTTTCCCAGGTCTTGGGACAAGGTTCAGCCATGTCGCCGGTGCTGCACCGATTGGGCGAACAATGGGAAACCCGGCACAACACATTCAAGCCCTATCCATGCGGCTTTGTGACGCATCCGGTGATTGACGCTTGCCTTGCTTTGCCCCGGGCTGTCAGTCTTGGCGACATTCTGGACATTGAGTTGACCGTCCATCCGCTGGCCAAGCTGCGCGCCCATCGCCCGCGCCCCATCGATGGACTCGAGGCCAAGCTCAGCCTCGAGCATGCTGCCGCCGTCTGTCTGGCTTACCGGCGTGCCAGCATTGAGGACTTTAGCGATGACGCAGTGGGGCAGCCCAACATCGTGGCATTAAGGCAGCTGGTCCGTATCGTCACAGATGAAACGCTGTCGACCAAAGACGTCACTGTCAGAATAAAATGCCGTGACGGGCGTCTGATTTGCCAGACCGCCCCGGACATGTCAGGTGCACATGCGCAGGGCATGACAGACCTGCAATTGACCGAAAAGTTTCACCAGCTGGCTCGTTACGGTGCCCCTCAGGGGTGCCATGCAACATGGCTGCACAAAGCCCAAAATGTGGCCAGCTTGAGCGATGCCGCTGACCTGGTGGCCATGACGTGTCCCCATACTACTTCAACTGGAATAAATATATGAATCTCGATTTGGCGCAACAGCATGTGTTGATCACGGGGGGCAGCAAAGGCATAGGTTTGGCCTGTGCCGAAGCGTTTTTAAAAGAAGGTGCCACTGTCACCCTGGTCTCGCGTGGGCCGGCAAATCTGCAGGCGGCGGTGCACACCTTGCTGGCGCTGGGCTACCCAGCAGGCCTCATTCACACCCAGGCCGCAGACCTGAGCCAGCCCGATGAAGCCGTCAAGGCACTCGACAAGGCCGAGGCCGCCGCGGGCCCGGTTCATATTTTGGTCAACTCTGCAGGGGCAGCCAAGCGAAGCCCTCCGGAGGAACTCAATCCCCAGGCTTGGGCAGCGGCGATGCAGTCGAAATTTTTTACCTACATCCACATGATGGATCCGCTCATCAAGCGCATGGCCTTGCGCGGCAAGGGTGCCATCGTCAACATCATCGGCAATGGCGGCAAAGTCGCCAGTCCGCAGCACCTAGCGGGCGGTTCTGCCAACGCGGCCTTGATGTTGGCAAGCGCTGGCCTGGCCAACGCTTATGCACACCTGGGTGTCAGGGTCAATGGCATCAATCCTGGCAGCACCCTGACCGATCGGGTGCAGCAAAGCATTGACGTCGAAGCCAGAACAAAGCAAATCAGCCAGGCACAGGCGCAAGCGCTGTTGACCAGCAAGCTTCCGCTGGGCCGCTTGGCCGACCCGAAAGAAGTTGCAAACGCTGTGGTGTTCCTGGCGTCTGACCGTGCGAGCTACATCACCGGTGCCATTGTGCAGATGGACGGTGCACTCGTGCCGATGATTTGATGCGGCAAGCTGTTGAGGGTAGCCAAGGGGCGGCCTGCCTATTGTTGGGCCCATGGGTGGACTGAAAGATAAGAAAATAAGCACCATGTCCACTTCCGCCATCCACAAAACCGCCCTTGTTTTATTTTCTGGCGGGCAAGATTCCACCACCTGCCTGGCGCAGGCACTGTCCAGGTACGACCGGGTGGAAACCGTGGCGTTTGACTACGGCCAGCGGCACATTGTGGAGTTGGACGCGCGGCTGAACGTGCTGCGTGAAATCAAGGCGCAGTTCCCGCAGTGGGCCAGCAAGATGGGGGAAGACCACTTGCTTGACCTGGCCGTCCTGGGCCAGGTCAGTGACACCTCACTGACCCGCGACGTGGCTTTCAAAATGGAAAGTTCGGGCCTGCCCAACACCTTTGTACCGGGCCGCAATTTGCTGTTTTTAACGTTGGCGGCGGCGTTGGCGTATCGCCGGGATTTACAGGTGCTCGTCACCGGCGTGTGCGAGACCGATTTTTCAGGCTACCCAGACTGCCGCGACGACACCATCAAGGCCATGCAGTTGGCGCTGTCGCTTGGCATGGACAAACGCTTTTTGATCGACACGCCGCTGATGTGGATTGACAAGGCCGACACCTGGGCGCTGGCGCATTCGATTGGTGGTCAGGCGCTGGTGGATTTGATTGTGGAACACACCCACACCTGCTACCTGGGTGACAGGGTGCATCGCCACCCTTGGGGCTACGGCTGCGGCACCTGCCCGGCATGTGAGCTGCGCGCGCGGGGTTTTGAGCGCTTTTCTGCTGCTTAAGTCTTCGAACCTGTCTCCACAACGCAGCGCGTGACCAGCGGCGGTTCTTCAGGCAAATGAAACGCCAGCTTGCGTTCGCGCAGCGACACATCGCTGGCGGTCACGCGGTCAAAACGGCGCAGGTGTTCGGTCCACGACTCGTCAATGATCTGCTCAATGAACCGCCCCGGCTGATTGACATCACGCAGCAGATCCCAACTCAGCGCGCCTTGGCGCAGGCGGCTGCGGCGGCTCTCCTGCATCAGCACCCTGAAGTCGTCGGCGCGCATCGGGTCAATCAGGTATTCAATCGTCACCAGCATCTGGCCTTCGCCCGGCGGGGCGTCGGCTATCGGGACTTTGAACTCGCGCGATGGCGTCAGGTCTTCTTCCAGGCTGGTGTCGTGCACATAGCGCAGTGCCATCAGCATGCACACACTGCCACTGATGGCCGCCACCCCGAGCGCTGTGGGCACGCTGGTGACGGTGGCCACCTGACCCCACAGCGCTGCGCCCAGCGCGCTGCCGCCCATGATGGCCATCTGGTACATCGACATACCGCGTGCGCGAACCCAGTCTGGCAGGGCCAGTTGCGCCGACACCGACAGCGAGTTGGCGCAGGTGATCCAGGCCATGCCATTGATCACCATGGCAGGCACCGCCACCCACGCGTTGGTTGCCAGCGCCATGACGATGGTCGCCACTGACTGCAGCATGGTGGCCCGCAGCACCAGCGAGTCACGCGGCAGCCACTGGCGCAGGCGCGGCATGTGCAGCGCCGCCGCAATCGCACCAGCCCCCATGCTGGCCAGCAGCAGCGTGAAGGTGCCGGCGTCTCCCGTGTGCAGGTTGCGCGCGATCAGGGGCAGCAGCGCCAGCAAGGCGGTTGAATGCAAAAAGAACAAGGCCACTTGCACCAGCACGGCCCGCAGTCGGCTGGACTGCGCCACAAACTGCACACCCACTCTGATCGCGCTGACCAGACGTTCCCGACCCAGCGGGCTGGGCGTGTGCGCGCGGCGCCAGCGCATGATGAGAAAGCCTGAAATGACCGACAGCGTGGCATTCAAAACAAACACAAACTGCGTGCCTGCACTGGCGATCAGGGCGCCTGCCACCAGTGGTCCGATGATGCGCGATGCATTCATGGCCACCCCGTTCAGTGCCAGCGCCGCTGGCAACTGGGTGCGCGGCACCAGCTCGGGCACGATGGCGGCAAACACCGGCCAGCGCATGGCCAGACCCACGCCGTTGGCAAAGGTCAGTGCCAGCAGCAGGGGTGGCGTCATCACGCCGGCGATCACAGCAATACACAGAAGCGTGGCCACAGCCGCTATCCAGAACTGGGTGGCAATAAAGTAACGCCTGCGGTCCAGAATGTCCGCCAGCGCGCCGCTGGGCAGGCCGAGCAAAAACACCGGCAATGTGGCCGATGTTTGCACCAGCGCCACCCACAGCGGCGTCGTGGTCATCGACGTCATCATCCAGGCCGATGCGACGTCGCTCATCCACATGCAGGTGTTGGCCATCAGCCAGGTGCCCCACAGCATCCGAAAAGCCAGGTGCTTCAGCGGTGCCAGAGCTGACAGGTCTGCCGACTCTGGCGTTGGTGTGTTGGGTTCGGACATCAAGCGGCAGGATCCCTGGGATTATTCAAGGGGCTTTGTGTCAAGGCGCTTTGCTTCAAGGCATACAGCGCCAGGCTGCCCTCGGCCTGTTTGACCAGCGTCCATTGCGCGCTGTGAAAAGCCGCCACCGCAGGCCGGTGCGCGATCGACACCATCCCGCCCTTGACGCTTGCGATGTGCGTTTGCAGCCGGCTGTACAGGGTTTTTTCAGCGGCTTCGTCCAGCGCGGCAGTGGCTTCGTCGGCAAAAATCCAGCTTGGTTTTTTAAGCAAGACGCGCGCAATGGCAAGGCGTTGCTGCTCACCCCCCGACAGTTTTTGCCCCCAGGCGTCGCTGTCGTCCAGCCGCCCCGTCAGTTGCGGCAGCAGCGCATCAAGCAGGGCCTGCCGCAACACGTCGTCGCTGTAGGTGCTGGCCGGCTGAGGGTAGGCCAGTGCATCGCGCAGACGGCCGTCCGGAAAGTACGGCCGCTGCGGGATAAACATGGCGTCATGCGGCAACTGCGCGTGCCCTTTGGCATAGGGCCAAATGCCCGCCAAAGCGCGGAACAGCGTGGACTTGCCACTGCCCGACGGGCCGCTGAGCAGTACGCTGTCACCCGGCTTTGCACGCAAGGCCAGGCCGCTGAGCAGGGTTTGCCCGGCAGGCAGCTGGATGGTCAGGTCATCAGCCGACAAAATGGCGCTGTCTGCTATTGAATCAGGAGCTGCTACCCCATTTATTTGTTGGGCTGCAGCCATGATGTTGTCTTCAAAGCTGGTTAAGCGGTCGGTTGTGGCGCGCCAGGCCGCCAGGCTGGAATAGTTGTCCACCAGCCAGCTCAAGGCGTCTTGTACCCGGCCAAAAGCTGACGATATTTGCATCAGCTCGCCCAGTTGAATGGCGCCGCTGAAAAACCGTGGCGCCGCCACAATGAATGGGAACACCACCGCGGCCTGACCAAAAAAGCTGGTGAACCAGACCAGGTTTTTTTGTTTCTTGATCAGCTGCAGAAAATTCTGGAGAACCTTTGAAAAGCGCCCATCGAGCTGCAGACGCTCGACCGCTTCGCCTTTGTCCAGCGCAATCGATTCGCTGAACTCCCGCACCCGCACCATGTGGTGCCTGAAGTCGGCCTCAAAGCGTTGCTGCATGAAATTAAGCCCGATTTGCGAGCGGCCAATGTAGTGCGTGATCACGCTGCCCACCACGCAATACAGCAGCGCCATCCACACCATAAAGCCGGGGATGTTGTAGCTGTTGCCCCCCAGCGTGACCGTAAACGCACCAGACAGTCCCCACAAAATACCGACGAAGCTGATCAGTGTCACCACCGAATTGAGCAAACCCATGCTCAGTGATACCGAGAAATTGGTGAACTGGTTGATGTCTTCCTGAATCCGCTGGTCCGGGTTGTCAGCGGCCTTGCTGCTGTCGCCTGAAAAGCGCGCCAGCTCAAGGCTGTAAAACGCATGGTTGGCCAGCCAGCGCTCCAGGTAATGCCCGGTCATCCAGGCACGCCAGCGCACCTGTAGCAACTGGGTGAGATAAAACTTGTAAACCGCGATGATGATGAAGGCAAACGCCAGATAGGTAAAGCGGCCCAGTTGCTGCCAAAAGACAGGCTGGTTTTTGTTTTGCAGCGCGTCATAAAACAGGCGGTTCCAGTCGTTCAGCAGCACCAGCATGTACACGGCAGCCAGGTTCAGCAGCACAATCCCGGCCAGCATGGCGCGCGCCTTCCATTTGTCTTCAGACCGGAAGTAAGGCGCTGACAGGGCCCAGACGCGTTTTAAAAAAGTGCCGAAGTTTTTGAGGCTGCTCATGGATCAGGGGTCACTCAGAGGAGTTTGAAACGCCGCTGGACCTATTGGCCACGCCGCTGGCGACGTGCCCTGCGGGCACATGCTGCGCGGCAGCATCGACGTGCCCGGTCTGGTCGTCAAAGAAAAAGTCGGGCTCAAATTCACGCAAAAATTCCCCTTTGGCCAGGCCGCCCAAAAACATCGCTTCATCGACCTCGATGTTCCAGTCCATCAGGGTGCGAATCGCGCGTTCATGCGCCGGGGCGCTGCGTGCCGTGACCAGCGCGGTGCGGATGCGCATGTGCGGCGTGCCTGCCTGCTGCAGGCCGTGCAGGGCTTTGAGCAGCGGCATGAAAGGGCCGGGCGGCAAAGGCTTGGCCGAGTGCTTGCGTTCGTGTTTTTGAAACGCATCCAGCCCGTCTTTTTGAAACACCCGTTCAGCCTGGTCTGAAAACAGCACCGCGTCGCCGTCAAAGGCAATCCGTACCTCGCTCGGGTAGTTGCTTTGGGCTCTGGCCGAGTGTGTGGCCACGGTGGCGGCGGCAAATCCGTTGCCCAGGGCTGAACGCACATCTTCGGATTTGGCCGACAAAAACAGGTTGGCCTTGAGCGGGCGCAAGTAGCGCCAGGGCGCTTGCCCTTTGGTGAAGGTGCAGCGGCTGATGGCCAGCTTGTAGTGCTCGGCCGAGCGCATCACGCGCAGGCCACTGACCGGGTCGTTACGCGACAGGATCACCACCTCCACCCGCTGCTCGCCAGGCGTGTTGAAGGCCAGCAGTTTTTTAACCAGCGAAAACGCAACGCCCGGCTTGGCCGGTTGCTCGACGCGCTGCAACTGCAGCTGCATGTAGGCTTTGTCGGCATGCTGCTCAAAGACCTCGTTTTCCTCTTCAAAGTCAAACAGTGCCCTGGAAGAGATGGCGACAACGAGTTGCCCGTCAAGGTTGGTGGCCATGGTGATTTCTGTGAGTTGGAAGCGTCAGTTTGCACCATTGTCCATAAGCTGGCGCATCGGTGGGCCATTCATCGGCCCGGCTGATGTGGCGGATGCCACTGGCAATCAACGTCGCGGCCCGAATCACGCCCGCGTGGGTTACCCACAAGGTGTCCCGGGCTGGGTCGATCTCGCTCAAGGCAGCTGCCACCCGGGTCATGAACTGGCGCACGCTTTCACCCGTTCTGCCAGCACGGTAATCGGCAAAGTCGTCGGTCCAGCCGTCAAGTTCGGCCTTGTCAATATCGGCCCAGGCGCGTCCTTCCCATTGCCCAAAGTGCATTTCTTGCAATTTCGGGTCTGTTTTAACCGTTAAATCGGGCTGTAGGCCAATGATTGCTTGGGCGAGAAGCTCACATCTTTGTAGCGGTGAGGTGCTGACGGCAGTGCCCCTGGGCAGGACTTTTAAAAGTTCTTGCGCGCAGCTTTGGGTCAACTGGGGGTCGGCGGGCACATCGAGCTGGCCGTAGCAGATCCCCGGTTCAATGAGCGGCTGGGCATGGCGGACCAACCACAAACTTCTAGTCCCCACGCTGTTCACTCCGTGCCATGCGCTGCAGCTTCGTCATAGCGTGATGGCCAAACCCAGATAAAAAGCGATCTCACACACCTGCTGCGTAGCACCCAGACAATCGCCGGTAAAGCCCTGCAAGCGGCGCTTGAAGAGGCGGTGCATCCACAGCAGGGCGATCAATGAAAAGCTGCAAGCTACTATCAAATCAGTAGCTTCTTGCATAAGTAATACAAGGGCTAGAGCTATAAAACACCATAAAACCGCAACCAAAAGGCTGCGCCCGCTGATCGCATCGGCCAGGGGCTTGGACTTGGACCCCGCCACGTCGCCCACATGCGGCAGCCAGGCAATCAGCAGCAGCGGCAGCGTGCGTGACACCACATGGCCTGCAAACAGGGCGCTGCACACATACCAGCCCTTGAAGGGCGCCTCATCGAAGCCAACAGGTACGCCATCAACGGCGCCATCAACGCTGCCGAGCAGGGCCAGCATGGCGACCTTTGCCAGCAGCGCGAGCACCAAGGCCATCGCACCGAAGGCCCCGACGCGCGAATCTTTCATGATGTCCAGGGCGCGATGCCTGTCATAGCTGCCGCCCAAGCCGTCCGCCACATCGGCCAGCCCGTCTTCGTGAAAGCCGCCGGTCATGAGCACCGTCACCACGGTTGACAGCACAGCCGCCACCATCGGCGCAAAAACCGTGTCTGGCAGCAGCACCAGCAGCACCGCATACACGGCGGCTGCCGCAGCGCCCACCAGCATCCCCACCGCAGGAAAGTGCCCGGCGCTGGCGCGCAGCATGGCCGGGCTAAAACCGACCCATTCAGCCAGCGCCCCCGTGACGGGAATGCGGGTGAAGAACTGCACAGCCAGCAAAAATTCGCGAATGAAGTTCATCATGTCAATTCCCCCTGCCGCTGACGCTGGCCGACTCAAAACTTGCCATCTCGTTCAGAAGCAGCGCCGCCGACTGCACCAGCGGCCAGGCCAGCAGCGCGCCGGTGCCTTCGCCCAGGCGCAGGTCCAGGTCCAGCAGCGGCCTGGCGCTCAGGTGCGCCAGCAGCAGGCGGTGGCCGCGCTCTGCCGAGCGGTGGCAAAACACCATGTAGTCTTTGACCGCCGGAGCAACAGCACAGGCGACCAGTGCTGCGCTACCGGCAATGAAACCATCCACCAGAACCACCCGGCGCTCGCTGGCCGCTTGCAGCATGGCGCCCGTCATCATGGCGATCTCAAACCCGCCCATGGCGGCGAGCGCGTCCAGTGGCCTGACGGCATGTTGGTGCCATTGAGCGGCACGCCTTAAGACGCCTTGTTTGTGCGCCAGCTGGGGGTCCGTCAAGCCGGTACCCCGCCCGGTCGCGTCGTCGATCGACACGCCTGCCAGCCGGTGCAGCAGCAGCGCAGCCGGTGCCGTGTTGGCAATACCCATCTCGCCAAACGCCACCACGTTGCCGGGCAGGCTGGTCAGCACGTCGCTGCCCGCTTGCAGGGCGGCATTGAGCTGTTGCGCCGTCATGGCCGGGCCTTGGGCCAGGTTTTGGGTGCCATGCGCGATTTTTCGTTGGATGAGTTGTGGGTGGTCTGCCAAATGACCGGCCACGCCCGCATCCACCACCTGCAGCGCAAACCCATGCTGGCGCGCCAGAACATTGATGGCGGCACCACCGGCCAGCATATTGGCCACCATTTGCAGGGTCACCGCTTGAGGAAAGGCCGACACGCCCTCGCTTGCCACGCCATGGTCGGCGGCAAACACCACCATCTGCGGGGCGCTCAAGCGCACGGCTTCGCTGCCCTGAATCAGGCCCAGCTGCAGGGCCAGGTTTTCAAGCTGGCCGAGTGCCCCCAGCGGTTTGGTTTTGTGGTCAATGTTGTGTTGCAGCTTGGCGGCCAGCCCTGCATTGGCGGTTGGCTCAATGGCTGGCAATGAAAAGGTGTTTACGGTCATCTGAATCGATCACTTGTTGAAGACAGGCCGGGCACAGGCAACGGGCTTGTGGTGTGGGGACGGCGATCACGCGCGGCAGGTCAAAGCACCAGCAGGTGGCGTCGCCGCTGACGGCACCGCAGCGCATGCCAGCGCCGCACTGCGGGCAGGTCGATGCGTTGGCTGGGGCCATGCTTTAGCTTTGCAAAAACAGCTGGTAGGCCGGATTGCTGGTTTCTTCCACATGCGGGTAGCCCATGGTGTCGAGAAAGGTTTTAAACGCCTTGCTGTCAGCCTTGGGCACCTGCAGGCCCACCAGAATGCGGCCAAAGTCTGCACCCTGATTGCGGTAATGGAACAAGCTGATGTTCCAGCCCGGCTGCATGGCGGCCAAAAACTTCATCAGCGCGCCCGGCCGTTCCGGAAACACAAAGCGCAGCAGGCGCTCATCTTTTGAGAGCGCACTGTGACCGCCCACCATGTGCCTGATGTGTTCTTGGGCCAAATCGTCATGCGTCAGGTCGAGCGCCTTGAAGCCGTGGCGGGTGAAGTTGGCCGCGATTTTGGCGCTTTCGCCTTTTTGCGTGGTCAGGCCGACAAACACATGCGCCTTGGCGTTGTCGCTGATGCGGTAGTTGAACTCGGTGACCGAACGCGGCCCGCCGGGCAGCGTGCCAATGACTTCACAAAAGCGCTTGAAGCTGCCGCGCTCTTCAGGAATCGTCACGGCAAACAGGGCCTCGCGTTCTTCGCCGACGCCAGCCCGCTCGGCCACAAAACGCAGGCGGTCAAAGTTCATGTTGGCGCCGCACAAAACAGCGGCATAGGTTTCGCCCTTGGTTTTGTGCAGCGCCACGTATTTTTTAATCGCCGCCACGGCCAAGGCACCAGCGGGCTCCACAATGCTGCGGGTGTCGACAAACACGTCTTTGATGGCCGCGCACACCGCGTCGGTGTCAACGCTGATGAATTCGTCGACCAGCGCTTGGCTGATGCGAAAGGTTTCTTCACCGACCAGTTTGACCGCCGTGCCGTCTGAAAACAAGCCCACATCATGCAGGGCAACGCGCTTATTCGCGGCCACCGATTGCGTCATCGCGTCGGAGTCATTCATCTGCACGCCAATGACCTTGATGTCGGGCCGCACCGCCTTGATGTAATTGGCCATGCCCGAGATCAGGCCGCCGCCGCCAATGGCCACAAACACCGCCTGCAGCGGGCCGGGGTGCTGGCGCAGCATTTCCATGGCAATCGTGCCCTGGCCGGCAATCACGTCGGGGTCGTCAAACGGGTGCACAAAGGTCAGGCCGCGTTTTTTCTCAAGTTGCACCGCGTGTGTGTGGGCATCCGAGTAGCTGTCGCCATACAGCACCACCTCGCCACCGAGGGCCCTGACGGCGTCTACCTTGAGCTGCGGCGTGGTGGTGGGCATCACGATCACGGCACGCGTGCCCAGCTTTTGCGCCGACATGGCCACCCCCTGTGCGTGGTTGCCGGCAGACGCACAAATCACGCCTTTTTTGAGTTGCGCCGCGCTCAAATGCGCCATTTTGTTATAGGCCCCGCGCAGCTTGAAGCTGAACACCGGCTGCTGGTCTTCACGCTTGAGCAGCACCGTGTTTTTCAGGCGTGCGCTCAGGTTGTTGGCGACTTCAAGACCGGACTCAACCGCCACGTCATACACCCGGGCGGTCAGGATTTTTTTAAGGTAGTCAGAGGGGCTGAGTGGTTTTGTCATGGGTTTTTCGCAAGCCTTCAATGATAAAGCGCAAGAAAAAAGGCCCAAACCTTGCGGCTTGGGCCTGTAAATCCATCCTTTGAGAAGATGGAGGAGACAAACGGTTCGACAGAAACAACACCAAAATACAATGGTTTCTACCGATACAAGGCCAGTATAGCGCTGTGATGTTGCGCTGCACAATACCTGTGTCGCGGAAACTTGACACTTTTAGGCACGACTGCCTCTTTTCTTACTGTTTTGTGATTTATTTTTTGCATCAAGAAAGCTGTTTATGGAATGTACGGTGAATTGGGCGGGTCAACCCCATGCCATGGGCTCCCGCTCGGGCATGACTTTTGTGGCAGAAACCGGCAGCGGCCATACGCTGGTGATGGACGGCGCGCCCGACGACGCCAAGCCCGAAAACGGCGGTGCCAACCTGGCGCCGCGCCCCATGGAAACCGTGCTGGCAGGCACCGGAGGCTGCACCGCTTACGACGTGGTGCTGATTTTGAAGCGCGGCAGGCACGATGTACGGGGCTGTTCAGTCAAATTGACATCCGAACGCGCCCCAGCTGATCCCAAGGTGTTCACCAAAATCCACATGCATTTCACCGTGTCGGGCAAAGGCCTGGCGGCCAGCGCGGTGGAGCGTGCAATCGCCATGAGCCACGACAAATACTGCTCGGCCACCATCATGCTCGGCAAAACAGCTGAAATCACCACCAGTTTTGAGCTGCTAGAGGCTTAGGGCGTCTTTTTGGGGCACCCTCAAATCCGGTGCGCCACGGTCGTCATCACCTTGGCGGCAGCGCCCATCAGGGCCTTGACGGGTGCTGGTAGCTCCAGCGCGCCCGAAGCGCTGGCCTCCTGCGCATGGCGCGCTTCGTCGGTTTTCATTTGGGCCACGATGGCGCGCGATTCATGGTCGCCCGGCGGCAGTCGTTCCATGTGCTCGGCCAGATGCGCTTCGACCTGGCGTTCAGTCTCGACCACAAAGCCCAGGCTGATGTTGTCGCCCAGGCGGCCCGCCAGCAGCCCCATGCCAAAGGCCCCGGCGTACCACAAGGGGTTCAGCAGCGAAGGCCGCGCGCCCAGCTCATCGAGCCGTTGACGCGTCCAGGCCAGGTGGTCGCTTTCCTCATGGCTGGCCCGTGCAAATTGCTGGCGCAGCGCAGGGTCATTCGTGCTCAGGGCCTGGGCCGCATACAGGGCCTGGGCGCAGACCTCGCCCACATGGTTGACCCGCATCAACGCGCCGGCCAAGGCCTTGTCTGCAGCAGACAGCTCGGTGGCTTGGTCTGCCACGGTCGGGCAGGGCTTGCTGGCGCGGGGCTGGCTGAACAAGGTGCGCAAGGCGACGTCAAAGCTGTTGATGAGGGTGTCCATGGGGCTGATGGTGGGGTGAAAAGAGGTTGAAGCTGGTGGCAGTCTAATCAATCGGCTGAAAAGCGGTTGTGAGTGCTGAAAAGTCCCAATATGTGGTCTGCCGCCCACAGCATGATTTTAATTTGTTGCATGGGTGCAACGGAAACAAGTTTTATGTGGCGATCACCTCAAATTTCTTTGCCTAAGCCAGCTACCTCTGGTTCAATTCATTCAACTTCCTAAATGGAGGTTGGCCCGGGGGTCCAAATCCTGGAGCCCTTTGTTTAACCTTGGAGAAATTCTCAAATGAAAAAATCACTCATCGCATTGGCAGCCTTGGCTGCTGTAGGCGCCGCTTCAGCACAGTCTTCTGTGACCCTGTACGGCCTGATCGACGTGGGCTACGGCTCACACGAAACCACCACCCGTGATGGCACCGGCAGGATCAAGACGCAAGGCGTCATGGACGGCGCTAACGCTGGTAACCGCATTGGTTTCCGCGGTACGGAAGATCTCGGCGGCGGCCTGAAAGCCAACTTCGTGATCGAACAAGGCCTCAACGTTACCGGCCCTACTCTGTTTGTTCAGCGCGCTGCTGCAGCTGGCCACCAAATTGACGGCTTCGCCTCTTCTGGCGGCGCAACTGCCCTGTCTGGCGCTGCTGGTGCTTTCTCCACCGGTACCAACCGTCAGTCATATATCGGCCTGTCAAGCGACATGGGTACCTTCAACATCGGTTACCAGTACACCGCTCTGTATGAGCTGGGCACCTTGTCTGGCTACGCTGTTGGCTCTGAAGGCATTCCCGGTGCTGACAAGGCACACTTGCATGGCCAGGCTGGCGTTGGTGGCACCCGTGCCAACATGATCCAGTACATCAGCCCTGCTTTTGCTGGCGGTTTCACTGCCCGCGTTCAGTACGGCGCAGGCACCGGTCGTGAGTCGATTGAGTCAACCACAGCTGGTACTAACGGCCTGACCACTGACAACCAGCGCCGCATGGCTCTGATGCTGCAATACGCAAACGGTCCAGTGTCAGCTTCTGCTGCCTACACCAACATGCGTTTGCAGTCAGGTAACGTCAACGCTGCCGGCGTGCAGCAAGTCGCTGGTGCGGCCACGAGCGTGTTTAACGTTGCTGGTGCCGCTGGTACGGCTGTGCAGACAGGCTTGTCGCGCACTGCCAACATGTTCCAGTTGGGTGGTAGCTACGACTTCGGCGTGGCCAAGCTCGCCGGTACCTACAACAAGGGTAAAAACGGTGGCGCGGCCACTGCTGCTGCCGTTGCTACCGGTGTACCTGCTATCAACTCTGACTACAAAGCCTACCAGATCGGCGTGACCGTTCCGTTTGGCGCCATCGTTCCTTTCGTCGCTTACGGCCGTGCAACGACTGACAGCAATGCTCAGAACGGCGTTGCAGCCGTTGGTGCAGCCGCTGCTACCAACCGCACTGAAGACTACAAGCAAATTCAAGCCGGTGTGCGTTACAGCCTGAGCAAGCGTACCCTGGCGTATGTGATGTATGGCCAAACGACCAACAATGCAGCTGCCATCACTGGCAATGCATCGTTCTTCAAAGACAGCAAGACCATTGTGGGCGTTGCTCACTCCTTCTAATTCAATGGCTGGCTAGTCCAGTCTTGAATCGGAAATCAAAAGCCCCGCTGCTTGCAGCGGGGCTTTTTTATGCCTAAAACCACGATGATGTCTTCATTTTTACAATCGGCTGTTCGTTGGGGTCTTGTTTTGGGTCTGGCCTCGCTGTGCGCCTGTGCATCGCGCAACCCGGCCACTGTGGAACCCTTGGACGCCTTGAACACGCGCATCGCGCCCTGGGTTTTGGCCGCTGGTGCTGGCAGCAAACCTGCGTCTTGGGAGCACTTCAAATTACCC
Source organism: Comamonadaceae bacterium (assembly GCA_947448735.1). Classification (GTDB taxonomy): domain Bacteria; phylum Pseudomonadota; class Gammaproteobacteria; order Burkholderiales; family Burkholderiaceae_C; genus Polaromonas. The sequence continues at coordinate 125,109 of CANFOS010000003.1, read as the reverse complement.
GGCAAGCGACCGACCACATTTGAGTTTGTGCTGGAAGAAAAACGCGTTGCCATTGCTGCTCACGCACAGTCGTCAGCCAGCATGTTGCGCCAGGTGATGCGGGTCGAGCCCGGTGATTTGGGAAACGTCAAGTTTTCGTGGAAATTGCCCGACCTGATTCAATACGCTGACATGTCGATTCGCGAATTCGACGATTCACCCGTCCGCTTGGTGTTGGCATTTGAGGGCGATAGAAGCAAATTTTCAGCCAAAAACGCCATGCTGTCCGAGCTGGCGCAGGTGCTGACTGGGGAGCCGCTGCCTTATGCGACATTGATGTATGTCTGGTGCAACGAATGCGAGGCGGGCAAGGTCATTTTGAATCCGCACACCGACCGCATCCGCAAGCTCCCGTTGGAGTCGGGGCCTGGCAAGCTGAACCGGTGGATGGACTACGAGCGTGCGGTGCGCACTGATTTCGTCAAGGCGTTTGGAGAAGAGCCTGGCGCATTGACCAGCGTTTCCATCATGACCGACACAGACAACACCAAAAGCGTGGCACGCGCTTTTTATGGACCGGTGCAGCTGCTGACTCAAACAACGCAGGCCCCACCATAGCAAAAGGTGCGTTAATTTTTTAATTTAGATACAATGACTACTTGTATTCATTGTATTTTATCGAGAGGTGACACATGGCAACTTCCATCAGACTTGACCCGGCCATTGAGCAGCGCTTGGACAGACTTGCACAGTTAACAGGGCGAACCAAAGCTTACTACTTGCGTGAGCTGGTGACTGACGGCTTGGATGATCTGGAAGACGTTTATTTAGCTGAGCACCGGCTCATCGACATCAAGTCTGGGCGAAGCGAAACAGTGAGTCTAGAAACTGTGATGAAGCGCTATGGCTTGGAGCATTGAACTCGATCGTGTCGCTGAGCGCGAGCTCGACAAGCTGGATCCGCAAATAGCCCGGCGCATTTTAAGTTTTCTGTTTGATAGAGTAGCTCAGCTCGACAATCCCAGAAGTATTGGAGAAGCACTGACTGGAGCAAGGCTCGGCAGTTTGTGGAAGTACCGCGTTGGGGATTACCGATTGATCAGCAGCATTGAAGACGACAGGTTGGTCATTTTGGTCGTCAAAATTGGTAACCGGCGCGAGGTCTACCAACAGTGATGTCGACCCAGTCACGCATAACGCTTGTTGCGTAAATTGTTTTTGATTTCCAAGAGCCGCGGCTGTCATTTGCCGCCAATCCGCAGCGCCAGGCAGGTGGCCAAAATACCCAAGATCATCCAACGCAGCAAGCGTGACACCACGGGGCTGTAGCAGTCGTAGCGCTGTAGGCAACCGTGTTGACACCGAGGCGAAAAAACTTGTGCTGCGCGTCTTGCGCCAAGATGCCTGAATGCCCAAGCCAAAAAACTCAATTTGGTTGCCGCTGTCGCAGGTGGCCGCCAGCGCATCGGTGGCTTTTTGAATGGCGATCGAGGAGGCGTCGTGGCGGTACTTCAAAAAAGCCGCCACCGTGGGTTGGCTGATATGGGCACGGTCGGCGAGCTCAGAAATCGGCAAGTTGGCAAACGCGCGCGGGTCAGCCAGCACCGGTTTGCAAAGCCTCTGGCGAGCGGCGACCTGCAAGGTGCAGAAAACTACGCAAAGCGAACGAAGGTGGGGGCTAACATTCCTCAGTCCAGCAATAGCCGTCTCTGGCAATCATGGCGCTGCTGGCACTCGGCCCCCAAGTCCCCGCTGCATAGGGCCGTGGCCCTTCAGCATCGGCTACCCAGCTTTGCATGATCGGCTCGACCCAGCGCCAGGCCTCTTCCTGTTCGTCGCTGCGTACAAACAGGTTCAAGCGCCCGTCAATCACGTCCAGCAGCAGCCGCTCATAGGCGCCCACCCGTTCCGAGCCAAAGCGTTTATCGAAGTCCAGATCCAGCTGCACCGGCGATAACGGGGTGTCCGAGCTGGGCGAGCTGATGCGGTTTTGCTGACCCTGGGCAAACAGGTGCAGTTCCAGCCCGTCTTTGGGCTGCAGGTGAATCACCAGCCGATTGCCTGCACCTGTTGGAGACTTGTAAATGGCATGTGGCGCCGGCCTGAAGTTGACTTCAATATAAGCGCTGCGGCCGGCCAGCCGTTTGCCCGTGCGAATATAAAACGGCACGCCCGCCCAGCGCCAGTTGGCAATCTCGCAGCGCAGCGCGACAAAAGTCTCGGTCTGGCTTGCATCGCGAACACCGGCCTCAAGGCGGTAGCCCACGACCGGTGCGCCGTCCACGCTACCCGCGCCGTACTGCCCGCGCACCACATGCTGGCGCAGCGTCTCGGGTGTCCACGGCTTCAAAGAGCGCAGCACCTTGAGCTTTTCGTCGCGTATGGCATCGGCGTGGGCGTTGATGGGCGGCTCCATGGCCACAGCGCACAACAGCTGCAGCGCGTGGTTTTGCACCATGTCGCGCAGCGCGCCGGTGTCGTCATAAAAGGCACCGCGTTTTTCAATGCCAATGTCTTCTGCAATGGTGATTTGAATATTGGCAATGTTCTCGCGCCGCCAGAGCGGTTCAAACAGGGCGTTGCCAAAACGCAGCGCAAACAGGTTTTGTACCGACGGTTTGCCCAGGTAGTGGTCAATCCTGAAAATCTGCTTTTCATCAAACACCTGTCGCACGCTGGCATTGATGGCGCGGTTTGATGCCAGGCTGTGACCGAGTGGCTTTTCAAGCACCACCCGCATGTTGGGCCGCTTCAAACCAGCTGCCGCCATCTGCTCACAAAAGACGGTGAACAGCGCCGGCGCGGTGGCCAGATACATCACCACCGTGTCGGCAGCGTGCTCTTGCAGTGTGCTGGCCAGCCGTGGGTAGTCTGAGGCGTTGGACAAATCCATGCGCAGGTAAAACAGCAGCGCCGCAAAACGCGCAAACTCTTCTTCGGTCGGGCGTTTGGCCAGTTCAACCTGGTCAAAGCGTGACTTGATGAGCGCACGATAGGCTTCGTCCGACAAGTCATCGCGCGCCACGCCGACAATCCGGCCGCCTTCAGGCAGCGAGCCGTGTCGAAAGGCCTGAAACAATGCAGGCATGAGCTTGCGCCACACCAGATCGCCCGTACCGCCAAACAAAATCAGGTCAAAACTCATCGTTCAACACCGGGTGACGTCGTGCGCAGCGACGGGCCGCGCCAAGCAAGCACTGCCCCCTCGGGGGGGCAGTGCAGTACACCAAGAGACAAGCGTGTGGGCTATGGAGGTCATGAAGTTTCGCATCGTGTTGATATCATCGTAACCAGAAAACGAACCTTAAAGTGTCATGAATCAGCTCGAAGCTCTCAAACAATTCACCACTGTCGTGGCCGACACAGGCGACTTCATGCAGCTTGCGCAGTTTAAGCCGCAAGACGCCACCACCAACCCGTCGCTGATTTTGAAAGCTGTGCAAAAGCCCGCGTATCAGCCCTTGATGGCCGGCGTTGTCAGCCAGTTCAAAAGCCGGCAACTGGATGAAACCATGGATCGCCTGCTGGTGCGTTTTGGCTGCGAAATTTTGCAGGTCATCCCCGGCCGCGTGTCGACAGAGATCGATGCGCGCCTGAGCTTTGACGCCAATGCGACCTTCACCCGCGGTGAACGCATCATCGAGCTGTACCAGGCCGAGGGGGTGCACATTGATCGCGTGCTGATCAAGGTCGCTGCCACCTGGGAAGGCATACAAGCGGCCCAAAGGCTGGAGCAGCGCGGTATTCACACCAACCTGACGCTTTTATTTTCCTTTTGTCAGGCCGTGGCCTGCGGGCAAGCCAAGGTGCAACTGATTTCTCCTTTTGTGGGCCGCATTTATGACTGGCACAAAAAAGCCTGCGGCAGCGCCTGGGTAGAGGCTGACAACGTGGGCGTGAACGACCCCGGTGTGCAGTCGGTGCGCGACATTTACCAGCACTTCAAGCACTTTGGGGTCGCCACCGAAATCATGGGCGCGAGCTTTCGCAACATGGGCCAGATCACGGCGCTGGCGGGCTGCGACCTGCTGACCATCAGTCCTGAGCTGCTGGGGCAGCTGGCGGCCACCGATGCGCCTTTGCAGCAAGCTTTGAATGCCGATGCGGCCAAAGCACTTGATCTGCCGCCGGTTCATTTTGACGAAGCCGGCTTCAGGTTTGCACTGAACCAGGACCCCATGGCCACTGAAAAGCTGGCCGAGGGCATACGCGGCTTTGTCACCGACGCCATCAAGCTTGAGCAACTGATGCTGGCGCTGTGATGGGTACACGGTGTGACCAGACCCCGGCCTGGGCGCAGCTGACAAGCGCGTTTGAGGCCAGCGGTCAATCCTTTGATGTGCGCGCCGCCTTTGCAGCTGATCCGCAGCGGTTTTCCCGTTTCAGCCAGGACGCGCCGCACGTTTTTGCCGACCTGTCCAAAAACCTGGTGGACGCTCCCACACAATCGCTGCTGTTTGACCTGGCACGCCAGTGCGGGCTGGAGCAACACCGCGCCGCCATGTTTGCAGGGCAGGTCGTCAACAGCACAGAAAACCGTGCCGTGATGCACTTTTTACTGCGAAATCCGCCTGCAGGCCAATATATTCCTAGGCATGCGGCTATCAATAAAATAGCAGATATGCAGGCTGAAGTTGAGGTGACCTTGAACGCCATGCTGGCTTTTGCCGGCCAGGTTCGCGCCAACGATCACATCACCAACATCGTCAACATTGGTATTGGCGGCTCAGACCTGGGCCCGCAAATGGCGGTGCTGGCACTGCGTGCGTTTGCCGACAAACCCCAGCGGATTCATTTCGTCTCCAACGTTGACGGTCAGCAGCTGCTGGACGTACTGGCCGCGTGCAAGCCGCACAACACGCTCTTTTTGATCGCTTCAAAAACCTTCACCACGGCGGAGACGATGCTCAACGCGCAATCTGCCAAAGCCTGGTTTGAAGCGCAAGGCGGGCAAGACATCAGCCGCCATTTCGCCGCACTGACGACCAACATCGCAGCCGCCAACGCGTTTGGCATCACCACCACCTTTGGTTTTTGGGACTGGGTAGGCGGCCGCTACTCGCTGTGGTCGGCGATCGGTTTGCCCTTGGCCATAGCGATAGGTGGCAAGGCTTTTCGTGAATTGCTGGCTGGTGCACACGCCATGGACGAGCATTTTTGCCATGCGCCGCTGGAGCAAAACTTGCCTGTGCGCCTGGGCCTGCTGGACGTCTGGTATCGCAACTTTCACGGCTTTACCAACCGCAGCATTGCCCCCTACAGCCATGCGCTGCGCCGCCTGCCCGCGTATTTGCAGCAGCTTGAAATGGAAAGCAATGGCAAACGGGTGGACACCCAGGGCCACGCTTTACCTTACGACACCGCACCGGCCCTGTGGGGCGAGCCGGGCACCAACGGTCAACACGCCTACTTTCAAATGCTGCATCAGGGCACGTCGGTCATTCCGGTTGAATTTATCGCTGTTAAAAATGCAAGCCACCCTTTGCCGGGCCACAACAGCAAACTGCTGGCCAATATGCTGGCACAAGCTCAGGCGTTGATGGTGGGAAAAACGGACAACGGCGGTCACCGGCACTTCCCTGGCAACCGGCCCAGCACGGTGTTGCTGCTGGATGAACTCACACCCGCCAGCCTGGGCGCGCTGCTGGCGCTGCAAGAACACCGGGTCTTTGTCAGTGGGGCCATCTGGGGCATCAACAGCTTTGACCAGTGGGGGGTCGAGCTCGGCAAAGTGCTGGCCAAAGACATCGAATCACGCTTGCACAGCGGCGATGCCAGCGGCCTGGACCCATCGACCGCTGGTTTGCTGGCGCGGCTGAAAACCTGAAGGGCTGGTCAGTGACAGGCCCTGCTCAAGGGTTCCCTATAAAAAGGAAAATGCGCGCAGCGTTGCCGCTGGCCTTGGCCAGACCCAGGTAAACCGGGCCCAGCACCGTCTCGCCGCCCAGGTAGACGCTGGTCGAGCGGACCAGCCCGCTGCCTTGCGTTTCTGAGTAGCGCTGTCGCATGGTGCCGCCTTCCAGCGACAAGCCGATGCGCAAGTCACCGCGCAGGCCCAGCGGCATCTGGCTGATGATTTTTTCGCTGCGCAAACCCAGGTAGCGCATATCCGAGCCCAGCAACTGCTTGAAGGCCAGCCCCGAGAGGTTGTTGACGCCGCCCAGCACGGCGGCATCGCTGATTGGCAACTGCCCCTTGCTGGCCTTTGTGAAGGCCACCCGGCCGGTGAGCACATAAGTGCCGAAACCCAGCGCCTGACTGTAGCTGCCGTCCAGCTTGCCGTAGTCGCTGGCCCGGGTTTGCATCAGGCGGGCGCGCCAGCCTTCGGTCGGAAAGTAGGGGCTGTTAAACCGGTCCAGGTCGGCCACAGCAAACCAGGCGCGGGTATTGCTGGAACGCTCTGCGGGCAGCAGGCTGTCGCTGCCGATGCTGGTGCTGGCATTCTGGTTGCGCAGCAAGAGCCCGGACTTGAGTACGCCGTGTCGGCCCAGGTTCAGACCCAGGCCGGTGTTGATTTCGGTGAATACGGTTTTCAGGCGCGCTTGCGCCCGGCCGTTTTGGTACAGGTCCACCGATTGGGCGCCCAGCAGCGCAGTGGTTTCGGTAAACAAGGGGCGCTCGGCCTCCAGCGGCTGGTACCAGCTGGCGCCCATAAGGTTGTCCGCGCCCAGCTGCCCGGTGAGCAGCAACTCGCCGCCGCTGCGGTTGAGTTGCGTCATCTGGTAGGCCAGGCGGACGTTGTAGCGCGCATCGTCACGCGATCCCCAAGCGAAGTTCAGGCCAATGCGCAAAAAGTCTGGGCCCCAGGCTTTTTCGGTCGGGTAAAGCCGAAGAATGTTTTTGTCCTCGCTGCGTACCAATTGGTAGCCGAGGTTGCTGTAACGGCCTTCGCTGTAGGCGTACAGCAAGTCTTCTTCCAGTGCCTTCGCGTCCAGCGGCGCGCCAGCTTTATTGCGCATTTTGGCGGCAAACGAGCGGGTCCGCTCGGCATCCAGCCCCACCGTCTCGACGGCGTCCAGCGTCAACTGCGGGACATCGCTGCGCGCCATCCGGCGCAGCCAGACGGCGTAATCAGACGCACTCAGCGCCAGGCTTTGCAACTGGTTTTGCGCCCGGGAGGCCGCTGCATAACCGCGTGCGATGGTGTCGTCGCTGCGCTCGAAGTCAGCAGCCGTGATGCCGTCCAGATCGGGCTGGATATAAATGTCGATGCCCGGCCGCAGCAGGCTCAGCGACTTGGTGACATTTTGTTCGGTCAGCAGATTGATCATCTGCGCCGTCACGGACAGTGGCGAGGCGTCGATGTCCTCGGCCTTGAGCAGCGGCGAACCGACGTTGATGGCAATCACCACATCGGGCCGGCACAGATCGGTCACCTCGGCAATCGGCACGTTGTCCACCAAGCCCCCATCGACCAGGCTCAGGCCCTCGTACTTGACGGGGGACATCAGCCCCGGCACAGACATGGTCGCGCGCATCAGCGACGCCAGGTCCCCGTTGCGCCAGGCACGCCGCTGGCCTGTGACGATGTCGGTGGTGAGCAGGGCTAACGGCAGTTGCTGGCTTTCGACGCGCTGAGGCGCCAGGTCGGCGCGGATCAACCGGTCAATGAAGAACTTGATTTTCTGGCCGCTGAGCACGGCCGACGGGAACTGCAGCGAGCCGTTTTTAACGCCCGCTTCAGAACCCGGGATATAGCTTTGCGAAAACCCCTTGAGGCGCGGCGTGAAATCGGCATAGCTGGCGGCGTCTTTGAACATGTCGCGCCAGTCGGCTTGCCGCAGCGCCACTTGCATGTCGGTGGGCGACAGCCCTGAACTGAAAGCGCCTGCCACCAGTCCGCCCATGCTGGTGCCAGCCACGCAATCAATCGGAACACGCAACTCTTGCAGTTTTTGCAGCACCCCGACGTGGGCGGCACCACGCGCCCCCCCGCCACCCAGGACCAGCCCGATACGCGGTGCCGCCTGGGCATGGGCTAGCGGTGCCAGCGCGGCCAGCCAGATCATCAGGAGCGGCAAGACGAGCAGGCGAGGGGGAAAAGCAGGCGGGCAGGCGTTTTTCACATTTAGACACATGTAGTACTTTGGGATCTTACTTCAGCCTGCTTTGTCCTGGTCAGCGGGGCCGTTTGGGGCATCAACAGCTTTGACCAGCGGGGGGGGCGAACTCGGCAAGGTTCTGGCCCAGGACACTGAGCTGCGCCTCAAGAGTGGTGATGTGTCAGGCCTGGATGCCTCGACGGCTGGGCTGCTCAAGCGACTGCTGTAAGCTGCGCCGCCTCTGGTAACCGAGCATGGCGCAGCCCAAGCGCTGACTGCATAATTTCCAGATTCATATCAATCCCGGAGACAACTCATGCTTTATCGTTTCATGGCTGGATGTGCCGCGCTGGCCGGCCTGCTTGTGGCAGGCTGTGCGGCGACGCCACCGGCGCCCGTACCAGCAACGCTGCGGGTCAATGTGTTTCCTGGCTCCAGCAATCTGCCGCTGCTTGCGGCCATCAACAAAGGTTTTTTTGCCAAGCGCGGCCTGACGATTGAGGTACAAAACACCCCGGACTCCGACTCTCAGCGCGCTGGCTTGCCTGCGGGCCGTTTTGAGATCGCCATTGCGGCGGTCGACAATGCGGTGGCGATGGTCGAAATGGCCAAACAAGATGTGATCATCGTCACCGGCGGAGACTCGGGCATGAACGAATTCATGGTGCGGCCCGACATCAACTCTTTTGCCGATATTCGCGGCAAGTCACTGGCGGTCGACGCGCCCAACACCGCCTACGCACTGGTGGCCAAAAAAATCCTCAAAAACAAGGGCCTGCTGGAAGGTCGCGACTACAGCCTGAAGCTGGCCGGCGGCACCCAGGGGCGCTCGGCCGCGATGGTCGCCAACCCGGATCTGGCCGCCAGCATGGTGAATCCGCCGTTCTCTTTCACGGTGCGTCAACGGGGCATCAAAAGCCTGGGCCGCGCCACAGAACTGGCTGGCCCCTACCAGGCAACCGGTGCTTTCGTCATGCGAAGCTGGGCCGCTCAAAATGCGTCTGCCTTGGAGCGCTACATTGCCGCTTACATTGAAGGCACCCGCTACGCCATGGACCCGGCAAACCGCGCTGAGATGGCCAAGCTGCTCGAAGAACGCTTCAAGCTGCCGCCTGCCGTGGCCGCCCAAAGCCTGGAGGCGCTGACCACACCTGGTTTTGGAATGGCCACCGATGCTGGCTTGAGCCGCGAAGGTTTTCGCAACGTGCTGTCCATGCGGGCCGAGATGGAAGGGCAGTGGGGCGGCGTCGTGCCTGACCCCGCAAAGTACCTGGATTTGTCCTATTACGACCGGGCGCTGCGTGTGGCGGGCAAATAAACGCCCATTCGCAAGGCATTGAAAAAGGGCTGCAGCGCTTTCGCACCGCAGCCCTTTGATATTTAGGCTTTCTATTGCCGAGCCAGACAAAGTCTGGCTCGGCTGGACATTACATGTCCATGCCGCCCATTCCACCCATGCCGCCCATGCCGCCGCCGCCACCCATGCCGCCGGCTGGGGCGTCATCTTTTGGTGCTTCTGCAATCATGCACTCGGTCGTCAGCATCAGGCTGGCAACAGAAGCTGCGTTTTGCAGTGCGGTGCGGGTCACTTTGGTTGGGTCCAAGATACCCATTTCAATCATGTCGCCGTAGGTTTCGTTGGCTGCGTTGTAGCCGTAGTTGCCTTTGCCAGCCATCACAGCGGCCACAACCACAGAAGCTTCGCCGCCGCCGTTGAACACGATTTCGCGCAGAGGCGCTTCAATCGCTTTGAGCACCAGCTTGATACCGGCTTCCTGGTCAGCGTTGTCGCCTTTGATGACGCCAGCGGTTTGCTTGGCGCGCAGCAGGGCCACGCCGCCGCCGGCCACAATGCCTTCTTCCACAGCAGCGCGGGTCGCGTGCAGGGCGTCTTCAACGCGGGCTTTCTTTTCTTTCATTTCGACTTCGGTGGCTGCGCCAACCTTGATCACGGCAACACCGCCAGCCAGCTTGGCCACGCGCTCTTGCAGTTTTTCACGGTCGTAGTCGCTGGTGGCTTCTTCGATCTGAACGCGCACTTGCTTGACACGAGCTTCGATGTCAGCAGCAGCACCAGCACCGTCGATGATGATGGTGTTTTCTTTGCCGACTTCAATGCGCTTGGCCTGGCCGAGGTCAGCCAGCGTGGCTTTTTCAAGCGACATGCCCACTTCTTCAGCGATGACCTTGCCGCCGGTCAGGCAGGCGATGTCTTCCAGCATGGCTTTGCGGCGATCGCCGAAGCCGGGGGCCTTGACAGCCACCACTTTCAAAATGCCGCGCAGGGTGTTGACCACCAGCGTTGCCAGAGCTTCGCCATCAACTTCTTCAGCGATGATCAGCAGTGGACGGCCAGCCTTGGCGACTTGTTCCAGCGTCGGCAGCAGGTCACGAATGTTGCTGATTTTCTTGTCGTAGAGCAGCACAAACGGGTTGTCCAGAATCGCGGACTGCTTTTCTGGGTTGTTGATGAAGTAAGGCGACAGGTAGCCGCGGTCAAACTGCATGCCTTCAACCACGTCGAGTTCGGACTCAAGCGATTTGCCGTCTTCAACGGTGATCACGCCTTCTTTGCCGACTTTGTCCATCGCATCAGCAATGATCTTGCCAATGGTTTCGTCGCTGTTGGCGGAGATGGAGCCAACTTGTGCGATTTCTTTGGAAGTGGTGGTGGCTTTTGACGCTTTTTTCAGCTCTTCAACCAAAGCCGTCACAGCCTTGTCGATGCCGCGCTTGAGGTCCATCGGGTTCATGCCAGCGGCAACGTACTTCATGCCTTCACGGACGATGGCTTGTGCCAGCACGGTAGCGGTCGTGGTGCCGTCACCAGCGATGTCAGACGTCTTGGAAGCGACTTCCTTGACCATCTGCGCGCCCATGTTCTGCAATTTGTCTTTCAGTTCAATTTCTTTGGCGACGGACACACCGTCTTTGGTCACGGTAGGGGCGCCGAAAGAGCGCTCCAGCACAACGTTACGGCCTTTAGGGCCCAGAGTTACCTTGACGGCGTTGGCGAGAATATTCACGCCTTCGACCATACGTGCGCGGGCTTCGCCGCCGAAAACTACATCTTTTGCTGCCATGTGTGGCTCCTAAATAGGGTTAAAAATTCAAATACGGGGATTGATCAGCTTGGGGACAGAGCGAACGGGCCTAACTTGTGAAAATGGGGCGCGTGGTTCGGTCAGTCCCACAAAGTTTTCGGGTTTATTTGCCGAGAAAATTATTTCTCAACGACGGCAAATAAATCTTCTTCTTTCATGACCAGCAACTCATCGCCGTCAACCTTGACCGTCTGGCCGCTGTATTTGCCGAACAGAACGCGGTCACCGACCTTGACGCCGACGGGCTGAATCTCGCCTTTGTCGTTTTTCTTGCCTGGGCCAACAGCCAGGATTTCGCCCTGGTCCGGCTTTTCAGCAGCGCTGTCAGGAATGACGATGCCCGAGGCGGTTTTGGTTTCGTTTTCCACGCGTTTGACGATCACGCGGTCGTGCAGAGGGCGAAGTTTCATGGGTTCTCCAGTTGTAAAACAGTAGGTTTTAAGATTCAAAGGCGTCAGCCACAAGCGGCTGACACCAGCGAGACTGCGGCATGAGGCTGTTGTTAGCACTCATTACCGTCGAGTGCTAATGATAGGGGCTTTTCATGACCGTTTCAAGTCGTGGTCGTTGAAAAATATCGATTTTTAGCTAAGGCTGAACTTTGAACAGCGCGATATTGCCGCTAAGTCCTTGAAATATATTGATATTTTTAAGATTTCAGAAATTGGGTTGCTGTCGGCCATTCTGGGGATACCTCAGACATGCCCTGGCCAAGCTTAAGCTTAAATTCAACACATCGCCTGTTGGCGTCGGTATCACGAACCCAAGGGCTCCCAGGCAACACGTTGAGCCGCCAAGAGATCACGGACAAAGCCCTGGGTTTGGCTGCCTTCAGTGGCGGTGCTTGCGACACTGCGGTGCGCAGGCGAGGCCGATGCGCTGCGGCTGGTGGGCAGCTGGCCTTGCGTGGGGGTGCTCTTGAATCAATCTTGACAGAGCCAGTCCGTTGTTATTGTGCTGCCGACTTGCTGGACTTGGGCGTCGTTGAAGCAGCAGTTTCCCAGTCGCCTCCCAGGGCCTTGATCAAAAACACCGAGGCCAACTGGCGCTGCCCAAGCAGTTGGGTGGCCAGTCGCTCGGTGCTGAGCAGGGCTTGTTGGGCGATGATCATGTCTTGGTAATTGGAGATACCGCCTTCATAGCGCGCCTGGGTGATGTTCATCACGCGGCGGCTGCTGTCCACAGCGCTGCGGGCTTGGGTAATGGCCCGATCCAGGGCGCCGACATTGCTCAAACCGTCTTCCACCTCTTGCATGGCAGTCAGCACGACGCGGCGGTAGTTGGCGACAGTGAGGTCGTAGCCAGCGCGGCTGAAGTCGACGTTTGCCTTGATTCGCCCGCCGTCAAACAGCGTTTGTGTGGCTGACACGCCCAAAGACCACAGCACGCTGGGCCCGCTGAAGAGGGTCGCGATATTGCGGCTGTCATTGCCATAGCTGGGGCCAAAAATCACGCTCGGGAAAAACGCGGCTTTGGCCACACCGATTTGTGCATTGGCCGCCGCCATGGCCCGTTCTGCTGAGGCCACATCGGGCCGCCGCTCCAGCACATCGGAAGGGATGCCCACCGCAATCGCCGGCGGCGTCAAGGTTACCAGGCGTGGCGCCAAAGTGAAGCTGGGTGCCGGGGTGCCGGTCAGGGTGGCCAATGCGTGCTCAAACTGGGCGCGCTGGCGTTGCAAAAGGTCCACCTGGGTCAGCGTGGTGTCCAGCAAAGCTTGCTGCTGCGCCACATCCAGACCGGAGGCGTTGCCGCTGTCACGCCGGTGATTGGCCAGGGCCAGTGACGATTGCTGCAGCGCCAAAGCGCGCTTGACCACATCCAGTTCCAGATCGATGGCGCGCAAGTTGAAGTAGTTGATGGCCACATCCGCACCCAGCACCAAGCGAGTATTCTCCAGATCAGCGGCCACCTGCTCTTGCGACGCTGTGGCTCCGTCGACCAGGCTTTGCACCCGGCCCCAAAGATCAGCCTCATAGCTGGCGGACAACACGGTGCTGAAGTCGTTCTGCAGTGTGGACCAGTTGGGGGAGTTGTAGTTGGTCAAAGGCCGGTTGGCGGAGATCTGCAATTGCGACACCTTGGCGCCCAGGCTGACTTGCGGCATTTGGTTGGCGGCGTTTTGGTTGACCACGGCGCGCGCCTGCACCAACCGTGCTTGAGCCGCCACCAGGGTCTGGTTGGCTTGCTGTGCTTTTTGCTCCAGGGCATTCAAATCGGCATCACCAAAGCGCTCCCACCACGGGCCTTTAGGCAGGGCGTCGGCAGGACGCGCAGCCCGCCAGGGTTCTTGCGGTTGCCAACTCGCCGGCAGATCCACCACGGGTTTGACGTACGTAGGCCCTGCGGCGCAGGCCGACAACAAAGCGGCGCAAGCCATGGCCCATGCCCATCGGGACAGTCCGGTACCTGCCGTCAGCGGGAAGATACGCTGCGCTTTCACGGTTTGTCCTTGGCTGGTGCGGCGGCATCCTTGGACTTGGCTTGACCGCCAGCGGCCTCTTTGGGCGCATCGGCGGCAAACGTCACGACATCACCATCGGTCAATGCGTCAGGTGGGTTCAGCACCAAACGCGTTCCGCTTTGCAGGCCGCTGGTCACCTCGACTTGTTCACCCAAGTTGCGACCCAAAGTGACGACTTGCATTTTGACCCGCTTGTCGGCATCGAGCATGGCCACTTTCACCGTGCCTGCGCGAATAATCAGTGCGTTGTTGGGGATGGTGAGGGTGGCTTTGCTTTCCAGCGGCATCTCGACCTGGACGAACGCGCCAGGCAGCAAAATGCCCGATTTGTTGGGCAGGCTGATCTCCACCTGCATGGAGCGGGTTTGCGGGTCGATGGAGGCGCCGGTGCGGGCCATTTTTCCTTCGAATTTTTGGCCTTGTAATTCGGTTTGCCGCACCGTCACCGTTTGCCCTGGTTTGATTTGCTGGGCGTAGCTTTGGGGTACGTTCACATACAGACGCAGCGGGTCGGTTTGGGTGACCACAAACAGGGCGCGGGGCAGGCCACCGACTGCGCCGGCATCGACCAGGTCGCCAGTGTCGATGTTGCGGCGCGTGATCACACCATCGGTGGGGGAGACCAGGATTTTGAAATTACTCAACTGTTTCAAGCGCTGCATATTGGCCTCGGCCACAGCCAAATTGGCGCTGGCTTGGGTGCTGTTGCTTCGCTTTTCGTCTACCTCTTGCTGCGACACCGCGTCTTTGGCGCGCAGCGCGACCCAGCGCACTTCGGTGCTTTTGGCCAACTCCAAACTGGCCGCAGCTTGCTGCCGCGCAGCCAAGGCTTGGGACAGCAATTCGTCGGTTTCTGGGGTTTCCAATTCGGCCAGCACCTCGCCTTTGCGTACGCGGCTGCCGATGTCTTTGTGCCAACGCTTGATATAGCCTGGCACGCGCGCATAGATAGGCGACTGCACATAGCCTTGCAAACTGCCCGGCAAAGCCACGGTCTGCGCGGCATCGCGCAACTCAATCACCGTGGTCTTGACATAAATCTTGCTGCGGGTTTGCACATCGGCTTTGAGCTGGTCCATGTTGCGCGATTGGCTCAGCACGGTGCGCGCGCCACCGGCCAGCAACAGCAGGACCACCACAGCTGCCGTGATTTTGCTGCGCCGAATGACTTGTTGGCGCTGCACCAAATCATGGGGGTCGTCGACGCCGGTTGAGTGAATGGCCAATGAGGAATGACGTTCTTCAGACATGGATCAGTTCTCCTGCGCAACAGTGGGCGCATGCTTCAAAGCTTGTTTGTGGGCTTGCCGATGCAGCAAGCGTTGGTGAATCGAGGCGTAGACCACCGGCACAAAGTACAGGGTGGACACGGTGGCAAACAGCAAACCCCCAATGACGGCCCGACCCAGCGGTGCGTTTTGCTCTGCGCCTTCTCCCACACCCAGGGCCATCGGGATCATGCCGATGATCATGGCCAGGGCGGTCATCATCACCGGGCGAATGCGGGTGGCACCGGCTTCGAGCGCAGCGGCCAGGGGTGCGATGCCTTCATCACGGCGTTGACGTGCAAACGACACCACCAAAATACTGTTGGCCGTAGCCACACCCATGGTCATGATGGCTCCGGTCAAGGCCGGCACACTCAAGGTCGTGCCGGTGATGAACAAAATCCATGCAATGCCCGCCAAGGCTGCGGGCAGGGCGGTGATGATGATGGCAGCATCGATCCATGACTGGAAGGTGACCACGATCAGCAGGTAGACCAAGACAATCGCCATGGCCAGACCGACACCCAGGCCGATGAACGACGATTGCATGGTTTGCACCTGACCGCGCAGCGTGACCTGGTTGCCACGCTTGAGCTTGGGCGTGATCTCGTCCACAAGTCGCTGTACTTGCTTGGCGACGCTGGCCAGATCGGTGCCCTGCACACTCACATACACGTCCACCGCCGGTTGAATGTTGTAGCGCGAGACGATGGGCATTTGCCTGCCGGCTTTGGCCTCCACCAAGTTCCCCAGCAGTTGCGGGGTGGTGGTGGGCAGGGCCACACCGTTGGCACCGCTGTTGGCATTGGGGGCTGAGCCGATGTTCAGGCCCAGCAGGGCGTCCATGGAGTCGACTTTGTATTGCGGCGATTGCACCACCACGTTGTAGACCACCCCGTTTTGCGGGTTGAGCCAAAACGCCGGTGCGGTTTGCGAACTGCCCGACAACGCGATCAGCACGTTTTGCCCCACGTTGGTCGCCCCCAAGCCGAACTGCTGCAAGCGGGTGCGGTCCATTTGCAAGTCCACCACCGGGCCATCCAGGCGTTGGTGCACGTGGGCATCGACCGCGCCCGGAATCTTCTGGATAGCACGGGTCAATTCCGAGGCCAGTATGGTGTTGCCCACCACATCGGAGCCAGAAAACTGCACGTCGATGGCTGCGGGCAACCCGAAGTTCAAAATCTGGGTGGAGATGTCGGCCGCTTGGAAAAAGAACTCCACATTTGGAAAACGCTTGGGCAATTCATTGCGCAACTGAGTGATGAATTTATCCGTCGGCGCATGCCCAGGCTTGAGCGACATCAGGATCTCGGCGTCCATGGTGCCGATGGTGCCAGCATTGCTGTAAGACAAATTGATACCGCTGTTGGGCAAGCCGATGTTGTCCAAAATGGTGTCGAGCTGATCTTGGGGAATCATTTCACGTATCACGCTTTCCACCGCATCGGCAATGCGGGTGGTCTCTTCAATGCGGGTGCCGGTGGGCGCGCGCATGTGCAGGCGAATTTGGCCGGCGTCCACGCTGGGAAAAAAGTCGCGGCCCAAGAACGGATAGATCCCGCACGACAGCAGGCAAAAGCCAAAGAACAAGGCCATGAAGCGGCCGCGGTGCGTCAGCGCGGCCGAGATGGACAGGGTGTAGACCCGTCGCACTTTTTCAAACTGGGCGTCAAAGCTGCGGTAGACCCGTTGCAGCAAACTGGGCTTGCCGTCGCTTGCAGCGCCGTGGTCTTTCATGAGCATCATCACCAAGGTAGGCACCAGGGTCCGCGACAAGAAATAGGAGGCGATCATGGCCAAGACCACCGCCTCGGCCAGTGGCACAAACAAAAACCGCGCCACGCCCGGCAAGAAAAACATGGGCACAAACACAATGCAAATACACAGGGTCGAGACCAGGGCGGCTGAGCCGATTTCTTCGGCCCCTACTTCAATCGCTGGCAGCAGCGGTTTGCCCATTTGCATGTGCCGCTCGATGTTTTCAATCGTCACAATCGCTTGGTCCACCAAAATGCCGACCGACAACGCGAGCCCTCCCAAAGTCATCAGGTTCAGGGTTTCGCCCAGGGCGAACAGGGCCAGAATGGACGCCAAGATGGACAGGGGAATCGTCAGCGCAATGATCAAGGTGCTGCGCCAGTTGCCCAAAAACAGCAGCACCATCATGGCCGTCAAACAGGCGGCAATCAGCGCTTCAATGACAACACCCTCGATGGCCGCCAGCACAAACACCGACTGGTCAAACAGGGGTGACACTTTCACGTCGGGGGGCAGTGATTGCACCGCTTTGGGCAGGAGCGCTTTGACGTTCGAGACAATGTCCAGAGTAGACGCACCGCCGTTTTTCAACACCGAAATCATCACGCCGCGCAAGCCGTCTTGCCGAACCACATTGGTTTGGGGTTGAAAGCCGTCGCGCACATACGCCACGTCTTTGAGGTAGGTGGTGCTGCTGCCGATGGTGCGCACTGGCAAATCATTGAGGCCCGACAAGGCCCCCGGCGAGCCGTTCATGCGCACGGTGTATTCGGTCTCGCCCAATTTCACCGTGCCCGAAGGCAAGATCAAATTCTGGGTGTTGACGGCATTGACCACATCGGCTGGGGACAGGCCTCGCGCCTGCAAGGCTTCGGTGTCTAAGTCCACCGAAATCACACGCACTTTGCCGCCATAGGGAAAGGGCGAGGCCACACCCGGCACGGTGATGAGTTGCGGGCGCAAGCCATTGACGGCCACATCGAACAGCGCGTTTTCAGCCAAGGTGGGGCTGGACAAGGCCAGTTGCAGCACCGGAATGCTGGAGGCCGAGTACTTGATCACCAATGGCGGCGTGATGCCCGGAGGCAGTTGACGCACCTGGGTTTGCACCGAGGCCACGACCTGGGCAATCGCAGTCTGGATGTTGACGCCAGGCTGGAAAAAGACTTTGACCACGGTGACCCCGGCCAGCGAGGTGGACTCGATGTGCTCGATGTCACTCACCACCGTGGTCAAGCCGCGCTCGGTTTGACCCGCAATGCGTTGCCCCATTTCTTGGGCGGGCAGACCGTTGTAGTTCCAGATGATGCTGATCACCGGAATGTTGATTTCCGGAAATATGTCGGTCGCCATATTTTTCAAGGCGAACGGCGTTCCCAACACAATCAGAATGGCCATCACGATGAACGTGTAGGGACGCTTGAGCGCCAGCTGAACCATGGACATCGGTGTCTTGCTCCGTTTTGAAAGTTGCAACAGTTGCAATAGTGTATGTCAGAGGCTGGCTTGGAACAGGTCTTTACAGTGTGTTCACGCTGGGCCAACGGCCCGATCTTTCTGTTACAACGACGCCATTATTGAGCCCGACTTCGCCCTCATTGGTTTTTGCCGCCAAAGACTTCGCGTTTCACACACCACGATCGTCGATAGTCAATGACTGGTTTGGATCGGGTCGATTTGGTGTCAGGCGTGGTCACGAGACCAGCGGTCACCGCCAGCATCAGGCCAAGGCTGTCCTACATGCCGTGCTTTTGTAAGGCAGATATGCCGATAAAGCGGGGGCTTCCCATCGTCCGTTGTCAGGCATCGGGTGGCTCAAAGCAGTCGTTAGCTTATTTCTAAAGTCGCTAAACTCCGCTGGAGGCGTCGCCACAGGTTCGAAGGCAAATGGCCAAGAATTTCCGGATTGGATTGTGAGCGGTGCGGCCGGTGCCAGTGGGCCGCTACGTCTGAGTGCATGACGATTTACCTATTTTCTGACCCATCAACAAATTATCCCTGTCATGTCCCCCTGGAAAGCCGCACACCCCGCCGACCCCGTCAGTGCCATTGACACACCCGCGCTGGTGCTCGATCTCGACGCCTTCGAGCGCAATTTGCAGCGCATGGTGGATGCGCTCAAAGGGCATCCGGTGCGACTGCGGGCCCATGCCAAAAGTCATAAATGCCCTGAAATTGCGCACCGCCAAATCGCGCTGGGCGCGGTTGGCGTCTGCTGCCAGAAGGTCAGTGAAGCTGCCATGTTCGTGGATGCAGGCATCCAGGACGTCCTGCTGACCAATCAGGTGGTGGGAGCAACCAAGCTGCTGCACTTGGCCGAACTGGCCAGACGCGCGCGGATGGGTGTGCTGGTGGACGACCCGCTGCAGGTCCTCGCACTGGCCGAGGTGGCTCTCAGTCAGAAGGTGTCCATCGATGTCTATGTGGAAGTGGATGTGGGCGGACGGCGCTGCGGTGTCACGCCGGGCGAGGCAGCAGCACGTCTGGCGCGCTTGATTGCCGACCAGGCACCCCTGCGCTTTGCCGGGCTGCAGTGTTATCACGGTCCGGCTCAGCACAAACGCACACCGCTCGAGCGCGAGCAGGCTATTGCTCAGGCGTCTGATGCTGCCCGACTCACCCGATCGCTGATCGAAGCCGACGGCCTGCAGGTCGAGCGCATCACGGGTGCGGGCACCGGTACCTTCCTGCTTGAGCGGGACTCTGGCGTGTTCAACGAGATTCAGGCTGGTTCCTATATCTTCATGGATCGCGACTATGTCGACAACCAACTGGGGCCGCAGGATGTGCGGTTCGAGCAGGCACTGTTTGTTCGAACTGCGGTCATGAGTCGTACGCAGCCAACACGTGCAGTACTCGATGCGGGGTTGAAGGCCTCCAGTATCGACTCAGGCATGCCCGCCCTCTGGCAGCGTCCGGAGCTCAAGTACGTCAAGGCCGCTGACGACCATGGTGTGCTGGAGATACCAGCGGATTCGCCGCTGGCCCTCGGTGACGTGCTGATGCTCGTGCCAGGCCATTGCGACCCCACTGTGAATCTGTACGACGAGCTGGTGTGCATCCGGGGTGATCGCGTTGAGGCCGTTTGGTCGATCGCAGCGCGCGGGGCGTTGCTCTAAGCTGTATTTTTCTTCATTTCCAGGACACGCCACATGAACCAGATATTCGACCTTCTGATCCGCAACGCTTTCATCGTCGATGGCTCCGGCGCACCACGCTTTCGGGCGGACGTAGCTGTCCAGGGCGAGCGGATTGCGCGCGTCGGCGATCTGCAAACCGCGCAGGCCAGGCTTGAAATTGACGCTGCGGGTCTGGTGCTGGCACCGGGCTTTATCGACGCGCACACCCATGACGACCGCCTGATGCTGTCGGGCGGCGACATGGCGCCCAAGGTGAGCCAGGGCATCACCACGGTGATTGGTGGCAATTGTGGCGTCTCGCTGGCACCTATGCCCAGGCCGATTCCCGACCCGGTCACGCCACCGCTCAATTTACTGGACGACACCGGCGACTGGTTTCGCTTTACGAGCTTTGCCGCTTACCTTGATGCGCTGCGCGCCCAGCCCGCTGCGACCAACTGCGCGATGCTGGTGGGGCACACCACGCTGCGGGTCGCGACGATGGATGACCTGACCCAGCCCGCCAGCGTGACCGAGACCGAGGCCATGCGCCAGCTGGTCGAAGAAGCCATGGCGGCCGGTGCCATCGGCGTGTCGACTGGCCTGTTTTACGAGCCTTCGATCGCCGCGCCCACCGAAGAGGTCATCGGGATTTGTGAGCCGCTCGCGCGCCATGGCGGCGTCTACTGCACCCACATGCGCAACGAGGGCGACGACATCATCAAGTCGCTGACAGAAACCTTTCGCATCGGCCGTGAAGCCAACGTGCCGGTGGTGATCTCGCACCACAAGGTGGTGGGTGTTAAAAACTATGGGCGCTCTGGCGAAACGCTGCAGTTCATTGCCGACCACATGCAAAAGCAGCCGATCTGCCTGGACTGCTACCCGTACCCGGCGTCATCGACCATTTTGTCAGCCCACCGCGCGGCCAATGCGACGCGCGTGACGGTGACCTGGTCCAAACCGATGCCGCAATATGCTGGACGGGATCTGTCAGACATCGTGGAGGAGCTTGGCGGCAGCGTCGAAGACGTGATTGATCGCCTGACGCCTGCAGGTGCAATTTACTACATGATGGACGACGCCGATGTGCAGCGCATCCTGAAGTTTGATGAGACCATGATCGGCTCGGATGGGCTGCCGCATGACGAGGCGCCGCATCCGCGTTTGTGGGGCAGTTTTCCGCGCGTGCTGGGTCACTATGGCCGGGGGCTGGGCCTGTTCTCGCTCGAGACAGCGATCCACAAAATGACCGGACTGACGGCTAAAAACTTTGGCCTGACCGATCGCGGTCTGGTGCGGGAAGGCTCCTATGCAGACCTGACCCTGCTGGACCCCGAGACGGTCGGCGCAGGCGCCACCTACGAGTCGCCAAAAACACCGGCTGTTGGTATTCACACCGTCATCGTCAATGGCGCTGTCGTGTGGTCGGGCGGAAAGCCCAGCGGGGCCCGACCCGGCCGCGTGCTGCGCCGCGAGACCGCATGATGGTTTCCGCCACGACCCTCGCGGATAAGCAAGTGAACCCGGCTCTCGCAGCTCTTGAAACACCCGCGCTGCTGCTGGACGCCAACAAGATGGACCGCAACATCGAACGCATGCGCGCCAGGCTGGCCCGGCACCAGGTGAGCTTCAGGCCACATGTGAAAACCAACAAATGCATGCAGGTGACCCAGCGCCTGCTTGATGCTGGCGCAACTTCGATTACCGTCTCGACGCTGCGGGAAGCCGAGTATTTCAGTTCTCACGGCGTCAAAGATATTCTTTACGCCGTGAGTATGTCGCCCAACAAACTGGGTCACGCACTGCGGCTACGCGAATCGGGGGTGAAGCTAGCGGTGATTGTGGACAACGTCGAGATGGCGCTGCAACTCAATCCGGATCGATTGAGCGCTGCCGACAGGCTCGACGTGCTGATTGAAATAGATTCCGATGGCCACCGCTCGGGGGTTGTGCCAGAGGCTGCTGCACTGCTTGAGATTGCGCAGGCACTGCAAAGCGTGGGCCTCGAGGTGGGCGGGGTGATGACCCATGCCGGTGACTCTTACAACTGCCGCTCAGCGGCTGCCCTGTGTGCACTGGCTGAGCAGGAGCGAGCAGCCGTCGTCAGGGCTGCACAGCGCCTGCGCGATGCAGGCCATAGCTGCCCAGTGGTCAGCGTTGGCTCCACGCCGACCGCGCTGTTCGCCGAGCACCTCGAAGGTGTGACCGAGGTACGCGCCGGCGTTTTTATATTTTTTGATCTGGTGATGGCCGGCATTGGCGTGTGCAGCACAGATGAAATCGCCCTGTCGGTCCTGGCCACCGTGATTGGTCATCAAAAGGAAAAGGGCTGGACACTGACCGACGCCGGATGGATGGCCATGTCACGCGACCGGGGTACGTCCAAACAGCCGGTGGACCAGGGCTACGGGCTGGTCTGCGATATAGCCGGGCAACCGCTGGGTCATATGCTGATGGTTGATGCCAACCAGGAGCACGGCATTCTGGCGCCCCGCTCGGGCAGCACGCTGGATGCACCCTACTTGCCGGTGGGCACGCAGGTCAGGATTTTGCCGAACCACGCCTGCGCCACGGCGGCGCAGTTTCCGGCCTATCAGGTGCTGGATGCGCAGCAGCGTGTGACCGATTGCTGGCCGCGCTTTTATGGCTGGTAACGGGAGAGGCCGTTGAAATTCATCAGCACAACTCAGGCGCCGAAGCCCGGCGGGCATTATTCGCAAGGCGTTCAGGCAGCCGGCCTGATCTTCGTATCCGGCATGCTTCCCCAAGGAAACAACCAGCCGCCCATGGTTTTTGAAGCCCAAGTTCACTCAGCGCTGGACCATTGCAGCGCGGTGTTGGCTGCAGCAGACTCCAGTTTCAGCGATGTGGTGCAGTGCACGGTGTACATCGTTGGCGTAGAGAATTGGCCTGCCTTTAACCAGGTCTATGCCGAGCGTTTTGGCGAACATCGGCCGGCTCGGGCGGTGGTGCCAGTGCCGGCCTTGCACCACGGGTTTTTAGTCGAGGTTCAAATGGTGGCTGAGGCACTCAGGCCTTGAAGCTCATCAAGCCGCCCAGCTTTAGCTTGATGCGAAGGCCTAGTCGATCTTGGCACCGGAGACTTTGACGACCTTTTCCCACTTCAGGGTTTCGCGGCGGGCCAGCTCGCGAAACTCCTCGGGTGAACTCGGGTCGGTCTCGGCCCCCAGCGCCTTGAAGCGATCACGCACCGCCGCGCTGGCCAGTGCCTTGCGCACTTCAGTGTTCAGCCGCACCACGATGTCTTTTGGCAAGTTCGCCGGACCGATGAGTCCGCCCCATGCCACCACTTCAAAGCCTGGCACGGAGTCGGCAATCGCCGGCACATCCGGGTAAGTGGGTGATCGCTGCGCGGACGAAATACCCAGCGCGCGCACCCGGCCCGCCTGCGCCTGCGGGCCCGACACCGGCGTGTTGACCATCATCAGCTGGATGTTGCCCCCTATCAAATCGGTCATTGCGGCGGTGGCAGCGCGATAGGGCACATGCAGCATATAGGTTTGTGTCATGGACTTGAACAGCTCAACGCCCAGGTGCGCAGTCGTGCCATTGCCATCAGAGGCGAAGGCTATCTTGCCCGGGTTCTTTTTGGCGTAGGCAATCAGCTCTGACACGTTCTTCACGGGCAGGTTGTTGTTGACGATCATCAGGTTGACGACCTTCAGTGCGTTGGAGATCAGCGTCAGGTCTTTGTCGACGTCGTACGGCACGTTGCTGATCAGTGCCCGGTTGGTGGCCAGCGACACCACGTTGCCATAAGCCAGCGTGTAGCCATCTGCTGGCGAACGAACCAGGTCCGTGGTACCGATGACATACGAGCCGCCCGGCTTGTTGTCGATGACAAACGGCACGCCCATTTGCAGCGACAGTTGCTGGGCCAGTGCCCGCATCAGCACATCGGGCGATCCACCGGGCGCTGACGGCACGATCAAGCGTATCGGTTTGTCGGGGTATTCGGCCACGGCCGGCAGCGACAAAGCCGCCAGCATGCCGAACACCAAATTGACAAGGCGGATTCGGTAACAACACATCTTGCGGTACTCCTGAAATGAAAACTTTCGCACCTGGCACATCAGTTCATTCTAGGATGACTGGAACGGTTTGTATCAAGCGTCCTTATCGGCGGACAGCTAGCCGAGCGAAGAGCATGCCAGCCTGATACCGGTGACACCGGTCAAGTGGCTGAAGTCACCGAGGTGATGAAACAGCGCTGCTCGAAATGAAATTGCGGCGTTACTGCTCGGCGCTGCATCAATCACTGACTCACCTCGGAGCCTATCGGCAATCATGTTAATTCTGGTGCCTGTGAAGCTGCACAAGATGGCCCCCAGAGCAACAATCTCTAGCCTTGAAGGTGATCGAGATCAGCCTTGTGACTGGGGTCAACGTGAGCCATCAGGTTGAGTACACGGTGCCGCTGCATCACGCGCTGACGGGCATCCACCGCGATGTTGTGCCCAATTTCCACAGTGAGCGAGGCGTCAACTTCAAGGTGAGCGTCGACCACCACCATGTCGCCCATTTTCCGGGTTTTCAGGTCGTGCACGCCATCAACGCCGGGCGTTTCGAGCAAGGTCGCTTTGATGGCCGCCAATTCCTCCTCATCAATGCCCCGATCCATGAGGTCGTTCATGGCTTCCCAGCCGAACCCCCAACCCATACGCGCGATCATCAATCCGACAATCAGGGCGGCAATCGGGTCCAGTATCGGGTAGCCCATCAAATTGCCGACGATACCCAGCCCGACAACCAGGGATGAAGCCGCATCGGAGCGGGCATGCCAGGCGTTGGCAATCAACATGCTTGACTTGACCTTTTTTGCGACGGCCAGCATGTAGCGGAACAGAGCCTCCTTGGCCACCAGAGCGAAGCCGGCGACCCACAACGCCATCGAATGGACCTGCGCGATGTCTTCTGGCTGGCGCAATTTCAGGAGCGCCGACCAGCTCATCCCAACGCCGACAGCCAACAGTAAAACGCCAAGAACCATGGAAGCGGCGGTTTCGAAGCGATGATGCCCATAAGGGTGATTTTCGTCGGCGTCTTTTTTACTGTGATGGCTTGCAAACAGCACCACGAAATCCGCTACCAGGTCGGACAGCGAATGGATGCCATCGGCGATCAAGCCTTGCGACTTGGACAAGGTACCGACGATGATCTGAGTGGCCGACAGCACCACATTGACCGCCACGCTGACCCATGTGCTTTGGGATGTGGCTGCCGCCCGCAGTGCGGCGGTCTGCCCACTTTCTTCGTGGTCTTCGGGTTGTTCTGAAAATTGCATAGCGAGCTTTGTATGAGCGAGGCGGGGTCATCCACGCGCCAGATTAGCCATGGCTGATGGCAGATTTAAGACTAAGGCTAGTCTATACCTCGGTACTGGAGTTCCAGAGGGCCTGTGGACTTGACCCGCTGTCATGGCCGCGCTTGGGATTCAGCGACGAAGCTGCTCGATTTGACATTCGACGGTTGACCTTTTCAGGCGCTTGAAGAAAGATTCAACCACTGCTTTACCGCAGCAGGTCTTCTCTGCTGCAATGGCCAAAGGACAGTCAATTCAGAGCCCACTGAATAAGGACGAGCCAAGTTATTGATTTACATGAATAATGAACCCCGACTTCAACGAGAGTCGCCAACTGTTTGAAAGCTGTTCATGCTGAAGTATCTGGGAACCTATCTCGCCATTTTCCTGACCATGTTTGTCATCGACATGGTGTGGCTTGGCGTGATTGCCAAAACAACCTATGCCAACGCGATGGGGCCTTTGCTCAGCCCCAACCCGAATTTATGGGCTGCGGCAGGCTTTTACCTGATGTTTCCAGTCGGCTTGCTCGTTTTTGCGGTCTTGCCGCAGACCGACAGCCCACTATGGAAAGCCGCATTGATGGGGGCCCTGTTTGGCTTTTTCGCCTATTCGACCTACGACCTGACCAACCTGGCGGTCATCAAAGACTGGCCGCTGGCCCTGACGTTGATCGACATGGCCTGGGGCACGCTGGTCAGCGGCATGGCGGCGACAACTGGCAAGCTGGCGCTGGATCACCTGAACAAATAACGCTGTCAGCCAGGCATAAAAAAACCACCCGAAGGTGGTTTTCTAATCTGAAAGAATTTACAGGCCAGCCGCCGCTCGCAGCGCTGCTGCCTTACAGGCCGGCTG
The DNA here is from genome assembly GCA_947448735.1 of Comamonadaceae bacterium. GTDB lineage: Bacteria > Pseudomonadota > Gammaproteobacteria > Burkholderiales > Burkholderiaceae_C > Polaromonas. The sequence goes on along the minus strand of CANFOS010000003.1, from coordinate 99,188 downwards.
CAGCCTTAAGGGCGGCCGCTTTATCTGTGCGTTCCCAGGTGAATTCTGGCTCGTCACGTCCAAAGTGGCCATAAGCGGCCGTCTTCTCGTAAATCGGACGCAGCAGGTCAAGCATTTGAATGATGCCTTTGGGGCGCAGGTCAAAGTGCTCTTGCACCAAGGCTGACAGTTTTTCGTCACTCATCACGCCAGTGCCTTCGGTGTAGACCGTCACGTTCATCGGCTTGGCCACGCCAATCGCATAAGCCACCTGAATCTGGCACTGCTTGGCCAGGCCAGCAGCGACGATGTTTTTGGCCACATAGCGGGCGGCGTAGGCGGCTGAGCGGTCCACTTTGGAGGGGTCTTTGCCGCTGAAGGCGCCGCCGCCGTGAGGGCAGGCACCGCCGTAGGTGTCCACAATGATTTTGCGCCCCGTCAAACCGCAATCGCCCTGCGGGCCGCCGATGACAAAACGGCCTGTCGGGTTGATCAGGTATTTGGTGTTGGCGGTCAACATGCCTTTTGGCAGCACGGGCTTGATCAGCTCCTCAATGATGGCCTCATTGAAGGAGGCCTTCATTTTGTGCGCTGTCTCGCTCTGGTCCGGGCTGTGCTGGGTCGACAGCACCACAGTGTCAATGCTGTGCGGCTTGCCGTCTACATAGCGCATCGTCACCTGGCTTTTTGCGTCGGGGCGCAGGAACGGCAGCTTGCCGCTTTTGCGCAACTGGGCCTGGCGCTCCACCAGACGGTGAGCATAGTAAATCGGTGCGGGCATCAGTTCTGGGGTTTCGTCGCAGGCGTAGCCAAACATCAGGCCCTGGTCGCCAGCACCGGTGTTCAGGTGGTCGTCTGAGGCGTGGTCAACGCCCTGGGCGATGTCGTTGGACTGCTTGTCGTAGCAGACCATCACCGCGCAGCCTTTGTAGTCAATGCCGTAGTCGGTGTTGTCATACCCGATGCGCTTGATGGTGTCGCGCGCCACCTGAATGTAGTCCACGTGGGCGTTGGTGGTGATCTCACCGGCCAGCACGACCAAGCCGGTGTTGGTCAATGTTTCAGCGGCCACGCGGCTGAGTGGGTCTTGCTTGAAGATGGCATCTAAGATGGCATCAGAGATCTGGTCGGCTACCTTGTCAGGGTGGCCTTCAGAAACAGATTCGGAAGTAAAAAGAAAATCGTTCGCCATGTCAGTACACTCCATAAGTTTGCTGGGCGCGTTGCCAGCGGAATGCTTTGGCGAACGCTTTAGCAGGTTGGTTTAACGTCGCTCTGCAAGTTGTTCAAATAACTCAACGACGCCCAGATTATACGACGCGTATCTTGCGTCCCGGATTTTTGGCATGTGCCCTGACTGATGCTCACCCTGTTGCGATTTTTTGCCCTCTGGCCCTTGTCCGCGCTGCATGCGTTGGGCGGGGCGTTGGGCTGGCTGGTGTGGGCTTTGAGCCCCGCTTACCGCCAGCGCTTTCGCGCCCATGTCGCGCAGGCGGGCCTGCCTTTCGAAACCGCCAAGCCCGCCATCGCCGAGGCTGGGCGCTTTGTGGCCGAGCTGCCCAAGTTGTGGCTGCGGCCGTTTGACCAGTCGTGCCTGGGTAACCCCGAGATGCAGGTCCAGATGCAGGGGCAAGACATCGCCAAAGAGGCTTTTGCGCAGGGCAGGGGGGTGATTTTTTTTGGCCCGCACTGCGGCAGTTTTGAGCTGGGCCCGCAAGCGCTGGCTGAAATTTACGGACCCGTCACCGCCATTTACCGCCCGGCCCGGCAGCCCTGGCTGGCTGCCATTGAACTGGCTACCCGCCAGCGGCCCCAAATGAAAGTGTTGCCCGCATCCCTCAGTGCCATCAAGGCCATGCATCAAGCCCTCAAGGCCAACGAAGCGGTGGCGCTGTTGACCGACCAGGTGCCGCCTGAAGGCTTGGGACTCTGGGTCCCTTTTTTCGGCAAACCCGCCTACACCATGACCCTGGCGGCACGCCTGGCTTTGAAAACTGGGGCCGCGCTGCTGCCGGTCAGTTGCGAGCGGTTGCCCAAAGGGCGCGGCTACATCGTTAAAATCCGCCCTGCCGTCGATCTGCCGGCCAACTCAGATCTGCCAAGCGCTGTGACACGCATCAACCAAGCCATTGAAACCATCGTGCTGAGCCAGCCTGGCCAGTATCTGTGGGCTTATGGACGCTATAAAACACCGCGCCAGGAAGCCGCAAAAAAGGACCGGGTTTGAGAACACCGCGCCAGTGGTTCAGCTACCTTTTCACCAGCAGTGGCATTTTGTTCATGCGGCTTTTGGCCATGCTGCCACTGAAGGTTGCGCGTGCCCTGGGCAAGCTGCTGGGCTGGGTGCTGTATGTGGCGGTGGTGCCGCGCCGGCGGGTCGTCATGGCCAATCTGTCGTTGTGCTTTCCGGAGCATTCCGCACACCACATCCAGGTGCTGACGCGCCAAACCTTTGTTTATTTTGCGCAGGCCTGGCTGGACAGAAGCTGGGTTTGGCATGCGCCCAAAAGCTGGATTTTGCGCCGCGTGACGCTGACGGGTGCCATTGAAGAACTGGCAGGCGACGAGCCAACGGTGGTTTTTGTGCCGCATTTTTTCGGCATGGACGCCGCCTGGGGCGGCGTGACGCTGCGCATCCCGCGCCTATCGACCACCATTTACACCGACCAGTCGAACAAACTGGTGGATCGCTGGATTCTGCGGGGCCGAAGGCGCTGGGGCAATATGCGGCTGTTCGGTCGCGTTGAGGGCGTCAAACCGATTGTGGCGGCCATTCGCAGCGGTCAGCCGCTGTACCTGTTGCCCGACATGGACTTTGGCCCGCAAGAATCTATCTTTGTGCCGTTTTTTGGCGTACCGACCGCCACGGTGCCGTCGCTGTCGCGCTTTGCCCGGCTGGGCCGCGCCAAGGTGGTGACGGTCGTCGTCAGCATGACGGCCAGTGGCTACCAGGTCAATGTGCTGCCTGCCTGGAAGAACTTTCCGACCGATGACGTGGCCGCCGACACGGCGTTGATGAACCAGAAGCTCGAAGGCTACATCCGCAGCCAGCCAGCGCAGTACTTCTGGGTGCACAAACGCTTTAAAACCCGGCCCGAGGGCATGCAGGAACTCTATTGACCTGCAGGCCAATGTATTTGTGCGCATTCAGCTATTGAAAAAATAGCGTCAGCTGGACAAAAAACGCCCCAGATGCTGCGCTACCAGCATCGGTTGTTCGTGAATGATCCAGTGGCTCGCGCCTTCGACACGCGCCAGCTCCATGCGCGGCACATAGTCGGCCAGGCCATCGAGCAGCCCGGGCAGCAGGGCCATGTCGCCCATACCCCACATGACCAGCGTGCGCAGGTGCACGCCCAGCAGCTCGCGCTGAATCACCAGATTCGCGACATCCGGTCCGGGCCGCAGTGGCGACGCGCGGTAAAAATTGAGCGGCCCTGTCAAGCCGTGCTGCCAGATGTCGCGGTACTGCGACTTCACAGCATCGGTCAGCCACCGGCCTGCGTTGGGCGAGGCGCTGATGTCGCTAAAAAATCGCCACAGTCTTTTGTAATCGTCTTCGGCCAGCAGTTTTTCAGCATCTGGCCGAATCAAAAAATTCATGTAAGCGCTGGCCGCCTGCTGGCTCGGTGAGTGCTGCAACTCACGCAAAAACGTACCGGGGTGAGGCGAGTTGATGATGGCCAGCTTTTTGATCAGCTGCGGCTGGCTGGCGGCCAGGTTCCAGGCCACGGCTCCGCCCCAGTCGTGGGCCACAAGGCACTCAATCTGTGGACCCCCACGCTCTTCACTTCGCGTAAGTCGCTGCCCCCCGAGGGGGCTAGCCTTGCTCGGGGCGGCCCAGCGCTGCGGCTGCCCGCCCTCAAGGGCAATCAACGCCGCAATATCTTGCACCAGATGCTTGGGTTGGTAGGCGCTCACATCCGGCGGGGCACTGGATTTTTCGAAGCCGCGCAGGTTGGGCGCAATGCAGCGGTAGCCGCCGTTCTCCGGCTGGGAAAAATGCGCCAGCAAGCCGTCCCAGACAAAAGCGGCTTCGGGAAAGCCGTGCAAAAACATCAGCACCGGCCGACCTTTGGCGCCCGCACTGCGGCAAGACAGCGTGATGCCGTGGGGTAGGGTATGGCGGCTGAACTCGATCATTTTGCTATTTATTCAGGAGCTGCTGGCCTATATTTTTATTGGGTTCCGGCCACATCTGTCGCTGGTTTTGGCGCTGGATTTGGCGCTTTTTGGGCGTCAGAACTGATGTCTGGATGGGTCCAGTCCCACAAATGCTGTGCCACCTCTTCAACGCCTTGCTTTTTCAGGGCTGAAAACAGCTTCACGTCGCCGCCTGCGGCGTTCAGCCGGGCAATTTGCAGGGCTTTTGCGCCTTCGGTCTTGTTCAGCTTGTCCGATTTGGTCAGCAGGATTAAAAACTTCAGGCCTTCTTCTACCCGGGGGCGAATCACGTCCAGCAAAATCTCGTCCAGCTCGGTCATGCCACGGCGCGGGTCGCACATCAGCACCACGGCTGTGAGGTTGTCGCGGGTTTGCAGGTAGTTGCCCATCACCTGCTGCCAGCGCAGTTTGGCCTCCTTGGGCACGGCCGCATAGCCATAGCCGGGCAGGTCAGTCAACACCGCATCGGTCACGCCCTGTTTGCCCAGCGTAAAGAGATTGATTGACTGCGTCCGGCCCGGTGTTTTGGACGCGTAGGCCAGCCGGTGCTGCTGCGTCAGGGTGTTGATGCAGGTGGACTTGCCGGCGTTTGACCGGCCAACAAAAGCGATTTCAGGCACATCCAGGCGCGGCAGATGCTTGAGCTCAGGGGCTGTCGTCAAAAATTTAGCAGTGTGCAGCCAGCCCATGGCGATTTTGGGGTCGGGTTGTGTCGGTGGCAGGAGGCTGGAAGAAGTGGTCATGGTGTGTTGGTGGGGGGCTTGAATACCCAAGTCAGATACGTGCCCTGAACCCATTGTAAAATCAGGGGTTATTGAACTTGCGACAACCATTAAAGCATCCCACGATATGAAGCTGTTTGCCACCTCCCTCATCAGCGCCGTATTGGCCCTGACTTCCATCACATCTTTTGCCGCTGCCGATGCCAAGCCAGAACCTGCAAAAGTTGCCAAACCTGTGGCCTACAAGCCGGATGTGGCCAAGGGGCAAGCCAGTTTTGCTGTTTGCGCCGCCTGTCATGGCGTCGATGGGAATTCCGGCACGCCTGCTTACCCCAAGCTTGCGCAACAACACCCTGAATACATCGTCAAGCAGTTGCAAGAATACAAATCAGGCAAACGGGCTAACGCCATCATGCTGGGTTTGGCAACCACGTTGTCCGAAGAAGACATGAAGAACATCGCTTTTTGGGTCACCTCGAACAAAGCAAAGCCTGGGACTGCTACCGACAAAGACATGGCCGCCCTGGGTGAGCGTATTTACCGCGGCGGCATTCAGGAGCGTCAGATCGCCGCCTGCGCAGGCTGCCACAGCCCGAACGGCGCCGGCATACCTGCCCAGTACCCACGTCTTTCGGGCCAGCACGCTGAATACACGGCCGCTCAGTTGACCTATTTCCGCGATGGCGTTCGCAAGAACAACCTTCAAATGACCCAAAACGCGGCCAAGCTGAATGACCGGGAGATCAAGGCGCTGGCGGACTACATTGCTGGACTGCGTTAAGCGCATCTCAAAGCACAAGGATTGAACCCTTGGCTTTGAAAGGACTCCACACAAGCGAACCTTTGAAAAAAGGTTCGCTTTTTTTACGCCTTCTCGGGCCATCCTTGTGAAAGTGAGCGGCGTCAGCGTTAGCCGTGTATCCTGACGAAAAGACAACCTGGGCGATGCGCCCTTACTGAAAGAAACCCATGCTCATCAAGAACAACGCCAACGGCTTTAACCACAAGGTAGCCAGTGAAATCACCTCGCCCAGCACCTACCAGGGTCGCCGCGACTTGATGAAACTCATGGCCACAGGCGCAGCCGGTGCGGCGTTGGCCAGCTGGGCCGGTCGTCAGGCGATCGCTGAAAGCTCTGTCGCCAACGGTGCCAAGCCCGGCAAACTGGCTGCACTGGTGGGGGGCAAATCAGCCGCGGCGGGCGCCGTGACGATGGAAAAAATCACCGATTACAAAGATGCGACCAGCTACAACAACTTTTATGAATTTGGCACCGACAAGGCCGACCCCGGCAAAAACGCCCACACCCTGGTGACCAAACCGTGGAGCGTCGCCATTGAAGGCCTGGTCAAGCAACCCAAAAGCTACACGCTTGAAGACCTGATCAAGCTGGCGCCGCAGGAAGAGCGCATTTACCGCCTGCGCTGCGTTGAAGGCTGGTCGATGGTGATCCCGTGGGTGGGTTATTCATTGTCAGAGCTGATCAAAAAAGTCGAACCCTTGGGCAGCGCCAAATATGTGGAGTTTGTCACGTTGGCAGACCCGAAAACCATGCCGTTTGTCGGCTCCCGCGTGCTGGAATGGCCGTATGTGGAGGCGCTGCGCATGGACGAAGCCATGCACCCGCTGGCGCTGCTGTCGTTTGGCATGTACGGGGAGGTGCTGCCCAACCAGAGCGGTGCACCGGTTCGCATGGTGTTGCCATGGAAATACGGTTTTAAAAGCGGCAAGAGCATTGTCAAAATCCGTTTTACCGACAAAGAGCCGAAAACCGCGTGGAACAAGGCCGCTGCCAGCGAATATGGCTTTTATTCCAACGTCAACCCGAACGTGGATCACCCGCGCTGGAGCCAAGCCACCGAGCGCCGTATTGGCGAAGACGGCCTGTTTGCCAAAAAGCGCAAAACGCTGATGTTCAACGGCTACGAAGCGCAGGTCGGCCAGTTGTATGCGGGCATGGACCTGAAAAAGAATTTCTGACCTGGCTGGCTTTTCCGGCGGCCTTGAGCATGAACAAACTTCTGATGCGTCCGGTCGTCAAGCCGCTGCTGTTTGTGCTGTGCTCGCTGCCCATCATCTGGCTGGTTTACCGTGTTGCCACCAACGGCGCGGGGGCCAACCCGCAGGAGTATCTGATTCGAGCCACCGGTGACTGGACGCTGCGGTTCGTCTGCATCGTGCTGGCCGTCACCCCGCTGCGCACCGTGGCCAACTGGCCCGCCCTGGCCAGGCTGCGCCGCATGTTGGGGCTTTTCGTTTACTTTTATGTGGTGCTGCACCTGCTCAGCTACAGCTGGTTTGACATGGGTTTTGATGTGGCCGACATCGCCAAAGACATCGCCAAGCGTCCCTTTATTCTGGTCGGTTTTGCTGGCTTTGTGCTGCTCACGCCGCTGGCTGCCACGTCGTTTAACGCCGCCATCAAGGCCATGGGTGCCAAGCGCTGGCAAATGCTGCACAAGCTGGTGTACCTGATTTCCGGCTTGGGGCTGCTGCACTTTTTCTGGATGCGGGCCGGCAAAAACAACTTTGCCGACGTGTTTGTGTACGCCGCCATCATCGCCGTGCTGCTGGGCTGGCGCGTGCACCAGTATTGGGTCAAAAAAAGGCTGCAGGCCAGAAAATACAAGGACAAGCAGCTATTTAATCAATAGCGGCTAGAGCACCTCACGCCAGTTGTTCGCCGCGCATCTGGTCTTGTGCGGTTTCTCGCTGGCGAATCACACGGGCGGTGTCGCCAGCGACCAGCACTTCTGCCGCACGGCCGCGGGTGTTGTAGTTACTGGCCATGCTCATGCAGTACGCGCCGGCTGACAAAACGGCCATGAAGTCGCCTGCAGCCACATTGAGCGCGCGGTCACGGCCAATCCAGTCGCCGCTTTCACACACCGGGCCGACCACGTCGTAGATCGCCTGCGGTTTGGCCGTGATGGACAAGGGCACGATGGCGTGAAAAGCCTGGTACATGGCCGGACGGGGCAGGTCGTTCATGGCAGCGTCAATGATGCAAAAGTTTTTTTGTTCACCGGGCTTGAGGTATAGCACTTCAGTGACGCAAACGCCTGCATTGCCCACCAGCGAGCGGCCGGGTTCAATCATCAGTTTCTTGTCGGCAAAACCTTTCGCGTCAATCTTGGCCAGCAGTTGCTGCCACAGCGCATCGGCTTGCGGCGGCGTGTCGTGGTTGTAGTCAATGCCCAGGCCCCCGCCAAAGTCGATGTGCTCAATCGGTATGCCCGCGGCTTCAATGCTGGTCACAAGTTCCAGCACTTTGTCCATCGCGTCCAGATAGGGCTCGGTGGTGGTGATTTGAGAGCCGATGTGGCAGTCAATGCCAACAACGTGCAAGCCCTTGAGCGAAGCCGCATACTGGTAAATGCGCAAAGCGTCCTCGTGGGCGACGCCAAACTTGTTGCCCTTCAGGCCGGTAGAAATATACGGATGCGTTTTGGGGTCCACGTTGGGGTTGACGCGAATGCTGACCGGGGCGGTCAAGCCCATGCCAAGTGCGACGGTGGACAGCACGTCCAGCTCGGCTTCGCTCTCAACATTGAAGCAGCCAATGCCTGCGTTCAGGGCTTGAGCCATCTCGGCGCGGGTTTTGCCCACGCCCGAAAAAATCACCTTGGCAGCATCGCCGCCTGCCGCCACAACACGCTCAAGTTCACCGCCAGAGACAATGTCAAAGCCGCAGCCTGCCTGGGCAAATACCTGGAGCACGCCCAGTGATGAGTTGGCCTTCATGGCATAGCAAATCTGTGCGTGGCGGCCCGCAAAGCCGCGCTGGTAAGCGCCAAGGGCGTCCAGCATGGCGGCTTTGGAATAGACAAACAAAGGCGTGCCGTGGTCTTGCGCCAGGCGGCTCAATGGCACGCCTTCCACCTGCAGCTCATCGGCTTGGTAGGCAATGAAAGGGTGGCCGGGGACACTTGGAGGTCGGGAAATAGGGCTCATTTGGCGGAAGACGCAGGTGCTGCCGGTGGCGCTACGCCGCCGCTATCGGAGAACGGGGTGTAAGGCACGCTTTGCGGCGCTAAAAACAAGGGGCCTTTTTGACCGCAAGCAGACAGGGCGCAGGCGCACAGCGTGGCCAAGAGCGTGACCGTTATGATTCGATGCAGATAAAACATCATCAGATTGTAATGACCGACCTTGATTATTTGAACCATGCCGAGAAGGCGCTGGCCGCCATTGAGCTGGCCTGCGACCACATCAATGACGCCACTGATGCCGATATCGACAACCAGCGTACCGGCGGCATGATCACGCTGACATTTGCCAACCGCAGCCAGATCATCATCAACCTGCAAAAACCCTTGCAGGAGATCTGGTTGGCCGCCAGATCGGGGGGCTTTCACTATAAATTCAATAGCGGCTTGTGGCTGGACACCAAAAGTGGCGACGAATTTTTTGCGGCGTTGACAAAGTACGCCAGCGAGCAATCAGGCCAGCCTGTCGTTTTCAGTTCTTGAAAAGATCAAGAATCCGTTTTTTTTCATCAGCGGGCGGCAACACGGAGATCGGCGTGCCGCCACCATCCGCTGGAGGCGCGCCGCTGGACATGCCCACGCTGCTGACACCCGCCCCCTTGGCATATTCGTCGTAGTACCACTCGCCGCCTTGGTTTACCACGCCCTCGGGTACAGGCATCTCGGTCACAGGGACATTTTTCAAGGCATGTCCCATGAAGTCTATCCAGATCGGCAGGCTCAGGCCGCCACCGGTTTCGCGGTCGCCCAGTTTCTTCGGGGTGTCATAACCCATCCAAACGGCGGCTGTCAGCGTGGGCTGATAGCCCACAAACCAGGTGTCAATCGAGTCGTTGGTGGTGCCAGTTTTGCCATACAGATCCGGACGCTTCAAGGTGGCTTGCGCCTTGGCTGCCGTGCCAGAGCGGGCCACTTCCTGCAACAGGCTGGACATGATGAAAGCATTGCGCGCATCAATACCGCGCGCTGATTCGTCCAGCACAGAGGCTCTGGTCTCTACCAGTACCTTGCCTTTTTGGTCGGTGATTTTGGTGATCAGGTAGGGGTTGATGCGGTAGCCGCCATTGGCAAAGACCGAATAGGCAGTCGCCATCTGAATGGGCGTGACAGATCCTGCGCCTAGCGCCATCGTCAGATACGCGGGATGTTTTTCAGCTTCAAAGCCAAAGCGTGTGACCCAGTCCTGGCCGTAAGACGCGCCGATGGACTGCAGGATGCGGATGGAAATCATGTTTTTTGACTTCTTCAGGGCCGTGCGCATGCTCATCGGGCCCTCAAACGTACCGTCGTAGTTTTTCGGCTCCCAGGGTTGGCCGCCTGTCACGCCAGCGTCAAAAAACAGCGGCGCATCGTTGATCACAGTGGCGGGAGTGAAGCCCTTTTCGAGGGCCGCTGAATAAATGAAGGGTTTGAAGCTGGAACCTGGCTGCCGCCAGGCCTGGGTGACATGATTGAACTTGTTCTTTTGAAAATCAAAACCGCCCACCAGCGCACGGATGGCCCCGTTCCTGGGGTCCAACGCGATAAATGCGCCTTCAACCTCAGGCAACTGGGTGATTTCCCAGCTGCCTTTGGGTGTTTTGGCCACGCGAATCAGGGCACCTCGGCGTAGCTTGATGTTGGGTGCAGCCGCGTCGGCCAGGCCGGACTGGGCAGGCTTTAATCCATCACCCGTGATTTCGATGCTTTCACTGTTTTGACGCATCGCCAGAACCCGCTTCGGGTTGGCGTCCAGCACCACTGCCGACATGACATCGCCGTTGTCCGGGCTGTCTGTCAGGGCTTCGTCAATCGCGTCTTCGGCTTCCTTGGCATCTTGCGGCACATCGATAAATTTTTCTGGCCCGCGATAAATTTGCCGGCGCTCATAGTCCATGATGCCTTTGCGCAGCGCCTTGTAAGCCGCCGTCTGGTCGGCTGCGCTCAGTGTGGTGTACACATTCAGACCGCGCGTGTAGGTCTGGTCACCATACTGGCTGAACACCAGTTGCCGCACTGTCTCAGCAATGTATTCGGCATGCACCCGGCCGGAGTCAGGCCCGGTCTTGACGACCAGCTCCTCGGCTTTGGCTGCCGTGGCCTGCGCGCTGGTGATGAAATTGTTGTCCTCCATGCGCTCGATGATGTAAAGCTGGCGGGCCCGGGCGCGCTTGGGATTGACGATCGGGTTGTAGGCCGATGGGGCCTTGGGCAGACCTGCCAGCATGGCCGCCTCTGCAATGCTGATGTCCTTGAGCGGTTTGCCAAAATAAGCCTCCGACGCTGCTGCAAAGCCGTAAGCCCGGTTGCCCAGGAAAATCTGGTTCATGTAAATCTCTAAGATCTGGTCTTTGCTGAGCATGTGCTCCAGTTTGAAGGTCAGCAAAATCTCGTAAATTTTCCGGGTGTAGCTTTTCTCAGCCGACAGGTACACATTGCGCGCCACCTGCATGGTGATGGTGGATGCGCCTTGGGCCTTGGCACGGCCCACATTGGCCAAACCAGCCCGAACCACGCCCAGATAGTCCACGCCGCCATGCGAGAAAAACCGCGCATCCTCAATGGCCAGAACTGCATCTTTCATGACTTTGGGGATGTCCTTGATGGGTGTCAGGCTGCGCCGCTCTTCTCCAAACTCGCCAATCACCACGCCGTCTGATGAATAAACCCGCATCGGCAACTTGGGCCGGTAGTCCAACAGGTCAGAAATATCCGGCAAATTGGGGTAAGCCACGGCCAGAGCGACCGCAATCACCATCAGCAGGCCCAAACAGCCGGCCACAACCAAGCCGGTGCCCCACAAAAAGAACGAGAGCAGCCACTTAAGCCAGACCGGACGGGCTTTGCCAGGCGGGCTTGCCCGTTTGTCTGTCGTTGAATCTGGGAACGGGTTTGGCGGCGTTTGGAGGGACATGTGGGCAATCGTAGACGGACCGGCTCATTATAAAAACGGGTGGCTGGCAAAAGCCCGATCGATGCGAACAAAGCACAGATTCTTACCTTGTGCTGTCCACCTGCCTGTTTTCGTGTGATTTGCCATGATCTTTGAAGACGTCTGCTTTTGGCGACATTTATCCTCAGTAAAACTTAAAATATACAAATAGTTACAAGATAGAAAGACTTTACTGCTAATAATTGAGCCGGCTTTTAACGTTGGAACGCTGGAATTTAGCCATGATGTGGGGACTGTTTTGATCTCTTTGGGGTCTTTATTCAAACGCCCAGACCCTCCTTTGTTGGGTCTGGACATCAGCTCGTCCAGCGTCAAGCTGGTGGAGCTTAGCCGCGACAAGGCGGGCCAGCTGGTGCTGGACCACTGCGCCATTGAGCCACTTGAGCGCGGATGGATCACCGATGGCAACGTCGAAAAGTTTGACGAGGTGGCAGAGGCCGTTCGCCGGGTTCTAAAGAAAAGCGGCACCAAGACCAGGCATGTCGCCATGGCTCTGCCCGGATCGGCCGTGATCACCAAAAAAATCATCTTGCCTGGCGGCATGACCGAGGCTGACCTGGAATCTCAGGTCGAGTCGGAGGCCAATCAATACATTCCGTTCTCGCTGGATGAGGTCAGTCTTGACTTTTGTGTGGTCGGGCCCAGTGCGACCTCTGCCGGTGACGTGGAGGTGCTGATTGCCGCCTCACGCAAGGAAAAGGTTCAGGATCTTCAGGGCTTGGCAGAAGCCGCAGGCCTGAAACCCATGGTCGTGGATGTGGAGTCTTATGCGTCGCGCTTGGCGACTGCCCGCCTGATTGAACATCTGCCAGACAAGGGTCTTGACAAACTGGTGGCACTGTTCGAGGTCGGCGCGCTGACCACCAGCATGCAGGTCATCAAAAACGACGAAGTTTTGTATGAGCGTGATCAGGCCTTTGGCGGTGCGCAGTTGACGCAACTGATCGTGCGCCGGTATGGCTTTTCGCCAGAAGAAGCGGAAGGCAAAAAACGCAGCGGTGACTTGCCCGAAGACTACGAATCGGGTGTTTTGACGCCCTTTGTGGAAAACATGGCCCAGGAAATCGGAAGCGCGCTTCAGTTTTTTTTCACCAGCACCCCACACAATAAAGTCGATTACGTCATGCTCGCTGGCGGCTCTTCAGCCTTGCCCGGCCTGATACACGCCGTTACAAAACAGACTGCCTTCGCTTGTTTGCAGGCAGATCCCTTTGAGGGAATGACGGTCGGCAGCAACGTTCGGGAAAAGAAAATGCGGCGTGAACTTGCCTCATATCTGACCGCTTGCGGCTTGGCCTTGCGGAGATTCCGGCAGTGATTTTGATCAACTTGTTGCCGCACCGAGAAGCGGCACGTAAGCAAAAGCGTGACTTCTTTTTCGTCACGTTGGGTATCGCCGCATTGCTGGGTGGTCTGGTCAGCGGCGGTATTTTTTCATGGTTCCAAGCCCAGATTTCTGATCAAAAAGACAAAAATACCCTGCTTAAAAAAGAAATCACAACGCTTGAAGCCCAAATAAAAGACATTGCCGGCCTGCAACAGGAAATTGCAGCGCTGCGTGCCAGGCAAAGCGCGGTTGAGGAACTGCAAGGCAACCGAAACTTGCCCGTTTATCTGCTGACCGAGCTGGTCAAGCAGTTGCCCGATGGCGTCTACATCACCAGCATGAAACAGGACAACCAACTGGTGCTGATGACGGGTGTGGCTCAATCCAATGAGCGTGTGTCGGAACTGCTTCGTAACCTGGCCAACAACAGCCCGTGGCTGACGCGTCCCGAACTCGTTGAAATTACCGCTTCCACCATGGCCTTGACAGCCCGGGATCAGCGCCGCGTGTCCAACTTTTCGATGCGGGTGTCGCTCAAGCGTGCCAGCGACCAGCCCAAAGTCGCCGCTTCCGCTGTCGTGCCGTTTGTTGCTGCACCGGCCGTCACGCCAGCAGCTGCTGCGGAAAAACCTGCCGCGCCGGCCAGCAGCGCGGCAAAGATCTGAAGCAGACTTTCATGGCAAAAATTCCAAAAATCAACGTTTATTTCACTGCCTTGCAAGAAGGCTTGAAGACGCAGCTTGCCGGACTTGACCCGAACGATCCGCCGTCTTGGCCCGCATTGCCCCGATACCTTTTATGTGCGGCTGTGACGGCCGTCGTCATCACAGCTCTTTGGCTCGTCTGGCTTAGCGCGTCTGATGAAGAGTTGACGGCTGAGCGCGCCACTGAGGTCAAATTGCGCGAAGACTTCACGAAAAAGTTGAATCAGGCGGCCAGCCTGGACGCACTGAAAAAGCAGCGCGAACAGGTCAAACAGTACGTCACGCAAATTGAAAAACAGTTGCCCAGCAAAGCTGAAATGGATGCCTTGCTGTCGGACATCAATCAGGCCGGTTTGGGGCGCAGCCTTCAATTTGAACTGTTCCGACCCGGTCAGGTCAGCGTCAAGGAGTACTACGCCGAGTTGCCCATCGCCGTTCGGGTGACCGGTCGCTACCACGACATGGGTGCGTTTGCGGCAGATATCGCCAACCTCTCAAGAATTGTGACGCTCAATAACCTGTCCTTGACGCCCGCGAAAGAGGGCACATTGACGATGGACACGACTGCCAAGACATTCCGTTACCTGGACAATGACGAAGTCGCGCTGCAGCGCAAGACAGCAGCCCCTGCCAAGAGCGACAAGAAATGATCACCAGGTATCAACGATTAACGTGGTGTCTTTTTAGCCTGTCGCTTGTGGCGGCTTGCAGCTCGTCTGAAGAGGAGCAGTTGCAGCAGTGGATGGCGCAGCAGCGTAACCAGACACGTTCAAGGGTCGAGCGCCTTCCCGAACCGACAAAATTCACGCCGCAGGCCTATACCCAGGAAGGTGCGATTGAACCTTTCAGCAGCCAGAAACTGGCGCAAGCCCTCAAACGTGATGCTGGCCAGCCCACAGTGAATTCAACGCTGATTGCCCCCGAATTGGCGCGACGTAAAGAACCCCTGGAGGCATCGCCGCTGGACGCAGTGGTGATGGTTGGCAGTCTCCTGAGAATGGGTCGACCAGTGGCTCTGGTGAGGGTGGATAACTTGCTTTACCAGGTTCGCGTGGGCAACTATCTGGGTCAAAACTACGGAAAAGTCACCAAGGTTTCTGAGACCGGTATCAGCCTGCGCGAAATCGTGCAGGACGCTGCCGGTGAATGGGTTGAACGGACCGCAACCCTACAGCTTCAAGAGGTATCAAAATGAACGAACACGCAGGTTTCATCACGGCGGGCGATGCGCCAGGGGCGTGGCATTCGTTGCGGCACAAAATAATGGCGCTCGCTCTGGCGCTTGTCGGCGCCCTGGCGGTTTTCCTGACTCAGGCAGTTCAGGCTCAAAGCGTGAACGCCATCGAGTCTGTTGCCGGCTCGCGGCAAGGCGGCGCGGAAGTCATCCGTATTGATTTGTCAGAACCCTTGACCGCGCTACCCACGGGCTTCAGCATTCAGGCGCCCGCGCGCATTGCGCTGGATTTTCCGGGTGTCGGCAACGCCATGGGACGCGCAGCAGTGGACATGAATCTGGGTAACCTGCGCTCTGCCAATGTGGTGCAGGCCGGCGAAAGGACCCGCGTGATCTTGAACCTGAAAACGTCTACTGCTTACAAGGCTGAGATCCAAGGCAAGTCGCTTTTTATCACGCTGGACCCTGTTGCAGTTGCTGTCGCGCCAAATGCTGTTGCTCCTGCTGCCTTTGCTGAAAGTCGCAACCGCGATACCCTGCCTTTGAAGGATCTCGATTTTCGACGTGGGGCCAACAATTCAGGCCGAGTTATCGTCGATTTGCCCAATAACCAGGTTGGCGTTGATATTCGCCAGCAGGGTCAGACGCTGGTGGTTGAGTTTTTGAAAACAGCCCTGCCCGAGGGATTGCGCCGCCGGCTCGACGTGTCTGATTTTGGCACCCCTGTTCAGAGCGTGACAAGCTTTCAAACGGGCGACAAGGTACGCATGGTGATTGAGCCCAAGGGCTTGTGGGAGCACAGCGCCTACCAGAGCGACAACCAGTTCGTGGTGGAGGTGCGTGAGCAAAAAATAGACGCCAACAAGCTGGCGCAGGGTCCAGGTTACGCAGGTGAAAAGCTGTCACTGAACTTCCAGAACATCGAAATCCGTTCCTTGTTGCAGGTAATCGCGGATTTCACCAACTTCAACATCATTGCGTCAGACACGGTAACCGGTGCCGTGACCCTGAGGCTCAAAGATGTCCCTTGGGATCAGGCGCTGGACATTATTTTGCAGGCCAGAGGGCTGGGCATGCGCAAGACCGGAAACGTCTTGCTGATTGCGCCCAAGGATGAATTGGCGGCAAAAGAAAAGCTGGAGCTCGAGGCAAGAAATGCGGTTCAAAGTCTCGAGCAAGTACGCACGCAAGATTTCAAGCTCAACTATGCCAAAGCGAGTGAAATCGCAACGGCTTTGATAGGGACAGGTGGGGCGGCATCGACCAACAGAATTTTGTCAACGCGCGGCAGTGTGATTTTTGAGACGCGCACCAATCAGCTCTTTGTGACGGATATTCCTTTGAAACTTGAACAGGTTCAGGCTTTGATCGCCAAAATAGACATTCCTGTGCGGCAGGTTCTGATTGAAGCTCGAATCGTTGAGGCGGCTGACTCGTTTGGGAAATCACTTGGCGTTCGATTGGGGGGTGCTCCTTTCGGCGAGGGCAGTACCTACACGAGCTACGGTGCCACATACAACGCACTGAATGCCGGCACAACCAGTGGATCCTTCTTGAACCTACCTGCTGTCGGCCAAAACGGCTTTGGCCCCGCAAACTTTGCGATTTCTCTGTTCAATGCAGCCAAAACCCGATTTTTGAACTTGGAGATCTCCGCCGCTGAAGCCGATGGCAGAGGCAAAATTGTGTCCAGCCCCCGCATTGTGACGGCTGACCAGGTCAAAGCCCTGATCGAGCAGGGCACCGAGTTGCCCTACCAGCAAGCCACATCCAGCGGCGCGACTTCGGTTTCCTTCCGCAAAGCCAATCTGAAGCTTGAAGTGACACCGCAGATCACGCCTGAGGGCAACATCATCCTCAACGTTGACGTCAACAAGGACAGTGTTGGCCGCGCGACGGCCAATGGTTTTGCCATTGACACCAAGCACATCCAAACCCAGGTTCTGGTCGAAAACGGCGGCACGGTGGTGATTGGTGGAATTTACGAGCAAAACGACCGTGAAGACGAGACAAGAGTCCCCTTTTTTGGCGACTTGCCCGTCTTCGGCAATCTCTTCAAACAAAAGACCCGCACGGCGACGAAGTCCGAGCTGCTGGTTTTCATCACACCTAAAATGCTGACGAATGGCGCGCCTCTGCGTTAAATTCAGTAACCCGACGATTCTGTTTCATCCTTCAAAGTGAATGCCCCATCTGTCACCATCGCCTGCGTGGGTTTGCCTGGTTCCGGCAAGTCAACGATTGGACGCCAACTGGCCCGGCGGCTGGACTGGCGGTTTTTTGATTCTGATGTGGTCATAGAGCGCAGGATAGGCTGCTCGATTCGCGAATTTTTCGAACGCGAGGGCGAGGCTGTTTTTCGTGACCTCGAGCAAGAGGTGATCGGTGAGCTCACACAAAACGGCGCTTGCGTGTTGTCGACCGGCGGCGGCGTGGTGTTGCGCCAGACAAACCGCGACAACCTTTACCAGCGCTGTCAGACGGTATATCTGCACTCCGCGCCTGAAGAGGTTTACAGGCGATTGCGCAACGACCAGAACCGTCCGCTGCTGCAAGTCGCTGACCCGCTGGCCAGGCTCAAGGAACTGTACGCTGCACGCGATCCGCTGTACCGGGAAGCAGCACATTTTGTTGTCGAAACGGGCCGCCCATCGGTGTCGACGCTGGTGAGCACAATTTTGATGCAGCTTGAGCTGGCGGGTGTGTTGCCAGCGCACAGTTAATGGCTGCCTCTACACTTGCAGCATGCAAGTCAACTCCTCTTTGATGCCGGCACAAGTTCATATTGAACTGGCCGACCGAAGCTACCCCATCCTCATCGGTTCCGGCTTGCTGGCCGAGGCGACCACTTACCAACAGCTGCCGCCGGCCAGCACCGCACTGATTGTTTCCAACACGACAGTTGCGCCTTTGTATGCAGCCCAACTTCAGGCGGCACTTAGCGAGCGCTACCCCAAGGTACTCTTGCTTGACTTGCCCGATGGCGAAGCGCACAAAGACTGGTCAACCTTGCAATTGATTTTTGACGCTCTGCTGGCCAACAGCTGCGACCGTAAAACAGTCCTGTTTGCTTTGGGCGGTGGCGTGGTCGGCGACATGACGGGTTTTGCCGCAGCCAGCTACATGCGCGGCGTGCCGTTTGTACAAATACCCACGACACTGCTGGCGCAGGTGGACTCCTCTGTCGGTGGCAAAACGGCCGTCAATCACCCGCTGGGTAAAAACATGATTGGCGCTTTTTACCAGCCGCAACTGGTGGTGTGCGACCTCGACACCCTCAAAACCCTGCCGCCCCGCGAACTCAGCGCCGGACTGGCTGAAATCATCAAATACGGGCCGATTGCGGACATGCCGTTTCTGGACTGGATGGAGGCCAACATCGGCGACCTGCTGGCCAGCGAGCCCGCTGCTCTGGCATTTGCCATCCAGCGCAGTTGCGAAATCAAGGCGCATGTTGTGGGACAAGATGAGCGCGAGCAAGGCTTGAGAGCGATTTTGAACTTCGGCCACACCTTTGGCCATGCGATTGAGTCTGGCATGGGCTACGGCCAGTGGCTTCATGGTGAGGGCGTAGGCTGCGGCATGGTGATGGCAGCGCATTTGTCGCAGCGTCTGGGGCTGGTGGACATGGCTTTTGTTAACCGCCTCACAAGGTTGATTCAACGCGCCGGTTTGCCCGTCAAAGGCCCCATCCTTGACGCAGTCGATAACGCCGGGCGTTATCTCGAACTGATGCGGATTGATAAAAAATCAGAAGCAGGCGAAATTCGTTTTGTGCTGATTGACGGGCCCGGCAGGGCGACGGTGCGCGCAGCACCTGATGCGGTGGTGCGCGAGGTGATCAACAGCTGTTGCCAATAGCATACGCTATGTATTTGGTAGCGGCTAGCGCTTGTTTATGTTGGTCAAAATGCCAATTTGATACGTAAGATGGCTTTTTCATGACTCCGACTTCTGCCCAGGCACCCACCTTGATGCGGTATGCCTGTGACCCCGCCCAATCCAGAGGGCGCCGCTATCCAGAAATGCCGGCTCCCACCCGCTCTGACTTCCAGCGCGACCGGGACCGGATCGTGCATTCCACCGCATTTCGCCGCTTGGTCTACAAAACGCAGGTGTTTTTGAACCACGAGGGAGATTTGTTTCGCACCCGGATGACGCATTCGCTGGAAGTTGCGCAACTGGGCCGCTCGATTGCCCGCACTCTGCACCTGAACGAGGATCTGGTCGAAACCATTGCGCTGGCGCATGACCTGGGCCACACCCCCTTTGGCCATGCCGGACAGGACGCACTCAACGAATGCCTGAAGAGTCACAACCCGGACAGTGCTGGTTTTGAGCACAACCTGCAAAGCCTTCGTGTGGTTGACTCGCTTGAAGAGCGCTACCCCAGCTACAACGGCTTGAACCTGACGTTCGAGACGCGTGAAGGCATTTTGAAGCACTGCTCGCGCCGCAACGCCCACCGCATTGAAGCGCGCGAGCCTGACGGTGTGGCGCAGCGCTTTGCCGATCAGTCTGATCGCCCTCATCCATGGCGTCAGCCGAGCCTGGAGGCGCAGCTTGCCAACCTGGCCGACGAGATTGCCTATAACGCGCATGACATTGACGACGGTGTGCGCTCGGGCCTGTTGAGTCTGGAGCAGTTGCAGGATGTAGAACTCTTCAGGCTGCACAGCCTGCAGGCTTTGCAGCAGCACCCTGAACTCAAAGGGCGCAGGCTGCTGTTTGAAACCATCCGCCTGATGCTCAGTGCGCAAGTTTATGACGTGATGCAGGCAACTCGCCACGCGCTGAACCATGCGGCGCCGCAAGATGTGACCGCCGTGCGCCAGCAAGCTGCGCTGGTCTGCTTTACGCCTGCGATGGCGGCTCAATCGGCAGCCATGAAGCGTTTTTTGTTTCACAACCTCTACCGCCACCCACAGGTACTGGGTAAAACGCAGGCGGCCCAGCAGGTGGTGCGCGATCTGTTTGCTGCCTATATGGCTGACCCCGCGCAAATGCCAGCCTCCCACAGCGGGCGTTTCGACGGCATCGATGTCGTGCATTCAAAAAGCGCCAGGCCCGAACGCGTGGTGGCCGACTACATTGCCGGCATGACCGACCGCTTTGCGGCCAAAGAGCACGCGCGGCTCAGTGGCAAGGCGATGTTTGCGGCGTAACGCGATGACGGTGAACCCTTCAAAAAACTTCACAGCTGTTTGTATCCTGGCAGCCGGTGTTGGGGCAGCCATGCATATCGGCAAGCTACCCCCTGCTTTGCCAGTGCTGGGCCAGGTCCTGGGCGTGACGCTGCTGCAGGCCGGGTTTTTGTTGTCCAGCATGCAGATGGCGGGCATGCTGCTGGGTCTGATGACAGGCCTGGCGGTGCAGCGTGTAGGACTCAAGCGCAGCATGATGCTGGGGTTGCTCCTGGTGGCGATGGGCAGTGCCTTGGGCGCGCTGGCACAAAGCGCGGCTTGGTTGCTGGCCACCCGGGCGATGGAAGGCCTGGGCTTTTTGTGGGTGGTGCTGCCTGCACCTGCCCTGTTGCGGCAATCGGTTGGGCCACAGCGGGTGAACCGGGTTATGGGTTTTTGGGGGGCTTACATGCCGCTGGGCACGTCATTGGGCTTGTTGCTCGGCCCCTACGTGATGCATCTGGCCGCACCCGACATGGGCTGGCGCGTGTGGTGGGGCGTGTTGGCTGGGTGGTGCACTTTGCTGGCCCTGCTGGTGCTTTGGCTGGTGCCCGCCAATGCAAGGCCGGCGACCTTGAGCGCGCCCAATCAGAAGATCCTTCGCCTGACCTTGCGCTCTGGGCCCGCATGGCTGCTGGCGTTGAGCTTTGCTGCTTACTCAGGCCAGTGGCTGGCGGTGGTGGGGTTTTTGCCCACCATTTATGCCTTGGCAGGCGTGGCCAGTGCCCTGGCAGGCTGGCTCACGGCATTGGCAGCCGCAGCCAATATCGTGGGCAATGTGGCCGCCGGTCGTCTGCTGGAACGAGGCGTGCGCCCACTAACGTTGCTGCGTACAGCCTTTGTCGCGATGGCAGTGGGGGCTGTGCTGGCGTTTACGCCCCAGATGGATGCGCGCTTGCAATACGGCGCCGTGCTGGTTTTTTCAGCCGTTGGTGGGCTCATTCCCGCGACTTT
Source organism: Comamonadaceae bacterium (assembly GCA_947448735.1). GTDB lineage: Bacteria > Pseudomonadota > Gammaproteobacteria > Burkholderiales > Burkholderiaceae_C > Polaromonas. The sequence continues at coordinate 78,060 of CANFOS010000003.1, read as the reverse complement.
GTTCAGTCTGTCGGTGCGCCTGGCACCCAGCCCGGCGGCGGTGTCGAGCACCGTCGGCTGGATCCAGCAGTGGTCGGCCATCGGGCAATTCGCCGCACCACCGCTGGTGGCCTGGCTTGCCGTGCGGGCGGGCGGCTGGCAGTGGACCGGCGCGGTCTGCGTTGCGTGCTGCGTGGCGGGTTTGCTGCTGGCCAGTGCCATTCATCGCGCGCTTGACCACGCAAATGACCGTGCGCTACAAGACCGCGCCGCCTGACTTTTTAAGGTCCTGGCAGCCATGCCATCTTGCTTTTCCAATCTCGAAGGCTTACCCTTACGCGTCAATAACATTTTGTGACAAATTCACCAAGTGTCTGGAAGCAGGGCTCCCCAGAACTAAAAATGCGTGCCCGTTTTCTTTGTGTTGTCGGTAAATCAAAGGCTACATCATGCAATTCAATCGACGCAGATTTATTCAAACTGGTTTGTCAGGCGGCGCTTTGGTGGCAAGCTCGGCGCTTTTTGCTCAAGCAAAAGGAGGGCGCAAGCTGCTTTTGGGGCAGTCTGTGCCGCTCACAGGGGCCGCTGACCAGATTGGCTTGGCTTACTTCAACGGTGCCAAGATGTACTTTGATGCCATCAACGCCAAAAACGGCGCGGCGGGCTTCAAAATCGAAGTCAAAACCATGGATGACGGCTACAGTGCCACAAGGGCGGCTGCCAACGCCAAACTGTTTATAAACGAAGGCGTTGATGCGCTTTTCGGCTTTGCAGGTACGGCCAGTTGCGATGCCGCCTATGCCGTGACAAAAACATCGGGTATCCCTTTTTTTGCGCCTTTCGCTGCTTCAGACAGCTTGCATGATGCCGCCTCAAGCAACGTTTTTCACGTGCGGCCCGCCCTGTCTGATGAAGCCTACAAAGTCGTGCGCCACTGCGCCACGATCAATCAGGACCGGATTGCGGTGTTTGCCGAAGAAGACGCCATGGGCCGGGCTGGAATGGCAGCCATTACCCAAGCCCTGGTTGACCTGAAGCGTCCGCCCCTGGTGGCCAGCGCGCTGTCGCCGGTCAACAGCGATAAGGTCGATGCAGCCGTGGCCGCATTGATGAAGGTCAACCCCCAGGCCATCATTCAGGTCAGCCTTTTCAACTCAGCGGCTGCCTTCATTCGCAAAGCGCGTCAAGCCGGTTTTGGCGGCCAGTTTTTAACCTTCTCTGTGGTGGGAATTGACCCCTTGTTCAGCGCGCTGGGGAAAGAAATTGGCGGTATTGTCATCTCCCAGGTCGTGCCATCGCCACGCAGCATCGGTACGCCGCTGGTCAGGGAGTACCTGGACGTGCTGAACACGACCGACCAGGCCCCCAGCTATGAAAGCGTGGAGGGCTATGTTGCCGCGCGCGCCTTTGCCGAGGGCGTGCGCCGCGCTGCACAGGCTGAATCCGGCAAAGGCAAGCCAGACCGCGCCGGGCTCCAAAAAGCGTTTGAGTCCATGACTGACTACGACATGAGGGGCTTTCGCGTCAACCTGCGTGCCAAAAAGTACGAATCTGTGGGCGCGGTAGACCTGGTGACCATCACGCCAGACGGTAAAGTGCTCCGTTAAGACTCTTTTTTGCTATTCATTAAATAGCTTCTAGCTTAGGTATTCATTGGGCTAACCCCATTTTTCGTGCGTTAAAAGTGGTTCGGAAAATGTTTTAAACCATAATAGGGGTCAGATTCCAATTAAACCCCAAACTCATGGCCCGACTGCCGCGTTTGACGCTTCCCGCCTACCCGCACCACATCATCCAGCGGGGCAACAACCGTCAGGCGATCTTCACCACAACTGCCGACTATCAGGTCTTGCTTGGCCTGATTGACGACCACGCCAAAAAATTCGGTGTGGATGTTCACGCCTACGTGCTGATGAGCAACCACTTTCACCTGTTGGCAACGCCCCAGACGGACACCGGATTGCCGCAAATGATGCAGGCCGTCGGCCGCAGCTATGTGCGTTATTTCAATGATTTGCAGAGCCGTACCGGCACGCTCTGGGAGGGGCGCTACCGCTCAACCTTGATCCAGACCGACCGTTATCTGCTGGCCTGTATGGCCTATATTGACTTGAATCCGGTGCGCGCGGGCCTGGTCACAGAGGCAGCCGACTACCCTTGGTCCAGTCACGGCCTGTATGTCGGCGTGCGTCAAGACAAACTCATCGCCCCACATCCGCTTTACTGGGGCTTGGCGAACACGCCGTTTGGGCGCGAAGCCGCTTACGCCGATTTGGTGCGGGCGGGCATCAGCGCCGACCAGCAGGCCGCTTTGACGCGGTCTACTTTGGCTGGCTGGGCGCTGGGAGAAGATGATTTTGTTGCAGATTTACAAAAAAGGACCCTTCGCCGGGTCAACAAAAGCAAGGCTGGTCGCCCACAAAACAAGGTTTCCAAGGGTGATTGATGCGGCAAGTTATTGATTTAATTGAAGAAAATATTTTATAGCAATCTGTCCCTTATTAATTTTCCGATCGACAGGGTGAGAATTAATTGGAATCTGACCCCTATTAAAGTGTTTGGCATTGTTGTTGCTAAAACTTATGATCTGATTCCCCGATAAATTTAGGAGTGCGCCATGACCACGGCTGCTGAGATCAAACATAGTCAAGACCACGGTTTGTATTCACCTTCGCAAGAGCATGATGCTTGCGGCGTTGGTTTTGTGGCGCACATCAAGGGGCACAAGTCGCATGCCATCGTCCAGCAAGGCTTGAAGATTCTCGAAAACCTGGACCATCGGGGCGCTGTGGGTGCTGACAAGCTGATGGGCGACGGCGCGGGCATTTTGATTCAGCTGCCCGACGCCCTGTACCGCGAAGAAATGGCCAAGCAAGGCGTCGATTTGCCGCCCCCCGGCGAATACGGCGTAGGCATGGTGTTTTTGCCAAAAGAACACGCGTCCCGCCTTGCCTGCGAGCAGGCGCTGGAGCGTGCGGTCAGGGCTGAAGGCCAGGTGCTGCTGGGCTGGCGCGATGTGCCGGTCAACCGCGACATGCCGATGTCCCCTACCGTGCGCGAAAAAGAGCCGGTTTTGCGGCAGATTTTCATCGGCCGTGGCAATGACGTCATCGTGCAGGACGCGCTCGAGCGCAAGCTGTACGTCATTCGCAAAACCGCCAGTGCCGCGATTCAAAACCTGCACCTGACGCACAGTAAAGAATATTACGTCCCCAGCATGTCCAGCCGCACGGTGGTCTACAAAGGCCTGCTGCTGGCCGATCAAGTCGGTACCTACTACCTTGATTTGCAAGACATGCGCTGCGTCTCTGCGCTTGGCCTGGTGCACCAGCGTTTCAGCACCAATACCTTCCCCGAATGGCCACTGGCCCACCCCTACCGCTACGTCGCGCATAACGGCGAGATCAACACGGTCAAGGGCAACTACAACTGGATGAAAGCGCGGGAGGGCGTGATGTCGTCTCCGGTGCTGGGTGCAGACCTGCAAAAGCTTTATCCGATCAGCTTTGCCGACCAGTCCGACACCGCCACCTTCGACAATTGCCTGGAGCTCCTCACCATGTCGGGTTACCCGATCAGCCAGGCGGTGATGATGATGATCCCCGAGCCGTGGGAGCAGCACACGACGATGGACGAGCGCCGCAAAGCGTTTTATGAATACCACGCCGCCATGCTCGAGCCGTGGGACGGTCCGGCGTCAATTGTCTTTACCGATGGCCGCCAGATTGGCGCCACACTCGACCGCAACGGCCTGCGCCCCTCGCGCTACTGCGTGACAGATGATGATTTGGTCATCATGGCATCCGAGTCTGGCGTGCTGCCGATTCCAGAGCACAAAATCGTCCGCAAATGGCGTTTGCAGCCGGGCAAGATGTTCTTGATTGACCTTGAACAAGGCCGCATGGTCGACGACGAAGAGATCAAAGCCACGCTGTCGCACAGCAAACCGTACAAGCAGTGGATTGAAAATTTGCGCATCAAGCTCGATGACATCAAGTCTTTACAAGCAGGGGCCGCGGACCGGCTTGGCCGGGCGCAAGGCGCCGCCCCCAGCGAGGGGGGAGGCGAACCACACGACGTGGGGAACCACGGGGGAGTGCCAAGCCTGCTTGACCGCCAGCAAGCCTTCGGCTACACCCAGGAAGACATCAAGTTCCTGATGTCTCCGATGGCCGCCAATGGCGAAGAGGCTACCGGCTCCATGGGCAACGACTCACCACTGGCGGTGCTGTCAAACAAAAACAAATCGCTGTACAACTACTTCAAGCAGTTGTTTGCACAGGTCACCAACCCACCGATCGACCCGATTCGCGAGGCGATTGTGATGTCGCTGGTGTCCTTCATCGGTCCCAAGCCGAACCTGCTGGACATCAACCAGGTCAACCCACCGATGCGGCTGGAAGTCGGCCAGCCGGTGCTGAACGTGGCTGACATGCAAAAGCTGCGCGCCATTGAAGCACACACACAAGGCAAGTTCAAAAGCTACACGCTGGACATCACTTACCCGCTGGCCTGGGGCCATGAAGGGGTAGAAGCCAAGCTCGCGTCCCTTTGTGCCGAGGCCGTGGATGCCATCAAGTCGGGCAAAAATATTCTCATCATCAGCGACCGCGCCTTGAGCGCAACCCAAGTGGCCATTCCGGCTTTGCTCGCTTTGTCAGCGATTCACCAGCATCTGGTGAGCGTGGGCTTGCGCACCACCGCAGGCCTGGTGGTTGAAACCGGCTCAGCCCGTGAAGTCCACCACTTTGCGGTGCTGGCAGGCTACGGCGCGGAGGCCGTACACCCCTACCTGGCGCTGGAAACATTGGCCGAGATGCACAAGGGTTTGCCGGGTGATCTGTCGACTGAAAAAGCCATCTACAACTACACCAAAGCGGTTGGCAAAGGCCTGTCGAAAATCATGTCCAAGATGGGCGTGTCCACCTACATGAGCTACTGCGGTGCGCAGCTGTTTGAAGCGATTGGCTTGAGCCGCGAGACGATTGCCAAGTTCTTTACCGGCACCGCCAGCCAGGTGGAAGGCATGGGCGTGTTTGAGATTGCCGAAGAAGCGCTGCGCATGCACCGTGCTGCTTTCAGCGATGACCCGGTGCTGAGCAGCATGCTCGATGCAGGCGGCGAATACGCCTTCCGTGTGCGCGGTGAAAACCACATGTGGACACCCGATGCGATTGCCAAATTGCAGCACGCCACGCGGGCCAACAACTTCAACACCTACAAAGAATACGCCCAGCTCATCAACGACCAAAACCGGCGCCACATGACGCTGCGCGGGCTGTTTGAGTTCAAGATTGACCCGAGCAAGGCCATCCCGATCGATGAGGTCGAGTCCGCCAAAGAAATCGTCAAACGCTTTGCCACAGGTGCCATGTCGCTGGGCTCCATCAGCACGGAAGCCCATGCCACGCTGGCCGTGGCCATGAACCGCATTGGCGGCAAAAGCAACACCGGCGAGGGCGGTGAAGACCCGAACCGCTACCGCCAGGAGCTCAAAGGCATCCCGATCAAAAAAGGAGAAACACTGAAAAGTGTGATTGGTTCAAGCCAAGTGGAAGTTGATTTGCCTTTGCAAGACGGTGATTCGCTGCGCTCAAAGATCAAGCAGGTGGCCTCGGGCCGCTTTGGCGTGACGGCTGAATATCTGGTGTCGGCTGACCAGATTCAAATCAAAATGGCGCAGGGCGCCAAACCGGGTGAAGGCGGCCAGTTGCCGGGCGGCAAGGTCAGTGAATACATTGGCGCGCTGCGTTATTCGGTGCCGGGCGTGGGTTTGATTTCTCCACCACCGCACCACGACATTTATTCGATCGAAGACTTGGCGCAGCTGATTCATGATTTGAAAAACGTGAACCCGCGCGCCAGCATCAGTGTCAAGCTGGTCAGTGAAGTCGGCGTTGGCACCATCGCGGCAGGCGTGACCAAGGCCAAGGCGGACCACATTGTGATAGCAGGCCATGACGGCGGCACGGGCGCATCGCCCTGGTCGAGCATCAAGCATGCAGGCAGCCCATGGGAAATTGGCCTGGCTGAAACCCAGCAAACCTTGGTGCTCAACCGCTTGCGTGGCCGTATTCGCGTGCAGGCCGACGGCCAGATGAAAACCGGCCGGGACGTGGTCATAGGCGCGCTGCTGGGTGCCGATGAGTTCGGTTTTGCTACCGCCCCGCTGGTGGTTGAAGGCTGCATCATGATGCGCAAATGCCACTTGAACACCTGCCCGGTGGGTGTGGCCACGCAAGACCCGGTGTTGCGCCAAAAATTCAGCGGCAAGCCCGAGCATGTCGTCAATTACTTTTTCTTTGTGGCCGAAGAAGCGCGCCACTTAATGGCGCAACTCGGCGTGCGCACCTTTGACGAACTGATTGGCCGGGCTGACTTGCTCGACACGCAAAAAGGCATTGAGCACTGGAAGGCCGCCGGCCTTGACTTTGCGCGCCTGTTCTATCAGCCCAATGTCCCGGCTGACGTGCCGCGTTTGCACAGCTCCACCCAAGAGCACGGGCTGGAAAAAGCCCTTGACGTGCGGCTGATTGAAAAGTCAAAAGCGGCCATTGAAAAAGGCGAAAAAGTCCAGTTCATTGAGGTGGCACGCAACGTTAACCGCACCGTCGGCGCCATGCTGTCGGGCGAGCTGACGCGCCACCACCCGCAAGGCCTGCCAGACGACACGCTGCGCATTCAGCTGGAAGGCACCGGCGGCCAGTCGTTTGGTGCGTTCCTGGCCAAAGGCATCACCATGTACCTGATTGGCGATGCCAACGACTACACCGGCAAGGGCCTGAGCGGCGGCCGCATTGTGGTGCGCCCGAGCATCGACTTCAGGGGCGAGTCGCACAAAAACACCATCGTCGGCAACACCGTGCTCTACGGTGCCACCACAGGTGAGGCGTTTTTCAGCGGCGTGGCAGGCGAGCGCTTTGCGGTGCGACTGTCGGGTGCGACGGCGGTTGTGGAAGGCACGGGCGACCACGGCTGCGAGTACATGACGGGCGGAACGGTCGTGGTACTGGGTAAAACTGGCCGCAATTTTGCCGCCGGCATGAGCGGCGGCGTGGCCTATGTGTATGACGAAGATGGCCAGTTTGCCAGCCGCTGCAATACCTCCATGGTCAGCCTTGACAAGGTCGTCACAACGGCCGAGCAGCATACCCACGACACGTCAGACTGGCATGCCGAGGAGAGCGACGAAGCACTTCTCAAGCGCCTGCTGCAAGACCACAACCGCTGGACCGGCAGCAAGCGCGCGCGCGAGTTGCTGGACACCTGGGCTGAGTCGCGCTTGAAGTTCGTCAAAGTCTTCCCGAACGAGTACAAGCGTGCCTTGCTCGAGCGCAAAGACCGCCGTTTGAGTGCATCCACCGAGACAACGCGCGCGCAGGTTCAGACCAACCGCGAGCCGGTTGGTGCCAAATAAGCACTCTTAATTCAGGAGCTGCTCGCCCAAGCTTTCATTGGGCTGCAGCACTGAAAGTCATCTAAAACAGCCTCAAAAAGGCCTTTTAAAGCAAACTATTCGCACAGGACAGCATCATGGGAAAAATCACCGGCTTCATGGAATTTGAGCGTTTGGAAGAGGGCTACAAACCTGTGCCCGAGCGGCTGAAGAACTACAAAGAGTTTGTCATTGGTCTGGATGACGAGCAGGCCAAAAAGCAATCGGCACGCTGCATGGACTGCGGCACGCCGTTTTGCAACACGGGCTGCCCGGTCAACAACATCATTCCTGACTTCAACGACATGGTGTTTCGCGCTGACTGGAAAAACGCGATTGACACGCTGCACAGCACGAACAACTTTCCCGAGTTCACCGGTCGCATTTGCCCAGCGCCGTGCGAAGCGGCCTGCACACTGAACGTGAATGACGATGCCGTCGGCATCAAGTCGATCGAGCACGCCATCATCGACCGGGCCTGGTCTGAGGGCTGGGTCAAACCGCAATTGCCAAAGCACAAAACCGGTAAAAAAGTCGCCATCGTCGGCAGCGGCCCTGCAGGCATGGCCGCCGCCCAGCAGCTGGCGCGCGCTGGTCATGATGTGACGCTGTTTGAAAAGAATGACCGCGTCGGCGGCCTGCTGCGCTACGGCATTCCGGACTTCAAGATGGAGAAACTCCACATCGACCGCCGGGTCGAGCAAATGACGGCGGAAGGCGTGACCTTCAAGTGCGGCGTGATGGTTGGTCATTTGCCCAAAGACAGCAAAGTCACCAACTGGGCGAAAGAAACGATCAGCCCAGAACAACTGCAAAAAGACTTTGACGCCGTCATGCTGACGGGCGGCGCTGAACAGTCACGCGACCTGCCTGTGCCGGGGCGTGACCTGGACGGCGTGCACTTCGCCATGGAGTTTTTGCCGTCGCAAAACAAGGTCAATGCCGGTGACAAAGTCAAAGGCCAGCTGCGCGCTGACGGTAAACACGTCATCGTGATTGGCGGTGGCGACACCGGCAGCGACTGTGTGGGCACCAGCAACCGCCACGGCGCTGTCAGCGTCACGCAGTTTGAGCTGATGCCCCAGCCGCCGGAAGAAGAAAACCGCCCCATGACCTGGCCGTACTGGCCCGTCAAATTGCGTACCAGCTCCAGCCATGAGGAAGGCTGCGAGCGCGAATTTGCGATTTCTACCAAAGAGCTGCTGGGTGAAAAAGGCAAAGTCACGGGTTTGAAAACGGTACGCGTCGAATGGGTCAATGGCAAGATGGTGGAAGTCGCCGGGTCTGAGCAAACCCTCAAGGCGGACCTGGTGCTGTTGGCCATGGGTTTTGTGTCCCCGGTCGCTTCTATCCTCGAATCGTTTGGCATCGACAAAGACAACCGTGGCAACGCCAAGGCCAGCGACGCATTGATCGGCGGTTATGCCACCAATGTGCCGAAAGTGTTTGTGGCCGGTGACATTCGCCGTGGGCAAAGCCTCGTTGTTTGGGCCATTCGGGAAGGTCGCCAGGCAGCTCGGTCTGTGGATGAGTTTTTGATGGGGTTCAGCGACTTGCCACGATAATCATCTAGCTATCAAAAAATGAGCTTTCCGCGCTTGTATTGATTGGGCGAGAAGCCTAAAAACGCGGTAGTTTCGAAATAAAAAGGCTCAAAAACCGCGTTTTTGAGCCTTTTTGTATTCAGAAGTACATTTTTTTGCAGCAATGAATCCCCTTTATGATGAACGCTCCTATCCGCTCTTAATTTTTCATGTCGCAGCCAGACCCCAGCTCCTTGGTGGAATTCAAGGATGTCACCTTTTCCTACCCGGGCTCTGGCTTTGATCGCGTCGTTCTCGACAAAGTCACGCTTTCAGTGCCGCGCGGCAAAGTCACAGCGCTCATGGGGGCATCCGGCGGCGGCAAAACCACCGTGTTGCGGCTGATTGGTGGGCAACAAAAAGCCAACAGTGGCCAGGCTCTGTTTGACGGAAAAAACGTTGGCAGCATGACGCAGGCCGATTTATATGCCGCACGGCGCCGCATGGGCATGCTGTTTCAGTTTGGTGCGCTGTTCACTGACTTGAGCGTTTTTGACAACGTTGCCTTTGCGCTGCGCGAGCACACCGATTTAACTGCCGATTTGATCCGTGACATCGTGCTGATGAAGCTCAACGCTGTCGGTTTGCGCGGCGCGCGCGACTTGATGCCAAGTGAAATTTCTGGCGGCATGGCACGCCGCGTAGCCCTAGCCCGGGCCATTGTGCTAGACCCCGAACTCATCATGTACGACGAGCCCTTTGCCGGACTGGACCCGATCTCGCTCGGCACTGCCGCACAACTGATTCGCCAGCTCAATGACACGCTGGGCATCACGTCCATCATCGTGTCGCATGACCTGGAAGAAACTTTCAAAATTGCCGACAAGGTGATCATCTTGGCTAATGGCGGCATTGCGGCTCAGGGTACGCCTGACGAGGTGCGCCATTCGAAAGACCCGCTGGTCCACCAGTTTGTCAATGCGCTGAGCGAAGGGCCGGTCAAGTTTCATTATCCCGGCCCAGATGTGGCCACTGACTTTGGCAACCCTGCTGCAGCGCAAAAGGGCAAGCGTTGATGAGCCAAGCCGAACCAAACTTGATCTCCAGGCTGGGCTTTGCGGCGCGCCAGCAACTTGGCCACCTGGGCTATGCCACGCGTCTGTTTATTCGGCTATGCACCAACACCGGCTCGGTCCTCAGCCGTTTTGGCCTGGTTCGTGACCAGATCTTCTTTTTGGGCAATTATTCGCTCGCCATCATTTCGGTGTCTGGCCTGTTTGTCGGTTTTGTGCTCGGCTTGCAGGGCTACTACACGCTGCAGCGCTATGGATCTTCAGAGGCTTTGGGTTTGCTGGTGGCGCTCAGTTTGGTGCGTGAATTGGGGCCAGTGATCACGGCGCTGCTGTTTGCTGGCCGTGCCGGTACCGCTCTGACGGCTGAAATTGGCCTGATGAAAGCCGGTGAGCAGTTGTCGGCGATGGAAATGATGGCCGTGGACCCGGTGCGCCGCATTCTGGCACCGCGCTTTTGGGGCGGCATCATTGCCATGCCGCTGCTGGCGGCGGTGTTCAGTGCCGTAGGTGTGCTTGGCGGCTGGATCGTCGGCGTCCTCATGATTGGCATTGACGCTGGCGCGTTCTGGAGCCAGATGCAAGGCGGCGTGGACGTGTGGCGTGACGTTGGCAACGGCATCGTCAAAAGCTGTGTGTTTGGTGTCACGGTGACTTTTGTGGCGCTTTACCAGGGTTTTGAGGCGCAGCCCACGCCAGAAGGGGTGTCCCGGGCCACGACCCGAACCGTTGTCGTGGCGTCGCTGGCAGTGCTGGGCCTGGACTTTTTGCTCACCACCCTGATGTTCAGCATCTAGCTTGAGGCCATGCGAAAATGGGTGAACGCGTCACGGGGCTGCCAGATGGAATTTGAAAGAAAAAACGATGCAACGCTCAAAAACTGATCTGTGGGTAGGCTTGTTTGTGCTGATAGGCGGGGTAGCGATTTTGTTTCTTGCCCTCAAGTCGGCTAATTTGCTGAGCTTGAACTTCGACACATCCTACAAAGTCACTGCCAAGTTCGACAATATCGGTGGTTTGAAGCCGCGCGCCGCCGTCAAAAGCGCAGGCGTGGTGATCGGTCGGGTTGAAAACATCAGCTTTGACGACAAGTCCTATCAGGCCAGCGTGAACTTGGCCATGGAAAGCAAGTATGTTTTTCCCAAAGATTCATCCTTGAAAATTTTGACCAGCGGTTTGCTGGGTGAGCAATACATCGGCATCGAAGCAGGCGCCAGCGACAAAAACATGGCTGCTGGCGATGTCATCAAACAAACCCAGTCCGCCGTGGTGCTGGAAACCCTGATCAGCCAATTTTTGTACAGCAAAGCTGCGGACAGCAGCACGCCGGCAGCCACAGCCGCAACACCAGCACCAGCACCAGCACCAGCACCAGCACCAGCACAAGGGAGCAACGACAAAAAATGAACGCCATTTATCTGACGATCCGCGCATTGCGAATGGCTGCGCTCGGCCTGCTAGTCGTCTTGGTGCAAGGCTGTGCCACAGGCCCCAATGCCAACCCGGCAGACCCGCTGGAGCCGTTTAACCGAACGGTTTTCAATGTCAACGACGGACTCGATCGTGCCATCTTCGTTCCCGTGGCAACGGCCTACAAGGACATCACACCTTCTCCGGTGCGCACAGGGGTCAACAACTTCTTCAACAATATCGCCGATGTCTTGTCGGTGGCTAACAACGCTTTGCAGCTCAAGCCAAAAGAAACGCTGGAGACCGGCATGCGCGTGGCTTTCAACAGCATTTTTGGCTTTGCTGGCGTGTTCGATATCGGCACAGAAATGCGTTTGCTTAGAAACAAGCAGGACTTTGGTCAAACGCTGGGTTATTGGGGAGTGCAATCCGGTGCCTATGTCGTGCTGCCGTTTTTCGGGCCTTCGTCGGTGCGAGACTCGGTCGGAACGTTGGTCGATTCGAATGTTGAACTCGTGGGTAATGTCAAAAATGTGCCGGCCCGCAACGCCATGATCGGCCTGCGTGTGGTGGACAAACGCGCTGAATTTTTAGGCACGGAAACCGTGCTCGAGCAGGCATCGCTGGACAAATACAGTTTTACCCGCGATTTATATTTGCAGCGTCGTGCCAACTCGATCGGCCGTCACACGGCGCCTGAAGATACCCCGTCCAAGGAAGAGCGTTACGATCTGCCGGTTCCTGCGACCGTTCCTGCTGCCAAATAAAAGAAAAACCCCTGGCAAGTACACTGCGGACGATCAGCCGCGTTACACAAGGGCAAAGCCCATTTTTGAAAGCCCAACATGCTACGTAGAACTGCCCTGCAACTTGCTTCTCTGGTCATGACTGCCATGCTGCTGGCCGCTCCCCTTGCTCGGGCTGCTGATGAATCTCCTGATGGGCTGATCAAGCGGGTGGCTTCTGAGGTGCTCGATAACATCAAGGCTGATAAATCAGTGCAATCAGGCGACATGACCAAAGTCATGTCACTGGTGGACAGCCAGATCATGCCAAACGTCAACTTCACCCGGATGACGGCTTCTGCGGTGGGCCGCAGTTGGCGTCAGGCCACGGCAGAGCAGCAAAAGAAATTGCAGGATGAGTTCAAAACCCTTTTGATCCGTACCTATTCCGGCGCACTGGCCCAAGTCAAAGACCAGACCATCAGTGTCAAGCCCCTGCGCGCGGCGGCTGCTGATACCGAGGTGGTGGTGCGCACCGAAGTGCTGGGCCGGGGTGACCCCATCCAACTCGACTATCGCCTGGAAAAAACACCTGCTGGCTGGAAAATTTATGACCTGAACGTGCTGGGCGTGTGGCTGGTTGAAACCTACCGTACCCAGTTTTCGCAAGAAATCAATGCCAAGGGTATCGATGGCCTGATTGCCTCGCTGTCCGAGCGCAACAAAAGCAACAGCGCCAAGAAGTCCTGAGAGCAAGACGGTGTTGACGTTGCCATCCGTTGTTACCCACGCCCAGGCAGTCGACACAGCGCGCGGCTTGAAAACCCAAATGGTTTCAGCGAAGACTGCCGTGGTGCTTGATGCCACCGCTTTGACACAGTTTGATTCGTCAGCCTTGGCATTGATGCTGGCCTGCAGGCGGGAGGCTCTGGCTGCGGGCAAGACCTTTTCGGTTCATGGCATGCCTGCCCGGCTGAGTCAACTGGCACTCTTGTACGGCGTGGCTGAACTGGTTCCGTCTGCGATTTAGCCTCGTCGATAAGCTTGCCCCGCCTGGGCCATATGGCAACCGCAGTGCCCCGGCCCTTCGAACCCCCTAAAATAGCGGGTTCATGCCAGCCATCTCCTTTCAATCAGTTTCGAAAACCTACCCCAGCAAACGCGGTCAATCAGGCCCAGCCGTCAAAGCCCTGGACGACGTGAGCTTTGACATCCATCAGGGCGAATTCTTCGGCCTGCTCGGTCCCAATGGCGCAGGTAAAACCTCTCTTATCAGCATTCTGGCGGGTTTGTCGCGCGCCAGCGGCGGTAAGGTCACCGTGCACGGCCACGATGTTCTGTCCGATTACGCTGCCGCTCGCCGCACATTGGGTGTGGTGCCGCAAGAACTGGTGTTTGACCCGTTTTTCAGCGTTCGCGAAGCCTTGCGCATCCAATCCGGCTACTTCGGCATTAAAAAAAACGATGCGTGGATAGACGAGCTGCTGTCCAGTCTTGGCCTGGCGGACAAGGCCAACGCCAACATGCGCCAACTGTCGGGTGGGATGAAGCGCCGCGTTCTGGTGGCGCAGGCCCTGGTTCACAAACCCAAAGTCATTGTGCTTGACGAACCCACGGCAGGTGTCGATGTCGAGTTGCGCCAAACGCTGTGGCAATTCATCGCCAAACTCAACAAGCAAGGCAGCACTGTGCTGCTTACCACGCACTATCTGGAAGAAGCAGAGGCATTGTGCAGCCGTATTGCGATGCTTAAACAAGGCAAGGTCGTGGCGCTGGCGCAAACCTCTGAACTGCTCAAAGCCGCTTCTTCGAACGTCCTGCGCTTCAAGATTGACAGTCAATTGCCTCAGGCGCTGGCGGACCAGGCCCGCATTACCGGCCGCATTGTGCAGTTCCCCGCCCACAATGCCAACGAGATCGAGCAGTATCTGGCAGCGATTCGCCAGGCTGGACTGGTGGCTGAAGACGTGGAGATACGAAAAGCTGATCTGGAAGACGTGTTCCTTGACGTCATGTCCGACAAATCTGGACAAGCAGGGGTCAAAGCATGACGGGTTGGCAAACGCTGCTCTACAAGGAAACCTTGCGTTTCTGGAAAGTTGGCTTTCAAACCGTGGGCGCTCCGGTACTGACAGCCGTCATGTACATGCTGATTTTTGGCCATGTGCTGGAGGGGCGGGTTTTGGTCTACGGCACGGTCAATTACACCGCCTTTTTGGTGCCCGGCTTGGTGATGATGAGCGTGCTGCAAAACGCTTTCGCCAACAGTTCATCGTCACTGATTCAAAGCAAAATCATGGGCAGCTTGGTGTTTTTGCTGCTCACACCGCTGTCGCACTGGCACTGGTTTGTTGCGTATGTGGGCGCTGCCGTCGCGCGTGGTTTGCTGGTGGGTACGGGCGTGTTTATTGTGACGGCTTACTTTGGCCGGCCTGACTTTGCTCACCCCTTGTGGATCGTGCTGTTTGCCATGCTGGGTGCCTCCATGCTGGGTGCGCTGGGCGTGATTGCCGGCTTGTGGTCGGATAAATTCGACCAGATGGCGGCGTTTCAAAACTTCGTCATCATGCCGATGACGTTTTTAAGCGGCGTGTTTTACTCGATCCATTCACTGCCGCCGTTTTGGCAAACCGTCAGCCACTTGAACCCGTTTTTCTACCTGATTGACGGCTTCAGATATGGTTTTTTCGGTGTCAGCGATGTGTCGCCTTGGCTCAGCCTGGGCATCGTCTCGACTGCCTTGGCGCTTGTCAGCGGCATCGCCATCAACATGCTGCGCACGGGCTACAAAATAAGACATTAAACATATGACCAGCGAAGAACTCCAATCCATCATCGCCAGTGGCCTGCCCTGCGAGCATATTGAGCTGTCCGGTGACGGCCAGCACTGGTATGCCACCATCGTCTCCAGCATCTTTGAAGGCCAGCGCCTGATTCAGCGCCACCAAAAAGTCTATGCCACCCTGGGCGGCCGCATCCAGACCAACGAGGTGCATGCCCTGTCGATGAAAACCTTCACCCCCGCTGAGTGGGCCAGCAACTCCAACCATTGAACCATGGACAAGTTACTCATCAAAGGCGGCAAGACGCTCAACGGCACGGTCACCATTTCTGGCGCTAAAAACGCGGCGCTGCCAGAGCTGTGCGCCGCCCTGTTGACGGCTGAGACGGTCACCTTGGAAAACGTGCCGGGTCTGCAGGACGTGTCCACCATGCTCAAACTCATTCGTAACATGGGTGTGACCGCAGAACGCAACAAAGACGTGCCGAGCACCGTCAGCATCAACGCGGGCGCTTTGGCGTCCCCTGAAGCACCGTACGAGTTGGTTAAAACCATGCGCGCCTCGGTACTGGCCCTGGGCCCGCTGCTGGCGCGCTTTGGCCAGGCCACTGTGTCGCTGCCCGGCGGTTGCGCGATTGGCTCGCGCCCCGTAGACCAGCACATCAAAGGCATGCAGGCCATGGGCGCTGAGATTGTGGTCGAACACGGCTACATGATTGCCAAACTGCCCAAGGGCAGAACGCGACTGAAGGGTTGCAGCATCACCACCGACATGGTGACAGTCACGGGGACTGAAAACTTCTTGATGGCAGCCAGCCTGGCCGAAGGTGAGACCATCTTGGAAAACGCCGCGCAAGAACCCGAGATTGGTGACTTGGCTGAAATGCTCATCAAGATGGGCGCAAAAATTGAGGGTCACGGCACCCGCCGCATTCGCATTCAAGGCGTCGAGCGCCTGCACGGTTGCACCCACCAGGTGGTGGCTGACCGGATCGAGACTGGCACGTTCTTGTGCGCCGTAGCCGCTACAGGTGGTGACGTGACGCTGCTGCACGGTCGTGCAGACCATCAGGATGCGCTGGTCGACAAGCTGCGTGAAGCCGGCGCCACGGTGACCGCGATGGCCGGCGCCATGCGTATCCAGTCGCAGGGCCGATTGAAAGCCCAGTCGTTTCGCACCACCGAATACCCGGGCTTTGCAACCGACATGCAAGCCCAGTTCATGGCCCTCAACGCGGTGTCGCATGGGGCGGCGACAGTGACTGAAACCATATTTGAAAACCGTTTCATGCACGTCAATGAAATGGTGCGCCTGGGTGCCAAAATCCAGATCGAAGGCAAAGTCGCCGTGATGGAAGGCGTTGCAAAATTGTCTGGAGCGGCGGTGATGGCGACGGACTTGCGTGCATCGGCCAGCTTGGTCATTGCGGGCTTGGTGGCCGATGGTGAAACCCTGATTGACCGCATCTACCATCTGGACCGGGGCTATGACCAGATGGAAGCCAAGCTGCGCGGGATTGGCGCCGATATCGAGAGGCTCAAGACATGATCACGATTGCGCTGTCCAAAGGTCGAATTTTTGACGACATCCTGCCCTTGCTCAAAAGCGCAGGCATTGAGGTGCTGGACGATCCAGACAAGTCACGCAAACTGATTTTGGACACCAACCAGCCCGACGTGCGTGTGCTGCTGGTGCGCGCCACCGATGTGCCAACCTATGTGCAGTATGGCGGTGCAGACATGGGTGTGGTGGGCAAGGACACACTGCTGGAATCAGGGACACAGGGCTTATACCAACCCCTCGATTTGCAGATCGCCAAGTGCCGCATCAGTGTGGCGGTGCGAGAAAGTTTTGACTATGCGGCCGCCATGAAGCAGGGGTCACGCATGACCGTCGCGACCAAATATGTGGCGATAGCGCGCGACTTTTTTGCATCCAAGGGCGTGCACGTTGACCTGATCAAACTCTACGGCAGCATGGAGCTGGCGCCGCTGACCGGGCTGGCCGACGCGATTGTGGATCTGGTATCGACCGGCAACACCCTGAAGGCCAATCATCTGGTAGAAGTCGAACGCATCATGGACATCAGTTCGCACCTGGTCGTCAACCAGACTGCATTGAAGTTAAAGCAGGCGCCAATTCGCAAGATCATGGATGCGTTTGCCTTGGCTGTTAAACAAAAAGATTGAGCGAGAGCTATGACTTTGATAGCTTCTCCCGCCCGAATTTCAACGGCTTCAAGCACGTTTGAGCTTGAATTTCAGGCGCGTTTGCACTGGTCTGCTGACACCGATGCCGCCATAGAGCAGCGGGTGGCCGACATTCTGGCCGACGTGCAAATGCGCGGCGATGCGGCGGTGCTTGACTACACCGCGCGTTTTGACGGGCTGGATGTCCCATCGATGGGTGCGCTTGAATTGACGCAGGCCGAACTCAAAGCGGCATTCGAGGCGATCCCTGCGGCCCAGCGCGAGGCACTCGTTGCCGCCTCCAAACGTGTGCGCAGCTACCATGAAGCACAAAAAAAAGCCAACGGCGAAAGCTGGAGCTACCGCGACGAAGACGGCACGCTCCTAGGCCAAAAAGTCACGCCGCTTGACCGTGTGGGTATTTACGTGCCGGGCGGCAAGGCCGCGTATCCGTCGTCGGTGTTGATGAATGCCATTCCCGCACACGTGGCTGGCGTGGGCGAAATCATCATGGTGGTGCCAACCCCAAAGGGCGAAAAAAACGCACTGGTTTTAGCCGCCGCTTACGTCGCTGGCGTGACCCGCGCCTTCACCATCGGCGGCGCGCAAGCCGTCGCTGCATTGGCTTACGGCACGTCCACCGTGCCCAAGGTCGACAAAATCACCGGCCCTGGCAATGCCTATGTCGCCAGCGCTAAAAAACGTGTGTTTGGCATGGTCGGCATTGACATGATTGCCGGGCCGTCCGAAATATTGGTACTGGCCGACGGCACCACGCCTGCCGACTGGGTGGCGATGGACTTGTTCAGCCAGGCCGAGCACGACGAGCTGGCGCAAAGCATTTTGTTGTGCCCCGATGCGGCTTATATCGATGCCGTGCAAGAAGCCATCAACCGTCTGCTGCCCACCATGCCCAGAGCCGCCATCATTGCCAAGTCACTGACCGATCGCGGCGCTTTGATCTTGACGCGCAGCATGAACGAAGCCTGCGACATCAGCAACCGCATCGCGCCAGAGCACCTGGAAGTCTCAAGCCGAGACCCGCATCAGTGGGAGCCACTGCTCAAACATGCAGGTGCCATTTTCCTGGGTGCTTACACCAGCGAAAGTCTTGGCGACTATTGCGCTGGCCCCAACCACGTGCTGCCAACCAGCGGCACAGCCCGCTTTTCCAGCCCGCTGGGTGTGTACGACTTTCAAAAACGCAGCAGCATCATTGAAGTCAGCGAGCAGGGCGCGCAGGTGCTCGGCAAGATTGCGGCTGAATTGGCTCACGGCGAGGGCTTGCAGGCGCACGCACGCGCCGCCGAGATGCGCCTGCGATAACAGTCAGGAAACCACCCCATGAACCCAGGCATTTCTCCCGTTCGCCCCATTCGCATTGGCCAGATGGTGCCCAGCTCCAACACCACCATGGAGACTGAAATACCCGCCATGTTGCGCTTGCGCGAGCAACTGGCCCCCGAGCGCTTTACCTTTCATTCCAGCCGCATGCGCATGCACAAGGTCACGCCGGAAGAGCTCAAGGCCATGAACAGCCAGACCCAGCGCTGTGCAGCCGAACTGGCAGATGCCCGGGTGGATGTGATCTCTACGGCCTGCCTGGTGGCCATCATGGCCCAAGGCCCCGGTTTTCACCGCGAGGTCGAGCGCGACATGGCGGCCGCCGTGGCCGAGGCGGGGGCAACATCCAAGGTCATGACGTCGGCGGGCGCGCTGATTCATGGCCTCAAAGCCATGGGTGCAAAAAAGATTTCACTGATGGCACCCTACATGTTGCCGCTGACACAGATGGTGGTCGATTACATCGAACACGAAGGCATTGAGGTGATTGACCGCATTTGCTTTGAAATTCCTGACAACCTGGAGGTGGGCCGGCGCGACCCGATGCAACTGTTAAACGATGTCAAACGCCTGAACGTCGCCAACGCAGATGTCGTGGTGCTGTCGGCCTGCGTGCAAATGCCCTCCCTGCCAGCCTTGCAAGCAGCCCAAAACATGCTGGGCATGCCTGTCACGTCGACGGCCGCCTGCACGGTGCGCAATATGCTCGATTTGCTTGGCCTTCCCGCGCGTTTTCAGGGTGCGGGCGCGGTGTTTGAGTGATGCTGCGAATGTGACGTTCGGGGCAGCCAGACGCTGCTGTCCTACCCAGATTTGCGACACAAGGCCAGGCCGAACGGGCCTGTAGCTTATGGCGATCACCAGGTGTTCTGCTCAAATTGATCATGCACGGGAGTCGTGCATTTTGAAGGAGCGATGGATGCGGTTCGACCTTTTTCACACCCGTGTAGATGCGCATGTTCGAAAAGCGCAGCAGTACCTTCAAGAGGCCAATGTTGCACGACTGGAGCACCATGTGGCCGCAGAACACCATTCGGCGCTGGCGTCCATGTACGCCGAACGGGTGGCCTGGCTTGAGCGCGAACTGAGCGAGTCGGTCATGCGTTTTGATTTGCCTTTGCGCGGTGTTGCCTCGACGTCACCCGGCAGCCTAAAACGCACGGTTGAACCCCCAATGACTTTGCCAAGAGCCCTGCAAAACGAACTCTGAATGCGCTCACTTTTAAGAACTTGAGTCGCGAAAATATGACACTAACTTCGTGCTGCACGAATTTAGTGTAACATCGGGTTCATGAAGAACGTGACCATCACTGTCGAAGAGTCTGCTCTGGAATGGGCCCGCGTCGAGGCGGCCAAGCGCAATTCGAGTGTGTCGCGACTGGTCGGGGAAATTCTGTCGGAGAAGATGCGCCAGGAAGACGCTTACGCGCAGGTGATGCGCAAGGCCATCAAGTTTGAATCTTGGGGCAAAAGCGATGGCAACTTTTTGACGCGCGACGAGATGTATGAGCGCGCTGGTTTTCGTTGACACCAGCGTGCATCTGTATGCCAAGGATGCGCGAGACAGTGACAAACAGATCCGCGCCAATGAATGGCTGACCTGGTGCTGGACGCGGCGCACTGGGCGCATCAGTACCCAAGTGCTCAACGAGTTTTATAACAACGCCATCACCCAATTCCGAACGGTGGTCACGCTTGAAAAAGTGCGCGCACAAGTTCGCATGCTTCGCGCGTGGCAACCGCCCCACCTGGACACTTACACCGTTGACGGTGCGTGGCTGATGCAAGACAGATACAAGCTCAGCTACTGGGATGCGCTCATCGTGTCTTCTGCCCAGCAGCAAGGTTGTGGCTACCTGCTCAGCGAGGACATGCCGCACCTTCAACAATACGACACTGTGCAGGTGATCAACCCGTTTCTCATGACGCCTGCTGAATTTGAGACTTTGACATGACGACAGAAACACGTATCCCTACCCCCGCCGCCCGCATCCGCCAAGACATCCAGTCCATGCACGCCTACGCCGTGCAAGACTCGGCTGGCATGGTCAAACTCGACGCGATGGAAAATCCGCACCGCTTGCCTGCTGCGCTGCAAGCGCTTTTGGGGCAACGGCTGGGCGCGCTGGCCTTGAACCGCTACCCCGACGGCCGGGTGAACGACTTGCGCAAGGCGCTGGCTGACTACGCGCAGCTGCCCGATGGCTTTGACATCATGCTGGGCAATGGCTCGGACGAGTTGATTTCTCTTCTGGCGCTGGCTTGTGATGTGCCGGGAGCCAGCATCCTGTCGCCACTGCCCGGGTTTGTGATGTACGCCATGAGCGCGCAACTGCAGGGTCTGAAGTTCATCGGCGTGCCTTTGACGGCTGACTTTGAGCTTGATGAAGCAGCCATGCTGGCCGCCATCGCTGAACACCAACCGGCCATCACTTACCTGGCCTACCCCAACAACCCCACCGCCAATTTGTGGGACGACCGGGCGATTGAAAACATCATCCATGCGGTGGGCCAGCAGGGCGGTTTGGTGGTGATGGACGAGGCTTACCAGCCATTTGCCAGTAAAAGTTATGTCCACCGCATCGCCCAGCACAGTCACGTGCTGCTGATGCGCACCCTGAGCAAATTCGGCCTGGCGGGCGTGCGGCTGGGCTACATGATGGGCCCGAAAGCCCTGATGGCCGAGATCGACAAAGTCCGGCCACCGTACAACATCAGCGTGCTCAATTGCGAATGTGCGCTGTTCGCGATTGAAAATCAGGCTGTGTTTAAAGCGCAAGCCCTCGATTTGATTGGGCAACGCGCTATGCTTTTAGAAGCGCTGGGCAAGCTGCCAGGCGTCAAGTGCTGGAACAGCGACGCCAATATGATTCTGGTGCGGGTGCCCAACGCTGCCCAAACCTTCGAGGGCATGAAGGCCCAGGGCGTGCTGGTGAAAAACGTTTCTAAAATGCACCCATTGCTCGCCAATTGTTTGCGCCTGACGATTGGCACGGCGGATGAAAATCTGCTGATGCTGGCGGCGCTTGAAAAATCTTTATGACCACAACACTTCTTCCCCGCCTTGCCGAAGTCTCCCGCAACACTGCCGAGACCCAAATCACCGTCAAGCTCAACCTTGACGGCACGGGCCAGGCCCATTTGTCGACCGGCATCGGCTTTTTTGACCACATGCTCGACCAGATTGCCCGCCATGGCCTGATCGACCTTGACATCCAGTGCGTCGGCGACCTGCACATTGACGGCCACCACACGGTCGAAGACGTGGGCATCACCCTCGGCCAGGCGGTGGCCAAAGCCGTGGGTGACAAAAAAGGCCTGCGCCGCTACGGCCACGCCTATGTGCCACTGGACGAAGCGCTCAGCCGCGTGGTGGTTGATTTTTCAGGCCGCCCCGGCCTGGAGATGCACGTGCCGTTCAAAAGCGGCATGATCGGCACCTTTGACAGCCAACTGGCTTACGAGTTTTTTCAGGGCTTTGTGAACCACGCTTTTGTCACCCTGCACATCGACAACCTGCGCGGCGACAATTCACACCACCAGGCTGAAACAGTGTTCAAAGCCTTTGCCCGAGCACTGCGCATGGCGCTGGAGATCGACCCCCGCGCTGCCAACGTCATTCCGTCGACCAAAGGCTCGCTTTGATCGGTGTGAGTCAAAAAAGCAGCTGAAAAACCCTGAAAATGACGCAAACCCCCTTTTTCTATACCTTTTTATGCCTTTTTGTGCTCTAGCCCGCTAGATTGCTAGCGGAGCAGCTCCTGATTTAATAGCGTTCAAGTTTTTCAATGACATCCTCCAAAACTGTTGCGGTCGTCGACTACGGCATGGGCAATCTGCGCTCGGTGTCGCAGGCGGTACAGCATGTGGCCAGGGGCAGCGGTTTTGACGTTGTCGTCACTTCAAGGCCCCAAGACGTGATGCTCGCCGACCGCATCGTGTTGCCGGGGCAGGGCGCCATTGCCGACTGCATGCGCGAACTGGTGGCATCGGGCTTACTCGAATCGGTGCTGCACGCGGCCGCCAACAAGCCGCTGTTTGGCGTGTGCGTGGGCATGCAAATGCTCCTGACGCACAGCGCCGAAGGCCGCCCGGGCGATGGTGGTGCGGGCACGCGCGGGCTGGATTTGATCCCCGGCGAGGTGCTCAAGTTTGAGTTGGCCGGGCAGTTGCAAGACGATGGCAGCCGCTACAAAGTGCCGCAAATGGGCTGGAACCAGGTCGCGCAGTCAGTGCCTACTCACCCGATCTGGCAGGGTGTGCCAGAAAACTCGTATTTCTATTTTGTCCACAGTTTTTATGCCCGTCCGTCTGATGCGCGCCACACTGCGGGCTTGGCAAGCTATGGCGAGCGCTTCTGCGCGGCGATTGCGCGCGATAATATTTTCGCCACCCAGTTTCACCCGGAAAAAAGCGCCGATCAGGGCTTGGCTCTGTACCGCAACTTCCTGAACTGGCATCCTTAAACATTTTTAGCTTTCTGCCGCAGCCGCCACATGTTACTTATTCCTGCGATTGACCTGAAAGACGGTCACTGCGTACGCCTCAAACAAGGCGACATGGATCAGTCCACCGTTTTCAGCGAAGACCCGGCGGCCATGGCGCGCAACTGGGTCAACAAAGGCGCGCGCCGGCTGCACCTGGTCGACCTGAACGGCGCGTTCGCCGGCATTCCTAAAAACGACCTGGCGATCAAAAAAATACTGGCTGAAGTGGGCCTGGAAATTGACGTGCAACTGGGCGGCGGCATACGCGACCTGGACACGATCGAGCGCTACCTGGATGCCGGTTTGCGTTACGTCATCATCGGCACCGCAGCGGTCAAGAACCCCGGGTTTTTGCAAGACGCCTGCACCGCCTTCGGCGGCCACATCATCGTTGGCCTGGACGCCAAAGATGGCAAAGTCGCCACGGATGGCTGGAGCAAGATCACCAGCCATAACGTGATTGATCTGGCCAAAAAGTTTCAGGACTTTGGCGTTGAATCCGTGATTTACACCGACATTGGCCGCGACGGCATGCTCAGCGGCATCAACATGGACGCCACCGTTAAATTAGCCCAGGCCCTGACCATACCGGTCATCGCATCCGGCGGCTTGTCAAACATGGCTGATATCGAGGCGCTTTGCGCTGTGGAAGACCAAGGCATTGAAGGCGTGATCTGCGGCCGCTCGATTTACAGCGGCGACCTCGATTTTGAAGCGGCACAGGCGCGGGCTGACGAGCTGAACGGATGATCGCGCAGAGCGCGGCATCAAGTTCAAGCAGGGGCCGCGGGACTGGCTTTGCCAGACCGCAGGCAGAGCGGCCCCCTCGGGGGGCAGGAAGCCACACGAAGTGGGCGACCGTGGGGGCTGACGCCAATGTTGGCTAAACGAATCATTCCTTGTCTGGATGTCACTGGTGGCCGTGTCGTCAAGGGCGTGAACTTCACGCAACTGCGCGATGCCGGTGACCCGGTGGAAATTGCCGCGCGCTACAACGACCAGGGTGCAGACGAGCTGACGTTTCTGGACATCACCGCCACCAGCGACGGTCGGGATCTGATTTTGGACATCATTGAAGCCGTGGCCAGCCAGGTGTTTATTCCGCTCACCGTTGGCGGCGGTGTACGCACGGTCGACGACGTGCGGCGCTTACTCAATGCTGGGGCTGATAAAACCAGTTTTAACTCCGCCGCGATTGCCAATCCGCAAGTCATTGAAGACGCGTCGGCCCGATACGGCGCACAGTGCATTGTGGTGGCCATTGACGCCAAACGGCGCAGCGACGAAGAAGCCCAAACACGGGGTCCGGGCTGGGACGTTTACAGCCACGGCGGTCGTAAAAATACCGGGCTGGACGCCGTGGCCTGGGCCACTGACATGGCCCGGCGCGGCGCGGGTGAAATTTTGCTCACCAGCATGGACAAAGACGGCACCAAATCAGGCTTTGATTTGGCGCTGACCCGCGCGGTGAGCGACGCTGTCAGCGTGCCAGTGATTGCATCGGGCGGCGTGGGCAATCTGTCGCACTTGGCCGACGGCATTCAAACCGGCGGCGCCGATGCCGTATTGGCCGCCAGCATCTTTCACTACGGTGAATACACGGTGCAGCAAGCCAAACAGTTCATGGCTGGGCGCGGCATACCGGTCAGGCTGTAGTTCCCCTATCCCTGTCAGCCGGCGGCTCACAGGCGCAGCGCCTCCTCACGTGCAGAAAGCTGCGCGCAGCGAGCGAACGCGGGGGCGATAATACTTCTATGAACTGGCTAGAAACAATCAAATGGGACGCCAACGGATTGGTCCCCGTCATTGCGCAAGAAGCGTCCAGCGGCGACGTGCTGATGTTTGCCTGGATGAACCGGGAAGCCCTGCAAAAAACCGCTGAACTAGGCCGCGCCGTGTACTTCAGCCGGTCGCGCAACAAGTTGTGGTTCAAGGGCGAAGAGTCTGGTCACGTACAAACCGTGCATGAAATGCGCATCGATTGCGACAGCGATGTGCTGCTGCTGAAGGTCACGCAGCTGGGTCACGAGCCAGGCATTGCCTGCCACACCGGTCGCCACAGCTGTTTTTACAGTGTTTACTCTGGCGGCCAGTGGGTTGCGACAGATCCGGTCTTGAAAGACCCGCAAAGTATCTATAAATAAGAGCTGAACATGACCACCAACGATTCCCTTGCCCGCCTGGCGCAGATCATAGAAAGCCGCAAGCTTGCCAATGGCGGCAACCCGGACACCAGCTATGTTGCTCGACTGCTGCACAAGGGGCCGAACGCATTTCTAAAAAAAATTGGCGAAGAGGCCACCGAAGCCGTGATGGCCGCCAAGGACTTGGACTATGGCGGGCTGACGCTTGATTTGAAAAGCAGCTTTGTCGGCGAAGTGGCTGATTTGTGGTTTCACTCCATGATTGCGCTGGCGCACTATGGTTTGAGCCCGCTTGACGTGATTGCCGAGTTGGAGCGCCGCGAGGGCACCAGCGGAATTGAAGAAAAAGCCCTGCGAAAAGCTACAAATCGTGATCTTGAAGAGCACCAAGCCGCCAAGGATGAAGGAAAGACCGCATGACCAACGACGTCGCCACCATCGAACCCGACGAAGGCCTGAAAACCTGGGGTTGGCTCAGTTATCTGTTGCATCTGGTGGTCGCCGTAGCGGCTGTGCTGCCGGGCGCGCAGGCGTCCATCACGCTGCTTGTCATTGCGCTGGTGATTGACATGGTCAAGCGCGGTGACGCGGTCAACACCTGGCAAGCTTCGCACTTCAGTTGGCGCATTCGCACGGTGTTGTGGGCCAGTGTGCTGTATCTGGTCACGGCGCCGCTGTGGTTCTTGCTGCTGGTGCCCGGCTGGATCGCCTGGACACTGATTTCCATCTGGTTTTTGTACCGCATCGTGGGTGGCATGGTGCGCATGAACGCCAACAGGGCTGTTGAATGATGCACACCACCGAGAACTGTATTTTTTGCAAAATTGCCGCTGGCACCATTCCCAGCCGCAAGGTGTACGAAGACGACGAGATTTTCGTTTTTCACGACATCAACCCCTGGGCGCCGGTTCATTTTCTGATGATTCCCAAGCTGCACATCCCGTCCATGGCGCAGGCCGAACCCGAGCACGCCGCGCTGCTGGGGCGCATGATGGTGCTGGCCCCCCAACTTGCGCTCGCCAATGGTTGCAGGCCCTACCCAGAAGGCGGGTTTCGCATCGTGACGAACACAGGGGCCGAAGGTGGTCAGGAAGTCCATCACCTGCATATCCACGTGATGGGTGGACCAAGACCATGGCTCAAGGGTTGAATTGAGCCAACCTTTAGAATGGCTTATTACCAGTTAACTCTCATTTGAAGAATTAGGAGCAAATCATGGGTGGATTTTCTATTTGGCACTGGCTGATCGTGCTGCTGATCGTCGTGATGGTGTTTGGCACCAAAAAGCTGCGCAATATGGGCGGCGACTTGGGCGGTGCCGTCAAGGGTTTTAAAGATGGCATGAAAGACGGCGGCGCTGCGCCAGCTGACGACAAAACAGCGGCTGTGACCAACGCGCAAGCCTCTGACAAGCCAGTCGACAAAACCACCATTGATGTCGAAGCCAAGAAATTGTGAGCCCCCACGCTTGTCGCGTCGCTTGCTGCGCTGCGGCCTCTGACCAGACATGATCGACCTCGGCGTCTCCAAAATCGCATTGATCGGCGCAGTTGCGCTGATCGTGATTGGTCCTGAAAAGCTGCCGCGCTTGGCGCGCACCATCGGTACCTTGTTGGGCAAGGCGCAGCGCTATGTTGCGGATGTCAAGCAGGAGGTCAGCAGGTCGATGGAACTGGACGAACTGAAAAAGATGAAGGAAACCGTCGAGGGTGCAGCTCGCGATGTTGAAAACTCTATCCAGACCAATGCCAGCGACTTCGAAAAGTCGTGGACCGACGCCACTGGCGAGTCCAGCGCCAGCTTGCCGGGCATGGAAATCTTTCCTGAATACAAACACCCCAAAAAGAAGTGGCGACTGAAAACCGGCGCCACGCCGCAGTGGTACAAGGCTCGCTCTGGTATGCGTACCCGCACGCAGTCCGGCGCGGCGCGCGTGGCACGTTTCAGGCCCAAAAAATCCGCATAAATCTTGTCGCGCTGGCGTGTGTCAGCCCGCAGTGACCTAAGTCCATTCATGTCAGATACCAACCCAGACAAGACCGATAAACCTGACGAACTGGCAGGCACAGAGCAGCCTTTCGTGCAGCACCTGATGGAGCTGCGCGACCGCATGATCAAGGCTGTGATTGCCATTGGCGTGGCGGCCGCTGTGCTGGCCTTCTTCCCCGGCCCGGGCGCGCTTTACGACATCATGGCCGCCCCGCTGGTAGCGACTTTACCCAAGGGCGCCACGCTGATTGCCACCAACGTGATTTCGCCCTTTGTGGTGCCCATCAAGATTCTGTTCATGGCCGCCTTCATGATGGCGCTGCCGATCGTGCTGTACCAGGTTTGGGCGTTTGTGGCGCCGGGTCTTTACTCGCATGAGAAAAAGCTCGTCATGCCGCTGGTTGTGTCCAGCACGCTGCTGTTTTTTATTGGTGTGGCGTTTTGCTACTTTGTGGTGTTTGGACAAGTGTTTAGTTTTATCCAGAGCTTTGCACCCAAGTCGATCACCGCCGCGCCTGATATTGAAGAATATTTAAACTTTGTATTGGGTATGTTTTTGGCCTTCGGTCTGGCGTTTGAAGTGCCGATTGCGGTGATTTTGTTGGTGCGCATGGGGGTACTGACCGTCGCCCAGCTCCGCGACTACCGGGGCTACTTTTGGGTCATTGCGGCCATTGGCACAGCGCTGGTCACGCCGCCCGATGCAGGCTCCATGCTCATGCTGCTTGGCGTGGTCGGCGGTTTGTACGAAGTTGGCATTCTGGCCGCACACATGTTTGTCAAAAGCACCAAGCCGCCAGAAGAAAAAACCGACTCCGAAGCGGCCTGAAGAGCAGGTTGATCAGCGCGGCAATTGCTCGCTTTTCGGTGCTTGTGGATTGACCGGTACCTCGCGTACCTCAACATCCACCACATCGCCTGCGTTTTGCGCCTTGGCTGCGCCCGGCCACCTGCCTCCTGGCGCAAATTTCTGAAATTTGCTGAACATGACCACGGGTGCCGGCTTTTTGCCGGTAAGCACCGACTTGAGCAAGCTGAGCAGCACAACAATCAGCGCTGCCATGAGCAGGCTGATGGCAAACATCAGCCCCAAGGCAGTCAGTATCAGTTTGATGACAAAACGCACGAGCTGGCTGATGAAACTTTGCATGGCGTGTAGATGAAGGTCAAAACTGGATTTTCAAGCGACCTGCCCGCCTACCAGCGTATGCCCAGTTTGCCGAACAGCTTGCTCAATACAAACACAGGTCCGACCCACAGGTACTGGATGTCTTCAAAAAAAGAAGGTTTTTTGCCTTCCACTTTGTGGCCGACAAATTGCAAAACCCACGCGCCGACAAAAATGGCGACCGACACCGGCAAAACCTGCGAACCGATGGCGAACACGACCGCAAACGTGAGCGCTGACCAGAGCATCATGGCGATGAAAAATACCCACGACAGTCGCAGGTAGTACACCATGCTGGCCGCAACAAAAGCACAGGCTATGAAAGGGTGCAGCGCACACAACATGCCCACCAGGCTCAGCATGATCAGGGGAATGGCAATCAAGTGGATCACCTCGTTGACAGGGTTTTGGTGGCTCTGCCCGTAATGGGCAATCAGCTGATCAACCCGGCGCAGGGTTGACGGCGTTTCAGCATCTGGAAGGGTGGAGCTGCTCATGGGGTACTTTCGGTCAATTTGATGGACTTTACAGGCCACAGCAGACTGTGCACAAGCGTGCAAATACCGAGAACCCCCCGTTTTAGGGGATGGCGGCGCGAACAAGGCATTGTTTTTGCATGCTAAATTCTAGCCATTGCCGTTTACAAAAGCTCCCCGAAAGACCGTCTATGGAACTGACTCCGCGCGAAAAAGACAAGCTGCTGATATTTACCGCTAGCCTGCTGGCTGAACGCCGCAAGGCTCGAGGTTTGAAACTCAATTACCCGGAAGCGATGGCGTTGATCAGCGCTGCGGTGATGGAGGGTGCGCGTGACGGTAAAACCGTGGCTCAACTGATGAGTGATGGCCGCACGATATTGACCCGTGCCGATGTGATGGACGGCATTGCAGAGCTGATTCCAGACATTCAGGTCGAAGCGACATTTCCCGACGGGACCAAACTGGTCACCGTGCATCAGCCCATCGTTTAAGGATGCCAGTCATGAACAAACTCTCTACACGCTTGATTGCTGCCTGCGCAGGTTTGATTGGGGCTACGGCCACTTTCGCACATGAGGGTCATGGCCTGGCGGGCACGCATTGGCATGCTACAGACACTTGGGGCTTTGTTGCCGTAGCCACCATGATTGCCTTGGCGATCTGGTTCTCACGAAAGTAAAAGCGCCATGACTCCAGGTGAATTGATAACCGACGGCCCAGACCACGTGTTAAACGCAGGCAGGCGCACCGCGACCGTGGTGGTACAAAACACATCCGACCGGCCCATACAGGTCGGCTCCCATTACCACTTTGCCGAGACAAATGCCGCGCTCGGCTTTGAACGGGATGCAACGCGCGGCATGCGGCTGAACATCGCATCTGGCACAGCAGTGCGCTTTGAGCCGGGCCAGCAGCGCACGGTGGAACTGGTGGACTTTGCCGGTGACCGCAAGATTTATGGTTTCCGCGGATTAATACAGGGAGCGCTTTAAATGGCAACCATTGGCAGACGCGCGTACGCTGAAATGTTTGGCCCCACAGTGGGCGACCGGCTGCGGCTGGCTGATACCGACCTGATGATAGAAGTCGAAGCTGACCACACGCTCAGAGCCGGCAGCTACGGCGAAGAAGTCAAGTTTGGCGGTGGCAAAACCATCCGTGACGGCATGGCGCAGTCGCAGCGCACGAACCAAGAAGGCGCCGTGGACACCGTGATGACCAATGCCTTGATCATTGACCACTGGGGCATCGTCAAGGCCGATATTGGTTTGAGGGCGGGGCGCATTGCCGCGATTGGCAAAGCCGGTAATCCCGACGTGCAGCCCGGCGTGGACATCATCATTGGTCCCGGCACGGAAGTCATCAGTTGCGAGGGCATGATCGTGACCGCAGGCGGCATTGATTCGCACATTCACTTTATCTGCCCGCAGCAAATCGACGAAGCGCTGGCCAGCGGTGTCACCACCATGATGGGCGGCGGTACCGGCCCGGCCACCGGCACCTTTGCCACCACCTGTACGCCCGGCCCGTGGAATATTGAGCGCATGCTGCAAGCGGCAGACGGCTTTGCCATGAACCTGGGCTTTCTGGGCAAGGGCAACGCCAGTCTGCCAGCTGCCCTGCACGAGCAAATCAATGCTGGCGTGATTGGCTTGAAACTCCATGAAGATTGGGGCACCACGCCCGCCGCCATCAGCAATTGCCTGGATGTGGCAGATGCCACAGACACGCAGGTGGCGATTCATAGCGACACCCTCAACGAGTCTGGCTTTGTTGAAAATACCATTGCCGCGACCAAAGGCCGCGGGCTGTGCGCCTTTCACACCGAAGGTGCCGGCGGTGGCCATGCGCCCGACATTTTGAAGGTGGTGGGCCAGGCCAACTTTTTGCCGAGCTCGACCAACCCGACCATGCCCTACACCGTCAACACGCTTGACGAACACGTTGACATGCTGATGGTGTGCCACCACCTGGACGCCAGCATCGCCGAAGACCTGGCCTTTGCCGAAAGCCGAATCCGCAAAGAAACCATTGCCGCAGAAGACGTGCTGCATGACATGGGTGCCATCAGCATGATGAGCTCTGACAGCCAGGCCATGGGCCGTGTGGGCGAGGTCATCCTTCGCACCTGGCAGGCAGCCCACAAGATGAAACAGCAACGCGGCAAGCTCGACGGGGATACCGACCGCCACGACAACTTCCGCGTCAAGCGCTACATCAGCAAATACACCATCAACCCGGCCATTGCGCACGGCATTTCGCATGAAGTCGGCTCGATTGAAGTCGGCAAATGGGCTGATCTGGTGGTCTGGAAACCCGCATTTTTCGGCATCAAACCGGCTCTTATTTTAAAAGGCGGCTTCATTGCCATGGCCGCGATGGGCGACCCAAACGCATCCATCCCCACGCCGCAGCCGGTGCATTACCGCCCGATGTTTGGCGCTTTTGGTGGTGCCGTTGCCAAAGGTTCGTTGACCTTCGTTTCTCAAGCCGGGCTCGCTGCGGGCATCAAAGACAAGTTCGGTCTGGCCAAAGGTTTGAGCGCGGTCAAAAACATACGCGGCGTGCGCAAGCAGCACATGATTCACAACGCCTATTTGCCGCACATGGAAATCGACGCTCAAACCTACGCGGTGCGGGCCGATGGGCAGTTGCTGACCTGCGAGCCTGCAAGCAGTTTGCCAATGGCGCAGCGCTACTTTTTGTTTTGAAAGATTTCATGCTACAGATTTCCAAAATCATCTCCCAAGCCGCAGGCTTGGCGCCAGTGCTTGTCAAACGCGCTTCTTCCATCGAGCTGGACTGGGACACGCGCCAAAAAAGCCGTTTTGATGGCGTCGACTCGCTGGGTCGCCAGTTAGGCATTTTCTTGCCACGCGGCACGCTGGTTCGCGGCGGCGATGTGCTGGTGGCTGAAGACGGCAGCATGGTCAAGGTCATCGCGGCGCCGCAAGACGTGCTCCGCATCACGGCTTGCGCATCGCATGGTTCGCCTTTTGACTTGACCCGCGCTGCATATCACCTGGGCAACCGGCATGTGCCGATTGAACTCAAACCTGATCATTTGAAAATCGAGCCTGACCATGTGCTGGCCGATTTGCTGCGCGCCATGCATTTGATCGTTCATGAGGTCAGCGAAGCGTTTGAGCCTGAAGGTGGCGCCTACAGCGCAGGTGGGCATTCGCACGATGCCCCAGCCAAAGCCGAAGCCAAAGCATCGATTCCGGCGGTCGCCAAACCGCATGTGCACGGCCCAGATTGCAAGCATGGACACGACCACCACCACGACCACGATAGCGGCCACGGCCATCACCACTGACTTGCACGCTGTGCAAACCGCCGCCACAGCCACAGCCACAGCATTAGCGCCAGCCACAGCCACGGGATTAGCGCCGGCCAGCCTGCTGCAACTCATCTGGTTGGCCTCGCCAGCGCTTCCTGTCGGCGGGTTTTCATACTCGGAAGGGCTTGAAGCGCTTGTTTTACGTGAGCAAGAAGCTCCTGAAAGCATAGCAAATACCGCCTCAGATGAATGGATCAGCAACTGGCTGTGTGACCAGCTTCAGCTGACTTTGGCGCGTGGCGATTTGGCGGTGATGGTGCAGGCGATTCCTGCCTGGCGCACGAGTCAGCTCATGCGAGTCAGCCAGCTCAATGACTGGTTGCTGCAAACCCGCGAGACCAGCGAACTGCGTGCGCAGGCCGAGCAGATGGGCCGCTCGCTGTGCAGCTGGCTGCGCCACCATGACGGTGTGGATGCAGCGCAGCTTGCCCACTGCGAACAATTGCCGCCCACTTATCCGGTGGCTTTTGCGCTGGCTGCTGCGCAGACCGAGGCATCGGTACGCGACTGCCTGTTGACTTACGCTTTTGGCTGGGCTGAAAACATGGTGCAAGCGGCCATCAAGTCCGTGCCGCTGGGTCAAACGACGGGTCAGCGCATACTGGCTCGCGTGAGTCAGGCCATACCGGCCGCTGTGCAAGCCGCCATCGTTTTGCCAGAAGATGAACGCCAGGCCTTTTCACCGATGCTGGCGATACTGTCGTCGCAACACGAAACCCAATACTCAAGATTGTTTCGATCATGAACAACACGCCACCACCTATGTCATCTCTGCACCACATCGCCAACCGCACCAAAAAACTGCCCCCCCTGCGCGTTGGCATTGGCGGGCCAGTCGGCTCCGGCAAAACCACCTTGCTGGAGATGCTGTGCAAGGCCATGAAAGCCAAGTACGACCTGGTGGCGATCACCAACGACATTTACACCAAGGAAGACCAGCGCATTCTCACCGTCAGCGGCGCGCTGGATGCTGATCGCATCATGGGTGTTGAAACGGGAGGCTGCCCGCACACCGCGATTCGGGAAGATGCGTCGATCAATTTAGAGGCCATTGACCGCATGCTGGTGGACTTTCCCAATGCTGATGTGGTGTTTGTCGAATCAGGCGGCGATAACCTGGCCGCCACCTTCAGCCCCGAGCTGAGCGATTTGACGATCTATGTGATTGATGTGGCGGCCGGCGAAAAAATCCCCCGCAAGGGCGGCCCCGGCATCACCAAAAGCGACTTGTTTGTCATCAACAAAACCGACCTGGCGCCTTACGTCGGGGCCGACTTGAAAGTGATGGAAGTTGACACGATACGCATGCGCACCACGGCCAAAGGCCTCAAGCCGTTTGTCATGACCAATTTAAAAACCAATGCGGGGCTGGCCGATGTGGTGGCTTTTATTGAAGCCAAAGGCATGCTGCTGGCGGCTTGATTGAAGACATCAGCTGAAAAAATCAGCTCAAAAAATCAGCTCAAAAGAGCCTGCGCGAATTCCCGCGCATGAAAGGTTTCCAGGTCTTCCAGCTTTTCGCCCACGCCAATGAAGTAAACCGGCACAGGCCGAAGCGTGGGAGTCGCTGCTTGTCGCTCTTGCGCCCACAAGGCTATCGCCGCCAGCACACCGCCTTTGGCCGTGCCATCGAGTTTGGTCACGACCAGGCCGGTGAGTTGCAGCGCTTCGTCAAAAGCCTTGACTTGTGCCAGCGCGTTTTGCCCGGTGTTGCCATCGATGACCAGCACCACTTCATGCGGTGCCGTGGCATCGGCTTTTTGCACCACCCGCTTGATCTTTTTCAGCTCTTCCATCAGGTGCAGCTGCGTCGGCAGTCGGCCTGCGGTGTCCACCAGCACCACCTCTTTGCCGCGCGCCTTGCCGGCCGTTACCGCATCAAAAGCCACCGCCGCCGGGTCGCCGCCTTCCTTGCTGATGATCTCGACTGTGTTGCGGTCAGCCCAGACGCTGAGTTGCTCCCGCGCTGCGGCCCTGAAGGTGTCGGCAGCAGCCAGCAGCACCGATGCACCCCCCGTGGCCAGGTGTTTGGTCAGCTTGCCGATGGATGTGGTTTTGCCCGCGCCGTTGACCCCGGCCACCATGATGACGGTCGGGCTGTGCTGGCCAATCACCAGGGCTTGTTCCAGCGGTTTTAACAAATGGCTCAGGGCCTCGATCAACATATTTTTGACCGCGACCGGGTTGGTCACAGCGCTGGCGGCGACCCGCCGCTTGACGTCAGCCAGCAAATATTCTGTGGCTTTGACCCCGGTGTCGGCCATCAACAAGGCGGCCTCGAGGTTGTCGTACAGCGCATCGTCAATTTGCGTGCCGGTGAAAACGCCTGAAATGCTTGAACCGGTCTTGCGCAAACCGGATGACAACTTGTCCAGCCAGCGCTGGCGCTGCGGTGCAAGCTCTGACGCGGCGACAATGGCCTCAATGTCCAGCGGTGTCACAAGTGCGCTGCCAATCAGGCTTTGCTCAGGCTTGGAAAGGGTGGCTGCCGCAAGGGCGGGAGATTTTTTCTTGAAGAAACTGAACATTGGGCCTGCTTTGAAGTCACATCATTCTATGAAACCCACACATCGCCTTTGCTTACCCGTTCTTTTGTCATGGATTGCCACTGCGGCATGGGCCCAAGCCCCCGCAAAAGTCGAACAGTTCACCCTCAGCAACGGCCTGACGGTGATCGTCAAGCCCGACCGCCGCGCGCCCACCGCGGCTCACATGCTGTGGGTGCGGGTCGGGTCGATGGACGAGGTCGATGGCACCACCGGCGTGGCGCATGTGCTGGAGCACATGCTGTTCAAGGGCACAGCCACCGTCAAGCCGGGTGAATTTTCACGTCGTGTGGCGGCCCTGGGCGGGCGAGACAACGCTTTTACCAGCCGCGATGCGACCGGCTACCACCAGCAAATTCCCAGCGGCAAGTTAGAAGACGTGATGCGCCTGGAGGCCGACCGTTTTGCCAACAACCAGTGGCCAGACGACGAGTTCAAGCGCGAGATTGAAGTGGTCAAGGAAGAGCGCCGTTCCCGCACCGAGGAGTCGCCCAGAGCCAAGATGTACGAGGCGGCCAATGCCATCGCCTTCACAGCTTCACCCTATCGGCGCCCGGTGGTGGGCTGGATGAGCGACCTGGACGCCATGACCCCGCAAGACGCACGGGATTTTTACAAGCGCTGGTATGTGCCGGGCAATGCGGCCGTGGTGGTGGCCGGTGATGTGGATGTGGTTGAAGTCAAGCGCTTGGCTGAAAAATACTATGGACCGATTGCCGCTTCCCCCGTGCCCGCCCGAAAGCCACGCGACGAACCCGAGCAAACCGGCGTGCGGCGGCTCGACTTCAAAGGCGTGGCCTCGCAAGCCTATGTCAGCATGGCGTTCAAGGTACCAAAACTGGTACCCGCCGATCTGACGGGCGACGACAAAGACAGCACAAGCAACCGCGACCCGCTGGCCCTGACGGTGCTGGCTGCCGTGCTGGACGGCTACAGCGGCGCACGCCTGAACCGTGCACTGGAGCAGGGTCAAGCCGGTGGTGAGGGCCGGCTGGCCGACAGTGCCGGCGCCTACAACGGTTTGACAGGCCGTGGCCCGCAGGTTTTCATGCTCGACGGCGTGCCCGCAGCCGGAAAAACCGCCGCTCAGGTCGCCGCGGCCCTGCGCGAGCAGGTGGCGCTGGTTGCTAAAAACGGCGTCAGCGAGGCTGAGCTGAACCGCGTCAAAACCCAGTGGATTGCGAGCGAAACCTACAAGCTCGACAGCGTGTTCAACCAGGCGCGTGAGTTGGGCTCCAACTGGATCAACGGCATGCCGCTGGACTTCGACAAGCGGCTGATCGCCCGGCTGCGCAGCGTGACCGGCGCGGAAGTGCAAGCGGTCGCTGCCAAATATTTTGGTGACGACCAGATGACCCAAGCCACCTTGTTGCCGCAGGCCATGGACCCCAACCGCAAGCCGCGCGCGGCGACCGCCACACCCACCACACCTTCCAGACACTGAGCGTCATGATGTTTACTATTAAATTTATAGCTGCTAGTCCAATGATTCATCGGCCTAAAGCCGTATTCTGTACCTTTTTTTGTGCCTTTTTCAGTGCTGGGGCGCTCGCTGCATTGCCGATCCAGAAGTTTCAGCTGGCCAACGGCGCAGTGGTGCATCTGGTTGAAAGCCCGGCCATCGCCATGCTCGACGTGCAAATCGACTTTGACGGCGGCAGCCGGCGCGACCCGCCCAACAAGGTCGGACTGGCCGGCATGACAGCAGCGCTGCTTGAAAAGGGTGTGCGGGCTAAAAACGGCCAGCGCGGCGCGACCAGCGTGGGGGCTGATGAGCCTGCTTTGGATGAAAACGCCTTGGGCGAAGCCTGGGCCGACCTGGGCGCGCAGTTTGGTGCCAGTGCGGGTTCTGACCGTTTCAGCTTTGCCTTGCGCACCCTCACCGAGCCGGACTTGCTGGCCAAGGCGGTGGCATTGGCCGCGCGGCAAATCGCTGAACCGGCTTTTCCAGACGACGTGTGGCAGCGCGACAAGCAAAAAGTGATCGCCGGTATCAAGGAGTCTGACACCCGGCCCGCCACCTTGGCGCGGCGTGCTTATTCGCAGGCGGTGTATGGCGGCCATCCGTATGGCCATGAATTGACCGAGGCGGGTGTGGCCAACATCGCCACCGCCGACATGCGCGCTTTTTACCAGGCCACGGTGGTGGCTTGCCGGGCGCGTGTCAACCTGGTGGGGGCCGTCAACCGGGCCCAGGCTGAACAAATTGCCACGGCCATGCTGGCGCGCCTGCCGCAAGCGTCCCCTCAAGCGCCGTGTTCCAGCGTGCCTGCCTTGCCCCCCGTGGCAGAAGTGCAGCCACTTGCCGAGGCCGTGCAAAAAACAATTGCCTTTGATGCTGCCCAGGCCCAAGTGCTGATGGGCCAGCCCGGCTACAAACGCAGTGACCCGGCGTTCTTCCCGCTGCTGGTGGGCAATTACATTCTGGGCGGTGGCGGTTTTGTGTCGCGCCTGATGACTGAGGTGCGCGAGAAGCGGGGGCTAACTTACGGCGTTTACAGCAACTTTGCGCCCGGCTTGCATGCGGGCGCTTTCACGGTCAGCCTGCAAACCCGGCCTGACCAGGCAAAACAGGCGCTGGAGGTGGCGCGTCAGGTGGTCAAGGACTTTGTGGCTACCGGCCCGCTTGAGGCAGAAGTCAAAGCCGCCAAAGACAACCTGACAGGCGGCTTTGCCTTGCTGATTGACAGCAATCGCAAGCTGCTGGGCAACATCAGCAACATTGCCTGGTACGACCTGCCCACCAACTATCTGGACACCTGGACCGCGCAGATTGACAAGGTGACGGCACAAGACGTGAAAGCGGCCATGGCGGCCAAGCTGCAACCTGAGAAAATGGTGACTGTCATTCTCGGTGCCAAACCTTAAAACATGAAATACACGCCACAAGTCGCTGCTGAGAAACCTGAAAAAGATCCCGCCAAAAAACTCGCCAGATCAGGCAAAGTGGTGGGTCGAAAAACCATCCCGCCGGGTGAAGTCCGCATCATTGGCGGTGTGTACAAGCGCAGCAAAATCCCGGTGGCCAGCTTGCCCGGCCTGCGCCCCACGCCTGACCGGGTGCGCGAAACCTTGTTCAACTGGCTCGGGCAAGACCTGACCGGCTGGCGCTGCGCCGATGTTTTTGCAGGTACCGGTGTGTTGGGTTTTGAGGCTGCCTCGCGCGGCGCACAGGACGTTGTGCTTTGCGAGCAAGACCCGGCGCTGGTCGACAAACTGAAGGCCCTGCAAACCAAGCTCAAGGCCAACATGGTCAAGGTCGAGCGTGGTGACGGCGTGAGCCTGCTGCGCCGCGCCAACCCTGGCAGCCTGCAACTGATTTTTCTGGACCCGCCCTATGAGTCCACAGCATTTGAAGCAGCACTGAAGGCCGCCGCCCAGGCCATTGCCACGCCTGGCTTTGTGTACCTGGAAGCGCCCAAGCCCTGGACGGACGAAGAACTGGCCGCTGTGGGCCTGCAAGTCCACCGCTTTGGCAAGGCTGGAGCGGTGCATTTTCATTTGCTGGTCAAAACGCCCCAGACACCCCAGACACCCGAGGCGCGTCAGAGCGCATAATTTCGCCATGACCCAAGCCGCTCACGCCACAAAGCGAATTGCCGTTTATTCAGGCACGTTTGACCCCATCACTCTGGGCCACCTGGACGTGGTGCGCCGCGCCGCAGGGCTGTTTGACCAGCTCATCATTGCAGTGGCGGTGGCGCACCACAAAACAACCCTGTTCAGCCTGGAGCAGCGCGTTTCGATGGCGCAAATGGCCACCAAACAACTCGCCAATGTGAGCATTGAACCGTTTGGCGGTCTGATCATGGACTTTTGCACCCAACACAGTGTGACTGCGGTGGTGCGCGGCATTCGCAACATGACCGACTTTGACTACGAGGCCCAGATGGCAGCCATGAACCGCAAGCTGGCCCCCCAGGTCGAAACCGTCTTTTTGCTGCCCGACGCCAACCTGGCGTGCATCAGCAGCACACTGGTGCGCGAGATCAACAAGCTGGACGGCGACATCAGCCAGATGGTCAGCCCCGAAGTGATGGCCGCCCTGCATACCGCCAAAAAAGCCTGAGCAGGCAGCGCGCATGGCTCTCCTGATCACCGACGAATGCATCAACTGCGACGTGTGCGAGCCCGAATGCCCGAACCAGGCCATCTACATGGGCAAAGAGATTTACGAGATTGACCCGCACAAATGCACCGAATGCGTGGGCCATTTTGACGAGCCACAGTGCGTGCAGGTTTGCCCGGTGGCCTGCATCCCGGTCAATCCGCAATTTGTCGAGAGCAAACCCACCCTGTGGGAAAAGTACCATCGCCTGACAGGCACACCAGCCGTGGCTGGCCTAAAAACAGACTGAAACGCCTGTTTTCTGTCATATTCATCTGTTTTTTGGCTCTAGGTCAATAAATATGTAGGCGGACAGCTATTAAAAATATAGCGAATCCCCGCTTAAAAAATATTTCACTCTGGCGTAGAAAGACGCTTTTCCGGGGCTGCGGCAGTGCCGTCAGCTTGCATCTTGCGCGGCGGCTTGGGTCTGGGCGGCGTACTGGTGTGAATCATCATCGTGGCCTTGTCCATCTCGCCGGCCAGCAGCGCCGGCACCGCCTTCAGTGAGCGGGTGATGCATTCTTCAATTGCCACGCGGTGCTCCTGCATGGGTTTTCTCAACACCCAGTCCACGACTTCGTCTTTGTTGCCGGGGTGGCCCACGCCTAGGCGCAGCCGCCAGTAGTCGCCGGTCCCCATTTGGGCATGAATGTCGCGCAAGCCGTTGTGGCCGGCATGGCTGCCGCCAAATTTGAGTTTCACCTGGCCGGGAACCACGTCCAGTTCGTCATGCGCCACCAATATTTCCTCGGGCTTGATCTTGAAAAATTTGGCCAGGCTGGCGACCGACTTGCCCGACAGGTTCATGAAGGTTTGTGGCGTGAGCAGCCAGACGTTCTGGCCCCCAACCGCCGTGCGCGCAACTTGTCCGTAATAGCTCTTGTCAAAGGTCAGCGGCGCTTTCAGTTCGCGTGCCAGCGCGTCCATCCACCAAAACCCGGCGTTGTGGCGGGTCGCTTCGTATTCCGCCCCCGGATTGCCCAGGCCAACGAACAGCTTGATCATGTTTGTAGTTCCATCACCGCATTTTAAAGTGCCATAAAAAAAGCCCCTGCTCTCGTGAAAGAGCAAGGGCTTTGACTGTTCAAGCAGTCAGCGCGTGCGCTTATTTTTTCTTGGCAGCTGGCGCCTTGGCGTCTGGCTTGGCGGCGGCTACTGCTTTGCCTGCAGCTGCTTTGGCAGCCTTTGGATCTACCGGTACGGCAGCGGCTGCAGCAGCAACGGCGTCTGCTTCGGCTTCCGCAGAAACCGCAGACACAGACACCAGGACAGGATTGGCCTGACCTTTGACCACGAACTTCACGCCTTTTGGCAAGGTCACGTCCTTGACATGCAATGACGTGCCCTTTTTCAGGCCGCTCAGGTCGATGGCGATGAATTCAGGAATGTCGGCCGGGAAGCAGGAAACGGTCAACTCGGTCAACACATGGTTGACCAGGCAGTTTTCAGCCTTGACAGCTGGCGACTCTTCTTCACCGCTGTAGTGCAGTGGCACTTTCACGGTCATCTTGGTCTTGGCTTCAACGCGCTGGAAGTCAATGTGCAGGATTTGCTGCTTGTACGGATGCATCTGCAAATCGCGCAGCAACACTTTGTGTTCTTTGCCAGCCAGTTCCATGTCGAGGATCGACGCGTGGAAGGCTTCTTTTTTGATGGCATGAAACAGTGCGTTGTGATCGAGTTCGATCAACAGCGCATCGCCAGTGCCACCATAAACGATACCGGGCGTGCGGCCGGTGATGCGGAGACGGCGGCTCGCACCCGTACCCTGCTTTGCGCGCTCAAAAGCGACGAATTTCATATGAACTCCTTGAAAGGGCAGGCCGCGACCAGCTTTACCCCGTTTAAAAAGACAACACGTTTGAAGGCGTTGCCGCTTTTTGATTCAGATCAGAACCGCCTGGTCCTGGTCTGAAAACAAACTCATCACCGACTCACCTTTGGCAATACGCTGGATGGTTTCAGCGATCAATGGCCCTACAGAGAGTTGGCGGATTTTGGCGCATGCCCTGGCGCGGTCGCTCAGGGGAATGGTGTTGGTGATCACGACTTCATCGAGTGCATCGCCCTGGGCAATGCGGTCAATCGCCGGGCCCGAGAAAATCGGATGCGTGCAATACGCATACACTTTTTTGGCACCGCGCTCTTTGAGCACTTCAGCGGCCTTGACCAGCGTACCGGCGGTGTCAATCATGTCGTCCATGATGACGCAGTTACGGCCTTCAATGTCGCCAATCACGTGCATGACCTCAGACACATTGGCTTTGGGCCGACGCTTGTCGATGATGGCCATGTCGCAGCCCAACTGCTTGGCCAGTGCGCGTGCGCGAACCACGCCGCCCACGTCGGGCGACACGACCATCAGGTCTTGGTAATTTTTTTGCCGCAGGTCGCCCAGCAGTACCGGCGATGCATAAATGTTGTCCACCGGGATGTCAAAAAAGCCCTGAATCTGGTCGGCGTGCAGGTCCATCGTCAAAACGCGAGACACGCCCACAGCTTGCAACATATTGGCCACCATTTTGGCGGTGATCGGCACGCGTGCTGAACGGGGACGCCGGTCTTGCCGTGCGTAGCCAAAGTAGGGGATGACGGCAGAAATGCGCTCTGCCGATGCACGTTTGAGCGCGTCGACCATGATGAGCAATTCCATCAGGTTTTCGTTGGTGGGCGCGCAGGTGGACTGCACCACAAACACATCACGGGCGCGCACGTTTTGCTGGATTTCAACCGTCACTTCGCCATCAGAAAAGCGGCCAACATGGGCCGCACCGAGCGATATACCCAAGTGCTGGGCAATCTCAAGGGCCATGCTCGGGTTGGCATTGCCGGTGAACAGCATGAACTCGGGATGGTGCGTTTGCAAGTGGGGCCCGGCGTTTATCGACATTGGCGTGGCGGAAGTTGATGTAGAAAAAGCTAACCCAAACGGTACCGACCCCTGCGGTGCACGAGCCGGTACAAGACCAGATCGGCGCGTGCAATGCACGCGCCGATACATGTTTTGGCAGGGGTGGAAGGAGTCGAACCTGCGAATGCCGGAATCAAAATCCGGTGCCTTAACCAACTTGGCGACACCCCTACACGGGACAGATGCCAGACGTACAACTCGTGTTCAACGACTGGCAACCAACCCATAAACTGTCAATCAACCCATCTTTGCAACCAGCCTGAACTACCAATCTCTCAGCGGATGGGCTTGCAAATTGCTGCATTTCCGAACCTTCCAGCCATCTGGATGCACTTGGGCGTCAACATCGCCACATTCATCATGCGGCACATATGCAAACACCGCACTGCCTGAGCCAGTCATCCTGCCTTTGAGCTGCCGTGCAGACAACCAGTCAATCGACTGGACAATTTGCGGGCAAAGCTCCTGAGCCACTGGCTGCAAGTCGTTGTGACCAAATCCGAAGATTTGAGCCGGATTGTTCGCAGCAAAGCCTTGGATTGTAGCAGTTTCAGAGTCGCGTTTGAGCGCAGGGGAGCTAAAAATGGCGGGTGTGGACAGTCCCTGGGGCGGCTTGACCACCAAAAAGTCAGCAGACGGCAAGGTGATGGGCGTGATCAGTTCGCCCACGCCTTCAACCCATGCGTGGCCGCCGGACAGAAAAAACGGCACGTCCGCCCCGAGTTTCAGAGCTATCGACAGCAGCTCATCGCGCGGCAATTTGACGCCCCACAGCCGCTGCAATGCCAGCAAACAACTCGCTGCATCCGACGAGCCGCCGCCCATGCCTGCCTCAGAGGGGATGCGCTTTTCCAGGCTGATGTGCGCGCCCAGCGACGTGCCGCAGGCTTGTTGCAGTGCTTTGGCAGCGCGCACCGTCAGGTCGTTTTCGGGCAACAACACACCGCTTTCAGAACCCACATCGCGGCGGCTGATCTGGCCGTCTGCGCGCAGCTCCACATGCAGCGTGTCGCACCAGTCGATCAGCATGAACACCGACTGCAGCAGGTGATAGCCGTTGGCGCGTTGCCCAGTGATGTGCAAAAAAAGGTTCAGCTTGGCTGGCGCGGGAATGTCGTAAATGGCCTTCATGGGTTCAACACAATACGTAAATCAGCCGCCGGGGCCGGGTTGATTCTTCTGGCGCTGATGCGCCCGTCAGGCTGCTTTGACAAGTCGGCCACCCAGCCCGGCGCTGGCGTGTCAATGCCTGCGAGCCAGTCAAACAGGGCCGACATCGGAATCGCTGCGCCTGTGATGTGGGCCAGAAGTTCATCGCTAGATGCAAAGCGTCGGGTATTGCTGCCTTGCTCGAGCAAAGCCTCAAACGGTGACCAGCGCACGATGCCCAATATGCTGCCCAGCGGGCTGATCAGCGTCAACTCGCCACTGTTGGCCTGACCTTTGAGTTCAAAACCAGCAAAAAAGGCCTGTGGCGGCTCGCTTTGAACTTGCAGCCCGATACGTCCTGCCCAAAAAGTCGGCAAGGCCCCGCTTTTTGCCTCAGTTCTGGCGTCATTAATGCCTGTAAAGCCTGTTTTATAAGCGCACGAAGCTACGAAAAGTGTAGCAAGCAGCAGGCCTATCCGCCCCACAAAAGCAGCCATATTGCGACTCAGAGTCGGACCTTCAGACGTTTGAGGGTTTCAAGCAG
Organism: Comamonadaceae bacterium; assembly: GCA_947448735.1. Lineage (GTDB taxonomy): Bacteria > Pseudomonadota > Gammaproteobacteria > Burkholderiales > Burkholderiaceae_C > Polaromonas. The sequence continues at coordinate 34,731 of CANFOS010000003.1, read as the reverse complement.
CGTCTCGTTTTCAGGGTTCAGCAACTGGCCTTCGCGCCAAATGGCTATGGCCTTGTCGCGCTGGCCCATGGCCCACAGCACTTCGCCGTAGTGCGCTGCAATTTCTGCATCCGGCTTGGCTTTGAAGGCGTCTGCAAAAATCTTGACTGCCTCGGCGTTGTTGCCCATACGAAATTCAACCCAGGCCAGGCTGTCGCGAATAAACGGGTCATTGGGTACAAATTCAAGTGCTTTTTTGATCAGTTGCCTGGCTTCTGGCAGGCGAAGATTGCGATCTGCAAGCGAATAGCCCAACGCGTTGTAAGCGTTATGGGCATCGGGCTTGATCTCGATCACGCGGCGCAGCAGGCGTTCCATTTCTGGCAACTGGCCCAGCTTTTCAGCCATCATGGCCTGGTCGTACAGCAGATCGGTGTCGCGCGGTGAATTTGTCACGGCTTGAGCCAGCAGGTCATGAGCCAGTTTGTACTGCTTCAAATCGCGTAGTAGTCCGACTTCGGCCAGCAATTTGAGCCGTGCGTCCTCTGGGTTGCGCTCGGGCAGGCTGCGAATCAGTTGCCGGCCTTCAGCCAGTTGGCCGCGGCTGGCCAGGATGGATGCGCGCCTGGTTTGCGCCTGCATCATGTCAGCCGAGTTCTCGATCTTGTTGATCCAGGCTTCAGCACCTGCGAAATCCTTGCGCTTTTCGGCGATCTGCGCCAGCGACAAATAAGCCTGGGCCAGGCCGCGGTCGGGCTCGTCCTCTTCGCTTTTCTGGCTGGCCGCCAAGTTCAGGGCCACATACCGTTCAAAAGATGTTTGCGCCTGAGACAGCTGGTTGTCCTGCAACTGCAAAGAGCCCAGCACCAGCCACGCGGCAGCAAAGCCAGGCTTGTCCCGAATCACGGTTTGCAATTCAGTGGCCGCCTCGCCATAGCGCATGGCATCCAGCAGGGCGCGTGCGTAACCCATGCGGATCTCGGGAAGCGCTTTCGGATTGCTGGCAAAGTATTTTTTGACCAAGGCTTCTGCAGCTGGCAGCTTGGGGTTCATCAGCTCAAGCGCCACCATCGCCGGGCCTTCAGCCTGTGCGTTGGCTGCCTGGCCTTTTTGGGCGGCGTCCAGCGCGCCTTCAGCATCACCAGCGGACAGCCGTAGCCGGCTGATCGTCGTCCATGCCGCCACTGCAGTGGTGGGGTTGCTGACGTAAGAGCCCAGTGCCTTTTCAACCACCGTCGCGGCCAGTTTTTTGTCGCTGACGCGGGCATAAGCGGTCGGAATAGCGTGGATGGCGAGCGATCGGTCGGCCACGGTAGCCAGTTCAATCCCCTTCTTCAAGGGCTCCAGCGTGTCCTGAATGCGGTTCAGGGCAATCAGGATTTGAAGCACATAGCGGTTGGGGTCCCTGTCGGCGGGCTTGGCTTGCCGCCAGGCCAGCGCAGCCTGCAGTGCAGCATCACCAGAACGCGACTGGAGGGCAATTTCTATGGCGCGTTGATACAGCTGGGCATCGTTGGTTTTGCGGGCGGAGTCGAGTATCAGCGCATAGCCTGCGCCGGCATCGCCCTCGCGGGTGGTGATTTCGCCAATCAGCAGGCGGTAAAAGAGCTCTGCGCTCAGGGGCGAGGTGTCTTGGTCAGGGGGGCGCTGGCTTTGGCTGAGCTCGCTGACCGAGGGGGCGGTGGGTGCGTTGACCGGCCCATTGGTTTGGGCCCAAAGCGCAGGCCCGGCAAGGCACAAACCGCAAAAAGCCCCGATGAGTGATTTCTTCATTGGGACATGATAATTGAAGCTCATTTTTAGCACTTTTTATCAGCTGATGCCCTCATGCCCGAACTCCCAGAAGTAGAAGTCACCCGTCTCAGTTTTGCCAGCCGGATTGCGGGTGCACACATCAGCATGGCGCAAATCGGCAAGCCGCTGCGCTGGCCCCTAGGCTGTCCGCCCCAGACACTGCATGGCCGGCAGGTGCTGGGCGTGCGCAGGCGCGGCAAATACTTGCTCATCGACCTGAGCGCCGGCTTGCTGCTGGTGCATCTGGGCATGTCTGGCAGCATCAGCTTTGGTCACGATTTGCCCGCCCCGGGAAAGCACGACCATTTTGAACTGTCGACCAGCCATGGAACACTGCGCCTGCACGACCCGCGTCGATTTGGCGCGGTGGTTTATGCACTGGACGAAAACGACGCCTCGGCCTATAAATTACTGGGAAGGCTGGGTGTTGAGCCATTGAGTGACACTTTTGACGCCCCAAGCTTTCATGCCGCCCTGAAACTCAAAAAATCTGCCATCAAGCAGGTCCTGCTGGGAGGCGAATTGGTGGTGGGAGTTGGCAATATATATGCGTCTGAGGCACTGTTTCTGGCGGGCATCCGGCCCACCACACGGGCAGCGCGCATCAGCAAGCCGCGCAGTGCACGGCTGCACGCCGCCATTCGTGAGGTGCTGACACAAGCGATTGCCAAAGGCGGCAGCACCCTGAATGACTTCTCAAATGCTGACGGGCAGTCCGGCTACTTTCAACTCGAGGCGATGGTGTACGACCGGGCGGGCCTGCCTTGCAAGGTATGCGGCAGCCCGATCAAGGGGATTCGGCAAGGGCAACGCTCCACATTTTTCTGCCTCACATGCCAAAAACCCTGAGTTCTCATCGCCTGGCATGCGGCTGGCAACGCGATGCTATATTGACCGATCAGCGATGACGGCAAAACATGTCTTTTAACGAACAATTCGATCAGCACGGTGCATGGCGGCGCGAGTTTGCCCTGCGGCTCAAGCTGCTGTCTGATTGGATCAAAGACCGCGATTTGCTGGACGCTGCTGTCCAAGAGCGTCTGCAAAGGCTGGAAAGCCAGGTGCGGTCTGACAAGGTCATGGTGGCCTTTGTCGCCGAGTTCTCACGCGGCAAGTCCGAGCTGATCAACGCCATTTTTTTTGCAGGCTACGGCCGCCGGATCATGCCCTCCAGCGCCGGCCGCACCACCATGTGTCCGACAGAGCTGGCCTATGACGCTGATGTGCCGCCATGCCTGCGCCTGTTGCCGATTGAGACTCGCCTGCAAACCCGGGCGCTGATGGACTGGCGCGCAGTGCCTGAAAAATGGACGCAGATTGACCTGGATGTGAACGATCCCGGTCAGTTGGCTTTGGCACTTGAAAAAGTAGCCGATGTCAGACATGTGACCAAACAGGAAGCGACCGCTCTGGGTTTTTGGCTCGACGAAAATATTGACGACAATCCGCTGGTCGGGCCAGACGGCCTGATTGAAGTGCCCAAGTGGCGCCACGCGCTGATCAACCTTGCGCATCCGCTGCTCATGCAGGGCCTGGTGATTCTGGACACGCCGGGGCTCAATGCGATTGGTGCCGAGCCTGAACTGACGGTGAGCCTGATCCCACAAGCGCACGCGGTGGTGTTTATTCTGGCAGCCGATACCGGCGTGACCAAATCAGACCTGGCGATCTGGCGCGAGCATTTGATCAACGGGGGCGATGAGAGTATTTCTCGTTTGGTGGTGCTCAACAAGATTGACACTTTGTGGGACGCGCTGTCATCGCCAGAAAAAATCGAGGCGCAAATACAGCGCCAGCGCAGCAACTCTGCAGAAATTCTTGATTTGGCGCTTGAGCAGGTCATCCCCGTGTCGGCGCAAAAAGGACTGGTTGCCAAGGTCACATGCGACGACGCGCTGCTGGCGGCCAGCCACTTGCCTGACCTGGAGTTTGCGTTGGCCGAAGGCATCATGGGCAAGCGGCAGTTTCTTTTGCGGACTGCCGTGGCAACGGGTATTGCCGAGTTGCGGCTGGAAGCCGGCCGCTCGATCCATATGCGTCGCCGTGACTTGGCCGAGCAGATGGACGAACTGCGCGGCCTGAAGGGCAAAAACGCGTCGGTTATCAAGCAGATGCGCACTCGTATCGAGCAGGAGCAGACCGAGTTCGACACCAGCGGTGCGAAAATTCACGCGGTCCGCTCTGTGCACCTCAAGCTGCTGCGTGAAGTCTTTCATTTGCTGGGTGCACCCACGCTGAAAAACGAACTGGCCGAACTGACTCAAACCCTCAAGCAGCCGGGTATCAAATTTGGCGTTAAAAAGGCTTACGGCCAGACTTTTGAGCGCTTGCGCGAGGCGCTGCAGAAGGCGCAAATCATCAGCTGCGAGATTCACAACATGCTGACGGCTTCCTTCAAACAACTCAATGCCGAATTCGGCTTTTCGTTGCAGGCCCCCAAGTTGCCCGAATTACCCCGTTTTGAAAACGACCTGAACCTGATTGAGCGCAGCCATTTGCAGTACCTGGGCGTCAGCAATGTGTTCAGGCTGTCGCAAGCTGATTTTTCAGACCGCCTGGTCCGGGCTCTGGCAACCCGGGTGCGTCTTGTTTACGATTCTGCGTTGGGTGAACTGGAACTTTGGAACAAGTCAGCAGCAGCGCAGCTCGATGCACAACTTAGCGAGCGACGCCGCAATTTTGGCCGTCGCCTTGAGGCGATTGAGCGCATTCAGAGCGCGGCGTCCGGACTTGATGAGCGCATCAGCGACATTGATGCGCGCAAGGATGAGCTTGATTTACTCGACAGCAAGCTCATAGAGCTGACAGAGCACTTGTCTGCCAGGCCTGCCGTCCAGCGGACCGCTGCGGCAGAATCTTGAGATGTTAATGACCAGATCAACGTGTCTGACATCATCTCTGACTGAAAAACAGCGCACGTGACGCAAGACTTCGCAGCTCGGTTGGTGGCTTGGCAAAAAACCCACGGCCGCAACAGCCTGCCCTGGCAAAACACCCGTGACCCTTACCACGTCTGGTTGTCTGAAATCATGCTTCAGCAGACGCAGGTCACGACGGTGCTGGACTATTACGCGCGGTTTTTGAACCGCTTTGCGTCGGTGGCCGATCTTGCAGCAGCAAAGCCAGATGATGTTCTGGCCATGTGGAGTGGCTTGGGCTATTACAGCCGCGCGCGCAACCTGCACCGCTGCGCACAAGATGTGGTCGCGCTGCACGGCGGGCAGTTTCCAGCTTCGGCCGAGCTGCTGCAAACCCTGCCTGGTATTGGGCCGTCAACAGCAGCTGCAATCGCATCTTTTTGCTTTGCAGAGCGGGTGGCGATTCTGGATGGCAACGTCAAGCGCGTGCTCACGCGGGTGCTGGCTTTTCCTGATGATCTGGCTTTGGGCAAAAACGAGAAGCAGTTGTGGGCCATTGCCAACGGAGCGCTGCCCGAAAAAAACCTGGCGCAAACCATGCCGCGCTACACCCAGGCGGTGATGGACCTGGGTGCCACGATTTGCACCAGCCGCAAGCCGCAATGCATGATTTGTCCGGTGCAGGACATGTGCCTGGCTTTTGCCGAAGGTGTACCCGAAAAATATCCTGTCAAAACCAAAAAACTCAAGCGCAGTGTCGACCGACTGAGCCTGCTGTGGGCGGAGCGGTCTGATGGTGCGGTGTGGCTTGAGCGCCGGCCAGAATCAGGTATTTGGGGCGGGCTTTACTGCTTGCCTGTGTTTGAAAATGAAGCCGCACTGCTGGCTTTTTTGTCAGCTCGCAGCCGTTCGAGCATTCAGTGTTTGCCAGCTTTCAAACATGTGCTGACGCACAAGGACATGTACTTGAGTCCGGTGCTTGTCGGGTTTTCTGCCCATCAAAAAATGCCATCAACCGAAGGCGTGGTGGGAAGTTGGTTTTTGCCGGGGCAGTGGCCTTTGCTGGGCTTGCCAGCACCCATACGCAAGCTGCTCGACACAGGACCAACCTTTACAGCTTAGCGAGCGTCGAGCTCTCGGTGGCGCTTGAGGGTTTGCCAGCTTTGCCCAAAACTGATGGCCAGCGCCTCCACCAAGTACACCGACCTGTGCTGGCCACCGGTACAACCCACCGCCACCGTGACATAACTGCGGTGGTCCCGTATCAAAGCGTTTAGCCAGCGGTTGATGAATGTCTGGATGTCAGTGAACATCTCGCCGACTTCAGCATGCGAACGCAGGTAGCTGGCAACGGCTTCGTCTTTGCCGGTCAATTCACGCAGGCCTGACTCGTAATGCGGATTGGGCAGCATGCGGACATCAAACACATAGTCAGCATCCAGCGGTATGCCGCGCTTGAAAGCGAAAGACTGAAACACCAGCGTGAGTTGTTTGGTCGGTGCTGAAATCAGGGATTTGACATAGCTTTGCAATTGAGAAGAGCGGATCATGCTGGTGTCCAGGACATGGGCCTGTTCACGCATGTCGCCGAGCAGTTCGCGCTCCAATTCAATCGCGTCGACCAGCGCGCGGTTCTGGTCCGATGCATCAATGCGTGACAGCGGATGCAGCCGCCGCGTTTCTGAAAAGCGCCTGACAAGTGTGTCCGTGCTGGCATCTAAAAAAAGTGACTGCATGGCAACGCCCTGCGCGCGAAGTTGCTCCAGCTGTTTGGGCACCAGCGGCAGCGAAGTGGCGCTGCGAACATCCATCGCAATGGCCACCTTGCTTTCACCGTGCTGGCGCTCGAGCGCGACAAATGATGTCAAGAGCTCAGGAGGCAGGTTGTCCACGCAGTAGTAGCCGGCGTCTTCTAGCGCATGCAGCGCCACCGACTTGCCTGAGCCCGACATGCCGGTGATCAACACCATCTCAAGTGCTTTGTTCATTGCCCCAGCATTTCCTTGGCATGGGCCAGTGTTGTGCTGGACAGCTTTTCACCACCCAGCATGCGGCCAATCTCGGCAACACGGGCCTCGCCAATCACGGGTTCAACGGTACTGAATGTTTTGCCTTTTTCAGTCAGCTTGGCCACCACCAGATGCTGGTCTGAACATGCCGCCACTTGTGGCAAATGGGTGACTGCCATGACCTGGCGGTCTTTGCCCAGTTGTTTCATCAGTCTGCCGACTGTTTCCGCCACTGCGCCGCCTACACCTGAATCAACCTCGTCGAAGATCAGGGTTTGCGCTTCACCCAACTGGCTGGTCGTGACGGCAATCGCCAGCGCAATGCGCGACAGCTCGCCGCCTGACGCGACTTTGCCTACCGGGCGCGGCGTGGTGCCGCTGTGGCCAGCCACCAAAAACTCGGCTTGCTCCAGTCCGTATTGGGCTGGCTGCTCCAGCGGCGTCAAAGCCACATCAAATTTGCCGCCTTGCATACCCAGGCCCTGCATCGCTTGCGTGATGGCTTTGGCCAATGCGGGAGCGGCTTTGGCCCTGAGTTTGGTCATGGCTTTGGCTTCTTCGAGATACGCACTGTGCGCCATCTTTTCGAGCTTCTCAAGTTGGGCAAGGTCAACTGCTTCGTCAAGCTTTTGCAGCTCGGTGCGCCAGGTGGTCAGCAGTTCGGGTAGCCCGTCTGGCTGGCGCTTGTAGCGGCGCGCCAGGCCGATCCACAGGCTTAAGCGCTCATCGAGTTCATTCAGGCGCTGCGGCTCCAGCTCGGCATGGCGGGCGTAGCTGTTCAGGGAATGCACCGCGTCTTCGGTTTGCGCCAGTGCGCTGGCCAGAACCTCGGTCAGGGCATTGAACTGGGGCTCAATGTGCGACTGGCTTTGCAGTGCGTTGAGTGCACGGCCAAGCAGGCTGGTGGCGTTTTCTTCAGACTCGGCCAACGCATCCAGCGCGGCCTGCACGGCGCTGCGCAAGGTTTGTACGTTGGACAGGCGACTGTGCTGGGCATTGAGTTGGTCCCATTCATCGGCAAGAGGGGCCAACTTGTCCAGCTCGCCAATCTGCCATGCCAGCCGTTCGCGTTCACGTTGCAGGCTGTCTTGGGCGCTGCGTGCGTCCAGCAGGGCTTTTTGGGCTTGACGCCAGTGTTGCCAATGCACCGCCAGTTTTTCAGTTGTCACGCCGCCATACGAATCGAGCAGGCCACGCACCGAATCAGGCCGGGTCAGGCTTTGCCAGGCATGCTGACCATGAATGTCGACGAGTTTGTCTGCAATTTCTTTGAGTTGTGATGCCGTGGCTGCGCTGCCGTTGATCCATGCACGGCTTTTGCCTTGGGCATCTACCGTTCGGCGCAGCAGCAGGCTGTCGCTGCCGGTAAAGCCGGCTTCGTCCAGCCAGTCCGCTAGTGTTTGAGGGCTGTCAAACTCCACGCTGATCTCGCATCGCTGCGCACCTTCGCGCACCACACCCGCATCAGCGCGTGCCCCCAGCGCCAGTTGCAGCGCGTCAATCAATATTGACTTACCAGCGCCTGTTTCGCCCGTCAGCACAGTAAAACCACCGGCCAGGTCGAGGTCCAGTGTGTGCACGATCACAAAGTCGCGCAGTGAGATGCTTTTCAGGCCCATCAATCAGCGGCTTCTTAAAACGTTCATGCTGCGCCTTCGTTCCAGTGCAGCTTTTTGCGCAGCGTGTCAAAGTAGCTCCAGCCTTTGGGATGCAAAAACCGCATTTGATAGTCAGACCGCTTGACGGTAACACGGTCGCCATGCATCAAACTGGCCAACGATTGCATGTCAAAGTTGGCACTGGCATCCCGACCTGAAACAATCTCCACCGTGATTTCGCCTGTGTCTGACAGCACAATGGGCCTGTTTGACAGCGTGTGTGGCGCTATGGGTACCAACACCCAGCCGGCAATTGACGGATGCAGCAACGGCCCACCGGCAGACAGCGCGTAAGCAGTCGAGCCGGTAGGGGTGGCAATGATCAAGCCGTCAGCGCGCTGGTTGGACAAAAAACGCCCATCCACTTCAACCCGCAACTCAACCATGCCCGAGGTTGCGCCACGGTTGACCACCACATCGTTCATGGCTGTTGCGTCGAACACACAATGCCCGTCGCGCATCACCTTCGCTTGCATCATCCAGCGGCGATCTTCTTCAAAATCACCGCGCAGCATGGGGCCTAAAACGGTTTGGTAGTCTTCAAAGGCAATGTCGGTGATAAAGCCTAACCGCCCCTGATTGATGCCGATCAGGGGCACGCCAAATTTGGCCAGCTGCCGGCCAATGCCCAGCATGGTGCCGTCACCCCCCACCACCAGCGCCAGGTCACATTGCGCACCAATAGCTGAGACATCCAGAATCGGGTACTGCGCCAGTCCCGTACTGCTGGCGGTGTCTTTTTCAATCGCCACGTCGCAGCCCTGCGCATTCAGAAACTGTGCAATTACCTCCAGGGCAGAGCGCGTGCCATGAGCGTGGTATTTGCCGACAAGCGCGACATGACGAAATTGCAACTTCATTTTCAAATTACATCACAAGATGCATGACATCCTCCTTAGAATGCGTGAATGCTGGATGATCGTGCAAGACTGTTGTTAAAAGCGCTTGTTGAGCGCTACATTGCTGATGGACAGCCGGTGGGCTCACGCACCCTGTCAAAGGCAGCAGGTCTGGAGCTGTCGCCCGCCACCATTCGCAATGTGATGAGTGACTTGGAGGAGCTGGGCCTGATTGTCAGCCCGCACACTTCTGCCGGGCGCATACCCACCGCGCTTGGGTATCGGCTGTTTGTCGACACCATGCTCACGACGCAAGCCGATCCGTTTATCAACGTATCCGGCCTGGGCGCACAACGTCTGGCGCCAGACCAGCCGCAAAAGGTACTCAGCAGTGCCGCACATATGCTGTCCAGCCTGTCCCAGTTTGTGGGTGTGGTGATGGCGCCTCGGCGCAGTTCTGTATTCAGGCACATCGAATTTTTGCGACTTTCAGAGCGGCGCCTTCTTGTCATCATCGTCTCGCCAGATGGCGATGTGCAAAACCGCGTCATCTTTACCGAGGCCGACTACACCCAGTCCCAACTGATCGAAGCGGCCAACTTTCTGAACTCGCACTACGCCGGCATGGCGATGGAAGAAGTGCGCGAGCGCCTGAAAAACGAAGTTGAAGCGCTGCGCGGAGAGATTGCAACCCTGATGCAAACAGCCGTGCAGGTCAGCTCTGAAGCCATTGAGTCACGCGATGAGGTTGTCATATCGGGCGAGCGCAACCTGCTGACTGTCAGTGACTTTTCAAGTGATATGGGTAATTTGCGCAAGCTGTTTGATTTGTTCGAGCAAAAAGCCCAGCTCATGAAATTGCTCGATGTGTCCAGCCGGGCAGAAGGCGTGCGTATTTATATCGGCGGTGAAAGTCAGGTGATCCCGTACCAGGAGTTGTCAGTCGTGACCGCCCCGTATGAAGTGGACGGCCAGGTTGTCGGCACACTGGGCGTGATAGGCCCGATGCGTATGCCCTATGAAAAGATGATTCAAATTGTTGACATCACTTCCAAGCTGGTCAGCTCAGCCCTGAGCCACAGCAAGTAGGCACTTAAATGGCGGGCTTTGTGCAGCCTTAGGCAGGTTGGTTAAAGCCGAGGATGGATAAAAAAGATAAGAACTTGAGTTACCTGTAAATTTTCAATGAAACCAACACGTGACAGCACCGCATAGTCAAAAATTCGCCTCCTCATTGCTTACACGCATTGCTCAAAATTTAAGCAGCATTTTTTGGGCCAGAAGTGGCAAAGTACAATCGGCCTCCGGGGCCTATAGCTCAGTTGGTTAGAGCAGAGGACTCATAATCCTTTGGTCCCAGGTTCAAGTCCTGGTGGGCCCACCAATTTGAAAGCCACTGATTTTTAGAGTCAGTGGCTTTTTTGCTGCTGAAGTTTGCCGCTACGAAATAATGATTTTCAAAATCCAATCTGCGAGTGGTTGCTCGTTACCGAGGACAGTAGCTTGCGTCACTGGGTGGATCTCTTCTTGGCCTAAAGCTGAATAATCTAATGTGTATCCCGCTTGCTCGGCAAGTTGCGAAATAAAAAGTCGCTACAGGCGCCAACTTCGTTCGCGGAACGGGTAGATGGCATTGATCTCCGATAAGTAATATGCCAATCGGCTGACAAATGCTTTGGGTTGAAGGCTAATCAAATAATTTTCAGAAGAAAGTGCACTAAAAACCGTATTGGAATACGATTTAGTTTGCCGCATATTGGAGAAACGGCGGTCGCCTCTGATGATGTCAACGCTTGTGATGCCGCCCGCCCATTCATAAGCATCCTGAAAAAGATATGCATGAATTTCGTAAAGGTGGGCTAAGTCAAAGTTTCCTTCAACAGGGATCTGTGCGAGTTCAAAAATACGAATAGTCGTATTTTTTGTCGCTCATTAATCGCGTCGTTTTAAAGTTCCGCATTCGCTTCTGCACCTTTTTGGATTGCTTGTAACTTATTGATTTATATAGGTTATTTTTCCTTGAGGCCGTTATGCGTCGCCAGCAACATTCGCTCGCCATCCACGCGATCCAGGCCTTACTCAAGCGCTCATTTAATTGGGCAGCATAAGTCTTCAACATGAGCACCTTCGGATGAATGTGCTGTGAATTTCGTATCAATTTGCACTTTTAATGAAACGTTTCATTGCTTTTTTATCTTTGCCCCGTTAGCATTAAAAAAAGCGCATCCATCTGCACGCTTGACCTCAATCAATCACACACTCATATTCATGCCATTCGACACAATCATTTGCGAAAAGGACGACCATGGCCTTCTCGTCATCACACTGAACCGCCCGGAATTTCGCAATGCCATCAACACCCGCGTTGGGGAAGAATTGCGCGAAGTATTCGGGCCATTGCGCTTCACACCCGGTGACCTGCGATGCGTGGTGATCACAGGATCCGGCGATAAAGCCTTCTGCTCGGGTGGTGACCTCAAGGAACGCAAAGGCATGAGCGATGCTGCTTGGCGCTTACAGCATGCAGTCTTTGAGGAGGCTTTCTACGCCATCATGGAGTGTCCAGTTCCTGTGATAGCCGCAGTCAACGGTGCGGCTTACGCGGGTGGCTGTGAAATGGCACTGGCCTGTGATTTCATCTACGCATCAACTGAAGCAAAGTTCGCGCTGACTGAGGCTAGCTTAGGCATCATCCCAGGCTGCGGTGGCACACAAAACCTGCCACGCGCCATCGGTAGCCGTCGAGCCAAAGAACTGATCATGACCGCACAGCCATTTTCGGCTCAGGAGGCCCATGATTGGGGAATGGTCAATGCCCTATGCGCTCCCGCGGAACTGATGCAAAAGGTAAGGGCAGTGGCTGCGCGTATCTGCGCCAATGCCCCACTGTCGGTATCTCAGGCCAAGAAGTCGATCGACCACGGCATGCAGGCTGACCTCAAAACCGGGCTGGCGTTGGAGGTGTCTGCCTACCAGAGGGTTGCGTCTTCACAAGACCGACTTGAGGGCGTGCTTGCCTTCAACGAAAAACGCCCTCCTCGCTTTCAGGGTCACTGAGCATGACAAAACCACTTCCCCTAAGCGGCCTAACCGTCATCGAGATTGGACACACGGTTGCAGCACCCTACGCCGGGATGATTCTGGCCGAATTGGGTGCTGACGTCATCAAAATCGAAAGTCCTGGCGGCGGTGATTATTCACGCGGCATGCCGCCTTTTCGTGAAGATGGCACAGCTAGCATGTTCCAGACGCTTAACCGTGGCAAACGCAGTGTGGTCATTGACATGAAGGATCCGAAGGAAGCCGCGATGCTGCGTGAGCTCATTGAGGAAAAGGGCGACGTTCTCATCCACAACCTGAAGTTTGGCGCGATGGACAAGCTTGGATTCAGCGCCGCCGAACTCCTTGCGACCCGCCCCTGCCTTGTTTACTGTAATGTAGGCGCTTTCGGCCACACCGGCCCCTTGCGAGACAAGCCAGGCTACGACCCGCTCATCCAAGCATTCACCGGCATCATGAGCCTCATGGGCGAGGACAACCGTCCTCCGGTTCGGGTTGGGGTGTCTATCACCGATATGGCCGCCGGTCTGTGGGCCGTTATTGGCATCCAAGCTGCTTGCCGCGAGGCTGCACTGACAGGCAAGGGGGGCGTTGTAGATACGTCACTTTTCGAGACAGCCCTAGGCTGGCTCAGCATACAGTACGCTTCATTTGACGCATCGGGAAAAGTACCTCGACGCGAAGGGTCAGGGGTTGCCATGATGGTTCCCTACCAAGCATTTGAAACATCAGACCTGTACATCATGGTCGCGGCTGGAAACGACAGTATCTTTCGACGCCTGTGTCACGCTGTAGGCCACCCTGCCTGGGCGACCGAAGAACGCTTCGCGCTCAACAAGGATCGCTGCACCAACAGGATAGAACTTATCAGCTTGCTTGCAGACATTTTCAAGCAGAAGTCGAGCGAAGAGTGGTTGGTCATCCTCGAAACGGCAGGCGTTCCCGCCAGCCCCATCAATACCATCAACCAGCTTGTAGACAACCCCCAGACGAAGGCTTTAGAAATTTTCCAAGCCTCACCCGACGGCAATGGGACGGTTTTGGGGTTGCCCCTTTCGTTCGACGCCGTCCGTCCCCCTTTTCGTACTACCGCTCCTAAGCTTGGCGAACATACACACGAGGTTTTTGCCAGTATCCGCGCGCGGCTCATGGGCGGCTCAGCAGCCTGAGGTCAGGCACAAATAGGCTCAACCCCAACAACACTTGAATGATTAGCCGTTGAAACGTTTCATTTACAAATCGATCATTCTTCTATAAGCTTTATAACAGCCATGACACAACACATCACGCTTCGAGAAGTTGGCCTCCGCGACGGCCTTCAAATTGTCAAGACCATTGTGCCGACGGCCGCCAAAATGGAATGGATTCGCGCAGAGTATGCAGCCGGCGTTCAGGAGATTGAGGTCTGCTCTTTTGTGCCACCCAAGCTGATTCCGCAGTTCGCAGATTCAGCAGAACTTGTAAACAGGTCCCTCAGCATTCAAGGCCTGACTGTTTCTGCTCTGGTCCCCAACATGAAGGGCGCGCAGCGAGGCGTAGAGCTGGGCGTACACAAGCTCAATTACGTGATGTCGGTAAGCGAAGGTCACAATTTGGCAAATGTCCGACGCACGGTCGCAGAGTCGCTGGACGACTTCCGAAACATTGCCGCCATGCTCCGTGATGTGCCTGGAGATCAGCGTCCGCTTCTTAGCGGTGGCCTCTCGACGTCTTTTGGTTGCACGATTGAGGGTTTGGTCTCAGAGGATCGTGTGCTTGAATTGGCCGAATTGCTGGTGCAAGCCGGCGCCGACGAAATCGTACTGGCCGATACCGTCGGACATGGCGGCCCTCATGCAGTTCGCCGCTTGTTTGATCGCGTGCTGGCGAGCGTGGGGAAGGTGCCTGTCATCGCCCACTTTCACGATACGCGCGGGTTGGGTTTGGCCAATGCCGCCGCCGCGCTAGACGCAGGTGTGCGCCATTTCGATGCAACACTGGCCGGCCTAGGTGGCTGCCCGCATGCGCCTGGTGCCACGGGCAATGTGGTCATTGAAGACTTGGCCTACCTGTGCGAAACGATGGGTTACAGCACTGGCATCGACATCACGCGCCTGGTGGCTGTGCGCCAGATCTTGGCGCGCGAACTGCCAAACGAAAAACTGAGCGGCGCCATTGCAATTGCCGGCCTACCCCGCAGGATCCCTCAAGTCACTGCAGTAGCCTGACCTCAAAATCGGAATTTTCATGAATGCAAGTACAGACATCGGCACTCAAACCACCATGGCGCTGGGGGAAGATTTCCCCGAGCTGCGCGAAGCAGTTCGTCGCCTTTGCCTCGGATTCCCCACCACCTATTGGCGGACCCTAGAAAAAACAGATAGCTACCCTACTGAATTCATCAAGGCTCTGACAAACGCAGGCTTCTTGTCGGCGCTCATCCCGGAGCAGTACGGCGGTTCTGGCCTACCGCTACGCGCAGCCGCAATCATTCTTGAGGAAATAAATGCCAGCGGATGCGTTGCAAGCCAAGGGCATGCGCAGATGTACATCATGGGGACCCTGCTTCGACACGGGAGCGAAGCACAAAAACAATATTACCTGCCCAAAATCGCCAGCGGCGAATTGCGACTGCAAGCCTTCGGGGTCACCGAGCCCACTTCCGGCTCCGACACGACGAGCCTCAAGACCCGCGCAGTTCGCTCAGGCGACCACTATGAGGTGAGCGGTCAGAAAGTTTGGACCTCCCGAGCTTTACATTCAGATTTGATGTTGCTCCTTGCACGCACCACACCGCTGTCTGAGGTCAAAAAGAAAACTGATGGTTTGTCCGTTTTTCTCATCGACATCAAGAACAACTTGGGCAAGGGACTCGACATCCGTCCTATTGACGCAATGATTAACCACGGCGCCACCGAAGTTTTCTTCGACAAGCTTCGCATCCCAGCTGAAAGTCTCATTGGTCAAGAGGGTAAGGGCTTCCGATACATCTTGGACGGAATGAACGCCGAGCGAATCCTAGTGGGCACGGAAGCGGTGGGAGATGGGCGATTCTGCCTTGAGAGAGCAGTTGCTTATGCGAAAGAGCGAAGTGTGTTCGGACGCACGATTGGCAAGAATCAAGGAATTCAGTTCCCTCTAGCGCGCTGCCATGTGGACCTGCAAATGGCCGACATGATGTGCCGCCGTGCCGCAGCGCTTTTTGAAGCTGGGGTCGAATGCGGCGCCGATGCCAATATCGCCAAGCTGGTCGCGTCAGAGGCTGCCTTCAAGGCAGCCGACACGGCAATGCAGACACTGGGCGGTTTCTCGTACGCCACCGAATATGACATCGAGCGCAAGTGGCGCGAAACCCGCTTGTACCAAATCGCACCGATCTCGACCAACATGATTCTTTCCTTCATAGGGCAGCACGTTCTCGGCCTAGAACGTTCGTTCTAACGCGTTGTGATGCCAATCTCAACAAACTTGTATTTTTGAAGATGAAGAGCCTTTCCCCAACTCCGAAAGCGCCACGCAAGCAGCCAAGCCGCGCAACCATCAGAGAAGTCGCCGCGCTGGGCGGCGTTGCATTGGGTACTGCTTCGCGCGTTATCAACAAACACCCTAATGTCTCTGCGGAAAACATGGCCAAGGTGCAAGCCGCGATCGCCAAGCTGGGCTACAAACCGGACACCGTTGCACAAAGCATGCGAAACGGAGAGTCTCGAACTGTGGGCATCTTAGTTCGAAACATCACTTCACCGGTGCTGGCCGGCTTCGTTCGCGGTGCACAGGAGGTACTCAGTGATCAAGGGTATACATTGTTGCTTGGGTGCTCCGAAGAAAGTCGTGAGCGAGAGGTGAACTTCATCATGTCTGCTGCAAGTAGGCGCATTGATGGGCTTATCATGATTACCAGCGCCGAAGACGATGCGGAGCTTCTCGCGCTGCGCAAAGAAATCAACATTCCCACGATCCTGTTCGACCGCGAAATTCCTGAGTCATTTGACGCACTACTGATTGCGCATGAACAGGGTATTAAACAATCGCTTGAGCATTTGTTCTCTCTGGGCCACCGGCGCATCGCAATTTTGACCGGTAAAGACAATGTTTATCCAGCACGAGCGCGCCTGCGGGGCTATCGAGCCTTCTTTGAGGCGCAGGGCCTGCCAGTAGACGAGCGGCTTATCAGTACCAATACCTTCACGTCAGAAGGCGCATTTGTCGAAACATCCGCCATCCTTGGATGGACGCAGCCACCGACAGCCATCATCCTTGGCGGCATATCCATGCTTGCGGGCTCGCTCAGCGCTATCAAAGCACGCGGCTTGCGAATTCCCGAAGACATATCACTTGTAGCGAGTGGCGACTCCGATCTAGCCATGCTGTCCACACCGCCAACCTCCGTTGTCCGCTGGAACAACACCGAAGTCGGTCGAACTGGTGCGTTTCTACTCCTTGAACGAATGAAAGGGGAGGGTTCGCTTGAACCGCGCAGGATCATTGTGCCAACTGAATATCTGGCTCGAGGGTCCAGCGGCAGGTGCCCACCAGACCGCTAAAACGATCAACGATCTCACTCTGAAATGACCAGCAATGAATGAAACGTTACATCATCTTTTGCCAGAGCCCTCTATGAACCCAATGGAAGGGGTGTGGACTCTAGAGCAGGCACGCGCATGGGATGAAGCCGGTAAGCCACTTGCCGATCCCTATGGGACCTGCCCGATGGGCTCCATCGTTTTCAAGAACGGACGAATGATCGCTTCTCTGTGTAACGGCGATACGGACCTCGGCATGTCGGGCAAACGTGAGTTCAGCTCTTATGGCGGCAGCTACACCTTTGAAGGCCAGAAGTTGGACGTGCTTGTCGACATCGCCTCTGAACCCAACCGCATCGGTGGCCATCAAATACGAGAGGTAGCGATCGATGGCGAACGTCTTACATTGCGACCACCACTTCGCGCCTACGGCGGCTCACTCCAACAACGTGAGCTTGTATGGCGCCGAATGGTCCCCGCGCCCACCACAAAATAAATACAAACCCAACCGAATGGAAACGATGCAGCCAGACAACAAACCCACAGTAGGATTCATCGGTATCGGCATCATGGGTGCCTCGATGGCGGCCAACCTGCAAAAGGCAGGGTACAAAATAGTGGTCCACGACTCGCGGCGTGAAGTCGCCGAGCAGCACATCAAAGCAGGTGCTCGCTGGGCCGACACGCCCGCCGCACTGACATCCGACTGTGACGTCGTGCTGTCTTGCCTTCCCTCCGTCCCTGTCATCGATGAAGTGGCTCTGGGACCGAATGGCATCCTGTCCACCATTCGCCCCGAGCAAGCATATTTTGAGCTGTCCACCAGTTCTCCGGAGTGTGTCCGCCGCCTTCATCATGCCTTCTCGGAAAAGGGCGCATTCATGTTGGACGCACCGGTGAGTGGCGGTGCCGTTGGTGCCAAACGTGGGCGGCTCGCCATCTGGGTTGGCGGCTACAAACCTAGCTTCGAGCGCTACCAGTCCATGCTCCAAGCCATGGGCGACCAAGTAGTTCATGTCGGAGCAATCGGAACGGGCTTGGTCACGAAGCTTGTTAACAATTGTGCGGCACAGGCAACGCAGGCCGCCATTGCTGAAGTCTTTGTGCTCGGCGTCAAAGCTGGGGCCGATCCCTTATCGCTTTGGGAAGCCTTGCGGCAAGGCGCCGCAGGACGTCGGCGCACTTTCGATGGGCTGATCGATGAATTCCTACCGGCCCGCTATGACCCACCCAACTCAGCGCTGCGCATTGTCCACAAAGACCTTTTAACAGCGACTGAATTGGCGCGCGAATTGGACGTCCCCATGCGAATTACATCGCTGACCCTGTCGGATGTACAGGAGGCCATGCTGCGCGGCTGGTCAGAACGAGACAGTCGTTCGGTGATGCTACTTCCTCAGGAGCGTGTTGGGGTTGTCATCAAATCCGATCCGTCTGCGATCGAGGAAGTGCTGCGACGCGACCCGGTAGCCCCCTCTGATTCCAAGCGCGGCACAGCAAAGTGAATTTGCAATGATCTCGTCAAAAAATAGGAGACAAGAACCATGAAATCCATCACCGTTGGCGTTCGTCTGGCTTTAAAAGCATCGCTGCTCGTGCTCACGTTTTGCAGCAACGCCTATGCACAAAGTTTTCCCGCGAAGCAAATCAACATCATCGTACCAAGTTCGCCGGGCGCCTCCTCTGACATGATCGCGCGAATGATCGGCCAGACGATCACCTCACAGACAAAGGCTGCCACCATCATTGAAGATAAACCTGGCGCCAATGGGATCATTGGCGTGCAAGCAGTTTTGAATCAACCGGCTGACGGCCACACACTTTTGTTTACAACAAGTTCCGCCATCGTTTTCAATAAGTACCTCATCAAGGCACTTCCCTACGATCCCCAAAAGGACCTGGTGCCAATCGGCTTGATGGCACAGGGCGCGATGATGTTTGGTATTCATCCCAAGTTGCCATTTAAGAACATGCGTGAGTTTGTGACCTATGCCAAGAACAACCCGCAGAAACTTAACTTCGGCTACGGCACGGCAACCCAACAGTTGGCAGGTGAACTGTTTCAGCAACTGAGCGGAACACAGCTAACCTTCGTGCCTTACAAGACCAACACTGCCATGCTGATGGCCGTTGTTTCTGGCGAGATTGACATTGCAGTCAGCGACCCAGCCGGCTTCGCTGCGTATATGAAAAGCGAGCAGGTTCGCGTTTTAGCCACCACAGCGTCGCAGCGCATGCCTGCACACCCTGCCATTCCCACAATGTTAGAGTCCGACGTCCCTTTCAAGTTGGACACCTTCAATGGACTTTTTGCGCGCCGTGGTACCTCGCCAGAGGCGCTCACTAGACTCGCTGAACTATTTAAAACTGCGGCCGCAACTCCTGAAATGAAGACATACCTCCAGGCCAACGCCCTGGACGGCTACATCGTGACCGGAAGCGAAGCAAACTCACGGGTCGATTCGGACATCGTCCGATGGAAGCAGCTGACTCAAGATGCTGGAGTCGTCGCCAAATGACCGCCGTGAATGCGCGAAATGCTGTAGAGCCAAGTTTGTCGGTCATCGACAGCCATCACCATCTCTGGATCAAGAAGGGGCAGCGCTACTTAATGGGTGAATTCGAGGCCGATGTGGCCGCCTGCGGACATGACGTCGTGGCCAGCATCTTTGCTGAGTGCAATGCAGAGTACCGCAGCAGCGGTCCGCCAGAAATGCAACCGGTTGGCGAAGCTGAGTTCGTCAGGATTGAAGCAGACAAGAGCGCCGCTGGTCCAATGGCAAACAAGCGTCTGTGTACTGCTTTTATTGGAGCCGCAGACTTGTCGATTGGGGCCGCTGTGGACGAAGTTTTGCAGGCACTGGACGAAGCGAGTGCTGGTCGATTTCGTGGTATCCGATGCGCCGTTTACTGGGACCCCGATCTGTCGTTGAACCTAGGCTTGCGACCTTATGCTGCAAAAGGCGTGCTGCTGGACAAGACATTCCGTCAAGGGTTTAGAAAGCTGGCAGATCGAGGCCTCATCTACGACGCTTGGCAATATGAACCTCAACTGCCAGAGCTTTGCAACTTGGCTGATGCGTTCCCTGACACAACAATTGTCGTCAACCATTGCGGAGGTCCTGTTGGCGTCAATGCCTATGCCACGGATGACCGCTTCGGGCGATGGCGACGGGCCATCTCCGAAGTAGCACAGCGGCCCAATACCCAAATGAAACTGAGTGGCCTGGCCGCCAAGCGCATAGGTCTGGGCTTGGAAAACCGTACCACGCCAGCCACAGCGACTGAACTCGCCGCTGTATGGAAGCCCTATGTGGAAGCCTGCATCGAAGCCTTTGGCGCAGAGCGATGCATCTGGGGTAGCAATTACCCAGTCGAGGCTTCGCTATGCGACTACGGCACACTGATCGACGCCTACAAGATTTCAGCTGCCGCATGTTCCGACGCCGAGAAGAGGGCAATCTTCTCGGGTAACGCGGCTCGAATTTACAGTTTGTTTTAACCACTTTACAACCCTCACCCAATCACCATGAAACTTAAAATCAATGATGCTCGCGCTTTGGCCATAGGCGCATTACTCAAGCTTAAGTTCTCCGAGGAAGACGCTACAGTGACGGCTGACCATCTGATCGACGCTGCCTTGCGCGGTGTGACATTCGGCAGCCTTCCCCGCATCCTCGCGATTGCGGAGAAGATGCGCGATGTCGGCGATCAACGAAAGCCCATTTCAACTGTCCGAGAAACTGATACCTCTGCAGTCATCGATGGCGGCGACAACGTTGGCTACGTTGTCGCTCACCATGCCACGCGTATCGCTATCGACAAAGCGAAGTCTCACGGTATTGGTATGGTTGGGGCCAACAACACCTTTTACACTGGGCTTTTCTCCTATTATTTGGAGATGGCAACGCGAGAAGGGCTCGTAGCCTTTGCCGTTGGTAATGGACCAGCCAAGGTAGCACCTGAAGGCGCAGCCGAGGGACGCCTGGGAACCAACCCAATTGCATTTGGTTTTCCTTCCGAAGGTGACCCGGTTATCTGGGACATTGGCACCTGCGCCATCATGCATGGCGATGTGATGCTACACAGGCGCGAGGGAAAGGCCTTGCCAGAGGGTGTTGCATTGGATAGTGATGGACAGCCGACCACGGACGCAGAGACTGCAATGTCGGGCTTCATCAGGACCTGGGGAGGTCACCGCGGGTCCGGACTGGCCATCGTAGTCCAGATGCTTTGTGCGCTGGCGGGTGGACCAGTCATTTCTCCTGGGTGGCGAGAAATGGCATATTTCATGATAGTCATCGACCCTAAAGTGTTCCTGCCAGGCGGTGAATACCCAGCTCGAATAAGTGAACTGGCGGCGGAAATTTCAAGTGCACGACCCATCGATCCCAAAAGCCCAGTGCGTATGCCGTTCGAACGGTCAGCCTCTGAGCGCCGTCTAGCGTTGGCGTCAGGCTTCGTAGATGTACCAGACATCGTCTACGAAAGCCTGCTAAAGCTAAAAAGTGACACCTGATCCCGTTTTTCTTGTAAGCAACCAGAACCCGGAGAAAATCATGACCCAACATCTACCCCTGATTCCGATAGAGCGCCGTGCCTTGCTAATCGGCTTAGGTGCTTTGCCTCTAACAACGTTGCCCTTTTTGGCGCAAGCACAGCCAAAGTCGGCCAAGTGGGTGCCTGACAGACCCATCAAAATGATCGTGCCGTTTCCTCCAGGTGGGGCAACCGATGCCGTGGCACGACTTGTGGCCGACCAACTGCGCGTACGACTTGGCCAATCAGTGGTGGTTGACAACCGGGGCGGTGCCAATGGAATTGTGGCTGCACGAGCCGCTGCGACGTCTGCTCCAGACGGTTACACCCTGTTTCTAGGAGCGATAGGAACACATGCAATCAACCCGTACGTCTACCCTAAGACGGCGGTCGAGAACGAAAAATTCACAGCACTCGCGGCAATCAACACACTGCCCACCGCTTTTGCGGTACCCAGGGATGGCCGCGCTACGACCCTTGAGCAAATCATCAAACTTGGCCAGAGCGGTGAAGGAAACTACGGTCACTGGGCCGTCGCAAGCGTGCCTCACATTGCAGGCGAGATCTTCAAGAAGAAAGCCAACATCCCAAAGCTACAAGGCATCCAGTTTCAGGGCGCAGCGCAATGTCTGACGGCACTGATTGGTGGGCAGATAGATATTGCCAACCTGCCACTTTCACTGGCTCAGGCACAGACAGAGCGGCTGAAGATCATTGGCCTTGCTACAACATCGCGTGTTCCAAACGCGCCGGATATTCCAACCATGGCCGAGCTGGGCTACCCTGTCGACATAGAGGCGTGGTACGGTCTCTTTGCACCTGCAGGTACACCTCAACCGGTTGTGGATACGCTCACCGCTGAGATCAATGCTATTGTTGCCAACTCAGAAGTTCGAAAGAAAATGTTCGACATGGCACTCAAGCCACAAAGTTTCCCATCTGCCGCAGCCTATAGCGTTTGGATTCAAGGAGAGCGTACCCGCTGGGCCAGTGTGTTGCGTGATATTGGAGTCGAGCCTCAGTGAGTAAACTTTTAACAAAATCATTAGTGCCCCAACGTTCACACATCATGGCTTCGTAAGTTGATGATTTGCTTCGGGATTTTTGCATTCCAGCCGGGTCTCGATTTGAACGTGGAGCAGTAAGCTTACGGCCTTTTGCGTAGTTGGCCAGAGTAATTCCTTGTTGGGATTGGCGCTTTCCCGACCGAAGACGCGGTGGACGCCGTCAAGCGCGTCATTGTGCTGATGGAGCACGTGGCCAAGAATAAAGGCGGCACCCAAGACCTGAAGATCCTGACCCAATGCACCTTGCCGCTGCCGGGCATGGGCGTGGTGGACCGCATCATCACCGACCTGGCCGGTATGGACGTGACGCCGCAAGGCCTCAAGGTCGTCGAGATGGCGCCGGGAGTGATATGCGAGCTTTTGCAAGCCAAGACCGGCGTGACGCTGATTTGATCTGAGCCGGCTGTCGCCAGCTCAGATCACCACGAAGTCCATCCGGGCACTGCTGAGGGTGCTGAAGTCAAAGTCGGTGATGTTTGACACGCCGGCATAGGCGTTGTCTGAGAGGTCTTGCAAAGCACCCGCGTCCACAAGCACGTTGTAGTGGGTGCCGTAGGCCGCTGAAGACTGCGGTGTCGGTGTCCGGATCGCCCGTCAGCCGGTCCTCCCCATTGCTGCCTATCAGTTGGCCGTCGCCGACACCGTCCAGGCTATCGTTGCCGCGCATGCCGTAACGCACGTTGTGCACGGCATTGCCACTCAAGCTGTCGTTGCCGTCGCCGGGGTTACATGTGTGGAGGTCAAGGGAATCGAGCCAATACAACAGTCTCGTGGCTGGGGCCGATTGGTTCGCTACTTAGGGGCTCGGCCCTCAGGACTCAGGCCTGAACATCTCGAACATCTCGCCGATGACCGCGTAATCGCCAAGGTATCCGGCACGAAGCACGGGCTGTGCCGCGTGCAGGTCGAAGCGCCCATCTTTCAGGAATTCCCGGCGAATGTGGACGTAGACCACCTGCCCGAAAACAATCCAGTGGTTGAGGTCTTTGCCGTCCAGACCATCGAGGCGGACCACCTTGAGCAGCCGGCACTCCAGAGCGGCAGGGGCCCCCAGTACATGAGGCACACGGACCTGAGCGCCGGGAGCTTCGGTCAGGCCGGCCAGCTTGAACTCGTTCACCTCAGGAGTGGCCGGTACCGAGCTCAGGTTCATCTGGCTGGCCAGATTCCGGCTGGTCAGGTTCCAGACGAACTCGCCCGTCTCTTCGATGTTGCGAAGGGTATCTTTGCAGCCATCGCTCGAGAAACCAATCACTTGATGCGGACTCGAGGCAAATGCACCGAAAAAGCTGTAAGGCGCGAGGTTGACCTGCCCCGATGCGCTGCAGCTTGAAATCCAGCCGATGACTCGCGGCGCCACGATCGCCTTGAAAGGGTCGTGCGGCAGTCCGTGTCCGAGTTCTGGATCGTACGAGTAATGTTCAGGGTGACCGGTGTCGTGTGACATGTGTGACCGCCAGATGTCTCTTGTTAAGGGGGTCAGGAAACGTAACGCTTCTCTAGCTCGTCGTACAAGGGTTTGTTCACCAGCCTCTGGCGCTCGAGAAACGGAGCCACCAGCCCGGAGTTTTCTTCGAGGCGCCCGTTTTGTTTCAATGAGCCGAGTGCCCGCTGCATGCCCAGTACCGCGCCCTGAAGCGCGGCGTTCGCATACAAGATGATGCCGAAACCCATTTGCCCGAGCTCGGACGCGTCCATCGCCGGGGTCTTACCACCGATCACGATGTTGATGAGCTGGGGTTTGTCGAGCAGCTTTGGCAACTGCCGGACTTCTTCAAGGCTTTCCACCGCCTCGACAAACAGGATGTCGGCGCCGGCCTCGCTGAACTGGCGGGCCCGATCGATGGCAGCGTCGAAACCCAGCGTAGCCCGCGAATCCGTACGCGCAATGATCAAAAAGTTGTTGTCGCGCCTCGCATCGGCTGCCGCCCTTATCTTGGCCAGCATCTCAGGCAGCGGCGCCACATCCTTGCCGGCAAAGTGGCCGCAGCGCTTGGGGAAGGTCTGGTCTTCGAGCTGGATCGCATCGGCGCCCGCCGCTTCCAGTGTGCGGACGGTATGCCAGACGTTCACGGCATTGCCGAAGCCGGTGTCGCCATCCACAATCAGCGGCAGGTCAATCACTTCGCGCATGCGGGCTGTGCATTCGGCCACATCGCGCAGGCCAATGATGCCCAGGTCAGGCGCGCCGTAGTACATATTGGTCAAGCCGGCACCCGTCAGGTAGGCCGCTTCATAACCCTGGTCTGCGATCACGCGGGCGCTCAGTGCGTTGAAAGCGCCAGGCACAACCAGGCCGTTACGTTGTTCCACGCGCTGCCTGAATTGCTTTCGTCTTTCTTCATTCGTCATCGGGTTTGTCATGTCAATTCCTTCCGGTTGAAAAAGTTAATTGGGTCTGGCAGTCGCACTGCTTCGGCGCACTGTATGCCCGCCGGATAGCCCTGACGAACAGCGGCGTCACGCATCGCGACGATCGAGGTGAAGCGTTCAGAACAGGCTCCTGGTGTCAAGCATCATGGTCAAAGCGCAGACGCGGTTCAACGCTGCCAAAAGGGCTCGAAATCGGGTGTTCGTTTTTCGAGGAATGCGCTCAAGCCCTCCTGCCACTCGGAAGGGTTCATGTCCTTGAGCAGGTCGTCGATGGCAATCCAGTCGTCGAGGGGCACCCTGCCGAGGTTTTTCTTAACGGCGGCGATGGCCGCTGGCGGCGCACTCACGATGTCAGACGCCGTGCGGATGGCCGTGGCCACGAGTTCTCCGGCAGGGATGATATCGGTCAGCAAGCCGATTTGCAGGGCGTGCTCGGCCGTGAATTTTCGACGGGTCAGGATCAGCTCCATGGCTTTGCGCCGACCCACCACCTCGCATAACCGCACCAGCGCCATGCGCGGCAACAGCCCCAGGCCGAGTTCGGGCATGGCGAACCGGGCCTCAGGGGCAGCAAAGACCAGATCGCTGGACAAGGCCATCTCCATCCCGCCGCCCAGAGCCAGCCCGTTGATGGCCAGGATGACCGGGCGCGTGTCTTCGACCAGCCTTCTAAAGAGCCTGAGCGGCGTGTCCGCGTCCGGGTCCTTGGGGCCGGGTTCAAGGATCCTGCCTTGGAGCAACTGGACCACATCGGCCCCGGCGCAGAAATTTTTCACGCCGGAAGTGATCACCACAGCCCTGGCCTTTTTCAATTGACTGCGGTCAATCGCCGCGACCATGGCCCGCACATGCGTGGGTGTCATGGCGTTGTGCCGCTCTGCGTCCAACATGCTGATCAGCGCAACATGGCCGTGGAGGTCCAGGCTGACGGTGGCGTTGCCGCAGGCCACGCTTTCGACGCCACTGGTGTCAAAGTAGCTGGTGTGTGTCGTCTTTGTCATCTGAATGCCGATTGTTGAATACTGGTTTTCGGGTGCTCAAAGCCCCAAGTCCTTCACCGCATAGGCGAGGAGTTTGTTCCGCTGAACCTTGGCACTGCCCGTCATGCCGATGGGCTCGAACGAATCCACAAAACGGACATAGCGGGGCACCTTGAAGCTAGCGGACTTTTCTTTGCACCATGCGATGAGCGCTTCCTCCGTGGTGGTTTTCCCGATCTTCAAAATCACGTACGCAGCAGCCACCTGTGTCAGCCGTTTATCAGGTACACCGACTACCTGCGCCTGAAGGACAGCGGGGTGCGCATTCAAGACATTCTCGACATCCGCAGGCGCGACATTTTCGCCACCGACCCTGAACATGTCTTTAAGCCGGTCCACAAAACGGATCCGTCCGTCCTCATCGGCAACACCGAGGTCGCCAGTGTGCAGCCAGCCGTTGGCGTCAATGGTTTTGGCGGTAGCCTCGGGCATCTTGTAATAGCCGGCCATGAGGTTCCAGCCCTTCACACCTATCTCGCCCAGCGTACCGGCAGCAACCTCAGTGAAGGTTTCCGAATCGAAGATCCGCACGTCGATGCCCGGCAAGGGAAAACCGAAACCTGCAATCCTTTTGCCCACTGAATCGTTGTAAGGCCCCATGACGGCGGTGGGCGAAGACTCTGACAGACCGTACCCGGCGCTGAACTCATGGAGCTTCAGCTTATCGATCAGCATGCGCGAGACCTCTTCGCTCGTTGCCGCAATGCCTGCTCTGACCTGCAGCCGTGTCTTGCTGAAATTAGGGTGATCCATCAGCATCATGAACATCGTGTCGTTGGCGGACGTGACGGTACAGTTTTCTTGCTCCATGATCCGCAGCACCTCTTCCGGATCGAAGGAAGCTGCGGTGAGGTAGCAGGCGCCCGTCATCAGGGATGCCAGCATGGAGAGCGTGGTTCCGGCGACGTGGAACAGCGGTCGCCCGCTGAAGTACTTGTCTTTTTCCCGCAGGCCGATACGGCGTCCGACGTGCCAGGCATCCAGCGTCAGGTTGATATGCCGCAGCATCACGCCCTTCGGAAAAGACGTTGTGCCTGAGGTGTACTGGATCAGGGCCAGGTCGTCTGGTTTGGGAAGCGTGGATGTAGGCGGTTGCTCGGCGCCGGCGCGGGTCAACTCATCGTAGGAAACACCTGCGGGTGGAACATGGCTTCCGAGAACAATCAGCTTTCTGAGTTTTGGAAGTGACTTGCCCGGCAAGGACGTAGCGATGGCCGGCTCAATCCCCTGTAGCATCTCGATGAAGTCGATCTTCAGGAATCGGTCGGCCACGACCAGGAAATCCGTGTCGGACTGCTCCAGCTGATAGCGTAGTTCGTCTGCCTTGAATCGGGTGTTGACCGGGATGATCACCGCGCCGATGCAGTTGGCGGCATAGGCCGTGATGACCCACTCAGCGCTGTTACCCATGCAAATGGCCAGGTGCTCGCCCGGCCGCAGCCCCAGCCGGTACAGGTTGGACGCATGCAGCAGCACTGTCTCGTAGAGCTGGGCGTAGTTCAGTCGGGTACCGCCGATGATCAACGCCTCATGCGTTGGCCAGTGTTCTGCAGCGTGCCTGAGCGCGTCCGGCGTGGTGCGGCGCGCGAGCTCCAGCTCGGGGATATCTTTCTCGATTTTTTTGATGTCCATGCCTTGACCTTCTCAAGCGTCCTGTTGATCGGGATTGACCAGCACGCCCCTTAAAAAAAGACCTACCACCTGGTCTGCCACATCTGTCGCCGCCAGCCCTTTTCTCGGGTCAAAACTCTCGATCACCCAAGAGGCGGCACCACCCCAGGAACTCATGAAGATCGCCGGATCGCAAGGCTTGAACGCCTGGTCGCGTATTGCCTCGGAGACCAGGTCCCTGAGACGATTTCGCCTCACCCGGCGGCGGCGGTCGATGCGAGTTCTATAAGCCAGCGAGAGCGCATTCAGGTCATGCGAAGGCATGGAAGGCGCGTCGCCATTGAGGTGGCTGATCAGGTAATCGCGCATATAGCGCTCCAGCTTCCGGTGCGCAGGCAGGGGCAGTTCCAACACGTCTTTCATGATCTGGTCGGCCACGTCAAACGCGCGTATGAAGCACTCGAACAGAATCTGTTCCTTGCTGCTGAAGTAGTAGTAGATGGCAGGCTTGGCAATGCCCAGCCTCTCCGCGACCTGGTCGAGCGAAGCGTTGGCAAAACCGAGGTCGCTGAAGAGTCGCCCCGACTGCTTGAGGATCGCGTCTTTTTTGCCCTGGTACTTTTCTGCGCGGCGGGTGCGTAACTCGCGAACTTTTCCACCCGCTGTTTTTTTGCCCGTGAAGATACCGACGTCCACCACATCGGCGAGGTCACGCTCTGCGCTGGCAAGGCCTGATTGCTGGTTCATTGGCACCCCAAACACCCCGGAGCGCTATTTTTGTTCATTGTCATGGCTAGACAGACAGATTGGTGAAAACCCGAACACCATATTTGACCCATACGTCAGTTTTGAAAATTCTATCGCACTTCTCATTGGTGCATGATAGACTTTTTTACTACAGAGTCATATTTTATGAATTTATCGGGCTAAGGAAAAACCGTATGGCATTCAAAGAAGTGGCAGAAGGCCTCGCAGAAATGCGGGCTTCTGTGCGGCGATTTGTAGAGGACGAGCTTCCTCCATGGGCGCAGGAAGTAGACAAGACAGGAAAATTCCCCGCCGAACTGATGCGACTGCTGGCCTCACAGGGATTTCTGGGCATGCGCCTGCCCGAAAAATATGGCGGCTCGGACATGTCGCTGGCCCAGTATTGCCTTGTGCAGGAGGAGCTCAGCCGCTGTCACCCGATGTTCACCATCCTGATGTCCGGCACCGGCGGGCTCTCGCCCATGGCCATTGCGCAATACGGTACGGATGCGCAAAAGGACAAATACCTGCCGCCGCTGACGCGCGGCGATACACGCATCGCATTTGCCCTCACGGAGCCTGGCGCCGGTTCAGACGCATCGTCAATCTCGACGCGCGCGACAGCCACTGAGACAGGTTGGAGCATTTCGGGCCAGAAGCAGTTCATCTCTCATGCGGATTCAGCAGAGGTGATCATGGTGATTGCTGTGACCGACCCGGCATTGCGCGCCCGTGGCGGTATCAGCGCCTTCCTGGTCGACAAGGGCACGCCAGGCATGGAAATCACCCGCGTGGAAACCACCATGGGCTCCGCTGCCTGGACGCTGTCTGAAATCACTTTCGACAACTGCAAGATCGATAAGAGTGCGCTGCTCGACGAACTGGGCCGCGGGTTTCAACTGGCCTCCAGTGCACTGACAGAAGGGCGCATGAGCGTCGCCTGCCTGTGCCTGGGCGCGGCAGAAAAACTGCTTGAAATCGCCACCGCGTATGCCAAAGACCGCCGCACCTTCGGCGCGCCGCTGGCCGACCGCCAGGCCATCCAGTGGATGCTGGCGGACTCAGCCACCGAACTGGCCGCCGCCCGGGCGCTGGTGCAGCAGACATTGCTCGACAGCGAAGACGAGAGCCAGATACGCATCAAGGCCAGCATGTGCAAGCTGTATTGCTCCGAGGTCGCCGGAAGGATGGCCGACAAGGCGGTACAGATCCACGGCGCCAATGGCGTTGTGCGCGGCTATGAAGTAGAGCGTTTCTACAGGGACTTGCGGCTCTTTCGCGTCGGCGAGGGAAGTTCGGAGATGCAGAGGCTGGTCATCGCACGGGACCTGCTTCGCAATTAGAAGTTGTCGATGAGATCGTGCAAATTATTTAGTCAAATCAACGGAGACCACACCATGAAAAAGTTCACCCTGCTTGCAACCGTAGCGGCGATTGTTCTGGCAGCTTCAACGGTGGCTGTCAGAGCCCAGACATTTCCCAACCGTCCGGTCAAAATAATTGTTCCCTATGCGCCCGGCGCCGCAGATTTGCAAATACGGGCCATGGTGCCTCAACTGTCAGAGGCTATCGGCCAGGCTGTCGTCATCGAACCTCGCGATGGGGGTGGAACCGTCGTCGGGTCACTGGCTGTCAAAAACGCGCCGGCAGATGGCCACACATTGCTGTTTGCAAACACAACCGCTCTGTCCATCCTGCCGATGGGCAAGACCGCGCGCTTCTCGCCGGACGATTTCATCGCCATCGGCAACGTGACGGGCACCCCTCTGGTTGTGGCCATCAACGCAGAACTGCCCTACAAGACCCTGCCTGAATTTTTAGCTTATGCAAGGGCCAATCCGGGGAAAATCAACATGGGCAGCGCAGGCATCGGCACCAGTACGCACATGGTGGGAGAAGCCTTCATAGCAACCGCCAATCTGAATCTGACCCACGTGCCCTTCAAGGGCGTGTCGGGCGCCATCCAAGCCATCATCGGCGGCTTTTCTGATGTGGTGTTTGCGCTGCCTGGCGCAGTGGCACCGCTTGTCAATTCCGGAAAACTACGCGTCATTGCTACGCTAGACAAAAAACGCTCGTCCTTTTTCCCGAATACGCCGACCGCACTGGAGTCAGGAATCAACTCGGTCGAGTTGTCACGTTTTGGTGTCTTCGCACCCAAGGGAACGCCGGCTGCCACACAACAAAAACTGGTGGAGGCCCTCAAGCGCTCCGTCGAAGGCACAGAGTTTCGCGACGCTATGGCCAAGGGTTACACCAGTGCGCTATACCTTGACCCGGCCGAGTTGACCGCTGCCGTGGCCGGCGAGTCGAAGTACTGGTCAGCCCTGCTTCAAACCCCCCGCCTGTCTGAAGTGCTTGAAAAATAATTCAATGCCCGCTTCGAACGCACTACAGACGAATTTGACTTGACAACAGGGATCATGAGATGAGTAACAACAGCAAGGGCGAAGGCAAAACGCCGCCCACGACGAGCCTGTGTGACCAGAATGAAACACAGATTTTTGTGCGCGGGTCAGACCTGGTCAACGACCTCATGGGTGTCCGCTCATTCACGGAAATGTTTTATTTCCTGGTGGCCGGGAAATTTCCTTCGCCAGCACAAACCACCATCCTGGATGCCTGCCTGGTGACCCTGATGGAACATGGCATCAATCCCAGCACCATTGTTTCGCGCCTCATCTCTGGCACCAACCCACAAGAGCCTCAGGTCGCTATTGCAGCAGGGCTGCTGGCGGTCGGCGGGAAATTCGGCGGCACAGCGGAACAAAGCGCCCAGATTCTGGCCGAACTTGCAGACGCGGTGGCGCTACAGGGGGAGTCAGCCATCACTGAGGCGTCGAAACGCCTGATCGCCAGCGGCGCACCCATTCCAGGCTTCGGTCACCTGCACCACAAACCGGACGATCCCAGGTCGCCCAGATTGTTTGCAGTCGCCGCAGCAACGGGCATTGCACTGCCGCACATGGCACTTCTTCAAAAGCTCTCCGCAGAGATTGATGCCGTGAAGGGCCGCCATATCACCATCAATGCGACGGGCGCTATGGGCGCCCTTTTGCTGGACATCGGTATCCCGATCACGGCCATCCGAAGCGTCGCCGTCGTCTCAAGATCTGCCGGCCTGGCCGGGCACTTGGTTGAAGAGTCGAAAAAGCCTGCGGCCATCACGCTCTGGCGTGCGGGCAGGGCCGCGGTTCCCTACGTCGCAGAGTAATGGACAAGTCGAACACCCTCATGCTGTCTCACAGACGAAGCAACTCAGGTGCTTTGTGATGCAGGCGATAAAGCAGTCTTTGCTGGTCGATGTTGCTGAGGGCATCTGCACACTGACACTGAACCGCCCCGCCAAAAAGAACGCACTGGACACTGCGTTATTGGCGATGCTGCTTGATGAGCTGAGGGCTGCCCGCGAAGACAAGCGCATCCGCGCTCTGGTTCTGGCCGCCTCGGGCGACGTGTTCAGCGCAGGCGCTGATCTGGGCGAATTCATCGCTGGCGGAACTGAGGCGCACGAACTCCGACAACAAAGAACAGAGCTTCTGCGGCAGCTGCTACACGCGATCAGCCACTTCCCCGTGCCCACACTTTCGGTGTTGAACGGCCATGCCCTGGGGGGTGGTGCGGCCATTGCACTGTCTACCGACATGGCCCTGATGAGCGAGAAGGCAAAGATCGGTTTTCCTGAAGTGAAACTAGGCATCGTGCCCGAACTGATGGTGTCAGGACTTTTTCAGAAAGTGGGCAGCAGATTTGCGTATCAGCTGCTGTTGACCGCAGAAGCTGTGTCGGCCACTGTTGCCCAGTCCATGGGGCTGGTGAATAAGGTCGTCCCGGCCTCGGAACTGGATCATGAGGCCGGTCAACTGGCATCCAGCCTCTGCGGGCTCGACCGCGACGTCGCCATCGCCACAAAGCTCGCCATCCGTATCACTTACGGCATCTAGCGGCTTCAGGTCAAAACGGGGCGATTAAATTGGAGGGTCATATGGTTGACAAGCCAGTGATTGAAAGGGGCGTTAGACCCTAAGCATGCGCGATTCATGCAATGAAATTTCCTCACCCTCAACATTGGGTTGATTTTGATGAGTGCCACAATAAATTTGATTCAATTTGTCTAGGCGCCTGATCAACAACATACACAGCCCACAGGCACAGCAAAAAAATCCGCTCGGTAGCCTTGTTTTTTGCAGCAAGGTGAGTGTGGTGCTCGGTGCCGGACCAGATCGTCATGACCAATATGTACGGCTAACTCGACGCCGAGCTGCACGCTGAATTCAAGCCGGTTTTCGACGGGGCCCAAATATTTGAACTTGGCATGGTCGCCGGCATCCAGACACGCATGGCCAAATTCATCTTCGTCTACGACTTGGTCGAGAGAGAATCCAACTGCCCGATCCTGCCGCTGTAGGCGAACGGTCTGGCCCTCAAACCGCAGCACGGGACTCATAATCCTTTGGTCCACAGTTCAAGTCTGTGACGCCCTACCATTTATAAGTCGTGAATGCTGGAATCCCTGCTATTTAATCGATAGCGGGGATTTTTTCTTTTTATGCCGTTGCCAGATCATTGCCAGAATTTTGACGGTTGCCATTGGTTTGCATTGGACGCTGTTGGATGGGGAGCCTCTTGAGGCGGCCCGGAATTGGCGTTTGATCAGTGTGCGATAGCACTCAAACTGAGGGTCGCCCTCTCCGACAGATAGTCTCCTGCCATTTCATTGGATGGTTGGATTTCAAAGATAAACAGCTGTCTGCTCTCTTCTTTGGGTAGCTGGGGATCCTAGCTTCAGTAAGATCACTTTTTTCCTCGCCGTAGCGTGCCGCTCTGCGGCACCCGGGCATCAGTGACAGTCTCAATAACGATTTAGTTAAACTAGAGAAATGATACGCATGGTCAATTGTTTGACCATAGGTTATGGAGGTGATTTGCCAGGGGGTTTTCACGGGCCCGGTGGCAATGACCGCCCTCTGCTGTGTTCCGAATCTGGAATAAATACCGAAAAAAGAATAATTTGTTGAGTTATTCACACGGCTTCAGGCGGGTATACCGTAGCAAGTGCCGTTATAAAAGGAGACAGACGTGACGAAAAGAAAGATCGTTTGCACGTTGGCCGCGTGTTCGACGCAGACCGGGTTCAGGCGTGGGTGGCTTACCGCCTTGATCGCCTTGCTTGCGGTAAGCGTGTTCGCGCCTTGCGCCTTTGCGCAAGGCTATCCGGACAAGCCGGTGCGCTTGGTGGTCGCGTTCCCCGCCGGCGGGCCAGCCGATATCGGGATGCGCATCGTGGCGGATCGGCTTTGCACACAGACGGGGCAGAACTTCGTCGTTGACAACCGGCCAGGGGCCGGTGGAACGATAGGCGCCGATCTTGTTGCGTCTGCCGTGCCCGACGGCTACACATTGCTTTTGTCGGGAAACCACCTGGTCATCGCGCGGCTGCTGACGCCCGGCGCGCGGTATGACGCCGTCAAAAGTTTCATTCCAGTTGCGCGTTTTGGCGTGTTGCCATCGGGACTCTTCGTGAGCAGCGCCTCGCCCTACGCCAGCGTGCAGGAACTGCTTGCTCACGCACTCAGTCACCCCGGCGGCCTTGCTTACGCCTCGGGTGGCAACGGCACGCCGTCGCATCTGGCGATGGAGTTGCTCAAACGTCGTGCTGGCGTCGATATTCGGCATATCCCCTACAAAGGCACGCCGCCGGCCGTCACCGACCTGATCGGCGGGCAGGTCGATATGCTTTTTACCTCGATCGCCGGGCCGATGGTTCAGGTCAGGTCTGGCCGGCTTCGCCTGTTGGCGGTTTCATCGCCACAACGGTTAGCGGGCTTGCCCCAGGTTGCCGCGGTCGCCGAAGCCCTGCCGGGCTACGAATTTGAAACTTGGCTGGGAGTCTCCGCTCCCAGAGGAACGCCGCCAGCCATTGTTGCCACCCTGTCGTCTGAAATCGGAAAGGCCGTCAAGGACCCGGGCGTGATGAAGCGCATGGAGGATGCGGGACTGACGCCCGGCTTCCTTCCCTGGGCTGAATTGCTACGGAAGGTCGAAGACGAAGCAGGTGTCTACGCAAAGGTCGTCCAGGAAGCCAACATTCGGGCCGAATGATTCGGCTGGAAGAGGAGAGTCAATGATCGTTACCGGTAATTACGAGCAGGCCAAACCGCATCGCAAGGCGGTGACCATCCTGACGGGAGACGTTTTCGGGCGCACTGACATCATTGCGGGAGGTGGTCCGGACGAGCGTCCGCACGCGTATCTTGTGGAGCAGTCGCCCGGCGTCAGCTTGCCTACCCACTTTCATATGACGGATCAGTTCCAGGTAGTGGTCAGCGGTAGCGGCATGATGGGACGCAGCCACAAGCTGGCGCCGTTGACCGTCCATTTCGCGCGCGGGAAAACCGGTTACGGGCCTATCGTCGCTGGCGGGGAAGGCCTCGCGTACCTGACACTTCGCCCGCGTGTCGAGTACGGCGCGCATTACTTTTCTGACCCCAGAACTCAAGTTGACCGCAATGCTCCGAAGTTTCAAGCGACCAGCGAGATTGTTCCATTGCAAAGCGGCGTTGTCGCTGCTACCCCCGCCCGCGCATTGATTGCGCCTGACGACAGCGGCTTGTCGGCATGGCTTTCGATTCTGACTGGTAGCCAGGCCTTTACC
>CANFOS010000002.1 GCA_947448735.1 Comamonadaceae bacterium | reverse complement strand
GGTAGGCCTTTACCCTACCAACTACCTAATCTGATATCGGCCGCTCCAATCGCGCGAGGTCTTGCGATCCCCCGCTTTCATCCTTAGATCGTATGCGGTATTAGCGTAAATTTCTCTACGTTATCCCCCACGACTGGGCACGTTCCGATATATTACTCACCCGTTCGCCACTCTCGAGTATTGCTACTCTACCGTTCGACTTGCATGTGTAAGGCATGCCGCCAGCGTTCAATCTGAGCCAGGATCAAACTCTTTAGTTTAATCACTGCAATAATTTTCCACTCGCTGCACGTGAATGCAGCAAGAAACTCATAAAAACGGAATTGAAGAGAAATCTTTGACGATTTCACTTTTATCTATCTTCATGAGCGTTTAAAGTCAAAAGACTCTGTCTACTTTCAACCAACCGAAGTCAGTTAATTTTGACTGGCAATCGCCTTCAAACGCCCATACTTATCGGCTGTAAATTTTTAATGATCCTGACCGCTTGCAATCTGCTGAGCAGCTTGCTTTAGGTCGGTAGCTGTAATCAGCTGAACCTTCGATTATATACCGGGGTTTTAATCCCTGTCAACCTGAAGGTCTTTGCTACTTTTGCTTGACTTGACTTTCGCCTAGTCTTGCTAATTTAGCAGAGCCTCAAATTATATACCGGTTTTTTTGTTCCCGTCAAACTAATTTGAAACTTTTTTTCTGCTGACTGACCGTTTGCACAGTTGACACTGTGATGCATCTTTTTCAGCAGAGCCTGCAACTATAGCACGCCAATTTGCCCAGCAGCACAAAACATCGATATTTTTCTCAATCCATGAGCGGCAACATGCGACGGCGCTGACCCGTCAGGATATACATGGCATTCGCCACAGCAGGCGCGAGTGGCGGCACGCCAGGCTCGCCCACGCCTGTGGGTGGGGCTTGACTGCTCACAAAATAGGTAACCACCTGCGGACTTTTAGCCAATTTTTGCATGCCGTAATCCGAGTAGTTTTTTTGCTGCACCTGGCCATCATGAATGTCTATGCGCCCGTACAGCGCGGCTGACAGGCCGAAAACCACCGCGCCTTCCATTTGCTGGGCCACGATGCCGGGGTTGACGACGGTGCCGCAGTCAATTGCGCAGACGACCTGATGCACGCGAGGTACGCCCGCCTCCAGCGACACCACGGCAACCTGCGCCACGATGGAGCCAAATGACTCATGCAAGGCGATACCGCGCGCCCGGCCTGCTGGCAATGTTGTGCCCCAGCCTGCTTCGGCAGCCGCCAATTCAAGGACGGCCAAATGACGCGGCGCATTTTTTAACAGCGCCCGCCGGTAGGCCAGCGCATCCTGCCCCGCCGCCAAGGCCAGCTCATCGATAAAGCACTCAGAAAAGAACGCATTGTGCGAATGCCCCACTGAGCGCCAGTAACCCACGGGCACCGAGCTGCGTGTGGCGACATGTGACATTTTTTGGTGCGCAAATGCATACGGCAAACCAAACAGGCCTTCGGCTGTTGTTTTGTCCGGCATGTCCAGCGGCCCCTGCAAAACCGTGGCTGCTCGCTCAAACCAGCGCGGTGATATGGCGTCACCTGCGGATTGAATGCGCAGGCTGCTGGCCACACCCTGCGCATTGATAGATGCCTGTAGCCGTGCGGTGGCCATCGGCCGGTAAAAGTCATGGGTCATGTCTTCTTCACGTGACCAGATCAATTGCACCGGCTGCCCGCCGCTGTCCATCGCCACGCGCACCGCCTGGGCGACAAAGTCAACCTCCAGCCGCCTGCCAAAACCGCCGCCCAACAGAGTGACAACGACCGTCACATCATCGATACCAACACCGGCAACCCGCGCCGCAACCGCCGCAGCCATTTGGGGTACCTGGCTGGGCACCCATATAAACACTTTGCCGCCAGAGACCTGAGCAGTGCAGTTCATTGGCTCCAGCGTGGCATGGGCCAGATAGGGTGCGCTGTAGGTGGCCTCCAGCTTGCGCGCTGCGGCAGACTCAGCCGCAGCGACATCGCCCTGCTCAAAAAAGACATGGCCCGTGTCTCTCAGCAAAGCGGCCTGCAGCTGTTTTTCAACCGCGCGGCTGTCCAGCGCACCGGCCGGGCGTTGCTGCCACTCAAGCTGCACCGCTTGTGCCGCCTGTTGCGCGTGCCACCATGTTTTGCCAATCACCGCAAATCCAGCGCTTGAGCCAGCCCAGGCTTGAAGCGGCACGATGCGCAATACGCCCGGCATGGCCACGGCTGCACTGGCGTTGATGGCTCCGGGAGAGCCGCCCAGCATCGGGCACAAGCGCACCGCCGCATACAACAGGCCAGGCAAGCGCACATCGGTTCCAAACATGGCCGTGCCATTGACTTTGGCCGGCACATCCGTGCGCGGCGCGCTCTGTCCAATCAGCGTCCAGTCTTTGCGAGGCTTCAGGCTGACATGGCCCGGCGGCGTTGAAGCGGCATACTTGGCAAACTTGCCGTAATGGGCCGACAGCCCGGACGGGTGCGAGACCAGACCGTTTTTAACCATCAGCTCGGCCACTGGCAGCTTCCACGCCAACGATGCAGCCCCCAACAAAGACGCCCGGGCCGTGGCGGCCGCCAGGCGCAGCGGCTCCCAGGCATCGGCCACGCTTGACGAACCCCCTGTGACATGAATGCCCAGCTCGCGCGCCACCTTGCCGACCATCCACTGGCCGACCCTGACTTGCATGGCTGCCGGTTTGCCGCTGTCGCCCAGTTGGCTGGGATGAAACGGCAGACTGGAAACCAGCATCGCCACATTGCCATAAATCGCATCGCTGCCCGCCTGAGCCAGCTTGATGCGGCTGAGCGGAAGATCAAGCTCTTCGGCCACCAGCATGGCCAAAGCGGTATGCACGCCCTGCCCCATTTCACTGCGCGCCATGGCCAGCACCACGCTGCCGTCACTCGTGATCTTGATCCAGCCATTCAGGGCCACGCTGGTGTCTGCGCTGTCGATCGGCCAGAGCTTGCCCGAGCCCAGGCGCGACCGCGCAGGCAAAGCGCCCCAGCCAACCACCAGCGCGCCCAAGGCACCCGCACCGCTGAGCAGCCAGGCCCTGCGCTTCATG
This sequence comes from Comamonadaceae bacterium, assembly GCA_947448735.1. Lineage (GTDB taxonomy): Bacteria > Pseudomonadota > Gammaproteobacteria > Burkholderiales > Burkholderiaceae_C > Polaromonas. The sequence continues at coordinate 296,330 of CANFOS010000002.1, read as the reverse complement.
TCGCGGCTTTCTTGCCCAACCCCAGGGGCAGACCGGCCGCCCGTTTGATCGCCAGCCGAATCCGCTGATAGGTACCGCAGCGGCAAATATTCGTCATGGCCGCATCGATATCCGCATCGGTCGGCTTGGGTGCTTTGTCCAGCAGGGCGCTGGCAGCCATCAACATGCCTGACTGGCAATAACCGCATGCGGCACCTGCTCGGCAATCCAGGCCAGTTGCAGGGCATGGGGTTGGTCTGGCGTGCCCAGCGCTTCAATGGTCTGGATGCGTTTGCCGACCACGCTGGAGGTGGGCACCACGCAAGAACGCATCGCCTGCCCATCAACCTTGACGGTACACGCACCGCAGGCTGCCACACCGCAGCCATATTTGGTGCCGGTCATGTTCAGCACATCACGCAGCAACCACAGCAGGGGCATGGCCGGGTCAGCCACGGCCTCAACCGCTTTGCCGTTGATGGTCAATGTGATCGAAGTGTCCACCGCCGGGCTCCAGAATAGTCGTTACAAAGTCCACTATACAGAGCGGTCATGAAGACAACGGGATAATCCGTGTCAACTTACCGGATCCTATGGCACTCATTACCCTTCTTGACGCCCAACTCGCTTTTGGGCACGTCGCATTGCTCGACCACGCCGATTTTTCTCTTGAGAACAACCAGCGCATCGGGCTGATTGGCCGCAATGGCACTGGCAAATCTTCGCTGCTCAAAATTTTGGCGGGCCTGGAAAAACCAGACGACGGCACCCTGCAACTGCAGCAAAACCTGCGCATTGCCTATGTTCCGCAAGAACCCAGCCTGGACCCGCACGCCACAGTCTTCGTCGCCGCCAGCGCCGGGCTGGCCCGCACGCGTCAGGTGGTCGAGCTGTATCTGGCCGCCGACGAGCACACGGACCTGGACGCGCTCCAGTCTGAAATCGAAGCCCTCGATGGCTGGACCTGGGAGCAGCGGGTCGAAGAGACCCTGCACCGCCTGCACCTGGACAAAGACGCCATCGTCGGCTCTTTGTCGGGCGGCACCAAAAAGCGCGTCGCGCTGGCCCAGGCGCTGGTCGCCAAGCCTGACGTGCTGCTCTTGGATGAGCCCACCAACCACCTGGACCTGGACTCGATTGCCTGGCTGGAGGAACTGCTGGTCAACTTCAACGGCAGCATCATCACCATCACCCACGACCGCGCCTTTTTAGACCAGGTCGCGACCGTGATTGTTGAGCTGGACCGGGGCAAGCTGCTCAGTTACCCCGGCAACTTTGCCCAGTACCTGGTGCAAAAAGAAGACCAGATGGCGCAAGAAGCCGTCATCAACGCCAAGGCCGACAAGCTGCTGGCCGCTGAAGAGGTGTGGATTCGCAAAGGCGTGGAAGCGCGCCGCACCCGCAGCGTGGCCCGCATCGGCCGGCTGGAGGTGCTGCGCGACAACCGCGCGGCACGCCGCGACGCGGTGGGCAGGGTCAACCTGGACGTGTCCAGCGGCGAGAAAAGCGGCAAGATCGTGGCCGAGCTGACCAACGTGTCCAAAAGCTTCAGCCATCCGAACAGCGAAAAGATCGAGAAAATCATCGTCAACAACTTCACCGGCACCCTGCTGCGCGGCGACAAAATCGGCTTGCTGGGCCCCAATGGCGCAGGCAAAACCACCCTGCTCAAGCTGATTTTGGGTGAGCTTCAGCCCGACGTGACGGTGCCGCCCGGCAAAATCCGCCAGGGCGCCAACTTGCAAGTGGCCTACTTTGACCAGATGCGGGACGCGCTGGACCTGGACGCGACCTTGGAAGACTTCATCAGCCCAGGCAGCGAATGGGTCGAGATCAATGGGCAGAAAAAGCATGTCAAAAGCTATCTGACCGACTTTTTGTTCAGCCCCCAGCGCGCCACCTCTCCGGTGCGAACGCTGTCGGGCGGCGAGCGCAACCGCCTGCTGCTGGCGCGCCTGTTTGCGCGCCCCGCCAACGTGCTGGTGCTGGACGAGCCCACCAACGACCTGGACATCGACACGCTGGAGCTGCTGGAAGACCTGCTGCAAAACTACGCCGGCACGGTGTTTTTGGTCAGCCACGACCGGCGGTTTTTGGACAACGTGGTCACCAGCACCATCGCTTATGAAGGCACACCGGACAACCCGGGCTTCTGGCGCGAGTACGAAGGCGGCGTGACCGACTGGATCACCCAGTCCAAACGGGCCGCACAAATCACCGGCAGCGCCAAAACCGCTGTCGCCAGCCAGAAAACGCCGGAAAAAGCCAAGAAAAGTGGGCAAAACAGCCCCCAGCCCAATGAATCATTAGGCGATAAGCTATCAAAAAAGAAGCTGAGCTACAAAGAGCAAAAAGAACTCGATGGCCTGCCCGCGCTGATTCAAACGCTGGAATCCCAGCAAAAAGCCATCGCCCAGGAGCTGTTTGACGGCAGCCTGTACAGCAGCAACCCCAAACGCGCGGCCGAGCTGACCGCCAAAAACGCCAAACTCGACGACGAGCTGCTGGACGCCATGCAGCGCTGGGAGACGCTGTCAGCCTGATTTGTCGATCTGATTTGTCGGCATCAGCTGACACAGGACCGGCACTTGGCCAAGCTAAGCTTTGCCATGTCTGCGCTTCCCAAACAAATACAGCACAGCCGTTCGCAACTAGGTTTGTGTTTGTTCTGCTTGATGAGCTTGTGGCTAACAGGCTGTGCCTCCTTGCCAAGCGAGGTTCAGCGCCCTACCAGCTTGGCCCTGACTGACAACACCGACACCCGGCTGGGCAAGGCCGTGGCCAGCCGTGCAGCCGAGGCCAGCACCCGCAACGACTCGGCTTTTGCATTGGTGGGCAGCGCCGAGCTGGCCTTTAGCAGCCGCATGGCGCTGATCCGGGCGGCTGACAAAACGCTGGACCTGCAGTATTACGCCATCCACGCCGACGACAGCACCGACCGGATGTTTGATGCGCTGCGCGACGCCGCGGGGCGGGGCGTGCGGGTGCGCATTTTGCTGGACGACTTCAACACCGCCGGCAAGAACGCACAGATTTTGAAGTTTGCCTTTGAAAACAATGTCGAGATGCGGCTGTTCAACCCCTTGCCCAGCAACCGGGCATCCGCCCTGTGGCGCATCTTCAGCAGCCTGAGCGACGCGGCCAGATTGCAGCGGCGCATGCACAACAAGCTATTTGTGGCAGACAACGCCGTGGCCATCGCGGGTGGGCGCAACTTGGGCGACACCTATTTTGGCCAGAGTGATGGCGTGAACTTTGTGGACATCGACGTGTTGGCTGCTGGCCGCATGGCGCGTGATTTGTCGCGCAGCTTTGATGGTTACTGGAACAACCCGCTGGCGTACCCGGTGCAATCGCTGATGCGTGCGACCGACATTGAAGCCCTCAAGCCCCAGCCAGTTTCGCCTGCGGCTGTCAACCCATCAGGCCTGACCACCACCAGCGCCACAACAACTTCAACAATCGCCGCGCTGCCCGACAGCACCAACCTGCGCCTGCTGAGCTGGACCTGGGCCGCATCGACCATGCTGGTCGACAAGCCATCGAAAATTGCTGAAGACGCAGACGCAGCCGAGGCGTCCAACAGCACCACCGTCGACGGCCTGCTCAGCCTGATGGCGCGTGCCAAAACCGACCTTCTTGTGGTGTCGCCCTACTTTGTGCCTGGCCAGGCGATGATGAAACAGTTTGCCGACCTGCGCAGTAGCGGCGTGCGGGTACGGGTGCTGACCAATTCACTCGCATCGAATGACGCAGTGGCAGCACATGCAGGCTATGCCAGATACCGCGAAGATTTGATCGCCATGGGGGTTGAAATCTATGAAATGCGCGCCGAGCGGCGCGGTACGGTGTCCAGTTTTGGCAGCGGCTCAGGCTCGGCCGGCGGGTCATCCGGTGCGTCCCGGGCCAGCCTGCACGCCAAGGCAGTGGTGATTGACAACCGGCTGCTGGTGGTTGGCTCCATGAACCTGGACCTGCGCTCAAAACTGCAAAACAGCGAGGTGGCCATTGCCATCCGCAGCCGCCCCCTGGCCAGCCAGGCCACCGCCCTCATCGAACCGGGCCTGAGCACCGGCGCCTACCGCGTCGAGCTGGTCAATGGCCAGCTCATCTGGCGCGCCCCGGCTGGCTCCGGCCTGCCAGACGCGACCAGCGAACCCGACGCCAGCCTGGGCCTGAAGCTGCTGGTCAAAATCATCGGACCGTTCGCGCCGGATGAGATGCTTTGAAGCCTTCAAAAGCTCTTTTTAAGGACTGTTCGGCCGCTTTCAGGCATGCTTTAGGCCTCCAGGCCAATCAATACATCGGCCAGTAGCTCCCAAGAACATAGCAATTGACGGACACGACAATTGCGGCGTGTGCCCTCTAGAATGAAAAATCTAAGGAGGACACATGACCGATATTGCCACCCGAAACGTCACACACGACATCACACCCGACCTCACACACGACCGCAGCACCCTGCGCATCAACGGCCTGCGGCGGTGAGCAACATGAACATCGTGGTCATCAACCCCAATACGACTGCGTCCATGACGGATCGCATCGCCGCAACGGCAAAAGCCGTGGCACAAGCAGCCACGCAGATCATCGCCATCCAGCCCGGCAAAGGCCCTGCATCGATTGAAGGCTATGCCGACGAAGCGATGGCGGTGCCGCACATGCTGGAGGCGATGTTTGCGGCGCAGACAAATCATCCGGAGATTGCAGGCTACGTGATTGCCTGCTTTGACGACACGGGCCTGGACGCAGCGCGTTGCGTGCTAGATGCGCCGGTGGTGGGCATCGGTGAAGCGGCATGCCACCTGGCATCGCTGGTGGCGGCGCGCTTTAGTGTCGTCACGACGCTGGCGCGATCGGTCAGCCCAATTGAGCACAACCTCGTCAAGTACGGTCTGGCATCGCGCTGTGCGCGGGTGCGGTCGGCCGAGGTGGCGGTACTTGATCTGGAAGACGCCGCGTCCGATGCCTATGCGCAAATTTCCAACGAGATCCGCAGCGCCTTGAAAGACGACCGCGCCGAAGCCATCGTGCTGGGCTGCGCCGGCATGACCGACCTGGCGGCGCGACTGTCGGCAGAACACCGCGTGCCCGTGATTGACGGCGTGGGCGCGGCCGTCAAGCTGGTGGAAAGCCTGGCTGCATTGGGCTTGAAAACCAGCAAATACACGACTTACGCCAAGCCGCTCGCCAAAGCGTATGCCGGTGCCCGACCTCACTTCATTTCCTGAGAACACCGTCACGCCACTGGTGCGCGACACCGCCCACGCTTTTGTGCCCTGACCCAATGCGGGGCGCACCGCAGGCGGCCACCGGGCCCTTGGGCGGCCGGTGCTGTGCCGCCAAAGATTGATTCAACCTGGCGGGCTACCCCACAGGCGGTGCTGCGCCTGACCGGATTTCAGACGGCGCCTTCAGAAGGCTCGTTAAGCGCTTAAGGCCAATGAATAAAGGGACAAGCAGCTACTAAATAAGTAGCAAAGCAGTTTCGTTCAAGCGGCTTTTTTGTTGTACGCACTGCACCATGCCTTGGCCAGTACCTGCTTGCCGGGGTACAGCGGGCAACCGCCTTGTTCAGCCGCGCCACCCTGGTACAACGAGCAGTTGCTGCACGCCTGGCCGTCAGCGTATTTGGAGAATTTGGCTTTGTCGGCTTTGGCAGCCACGGCAACGTAGCCAAGCGCTGCGGCTTGGGCGTCTTTTTCATCCACCAGCGGGCCGGTTGCCGTGGCGGTCGCCGGGGCCGGTGCAGGTGCCGTGGCGACCGGTTCGGGCGCTGGCGAAGGCATGGGTGCTGGCGCGGGGGCGGCAATTTCAGCCGGTTTTTTGTCGCCACAGGCGGCGAGCAGCGCTGCCGCGCTGGCGGCGGTGATCAACGGCAGGACGGGAATGCTTTGGATCAGTTGGCGACGAGTGGTCATGAAAAGGCTCCTTGGGTGTTGGCGATCGGCAATGATGGACTGAATTTTCAATATAGGCTAACGCGGCGGTGTTCGTCTGTCAGCCGATGGCACCAATTCGCTGGCAAAGTCCAAAAAGGCGCGTATCCGGGCGGGCATCAGTTTTCGGGTGGGCAAGGCCACGTACACGGTGTAACGGCCAAAAATCCAGTCGGGCAGCAGGTGCACCAGCGCGCCACTTTCAAAATGATGGGTGGCCGGAAACCGGGGCAATGCCGCCACGCCTGCGCCGCTGATGGCGGCCGTGAACAGCGCCTCATAGCTTTCCGCCTGAAACACGACCGGCATGCCCACGTCAATCGCACTCTGGCTGCCGTCCAGGCGCGACAGCCGCATCCCGCGCGAGGCGTGGCCAGATCCCGCCTGCCACGGAAACCGCAGGTACAGGTGACGCTCGAGGTCCTGGGGGGTTTGTGGGGTGCCCATGCGTTGCAGGTAGCCGGGACTGGCGCAGACCACGTACTCGGTTTTGGCCAAGGGCCGCGCCACAATGTTGGCATCAAAGCCCTCATCCACCACCATAAAGGTCACGTCAAACTCTTCGACCCGGTTTTGCGGGAAAGGGTCTGGATGCAGGTGAATGGCCACTTTCGGGTACAGCCCCAGCCAGCGCGCAATTTGCGTTGCCAGAAAGTAATTGGCAAACAGCGGCGGGGCCACAATGTTGACCACCCCTTGCAGCTCGCGGGTGTTCTGGCTGGCGGCGGCTTCTGCGTCGTCGACCTCTTGCAAAATACTGCGCACCCGAAGCAAATACGCCTGGCCCGCATCGGTCAATGCCAGGCGACGGGTGGTGCGCTGTATCAGCCGGGTGCCCAGGTGCTGCTCGAGGTCGCTCACCAGCCGGGTCACACCTGCCGGGGACATGTCCAGCACCCGCGCCGCTGCCGCAAAGCCACCTTCGTCAATGACTTTTTGAAAAACACGCATCGACAACAATCGGTCCATAACAAACTTTTTACGCAACGAGTGCGATAGAAAATTCAGATTGTTTCACGTATCGCAATGATTGGTTTTTCGTGCTTTCGTTTTCACTCAGCCAGGTCAGCCCGAAAGCCCGCACCATCGCTGCGCCGACAGCACATCAGCGACGCAGCCAGACCAGTCCCGTGAGGCCGGCTGGTTCGTTCAAACGGACTGCCTTGCTGGACACGCCCTGGGCTTATCGCTTGGAATCGCCCACCAACACATAGGGCGCCCAAAAAGCAGGATGCCCAAACTTGGCGTCCGCCATCACTTGAAGGATGGCGCTGCGCAGGCTCTCGGCTTTGGGTGCGCTGGGGTTGGCGGTGAAATGCGCGAAGGTTTTGGTGGTGAGTTCTTTGGCACTCTCCGACTCAACCGCCCAGTGGGTCACCAACAGGCTTCGGCTACCCGCATAAAAAAAGCCGCGTGCCAATCCGCTGAGCGCCTCTTCTGCTTTGCCATCAGCCGCTGCTGTGTTGCAGGCACTCAAGACGACCCAATCGGCATTGAGTTTCAAGCTCAAGACATCATCAAGTGTCAGCAAGGGACCCAGGGCATCACGCGCTTCGGAGCCGTCAGCGGCCAAGGCCAAAGCGGGCTGCAGCAACTTCGGCAAATCACCTGCCATCAGCCCGTGCGTGGCAAAGACAATGACTTTCTTTTGCGCCAACAGGCCATCGGCATTGGCTTTCATCACGCTTTGTTTCGTCGCCTGGGTTCCCAGAATCAGATCGCGGCCGGGGTCGGCTTTCAGTGCCCGGGCTAAATCGTTGAGCTCGTCGCGTGTATCGGGCAAGGCGGGGATGCTGTGATAAAGCTTGTCACCACCGGGCAAGACTTTTTCTAAATCATTGTTCACGGCACGGGTGAAATTGATATTGCGCACCGCACCGGCCAAGTCATTTTTACCCAAGGCCGGGTTGAACACGGGATCGCCCCAGGCCATCAAGGCTTCAGCAGGAAGCTGCCGGCGTGGCAGGGAGCGCAGACTGAGCCAGGCGCTGACGCTGGGCACTTGGGTCAGACTCGCTTGACGGATCAACCACGCTGGCTTGGCCACCTTGGCGGGGTTTTCCGTTTGCAATACCGCAAAGGGCAATCGCGCCAACACACCAGACGCGGCAACAATCCATTGGCTGCGGTCTTTCAGCACATCGCCCAAGGGCTCTACCAAGGCTTGGTAAGTTTGGTAGGCCAAAGCATCGTCATATGCTGTGACCTTGTCCTGGGTTGAGATACTTTCCAAAGACAGCCGCAGCGTGTCGACCGTTTTCGTCAGTTGTTGGGCATTGATAGAAGCGCGATGGAACTTGGCTTGTACCTGCCCTTTTTCTTGCTTGACCGCCCACACATTGGTGCCAGTCGCATCGGGCATCAGGACCAGCATGGCTTCGTCTGGCGTCAGGCGCCGTGAAATTTCATCCAGGCTTGGAGGCAAGGGTCGCACCAAGCGTTCATAGTCAGGAAATCCTGCTTTTATTTGCGCTTGTAGCTGGTTTCTGTCTTTATCAAGTGCATTCAGACGCGTGCGCATTTGCGCCGCAATTTCAGGCAGTGTGGGATGCGCGTCACCAGTGTCGCCTTGCAAATAGGCCCGCAGGCCTTTTATTTCATTTTTGGCATCCTGCTCTTGACGCACCAATTCAGACAAGCCCTGCGTGTTGGCGGCCGCTCTTAACGCTGCATCAGAAAGGGCCTCTTGTACCGAGCCAGCGCGCAACCAATCGGCCAAACCGAGAGCCTGCAGTACACGGGCAGGATCCATCTCGGAAATGCACTCAATATAGGTACCAATGATCAGTTGCCTGATGTCCGGGCGAATACCGTATTGATCCAGGTAGTCTGCATTGCGCGGATGGGTCAAATCGTCCACAGCGGCTTGCAGCAGCTTCAAACTGCTTGCCTTGCTGCCAGGCGTTGCCTGTCGCCACAGCGCAACGCCTTGTAAGCCGAACGATTGGGCGGCATAAAAGCTTCCTTCACCAAACAACTTGAGTTGCACTGCAGCAACTTTTCCAAACAAGGCAGCAGCCTGCTCTGGCATTTGATTTCCAAGGTAGACATAAGCCCTGTCGAAGTTAAAAGCAACTCTTCTGGTGGCGCTTTCGTTGCCTTGCGCCAATTGATCCAATTGGTTTATTTCGGCCAAGGCTTGAGGCCATTTTTTTTGACCTGCCAAGGCAATATAAATATCTCTGCGCTTGCTCGCCCGGGATGAATTGAGCGGATTGACCTCAAGGCCCTTCAAAATATCGTCCGATAGACGTGCAAATTTTTCAGCCGCCTCAAATTCACGTTGTGCAAAGCGTAAATTGGACGCCACGATATAAATCCCGGCACGAAAACTTAAAGGCAGCTCCGCTTCAGAGGCAAAGCGCAGGTATTCGCGCAAGGATTGCTCTGCCTCAAAAAATTTGCCTGCGGTTTTGTAGGCTTGCGTTTTTCTTGCCAAGGCATTGCCCACGTCAGCGGCTAAATTGATTCGGCTAAAGCCATCCTCACCAGGCAGTTGAATGGCGTAGGCTCGCCGTGCAGCTTGTTCGGCTTTCAGAGCAGACTCGATCGCGGCCTCCATTTTCCCCATTCGCGTTTCATAGGCCGAGCGAACGGAAAACGACAGGTAGGTACTTCGCAAAGCACCCCGTTGCCCGCCCATGCCTAATTTCTCTTTGTCAAGCGCGTCCAATAAAGGCGGGATTTTGTCGAGTTCTTTCTTGGCATCTGCATACCTGCCCCATTGGAGGTAATCGCTGACGATTTGCGCCGTGAAAAAAGGTTTCAAAACGGCGGCGGCCGCCTCTGCAACTTCTTTGTGGATTGAAACAGCTTTTGCATATTCACCGCGACTTCTGTACATGTTCGCCAAATCATTACGCAGACCAACACTTTTGACGTAGGGAAGCGCTTCGTTGATCACACGCTCTTCTATATCAGGCCGACCCAGACGCTTGGCCGCCTTGCGTTTTTCATTGACCTGCTTTTCAAGATCTCTTGTCAGCGAGTTCGTCCTCAGCGGTTCATCCAAAATGGCGGTGAGTTTGGCCTCTTCCTGGGGTGTCACATTTTTAAAATGGGCTTCAATTTCAATATCTTGCGAAAAGCTGGCAGAGCTTGCCTGTAACAGCACCATCAACAAAAACGCGTGCAATGTGAACGTGACTTTTGGCTTGACGGATTTTTTAAATGACAACCCCAAGCGAGAAATATGTTTCATGGTGCTCAGATGATGATGAAAGGGTATTGGCGTGTTCATCCATTTTCATCCTATCAGCACGGCTTTGAAAGCAGTGCAGAGTGGGTCTGCACTTTGGGCGGATCATGCCTTTGACGCAACAGATGTGCTGAGGCCTGCTTGGCAAATGCCACACGACCAGGGCATCCCCGGCCGAAGCGCCTCAGCAAAGCCACCTTCGCCGATGACTTTTTGAAAAGAGCATCGACAGCCATCGATCGATAACCACTTTTTGAAGCCATCGGCGCGATAAAAAATTTAAATTATTGCGTATATCGCAATAGTTCATTGTCCGCCGGAGGGTTTGCAATCTATCGGGTAAACCCTAAAGTTGAACCCATCGATGAGCCGACAACACAACAGCGACTCACCGAGATCGGGCCAGGTGGCCAGGGCTTCGAAGCCCTGAAGCTCTGACCCGGATTGGTTAAAAGACTGTTTTATCAACTTTAAGGAAATTCATCATGAAATCGACATTGATCGCCTCTACCCTCGTCGCCGTTGCCGCTTTGACCGGTGCCAGCGCGTTTGCACAAGGCAATATGGTTGGCGAAGCCGCCTATGTGATACCTGCATCGACGCCCGCCAGCAACACGACCTATGCGCAAGTACAGGCCGAGTATTTGCAGGCACGCAAGACCGGTCACGTTGCGGTGAGCAACGAAGCTGCCTTTGCACCTGTTGTGGCCACCCCGAGCACACTGAGCCGCGCCGAAGTACGTGAGGAAGCTAGCCATTGGGCCATCATTGACGGCAGCAACCGCAGAATTTACCGTTAAGCTGTCGCCCAACAGGTCGGTGGTTGATCCACAGACCGTCTAAAACGCCAAAAGCCTGCAATTTGCAGGCTTTTGGCGTTTTGGAGAAGGACCGGTTCAGCCCCGGTTGCGTCTGCCGGAGCCGGTTTCAAGCTGCCAATTCAGCCACCAGGCGCGTGGATATCAGCGCAACCAGCTATTCAGAACGTAGCGCTCAAGATTCAGCATCACTGGGCCTGAAAGCCGCTCGCCTTGATGATTTTGGTCCAGGTTTGCGCGTAGGCCTGTTCGCGACTGGCCAGCTGTGCGGGCGGCATATAGCCCACCGTCAGCCCCATGGCGGTGAGCTTTTCGCGCACATCGGGCATGGCCACCACTTTGGCGACCGCCTCGGCGATGCGGTCAATCGTGGCTTTGGGCGTGCCTGCCGGGGCAAATATGCCGTAGTAGGGCACGTCCTCAAAACCGGCCAGGCCCAGTTCGGCAAAGGTCGGCACGTCGGGCAGCGCGGCCTGACGGGTGTTGCCCAGCACAGCCACCACACGCACCTTGCCGGCCTTGTGGTTTTCAATAAAGTCAGGAATGGACGCCACACCGGCGCCGATCTGGTTGCCCAGCATGTCGGCCATCATGGGGGCGCTGCCCCGATAGGGGGCGGCGGCCAGGTCGATCTGGTACTTTTGTCCGATCACCTTGACCAAAAACTCCGGCACCGAGGCCGGTGCGGGCACGCCCACATTGCCCTTGTTGCCCTGGCTTTTGACCCAGGCCACATAGTCATTGACCGACTTGGCAGGCGTGCCGCCAGACACCGCCAGCGCATTGACGAAAGTGGCAAAACCGGCCACCGCGACAAAGTCTTTGGCCGGGTCAAAGCCCGGGTTTTTGACCACCAGCGGCAAAATCGACACCGTGTGGTCATGGGTTAAAAACAGCACCGAGCCATCCGCAGGTGCCGCTTTCAAGGCCTGCGCAGCCAGTTGCCCGCCCGCACCGGCTTTGTTCTCCACCACCACCGACGTGCCCAGCTGGTCCTTGAGCTTGTCGGCAAAAATGCGCGCAATTGCGTCAGTACCACCACCGGCAGGAAAACCCACCATCAGCCGGACACCGCCCGATTGGGCCTGGGCCAGGCCGCTGGAAAAAACAAATGCCGCCAGCAAAGCCAGCAGCTGGCGGCGGCCAGCCGATGCGGAGGGTGAGTTTGAGAAAAAAGCAGGCATGAGATTCTCCAGGTCGGGTGTCAAAACGGTGCAAACCAATACGACCGGAGATTTTGCAGCAAGAATGGGTCCCGCCCGGTCTGAGGGGCAGACCTGATCGGCTCAGGCCTTGTTGGGGCGTCTTTACACCTGACAAATATCTTGCGCCCCTGCTTGTGCCCGTTTTTAGCGCACCTTTGCGCTGTTTCACGCACTAGCCAAAGCGCAGCTTCATCCCCAGAATGGTGGCAGCCAAGGCCAGCGTGATGCTGTTGGCGATGATCAAAGGCCATGCCAACAGCAATATGCCGTACACCAGCCACAGCGCCACACCAACCGTGAACACGCTGTACATGCCAAGCGAAATACCGCTCACGTCACGGGTTTTAAAGCTGTGCCAGGCCTGTGGAATAAAACTGGCCGTTGTCAGCACCGCCGCCGCCGAGCCAATCAGATCAATCAAACCGGCGTTCATCTGGCAGCCTCCTTGCCGCCTTCTTTGACGGCCCAATCGACCAGCGCCTCCAGCGCGGGCCGCGCGGCGGCTGCGTTGGGGTGGTTGACGATGCCGACCACCACCAAGCGCCTGCCGCTCGGCGTATGTACAAAGCCTGCCAGAGCGGTGACATCACGCAGACTGCCGCTTTTCAGGTGCGCCCAGCCTTGCGACACGCGCGAGCGGCTTCTGCGCAGCGTGCCGTCCACACCAATGATCGGCAGCGAGGCCATCAGCTCGGGCATGGCCCCTGAGATGTAAGCCGTTTGCAGCATGCGGGCCAGGCCCTGCGGCGTGATGCGCTCTTGGCGCGACAGACCCGAACCGTTGTCGAGCACCGGCACATCCTGCTCGCCAAAACGGTCGCGCCACCAGTTTTGCAGCACCGTGCGCGAGGCCTCAAAGCTGGCCGGGTTCTGGTTCTGAGGTGGGCTCTGGCTCAAGCTGAGCGTCAAAAACAACTGCTGGGCCATCACGTTGTTGCTGTATTTGTTGATGTCACGGATGGCCTCGGTCAGGCTGGGCGAGGTGACTTCAAAGGCGCTTTTCAGGCCCGCAGGCGCGCGGCCGTCGCGCACGCGGCCTGTCAGCTTGCCGCCCATCTCGGCCCACATGCCGGCCACCGCGCGCTCGGCATAGCTGGCCGGGTCGGCGTAGGCGATGGGCCAGACTTTCTCGCCACAGGCCACCGGGTAGCTGCCTTTGAACAGGATGCGCGACGGGTCACTGAAGTCGGCCATCAGCGCGCCCCGGTAATCGCTGCAGTCCTTGCCGGTGGTCAGCGGCACACTGGTTTGCATTTGCACGTTGGCCAGCAGCGGCTCAAAGCTGACGCTGGCCATGCCGCCGGCGTAGTTGGGCAAAAAAGACATCACCACCGACTTGTAATTGATCAGCAGCGCATCGGGCGCAGCGTTGTAGGGGCGCAGCGGCTCGCCGTCAAAATCCCCTGCGTTTTGCGCGGCAACTGCAAAGGCGCTGCGGTCCAGCACAATGTCGCCGCTGATGGTTTTGATACCGATGGCCTGCACACGGCGCAGCAGCAGCCACAGCCGCTCCAGCACCAGCTTGGGGTCACCCCGGCCCTGAATGACGAGGTTGCCCGTGAGCACGCCATCTTTGATGCTGCCGTCCACAAACACCGTCGTGGGCCAGGTATAGGCTGGGCCCAGCAGCTCAAGCGCAGCGTAAGTGGTCACGAGCTTCATGACTGATGCGGGGTTGGCCGGGGCATTGGCACGGTAGCTCAAAAGCGGGGCAGATTTGCCGCTGATGCCGGGCGCGGCATCCACCACCACCGCCGCCAGCGCTTCGCGCGGCACCTTGGCCCGGGCCAGCGCGGCATCAACTTCTGGCGGCAGGGTTTGGGCTGGGGCTTGGCCGATCAGCCCCACGGCCAGCAAGGCCGCGGTCATCAAAGGGGGCAAATTCAGGTTCATGTCGGGATTATCGAGCCGAAGGTGCGGCAGTCACGGGATAATCGTCTGAGCAGGCAGCAGATTTGCTACTTATTTGATAGCATTTTGTGTACATATTCATTGGCCTAGAGCCGTATTTGATACCTATTTTCGTCATTTCATGCTCCCCAACGGCAAATTTCTGGCTTTTGACACCTCCACCGACACCATGTCTGTCGCGGTGACGGACGGTGCGCGGGTCTGGCAGCACACCGGGCCAGGCGGGGCCAAGGCATCGACCACGCTGATTCCGGTGGTGATGGCGCTGATGGCTGACGCGGGCTTGGCGCTGGGCGATTTGGAGGCGATTGTTTTTGGCCGCGGCCCGGGTTCGTTTACCGGGCTGCGCACGGCGTGCGCGGTGGCGCAGGGACTGGCCTTTGGTGCCAACGCTGGCGCAGGCGTGCCGGTGCTGCCAGTCGACACCCTGCTGGCAGTGGCTGAAGAAGCGCGACTTCAGCCGTTGGCCGAGCCATCGCCCTACATCACCGCCCTGCTCGATGCCCGGATGGACGAAATGTACGTGCAGCGCTATGCCACCAACCAGGGGGGCCAGGGCGTTTTGACGCCGCTGGGGCCTTGCGAGTTGATGCGCCCCGAGCATTTGCTGATTGAGGCCAACACGCTGTACGCCGGCAATGTGTTTGACGTGTATTCGGACCGATTGCCGCCAGGCTTGAGGCGCATCACCTGTTTGCCAACTGCCACCGCCCTGCTGCGACTGGCACCACCACTGGCCGCCAGTGGGCAGTGTGTGCCCGCCGCGCAGGCCTTGCCGCTTTATGTTCGCGATAAAGTGGCACAAACCACGGTCGAGCGCGAAACCGCCAAAGCCATGAAAATGCTCGCAGCCAGCACGGCATGAAGCCGACCCATGAACGCCATCTTAAAACCCACACAAACGCTTGAAGCCCAGCTCGAGCCCATGACGGCCAGTTGGCTGAGCGAGGTCGCGCGGGTGGAGCACAGCGCCTACAAACACCCGTGGACGATGGGCAACTTCAGTGACTCGCTCCATTCGGGTTACATGGCCCAGTTGCTGACGGCTGGCGCAGCACCCAGCGCCAACTTGATCGGTTATTTTGTGGCCATGAAGGGCGTTGACGAAACCCATTTGCTGAACCTGACCGTGGCCCCCGCGTATCAGCGGCAAGGCTGGGCGCGGGTGATGCTGGACGCGCTGGCCATGTGGTCACGCAGCCAGAACGCCCAGTGGCTGTGGCTGGAGGTGCGCGCCAGCAACGGCCACGCCAAGGCGGTGTACCAGCATTGCGGCTTTCGGGAAGTGGGGCTGAGGAAAGGCTATTACCCGGCCGGCGGCACGCTGCTCAACCCGCGCGAAGACGCGATTGTGATGAGCCTGAAACTGTGACCATGCTCACCGAATCCGCCCCAAAGACGAGCCTGAGCCTGGACAGGCGCCAGCGCGCGATGCTCAAGGAGATGGGCGTGCAGGTCTGGCAGCCGCTGGCCAAGGCGGCACCACCGCTTGCGGTGACGCCGGTGGCCGCACCAGCACTGAAAGCGCCACCCAGCGCTATCGATTCAGAAGCTGCTCGTCCAGACGTGCAGGCCGCTTCAAGGACGATTGATGTCCCAAAACAGGTTGTTCAAGCCCCCAAAGCAGTTGCGCCTGCGCCACGCGCCCCCAGCACTGCAACCAACACCACCTCTGGCACCAGCGTCTGGCGCATCGGCAAGCTGCAAACGCTGTACACGCCGCAAAGCCTGGCCAGTGCTGCGCGCTGGCTGGTGCTGATGGAGTCGCCAGCCAGCGCACTGCAAGAGCCCTTCAAGCCCTTTGACGGCGACGCAGGCAAGCTGCTTGACAACATGCTGCGTGCCGCGCACCTGCACACGGCGGGCAGTGCCATGCTGGCAACGCTGGTCCGTGCCAACAACGCTGGCGGCTCGGGTGGTGATTTGACGGCTGAACTTGCTGACGTTCTGGCCAGCGCCCAAGCCGACGTGGTGCTGGTCATGGGCCGACTGGCCGCCCAGGCCATGTTGCAATCAACCGAGCCACTGGCCGCTTTGCGCGGGCAAATTCACCGTTTGCATGGCGCCAAAACCATCATGACCATCGACCCGGCCTACCTGCTGCGCAACCCGCTGGACAAAGCCAAAGCCTGGGACGACCTGTGTCTGGCGATCAGCGTTGCCGCTGCATCATGATGTTTTGCGACCACCCGGAATCAGCACGGTAGAGATCGCCGCGGCCATCAGCGCCACCGCTGCCCAGTCTTGCCAGTGCAGTACCTCACCGAGCCACAACGCGCCCAAAAACACGCCCAGCACCGGGATCATCATGGTGCTCAGCGTTGACGCCACCGGCGGCAGCCCGCGTGCCAAGGTGAACCACGCCGCGTGGGTAAAACCAAAAATCAGCACGCCGTTGTAGGCAATCGCCACCCAGTTTCTGGCTTGCGGCAAGCGCCACTGGCTGCTTTCAAAAATGACGCACAACACGGTCAGCACCACAGCGGCCATGAAGGTCATCCAGAACGACAGCGTGAGCGTGCTGGTGGCCATGGTGGTGGCGCGCAGCTTTTGTGTGCCCAGCGCCCAGACCGCAGCGGCGCTCAAGGCCATCAGCACACCCAAGGGCCGACCCGACAAATTCGTTAACTCGTTAAACAAAAGCAGCAACACGCCCACCGAGGCGGCCCCCACACCCAGCCACTGCACCGGCCGCATGCGCGCACCAAAAAAGGCCACGCCCAACAGCGATGAAAACACCGACATCGTGTAGCCCAAGATCGCGGCCCGTCCGCTGCTGAGCATGCTGACCGCCAAAATGATCAGCACATGCCAGATGATCATGTTGGTCACTGCCAACCAGAACAGCTCGCGCCAGTCCTTGCGCGCCACATAAAAAGGCACTTTCAGCCACCGCAGCGCCAGCCACAGCACGGGCACACCCGTCCACAGGCACAGCGCCCGAAACGTCAATGGCGGGTAGCCGGTCACGCCCATTTTCATCATCGGCCAGTTCAGCCCCCAGCTCAGAGTGACAAGGGTAAGGAGAACGAGTTGCTTACGATCAAGTTGCATGCTCGTATTGTGCAGGGTAGGTTGTGCCGCCTGGGTGGCGCAGCTTCTTACAATACGGCAATGAACATGCAGGCATCCCCACCGACCTTCCTTGACATGCTGCGCACGTCAGAACAACAAAACCAGTCCATGCTGTGCGTGGGCCTGGACCCGGAGCCAACGCGCTTTCCCGGCAAGCTCAAGGGCAACAGCAACAAGATTTATGACTTTTGCGCCGCGATTGTCGACGCCACCGCGGACCTGGTCATCTCTTTCAAACCGCAAATTGCCTACTTTGCCGCGCACCGCGCCGAAGGCCAGCTCGAGCGCCTGATGGAACACATGCGCCGCGCCGCGCCCAACGTGCCCATCATTTTGGACGCCAAGCGCGGCGACATCGGTGCTACGGCCGAGCAGTACGCCATCGAGGCTTTCGAGCGCTACGGCGCAGACGCCGTCACCCTCTCACCCTTCATGGGCTTTGACTCGGTGGAGCCGTATTTGAAGCACGCGGGCAAAGGGGCATTTTTGCTGTGCCGCACATCCAACCCCGGCGGTGACGATTTGCAAAACCAGCGCTTTGCCAGTGTGGAAGGCCAGCCGCTGCTGTACGAACACGTCGCCCGCCTGGCCCAAGGCCCGTGGAACCTCAACGGCCAGCTCGGCCTGGTGGTCGGTGCGACTTACCCGGCTGAAATTGACCGGGTGCGCACCGTCGCGCCGACTTTGCCGCTGCTGATACCCGGCGTGGGCGCCCAAGGCGGTGACGCTGTGGCCACGGTACGCGCCGGCTGGCGACATAACGCACCCATCATCGTCAGCTCTTCGCGGGCGATTTTGTATGCGTCCAGCGGCGATGATTTTGCTGAGGCGGCGCGGCGTGAGGCAGTCAAGACCCGGGATGTGTTGCAGGCGGCACGGGGCTGAAGATCGTCAAACACCCGCTGCCAGGTTTTAATGTCGCGTCGGCTGGTTCAGCGCCGTAAAGCTCGCACGACGGGTATTGCCGGCCCGAACGACCCAATCTGCCCCCTGATCTGACACGGTGACACTGCCGTCTTTGCTGATGGGCAGACCGGCGTAACGGGCCTTTGGCAGCATCCAGACCATTTCATTGAGGCTGCTGGAATGGGTGACTTCAAAACGCGACACGCCGTATTTGTCGCGCTGTTCTGTCCATGTCACGCCGAGCCGGGCGGTCATGAAGTCGGCAAGCCGTGTCATGGTGTACCACCTGAAGTGCTGCGGCCCTTGTGTTTTTGCATAGGCCAAAAGATCCAGCAACACGTCGGACCACACGTTGGCGCCGTTCGGATGGATGTAAATCATGCGGCTGGTGTTTTGGGCAACTGCAAAGTCAACGGTGCTGCGATACCAGTCGACCACGTCTTGTTTGGGCAAGGCTGCCGTCTGAAACTCTTCAAAGGTGGCGTAGCGGCCAAAGGGCGTGACCGGAAACATCCACATGCTGGGGTTGCGCAACTGGCCGTCACGGTAGTGCCTTGTTGGCCCCATGCCGGTATGCCCCGCAAAATACGTGGCGACCACGCCCTGCTTCTCAAGCCAGTCCATCGCCCAGAGGGGGTTGTTGCCCACCGGGGGAGAGTACTCGCGCAGGGTCGGCCCCAAAGTCAGGTCTACCGACAATTTACGTTTTAACGCCAACGGCAACGAGATAGGCGGCAAGTGCTCTGGGGTCGGCGACCTCAAACCCGGATAGGCCCGAAAAGGGTCGCTGACCGTCCGCCTGATGGCGCTTGCATTGCGCTCAAGATATGGCTCAAACGTGGCTTGGTTGCTGTCGTTGGCGTTCAGGCCGTAGTAGTCGTGGTTCCAGCCGCCGTGGCTACCTATGGCATGTCCTTTGGCCACAAAGCGCTGCAGCATGCGCTGCGCAATCGGGTTGTGATTCAGGTTCCAGCCCTTGGCGTCGCCCACGTTGACCGCGTCGGGCCCCGCTGTCATGTTGATGGAGAACGGGCCGTCGTTAAACACGCCCAGTTTTTCCAGCCTGAGCGTTGGCAATTGGGCCGTAAACGAGTCAAGGTGCCAGTTCAGCGTCAGCCCGGCAACCCCGTCAGGCACGGCAGACAACTGCGCCATGTGCAGCACGTTGTGGGCAAAGTAGCGCAAAAAACCATGCATCAGCAATCCGTCGGTACGCGCCACCTTGAGGTAGGTCAGCGGCAGATTGACAAACATCACCTGGCCGCGGCCCACCTTGTGAAGGCCTGCCACCAGCCCCGCCTCGGCAGATGACGCCAGCGTGGTGCCTTGGAAACTTCCTTGGGTGACAAAGCTCGAGTAAATCAGGTTGCCCAGCAGATAGCCGCTGAAGCTGTCAAGCACATCGACAGGCGAAGTGGCCGTCGTGGTGACAGCAGCGACCGAGTTGCTGCCCGTGCCAGGGACGGGCAAGGGGCTTGTGCTTTCGGGCCGGTAGCTGGCGGCAGCCGTTGCAGGTGTTGCTGCGTCCCGGTTGGTCACATAAGGACTCGACTTTCCGGGCGGCACCTGAAGCTCGCGCATGGTGCTGCGCATGACGGCGATCGGCCCAATCGCCGTCGTTTTTTCACGCAGCTTGTCGTACAGCGCATAGTCCACACCAGCCAGGTCACTGAGCCGCGACTTCGGGATCGGATAGATGGGCTTGTGGTTGCTGTCCAGCGCGAACGCAGCAAAGTCATACACCAGCAGTGTCTGCCCGCCCGCTTGGGTGTAGCTGCGAATCGACTTCAGCAGTGCTTCGTCCGCGATCGGATGCAACTGGTCGGGCAATACCAGGCCAGCGTATTGAAGCGCTGCATCCCCCATGGCGCGAAACTCTGGATCTGTGACGACCTGCATGCGAACACCAATTTCAGACGCTGCATCCACCCACGCAGTGACCAGCGGACTTGACAGCACCTGGCCTGGCGGGACGAGCAGCATCAGCTGGCCTGCGTCGGGAGGCGGCAAACCGTCTGGCGCAATGGCGGTTCGGGGACTGAACAAAGACCGGCTGCCGCCGGTCGGCCCGACACAGCCATAAAGCACCCACACCAGCAAGCCCGCCAAAAGGCAGGCGAGCCCAAACTTCCTTGGCAGCTTGCGAAAGTTAGAGCGACGCGTGGTTCTCATCAAAAAACAATCGGTAAATGACAAGCGCTGGGGGCTGTCGTCTTGTTCAAGTGGCAGGCTACTGGAGCCCCGTGCGGGAGCCCCGCGCCACGAAGTGCTTAAAACCTCACGCGGGGCTTTATGAACATAGCATGCGATGTCGGCAATCGCTGTAGGACATGACGCAGTCTTTGGGCGTTCGGGCGGTGCAAGCCAGGAGTCCACGGATCAACCCCTCAGCGTCCCCTCTGCGTCCCCTCAGCGCCGCCTGACCATACCGCCCAGCATCACACAAGCCAGCGCCGCGACCACCAGCGCGATGCCGGCCCACTGCCACGGCGTGATGACTTCGCCCAGCACCAGCATACCGGTAGCCAGCCCCACAACTGGCACGCCCAGGCTGAACGGTGCAACCTTGTTGGCAGGGTGGCGTTTGAGCAGCCCCGTCCACAAGGTGTAACCCAGGATGCTGGCCATCCAGCCGAGGTAGGCGACGGCCAGCCAGCTGCTGGCGCGTGCATCCAGCCACTGCCAGCGGACTTCAGGCGCATCAAACGCGACCGACAGCACCACGAATGGCACGATGGCGACCGAGCTGCTCCACACCACAAAGGCCAGCGGCGAGTAGTCGTGGGGCAGCTGCTGCACCCGCCGCGCGACGATGTTGGAGGCCGACCACATGGCCGCAGCGCACAGCGTGAGCAACAAGCCAAACAGGCTGGCTGCACTGCTGCCCACAGCGGCAGGCTGAAGGTGGTTCAGCACAAAGCAGGTCAAGCCCAGCGCGGCCAGCAGCATTCCCGCTTGCAAGGCGCGGCTGGCGCGCTCACCCAGCAGCACAAAACCAAACAGGGCGGTAAAAAACACCTGGGTTTGCAACAGCACAGAAGCCAGCGCCGCCGTCATCCCGACCTTCAGGGCCAAGAACAAAAAACCAAACTGCCCCACGCCCTGGAAAAGGCCATACATCAGCAACCATTTGCGGGCCATCGGCGGCGGCTTGATAAACAGGATCAGCGGCAGCACCGCAAACACATAACGCACAGCACCCAACTGGAAAGGCGTGAAGTCTCGCAGTGCGAACTTCATCACCACGAAGTTGAGCCCCCACACCACCACCACGACCAGCACTGCCGCCAGGTCACGGCCCGTCAGCCGGCCAGCTGTCACAGCAAGCGTGCCAAGTAACGCCCGGTGTGGCTATCCGCGTTGGCCGCAATGTCTTCCGGTGTGCCCACGCCCACGACCGTGCCGCCACCGGCTCCACCTTCGGGTCCCATGTCGATCAGCCAGTCGGCGGTTTTGATGACGTCCAGGTTGTGCTCGATCACCACAATCGTGTTGCCTGCGTCGCGCAGCTGGTGCAGCACTTTGAGCAGCAAGTCAATGTCGGCAAAGTGCAGGCCAGTGGTCGGCTCGTCCAAAATGTACAGCGTGCGGCCGGTGTCTTTTTTACTCAGCTCTAAGGCCAGCTTGACCCGTTGCGCCTCGCCGCCAGACAACGTGGTGGCGGCCTGGCCCAGCTTGATATAGCTCAGGCCGACATCGAGCAGCGTGTGCAATTTGCGGGCGATCGTGGGCACGGCTTTGAAAAACTCGGCAGCCGCTTCGACCGTCAGGTCCAGGATTTGTGCAATATTTTTGCCCTTGTACTGCACCTCCAGCGTTTCGCGGTTGTAACGCATGCCTTTGCACACGTCGCAGGGCACATACACGTCGGGCAAAAAGTGCATTTCAACCTTCACCACGCCGTCGCCCTGACAGGCCTCGCAGCGGCCACCGGCCACGTTAAAGCTGAAGCGTCCCGCACCGTAGCCACGTTCGCGGGCCGTGTTCATTTCAGCCAATAACTCGCGAATCGGGGTGAACAGCCCCGTGTAGGTGGCCGGGTTGCTGCGCGGCGTGCGGCCTATCGGGGACTGATCCACGTTGATGACTTTGTCAAAGTGCTCAATGCCTTCGATGCTTTCATGCGCGGCGGGCTCGTCGTGAGCGCGGTACAGGGTGCGGGCCACGGCGGCGTACAGCGTGTCGTTGACCAGCGTTGACTTGCCCGAACCCGACACACCCGTGACGCAGGTCAGCAAGCCGACCGGGAATTCAACACTGACATTTTTCAGGTTGTGGCCGGTCGCGTTGATGACGCGCAACGCCTGCATGTCGCCCAGCGTGGCCTGGTGCTGTGCCTCACGGGCGGCGCGCCTTTCATAGGCCGGGCTGGGTGCAAAGCGCGATGGTTTTTTAAGCGTGAAGGCGTTTTCTTTTTTAACCGTGGGCAACCAGGCCGTGCGGTGCTCAGGCACCGCAATTTTGAGCGTTTGCGCCAGGTACTTGCCGGTCAATGAATTCGGGTTGTCACGCACTTCTTCGTAGGTGCCCTGCGCCATCACGCGGCCACCGTGTATGCCTGCACCGGGGCCCATGTCAATCACGTGGTCAGCGGCACGAATCATGTCTTCGTCATGCTCGACCACCAGCACACTGTTGCCAATGTCGCGCAGGTGTTTGAGCGTGCCAATCAGCCGGTCGTTGTCGCGCTGGTGCAAGCCAATGCTGGGCTCGTCAAGCACGTACATCACGCCGGTCAGGCCAGAGCCGATTTGTGAGGCCAGCCGGATGCGCTGGGACTCGCCTCCCGACAGGGTTTCAGCGCTTCTGTCCAGGCTCAGGTAATTCAGGCCAACATCGTTTAAAAATTTCAGACGCAGGCCAATCTCGCGCACGACCTTGCCTGCAATTTCGCCTTTGGCACCCGACATCTTGAGCTGGTCAAAATAAGCAAAGCTTTCACGCAGGGTGATGCTGCTGATGTCAAAAATGGCGCGTTTGATGATGTTGCCCTGTGCGTCCGGCGCGCCGACCAAATACACGTGGCGGGCTTCCTTGCGCAGGCGTGTGCCCTTGCAGTCAGGGCAGGGCTGAAGGCTGCGGTAGCGCGCCAACTCTTCACGCACGGTGCTGGAATCGGTCTCGCGGTAGCGGCGGTCAAAGTTGGGGATCACGCCTTCAAACGGGTGCTTTTTAGTGACCTTTTTGCCCTGCGAGGCGCCCGAGTCCATGATGTACGAAAACTTGATCTCCTGGCTGCCCGAGCCGACCAGAACCACTTCCTGCACCTGCAAGGGCAGGTCTTCAAAAGCGGTTTCGATGTCAAACGAATAGTGTCTGGCCAGGCTTTCGAGCATTGAAAAGTAGTAACCGTTACGCCTGTCCCAGCCCTTGACGGCGCCGCTGGCCAAGCTCAATGACGGGAAGGCAACAATGCGCGTCGGGTCAAAAAATTCTTTGTGGCCCAAGCCGTCGCAGCTGGGGCAAGCGCCGACCGGAGAATTGAACGAAAACAGGCGCGGCTCCATGTCCGCCAGCGAGTAGCTGCACACCGGGCAAGAAAACTTGGCACTGAACAAATGCTCTTTGCCGGTGTCCATCTCCAGCGCAATGGCTTTGCTGTCAGCCAGGCGCAGGGCAGCTTCAAAGCTCTCGGCCAGTCTCTGGGTTTGATCGCTGCGTGACTTGAGGCGGTCAATCACCACATCAATGTTGTGTTTCTCGGTTTTTTTGAGTTTGGGCAGATCGTCAAACTCATAAGCATGGCCATCCACCCGAAAACGCACGTAACCCTGGGCCTGCATGTCAGCGAACAGCTCGGTAAATTCGCCCTTTTTCTCGCGCGCAACCGGCGCCAGAATCATCAGCTTGGTGTCTTCGGGCAAGGCCAACACCGAGTCCACCATTTCGCTCACGCTTTGCGCTTGCAGCGGCAAATCATGCTCCGGGCAAAACGGTGTGCCTGCACGTGCGAACAGCAGGCGCAAATAGTCATGAATCTCGGTGACCGTGCCGACGGTGGAGCGCGGGTTGTGTGAGGTGGCTTTTTGTTCAATCGAAATCGCTGGCGACAGCCCTTCGATCATGTCCACATCGGGCTTGTCCATCAATTGCAAAAACTGCCGGGCGTAGGTGCTCAAGCTTTCAACATAACGGCGCTGGCCTTCGGCGTACAGGGTGTCGAAAGCCAGGGACGACTTGCCTGAACCGCTCAAACCCGTGATCACCACCAATTGGTTGCGCGGAATATCCAGGTCGATATTTTTCAAATTGTGCGTGCGCGCACCCCGAATACTGATGCGCTGAGCCGCTAAAACACTGGCCAGGTAGTGGCTGTCGGTAGGAGAGTTCAAGGCTGGTGACCGCGTTTAAGACAACCGACCATCATAGCGAAAACACGCGGGTTGCAGTGGTCAAAGGGCGGCAGCTTTCGTGGCCTTGTCGCCCTGTCTGGCGATGTGCACCATGGCTGGCCGAGCCGCCTGACCAGGCTGGCAGACGACAGGGTGGGCGCTGCATTTGCTGGTAAGTCGGCGACAGCCACTGGTTTGGCGCGTGTCGGTTCAGGCACTTGGCCTGCCAGCCGAAGCGCAGCACCGGTATTGGCTTGAGGGTCAATGAAAGATGGATCGCCACAGCGCGGGTTAAACTGTTAAAAATCAGTTTTTTTCAAGGTAACTGCCATGGCATCCATCAACAAAGTCATCATCGTCGGCAACCTGGGCAAAGACCCAGAGATGCGCAGCTTCCCCAATGGCGACCAGATCGCCAACGTCTCGATCGCCACCACCGATCGCTGGAAAGACAAAGCCACTGGCGAGATGAAAGAAGCCACCGAGTGGCACCGCATCAACTTCAATGGCCGTTTGGCTGAAATTGTGGGCCAGTACCTGAAAAAAGGCTCTCAGGTCTATGTTGAGGGCAGCCTGCGCACCCGCAAATGGACGGACAAAGACGGGGTTGAAAAATTCACCACCGAGATCCGTGCTGACCAGATGCAGATGCTCGGTAGCCGCCAGGGCATGGGCGGCGGCGCATCTGATGGTGATGACGGTGGCGGCTATAGCGCGCCACGCACAGCGCCTGCGGCCCGACCTTCCCAGCCAGCAAAACCAGCCCCAGCCAAAGCAGCCAGCGGTTTTGACGACATGGACGACGATATTCCGTTTTAAATCTCAGGCGCCGATCCGAACCAAAGCCCGCCGTGCGCGGGCTTTTTTTCGCGCATCAGCGCTGGCTGACACGCGCCATATGCTTTTGCTTACAAACAATCACTGCTTGACGAAAACTTCAAAGCTACCATTTGCACCTTGCAAGGGTTCACACTTGCGTCCCTCTAATACGAAGCTTCGCATGACCCGACATCACCCCTTGATCAAAGCCTGCCTGCTGGCCGCGACCGCAGCGGTCACTGTGTTTTGTACACCTGTGCGTGCTGACGGTATTGAACCCCTCACCGCTATCTTGAACACTCCCGGCAGCGCCGGTCTGGGCGCAGCGGTCAGAACAACAGCGTCCCCCTACTTGGGCGGCGGCACCCGTTATGACCTGGTGCCGCTGTATTTGTATGAGGGAGAACGGCTTTTTTTACATGCCAACCGTGCAGGTATCAAACTCTTCAACGCGGGCAGCGGCCAGGATGGTCAGCGTGTCGACCTGTTTGTCGAGCAGCGCTTTGAGGGCTTTCCATCAGACCGGCTGCCGGCCATCCTGGCAGGAATGGCGACACGGGATTCAGGCATTGATTTGGGCTTGGCTTACCGACAGCGCCAGAGCTGGGGCACGCTGCGCGTCGAACTGATGCGCGACGTAGGGAGTGCCTCGCGCGGCACCGAAGCCCGACTGGGCTACGGCTACGAATGGCGCTCGGGGCCATGGTCTCTGCGGCCCGATTTGTCGGTGTCCTGGCGAGATGCAAAACTGAACGACTATTACTATGGCGTGCGGGCCAACGAAGCCAGGGCAGGCCGCGCCGCCTATGCGCCGGGCTCAGGCATGCAGTCACAACTGGGCCTGTACGGCTCTTACGATGTGTCTGAGCGCTGGCGCTTGCTGGCGGGCGTGTCTGCAACGGTGCTGGGCACATCTGTCAAGAACAGTCCGATTGTCGAAAAGCGCACCCTGCCAGCCCTGTATATCGGCGCGGCCTACGACTTTGGCAGCCCTCAACGACAGCGTCGCGAGGGGGCCGAAGATACATCGCCCACTTATGTCAAGTTGATGTACGGCAAGGCCACCGAGGACGGCTGCCACCTGGCCCGCATCATCACTGCGCGCTGCCTGGCAACGGCCAAGATCAACGCCACCCACATCGCGGGCGTGCAGCTGGGTAAGCCGTTTATTCAGGGCCTGAACGGCTGGCCGCTGGACTTTGCGGGCTATGTGGGCCTGACGTACCACGACGAGCGCGGCCTGCAGGCCAACGGCGCGCAGCTCGATGTGTTCATGAAAGCGATTTACTACGGCTTTCCGTGGCGCGAGCGTGTCAAAACCAGGCTGGGCCTGGGCGTGGGGCTGTCGGCGGCGCAACGCGTGCCCTACACCGAAGTCGTCAGCCAGACCGGCAAAACCACTTCTCGCCTGCTGAACTACCTGGACCCGACGATTGACGTCAGCGTGGGCGACTTGTTTGGCGTGCACTCACTGAAAGACACCTTTGTCGGTTTTGGCGTGTCGCACCGCTCCGGCATTTTTGGCGCGTCGCGCCTGCTGGGCAATGTCAGTGGCGGCTCCAACTACATCTACTCGTATCTAGAGACAGCGTTTTGAGTGCTACAAATTTAGTAGCTGCTTGTATAGATTTTTATTGGCCTGGAGGGTGATTTAACACCAAATCGGCGCACACTGGCGCAAAAAGCTAGTGGGGGGTGTTTTGCACGTTGCTGCTGGCAATCACCCCGCCGCCCAGGCACACGTCGCCGGCGTACAGCACCGCCGACTGGCCAGGGGTGACCGCCCACTGGGCCTGGCTAAAAACCAGTTGGCAATCGCTGCTGCTGCTGGCCACCAGGTCGCAGGGCGCGTCCGCCTGGCGGTAACGGGTTTTGGCGGCCATCGAGCACGGCGCTGGCGGACTGCCTGATACCCAGCTGCAATCCTGCGCGCTGAGTTCAGTGGACTGCAGCCAGGGGTGGTCGTGGCCTTGCACCGCCCACAGCGTATTGCTGTCCATGTCCTTGCGGGCCACAAACCACGGCTCGTGGGTGCCCACACCGCGCTGGCCCAGGGCCTGCACGGCTTTGAGGTCTGCGCCTTTGGCTTTGACGCCGCCAATACCCAAACCCGAGCGCTGACCCAGTGTGTAAAAGCTCAAGCCCACATGCTCACCCAGCACGCGGCCTTTGTCGCTCTTGATGGGGCCAGGCGCTTTGGCGATGTAGCGGTTTAAAAAATCCCTGAACGGACGCTCGCCAATAAAGCAGATGCCGGTAGAGTCTTTCTTTTTGGCATTCGGCAGCCCAATCTCGTCGGCAATGCGCCGAACCTCGGTTTTTTTGAGCTCGCCCACCGGGAACAGCGTTTTGGACAACTGCGCCTGGTTCAGGCGGTGCAGAAAATAGCTCTGGTCTTTGGCCGGGTCCAGGCCTTTGAGCAGTTCAAACTGCTGGGTGCTGCCGTTTTGCCGAACACGTGCATAGTGCCCGGTCGCGATTTTTTCGGCACCCAGACGCATCGCGTGGTCTAAAAAGGCCTTGAACTTGATCTCGGCGTTGCACAAAATATCCGGATTCGGCGTGCGGCCCGCCTGGTACTCGCGCAAAAATTCGGCAAACACCCGGTCTTTGTAGTCGGCAGCAAAGTTGACATGCTCCAGCTCGATGCCAATCACATCGGCCACGGCAGCGGCGTCCACAAAGTCGATGTTGGACGAGCAAAACGCGTCGTCATCGTCGCCCTCCCAGTTCTTCATGAAGATGCCGATGACTTCATGGCCCTGTTGCTTGAGCAAGTAGGCTGTGACTGCAGAATCAACACCGCCGCTCAGACCCACCACGACGCGCTGTTTCGCAGCCAACCTATTGACCACGCTTACTCACCGCGCTCCATCGCCTGACGGTGCCGCTCCACAAAATCCTGATACGTATTGATGCCGCGCAGCTGCAAGATGGCGTTACGCACTGCGGCTTCCACCAGCACGGCGATGTTGCGGCCGGCTTCGACCTGAATGATGACCTTGCGCACCGGTATGCCCAGCACGTCCTGGTTCAAAGGCTCGTACGGGATGCGCTCGTACTCGCGCTCCAGGGTCTCGCGGCGCACCAGGTGCACGATCATTTTCAGCCGCATCTTGCGGCGCACGGCGGTCTCGCCAAAAATCGCCTTGATGTCGAGCAGGCCAATACCGCGCACTTCCAGCAGGTTTTGCAACAGTTCGGGGCAGCGCCCTTCGATGGTGGTCTGGTTGATGCGGTACAAGTCGACCGCATCGTCGGCCACCATGCCATGCCCGCGCGAGATCAACTCCAGCCCCAATTCGCTTTTGCCCAGGCCGGACTCGCCGGTGATCATCACGCCCAGGCCCAAAATGTCCATGAACACGCCGTGCATCGAGGTGCGGTCGGCAAAGTGCTTGGACAAATAAGCGCGCAGAACGTCGATGACAAAAGCAGCAGACTCAGGGGTCGCGAACATGGGCAAGCCAGCCCGCTCACACATGGACAGCAAGGCGTCAGGCGCGGTTTGTCCGTCGGCCATGATCAGCACCGGCGGCTCCAGCTTGATGATGCGGGAGATGCGGCGCACGCAGGCGTCGTCACCCGCATTGAGCAGATAGGCTACTTCACGCTCGCCCAGAATTTGTACCCGATAAGGGTGAATGTAATTGAGGTAACCCACCAGGTCGGCACCGGAACGCGCTGCCCGAACCGCCACCTCGTCAAAGCGCCGCTCGGAAGCGCCCAGGCCAGCGACCCATTCCCACTTCAGGTTGGCGCGGTGGTCTTCAAATAAAACGTCCGCACTTATGGCTGTGGGCTTCATGGGGCAATGCGCTTCATGTCGCCGATTTCCAGGAGGCTATCAGCTGATGCAGCGCGGGGGCATCGGTGGCGGTTTTGATCTGCTCGCGCAGGGCGCTATCGCTGAGCAGTTCGGCGATTTCAGACAAAATTTCAAGGTGTTTCTGGGTGGCCGCTTCAGGCACCAGCAGGAAGATCAGCAGGGCGACCGCCTGCTCGTCAGGCGCGTCAAAACCGATCGGTGTGTGCAACTGGAAAACGGCGGCCATCGGCGCTTTGAGCCCCTTGATGCGGCCATGCGGAATGGCAACGCCATGACCGAGCCCGGTCGAGCCCAGACGTTCGCGGGCGAACAGACTGTCAGTGATCAGCGCGCGGTTCATCCCGTGCAGGTTTTCAAACAGCAGGCCGGCTTCTTCGAAAGCACGCTTTTTGCTGGTCGCTTCAACGCTGACCAGAACCTGAGTGGAGGGCAAAATTTGCGAAAGACGGTTCATAGGGGTCGACAAGTCGGCAAATTATGCACTTTTAGCAGGGTTTGCACGACACACGCCCATAAAAAAGCCGCCTGGTGTGGGCGGCTAGCGTCAAAGCGACCGATTGTCAGGCCACGATTGACCCTGTTACTGCGCGAAGATCTGCTCCTGTCTCTTGGCCGCGACGTGGTGATGGTCCTTGATTTTGGTTTTGTGCCGCGCCACCTGGCGGTCCAGCTTGTCGGTCAATTCATCGACGGCGGCATACAAATCGGCGTGTGAGCTTTCTGCAAAAATGTCACGCCCTTTGACGTGCACGTTGCATTCGGCTCGCTGGCGGTTGTCTTTTTCTTTCATGTTGTCAACCGTCAGAAGCACTTTGACGTCGACCACCTGGTCAAAGTGACGGGTAATTCGGTCCAGTTTACTGGTCACGTAGCCGCGCAATGCGGGGGTGACTTCAAGATGGTGGCCACTGATCGTCAGGTTCATAAAAAAGACTCCTTGTAAAGGAAGGCACGGGCACAAAAGCTGCCTGGGAAGGCAGCAACGGAAATAACGCGCTTGAATTCACTATGCGCGCTCGCTCGGTAAATTGCAACCTTGCAGTGCACAAATAAATGCAAGTTTTTGTATTATTTGGCTCGTGTTTGCGAGGCCGTCGTCGGCATGGCCCGGGCCTTCCCCCACACGGCTGACTTTCAACCCATCACCAGGGCAACCGACGGCGTCAAGTCCGATACCGTGGGCGCGCAGTGCGCGTTTTGGTGCTGCCCCAGCGCGGTCATTGCCAGTGGGTCGCTGTTTGAACCAGGTTTTGTTGAAGCGCTGATGGCGCTGAACGAGCGCGATAGGTCTGCACGCCAAGCAGAATGACTGGCATTTTTACCTCAATCCTTTGCCGCGCTCAGGTAGATAGATTTCTTGTGCAGTGCCATAATCCGATCATCTTCACTACGGAGAAATCCTTGGAAACTAGCAGTACCAGCTAGCTTTCAGCACCGCAGACAGACGCTGGACGTTGTTTAAGGGGTTGGAAGCGAAGCACCCACCCCCTTTTTTTGTCACTGCTCTGGCAGCTTCTTAAGCCCAGACTGACACAACCGGACACCCGTCATGCTCAATATTTTCACGCTCGCCAATGGGCGACTCTTTCAGGAAGAAATCGAGTCGCTCGAAGAACTCTCCAAGTTCCAGCCCATCTGGGTTGACCTGGAATCTCCCACACTGGAAGAAAAACGCTGGATCAAGCAGTACTACGGCCTGTCCATTCCTGAAGACGCGATGGACGAGGACATTGAGGAGTCGGCCCGCTTTTACGAAGAAGACAACGGCGAGTTGCACATCCGGTCTGACTTTCTGATTGCAGACGACGAAGAGCCGCGCACGGTGCGGGTGGCTTTTATTTTGAATCTGGTCAATGACGATCTCAAAAGCAAAGGCGTGCTGTTTTCGATTCACGACGAAGACGTGCCAGTTTTCAGGCTTTTGAGGATGCGGGCGCGCCGCGCGCCGGGGCTGATTGAAGATGCCAAGGAAGTGCTGCTGAAATTGTTTGACGCAGATGCAGAGTATTCAGCCGACACCCTGGAAGGCATTTACGTTGAGCTTGAAAAAGTCAGTGCCAAGGTGCTGTCTGGCGACGTGACCGACGTGCTGGCCGGCGAGGTGCTAGGCGCGATTGCGCGGCACGAAGACTTGAACGGCCGCATCCGCCGCAACATGATGGACACCCGCCGTGCCGTCAGCTTCATGATGCGCAGCAAAATGCTGAGCGCCGACCAGTTTGACGACGCGCGGCAAATTCTGCGTGATATTGACTCCCTCGATTCGCACACCGCTTTCCTGTTCGACAAGATCAACTTTTTGATGGACGCGACGGTGGGTTTCATCAACATCAACCAGAACAAGATCATCAAGATCTTCTCGGTCGCCAGCGTGGCACTATTGCCGCCCACGCTGATCGCCAGCGTCTACGGCATGAACTTCAAAGGTTTCTTTCCGGAGCTGGAATGGGCTTATGGCTATCCCTATGCGCTGGCATTGATGATTGCCAGTGCCGTGGTGCCGATGTGGTACTTCAGGAAGCGCGGCTGGCTGAAATAGCCCCGACGGTGGCTCACTGCATGTAGCGCCCTGCCCCGCCCGAGGGGGTCGCTGCGCCTGCGGTCAGGCTAAGCCGAACCCGTGCCGCTGACTTGGCAAAGACACGCCCGAACGCCTGGTTTTGAATAAATTTGGCCTCCAGACCAATGGCCTTCTGAGCTATCAGCTCCTGATTTTATAGCATTTTCAAAAATCGCTCGACAATCGCCAGCGCATACTTGCTGGCCACCAGGTCGACGAAACTGGGAAAGTCCACATGCGCGGTGTCGTCGGCCCGGTCTGAAATGGTACGAACGGCGGCAAACGGGACGCCGTAGTCGTGACAAGTTTGCGCCACGGCGGCACCTTCCATTTCTATCGCGAGCACCTCATGCCCAACTGACAGCAAAGCACTGCGCAAGGTGCTGGACTCGCCTGCGCCTGAGACAAAACGATCGCCGCTGGCGATCAGCCCCAGGTGCGCCTTTGCCGCAGGATAGGCAGTGTGCAGATGCGGGTTGGACAAGGCAGTCTGGCTGGCTTCGAACAGCGCCTTCGTCAAGGCAGCATCGCCGTCAAACAGGGTTCGGCCGTACAGCGGTACCTCGTAACGCGGGAACAGCGGCGATGCATCCATGTCGTGCTGCAAAAAGAACTGCCCCACCACCACATCACCCACAGCCACGCCCGTCCCCAGACCGCCGGCCACACCGATAAACACCATGCGCTGCGCGCCAAAGCGCTCGATCAGCGCGGCAGCCGTGGTGGCAGCTGCAACTTTGCCAATTTTGGACAGGGCCAGCACCACCGGCTGCCCATGCAGGTCGCCTTGCCAGAAGTCCCGGCCTGCATGGGTCACTTGGCGGGGGCGTTGCAGCAGCTCGATCAGGCCGTGTTGTTCTTGTGCCAGGGCGCTGAGGATAGCGGTGATGGTCATCGACTGATTTTCCCCATAAAAAAAGGGCAGCTTATGCCGCCCCGTTTTTTGAGTTGTGATTTATTTCTTGTCGCGCAACTCACGGCGCAAAATTTTGCCGACCGGCGTTTTGGGAAGTTCTGTGCGGAACTCTATTACCCTGGGCTGCTTGTAACCGGTCAGATTTTCCTTGCAGAAGGTGCGTACCTGCGCTTCGGTCAAGTCAGGGTTTTTCTTAACGATCACCAGCTTGACGGCTTCACCTGATTTTTCATCGGCTACGCCTATGCAGGCGCATTCCATCACGCCGTCGAGCCCGCCGACCACGTCTTCAATCTCGTTCGGGTAGACGTTAAAGCCGCTGACCAGAATCATGTCTTTTTTTCGGTCCACGATTTTGTAAAAACCATTGCTGTCGAGGATGCCGATGTCACCCGATTTGAAGTAACCGTCAGGCGTCATGACCTTGTCAGTCTCGTCCGGCCGCTGCCAGTAACCAGCCATGACCTGTGGCCCTTTGATGGCGATCTCGCCGGGCTGGCCTTGCGGTACTTCGTTGCCATAGTCGTCAAGCAGTTTGAAGTAGGTGCCTGGAATCGGCACACCAATCGTGCCGGAAAACGACTTGCTGTTGGTCGGGTTGCAACTGGCCGATGGTGAAGTCTCAGACAAGCCATAACCTTCGACGATGGGGCAACCGGTTTTCTCGAGCCACAGCTTGGCCACCGAACTGGTGACGGCCATACCGCCGCCCAGCGAAACTTTCAACTGCGACCAATCGACGGTGTTGAAGTCAGGGTGATTGGCCAGGCCGTTAAAGAGCGTGTTCACGGCCGGGAAACTGTTGACCTTGTGCTTGGCCAGCTCTTTGAGCACGGCGGGAAAGTCGCGCGGATTCGGGATCAGAATGTTTTTGCCGCCTGTGCGCATGCCCAGCATCATGTTGACGGTAAAAGCGAAGATGTGATACAGCGGCAATGCGCACACATAGACGGGTTGCACGCCCGACTGCATGCTGGCCATGGCGGGAATGTTCCAGGCTTCGGACTGCAACACGTTGGCAATCACGTTGCTGTGCAGCAGCACAGCGCCTTTTGACACGCCGGTGGTGCCGCCCGTGTATTGCAGCACGGCCACGTCGGTCGGCTTGATGTCCGGTCGCTTGAGCGTGGCGCGTGTACCCTGGGCCAGCGCGTCGTTAAAGCGCACAGCACCTGGCAAATTGAAGGCGGGCACCATTTTTTTGACGTTGCGCACCACATAGTTGACCAATGCGCCCTTGAGCAGACCCAGACGGTCGCCCATGGCGCACAGAATGACATGTTTGACCGGCGTGGCGGCAACACACTGCTCCAGCGTGTTGGCAAAATTCTCGATGATGACGATCGCTTTGGAGCCGGAGTCTTTGAGCTGATGCTCAAGTTCACGCGGTGTGTAAAGCGGGTTGACATTGACCACCACAAAACCGGCGCGCAAGATGGCGGCAACGGCTACCGGGTACTGCGGCACATTGGGCATCATGATGGCGACGCGGTCACCTTTGGCCAGCCCCAGGCTTTGCAGATAGGCAGCAAAGGCAACGGACAGGCTATCGGTTTCGCCAAAAGTGATGTCCTTGCCCAGAAAGCTATAGGCGACTTTGGCGGCGTTCTTTTGAAAGGACTCCTCCATCAAGGCCACCAGCGAGGGGTACTGCGACGTGTCTACATCCGTCGGTACGCCAGGCGGGTAGGATTTGAGCCAAGGGCGGTCCAGGGTGGCTGCGGTCATGCTTGTCTTCTCCATTGCGGTGATGTGAACAGCCCCGAATTTTCAAGGCTGGCATGGCGCGCGCCTATTGCGTTTTCCCTAGGAAGCGCCCTCCATTTGAAGGGGGTTGCCTCAAAGCCAAACGAACAGGGCGGCGCTGCAACCGACCCGACAGCATTATTCAATCGCCTTGCCCATGTCTTCGATGACCTTTTTGGCATCGCCAAACACCATCATGGTTTTGTCCATGTAAAAGAGTTCGTTGTCCAGTCCGGCATAACCTGCAGCCATCGAGCGTTTGTTGACGATGACTGTTTTGGCCTTGTAGGCCTCCAAAATCGGCATGCCGTAAATCGCGCTCCCCTTGACGTGTGCCGCCGGGTTGACCACGTCGTTGGCACCCAGAATGATCGCCACGTCGGCCTGGCCGAATTCAGCATTGATGTCTTCCATTTCGTGCACCTGATCGTAAGGCACCTCAGCCTCGGCCAGCAGCACGTTCATGTGGCCAGGCATGCGGCCCGCCACAGGGTGGATGGCGTATTTGACCGTGATGCCCTTGTCCGTCAGCTTTTGTGCCAGTTCTTTCACGGAGTGCTGCGCACGGGCCACGGCCAGGCCGTAACCCGGCACGATGATGACGGTTTCGGCATTGCCCAAAATAAAGGCCGCATCATCTGCAGAGCCGGACTTCACGTTGCGCTGAACGGCTGAGCCCGCCGCAGCCGTGCTGGCCTCGCCGCCAAAGCCGCCCAGAATAACGCTGAAAAACGAGCGGTTCATGGCCTTGCACATGATGTAAGACAGGATGGCCCCGGACGAACCGACCAGCGACCCCGCGATGATCAGCATCGAGTTGTTCAGACTAAAGCCAATGCCTGCTGCCGCCCAGCCCGAATAGCTGTTCAACATCGACACCACCACCGGCATATCAGCACCGCCAATCGGGATGATGATCAGCACGCCCATGACAAAGGCCAGCGCCAGCATGGCGAAAAATGCGGTCCAGCTACCGGTGAACATGAACATCAGGCCCAGACCGAGCATGACCAGGCCCAGCGCCAAGTTGACCATGTGCTGGCCAGCAAAGGTGACCGGTGCGCCTTGAAACAGGCGGAACTTGTACTTGCCGCTGAGCTTGCCAAAGGCAATCACGGAGCCGCTGAAGGTGATCGCGCCGATGGCAGCCCCCAGAAACAGCTCGAGCCTGTTGCCTGCGGGTATCTGGTCGGTGCCCATGCCCTTGGCGACGATGCCAAACGCGAAGGGTTCTGCCACGGCAGCCACGCCGATGAAGACGGCAGCCAGGCCAATCATGCTGTGCATGAAAGCCACCAGCTCGGGCATTTTGGTCATCTCGACCCGCTTGGCCATCAGCGTGCCCGCGGCGCCTCCAATGACCAATGCCACCAGCACATTGACCATGCCAAGGGCCTTGCCGCCTGAGGTTTCAACAATCAGCGCACCGGTGGTCAGTACGGCGATCGTCATGCCGACCATGCCAAACAAGTTACCACGCAGCGACGTGGTGGGATGGCTCAAGCCCTTCAAGGCCTGAATAAAAAAGACAGAAGCCACTAAATAAAGCAGCGTGACGATGTTCATGCTCATTTGGCCGCTCCTTCAGCAGCTGGGGCTTTCTTTTCTTTTTTCTTGAACATTTCCAGCATGCGGCGCGTAACCAAGAACCCGCCAAACACATTCACCGCTGCCAGCACCACGGCCAAAAAGCCCATGGTTTTTCCGAGCGGTGTCTCGGTCAGCGCGGCAGCCAGCATGGCCCCGACGATGACGATGGCTGAAATGGCGTTGGTCACAGCCATCAGCGGCGTGTGCAGCGCAGGCGTGACGGTCCACACCACGTGGTAACCCACGTAGATGGCGAGCACAAAAATAATCAGGTTGATGATGGTGGGTGACACGGCTTCCATGAGCTTCTCCAGATGACTTTTGAAATGATTGGCGTTTAAGACTTGCGCTTGATGTCGCCGGCCTGCGTCATCAGGCAAGCGGCCACGATGTCATCGGCCATGTCGATGTTCAAAACACCTTCTTTGCTGATGATGAGCTTTAAAAAGTCGAGCAGGTTACGCGCGTAAAGTGCGCTGGCATCTGCGGCCACCAATGACGCGATATTGGTCACGCCAATCAACGTCACGCCGTGTTTGACCACGGTTTTATCGGGCTCAGTCAACGGGCAATTGCCGCCTTGCGGTGCGGCCAGGTCAACAATCACGCTGCCCGGCTTCATCGCCTTGACCATGTCTTCAGTCACCAGCACAGGGGCGGCGCGGCCAGGGATGAGTGCGGTGGTGATCACAATGTCAGCATTGGCCACGCGCTTGGCCACTTCGTCTTTTTGCCTGGCCAGCCAGCTTGGGGGCATGGGCTTGGCATAGCCGCCTACACCGACAGCGGCTTCGCGCTCTTCATCGGTTTCGTAGGGCACATCAATGAACTTGGCACCCAGTGATTCAACCTGTTCTTTGACGCTGGGGCGCACGTCGCTGGCTTCAATCACCGCACCGAGGCGCTTGGCGGTAGCAATCGCCTGCAGGCCCGCCACGCCGACACCCAAAATGACCACACGGGCCGCTTTCACGGTGCCCGCAGCGGTCATCAGCATCGGCATAAAACGCTGGTAAGCGTTGGCGGCCATCATCACGGCCTTGTAGCCGGCAATATTGGCTTGCGACGACAGCACGTCCATGCTTTGCGCGCGGCTGGTGCGGGGAGCGGCTTCCAGTGCAAATGCGGTGATCTGTGCTGTGGCCAGGCGCTGCAAGCCTGTGGCATCAAACGGATTCAACATGCCCACCAGCACGCCCCCTGCTTTGAGGTGCGGCACCTCCGCGTCGAGTGGGCAGCGCACTTTGAGCACAATGTCAGCGGCGTAAGCGCCTGCTGCATCGGTGATCTCTGCGCCGACCGCGGTATAAGCATCATCTGGCACGCTGGCCGCAACACCTGCGCCAGCTTGCACACGGATGGTGTGGCCTTGAGTTTTGAGTTTTTTGGCCGTTTCCGGCGTGATGGCGACGCGTGTTTCGCCATCGATGATTTCGGCGGGTACCCCAATCAGCATGGGTTTCTCCTCAATTAGACGTTGGTTTTTTCTGGCTTTTTTTGCCTGCCTGCGAGCTTACATGAGTTTTCCAACAGTTCTGAATGGGTATTCAATATCCTGTGACGGTTGAGACGACCCATCCCCGACTTATCAAGCAGGGGCCGCAGATCTGGCTCAGCCAGTCTGCAGGCGCAGCGGCCCCTCGGGGGCAGGGAGCTACACGCAGTGAGCGACCGTGGGGCCTCATTTAGCCGTTGGCATGACAAATTCAGCGCCCTTGCCAATGCTCTCCGGCCAGCGCTGCATGATGGACTTTTGCTTGGTGTAAAAGCGCACACCTTCTTCGCCGTAGGCATGCATGTCGCCAAACAGACTTTTCTTCCAACCGCCAAAGCCGTGCCAGGCCATCGGTACAGGAATAGGAACATTGATGCCCACCATGCCGACTTGAATGCGTCTTGAAAATTCGCGTGCCACGTTGCCGTCGCGGGTAAAGCAGCTCACGCCGTTGCCAAACTCGTGGTCGTTGATCAGCTCAACCGCTTCCTTCAAGTCCTTGACGCGGACACAACCCAGCACCGGGCCAAAAATCTCTTCCTTGTAGATGCGCATGTCTGGCGTGACATGGTCAAACAGCGTCCCGCCCATCCAGAAGCCGGCCTGGCAACCCTCGCCTGCGTCTTTGCCCGTGAAGGTGCGGCCATCCACCAGCAGTTTGGCGCCTTCTTCAACGCCCAGGTCGATGTAGCCGGTGATGCGTTTGTGCGCCGCGCTGGTGACGATGGGGCCCATTTCGGCGTCCAGGTTCACGCCGTTTTTGATCACCAGCGTTTTGGCTCTGGCGGTCAACATCGGCAGCAGGCGCTCGGCCACATCACCGACCAGGACGGCAACAGAAATGGCCATGCAGCGCTCGCCAGCCGAGCCGTAACCCGCGCCAATCAGGGCGTCTACCGCTTGTTCGAGGTCAGCATCAGGCATGACAACCATGTGGTTTTTGGCACCGCCCAAGGCTTGCACGCGCTTGCCGTGGTGTGCGCCCGTTTCATAAATATAGTTGGCAATCGGTGTTGATCCGACGAAGGATACCGCCTTGACGTCAGGATGGACGAGCAAGGCATCGACCGCCTCCTTATCGCCTTGCACCACGTTGAAAACGCCATCTGGCAAACCGGCTTGTTTGAGCAAATCTGCCATGAACAAACTGGCGCTCGGGTCGATC
Source organism: Comamonadaceae bacterium (assembly GCA_947448735.1). Lineage (GTDB taxonomy): Bacteria > Pseudomonadota > Gammaproteobacteria > Burkholderiales > Burkholderiaceae_C > Polaromonas. The sequence continues at coordinate 257,847 of CANFOS010000002.1, read as the reverse complement.
GGGCTGGGCTTCAAGACAAAGCAGTTGCCCGCAGCAATCGCCACCGGAAACATCCACATCGGCACCATCACAGGAAAGTTAAAAGGCGTGATGCCCGCCACCACACCCAGCGGCTGGCGCAGCGTCCAGTTGTCGATACCGGTGCTGACCTGGTCGGTGAAGTCGCCTTTGAGGAGTTGCGGCATGCCGCAGGCAAACTCCACAATATCAATGCCGCGAGCGACCTCGCCTTGTGCGTCGGTGAACACTTTGCCGTGTTCGGCAGTGATCATGTGCGCGAGCTTGTCTTTGTGGGCGTTGAGCAGTTCCAGAAACTTGAACATCACCCGCGCACGGCGAATCGGCGGCGTGTCAGACCATGCCGCAAAAGCCGCCTGACTCGAGGCCACAGCCGCAGCCACGTCCGCGCTGCTGGCCAGCAACACCTGAGCGCTGACGGCGCCGGTTGCCGGGTTGAACACGTCCTGGGTGCGTGAGGCAGCAGGCAGCGCGACCTGGCCGTTGATGTAATGACCGATGCTGGGAGTTGACATAAAGAATCCTCAATCTGAAGTGATCGCAAAGTCTAGATTTGCAGAGGTGATTTGATAAGCCCTTCTTTATTGATTACATTGTTCATATTTCTGAACAATAAGGCTTGCCATGTCAACCGACCAACTCTCGCCCCTCGTGGCGGACCTGCACCTGCTGACGGTGCTGGCCGCGACAAAAAGCTTTACCGAAACCGCCCGCCGCCTGGGAGCGTCGAAGGCGTCGGTCAGTATGCGTATCAGCGAGCTGGAGCGCACAGCGGGCGTGCTGCTGGTGCGCCGCACCACACGCTCGGTGGGGCTGACCGAGGCCGGGCAGCAACTGGTGACAGACATGCAGCCCGCGTTTGAGCGGATTGCAGGCAGTTACAACGCAGCGCGCGACACGGTGGGCAATCCGCGCGGCCTGGTGCGTGTCACGGCACCCGTCGCCTTGGGCAGGCAACATCTGGCGCCCATGGTGGCGGACTTTTTAAAGCACTTCCCGGACATTCATATTGAGCTGGAACTGACCGACCGCTTTGTGAACCTGGCCCATGAGGGCTTTGATCTGGCCATACGCCACAGCCATGTGGTACCCGAAACGCACGTCGCCTGGGTGCTGTGCGACACACGTTCGGTGCTTGTGGCGAGCGCTGACTATCTGGCCCGGCGCGGCATGCCCAAACACCCGAACGACTTGACAGCACATGACTGCCTGCTGTACCTGGGCAACCAGGCCGGTAGCTGGACATTTGCCAAAAACAGCAAAAGAAAATCGACGGAGCGCGTGGGCGTCAACATCCGTGGATCGCTGAAAGCCAACAACAGCGAGGTGCTGCGCGACGCTTTGCTGGCAGGGCTGGGTATTGGCCTGTTGCCAGACTTCAGTTTACCCATCACCGCCAAGGCACAGCCGCATCTGGTGCGCGTGCTGCCAGACTGGCAGGTACAAGGCTTTTTCGGCGACAAAATTTACGCGCTGCGGCCGTGGTCAGCCCAGGTGCCCAAGGCGGTGCAGTGCCTGGTGGCGCACCTGCGAGGCAGCTTTGCGCAGGGGTTTGGCCCTGCTGGCGCTGGCTCATAATCTCCCCCCATGAAACCCCGATTCAAACCCAGCGTCACCGTCGCCGCCGTGATTGCCCAAGACTTCGATGGCATTCAAAAATTCTTGCTGGTCGAGGAGGAAACCCGCGACGGCCTTAAATTCAACAACCCGGCAGGCCACCTGGATCCGGGTGAAAGCTTGCCGCAAGCCTGCGCTCGTGAAACGCTGGAGGAAACTGCTTTTCACTTCACACCGACGCAGGTGGTGGGTGTGTACATGTCGCGTTTTCAACGTGCCAGTGCAACTGAGCCCAGTGGGCAGGAAGACATCACCTACCTGCGCTTTGCGTTTTGCGGCGAGCTGGGTGCTCATGTGGCAGGACAGGCGCTGGACGAAGGGATTGTGCGGGCCGTATGGCTGACAGCCGATGAGATCAGGGCCAGTAAAGACCACCATCGCAGCCCCTTGCTGCTCCAGTGCATGGAAGATTATTTGGCTGGGCAGCGTTTCCCATTGGCATTGGTGACAACCGATGTCTCTGTGTTCTCAGGCTGATGCTGATGCCCGCCCCATTGACGACGGCCATCGCATGAATACCGCCATGCCCAGCGACACACTTGTGACATACCTGTTTGTGCCCGGTGACCGACCGGAGCGCTTTGCCAAAGCTGTGGCCTCGGGCGCCGACCGCGTCATCATTGATCTTGAAGACGCAGTGTCGCCCGCCAACAAGGCAGCGGCGCGCAGCACGATTGCCGAATGGCTGCAGAGCAACGGCGACCACCTTGACAAGGTGCTGATTCGCATCAATGACGCAGCGACTGACTGGCATGTCGGCGACCTGGCTTGGGCCCAGGCGGTACAAGCGACGTGTGTGATGCTGCCCAAATGCGAAGCTGCAGATCAGGTGGCAGCGGTGCTGGCCTGTTTGCCGCCGGATGCCAGCGTTGTGCCGCTGATAGAAAGCGCGCGCGGACTGGTGGCGGTGCACGACATCGCCAATGCAACAGGCGTTACACGGCTGGCCTTCGGCTCGCTGGACTATATGGTGGACATGGCTGTCGATTCTGGCAGTCTGGCGCTGGACTATGCGGCCACCCACATCGCGGTGGCATCGCGCGCTGCCGGGCTGGCATCGCCGATAGCGGGCGTGACGCCCGACCTGGACCCGGCCGGTGTCACCGCAGACATGCGGCACGCCAAAAGCCTGGGCTTCGGCGCCAAGATGTGCATTCACCCGACGCAGCTAGCCGCTGTCCTCGCAGCGCTCGCTCCCACGGCGGCTGAAGTGGTGTGGGCAGAACGGGTGATTCAGGCCTGGGCGACATCTGGCAGCGGTGCCATCCAGCTGGACGGCAAAATGGTCGATCGCCCTGTCGTTCTGAAGGCCGAGCGCATCATGCTGCTGGCTTCACGCCGATAACACCCCAACCGGCGGCGGGCTGATCGCTTACGCTTAAGCTAGGCTGCCACGGTCTTTTGACAGAGAAAATCTGTTTTTACGCCAGCAATAAGGCTGCAGGCCAAAGAATATCTGTGCATGATGCTATTTAATAAATAGCACAGCAATCGCTTTTAAAACCGTGTGACCCGTGTCGACGCTCAGTCAGCTTCGCTTGTGGGTTTGGGTGGGCTGCCCTGCTCATCACGCTCTCGCGTCCGACGCTGCTCCCGCGCCACGTCGTGCAGTTGCCACCACACAAACCCAGCACCCGCCGCCACCAAAAGAGCCACCTTGACGGCCATCAAGGTGTCGGTCGATGTCATGCGCTGGCCTCAGCCGGCCGAATCGGTCGGGACAACTGGTTTGCCTGGGTGGCCATGGGATTTGGCATAGGCCAGGAAATCGGCTTGTGCCTTCGCCTCGGCGCGCGCGGCGTCGGCCTGCGCCAGGCGCTCAAACAGTTCAGCCGTCCAGCGGGCGCGCTCGTCAAAGCTGCGGCGGGCCGGCTGGTTTGGCTCAGCAGGGGCATCGCCGGGCGGCAACTTGGCAGACTGCACCAAAAACTCATTGGCGGGCAGGGCTGCAAAGTGATGTGTCGGATCGGCCGGCGCCACGAGGGCCGCGCCGCTGGCACGGACCAACAAAGCCAGCTTGCGTTTGCCCGAGACCACCGCACGGTGGTTGACCGAGTCCATACCGACTTTTTCAAGCTCGCGGCCAATTTCTGCGTACACCAGACGGGCCGCGCGGATAGCAGGGCGGCAGTCGCGCGGCAACTGGCCGATGCCGTGTTCGGATCGCTGGTACAGCACGTCAGCGGCTTTGATCAAGCGGTCAATCACACTGGCAATGCGTTCATCAAACACCGGGTTTTGCAGCCACGCATCAGGGTCCAGGCCAGCCTCGCGCATCCAGGCCAAGGGCAGGTACAGACGGCCAAAACGGGCATCTTCGCCAACGTCACGGGCGATGTTGGTCAGTTGCATTGCCACGCCCAAATCACAGGCGCGCGCCAGTGCCTGCTCGCCGCGTGTGCGCATGACCACGGCCATCATCGCGCCTACACTGCCGGCCACCCGGGCGCCGTAGGCCTGCAGGTCTTCAATGGTTTCGTAGCGGCGGCCCTCGGCGTCCCACTCAAAGCCTTCCAGCAGGGCCGCGACCAGCTCAAGTGGCAAATCAAACTCACGCACCACCGCGGCGAGCGCCCGGTCGGGCTCGTATGCCATCGGGTCATCGGCGTACACCCGGCGCAGGCGTTCATTGAGCTCGGCCAGCGCCGTCGGGCGGTCCTCGCTGAAGTCGATCGCGTCGTCGGCCACGCGGCAAAAGGCATACAGCGCAATGGCCGGACCCCGCACGCGGCTGGGCAACAACCGTGAAGCAGCAAAAAACGTTTTGGAGCCACCGCGCATCAGCTCCTCACAGGCTTCGTAGTCAAAGCCGTGCTTGGCCTGCGACTGAGCCGCAACGCCGGGTTCGGAAGGGATGACGACGGAAGGCTGTGCGTCTGGCATGGACTCTAGACAGTTTTTGCGTTTTGAATGTCAGGTACCACCGTTTGCAGCGCTTTGGCCGACATCAGCACGCCGGGCATGCCCGCACCGGGGTGGGTGCTGGCACCGACCATGAACAGGTTTTCGATGTCTTCGCTGCGGTTGTGTGGCCTGAACCAGGCGCTTTGCAGCAGCAAAGGCTCCAGCCCGAAAGCCGCGCCTTTGTAGGACAACAAATCGTCCTGGAAATGCTGCGGTGTCATGACGTGCGAGGTCGCAATGTGCTGGCTCAGCCCAGGCAGCATCGTTTCTTCAAGCCGCTGGCACACCGCCTGGCGGTACCGTTCGGCATGCGCCGCCCAGTCGGTACCACTGTCCAGGTGTGGCACCGGAGACAGCACGTAAAAGCAGTCGCAACCGGCAGGGGCTACCGATGGGTCAGTCGCTGTCGGGCGATGCAGATACAAACTGAAGTCGTCAGTCAGCTTGTGGTTTTTAAAAATATCGGTGAGCAGGCCTTCGTAGCGCGGGCCCAAGACCATGGTGTGGTGCGGCACGTCAGGGTATTGTTTGTTGGTTCCAAAATACCAGACAAACAGGCTCATCGAATGCTTGCCATTTTCGATTTTCTTGTCTGTCCAATGACGACGGTGTTCAGGCGCAATCAGGTTTTTATAGGTCCATGAGGTGTCTGAGTTGCACACCACAATATCGGCGGCCAGTGCTTCGCCGTTGGCCAACTCAACACCTATCGCACGGCCACCTTCAACCACAATTTTGCGCACTTCGGCGTTGTAACGCACTGGCACATCACGCTCGGTCAGCAACTTGACCATGCCCTGAATGATCGCGCCCGTACCGCCCATGGCTGAATACACGCCAAAGCGTCGCTCAAGTGCATTGATCAGGCTGTAAACACCCGTGACGGAGAAGGGATTGCCGCCAATCAGCAGGGTTTGCAGACTCATGGCCATGCGCAGTTTGGGGTGCTTGAGGTAACTCGACACCAGCCCGAACATGGTGCGCCAAGCCTGCATTTTCACCATGGCAGGCAGGGCCGCCACCAGATCGCCGATGCTGTCAAAGGCCTTGCAGCCCAGAGTTTCAAAGCCCAGTTGGTAGCACTTGTCGGCCTCTTTGACAAAGCGGTCAAAGCCTGGTCCATCTTCCGGGCTGATGCGCATCACTTCGGCCCGCATGCGATCAGGGTCGCCGTTGTAGTCAAAGTGGGTGCCATCGTGAAAACGGACCCGGTAAAACGGGTCCATCAGGCGCAACTCAACGTCATCGGCAAACGTTTTGCCGCACAGCGCCCACAACTCTTCAAACAAAAACGGCACCGTGACAATCGTCGGACCGCCGTCAAAGGTAAAACCGTCCTGCCTGCGAACATAACCGCGGCCGCCCGGGCCATCGAGCTTTTCCAGCACGGTGACTTTGTAGCCCATCACGCTGAGCCGAATCGCCGCAGCCAAGCCACCGAAGCCAGACCCCACCACAATAGCCGTTTGCTCGCCCGCCGGGCCTGAGCCAGAACCTTGAGCCACAAAGCCTGGTGCGGGTACTGCGGTCACCAAGTTAAGCGGTGTAAAGAGTGAACCATTCGTCGACATCATCGCCCCATCAATCTGCTGCCCCAGAAGTGACGAGTGGCGTGCGGTTGCGCATAGCCCAGCGCCACAAGGCCGTTGAAGGCAAGGGCAGTACCAGGAGAAAATGCTCCAAAATCGCCATGGCCAGCATACTGCCAACCAGTAACAAACCCGCTGTTTCGGCCGCATTCGTATCGATGTTCATGACACGCAAGCCCATCGAAACGAGAACCAGCGTCGCCAAAGTAATCGACACGGGTAAAAACGCATTCATGGGGCGCCTTTTGAAGTAGCTGCCCATATAGACCAAGTGAGCCGGCAAAAATTCTTCCGACAAGTTGCGAACACCAAAAAACAGGTTCAGTTTGGCGCTGGTGCGCATCACCCATAGCACCAGGAAGGTCCACAGGCCGACCTGATTGGCCGCATTCCAGGTGATGGCAGCAATGAGTGCGCCGCCCGCCAGAATACCCAGCTCGTGCCACAAAATAGCAGCGACTGCCTGGGTAAAACGCGGCCAGCCGCTGGGAGCCGTGCATGCGGTCTGACGTGGCCCCGTCAACCCGCCGGTCAAAAAGGTCAGCTCATGCCAGCCCCACACCAGCAAGGCGCAGGTGAAGGCGCAGTAGGCGTTCACCACGCTCAAGGTCGCGGCTGTGTGCGACAAGCCATAAAGCGCCGTCAGGGCCAGCAGGGTCGAGATCGACACGCTCCATCGAAAGGTGGTGCGTGACATGCCGTTGAGCAGCAACACAACGCCGGTGGAGAACCACCAGACAAAGATTGCAAACAGAACAGGAAAAATGAGATTCAGCACGCTCAGCTCAAATACGAGAAGTCTGATGGTGTTAGCAGGCGCGCCAAGCAGTTCTTACCAGACCGGCTGCATGCGGATTTGCGCCGGCAGCTCATGATGCTTCATGGGGAGCAGGTACAGGCGGACAAAGGTCAGTGCGCCGACTGCGCACCAGTAACCCCGCTTGAGCCAGCTCAGCGGACCGCCCTTCGCTTTGGCCGCGTTGATGCCGGTTTGCGCTTCAAACAGGCGCAGCATACCTGCGCGGAAGGCAGGATGGTCAATGTCCAGCGATACCGGGAAGACCTGTTTGGTGATCTCGTTGGTGATGCGAAACACCTCGTAGTCATAGGCTGTGGGGTCCAGCCCCATGGCCGCCTTGAGCTCCGGCCGGGTGTGGTCACGCACGTACATGGTGCCGTAGACCGCCAACAGAAAAAACCTGATCCACAGCACATTCAAACCCTTGAGCAAATGCGGCTGGGCACGCATGATGAGCGCAAACGATTCCCCGTGGCGAAACTCATCATTGCACCAGCGCTCGAACCACCTGAAGATCGGGTGAAACCGCTTGTCAGGATTGCGCTCGAGCTGTCTGAAGATCGTGATGTAGCGGGCATAACCGATTTTTTCGCTCAGGTAGGTAGCGTAAAAAATATATTTGGGTTTGAAGTAGGTGTAGGCCTTGGTGCGCTTCAAATCGCCCAAGTCAAGCCCCAGGCCAAAATCCTTGAGCGACTGGTTGATGAAACCCGCGTGGCGAGATTCGTCACGTGCCATGTAGCGCATCAGCGCCTTGATATCCGGGTTGGTGACGTTCTTTTGAATCTCGTTGTACAAAATACAACCCGAGAATTCAGAAGTCAATGAGCTGATTAAAAACTCGACAAATTCCTGCCGCAACTCAGGCGAAACTTTTGAAAAATGCTCGGCCACTTCAACCGCAAACTCGGGCGTACGCTGAAAGTGGTCGTGGTTGTTATCGCCCTCATACTCGCTCAGCATCGTGTCCCATTCGGCCCGCACCGAAGACACATCAATGCGGTCCATCGCTTCAAAATCAGTCGTGTAAAAGCGGGGACTGAGAAGCGTGTCCTGCTTGGCCTGAAGCGCAGCGTCCGCAGGGCTGATAGCGGCAGACAAGTTGGTGGCGGATGCTTGCATGATGCTGTCCTGAATTGACAAATAAATGAGAGCTTAACGATTGGCCTGCGGCTGCATGGTCAGAAACGGCACAAACACCGCAGCGTTGGTGGGGCCAAACGATTCTAAGTCGACACGCTGGCCAGACACAGGATCGAACAGGGTTAACCGACCGTCAGCGCGGGAAATAAGCTTGAAAGGCTGCTCCGAGCCGATTTTGCGCGCCGTGCGATCCCTGGTCAGCGCGCGCAGTGCGCCGCGAAAAAAACCTTGCTCCCCTGTGACAGTAGTTAGCAACTGGCCTGTTTCGCCGTCAATCACCGCCACCCCTCCGCCAGGCGTGTCTTCAAAGCGAAGCAGTCTTTCGGTGATGGTGGCTGCGGCCAGTTGGTCAGGGCCATTGCCTGTGATGCGAACCAGGGCCACGGCCCCAAGGGTGAACACGAGCAAGCCAGCGACAGACCAAAGTACCCAGCGCGGAAAGGTGTCAGTTGTGCGTGTCGGCATGGGATTTGAAAGGGCTGTGCTGGACATGTTCATCAAATAGTTCTGTTGTTTAAAGCGTTTGCCTGCCAATGGGCGGCGTTATCACTGCCCAGCTCTCCATGCATCTGTAGCGATGCATTGGTTTTACCGCTGGCTTGGGTCCATGCTTTTTGCAGTAGGGCTGCAAACGACTGGGCGTGCGGGATGCAGCGCAGCATGGGCTCTGGCTTTGCAAGGCGCCAGGGTCGCGCGTGGGGCCACAAATTCAACCAGCCAATCCGGTCGCCACCGCTCAAGGCCAAAGGAATGTCGCCAAACCCTTTGCCCGTCAGGAGGAGGCCAGCGGTTTCAATCCGCTTGAGTGGCAAATTGAAGGTGAGCGTCAGCACAATGCCGATACGCATCACGATGCGCTGATCGGTCAATGTGTAGGCCGTGGTGCGTGCCGTCAGCCAGGCCAAGATGCCCAGCGCGGCCATCGCCGTCAATCCAAGTGCTGCCACCAGCAATATGCCGGCCAGAATGGTCAATGCCGGCTCATCTGAAGAATACAGGTAAGAACCTCTGGCGAGCATCAGCACCAGAAAATACACGGCCGCCTTTTTCAGGTGGAAAACCCGCACCGCCAGGTCAGAAAAATCTGGCGCACCTTGCCACAAAATGCTTTCGCCTTTGGGCAAGGGCTCGGGCAGTCCGTAAGCCGCCTCAAACTCATGCTCGTGGCCGTTGCTTTGAACCTTCACAGCAGGGGCTCCGCGCGCATAGGATCAGCGTAGAGCGTTCCGCCGCCGTAGTAAGCACTGATTTTTTCCTCTTCCAAAAGAGTGACCTGATCAGGGCTTTTGGTGGCTGGCACTTTTGCAAATTGAGCGGCGTAAATGCTGTGCGCCTTGACGCTGTCGCGTTTGATACGGGCAAAAGGCACAGGCAGCAGAACGCGGCGACCACCGTTTTCGGCGTTCAGTTCTACTTCAACGAAGCGGAACATCATCTCGCAGGTGTCCACCCACATATCGACAACCTTGCCCGCAACTTTGTTATCTGTCCCCATGACCGGCAAGCCGCGTGGGTCAGTATCGTTTTTGGACACATCAAACCCAGCCAGCACGCGCAGCGGCCGAATGATGGGGTGACCGTGCAAGTCCATGTCGGGCACATCAGCGCGCATCGTGTAAGCACCGGCACCCACACCAGACGTCATCAAGTCGCCCGTTGGTATGTAAGGATTGCCGTACGATCCGCCATCGCGACGCGTGTTCTGCGGCGGCTCAGGACGGTGCAATTCGGGCACGGTGACTTCTTTACCGCTCGCGAGCTTGAAGGTCTTGGGTGCAGGAATAGGCCAGCCGGTGACGGTGGCTGAGCCCGGTGGACCCTCAGACTCCATCGGATAGCCTTCGCGATGGTTTTCAAGCACCAGATAAAAAATGATGCCTGCAAAGAACAACCAAAACATGTACAAAATGATTTGGGCTAAATCGACATATCCCGTGATGGCGCCTATTTGCATGATGGAACTCCTAAAAATACGATAGCGGTTGCGAAGAAACAATAAAACCGTCAGTCACTTGCTGAAACTTTCTTAGCCCGGCAAGTCAGCCAGGCCAAACCGTTCACTTTTTGCGGGCTCACTGGCTGACGCCAAATTAGCGCGTCGAACCAAGGGGCCAATGGCTGCCAAAGTGATAAACAGCAGACAAATTTCGGTGTAATACACAAAGCTGTAACCCGTCACGGGGACCGCCAAAGCCGGGCCGAGCGAGCCCTCCAGCGCGAGAGTTGACACGGCGTCTCGGGCCGCGCCACCAAAGGCAATTGACAGGCCAGCGGCCGTGGCCTGAACAGCGCCCCAGGCGCCAAGCGCCAGACCCACGAACTCTTTTCGCTCCATGGTCATCGCCGCCGCCAAGGTGCTGACTGAAAACAGTCCAGCACCAAACCCGATGCAAAAAACACCCCCATAAAAGAGCCAGGTGGCATCGAGCGGGGCAGCAAAAATAACGGCTGAAAAGCCAGGCAAACCGCAAACGACGCCATAGGCAGCCAGCCGGCAGGGGTCGATGCCATTGGACAGTTTGCGCGATGCAACTGCAAAAGCCACCAGTGATCCGCTGGCAAGCAGCGCCGTCAGCAAGGTTGTGGCGCTGACCGTGAGCTTGAGGATCTCGCCACCATAGGGCTCCAACACAATATCCTGCATGTTGAAGGCAGCGGTACCCAGCGCGACCATGGCAAGAAACCGGCGCGCCTTGCCATTGCTGATAAACCGCTGCCATGCATCTTTGAACACCGGCACCGGCTCCAGCTTCAGAGCGGCGGCCCGCGCCGGGTCTCGTGCCTCTTGCTTCCAAAGCGCAATGGCGTTCAGCACCAACGTCAAAATAGCATGGCCCTGGATAACCTGAATCATCTTTTTCGGCGTGAAGTCTTGCAGCATCAGGCTGAATACAAAACTGCTGCCGACCATACCCAGCAGCAGCATGACGTACATCAAGGCCACAACGCGGGGGCGGGTGGGCTCATCGGCCAGATCGGTGGCCAGCGCCAAGCCAGCCGTCTGTGAGGTTTGCAAGCCTATCCCGACACATAAAAATGACAATCCCGCAATCGCCTGGTTCAACCAGTCGGGCGTCTTGATGTCGCCCTGCCCCGTCAACACCAGCAAGGCAAACGGCATGAAACTCAGCCCCATGAACTGAAGCATGGTCCCCGTCCAGATGAAAGGCACACGCCGCCAGCCGAAGGCAGAGCGGTGCGTGTCGGAACGAAAACCTGTGACGGCACGAAACGGCGCTACCAGCAAGGGAATCGCCACCATCAGCGCCACCAGCCATGCCGCAACGCCCAACTCAACGATCATCACCCGGTTCAGAGTGCCAACCATCAGGGCAGCCGACATGCCGACTGTGACCTGAAACAGGGATAGCCGAAGCAGTCGACCCAGGGGCAAGCCGGCACTTGCCGCATCTGCAAATGGCAGGTACCGCAAGGGAACACGGCGAATACCGTTTTTAAAGCTTGGGATTTTCACAAGCGCGTCCACTCCATCGCTTGGGACTTGTAAAACCCGCTCGAGATACGTTGATCCTGGCTGTGTTGCCAGCCCGCCAATACGTCATCTGCGCCCATCAGCTGGAGTAACTTTTCCTTGGCCATCGGCTCCAGCCAGGGTGCGCGGTCTTTTCTGGGGAAGAATCGGCCAACCGTGATCAAAGTGGCCAGCAAGGGGGTACGCGGGGCGAAGGTAAAGGCAATCGATGTCGAGCATCGAGCAGCCAAGCGCGAAAGAGCCGTCACCGCATCTTTGGTCTCATAGTGAATGATGGAGTCCATCGCCACGACATGATCAAAATGCCCCAACTTGTCGTCCAGCATGTCGCCACTGCGAAAGTCCAGCGAGCCGCCGGTCCGGAAAGATTGGGGAGCACGTTGTCTCGCCAATTCCACCAACTTTGGCGACAGGTCAATCGCCACCACATCCGCGCCACGCCGCGCCGCTTCAACCGCCAAAGCACCTGTGCCACAGCCAGCATCCAAAACCCTGCGTCCGTGCAAGTCCTCAGGCAGCCAAGACAACAACGTGGCTCGCATTTTGTCGCGTCCCGCCCGCACTGTGGTGCGAATACGGCCAACAGGCGCATCTGAGGTCAGTTGTTCCCAGGCTTTCACGGCCGTGCGGTCGAAGTAATCTTCGATCTGGCCCCGGCGGTCGGTATAAGTTGCGCTATTGACAGTCATGTCATCGGCTCTTTAATCAAAACCCAGCAAATCGAAAATATCACGGTCTTTCATGGGTACAGCATTCAAAGGCTCGGTACCCAGCCACAGGGAGGCGGCCAGACGCATGTATTCTTTTTGTACGGCCTCCAGCTCGGGCGAATACTCCATTTCAAACAGGGTTGATTTTTTCAGCCTGCTGCGGCGAATCACGTCCAGGTCCGGAAAGTGTGCTGCCAGCTTCAAGCCAATTTTGTTGTTGTACTTGTCAATCTGATCGGTGTCCTTGCTGCGATTGGCAATCACACCGCCCAGGCGAACGTTGTAATTTTTGGCCTTGGCACCAATCGCCTGCACGATGCGGTTCATGGCGAAAATCGAGTCAAAGTCGTTGGCAGTGACGATCAGTGCACGGTCGGCATGCTGCAGGGGGGCGGCAAAGCCGCCACACACCACGTCACCCAGCACGTCAAAAATCACCACGTCGGTGTCTTCCAGCAAGTGATGCTCTTTGAGCAGTTTGACGGTTTGACCCACCACGTAGCCACCACAACCCGTACCTGCGGGTGGCCCACCCGCTTCAACGCACATCACGCCGTTGTAGCCTGGAAAAACAAAGTCCTCCACCCGCAATTCCTCTGCGTGAAAGTCTACCGACTCGAGCACGTCAATGACGGTGGGCAGCATTTTTTTGGTCAGCGTAAATGTCGAGTCGTGTTTTGGATCACAGCCAATTTGCAGCACCCGTTTTCCCATTTTTGAAAACGCTGCCGACAAATTTGAAGAAGTGGTGCTTTTGCCAATGCCGCCTTTGCCATAAATCGCAAACACCTTGGCGTTTCCGATTTTCAGGTTCGGGTCAAGTTGGACCTGCAGGCTACCCTCGCCATCAAGCTGAATTTTGGTGCGCTCGCCCCGGCTTTTGATGCTGGGAAACGGGACGGTTGTTGTAGTCATACGGTAGCTCCTTCTGGGGTATCGGTGTAAACGCCTTCCAAGCGGTCCTCGAGTTCGTCGCTGGCCTGGCGCAATGCCGCCAGTGTTTCGGCGTCGGGTTGCCAGTAATTTCGATCGGAAGCTTCAATCAAGCGGTTGGCCACACGCATGGACGCCGTGGGGTTGAGCTTGGCCAAACGGTCACGCATGACGGGGTCCAGCAAAAATGTTTCGGACAGTTCTTTGTAGACCCAAGGCTGTACCTGGCCCGTCGTGGCCGACCAGCCCATGGTGTTGGTGACATGCACTTCAATTTGGCGCACACCTTCGTAGCCGTGCTCCAGCATGCCTTCATACCATTTCGGGTTCAACATGCGGGTCCGCGTTTCAAGCGCAACTTGCTCCTTGAGCGATCGGACGGCGCCATCGCCCTTGGTCTGGTCGCCGATGTAGACCGGTGGCGTGTTGCCGCCTTTGGCCACTTTGACTGCCTGCGTGATGCCGCCCAGCGTGTCAAAGTAGTTGTCAACTGTCGTGACACCAAGCTCGACCGAATCAAGATTCTGGTAGGTCAATTGAACATCAGCCAGCGCACTTTTCAGCAATGCGGTTTGCTGCACCGCGCGGCCAGTTCGGCCATAGGCAAAGCCCTTGCGGCGGGTGTAAGTTTCAGCCAATTCACCTTCATCCGTCCAGCGGCTGCTTTCAACCAGATTGTTGACGTTGGAGCCATAAGCGCCTTCTGCGTTACCGTAAACACGCAGTGAAGCAATCTCCAAAGTGCAGCCATGCTCTTGCTGGTAGGCCAGCGCGTGTTTGCGAATCCAGTTCATCTCCAGCGGCTCGTCGGCTGATGCAGCCAAAAAGGCGGCTTCGGCCAGCAACTTGATTTGCAGCGGCATCAGGTCACGGAAGATGCCCGACAGCGTGATAACAACGTCAACCCGAGGCCGGCCCAGTTCAGCCAACGGTATCAAGGTTGCGCCAGCAATGCGGCCATAGCTGTCAAATCGTGGCAACGTGCCCATCAGCGCCAACGCCTGGGCAATCGGTGCGCCTTCATTTTTGAGGTTGTCGCTGCCCCACAAAACCATCGCGATCGATTCTGGCAAGGCATTGCCATCGGCCATGTGACGGTCCAGCAGCAGTTGCGCTTGCTTGGCACCATCTCTGACGGCAAAGTTGCTTGGAATGCGGAAAGGGTCAAACCCGTGCATGTTGCGGCCCGTGGGCAGAACCGCCGGCGTGCGCAAAATATCGCCGCCTGGCGCGGGGCGAATGTAGCGTCCATCCAGTGCGCGCAGCATGGCATCAACTTCAGTGTCTTTGGCCAGCATGGCATTGGCGGCTTGAAGTTCGCCCATCAGTGATACGGAGGCATCATCACGGCTCATGGCGCCAGCTTTGAGGGCCTGGTCAACGCTGCGGTCTGCCACCAGCGCCTCTACTGAGGCGCGTGGCAATTGCTGGCCGTGCGATGCATCAGCCATCGCCAACAGCATGTCCACGCGTTCTGCGGCGCTAGGCGCGCGGCCCGCCACATGCAGGCCATGCGGAATCAAGGTGTATTCCAGCTCCAGCATTTGTTCGGCCAGCAAGGCGACGCGTGCATCGGCATCGCCATGGCTTGCGACATTCCACAAAGGCTCGGCATCGGCCAAGTTGAGTTCTGCCGCTTGGGCTTGCAGCAGGACCGCAAACTCGCCGCGATCCGCTGCGTTCGGCTCCATGGTGCGCCAGCGCTCGATCGATGCTTTGAGGTCGTTCAGTCCCTTGTACAAGCCAGCTTGCGCAACGGGCGGCGTCAGGTAACTGATCAGCGTCGCGCCTGACCGACGTTTGGCAATCGCACCTTCAGACGGGTTATTTGAGGCGTAGAGGTAAACATTGGGCAAGTCGTCAATCAGGCGGTCTGGCCAGCAGGTCCCTGACATACCACTTTGCTTGCCGGGCATGAACTCCAGCGCACCGTGGGTGCCAAAGTGCAGCACGGCATTGGCCTTGAAGTCCTCGCGCAGGTAGCGGTAAAACGCTGAAAATGCATGCGTCGGCGACAAGCCCTTTTCAAACAACAGGCGCATGGGGTCACCTTCGTAGCCGAAGGAGGGTTGCACCGCCACCATGACGTTGCCAAACTGTTTGCCCAGCACCATGATGGCGCTGCCATTACTCAGTTGTTTGCCTGGTGCCGGGCCCCACTGGGCTTCAATCTCCTTGAGCCAGCGCTCACGCTTGACGTGATCGTCAGTAGCAATCAGCGTATGAACATTCGCGTCTGCACCGTACTCGGCTGCGTTACCTTTCAAAATACTGTCCCGCAACGTGTCAATGCTGTCAGGCATATCGACCGAATAGCCCTGCGCTTTCATGGCCGTCAGCGTGTGAAACATGGACTCGAACACCGACAGATAAGCGGCGCTGCCAATGTTGCCAGCATTCGGCGGGAAATTGAAAATAACGATGGCGACCTTGCGCTGGGCAATTTCCGTACGGCGCAAAGCAATCAGCTTGCTGACTCTGGCGGCCAGCATGATGGCGCGCTCGGGGCAAGATTGCATGTCTTGTGCGTTATCGCTCGCCTTGAAGGTGCAAGCGTGGTGGCAGCCTGTGCAAGTCACGCCAGCGCTGCCTGGTCGACCACCAAATACGATAGGACTGGTGGCGCCGTCCAGCTCGGGAATCGCCAGCATGATGGTGCTTTCAACCGGCAGCAGTCCACGCTCAGAGCCGCCCCATTGCTCCAGGTTTTGAAACTCGACCGGGTGTGCGGCAACGTACGGCACATCAAGTTTGACAAGCACTTCTTCGGCTGCCTTGGCATCGTTGTAAGCCGGGCCGCCGACGAGTGAAAAGCCAGTCAGTGACACCACGGCATCAACGGCAACATGGCCGTCTTTGAAAAAGAAGGCATCGATGGCTGGACGTGAATCCAGACCCGCTGCAAAAGCGGGGATAACCCTCAATCCGCGCGACTCAAGCGCCGCAATCACGCCGTCATAGTGGCCTGCATTGTGTGACAGCAAATAGGATCGAAGCAGCAGTACGCCGACCGTGCCCTTGACCTGGTCAGAAGGCAGACCAGGCAATGCGGACGGGTCTTCAGAGAACCGACCTGCCATGCGCGGGTGGTAGACACCAACTTCTGGGTATTCCACAGGTGGCGGTACTTTGACGAGCCCGCGCAAGCCCCGGCGAGGACCGTCAGCGCCCCGATCCACCACATGGCGAATCAGATTGAACATGTTTTCGTCAGAGCCGCCCAGCCAATATTGCAGGGTCATGAAATACGCACGCACGTCTTGCGCAGTCCCCGGAATAAAGCGCAGCATTTGCGGGATGCGGCGCAGCATTTTCATTTGCGCGGCCCCGCCAGTCGCTGCTTTTTCTTTGTTGCCGCGCAGCTTTTTCAGCAGCGCCATGGGACCGCTGGCCGGCTTGTCCATGTCAAACTTGCCCAGGCGAGTCAGCTTGACCACTTCGGCCGCTGACATCATGCAGATCATTGCGTCGCAATGGTCACGCCGGGCGCGCAGGTCATCCAATATCGGGAGGAAATGATCTTCCAGAAACAGCATGCCCGCCACCACAATATCGGCTTGAGCGATGTCAGCTTTGCAACGTGCGATCGCAGCGTCATTGCCTGCGTATTCAGAGGCGGCGTGCATGGACAGATGCAGGCCGGGGATCTCCCGCATCAGCGACGCATGCGCGCGCTGGGTGGAACTCGCCAAGTGGGTGTCCATCGTCACAACCACAACCCGGATTGGCGTTGTGGCGCGTGCCATAGCTGCTTTTGCGTCAGCGGCTGAAATGAGCTTTTGCATCGTAAAGTGTTTCACAGCTGATTGAGGGCAGACCCATGTCCCTGGCGTACATTTCGGTGTTGCGGCGAGCCTTGCCGCGAACGAAAAACGGAATCTTCTTGAGTTCTTTTTCAGCCTCAGCGTCCCAGACTGCAACCGCCACAGCCTTTGTCGTGGCGGCTTGTTCAATGGCTTCAGCGGAGGTCTTTGAAGCGCTTGAAATAGCCTGGCTCGTCTCCAGCGTGGCGGCGGCCTTGCTGACAGGGGCGGACTGAACAGCCGATTTACCCAGATGCGATGGGCTGGCATCTTCATGAAACTCGGCATCGCCGCGGAACATGCCAATCAGGTGTTCTTCAAGCCCCATCATGAGGGGATGCACCCAGGTGTCAAACATCACGTTTGCGCCTTCAAAGCCCATTTGCGGGGAGTAGCGCGCCGGAAAATCTTGCACATGAACCGGTGCTGAAATCACAGCACAAGGTATACCCAAGCGCTTGGCGATGTGGCGCTCCATTTGTGAGCCCAGCACCAATTCTGGTTGTAGCTCGGCAACTTTGGCCTCGACTTCCAGGTAATCGTCTGTGATCAAAGGCTCAACGCCATACAGTTTGGCGGCTTCGCGGACTTCCCTTGCGTGTTCACGGCTGTAGGTGCCTAAGCCAACCACGGTAAAGCCCAGCTCGCGGCTGGCAATGCGGGCAGCGGCAACAGCATGCGTGGCATCGCCAAATACAAACACACGCTTGTTGGTCAGGTAGGTGGAGTCGACCGACTTGGCATACCAGGGCGCACGGGCATCAGCGCTCGCGAGCACCTTGCTCGCGTCAACCCCCGCCAATTGCGCCACTTCGTTGACAAAGTCGCGGGTGGCACCAGAACCAATCGGAACCACTTTTGTTGAGGGCTGACCGAAAGTGCGTGTCAGCCATTGGGCTGCAACCGACGCAATTTCAGGGTAGAGCACGACGTTGAAATCAGCATCGCCCAAGCGTGAGATGTCTGCTGGCGTTGCGCCCAGTGGCGCGACCACATTGATGTCAATGCCGAGCTGGGTCAGCAGACCGGTGATTTCGCGCAGGTCATCGCGATGCCGAAAACCCAGTGCGGTTGGGCCGAGGATGTTGCAGCTTTTGCGGCCATTGCTAGCCGGCTTTGTCCTGGGCTGGGCCAGCGAGCGCACCAATTGATAGAAAGTCTCAGACGCGCCCCAGTTTTCCTTGCGCTGGTAGCTGGGCAGTTCAAGCGCCACCACCGGGATCGGCAAATCCAGCGCCTTGGCCAGACCGCCTGGGTCGTCTTGAATCAGCTCTGCCGTGCAGGACGCGCCAACCAGCATGGCCTTGGGCTTGAAGCGCTCAAACGCTTCACGCGCTGCTGTTTTAAAGAGTTCAGCGGTGTCGCCACCCAAGTCGCGCGCTTGAAAGGTGGTGTATGTCACTGGTGGGCGCTTGGGGAGGCGCTCAATCATGGTGAACAGCAGATCGGCGTAAGTGTCGCCTTGGGGCGCATGAAGCACGTAATGCACGTCTTCCATGGCGGTCGCAATGCGCATCGCCCCGACATGGGGCGGTCCTTCATAGGTCCAGAGAGTGAGCTGCATATGGTGGTCCTAAGCAGCTAATTTGAGACGGCGAACCAACGGCCGGCTGAACAGCTCCGCCAAATCCGGGGCCTGGTCGTAGCCTTGAATCGGTGTGAACACCAGCTCAATGGCCCATTTGGTGGTCAAGCCTTCTGACTCAAGCGGATTGGCCAGCCCCAAGCCGCACACCACAATGTCAGGCTTCGCGGCACGGCAGCGGTCCAGCTGGTTTTCGACATGCTGGCCTTCAGATAAAAAAGTACCTTCGGGGAGCAAAGCCAGCTCTTCAGCCAAATGCTGGCGGTGCAAATAAGGGGTGCCGACCTCGACCAATTCCATGCCCAGTTCGCGCGACAAAAACCGGGCCAGTGGGATTTCAAGCTGAGAGTCAGGAAAGAAAAAGATGCGCTTGCCGGCCAGCTGCGTGCGCTGACGAGCCACTGCCGCACTGGCACGTTGGCGAGCGGGCTCAGTCACCGCGTCAAAATGGTTTTTCGCCACATTAAACAGCGCTGCGGCCGCCCACAGCCATTGGTTTGTGCCCTCAATACCCAGCGGGAACGGCGCTGGAATACGCTGCGCACCGCGCGCCTCCAGGGCTCTTGCCGTGTCGGCTAAAAATGGTTGCGCCAAGAGATACCGGGTGTTCGGGCCAATCGCTGCTAGGTCATTGGCCTGACGCGGCGGGAAGAAACGAACCTTGCCCATGCCCAGCTGATTGAACAGCCGGGCAAATTGGTCTTCCACGACATCCGCCAGGCTGCCAACGACCAGCAAGTCTGGCGCATCAGACACCACATCGGCTTGCGGCAACACAGGCACCATGCTGGCCAGGCAAGCGTCCTCGCCTTGCGTGAAGGTGGTCTCTATGCCGCTGCCTGAGTAGTTCAGCACCCGGACTTTGGGCGAAAACGTTGATGACAATCGTGATGCTGCTCGTGCCAGATCAAGCTTGATCACCTCCGATGGGCAGGACCCCACCAGAAACAACAATTTGATTTCTGGGCGGCGCTCCAGCAAGCGGGTGACGACGCGATCGAGCTCCGTGTTGGCATCAGCCAAGCCAGCCAAATCTCGCTCGTCAATGATGGCCGTGGCAAATCGCGGCTCGGCAAAAATCATCACGCCAGCTGCGGACTGGATCAGATGTGCACAGGTACGCGAGCCAACCACCAGAAAAAATGCATCCTGAATCTTGCGGTGCAGCCAGATGATGCCGGTCAGGCCGCAAAACACCTCGCGCTGGCCGCGCTCTTTGAGCACTGGCGCATCAGCACAGCCAATGGCCGACGCGCTGCGAATCGGGATGACTGCGTTCATGCAGCAACTCCTCTACCTGCCATGGCGGCCTGCTCTCTGGCGTAGTCCAGCCGTGCGATGCGCAGCTTCCAGATGAACTGCCCGGCGTTGACGACATATGTTGCATAAGCCGCCAAAGCCAGATACATCAACTGTTGGGTGGTCAAGGCATCGGTTGCCAATGCGGCCAGGTAGGCCGTGTGCAGTGCGAGCACCAGCATGCTGAAAACGTCTTCCCAGTAAAAGGCCGGGGCAAACAGGTAGCAGTCAAAGACCACTTTTTCCCAGATACAGCCGGTGATCATGATGGTGTACAGCGTGATGGTTTTGATCACAATCGACCAAACAGCGATGTTTTGGCCTTCACCGGTGGCCAAAAAGCGCAACACCAGCACCAGACTGACCAGGAAGACCAGAAATTGAATCGGCGCCAGCACGCCTTGCACCAGCGTCCAGACCGATTGGTCACGCTTGATGCGCTCCTCTGGCGTGTACAGGGCTCGCGACGCAGCCGCCGCGGGCGCCGGTTCATGCCCATGATTCATCTCTTTGTTTTGCTCCATGGACATAATTTAACGCTCCAAATTCAAAGTGTCAACTTATATTGACGTAAATTTGTATTGACAATAGTCGCTGCAAAAAATTTGCCTTAAATCAGTAGAAACATGATTGACCGAACCGGTTTTCGCTTGTACAACCCTCAATGGTCGAGGCAAGATGGCTTCAAAGACTACTCGTGGTGCTGTTTTTAGGCAAAGACTTGGTAAAAAATCGGCAACGCAACAACGCACGGACAGGGTCGGTGCCGAGATGTGCCACTGACTGCGGGCAAGCAACGAGGTGAAGCAATATGAATTTACAGACCAAAATGAACTCCGCCCGAACTGCAGATGCAAAGCACTCTCAAGACGGAGACGAGCTGCGCGATGGCTCCGGTTATGCCCAAGACAGCCAAGCCACTGCGCGTTTGGCCACAGACGCCAACCGGGAGGCTGTTGAATTACGGCTGGCCTTGATTTCCCGGGCGATTGAAGATGAGATCATCCCGCGACTCATGCTGGCGCACCCGACCGCAGGCGATTGTCTGTCCGCGGCATCACCCGCCAGCACACCACATGTCGGTCAAGATGAGGTCAAGGCTTTTGCGCAGCTGGTGCTCGAGCCGGACGAAAACCTGGCCCAGGCCTGCATTGAGGCCATGCGTACCAGCGGAATTTCTGTCGAAACCATTTATACCGATTTGCTTGCGCCGGTCGCTCGCTACCTGGGTGAGTTGTGGGAGGACGATCTTTGCGATTTCACACAGGTCACCGTCGGATTGGGGCGCTTGCAGCAGGTGCTCAGGGAACTCAGTCCTGCCTTTGGCCAGTCTCAGGTCGAAACCAGCGGAAACCGCGTGTTGCTTTTGCCTGGGCCGGGTGAGCAGCACACCTTTGGCCTGGTGATGGTGGCCGAGTTCTTCAGGCGCGCAGGTTGGGACGTAGGCGGCGGCCCATGGGAGGCCGGCGCTGACCCGGTGGTGATGGTCCAACGTGAATGGTTTGACGTGGTCGGCTTTTCGCTGGGCAATGTGGAGCAGCTCGATGACCTGGCCGCCTGCATCAAAAGCGTGCGAGCAGCAGCCTTGAATAAATCGATCTGCGTTATAGTGGGCGGTCCACTTTTTCTGGTCAATCCAGAGTACGTTGCCTATGTGAATGCAGATGCAGCGTCAACCGACGGCGCGCAAGCACCAGGCTTGGCCGCAAGTTTGGTGGCTGCTGCGCGAGAACAAGGCGCTGGCGTGGGCAATCACTTGGTTTCTTAGGGCGTTGCTCTTTTGGCACTCTGCCCAATCCCACCGCAGTTAACCGTATCTCCAGGCACATGTGAAGTTACCGCAACAGACAACAAAAGAAATCGCCATCGGGCAATTTGACAGCCCCGAGATGTTTCTAGCAGGTCTAGACGCGCAAACTACCGCCTCTTTGATTTCTGCTGCTGCTGACGTCGCCCTCATTTTGGATGAGCATGGGGTGATTCAGGATGTGGCTTTTAGCAACAACGAGCTGCAATACGGCCATCATGACTGGCTGGGCAAACCTTGGCTTGAAACCGTTACCGTAGAAAGTCGGACCAAGGTTGAGGAAATGCTCAGCGAGGTCTTCAGCAACGGCAGTGCCAAGTGGCGGCATATCAACCACCCATCGGCCGACAGCGCCGACCTGGCACTTTTGTACACCATCGTCCCGCTGAGCCGCGATGCAGGGCCGCACCGCTCGGTCGCCTTTGGCCGCGACTTGCGTGCACAGGTGGCGCTGCAGCAACGCCTGGTCAGTGCGCAGCTGTCGATGGAGCGCGATTACTGGCGCTTGCGCCATGTGGAGACGCGCTACCGACTGCTGTTCCAGGTCGCCGCCGAGGCAGTGCTGATATTAGACGCCACGTCTGAAAAGCTCGAAGAGGCCAACCCGGCCGCCTACACATTGCTGGGCGACAAAGCGCGGGCCTCCACGTGGATGCTGAATCAAAGCCTGGACAGCTTAAGCGTGCCAGCGGTATTGCAAATGTTTGCCGCATTGCGCCTGCGCGGGCGGGCCGACCCGATCACCGTGTGTTTTGCAGGCTCCTCCGATGTTTACACCCTGTCGGGGTCGCTGTTCCGGCAAGAAAACTCCACCCATTTTCTGATCCGGGTCACCCCTTTAAAACCGACCCAGGCTTCGTCTGAAAGCAGCATGGCGCAATTGCTGCTGCGCGTGGTTGACCACAGCCCAGATGCCTTTGCTGTGACCGATCTGGACGGGCGGGTGTTGACGGTCAACCGGGCTTTTCTGGAACTGACACAACTGGCCAGCGAAGCGCTGGTGCGCGGCGAGCCCTTGCAAAAGTGGCTGGGCCGCAGTGGCGTCGACATGAACGTGCTGATCTCCAACCTGCGCCAGCGCGGCACTGTTCGCTTGTTTGCCACCACACTGCAAGGCGAGTACGGCTCGACAGCGGATGTCGAAATTTCAGCGGTCAGCGTGACGACTGGCGACCAACCATGCCTGGGTTTCACGATTCGAGACATCG
Organism: Comamonadaceae bacterium; assembly: GCA_947448735.1. Classification (GTDB taxonomy): domain Bacteria; phylum Pseudomonadota; class Gammaproteobacteria; order Burkholderiales; family Burkholderiaceae_C; genus Polaromonas. Next base: position 234,939 of record CANFOS010000002.1, on the reverse strand, counting down.
GCAGACGCTTGACGAACGAACCCATGACCAGCAAGGACCTGCCGCGCACAGCCAGCCAGATGACCGAGCTGGTGGGCCGCGTTCCGTTGCGCGACATCGTGCGTGAAACCACGGATCTGATTGAAGACCTGTGCATACAGGCTGCGCTGGAATTAACGGGTGACAACCGCGCGGCCGCTGCCGAAATGCTGGGTTTGTCGCGGCAAAGTTTGTACGTCAAGCTCAAGCGTTTTGGCGTGAACGATGCGTTGCCTGAAAACTGACGGGGCTCCATAACAAGTTACTTGCTAGTAATTCAGTAGCAAGCGACCCATATTTTTATTGGGCTCCAGGCCAAAAAGCCAACCAATTTCGACGTTTCAGACGCTTCAGGCGCCGCTCAGGTCCTGATTGAGCATGTCCAGTTGCTGCCGGTTGATGCCCAGCATGGTGGCGGCCTTGTTCAGGTCTGCGCCAGCCCGCTCCATCGCCATGCGGATGAAATTGCGCTGCAAAACCTCCGAGGCGCGCCGCATCAGTTCCGGCAGTGCGGCACTGCCGACCTGGTCGCACAACACCTTGACCGCCGCCTGCATCGGCTCGACCGTCACAGAAATCTCGCCGCCTGGCGCTGGCGTGAGGCGAATGCTAAAGCCAATGCATGGCGGGTCAATCTCACTGAGCAAGGTGGCCGCGACTTCAACAGGCCTGACTATCGCATCACGTGGCAGCACGTTTGAAGGTAAATAGCCGGTCATGCCTTCGCGGCTGACCCGCGCCAACAGTTCGGCAAAGGGCTCGTTCGGCAAACTGAGCCAGTCTGACAGGGGCCGGCCGCGTACCGATGCCTCGGTGCTGGCTTGCACCAGCTTTAAAAACGCCGGGTTGGCCACTAGCACGCCTCCGTCAACATCGGTCACCGCAACGCCGTCGCTGGCGCTGTCGACCAGCCGCGCCAGTGTGGCGCCCAAGTTGCCCGACGAGCCCAACTGTTCGGTGGTTCTGATTCTGACCAGCAATTGCTGGGAGTCTACGACCCTGAAGGGTGTGGCTGTGACGCTGGTACTGGTGACACGGCCCACAAGCTGGGCCCGCGTTTCGGTCGACTGCCCGGTTGCCAGGGCGCTGTTCAGCGCAGCGGTGACGATGTCGCGCGAATGTCGCTCAAAGCCAAACGCAGCGTTTTGCCCAACCACCTGGGCCAACGACAAGTCAAACAATTCCGTCGTGCTTTGGTTGGCTTCAATGATATTGAGCGTGCTGCCATCCACCACAATCACCGCATCGGTTGCCACCTGAAACAGCAGCCGGTAGCGCGCCTCGGCCTGCCGTGCCTGGGCGTAATTTCGTTCCATTTCGCGCTGCGCGCCTATGAATTTTTGCTGCAAAGCCGCGCTGATGCCCAAGTCACGCCCCACGGCCAGAATCGGCCCACGCGCACCCAGCCGCATCGCGGTGTAGGCCACGGGCACGATGGCACCGTCACCAGCGGGGTGATTGACTTCGCGTTTTCGGGTGGCGCAGGTCGGTGAGGCTTCAGCCATCAGCCGCTCGACTTTGGCTTTGCATTCGCTCGTCACGGTATCTGCCCACCGATGACCGACCCAGGTGTGTGCATCGCTGGCCAGTGGTGTTGATGCACGCTGGTCCACACGCTGCACCACGCCTGCCTCGTCAATCACCAGGGCGATATCGCCGCCCAAGGACACCATGGTTCGGGCGAGTTCGGGCGCCCACTCAGACAATGACTCTGAAAAGGTGGATGCTGCGCTCGCTTCATTCGAACGGATCGCGTTCATTGCTTCGGTCATGACTTCACCTTCACCCTAAGTTTGGCCACCCATCAAGATGGACGGCAGCCTGTCATGCCAAGCGTTGGGGTTGCTTCACATGACGCGTCAACAGATTCTGTGACTGTTTTGCATCAGTTGAGTGTAAGTGTAAATATAAGTTGACACAAGCAAATGTCAATTAAATAATACATTCATGCTGACTTTGGCCCCGCGCCCGTCCTTTTCAACAGTCACAGAGCTGTTCAAACCCATCACCTGGTTCCCGCCGATGTGGGCGTTTGCTTGCGGCGTAGTGGCTTCCGGCGTGGCCATGCAGGGCAAATGGTTGCTGGCGGTGGTGGGTGTGGCCCTGGCAGGACCCTTTGTGTGCGCCACCAGCCAGGCCGTCAATGACTGGTATGACCGTCACGTCGATGCCATCAATGAGCCGATGCGGCCGATTCCTTCAGGACGTATGCCCGGCCAATGGGGGTTTTATATCGCCGTGCTGTGGACGCTGATTTCGATGCTGGTAGCCACGGTGCTCGGTTTTTGGGGCTTTTGTGCAGCAGTGGCGGGCTTGCTGCTGGCCTGGGCCTACAGCGCCCCACCGATTCGCCTGAAAGAAAACGGCTGGTGGGGCAACGCGGCCTGCGGCTTCAGTTATGAAGGCATTGCCTGGGCAACCGGCGCTGCGGTGATGGCAGGGGGCGTGATGCCCGACAGCCGCTCGCTGGTGTTGGCGCTGTTGTACAGCATTGGCACCCACGGCATCATGACGCTGAACGACTTCAAGGCGGTTGAAGGTGACCGGCAAATGGGCGTGCGGTCTTTGCCAGTCCAGTTGGGCGTACAAAACGCGGCTCGCGTGGCCTGCGGCGTGATGATCGCGTCGCAATTGGTGGTCGTGGGCTTGCTGCTGAGCTGGGGCAAGCCGGTGCACGCTGCCTCGATCGCGGGGTTGATGGCGGCACAACTGATCATGATGCGTCGGTTTTTGGCCAGTGTGACAGAGCGCGCCCTGTGGTACAGCGGCTTTGGCGTGCCACTGTTCGTGGCCGGCATGATGGTCAGCGCCTTTGCGCTGCGCGGCTTGATCGAAGCTGGCGTGTGATTGATTTGATTTTTAAAAGGTGAACAACATGGCTCCCAACAACACTTTTGGCGAAACATTTGATGTGGTGGTGGTCGGTGGCGGCCCCGCAGGTGCAACTGCGGCGCATGAGTTAGCGCAGCGTGGGCGGTCCGTGTTGCTGCTGGACCGTGCAGGTCGCGTCAAGCCCTGCGGCGGTGCGATTCCGCCGCGCCTGATCAAAGACTTTGCCATCCCGGACAAGCTGCTGGTGGCCCGCGCCACCTCGGCACGCATGGTTTCGCCTAGCGACAACAAGGTGGACATCCCCATCGACAACGGCTTTGTCGGCATGGTCAACCGGGAAGAGTTTGACGAATGGCTGCGCGAGCGCGCTGCCGACAGTGGTGCGGTGCGCCGCATTGGCACGTTCGAACGCATTGAACGCGACCCTGACGGTATGGCGGTGGTGCATTTTGAAGCCCGTGAGCATGCGCAGAAATCTGGTGCCAAGGCGCGTGTTTATGCGGCCCGTGTGCGTGCCCGAAGCATCATCGGCGCAGACGGCGCGCGGTCTGAAGTCGCCCGCCAAACCGTGCCAGGTGCAAGCCACCCCAAATGCGTTTTTGCGTACCACGAGATCGTGCGCGCCCCCGAGCTCAAACCGGCCGGTTACAGCGATTCGCGTTGCGATGTTTATTACCAGGGCAAGCTGTCGCCTGATTTCTACGGCTGGGTGTTCCCGCACGGCGACACACTGAGCATTGGCACAGGCAGCGCTGACAAAGGCTTTTCATTGCGCGGAGCAGTCGGTCAGCTGCGCCAGATTTCTGGTTTGGAAAACGCCGAGGTCTTGCGTCGTGAAGGCGCGCCACTGCCCATGAAGCCCCTCAAGCGCTGGGACAACGGCCGTGATGTGGTGCTTGCAGGCGATGCCGCAGGTGTGGTCGCACCGGCATCGGGCGAAGGCATTTACTACGGCATGTACGGCGGCCAACTGGCAGCGCAGTCGGTGGATGAGCTGCTCGAGACCGGTGATGTGAGCGTCTTGAAGCTGGCGCGTAAACGCTTCATGAAAGAGCACGGCCTGGTGTTTGGCGTTCTGGGCATCATGCAGTGGTTCTGGTACGGCAGCGAAAAACGCCGCGAGCGCTTCGTCAAGATCTGCGAAGACCGCGATGTCCAGCAACTGACTTTTGAGTCCTACATGAACAAAAAACTGGTGCGCAAAAAACCAATGGCCCATGTGCGCATTTTCATCAAGGACATGGGGCATTTACTTGGTTTGGCCAAGGTCTGACGGCCCTGATGGTGGCATGGCTAGAACCTTGGGTCGTGGGCGGCGGGCTGATCGACACCATCATTGCTGTCACGTTGCTCGAAGTCGCCGCATTGGTGATCTACCACCACAAAACAAAACGCGGCTTGGCGCCGCGTGATTATTTGCTCAATGTTGCATCAGGCATGTGCCTGATGCTGGCGCTGCGCTGCACCATGCTGGGTAACAGCTGGTACCTGATTGCTGCACTGCTGACCGGAGCGGGAGTTGCGCACACTGCTGACATCGCCTGGCGGCTAAGGCAGCGTGCTCAAAACCGCTAAATCAGCCTGCCTTTTTCACGTAAGAGTTGCACCAGCCCTTGGCGGCAACCTGTTTGCCAGCAAACAAGGGGCATGCGCCAGCCGCTTCTTTTGGCTTGCCAGCGTACAACTGGCAGTTGCCGCACATTTGTTCATTGGTGTGCTTGGCGTATTTCTTCGTATCCGCCTTGGTGGTGTCGGCAACATAACCCAGGGCAGCAGCGGTAGGGTCTTTTGCGTCGACCATGGCAGGCGCCTGAGCCATGGCCTGGGTGGCTGCCAGCACCGAAGTACCTGCGGCAACTTGCATGAAAAATACGCGACGTGTGGTGTTGTTCATTGGAATCTCGTTTTAAAAAAAAGGGGGGGGGGAAGAATGACTAGGGGGAGAATGTTGCCACATAAATACCGGAGCGTCTATTTTCCAAACGATTAGTAGCGCTGTTTTGTCGGTTTTAAGCCATTTTGGCGGGCAATCACAGTCATTCTGGAACTTCGGAGCGCTTTACCTGGTAAATAAGCCTCCAGGCCAAGAGATATCTGGGTTAACAGCTATCAAAATCATATCGTTCAAACGCTCACCGCGCCAGCACCTCCTTCGGCAAATTCACAATAAAGTCCGTCAAGCCCTTCGCATCGCTGGCCGGTCGCATATGGGCCAGCATGGCCTGGGCGGCGGCTTCGCCATCACTTTTGTTGAAAGCCTCGACGATGTGGCGGTGCTGCTCGAATGATGCCTTGACCTGCCCCAGCGCGCCGAAGGCGTGGCGGCGGTAATAGCCGGTGCGGGCGCGCATGCGCAGCACCTCCTGGCGCAGATAGGGGTTGCGGCTGGCGCGGTAAATCAGTTCATGAAATTGCAGGTTGCTGTGCTGCCAGCCGGCCATGTCGTCGGCTTCGGCCACCGCTCGGCTGTTGGCGTGGTGGCTGGCGATGGCCTCGCGCTCATCAGGCGTCATGCGCTGGCAGGCCAGACGCACGGCCACGCCTTCCAACTCGGCCAGCAGTTCCCACAGTTGCAGCAGTTGCTGCAAATCCATTTTGGCCACCACCATGCCACCGCGCGGCAGGCTGGTCAGCAGACCTTGGGCTTGCAGCAGGATCAGCGCCTCGCGTATCGGCGTGCGAGACACCTTGTATTGGCTGGCCAGTTGAGCCTCGTCAATCGGGTCGCCCGGCAGCAAGGCACCGTTTTTGATGGCGGTTTCAATCGCCACGCGAATTTTGTCGCTGGCTTTGGTGAACTTGGTCGCCGTTGCGGGCTTGGCAAGCGCTTTGACTGTTTTCTTTGCACTCGTCATAAAAATGGCTTTCCCAGATTGCTATGTATGTTTTATTGTTGTATATTTATATTTATAAGATTTTAACAAATACACGTCAATCCCACCTATGCCCAAAATCCAGGCCTCCAGCGCTCTGGCCAGATTCCGCGTTCTCGACCTGTCGCGCGTGCGCGCCGGCCCCAACTGCGTACGCATGCTGACCGACTTTGGTGCGGACGTGGTTCGCATTGAGCCGCCACCCGGCATTGACCCGAATGAGGCCATGTTTGCAGCCAACCGCGAAGGTGGGGATTTTCAAAACATCAACCGCAACAAGCGGTCCATGACCCTGAATCTGAAAAAACCCGGCGCTCGCGACCTGCTGATGCGTCTGGTGAAAGACGCCGATGTGCTGGTTGAAAACTGGCGGCCGGACGTTAAAACCAAGCTGGGGCTTGACTACGAATCGTTGGCGGCCGTGAATCCGCGCATCATTCTGGCCAGCATTTCAGGCTTTGGGCAAGACGGCCCGCTGGCAGGCCGCCCCGGTTTTGACCAGATCGTGCAGGGCATGGGCGGGCTCATGTCGGTCACGGGTTTGCCGGGCCAAGGCCCTGTGCGCGCCGGGCTGGCGGTGGCAGACATGAGTGCCGGCCTGTACGCTGCGCTGGGTATTTTGACCGCTCTGCTGGAGCGCGAAGTCTCTGGCGTTGGCCAGTGGGTGCATGCATCGCTTCTGCATTCGCAAATCGCCATGATGGACTTTCAGGTGGCGCGCTATTTGAACGACAACGACTTGCCGGTTCAGGTCGGCAATGACCACCCGACCAGCAGCCCGATGGGTTTGTTTGAAGCCGCCGATGGGGTGTTCAACCTGGGCGCATCGGGTGAAGGCAACTGGGTGCGCCTGTGCAAGCTGCTGTATCGGCCCGAGTGGCTGCAAGACGAAGAATTCAAGACAGAACCCCTGCGTGTCAAGCACCGTGAGCGACTCACGCCGTTGCTGGCCGATATTTTTAAAACCCAAAGCGTGCAGCATTGGGTCAAGCTGCTCAACGATGCGGGCGTGCCCGCTGGCCCGGTGTACACCGTCCCGCAGGTGTTTGAAGACGAGCAGGTCAAGCACCTGGCCGTGACAACGTCGCTGACCACCGACTTTGGTAAGGAAATGCATTACATCAACCAGCCCGTGGTGCTGCAGCGCACACCGGCAACCGTGGTGGCGCAAGCACCAGGTTGGGGCCAGCACACCGATGAGGTGCTGGCTGAAGCGGGTTATTCTGAAGCTGACATTGCACAGTTTCATTCGGACGGAGTGGTTTAAAGCATGGCCGATGTGACCCACCATGTTCAAAGCCACGTGGCAACGATCACACTGTCGAACCCTGGCCGCTACAACGCCATGTCGCTGGCGATGTGGGCTCAATTGGCCGACACGCTGGACGTTTTGAGCCATGATGGCGCGGTGCGCGCTGTTATTTTGCGGGGCGATGGCGACAAGGCTTTTGTGTCGGGTGCAGACATCAGCGAGTTTGAGACCCAGCGCAATGACCCGGCCAATGTTGCCGCCTACGACGCAGCCGTTGACCGCGCGCAAACGGCACTGGCCCAATTCCCCCGCCCTGTGATTGCAGCCATCAGCGGTATTTGCTATGGCGGTGGCTTGGGGCTGGCGATGGCTTGCGACATGCGCTACGCCGCACCGAACGCCCGCTTTCGCATGCCCGCAGCGCGTCTGGGCCTGGGCTATGCACTCAAGGGCATGAAGCGGCTGGTCGATGTACTCGGTGTGGCGCGCGCCAGCGAGGTGTTTTACACCGCCCGTGTTTTGGACGCTGCTGCGGCAGAACGCTTTGGGGTGGTCAATTCAGTGCATGACGATGTGTTTGCCCATGCCGCGCAAACGGGTGCAGAAATTGCAAGCAATGCGCCGATGACCATTGCAACGGCCAAGCACGCTTTCAGTACCTTACTGGCTGGCAGTCTTGACGCTGACGTGAAGGCAGTGGACGCGCAGGTGAAAGCCTGTTTTGCCAGCAGCGACTATGCCGAAGGCCGCAAGGCGTTTGCCGAAAAGCGGGTGCCGAATTTCACGGGTCAGTGATGTGTAGATTTTCTTGTGTGTGTTTTAACCTTAACGGAGCTTGAATGATGACCAAGAGCATGAACCTCTTTTCAGCGATCACAGCCGTCGTCATGACGGCTCTCACCACCGCAGCGCACGCCATCGGGCCAGCACCTGCGCCACTGGCCCAGCGCGAAACGCTGACCGTCGGCCTTGTCAAGGTCGGGCATCTGTCACCCATGCTCAACATTGAAGAAGAGCTCAAGAAGTTCAACATCGACGTCAAGCGGGCCGAGTTTGTGCGCTACGCCGATGCACGCACTGCCCTGCTGTCCAACTCTGTCGATGTGTCTGCCGTGGGCCCTGGTGACTTGGCGATTGCTGCATCGCAAGGCAGCAAGAACCTGGTTGGCCTGACGGGTGTGGGTGGCTCGCTCAAAAATCTGGTGGTGCGCAAAGGCGTGGTCATCAATGACTGGAAAGACCTGGCTGGCAAAAAAATTGGCATTGCCCCGGGTTCTGCCGTGTGGTTTCAGTGGGCCATGACCATGATTGAAAAAGGTGTGCCTTACACCTCGTTCACGCCGGTCAATATTCAGGGCGGCGGCACGGCCTTCTTGCAGGCATTAAAGCGTGGCGATATTGACGCCATGGTGCTGTGGGAACCGTTTGAATCACAAGCCGTGGCCGAAGGCGACGCTTACTTTGCCAAAGGCCTCGAGTACAGCCAGGCCAAATCCGTCGGTGCCGAGCTGGGTATGCTGGCCGCCTCACGCGAGGCCATGACCAACAAGAAAGAAGCGGTTCGCCGCTTCTTGTGGGTGTATCTGAATGCTGAAGAGCAGATGGCCAAAAACAACGACGTTTTCGCCGACGCTTATTCAAAGTACACCGGCTTGCCCATCGCGATCACCAAAGAGTCGGCCAAAATCATCAAGCTGGGTGGCGTGCTGACGAAAGAGCAGGTACGCCTGCAGGCTGATGCAGCATTCAAGCAAGGCATCGTTCAAAAAGATGTGGCAACCGATGCAGCTGCGCTGTATGACGACAGCATGGTGCGCGAGATCAAGCGCTAAGCCCAAACCAGTAAAAACAGTCTCAACACAAACCCCGAAACATGTCACGCTTGAAGCAACTCGTCCTTGGTGCAGCGGTGCCCGTAGCCGTGCTGGTGTTCTGGCAAATTGCTGGCAGCCAGCCCAACATGGCCGGCATTGTGCCCACACCGCTGGCCGTGCTGGAGGGCTTCAATCAATGGGTGTTTGGCAAGCCAGGCCTGGGGCTGAACCCGTATTTGGGCACCTGGCTGTCAAACGTCCAGTACTCGGCCATGCGCGTCGCGCAGGGCTTTGCGCTGGCGACGCTGCTGGGCGTGCCGCTGGGCTTGATGATCGGCTGGAGCAAGCTGGCTTCGCAGATGTTTGATCCCTTCATTCAAGGCCTGCGGCCCATCCCCATCACTGCCTGGTTGCCGTTCTCAATTGCGTTGTTTGGCATCCGTGACATGGGTTCGATTTTTCTGATCTTTCTCGGTGGTTTTTATGCCATCGTCGTCAACACCACACAGGGCGCGCGCGATGTAGAACGCAACCTGATGCGTGCGGCCATGATGATGGGGGCGACCCGCATGCAGCTGCTCAGGCGGGTGGTTTTTCCGTCGGCCATGCCGTCCATTTTTACCGGCCTGCGCATCGGTTTGGGCATTTCATGGACGGCCGTGATCGTGTCTGAAATGGTGGCTGTCAAGTCCGGCCTGGGTTATGTGCTTTGGGACGCTTACTACGTGGGCCGCATGGACATCGTGCTGGCCGACATGGTGTCGATTGGCGTGATGGGCTACCTCAGTGACCGACTGATTGTGTTCGCAGAGCAGCGGGTGCTGCGCTGGCGCATGCTTCAAAACCATTAAACCTGCCCCAACTTACCTCAGTCAGCATGTCCGCCATCCATATTGAAAAACTCGACAAAACGTACCCGACAGAACCGCCGGTGCAGGCATTGGCCCAGATTGATCTGGAGGTTCAAGACGGTGAATTTGTCGCGCTGCTGGGGCCGTCGGGCTGCGGCAAGTCAACCCTGCTGAACCTGGTCGCAGGCTTTGAACAAGCCAGCGGTGGCACGCTGCGTGTGCACGGCCAGCCAGTTGACAAACCCGGGCCAGAGCGCGGCGTGGTGTTCCAGGAGGCTGCGCTTTTTCCGTGGCTCAGCGTCTGGGAAAACGTGATTTTTGGCCCCAAAACCCAAGGCCAGTCGCCCAAAGACTATGTCGAGCGCGCCAACGACATGCTGCGCATTGTGGGTCTGTCAGATTTTAAAAATCACCTGCCCGTCCAGCTTTCAGGCGGCATGCGCCAGCGCGTGGGCATTGCGCGCATCCTCACACTGGGCTCCCGCGTGCTGCTGATGGACGAGCCCTTTGGCGCACTGGACGCACAAACCCGCTTGACCATGCAAGAGCTGTTGCTGTCGGTGTGGCAGCAGCTCAAGCCGACCATCGTCTTTGTCACGCATGACATTGACGAGGCGCTTTTTTTGGCGGACACCATTTATGTGATGTCGGCACGCCCCGGCCGGATCCAGGCACGCATGACGGTGCCGCTGGCCCGACCGCGCACGATTGAAGACACCACGTCGGAAGCGTTTAACGCGATGAAGCGCGAAATTCTTCAACAAATCAGGCATTGAATTTTCATTCATCAACTTATGGCCAACCCTCGCATTCCTTACCGCTTTTCCAACGAAGGTCCGACCCTCACACCCCCTGCAGGTGGCAACATTCTGGTGCACCTGGTGGTCAACGTCGAGCACTGGTCGTTTGACGCGCCGATGCCGCGCACCATCATCACGCCGCCACACGGCAAAGAAACCGTGCCCGATGTGCCCAACTTCAGCTGGGTCGATTACGGCATGCGCTGCGGCCTGCCGCGCATCATTGACGCCATCACCTCGCGCGGCCTCACCGCATCGACCAGCTTTAACGCCAGCGTGATTGACGCCTACCCGCGCGCCGCTGAAGCCATGCACAGCGCAGGCTGGGAGTTCATTGGCCACGGGGTGCATCAAAAGTCGCTGAACCACGCCGGGGCCGAGCAAGAGGTCATCAAAACCTGCCTGGACATGATTGAACGTTTTACCGGCACGCGCCCGCGCGGCTGGCTCGGCCCGGGCTTGCGTGAGAGCCACGACACGCCCGAGCACCTCAAGGCGGCAGGCATCGACTACGTGTTTGACTGGGTGGTCGATGATGTGCCCAACTGGATGAGCACAGCACGCGGCCCGCTGCTGAGTTTGCCTTACAACCTGGAGATCAATGATTCCATCATTTACGCGATTGAAAAACATTCGTCCGACGAGATGCTGGAGCGCCTCAAACGCACATTGGCGCTGTTTGAGCGTGAAGCCAAAACCGCGCCCAGAGTCCTGACACTGGGTCTGCACCCGCATTTGATCGGTGTGCCGCACCGCTTTGGCTCGTTTGAGCACATGCTGGACTTGCTCCTGAAAACACCCGGCGTTTGCTTTATGCAAGGCCATGACATCGCCGACTGGTACACCGCGCAGGTGGCCGCCCCTCAAACCCCATAACGAATCAACAAGGGAATAGAAAATGGACTTAAAACTTCAAGGCCAGCGCGTACTGGTCACAGGCGGCTCCAAGGGCATTGGCCTGGCCATTGCCACCACCTTTGCCCGTGAAGGCGCGGTGCCCATCATCGTGTCGCGCTCCGGTGAATCACTGGCCAAAGCCGTGGCCAGCATCCAGCAGGCCACAGGCGTGACAGCGCAAAGTGTCGCCGCAGACCTGGGCACCCAGGCCGGTATTGATACGCTGATGACAGGCGCAGGCGCGATCGACATCTTGGTCAACAACGCGGGGGCGATTCCCGGTGGTGCACTGGCCGCGGTAGACGACGCCAAATGGCGCGCCGCCTGGGAGCTCAAGCTGTTTGGCTACATCAACCTGATACGTGCCGTGCTGCCGCACATGGAGCAGCGCGGCAGCGGCGTGATTGCCAACATCATTGGCATGGCCGGTGCTGTGCCGCGCGCTGAATACATTTGCGGCTCGACTGCCAACGCCGCGCTGATGGCGTTTACCCAAGCGGTTGGCGCCACCAGCCCGCGCGCCGGCGTGCGAGTGTTTGGCATCAACCCATCGCCGACCCGCAGTGACCGCATGGAAGGCATGCTGCGTGCCCAGGCCACACAAAAGCTGGGCGATGAAAACCGCTGGATGGAGCTGACCGCCAAGCTGCCGTTTGGCCGCCTGACAGAGCCGCAAGAAATCGCCGATCTCACCGCCTTCAGCTGCTCTCCTCTGTCCACTTATTTGTCCGGCACGGTGATCAATGTCGATGGCGGCCAGATGTACGCGACGCCGCAGTAAATTAATTTTGAAGATATTGAATGATCAAGCAGAACAACCACAAATATGAATTTACCGAGCTGCGCGAAGGCGTTCGCGCGGTGGTCACGCAGTTTGACTCGCGCTACTGGCAAGAAGTTGACGAAGCGCGGGCGTTTCCTGAAAAGTTTGTCACCGCCTTGACCGACGCGGGCTGGCTGTCGGCGCTGATTCCCGAGGAGTACGGTGGCTCCAGCCTGTCCCTGACGGAGGCCAGTGTGGTGATGGAAGAGATCAACCGTGCGGGCGGCAATTCAGGTGCCTGCCACGGCCAGATGTATGTGATGGGCTGTGTGGTGCGTCACGGGTCGGCCAAACAGAAGCAAGACTTGCTGCCGCGCATTGCCAGTGGCGAAATTCGCATGCAGTCGATGGCAGTGACCGAGCCCACCACGGGCAGCGACACCACCAAGCTCAAAACCACGGCCACGCTCAAGGGCGACCATTACGTGGTGCAGGGGCAAAAGGTCTGGACATCGCGCCTGCAACATTCTGACTACATGCTGCTGCTGGCGCGCACCACGCCGCTGGCCGACGTGAAAAAGAAAACCGAAGGCTTGTCGGTATTTCTGGTCGATTTGCGCGAAGAAATCGGCAAGTCCATCACCGTTCGGCCGATCCGCAACATGGTCAACCATGAGACCAATGAAATCTTCATCGACAACCTGCGCATACCGGTTGAAAACCGCATCGGCGAAGAAGGCCAGGGCCTGAAGTACATCTTGGACGGTCTGAATGCAGAACGGATTTTGATTGCCGCTGAATGCGTGGGCGACGGTTACTGGTTTGTTGAAAAAGCCAGCGCCTACGCCAACGACCGGGTGGTGTTTGACCGCCCGATTGGCAAAAACCAGGGCGTTCAATTTCCGATTGCACGCGCCTTTGTGAATGTGGAAGCCGCCAGCCTGATGCGCTACCGCGCCTGCGAGCTGTTTGATGCGGGTTTGGCCTGCGGCTCTGAAGCCAACATGTCCAAGCTGCTCGCGGCCGACGCATCATGGGAGGCCGCCAATGTGTGCCTGCAAACGCACGGCGGCTTTGGTTTTGCAGCCGAATACGACGTTGAACGCAAGTTCAGGGAAACCCGGCTGTACCAGGTCGCGCCGATTTCAACCAACCTCATCCTGTCGTATGTAGGCGAGCATGTGTTGGGCATGCCCAGGTCCTATTGATATGACCGTTGCAACACCGACCCTTGAAGACTGGGTAGGACGCCAGCAATCGGTGCTCGATACCATCAGTCCGGTGCAGGTGCGCCAGATGGCGGCGACGCTCAATGACGCGGCGCGTATGCAGCGGCCAGACATGGCACCGTTGCCTGCAGGCTGGCACTGGCTGTACTTCAACCCGCTGGAAGTGCAGTCGCTGCTGGGTGAAGACGGTCACCCGGAACGGGGCCGTTTTCTGCCGCCGGTTGACTTACCACGCCGCATGTGGGCAGGTAGCAGACTCAACTGGCATGGCTCCTTTCATGTGGGGGCCAGCGTCAACAAAGCGTCTGAGATTGTCAAAGTAACGCGCAAGACCGGCCGCACGGGCGAGATGGTGTTTGTGACGGTCGCACATCGCTATTCAAACGCTGCCGACGATCAAGCGCTGCTGCTGACCGAAGAGCACGACATTGTTTACCGGGACATGCCCAGTGAGCAGGAAAAAGCAGCGCTGCTGGCAGTGGCTGAGCAAATCCGCTCGGGCGTGCACAGCTTTGAGCGCACGGGTGAGCACAGCCTGGCCGTCAACGCAGATGCGGTGATGCTGTACCGGTACTCTGCCGCCACGTTCAATGGACACCGCATTCACTACGACGCGGACTATTGCCGCAGCGTCGAAGGCTATCCGGGCCGGGTGGTCCATGGGCCGCTGATTGCCACACTGCTTTTGGGTTTCATGGAAAACCAGGTGGCACCAGGGGCGCGCATTCAATCGTTCGAGTTTCGCGCCATGCGGCCTACTTTTGACCTGAGCGGCTTTCATCTGCACGCATCGAAAACAGCAGACGCGAACGTCTGGCAACTTTGGTCAACCAACAACACCGGACACATCGGCATTGAAGCCAGCGTGACACTGCAATGAGCGGCCATCAAACGCTTCCTGTCATCGTGGTGGGTGCAGGCCCGGTTGGCTTGCTGTGTGCGCTGGAGCTGGCGCGCCGGGGCGTAGCCGTCACGGTGATCGAGTCAGAACCCAGCACCACCATTGATCTGCGTGCCGGGACCTTTCACCCGCCCACACTGGAGATGCTGCAAGCATCCGGCGTGACCGACGCGATGATGGCCATCGGCATCCAGGTGCCGCGCTGGCAGTCGCGTGACCGCGAGTACGGTTTGATTGTGGAGTGGGACTTGTCGGTGCTGAAAGACGACACGCCGTTTCCTTTCCGGCTGCATCTGGAGCAGCATAGGCTCACACCCATCTTGTTGAACATGCTGCTGCAGCACAGCCATGCGCAGGTGCTGTTTTCGCATGCGTTCGCGTCGCTGGCGCAAACCGCTGATGGCGTCACAGCGCTGGCCAACACGCCGCAAGGCGAGGTGCGTGTTGAAGGCAGCTGGCTGATTGGTGCAGACGGTGGCCGCAGCCTGACCCGCAAAGCCGCAGGCATTGGGTTTGACGGCTACACCTGGCCCGAGCGCTACAGCGTGATCAGCACCACCCATGACTTTGCCCCAGCGGGCTATGCCGACAACGCCTACATCAGTGACCCGGAGCAATGGCTGGCGTTTTTCCGCATGCCTGACAAGGGCCCACCCGGCCTGTGGCGCATGACGCTGCCGGTGCAGCCCGACATGACGGACGAAGAAGTGCTGGCCCCCGCGTTTGCGCAAAACGCCATCAACCGCGCCATCAACGCCCCCGCATCCACGCGCTACCCCATCGTTCACCAAAGCGTTTACAACGTTCATCAACGGGTGGCCAACCAGTTCCGCGCTGGCCGCGTGCTGCTGGCTGGGGACTCGGCGCACGTCAACAATCCGCTGGGCGGCTTTGGGCTGAACAGCGGCATTCATGATGCGATCAACCTGGGTGAAAAGCTGGCAGCGGTGGTGCTGGGTTCTGCATCCACCGCTGTGCTGGACTTGTACGAAAGGCAGCGCCGCACCGTGGCCATGGAATACGTGCAAAACGCATCCATCAAAAACAAGCAGAATCTGGAAGAAAAAGATTTGCCCACCCGGTTGAAACGCTTTGCCGAGCTGCGGGACACAGCGGCCAGCCCACAAAAGACGCGTGAGTATTTGCTGATGTCATCCATGATCAACAGCATCAAACGTGCGAATGCCATCACTTGACCTGTCTCACGTTATTCCAACATGCAAAGGCCACCATGACCACTACCCAGCTGACGCGACGCCTCCAACTGACCAGCCTCGCGCTGGCTTTGCTTGGCGTATCGGCATTCGGCCATGCACAAACAACGAACTGGCCACAAAAACCCATCAAAATCATCGTGCCGTTTGCGGCGGGCGGCAACACCGACGGCATTGCGCGCCTGACGGCCGAGCGCATTTCCCAGTCGCTGGGCCAGCCTGTCCTGGTTGAAAACAAGGCGGGTGCCAATGGCGCCATCGCTGCGGACTTTGTGGCCCAGTCGCCGCCTGACGGCTACACGCTGTTCATGGCTGCCATGCCGGTCCTGGCCATACTGCCGTCCATCACCAAAACCAAGTTCGATCCAGCGCGCGATTTTGTACCCGTCAGCAATGTGGGCAGCAACCCGTTTGTGATCGCCATCAGCAGTTCCGTCCCCGCCAAAAATGTGCGGGAGTTTGTGGCTTACGCCAAAAAGAACGACGGCAAGCTCAACTTTGCTTCCGGTGGTGCCGGCAGTGTGTCGCACCTGTCACCCGTGCTTTTCCTCAAACGCGCCGGCGTGAACATGACCCATGTCAGCTACAAAGGCGGCGGCCCTGCCGTTGCAGATTTGCTGGGCGGCCAGGTGCAGATGTATTTCGGCAACTTGTCCGAGCTTGCGCCCCATGCAGACGGCGGCAAGATCCGCATCATCGCTGTGTCCAGCCTTGAACGCGCCAAACAGATCCCTGACGTACCGACATTGGCAGAATCGGGCTACCCAGGTTTTAAGACTTTGACCTGGAACGGTATCGTCGCGCCGGCTGGCACACCGCCTGCCATCGTCAACCGCATCGCAGAAGCTGTGCAGTTGGCCGTCAGCAAGCCGGAGATGCGTGCGCGCCTGTGGCAACTGGGGGTAGACCCGATTGGCGATACCCCTGCGCAGTTTGCCAATACGCTGCGTACGGATTCAGCCACCTGGGCCGAGGCCGCCAAAGCCAGCAATTTGAAAATTGAATAACGCTTTTGTCGATACATCCATGACAACCTCGCTAGCCCGCACGCCCAGCACCGACACGATCGCTTACCGCGCCAAAGTGGCTGTGGTGGTACCCGCCACCAACACCGTGGTGCAGCCCGAGATGGAGGCCATGCGCCCACCGGGCGTGACCAACCACGTCACCCGCATGCATCTGCCTCCGCGCCCCTACGACGACCAGGACGCGTATAAAAAAGCACTGGAGACCGAAGAAGGCAACCTGGAAGACGCGCTCAAGCTGGTGATGGTGTGCGAGCCGCATGTGGTGGCCCACGGGCATTCCATTCATTCGTTTCGCGGTGATGGCCAGCGCGCCATCGATGAAGAAAACCGCCTGGAAGCCTTGTGCGGCGTTCCCTTCATCACGCCGTCACGCGCGGTGTTGGCAGGCCTTCAGGCGATTGGCAACCCCAAACGCATTGCCATCCTGACGCCGTACTGGCCGCCAGCAGACAACATGATTGCAGACTTTTTCAGGTCCTGTGGTTACGACGTGGTGGCCACGCATGGCTTGAAATCTGTTGGCCCGACAGCGGTCGCGCGCTTCAGCCGGGAGCAGATCATGCAGGGTTTTGAAGACACCAACACCCTAGATGCCGAGGCGCTGATTCATGTCGGCACCAACCTGCCGGTGTCTGGCATGACACCCGAGATTGAAAAGAAATTTGGCAAGCCGCTGATCGGCGTGAATGTTGCCACCTACTGGCTGGCCATGCGCAGGCTGGGCATCAACGACAAGCTGGCTGGGATGGGCTTGTTGGCTGAAAAGTATTGAAAAACTGCTGACGCCAAGCCGCCTTTCATAGCGCCTTTCATAGCGTCTTGCATCGCTTGTTTACTCCGGCGTGATCCCCGCCTGCTTCACCGCACTGCCCCACTTGATCGTTTCAGTACGGATGAAATCTGCAAATTGCTGCGGCGTGCTGCCGACAGGTTCTGCACCGGCCTTGGCCAGCGTTTCGCGCACATCTGGCATGGCCAGAATTTTGACGATTTCGTCATGCATGCGCTTGACGACTGGCGCCGGCGTGCCTGCGGGAGCCATGATGCCGGTCCAGCCTGTGACGACCACTGACGGCAAACCAGCTTCGGTCGTGGTCGGCACATCGGGCACGGCATCAGAGCGGCGCGGCTGTCCGACGACCAGGGCGCGCAGCTTGCCATTTTTGACCTGCGGCACCAGTGCTGGCATGGTGCCAAAAATAAAATCAACCTGGCCGCCAATCAGGTCGGTGATCGCTGGCGCTTCACCTTTGTAGGGCACGTGCAGCATCTTGACGTTCGCCGCAGCAGCCAGCAGTTCAGCTGCCAGTTGTGACTGGTTGCCAATGCCGGCTGACGCAAATTTGATGGCTTCAGGCTTGGCTTTTGCGGCGGCAATCAGTTCAGCCAGTGTTTTGTAGGGCGAGCTTGCCGGGACGACCAGCAGGAAAACAATCGAGGTGGTTTGCGTGACGGGCACGAAATCACGTGGCACGTCATAAGGCACTTTTTTGTAGACATGCTGGTTGATGGTCAGTGTGCTGGGCGAGGTCATCAAAAAGGTGTGGCCGTCGGTGGCGCGCGCTGCGGCCTCCCCTGCAATCATGCCGTTGGCACCGGCCCGGTTGTCCACCACCACCGTTTTGCCCAGCGCGTCGCCCAGCTTTTGGCCAATCAGGCGCGCAGCAATGTCAATGCTGCCGCCCGCCGACTGCGACACGATAAAGCGCACGGGTTGGGTAGGCCAGGCGCTTTGCGCGTGAATGGCGGTTGAGGCCAGGCAGGCGGTGGCCAGCAGACCGGACAGATATTTTTTCATGGGTGATCCAATCTAAGCGCTTCAGGGATAAAAACTCACCAGCTGGCTGACGTCGCCGCAGGTGTCGATGGTCAGAATCGCGTCACGCAGTTGCCCCGCACGCTGCCGGCCCCATATCGGCTCGGCCAGGTCAAGGTATTTGCGTTCAAGGTCTTCGGTTTTGTGGGGCCGGGTGGGTTCACCGCTGGTGATGTGGCATTGCCCGCGCAGTGCGCTGCCGTCGTTCAGGTGCATGACGAGCGTGACACGCTGGTCGGCCGGGTAGGTCGCGCTGTAGCTTTCGTCTTCGGTGACAAAAACTTTTGCCGCCAGCGCCATGACGCGCGGGTCGGCCACCGCCGTGTCTGAAAAAGCCTCCAGCCCGTTGCGCCCGCCCACCAGCAGCGTTGCCACGGCAAACGGAATCGAAAAACGCGTCCCAAACCAGTCCTTGGGCTGCTGGTTGGCCAGGTAGGCCGCCAGACGGTAAGCGCTCACGTCAATACGCACCACCTCTTCTGGCTCAATGCGGCGCGCTGCCTTGGCCACAGCATCAAAAAAAGCATCAATCGCCGAGTGCACATAACGGGCAGTCGGATACAGCTTGAGGTAGCCCTCCATCAACAGCCAGCGCTGGCCCAGGCCTTCGATGGCTTTTGCGCCTGAAAAGCCGTCGCCCAGTACCAGGCTGAAGGTGGTGTTGACCCCATCTGACGGGCCACTGAAGCCTGACTCGGCAAGCCGCGCCGCCATCTGCCCCATGAAGCCGCTGTGGCCCGCATACCAGTTGCGCACAGTGGCACCGTCCAGCATGGTGTGGCGGTTGGTGGCCATGCAGCTTGATGCGGCCAGGCTGGCCAGGTTGCGCAGCTGGTGCGCGGGCATGCCCGTCAGCCGTGCTGTGGCCAGGGCTGCGCCCACCACGCCAAAAGTGCCGTGCGGGTTGATGATGAGCTTGATCTTGGTGGCCATGCCAATGCGCGCGACCACCTCGTAAGCCAGCGCGATGGTGGCCAGCACCGATCGCCCGCTGCGCCCAAGCTCTTGCCCCACGGCCAGGGCAGCAGGAATCACTTGCATGCCCGGGTGGCCATTGGCCAAAAAGTTGCCTTCGTCGTAATCAAGCCAGGCACCGGCGATGCCGTTGAGCATGGCCGCGTCCAGCCGGTTGGTGGTGCAGCCCTTGCCAATCACCCAAGACTTGCCGGGTGCGGCGCTTGCGACCTGCTTGTCCGACAGCGCCATCAGTTCAGGGGTGCGCATGCCGCAGGCCAGCACCGGGAAAGAGTCGAGCAAAATCTCGCGCGTGCGCGCCAGCACCGCCTCGGGAATGTCTTCTTCGGGTGTCAGGCCAACAAAGCGGGCGAGCTGGTCGAGGTAGTCGCCTGCGCCAGGCGCGGCTTGGGGAGTATCAGGCATGGGTGTGTCAAAGGCGCTGGTCAGTTGGCCTGTATGCCAGCGACCCGCACCAGTTTGCCCAGGCGGGCCACGTCGGTTTTGATCAGGTTGCCGAATTCTTCCGGACCGGCACCGACCAGATCAAAACCCAGGCTGGCCAGTTTGGCACGCAGCGCTGGGTTGGCGATGGCTTTGGCAAACTCACTGTGCAGCTTGCGGACGACCTCCGGCGGTGTGGCGGCAGGAGCGACGATGCCGTTCCAGGCGGCATAGCCGTAACCGGGCAGCCCTGCTTCGGCAATCGTCGGCGCGTCAGGCATGGCCGTCGAGCGTTTGGGCGTGCTGACGCCGTAAACGCGCAGCTTGCCGTCTTTGACAAACGCAATCACGTTGGACATCCCCGAAAACATCAGCGGCACCGTGCCGGCAATCACGTCGGTCAGGGCTGGGCCCATGGCCTTGTAGGGCACATGGGTCATCTTGACGCCTGCGGCCTCAACAAAAAACTCCATCGCCAGATGCTGGGCAGAACCCGATCCGGTCGATGAGTAATTGATACTGCCGGGCTTGGCTTTGGCCAGCGCAATCAGTTCGGGAACGGTTTTTGCCGCAAATGCCGGGTTGCCGACCAACACCAGCGGCACGGTAGATGTCAGGGTAACGGGTGCAAAGTCCTTGATCGGGTCATAGGGCAGTTTGGCGTAGAGGGCTGGGTTGGCAGCCATGATGCCGTCGTTGGGCATGAACAGCGTGTAGCCGTCGGCTGGCGATTTGGCGACAGCTTCAGCGGCAATGATGCCGTTGGCGCCGGTGCGGTTGTCGACCAGCACGCCCTGGCCAGTTTGCTCGGCGACCTGCGCGGCGATGGCCCTGGCAATGGTGTCAACCGCACTGCCAGCGCCAAAGGGGACGATGAGTTTGATGGGCCGGTCTGGAAACGACTGCGCAGCGGCAGGAAGAGGTGCGCACAGCAAGGCCATGGGCAGCAAGGCCCCTGCGATGGCAGTTCGTCGGTCAAGTCGCATGCAAAGCTCCAAATCAGGTGTTCAGAAGGTCGTGGTGCAGAATAAATTATTCTTAATCAATTGCAAAGTATATTTATAAACATTCAGTGAATAATTTTCACCATCTACACCATGACCGGTTCACTAAGCCCTACAGCCCACACAGCCGCCAGTACTGATTACCTTGATGAGTTGACCGCGTTTGCCTGCTCGGCGCAGTTGGCTGATGTGACACCCAGGGCCTTGCAGCATTTGCGCTACATCGTGGCAGACACGCTGGCAGCTTGTGCCATTGGCAATCAGCAGCCAGAAATGCAGGCCATGCTGGCGCAGCAGCTGGCGCTTTCAGGCGCTGGCCAGGCTGCGGTGCTGGGGACGGGTGCCAGTTTGAACCCGATCGATGCAGCAGCCCTGAACGCGGCGGCAGGCTGCTGGCTGGAGCTGGACGAAGGCAACCTGACCAGCAATGGCCACCCCGGCATTCAGGTGATTCCGGCCGCGCTGGCAGTGGCCCAGCAGTTGGGCAAAAGCGGCTCAGACTTTTTACTTGCCTGCGCTATTGGCTACGAGGTTTGCGCCCGCATCGGCAGCGCCTGCGACATGCGCATGTGCCTGCACCCGCATGGCACTTACGGCGTGGTGGGCGCCGCAGTCGCTGTGGGGCGACTGATGGGCTTAGATGCAGTGCTGATGCGGGAGCTGATCAATCTGGCCGGCTCATCGCCCATCGCCGGTAACCGCCAAAGCATGAAAGACGGCGCGACACTGCGCAACTGGTACGCATCGCACAGCGCCACCATGGGCCAGACCGCCGTGCGGCTGGTCAAAAGCGGTTTTACCGGGCCAATCGACGGGCTGACGCCTACCTGTGACGAGGTGCTGTTCGACAACTTCAAACCCGATGTGCTGGTCAAGGACCTGGGCTCGCGCTGGCTGCTGGGCGAAGGCTACATCAAGTTATACGGCTGCGGCCGCCCGATACATGCCGCCATTGATGCCCTGCGGCAGGCACTGGCACCTTTGGGCGAGCCTTCCCGCTGGCCACTGGCCGAGGAGATTGAACGCATCGAGGTGCGTGGGTTCAAGTTTCTGGCTTTCCTGAACCGCCGCGACATTCGCAACGCCTTTGCAACGCGCTTTTCAACGCCGTTTGCCATGGCCAGCGTCATCGTCAACCGCAGCCATGGGCTGACATGTTTTGATGACCAAGCCGCTGCGAATCCCGTCATCACGGCGCTGACGCAAAAGGTTGACTTGGTGGAGGTGGACGAGTACAGCGCGCAGTTTCCGCACCAGCAGCTGTGCGACGTGCGCATCGTGCTCAAAAGCGGCATGCAACTGGCGGGGCATTGCGACACCATACGCGGCGAGCCCGGCAACCCGGCTGACCCGGCCGAGTACCGGGACAAATTCATGGACCTGGCGCGCCGCGTGTGGCCTGCAGATCGACTGGACGCGCTGCATGATGAGGCCCTGCATGTCGACCGGCTGGCCAGCATGCGGGATCTGGGCGGCTTTAAGGTTCGTTGACGTTTAACGTCTGCGTTGTATGACGGTCAGCACACGCCGCGAAGCGGCCTTTTGCTGATGTATGCCAGTGACGAACCACTTGTTAAGCAGCATGTGGCCAGTTGATTTGCACTTTCCGGCTATTGGCAAGACAGTCGCGCAGGTACAAATTGATCAGGCTTTGATAGGGGACTCCGGATTCATCGGCCATTGCCTTGAAATAGTCCACAACGTCCTCGGAAAGGCGCATGGTCACAGGCTTCTTTAGCTTAGACGCATATGGGTTCTTGCGCGACTTCAGTTTGGAAAGGTCGTACTCTGATTTCATGGTTGTT
This sequence comes from Comamonadaceae bacterium, assembly GCA_947448735.1. GTDB lineage: Bacteria > Pseudomonadota > Gammaproteobacteria > Burkholderiales > Burkholderiaceae_C > Polaromonas. The sequence goes on along the minus strand of CANFOS010000002.1, from coordinate 212,444 downwards.
CACCTCGATAAAACGCGCTTTCGCGCTTGGTCGCCTGACGTGCAGAGATGATGCGAATAACTGCACCATGTTCCCGCTCGCAATGACAGACGATGAGGAGCTTTGCACCAGAGCTCATGCCAAGCATCAGGAAGCGCTCCTCGTCGGATGAATGTTCCTCGTCGAAGAATTGAACGCCAAATTCATCGAAGAAGATTGTTTTCGCTTCTTCAAAAGACACCAGATGCTTTTTGAGATTTGCAATGGCTTTGGGCTTATCCCATTCGAACTTGATCATACATACATTGTATTTATCGTTCGCTGCACGTCAAGCTACAAGAAACAGCAGCGGTTTAACGTTTGAGGCCACCGCTACTGAGTGTCCGCGTGGGCCGAAATGTTAGAGCGCATTTTTCGACTCGATACTGATGCCTGCGGCCTTAAAGAGTTGAAGCATACGACCGACCTCAGTGCCAGCAAGTGTGGTGCTAAGTGACGGTGATATGGAGTTGAGCATTTCCCGAAGGTCGAGGATACGAATAGGATTTCCACCAAGAGACTGAATGAACGCCGGGTTCGTTTCCCATGGACTCTTGCTACCCACCAATTTGGTGACCGCGGTGATGTAGGTGAACTCTTGTTGGCCAGTTGCCGACTGGACAGCTGCCAGAAACGCTTCAGACCACTTCGGCACTACCAGTTCGCGAAAACTCTTCCATGCCTCGCGCCCTCTAGCAACCTTCTTTTGTTCAATGTTCCGAATCTCCGAAGAGGCATCGAAGCCGCCTTGCCAACTCTTGCAACTTACCACTTTGACACGTTCAGCGCCGACTCTAGTCGGGTGATAGCCGATTACATCGATATCACTGTGGTTGGAGTCCTGGTTAGTGACGAAATCTGGATGATCTCGCCTCGGAAGAAACTTTACGTTGTGCCGAACAAAATAGCCGTCGTGCAGCAGGTACTCTTCCACGAGTTGCTCAAGAATGTCTTCTTTAGTGGCCATCGGGGTTCACAGGTTTGATGCGCTTTAACGTGAAGATGACGGGCGCACACCAACACGCGGCGAAGCCGCCTCTTGCTGTTGTGAGTCCGCGTCCATTGACATATTATCCCTTGATCATCCGGGAACGCCAATAGCCCGGCTTCTTGTCGTCCGGTGCGATTGCAGCACTTCTCAATGTTGTGCACCATGCAATACAGATTCCACTGCGTGTTGACCTTCTCGCTCCCACGGTGTTTAAAGCGGGTCAATCGTTTGTTGTGCCTGATGTTGGCAAACACCGGCTCCACCGTGCCAATGCGTTGGCTGCAAAGAATTGGACCCTATTTAGGCCGGAATAAAACACCTTCTCAGCTTACAACCTTATTTGAAGCTTTGGCCCAAGCAGGTAGTGGCGCTGATCGGTGCAACACATCTTGATGAAGCCAGGCAGCACTCTTGCGGGCGCGCTTAGCCACTGTTTCAAGCGGCAGTTGCTGGTAATCGTCGTTAAACACTTCAAAGCTGTAATCGCCTCGGTAGCCAATCCGTTCGAGGCGAAGCACCAAGTCGGCCAGCTGAGCGCTGTGCACGCCCTCTCCTGGAAACACGCGAAAAGTTCGCGCGGTGGTCATGCGCTCTTCAAATGAAGGAGTTTCATGCCACATGAAATCAGACAGTTGCGCTAAAAAAATGCGGTCTGGATCGATGTCTTCAATAGCATCAAGTGGTGTCTTGGCCGCAAAGATATGAAAGGAATCAATGCCAATACCCAGGTTTGGACAATCAGCGCGGCACACCACATCCCAGCTGGTAGTGAACTCATTCACAGTGCGGCCCCATGACAAACCTTCATAGGCCACTTTGATACCGAAAGGAATAGCCATCATGGCCAGCTTCTTCAAGTCTTTGGCAATGAGACCTAAATCATCTGTGGCATGCCTAGAGGTTGAAGAACAAGCCAGCAACACTTTGCTACCAGAAGCCGCACACATTTCCAGCATGGACTTAGCAATGTCGACCTTATAGCCGTGCAAGTGGCCCGACAAACCTTCGAAATCGCGAAGGACTTGAAACCCTGTTGGGCGCAAGCCACTGCTTTGAACGGCTTTGACTGCAGCTTTCACACCGCCAGGATGGCCCACCAAGTCACGCGCCATGAGCATGACTTGTGAAAAACCCACACTTTTCATGGCCTCTAACTTAGCCTCCAAGGGGCCCGCCATTGTGATGGTGTCCATGCCAAAGCCGTCGAGTAAATTCATGGCGACTCCTTAGACGCTTTGGTGAACCAACTCAAAAGACACTGAGCCAAGTACGCTTCGAGTCAATGCACCTCGGTCTTCTGGATGCAACACTTTCGACTCTACAAATTCGACGCCATTGGCCTTCAAGATTTTGACGGCTTGCGCAACATCTTTCACACCAAAACCAATTCGCTTGAGAGACTCAGGTCCTTCTTCGATTTCCATCCACGGATCGGGCTCGATAAGTTGCCAGAGAAACTGGCCACAGGGGCTTTTCATCAATTTCCCCTTTGGCAAAATACCAAAACGCTCTTCGTCAGGAATGAAACTGAAGTCAAACATGTGTTCGTAATAAGCCAGCCAATCTTCGCTGCGTGAAGCGCCAATGTACTGAACCACGCCAAAGTAACTCATACGCTCCACCGCAGCAGGCTGTTGGTCTACGGTGGGAATAGGCTTGAAGTCAATGTCGTAGATAGAAAACTCTTGCCACCGATCCACAAAGTAATAGCGGGAGCCGCCAGGGCCATGAATAGCTGGAATGTGCAACTCCATGGCTTGAGCAGAGCTTTCAACGGACCATGCACCTAAATCAATGCAACGCGTGTGTGCCTTCAGCGCATCTTGAACCCGAAAAGCGACTGCAGAAATTTCAGCTTGCCCGTCGACAGTGGCACTCACGCGCGCATCATCGGGGTTGGCATTGACCACCAAGTTCATGCCACCTTGCCGGTACAGTGTGATTTCGCGCGATCGATGGCGTGCAACCGGTCTAAAACCCATAGACTCCAGAACCTGCCCCAAGGCCTGCGGTCGATTGGTCGCATATTCAATGAATTCAATGCCTTGAATACCCAACCGATTGGGCATTTCCGGCACAGCTTCTCGGTCAGTTATGCGTAAATTCATAGCTCACTCCAATTGACAACATCAACCCAAAAGCGCCACGCTTCTTAGCACTTCAGGGGTCGTGTTTTGGAATCCAAAGAATTCCAAATAAGCAGGGATTTGTTCAAACAACATGTCTGAGCCAGTCTGAACGCTGCAACCTTTTTTTTGTGCCGCCAAAAGGAAGGCGGTCATTTCGTTTCTCATGACCACCTCTCCCACAAATGTCTCGGGCGCGATGCGGGAAACATCCACAGGCAAAGGGTCGCCCTCGTTCATGCCCATCGGCGTTGCGTTCACTACCAAGTCATGTCCATCAGGATCATTTGAACCAGTGTTTACTTGAATATGTGGATATTCATTCACAAGCCTTTGCGCCAAGCCCTTACAGGCTGCTGAATTGACGTCAAACAAACTGATGGCCGTGATTTTTTCAGCAGCCAAGGAAGCGGCAATTGCTGAACCAACACCCCCAGTGCCCACCACCATGACACGCTTGCCAGTGAGGTCAAAGCCTTTTCTTTTCACACCGCGAACAAAACCGACGCCGTCAAACATGTCGCCAAACAACCGACCCTGCCGATCACGTTTCACCGCATTGCACGCACCAGTTACTTTGACGGCAGGTGAGACAGCGTCTAACAAGCCCACCGTGGTAACTTTATGAGGCATGGTGATCAAGGCGCCGCGAACATTGGTCAACTGGAATGCCGCCTTTAAAAATGCAGGGTAATGCTCTGCTTGACAACCCATCGGAACCACCATTGCATTGATGCCCTCTTTTTCAAAATAGGGGTTGTATATCAAAGGTGATTTAAAGCTGTGCGTCGGAAAGCCAATGTGAAAGATCAACTCGGTATGACCATCAATTTTCATCATGAAGAAATAGGAAATGCGAAGCCCCAAGGCAGCTTCAGAGGCTTCGCGATACAACGACAAAAAGGGCTTTTGATTGCCCCGGTCAATGGCTTCATTACTTGCGTAACTTGGCCAATTCAGCCTGCATCTCTGCGACAGTTGCTGAAATTGCGTCCCCGTGTTTGGCAATTACAGGCTTCATTTTGTCGCGCAAAATGGCCATCTCAGAGACCGGCAATGTCGTGATTTGCATGCCGTTTTTCTTTAAGTTGTCGGTGATGCTGGCAGCCAAATTGCGTGACTGCATGCGCTGGTATTTTGTCGCTTCAATCATTGCCTCTTCGATGATTTTCTTTTCAGCAGCCGACAAACCGTCCCAGAATTTTTTGCTCATCAACACAGACTGTGGGTTGTATTGGTGGTTGCTCAAAACCATATGCTTTTGAACTTCGTACAACTTGGCAGAGTTGATCGTGGCCACAGGGTTTTCTTGACCGTCCACTGCGCCCTGCTCCAAGGCGGCATACAACTCGGGGAATGGCAGAGGGGTTGGATTTGCACCTAAGGCTTTCACCCAATCCACGTTGATGGCGTTGGGGATCACGCGTAGTTTCAAACCTTCAATGTCTGCCACCTTGTTAATGGCTCGCTTGCCATTGGTCAGATTACGAAAACCCAGCTCAAAGTAACCCAAACCCACAATGCCTTTGTCGGCCAATTTGGCATGCAGCTTTTTACCCAAAGGACCATCCACCACGGCATCGGCTTCGTTCACATTCGCGAACATGAAGGGAAAGTCAAACACTTCAAAATCTTTGATTTGACTGGCCAAAATACCCGAGTTCAAAGACACCATTTCAAGTGCTCCGCCTTGGACGGCCGCCACGTTGGCTTGATCGCTGCCCAAGGTGCCTCCTGGGAACAAGTTAACTTTGATCTTGCCGCCCGACTTGCTCTCAACCGCTTCTTTGAATTTCTCCATACCCAATACAACGGGATGGCCCACTGCATTTTGGTTGGCAAACTTGATGGTTTTGTCTTGGGCAGAGGCTAAGCCCATGGCAGCCAAGGCCACAGCGGCCAAAACAGTCTTGATAAAAACGCGTCTCATGTCAGTGTCTCCTGATGAAATTAATGGTCGTACGCCAAACAAGGAATCCACTGACTCGCGTACCCGTGAGGACAGTAGAAAAAACTCAATAGAACCAACGAGCTGGAACCATGACCAAAGCAGGCCAGGCCACCATTGCAAACATGATGGCAAATTGAGCCACCATGAAAGGCATCACACCCCGTGTCACTTCGTCCATGCTCACTTTGCCGACACCAGCCACTGCATTGAGCACAGTCCCCACCGGTGGCGTGATCAAACCGATCGCATTGTTGATGATGAATAAGACGCCAAAGTAAACAGGATCAATTCCGGCAGCTTTCACCACTGGCATGAGCACAGGCGTTAACAGCAAAATGGTGGGCGTCATGTCAAGAGCAGTTCCCACCACCATGGTGATGATCATGATGGTCAACATCAATAAACGGGGGCTGTCCAACATCGGTTGCAGCAATGAAATTAATTGTGCGGGCAAATTGGCTACTGTTATTAACCAAGCAGAAACCATGGCGGCAGCCACCAAGAACATCACGATGGCACTGGTTTTTGCCGACGCCACAAACAAGGGGAGCAGTGTTTTGAAATTGAGTTCTTTGTAGACAAAAACAGAGATCAACAATGCGTACATGGCGGCAACCACTGCAGCTTCGGTGGGCGTGAAAACACCAAACTTCAAGCCAAAGACGACGATCAAAGGCATGACCAAGGCCCACGTGGCTTCACGCATGGCAACGCCAATCTCCACCATGGATTTGCGGGGTGGAACTTTCACCACTTCCCTACGGGCTAACCACCACCATGTCACCCACAACGCACCGCCCAGCATCACGCCTGGCACGATGCCCGCCATGAAAAGTTTGGAGATGGAGACGTTACCAGCCACACCAAAAATAACGAATCCAATGCTGGGTGGAATGACGGGAGCAATGATGCCAGCAGATGCAATCAAACCGGCTGATCGGGCTCGATCGTGGCCCGCAGCAACCATCATGGGCAAGAGCAATGAAGCCAACGCCGCGGCGTCAGCAACAGCAGAACCAGATAATGCGGCCATGATCACGGCAGCCATGATGGTCACGTAACCCAAGCCACCTTTGATGTGACCCACACAGGCCATGGCAAAGTTCACGATACGGCGCGACAAACCGCCTGCATTCATGATTTCACCTGCCAGCATGAAGAATGGCACAGCCAGGAGTGGGAAGCTGTTGGAGCCTTCTATGAGGTTTTGCGCCAATATTTGCGCATCGAACATGTTCAGGTGAACCATCAAGGCCACACCACAAATGAGCAATGAAAAAGCGATGGGCACGCCCAGGGCCATTGCACCCAATAAAGAAAATACGAATACAGCGATGGTCATTAGAAATTCTCTGTGGTCTTGTTTAGCGGGCGTCGCCGTGAGGGGCTTCTTCAGATTCTTGGAACATCATCAGATCCTCATCTTTTATTTGGCCAGTGATCAAACTGATGAAGTCAAGTGCGATCAACAAGCCACCCATTACCGCAAAAATGATTCCGGGAAAGTAAACCCAGCTGAGAGACACCTCCATGACCGCGCTGGTGCTGGTCCAATTGATGATGGCTTGCTCGTAGGCGCCCTTGAACAGCAAACCGCAGCACAGCATCATTAGCAATTGAGACAAACCCATGCAGATTTTTTTACCGAAGGGCCCAAGTCGTCCAATCAACATGTCTGTACCTAAATGCTCGTGCGAGCGAAGCGCCAGAATGGCGCCTAAAAATGTCATCCACACAAACAACCAGCGTGACAACTCTTCAGACAAGGTAATGCCTGAGTTAAATCCGTAGCGCAACAACACATTGCCAAATACCAAAACCACCATGGCAGCCATGAATGCAGCGATCAAGTACTCGATGGCCTTACACGTGATGTCGAAGAAACGGGTCATCTGCAAATCCTTAATTTCAGCACCTTCCATAATGTACGAACTAGTTAGTTGTTTTGAACTTCGTAGTTACCCTGATTCGCCAAAAGAATATTTGCCTAGCTGTTATGTCAAATTTAAATAGCACCACCGTTGCGCGAGGACACACAAACATAACTGACCAACATGTCCACCACCTGCGCCTTTTTCAGGGTTTGTGCTTTGCCTTGGGGAGATTTGCCTTTGAAAATCAAGCCAAATGTGTGCTGGTTGGACACATTGAAGAATGTCAAGGCTGAAATGGCCGAGTGAATTTCGAGGGGGGTCAGGTTTTTCTTAAAAACGCCCTTTTTCACACCTCGCGCGTACAAATCCTGAATGGTCTGAAGTGCGGAGCCATTGAGTTTTTGGATTTCGTTGCTTTGTGCCAAATACTCACCGCGCTGCACGTTCTCGCTCATGACCAAGCGAATGAACTCTTCATTGCTTTGATGGTGATCGTAGGTAAATTCAACCAAGCGCCTGAGTGCCGCTTCGGGCTCCAGGTCATGGAGGTGCAGGTCCGCCTCAATCTGTCGCATGCGCCCGTACGCCGCTTCCAGCACGTTCACATATAGACCTTCTTTGCTACCAAAATAGTAGTAGATCATGCGCTTGCTGGTGCGGGTGGCTGCAGCGATTTCATCAATGCGCGCGCCTGCAAGGCCTTTGTCTGCAAATTCTGTAGTCGCAACACTCAAGATCTCTGCCATTGTCCGTTCAGGGTCGTTGGTTCGAGAAGTACCGGCCTTGCTGGAAGCTGAGGAAGTTGATTTCGTCATTTGCTAAATGTACCACTTGGTTAATTATCAAATAAGCATTACCCAAACGTCAACCTACGTCCGCCCAGTTGGCATCGCCGTTAGATCGGATGACTCTGGTGTGGCGATGAGTTCAAGAGTCTAAAAGTCCGCTTTGTTGTCCAAAGCAGTCGTGCACGGCGTAATGTCAACCGCAGCTTGAGGCCTGTGGCAGCTCGATCACTTAGCCGCCAAGCGATTTCTGTGGCTGCATTTTCTGGAACGTTGGCGTCGGTAACATCAGTTGACGTGGATTGAAATCATTGGCTTTTGCGCTCGCTGGCTTTGCGACGTTCGTACTTTTTCATCAGCGGCGTGACCGACACACCATGCGCAATCACCGACGTCACGATGACGGCCAGCGTGATGGACAGCAACTGTCTGGCCAGCGGCACCTCAATGCCGTGGCTGATGGCATACAGCAGGTAATACAGTGAGCCAATGCCGCGTATGCCAAACCAGGCCATCAGGCGGCGCTGGGCCGGTCTTGCATCCGTGCCCAGAAGGCCCACGGCCACGGCAGCCGGGCGAATTGCCAAGAACAGCAGCGGCACAAACCAGAGCACGGCGGGCTCAAACCGGGTACTGGCCAGCAGCACGCCCACCACCAGCACGATGGCCACTTCAGCAAAGCTTTCCAACTGGCTGTTAAATCGCTCGACCTGGCGCATCATGTGGGCCGGTGCGTGGCTGCCAGTGGCGCGTTGGTCTTCCGCGCTGAGCTCGGTGTTGACAATGTCGGTTGCAACAGTGGCCGGCTCATCAATTCGCCGGAGCGCCAGCCCCGCTGCAAACACCGCCAGAAACCCATAGGTCAAGGTCAGCAGCGCCAGCCCATAAGTCAGGGCAATCAGGCCGAGGGCGATGAACTCGTCTGAACCCAGCGCTTCCAGCCGCTGGGTACGCAAATAAATGATGGCGCGGCCCACCAGCGTGCCCATGGCGTAGCCCAAAGCCAGGCCGCCAGCGACTGCCCACAGCACATCGATGGACCACCAACGCCACTGCAGGTCGCCCAGTTCATGCAGGCCGAGCAGGCCCAGCCCCAGCATGACCAACGGAAAAGCCGTGCCGTCGTTCAGCCCGCCTTCTCCGGTCAGGCCAAAGCGCAGGCGGTCACGGTCGCCGGGGTTGGCCACCTGCACATCAGATGCCAGCACCGGGTCGGTGGGTGCCAAAATCGCGCCCAGCAACACGGCGGCGCCCAGCGGCAAATTTAAAAGCCACACGCCTGCAGCGGCTATCGCGGCCACCGTCAGCAGCATCGACACGGTGGCCAGTTGCACCGGGATGCGCCAGCGCTTGTCTTTGAGGGGCAGTTCCAGCTTCATGCCAGCGGTGAACAGCGAGATGAGCAGCGCTACTTCGGTCAGGCGCTCCAGCAGTACCGTGTTTTTGAAAGCGTCCAGTTTGAGCAGCCCCCAGCCCCAGGGGCCTATCGCCACGCCGACGGCCAGGTACAACATGGCCGCACTGAGCGGCAGCCGGCTGATGAAAGAGCCGCCCAGCGTTTTGGCGATCAACAGCGTGCCAATGATGATGCAGCCCAGGGTAAAGGCGTCTGGTTCAAGCATCGCTCCAGCTTACAGCCCATCGGCTGCGCGGGCTGTAGGTCACCAGCCCGGACGCTTGACCATCGTGAAGGGCACATCGGGCGCATCGGGCGCTGCGCTGGCGCTGGTGTCTTTCCACATGCCTTTGACTTCACGGCCACAAGCGCTTTGAACCAGCTCGCCGTTCCAGGTGCCCGAGATGCTGGTGTTGTTGCTGGATTCGTCCAGGATCAGCATGCCATCTTCAACATCCCCGGCCAGTGCGGCTTTGGCGGCGTGGCCGCTGGCGGTGACTGAATCGCGGCTGACCAGTCCGCTCAGGCTATCGGCAAATTCTTCGTGCTTTTCCAGCAGCAGCACGGCTCGGGCGGGCAAGCCGGCAGGCGGGTTAGTGAAGGTGACCTGCCAGATGCCGTAGAGCTGCGGCGCTTTGATGGTTGTGGTCGGCGGGCAGGCTGCCGGGGGAGCATTTGGAGGGTTATTTTGAGCGCCAGCCCCCTGAATACCTAGGCCAGCAGCTATTAAAAACAAAGCAAATGGTTTTAAGATGCGATGCCTCATGGTCATTCCCAGGCGGGCACTTTTGCTGTTGCCGGCGTGGCTGCCTGGCTGGCCGCTTGCAGCGCCGCAGCATCGAGCGCGCGCTGCGCAAACTCAGCCCGCAGCGCCTTGATTTTTTCTCGCGGGTCTTCTTTGACCGTTTCTTTACTCAAAGCCATTTCGGCAATGAAGCGGCTGGGCAGCCCGGCGATCGTGTCGCGGCCCTTTTTGCGGCGGCGCAGCCAGTTGACGGCCAGCGTGCGCTGCGCGCGGGTGATGCCAACGTACATCAGGCGGCGCTCTTCTTGCAGGCGCAGGGCGATGTCGTCGGTGTTGTGGCCGTCATCATCTTCCATTTTGAAGGGCAGCAAGCCTTCATTGACCCCGGCCAGCACCACATGCGGCCATTCCAGCCCCTTGGCGGCGTGCAGGGTTGACAGCGTCACCACGTTCTGCTCGCCTTCGCGTTCAGACAAGGTGGACAGCAGCGCAATACTTTGCACGACTTCGAGCATGGTTTTCAGGGGTGCGGTGATGACACCGCCTGCTTCGTCATCGTCTTGGCCGCCGCAGCGCTGCGCCATCCATTCGCAAAAGTCCATCACGTTGGTCCATTTGGCAGCGGCTATTTTTTCGCTGTCTTCGCCGTCGTACAGGTTTTTTTCGTAGTCAATTTCTTTGAGCCAGTCTTTTAAAAACACCAGCGCGTCTTCTGCGCCCACGGTGCGTTTGGCACGGTATTCGAGGTCGTTCAGGTAGCGGCCAAACTCGTTGAGCGAGGCCAGCGCTTTGGCGGGCAGCACCGAGCTGAGGGAATGGCTGAACAGCGCTTCAAACAAGCTCAGTTTGTACTGGCTGGCAAAAGTACCGAGCCCGCCCAGAGTGGTGTGGCCAATGCCCCGCTTGGGCGTGGTCACGGCGCGCATGAAGGCCGGGTCATCGTCGTTGTTGGCCAGCAGGCGCAGCCAGCAGCACAGGTCTTTGATCTCGGCCCGGTCAAAAAAGCTTTGCCCGCCCGACACCTTGTACGGAATGTTGGCTTTGCGAAATGCTTTTTCAAACGGCTTGGCCATGTGGTTGGCGCGGTACAGTACGCAAAAGTCTTTCCATTCCCTGTACTGGCCACCGGCGGCTTGCAAGCTACCTTCAGCCCGCAGGCTCTGGATGCGGGCCACCACGCGGCTGGCCTCATGTTCTTCGCTGTCGCAATCGACCACCCGCACCGGCTCGCCTTCACCCAGCTCACTGAACAGGGTTTTGGGGAACAGCTTGGGGTTGGGGCCAATCACATTGTTGGCCGCGCGCAAAATCGCGCTGGTTGAGCGGTAGTTTTGCTCCAGCTTCACCACCTTCAAATTCGGGTAGTCCACCGGCAGTTTTTTGAGGTTGTCCAGCGTGGCCCCACGCCAACCGTAGATCGACTGGTCATCGTCGCCCACGGCGGTAAACCTGCCGCGCTCACCGACCAGGCACTTGAGCACCTCGTACTGGGTGGCGTTGGTGTCCTGGTATTCATCGACCAGCACGTGGCCCAAGGATTCTTGCCACTTGGTACGCACGGCATCGTGCTCTTGCAATAACTTAAGCGGCAAGCCAATCAAGTCGTCAAAGTCCACACTCTGGTAGGCCGTCAAACGCTCTTCATAGCGCGCCATGATGCGGGCTGTCAGGGCTTCTTCTTCGCCACTGGCAATCTCGGCCGCCTGTGCCGAGTTGAGCCCCATGTTCTTCCAGCGGCTGATGGTCCACTGCCACTGCCGGGCGGTGGCTGCATCGGTGCCGCCGCCTGCGTCTTTGATGATGCTGGTCACGTCGTCGGTGTCGAGAATTGAAAACTGCTTTTTCAAACCCAGCACCTCGCCGTCTTGCCGCAGCATGCGCATACCCAGCGAGTGAAAAGTACAAATCAGCACGCCCTTGGCGGGCCGGCCGATCAGCTTTTTGGCCCGCTCCCGCATCTCGGCGGCCGCCTTGTTGGTAAAGGTGATGGCAGCAATTTGCTCAGCTTTCAGGCCTGACTGGATCAAACGCCCAATCTTGTGGGTGATCACCCGCGTTTTGCCCGAACCAGCACCCGCCAGCACCAGGCAGGGGCCTTCAAAATAGTTGACAGCTTCAAGTTGGGCCAGGTTCAGGCCGGCGGCCAGGGAGTCGGACATGTAGGAGGATCGATTCGGGAAGAGGTTCTGTCCGGTGCAGGGCTGCAGAAAAGAGTCAAAAGAGCTGGCTGCAAATCATAACGGGCAGTTGCCGATACCTATTGAGGGGTATTTCAGGCAAAACGTGATGGGATTGTGCGGCGCGGGTGTCAATTCTTCCTGAAAAGAATGAAGAGACCCCCAAGGCGTCAAAACAACAATAATCAGGCTTTCACCCACGTTTTATCCCTACAGCCGAATAAAATCATGGGCAATCAGCTATTTATTTGATAGCGTCAAAACATTTGCCAGGCAACCGCTTTCCCCCATGCTCGCCATTCTTCTCGTCACCTTTCCCTTTTTTGCACTGGTTTTGTGCGGCTACGTAGCGACGCGACGCGGCTGGCTGCCGCAGGTGGCGATTCCGGGCTTGAACATTTTTGTCCTGTACTTTGCCTTGCCGTGCATGCTCTACCGCTTTGGCAGCAGCACGCCGATTGCGCAGTTGCTCGATGGCGGCCTGGTGGCGGTGTACCTGGCCTGTGCTTTGGTGGTGGTGTGTTTCACGGTTGCTGTGACGCGCATGGGGCACATCGGCTGGAACGACGCGTCGTTTGGTGCGCTGGTGGCGGCTTTCCCCAACACCGGTTACATGGGGGTACCGCTTTTGGTGGCGCTGCTGGGCGCCAAGGCAGCCGGCCCGGCGATTGTGACCATCGCCGTCGATCTGGTGGTGACGAGCTCTCTGTGCATTGCACTGTCGCGCCTGGACGCAGCAGGCAGCCACGGTGCCGGTGTAGCGGCTAAAAACGCACTCAAAGGCGTGGCCATGAACCCGATGCCGTGGGCGATTTTGGGTGGGGCCCTGGCCTCGGCCTTTGAGTTGACGCTGCCGCTGCCAGTGCTGCAAACCGTGGGCTTGCTGGCCGATGCCGCATCGCCAGTGGCGCTGTTCACGATTGGTGCGGTGCTGGCCCGGTCGCAAGCCAACAGCACGCGCGGCATGCCGCTGGGTGACTATTTGCCGGTGGTGTTGATCAAGCTGGTGCTGCAGCCGGTGTTGCTGCTGCTGATGGGCCTGGCGGCCATTCGCCTGGGGGTACCGCTGGACCGCTTCGCACTGACGGTGGTGGTGCTGGTGGCGGCCCTGCCAAGTGCCAGCAATGTGGCCCTGCTGGCTGAACGCTTCAACGCCGACAACGGGCGGATTGCACGGATTATTTTGTTGTCGACCGTGCTGGCGTTTTTGACGTTTTCTGGGGCAGTGGCGCTGTTGACTTAAATCGCCAGCGGATCCACATCAATCGCCCAGCGTATCAAGCTCTTGAAGTCGCCTTGCTTGCGCGTCGCAAGCAGCAGTGGCTGCCAAGCTGCCAAAAAACGTTGCAGGGCGGTGCGCGATGCACTTTCCACCAGCATTTGGGCGCGCTCGATGTTGGCGACGCGCTGGATGGTCATCGGCACAGCCGGGTAGGCGGAGATGCGGTCGTGGCCTTCCAGCCCAGCCAGCTGCGCGCTGGCCATAGCGGCGTTCAAGAACCCTTGGGCGAGGTCTTGCGTCTTGGCCTCGGCGCGGACCAAGGCTGAAAAGCCGAACGGTGACAGGCCTGCGGCCTGGCGTTCTTGAAGTTGCTGCGCCGCAAACTGGGGGTAGTCGTGCGTTTTCAGTGCAGCAAACAGCGGGTGCTGGGGATGAAAGGTTTGCACCCACATCTGGCTGGCACCACTGCGGGCGGCATCGCGCCCGGCCCGGCCAGCGGCCTGCATCAGCAGGCTGAACAAACGCTCGGGCGCGCGAAAGTCGCTTGAAAACAGCGCGCCGTCGGGGTTGATGGCGGCCACCAGCGTGATGTGCCTGAAGTCGTGGCCTTTGGCGATCATTTGAGTGCCGACCAAGACATCGACCTCGCCGGCGTGCACGCTGGCCAGCTGAGATTGCAGTGCGCCTTTGAGCCTGGTGCTGTCGGCGTCGATGCGGGCGATTCGCACCGCGCCGCCATCAGGCCGCTTGATGTTGCCCAGCAGTTCGGACAGGTGTTCTTCCAGACGCTCGGTGCCGCGGCCAACAGGCGCAATGTCGATGTTGCCGCATGTCGGGCAAGCACGCGGCACACGTTCTGTATAGCCGCAGTGGTGGCAGCGCAGGGTGCGGTCTATTTTGTGAAAGACGCGGTAGGCGCTGCAATGCGGGCATTCGCTTTTCCAGCCGCAGTCGTGACAGGCCAGCACCGGGGCGTAACCGCGCCGGTTGAGAAAAATCAGCGATTGTTCGCCGCGTGCGATGCGGGCTTGAATCGCCTCGACCAGTGGCGGGGCAATCACGCAATGTTTGGGCTGGTGATTCATGTCGATGCCGCGGATAAGTGGTAATCCCCCAGTCTCAGAATTGGCCCCAATACGGTCTGACATCGTCAGCAATTGGTATTTGCCGCTGATGGTGGCCTGCCAGCTTTCCAGTGAGGGCGTTGCGGACCCGAGCAGGACGCGGCAGTCGCCTTGGGTGCTGGCGCGGTACACCGCCAGGTCTCGGGCTGAATAGCGTGCGCCTTCTTGCTGCTTGTAGCTGGGGTCGTGCTCTTCATCGACCACGATCAGCTTGAGCTGGGGCATCGATGCCAGCACCGCCATGCGGGTGCCCAATATCAGACGGGCATGACCCGCATGGGCAGCCAGCCAGCTTTTCAGGCGCTGGGCCGGCGTCAGGCCGCTGTGCAGCGCCACCACACGCTCGCTGCCCAAATGGGCAAAGCGCTCTGCAAACCGGGCCTCCAGTTGCGGGGTGAGGTTGATCTCGGGCACCATCACCAGCACCTGGGCGCTGGGGTCTTGCCCCAGCACCCGGGCGGCCAGGCGCAAATACACCTCTGTCTTGCCGCTGCCGGTGGCACCAAACAGCAAGGCAGGCCGGTTTTTTCCGTGGCTTTCTGCGCCCCATTCAGCCAGGGCCGCTTCTTGCTGTTCGCTCAGCGCTGGCAAGTCCGCCGTATCTTGTGCGCCGCTGGTATCTAGAACCCGGCGCTTGAGTCGCCTGGCCAGCTGCTCACCTGTCAGTTCCCGCAACTGCGGCGGCAACGCCGCCAGGGCGACTTCACCCAAGGAGCGCTGGTAGTAACCAGATGTAAAACTGACCAGCGCGCGCCAACTGGCAGCCAGCGGGGCCATGCCATCGAGCACGCCCGCGATGTTTTTGGTCTGCATTTCCAGCAGGCCGCCACTGTCAGCGGCGCTTTCCCACACCACACCCAGCACTTCACGTTTGCCCAGTGGCACGCGCACCAGTGTGCCGGGAGCAAGTGGCAACTCACTTCTGTAAGTCAGCGGCCCAGCAAGGGCACTGTGGGCAGGCGTGGCCACCACAACTTTTGGCCAATGCGTCATGGGCCTACCTCAGTTTATGTGACATTGTTGGCGTTTTCTTGAGAATACTTGCAAAGAACGCGCTAAGTACTTGATTTAAAAGCGCTTTGAAGTAGCCCACTTTTTCTGTGGATAACTTTGTTGACAGATTAGCCCCAGAACGCGGAAGGCCTTGTAAATCAAGGCTTTCGCTAGATTGCCCGCAAAAAAAGCATTTTAAGAAATCTATATAAATCAACAACTTAGCCGTGCTATTGCTTTTATAGCGATGAAAGACATGTAAGCGGTGTCTTACCGCACCGCAGCACGAATTTTGTGCATAAGTCAGAGCACCGGCGCGCATTTGTGTGCTAGGCCACACAGAAAAATGCATGCAGGTTCGGCTCGATCAAAAATTGGTAGCAGGCTAGGCCGCAGCAGCGCGCATTTTGCGGGAATGCGCATGCACCGCGTCAACCAGCACCGCGACATTTTCTGGCGGCGTGAACTGGCTGATCCCATGCCCGAGGTTGAAAATATGGGTCGGGCCTGTCGTTTGAGCGTCTGTATGGGGTTTGCCAAAGCTGTCCAGCACCTTGACGGCCTCGGCCTGTACTTGCGCCGGGCTGGCAAACAGCACGTTCGGGTCCAGATTGCCCTGCAGGGCCATTTTGTGACCGACCTGGGCGCGCGCCTTGCCCAGATTGACCGTCCAGTCCAGGCCGAGGACGTCACAGTCGAGCTGGCCCATGGCCTCCAGCCACAAACCACCGCCTTTGGTGAACACCAGGCGCGGGATGACCACGCCGTCGTGGCTGCGCTTGAGCTGGGCCAGCACCCGCGCCGTGTAGGCCAGGCTGAACTCATGAAAAGCCGCATCGGCCAGCACGCCGCCCCAGCTGTCGAAAATCATCACAGCTTGGGCACCGGCATCGATTTGTGCGTTCAGGTAGGCCGCCACAGAGTCAGCATTGATGGCCAGCATTTTGTGCATCAAATCGGGTCGCTGGTACATCATGGTTTTGACCAGCCGGTAGTCGTCAGAACCGGCGCCTTCCACCATGTAGCAGGCCAGCGTCCAGGGGCTGCCTGAAAAGCCTATCAGCGGCACACGGCCATGCAGCGCTTTGCGGATCGAGCTGACCGCATCAAACACATAGCGCAGCTTGGCCATATCGGGCACGGCCAGCTTGCTGACGGCCGCTTCGTCGCGAACATTGTGGGCAAACTTGGGGCCTTCGCCCAATGCAAAGCTCAGGCCCAGACCCATCGCGTCCGGGATCGTCAAAATGTCGCTGAACAAAATAGCCGCATCCAGCTTGTAGCGCTCCAGCGGTTGCAGTGTCACTTCAGTGGCGTAGTCGGTGTTGGTGGCCAGGCCCATAAAGCTGCCGGCTTTGGCGCGGGTGTCACGATACTCTGGCAAGTAGCGGCCGGCTTGCCTCATCAGCCAGACGGGCGTATGGGTGGTGGCCTGGCGCATACAAGCGCGGATGAAGGTGTCGTTTTGAAGCGGTGCGTGCATGTTGGGGGCTTGTCTCTCGGATAGGGTTGGATGAGGTAATTTTCAGCGTCACTGTCAACGCACTGGCAGGAATTGTAAGAAGGTGCCGCCCAGCAGGGTTTGCACGTAAGTGATGACCGCGCGACGGTACTTTTCAGTCAGCACGGCAGACAGCAAATCCAGCCTGCCGATGATTTTGCCAAACTCGCGCTCAAAGCTCAGGTTGCGCTCTTGGTCATTGATCTCGTCAGCCAGCAGCAGGGGCAGGCCCCGTGCATTTTTACGACTGGCCAACAACCACACGGCAATTTCAATGTTCCGGGCGGCGTTGTAGATGTATTGCGCGTCCAGCGGGTCGGTTAAATAAAAAGTGGTTTTGTTGCCATGTGCTGTGACCAGCATGTCTGCGCTGGCGGCGATGAAGGCGGCCACCCGGTCGCCCTTGAAGTCCGGGCCAAGCGCCAGAGACAGTGCCGCAACGTCACGTTTGCCCTGCAAGTCGGGCCACGGCATGTTGGTGTCAAGGGCCGTTTTGAGTTGAGCCAGCGCAGCCTCGCGCGTCGGTTGGGCCTTGCGCCATTCGGCCGGGTTGCGGCGGTACAGCTTGTCGGCCAGCAGGATCAGGCTGGCAAGATTGTCACGCATCCCCAGCGTCGCCATGCGGTTGGCATCGGACTGCCCGAACTCGATCGACGTCATGGGCGCGGCAGGCGCCTCTCCGCGCGGGGTAGGCGCGGGGGGGGCGGTGCTGCAGGCGGCCAAAACGAGCGTCAGCAGGCAAATCAGGCGCCTCATGCCTTGCATGGCGCCCCGATGATCGCTGGACAGGCTTGGAACATCCCTTACTTTAACGAGCTTTAGGCTGCTTTTATCGGTCAACTCTGGCTGTCTGGGTGGGCGCAAGTCCCCGATGGTCAATTTTCAGGCAGCGGTCTTGCACCACCAGCAACCCTACGGCCTGCGCCCTGGCGGCTGCATCGGGATGCGAGATGCCGAGCTGCATCCACAGGGCTTTGGCGCCGATGGCGATCGCAGCGTCCACCAGGGGCGGAATGTCGGGACTGTTTCTGAAGCAGTTGACCAGGTCCATCTTTTCAAACTGGCTGGCTTCAAGCAGCGTGGCGTAGACCTTCTCGCCCAGGATGTGCGTGACGCCCGCATTCGGATTGACAGGGATGATGCGATAACCATTGGCCTGCATGTAGCGCGCCACGTCGTAGCTGGCACGCTCCGGCTTGGGCGACAGTCCCACCACCGCGATCGTGCGGCAGTCGGTGAGAATGCGCCGGACGCTGTCGTCAGTGCGCATCAGTCTTTGTATTTGATGAAGCAGCCATACGGCCGGGACGCTGCAACGCTGATGGCCTTGCCAGCAAGTGCTTCGTTCAAACCCTGCCGAACGTAGTTGGTGGCTGTTTTGATATCGTCCACTTTGGCCGACGCGATGCTGTCAATGGCACCCGAATAAATCAACAGGCCCTGCGGGTTGATGATGTACAGGTGCGGTGTGGTTTTGGCGTTGTAAAGCTCGCCAATCTCGCCAGAATCGTCCATCAGCATGGCGGAAGAGCTGGCTTTTTTTTCCGCTCGCCAGGCTGTCAGTTTGACGGGCTCCAGGTAGTCACGGCTTTTCTTGTTGGTGGAGTTCACGCTCAGCCACACCACGCCCTTGCCCATGAATTCGGCCTGCAAGGCCTGCATGTTGCCGCTGTAATGCTTGACAACAAAAGGGCAGTTGGGATTGGTCCACTCCAGCACCACGTGCTTGCCTTTGAAGTCACTGAGCTTGTGGGTTTTGCCCAGCGCATCGGTCGCTGAAAAGTCAGGCGCGGCCTGGCCAACAGTGGCCGCCGCATGCGCTTGTGGCGTTCTGGCAGCGATCGCCGCCAGGGCGATAGAAGACGAGAAAGTTCGGCGGTTCAACATATCAAGAATTCCTGTGAATCAAAGTTTCGCAAGTTCAGCACGTACATCTTCAACTGACAAAATTTCACTGAGCACCACCGGCGCGCGGCCTGGCTTGTAAATCACATACACCGGCACACCGCTGCGGCCGAGCTGGGTCAACGCAGCCGTCACCGCCGGGTCGCGGCGCGTCCAGTCGGCACGCAGCAGCACCACCTTTTTGGCGGCCACATCGGCCAGCACCGATGCGTTGCTCAGCGTGGTTTTTTTGTTGTACTGGCAGGTCACGCACCAGGCGGCCGTGAAGTCCACAAACACACTTTGCCCACTTGCGGTGAGCTGGTCAACACGGCCGGGCTCCCAGGCTTGCCAGCCACTGGTCAGGGTATTCGATGGGCTGCCAGATTCCTGAATCCGGGTGACATCTGGCCCAACAGCCCAGACGCCATAGGCGCTAGCAGCTACTGAAAGCGCAGCAATCACAGCGCGCGCCCGGCCCTTGAGCGTCAAGGCCCAAATCACAAGCGTCATCAGCAGCAACAAGCCCAGCAGGGCGCCGGCGCCGTCGATGCCGCTTTGCTGGCCCAGCACCCACACCAGCCACACCACGGTGGCAAACATCGGAAAAGCCATCAACTGCCTGAACGTCACCATCCACTGACCGGGACGCGGCAGGGCACGCGCAAGAGCAGGCACCGCGCTCGCCGCCAGATAAGGCAAGGCCATGCCCAAACCTATGGCGGCAAACACGGCCAGCGCCTGAGCCGCGGGCAGACCGACCGCGTAGCCAAGAGACGCGCCCATGAACGGCGCCGTGCACGGCGAGGCGATGGCGGTGGCCAGCACGCCTGATAAAAATGAATCGATGGTCGGGTTGCGGGCTTGCAAACTGGCCACGCTGCTGGGCAGAACATGGCCAAATTCAAACATCCCCGCCAGGTTCAACCCCAGCAGCGTGAACAGCACGGCCAGGCCAGCGACCACGGCCGGACTTTGCAATTGAAAGCCCCAACCCAGTTGCTCGCCGGCGGCGCGCAGGCCCAGCAGCAGCGCGCCAAGCGCCAAAAACGACAAGGTGACGCCGGCGGTATAAGCCAGCCCGGTGGTCACGCGGCTGCGCTGGTCTTTGACCTTGACGAAACTCACCACCTTGATGGCCAGCACCGGAAACACGCAGGGCATCAGGTTCAACAGCATGCCGCCGATGAAAGCGCCGAGCAATGCAGCCCAGAAGGTCAATCCTGTTGCGGACGCCTGAATGGGCGCGGCGCCGCTGCTGGCGTTGGCCTTGAGAGCAGCCTCCAGGGCTGGCGGCAATGGGGCAGCGGCAGCGGTCTTCGGCCATTGCCCTTTGACAGGGGCTTCAATCCGGTACGCCGTTTTGTCCAGCGCCACAACGACAGGCATGACCGTCGGGCTTTCAGTGCGCTGGGCCGACAGCGGAACTTGCGCCGTCCACACCGTCCCCTGCCAGCCTTGCGTCCACTTTGCGGCGGGCTCAATCACGTTGCTTGTTTCGGGGAAAAACGCCAGGGTCTTGCCCCTCAGGCTGGCGGGCAGATCGCTCAGCGAAATCTTGATGGCGTTCCCAGCGACTTCGATCTGGCTTGCCGTCGTCTTGATGGGTTGGGGTGTGGCCTCAAACGCCGCCTGAAAGGCAGCGGCATGGATGGCGGTTGAGCTTTTGGCCGGAATGCTCAAGGCAAAGTCGCCCTCCTGCGGAATGCATTCTTTTTTGCAGACCAGCCAGGCGGCTTTGAGTTTGATCTCAAGTTGCCCTGCGTTGACGCTGGTATTGAAGTTTTGCGCCACGGAAAGGGGCACCGGCAGCAGTACTGTGCCCTCATAGCCGTAGTTGG
Source organism: Comamonadaceae bacterium (assembly GCA_947448735.1). Lineage (GTDB taxonomy): Bacteria > Pseudomonadota > Gammaproteobacteria > Burkholderiales > Burkholderiaceae_C > Polaromonas. Next base: position 191,816 of record CANFOS010000002.1, on the reverse strand, counting down.
CCAGCGTGCCAATCGGGATTTTTTTAGGCGTCGGCCAGGAAATCTCGCCGGGGTCCATGCCGGCAGGCAGCTTGAATTCAAGCACCGTGGGCAGGCCAGAATCACCCGAATTTTTCCAATACGTGTGCCAATCCGGCTGGTGCGTGATTTGCAAGCCCACCCAGACCGGCTTGCCCGGGCCCACACCGTCCGGCACAAAAGCCATCAGCTCAGCCCGCACCTGATCGGTGGTGATGACGCTCCCGACCACCTTTTGAGACGCATTTAAGGGGGTAATTTGGGCTGTAGCCCAATTAATCTGTAGGCAAGAAGCTACAAAAAACAGAGCGGTTTTGAAAAATCGGGAGTTCATGGATGGTCGTCTGAGCGTCTGGCAAGAGCAATAGTTCCAACCAGCTGACACCGTGGGTCTGCTGACAGGCCTGTTGATCACAAACCCAGATAATAAGGCGATGCTTCGCCCAACGCGCTCCATCGTCTTAGCCACCCTGAATGCCAAGTACATTCACGCGTCCTTGGGACTGCGTTACCTGCTGGCCAATATGGACGTGCATGGCGGGGCGGGCCTGAAGGCGCAAACGCAGTTGTGCGAGTTTGTCATTGCGCAGCGGCCTTTGCAGATTGTGGAAGAACTGCTGGCATTTGAGCCCCGCATCATCGGCCTGGGCGTTTATATCTGGAATGTGGTGGAAACCACGCAGGTGGTGGCTTTGCTCAAAGCCTTGCGGCCGGACATCAAAGTCGTCCTGGGCGGGCCCGAGGTCAGTTTTGAAACCGAGATCCAGGACATTTGCCGCCTGGCAGACCATGTGATCACTGGCTGGGGCGATGTGAGCTTTCCCAAGCTGTGCCGGGCTTTGCTCGATGGCCCGCAGCCTTTGATGAAAGTCATCACGGGCGAGCAGCCCGCCCTTGACGCGATTGCATTGCCCTACAACGAATACACGCCTGAAGACCTGGCCAAGCGTCTGCTGTATGTCGAGGCCTCGCGCGGCTGCCCTTTCAAGTGTGAGTTTTGTTTGAGCTCCTTGGACAAAACCGCCTGGGCGTTTGACCTGGATGCCTTCATGGCAGAAATGGAGGCGCTGTATCAGCGCGGCGCACGCAACTTCAAGTTTGTCGACCGCACGTTTAATCTGAAGGTTGATTGTTCCGTGCGGATTTTGCAGTTTTTCTTGGACCGAATGAAAGACGAAGAAGGACGCACAGCCAGCGCGTCGGATTTGTTCATCCATTTTGAAGTCGTCCCAGACAGCCTGCATGACAAGCTCAAGGCACTGATCGCCCAGTTCCCCGCAGGCTCGCTGCAATTTGAAGTTGGCATTCAAAGCTTTAACCCCGAAGTGCAGCAACGCATCTCGCGCAAACAGGACAACACCAAGACCGCAGACAACCTGCGCTGGCTGGTCACGCACAGCAAAGCCCATGTGCATGCGGATTTGATTTTTGGCCTGCCGGGTGAAACCCTGGACAGCTTTGCCGAGGGCTTTGACAGGCTGTACGGGTTGGCGCCGCATGAAATCCAGTTCGGTATTTTGAAGCGCTTGCGCGGCACGCCCATCACGCGCCACACCAGCGACTACGCGATGGTCTACGAGCCACAAACGCCCTACACCATCTTGCAAAATTCCAACGTTGACTTCGCCACCATGCAGCGCATCAAACGCTTTGCACGCTACTGGGACCTGGTGGTGAACTCGGGGCGCTTTTCATCAGGTTTAAAGCTGTTGTTAAGCGGTGGCTCAGCGTTTCATCACTTTTTAAATGTCAGCGACTGGTTGTGGCAAACGACTGGCAAGACGCATGAGTTCGCGCAAGAAAAACTGGTGGACTTGCTGCATCACTACCTGACTGAAACACGCGGCATGGGCAGCGCGCAGGTGCAAGCGGCCTTGCTGAAAGACTACCTGGCCAGTGGCGCGCGGGGCAGGCCGCAGTGCCTGACTGCCCTATTGCCAGGGCAAGCCCCAGCCAAAGCGGCCAAACACCTGGCCCAGCGTCAGGCACGGCACGGTGCGGCCAAGGGCGACGCGCTAAAAATCGAAGCCTAATTGCGGGCAAGCAGGTGTCGGGCCTGCCGCTTTTTTAGCATCACTAGCCATTCTTCGCGGCCGCTCCCTCTCGCGGTTCGGGCTGCGTGAGCCATGCTTTTCGTACACCTTGGCCGCCTCGGCTTGCACGGCTTTTTCAGCTTTTTTGCCGTAGATTTTTTCTTTGGCGGCCAGCGTAGCGGCTTTCAGGTCAACGATGGGGGCCGGGTATCCAGCAGGCGGTGACGGCGCCAGCCAGGGCTGATGAATGAAGGCGGGTTCGACCTGGGCGAGTTCAGGCACCCACTGCCGAATGAACACGCCGGTGGGATCTTGGTCGTGGCTTTGCTTGATCGGGCTGTAAATCCGAATGGTGTTGATGCCTGTCACGCCTGACTGCATCTGGCATTGGCTCCAGTGAATGCCGGGCTCGTAGTCGGTAAATTGCTGCGCCAGGTGCTGACCCAGGTGACGCCAGTGCAGCCACAGCTGGTAGGCACCAAAGCTGACCAGCATGGCCCGCATTCTGAAGTTGATCCAGCCCGTGGCGTTCAGGCTACGCATGCAGGCGTCTATGAATGGAAAGCCGGTGCGGCCCTCGCACCAGGCCGCAAGGCGGGCGCTTTCTTCAGGCGTCAGTTCGCCTTCATTGCGCAAATGGTCAAAGCCTCGGTTGACATTTCGCAGCTCAATTGCCGGCTCGGACTCCAGCTTTTGGATGAAATGGCAATGCCAGTGCAAGCGGCTTTCAAAGCTTTTGAGAGACGCCAAAAAGCCATCGGGGCGCTGGTTGGCAGGCATGGCTAGCAGTTGCGTCCGGCGCTGTGCCACCTGACGCATGCATTCGCGAACACTGAGGCTGCCCCATGCCAAGTGGGCCGAGATGCGCGAACAGCTTTCTGGTGCTGTCACCGGGCTGGACATGTCAAACCGGTAAGTGCGCCCGCGCTGGTCTAAAAACGTGTGCAGCTCCTGCAGCGCCAAAGCCCGGCCACCGCGCTTGCGGCCGGGCTTGTCGAGGCTTGGCAAGCGCAGGTCATGCGCCGTCAGTTCAGCACAGGCGCCCAAACCCAGCAACATCTCTCGCGTCAACCACTGCACACGACTCGGTGCTGGAACAAGCGGGCTTTGCAGGCGCTTCAGGCGGTGGTGCGTCCAGCGGTCACGCCCTCCTTCATGGGACAGCAAACGCCGCACCACGCCGTTGCTGGGAAATTCGCGCCACTCGACGTCGCTGGCACGGCACCAGCGGCCTACCGCGATGTCGCGCGCATAGCTCCAGGCATTACCGGTCTCTTCAGTGCTGACCAATGTGAAAGGCCCGAGGGACGCTCGCAGCGCTGCCAGGACACCGACCATGTCGCCCTGAAGGCGGCAGAGCTGGCTCTGGTTGTCGCTGTCTTGCTGGATCCATCTGTCCAGCTCGGCCAGGCAATCGTTGGCAAAGCCCAGATGCTGCGCCGCCATGTCACTTTGCTGCCACATGGCGGGCTCGTACACCCACAGCGGCAGCACCCTGGCGCCAGTTTGCGCCGCCCACGCCGCTGCATTGGCAAGCGCTGCGTGGTCATGCCAGCGCAAGTCTTTTTTAAACCAGACGATCAACAGGGAACTTGTCATGACGCCAGTTTAGGGGGGCCATGCTGAGTTTTGAAAATCATCCAAAATAGGGGGATGACTTCCCATGTTAAAGACGACTCGAGCTCTCGCCGCTTCTGGGCCCACCTGAAGACGACGGACTTTGCCAAGCTGGACAAGGCGCGCTGCATCGCAGTACTGCCTGTTGCCGCAATTGAGCAGCATGGCCCGCATCTGCCGCTGAGCGTTGACGCGGCGCTGGTCGACGGCGTGGTGGCCGCCAGCCTGGCGAGCATACCGCCCGATTTACCTGTGCTGTTTTTGCCGACGCAAGCGGTGGGCCTGAGCCCTGAACATGCCGCGTTTGATGGCACCTTGACGCTCAAAGCGGCGACGGTGATCGCGCTTTGGACGGAGCTGGCCGAATCGGCTCACGCGGCCGGGATCAAAAAACTGGTGCTGCTCAATGCACACGGCGGACAGGTCAGCTTGCTGGATGTGGTGGCGCGTGACCTTCGGGCGCGCTTGGGCATGCTGGTGTACAGCGTGAGCTGGTTTCATTTGCCATTGGTCACTGAACTTGGCGAGTCAGTCCATGACCTGTTCAGTGCCGAGGAGCACCGGTTTGGTGTTCATGGTGGCGACATCGAAACCTCCATGATGCTGGCCTTGAAACCCGAGCTGGTGGACATGACCCAGGCGCAACACTTTCGCTCGACCGCACAAGACCGGGCTGAAAGATTCAAAATTCTTGGCGATGGCAAAAGCGCCAAACTGGCCTGGCAAATGCAGGACTACAACCAGCACGGCGCAGCCGGCAATGCGGCGGCAGCAACGGCCGAGAAAGGCCGCAAGATTTTGAACGCGGCAGGCCGCAGCTTTGCGGCATTGCTCGGTGAAATTGACCAGTTGCCTTCAGACACGCTGCGCGCTGCACTTTAAGCGTAGGTCACCCAATCTGAATACTCTGGCGCGTCCAGATGCGGTAGCGTGTTGTAGGTCACCAGCATGTGGCGCTTGGGGGTAAAGGCAAACTCGGTGACCGAGGCATTGCGAATGCGCAGGTTGAGCTCAATCGTCGCCTCTGGGCTGCATCCCAAAACATGGCCGACAGCGGTTGATATGGGCCCACCACTGGAGACCAACAACACATGGCCGTCGCAGTTTTTTCGCACGTGGTCCAAGGCGCTCGTCACGCCGCCCACAAACTCACTGTAGCTGGGCATGCCTTGCGGGCTGACCACGCCGTCCATCCATTGCTTCAGGCCGTCTTTGAGCAGGCGAAAGTGGTGGCGGTATTGCTCAGGCGAGTTGGGTTTTTCAAGTTTTCCAGCATGCACGGTGGCAATCACCGCGTGGCTGTCGTATTCATTCAGGCCTGACCACTGCAGCGCCTGTGGCGTTGCCCTCATGCCTTTGCAAATCCCCTCATAGGTGCTGATCTGCCGCTGCAAGGTGCCTGTCAGTGCCGCATCAAAGACCATGCCTTTGGCTGCAAAATACTCGCCCAAACGCACGGCCTGCTGGTGGCCCAGCGGGCTCAGCACGTCGTAGTCATCCGCGCCAAATGAGGCCTGGCCATGGCGCACTAAATAGAGGGTTCCCATGCCCGCATTGTGCGGCGGCTTTGGCGTCAACCCTGTCACCCGCGTGTCGGCTGCTAAATGCCTTTGGACTCCAGGGTGACCAGGCCGCGCGGCGTTTGCAGGGTGGCGATCAGATTGGGAAGCCCTTGGCTCACCGCCACGCCTTGCAAGCCTATGGCGGCATAAGCAGCACGCAAGGCTTGGGTGTCTGGCTGGCACGCGGTGAGCGACTCAAGCGTGATGCCACTTGCCGCCATGCTGGTTGCAGGGTGAACATCGCCCCACTCGATCAGCGTGGGCAGGGTGCCGTTCATCAGCCGCTGACCATCTGGGCGAACCGTGATCTTCCAGGTCAGCATGCCGTGCGGTGTCATGCGCGAAGCCTGTAGCAACTCGCCACGGTCCATGCCAAGAGCAGCCAGCGCTTGCATGCCGGGTGCAGCATGCGGCGTGCTGGCAACAAAATGAACCAGCCGCGGGCCAGATTGCTTCAATTGCTGTTGCAGCGCCTCATTGTCCAGGTCAAACCAGCGTTTTTCGCCCTGTTTTCGGGCGCAGTCAGCTCCTTTATTGATAGCAATGATTTCGAGGTAAGCGGTTGGGTAAGTCGCTGTGGCAAGCGAAAACAGCCGGTTGTGCGTGCCCATCAACGGGTGCTCACCGCCGGGGCCAGGCAGGCTGCCGAATGTCTGTTCGCACCAGGCCACGCCTTCGTCAAGCGTGCTGGCGGCGACGACCAGATGATCAACGTGCGCTGTCACAGCGTGACTGTCCCGCTGATGCACGTGACCGACTGCCCGCCCACCCATAGCTGCCCCTGCGCGTCCCGCTGCAAGTCAATTTGTCCTGCGCGGTTGACGCATGCGCCCTGTGCGGCGGTGTACTGCGCTGGCATGATGCCCTCGGCCATCAGCCATTGCGCCAGGCTGGCGTTCAGGCTGCCGGTCACCGGGTCTTCGTTGATGCCGATGCTGGCGGCAAAGGCCCGCACCTCCAGATCGGGGGCGATGTCCGGCTGGTCGTGCGCGAAAGCTTTGGCCTCCCGATTGGCTCTGGCAATCAGCGGCGTCGCTGCGCCCACCGGGTAGATGCCCGCCACACCGACCTTGACACCCAGTTTGGCCAAGGCTTGGTGGTTGGGCATGATCTGCAAAACCGTCTCGGGTTGGTCCAGCAGCAAGCCCAGCCATACCGGGCCGTTGTCCAGCAGCTGCGCCGCGGTGACCTGCGCGGGCTTGATGCCGAGGGCTGCCGCCACCTGCGCCAGCACCACCGGGCTGGGGGCAGAGCGGCTCAATTCAGGGGCTGCAAAAGCGAGTCGATGAGCCAAGCGCTTGCCCGACCCGTCGCGGCGAATTTTGACCAGGCCTTTCGCACACTCCTGCACGATGACATCTTTGTTTTGAGGCTGCCCGCCGGCCTCCAGCCAGGCATGACAACTGCCCAGCGTGGGATGGCCCGCAAAGGGCAATTCAATGCCCGGCGTGAAGATGCGCAGGCGGTAATCGGCCAAGGGGTCAAGTGCAGGCAGCACAAAGGTGGTTTCGGATAAATTGGTCCAGCGGGCAAAACTCGCCATCTCTGCATCGCTCAGGCCATCGCCCTCTAGAACCACAGCGACCGGGTTACCCAGGTAGGGCGTTGAAGTAAAAACATCGACTTGTTTGAAAGGGCGTGGTTGCATCAGGCGCCTTTCAAGCCAATGGCAAATCGAGCACGCCCTTGGCCGCAGGCCGGGCTAACAGCGAGGCAAACCAGCGCTCAATATGCGGCCGCTTTTCACGCGCTTGCGGCAGGCCAAACCAGCGCTGCACCTCGCAGCCCAGTGGAATATCAGCCATGGTGAAACGCTCACCCACCATGAAGCTGCGGGTGGCCAGATGCGCGTCCAGGATCGCCATCAAGGGCTCGACCAGGGCGTTCGACTGGACGACCAAAGCCATGTCGCGCTGCTCGGCAGGCAGCCGGATCAAATGCCAAAAGCCGTTACGACTGGCGGGGTTGACCATGGTTTGTTGCCATTCCATCCAGCGTTCGGCGTCAAAGCGCTCTTGCAGGTCGCTGGGGTACAGCGAGTGCGCCGACGCGCCGGGCCGCCCCAAGCCAGGCACGGCCCCCTCGGGGGGCAGCGCAGTACGCGAAGCGACACGCGTGGCGGCGCTGTATGTGGCGCACAAGTAGCGGGTGATCACATTCGATTCCCACAGCACATAGTCCTCATCTTGCAACACAGGTATTTGCGAATTCGGATTCAGCGCAACATACGCAGGTGTTTTCACCACGCCATGCACACCACCGGCTTCATGGCGTTCAAAGTCCAGGCCCAGCTCTTGCGCTGCCCAGACTGCTTTTTTGACATTGATGGAGCTCATGCGGCCCCAGATTTTGAGTTTTTTGGGTTGACTCATGCTGTTTGTTCTTTCTGTTCTTTCATGTGTGCTTTGAAAACATCGGCCAATGCAGCAATGCCGGTGTTGATCTGATCCACACTCGCCGTCACAAACGACAGCCTGAGGGTGCTCAGCTGTGGTGTGTCGGCATAAAAAGCCGCGCCCGGCACATAGGCCACATGGCGCTCAACGGCTAGGGGCAGCAGATCGACAGCGTTCATGCCATCAGGCAGTTTGAGCCATAAAAACATGCCGCCGTCGGGCGTGTTCCAGCTCACGCCACTGCCCGCCAGGTGCTTGTTCAGGGCGGCCAGCATGGCGTCGCGCTGAGATTTGTACAGGGCGCGAATGGTCGGCACGTGGCGATCCAGAAAATTGCCTTTCAGTACCTCGGCCACCATGCGCTGGTTAAAGCTGGGCGTGTGCAAATCGGCGGCCTGCTTGGCTTGCAGCAGCTTGGGGTACAACGCTTTGGGCGCGACCAGAAAACCCAGGCGCAAACCGGGTGCCAGTGTTTTGCTAAAGCTGCCCATGTAGATGCAGCCATCCGGATTGCGGGCGGTCAGCGGCAAAGGCGGGGGCGTGTCAAACCACAAATCACCGTAGGGGTTGTCTTCGACAATCGGCAGGGCCAGTTGCGCAGCGGCAGCGCTCAGCGACGCGCGACGCGCCTGGCTCATCGAGTTGCCGGTGGGGTTCTGAAAGTTTGGCAGCACATATAAAAAACGGGCGTCTTTGGCCTTGGCCTTCAAGTCGCCGATGTCAATGCCTTCCCCGTCGCTGGCCACGCTGACGTAGTTGGGCTCCATCGGCGTGAAGGCCTGCAAGGCGCCTAAGTACGTCGGTGTTTCAACCAGCACTTTTGAGCCTTTGTCGATCAGGATTTTGGCAATCAGGTCCAGCGCCTGCTGGCTGCCTGTGGTGATCAGCACCTGCGCCGGGTCGACCTCCCACGGCAAAGAAGCGGCAACCCATTCGCGCAGCGGCGCATAGCCTTCGCTGGCAGCGTATTGCAACGCCGCCTCGCCGTCGGTTGACAAGACCTTGGCGCAGGCCGCTGCAAACGCGTCGATCGGAAATGTTTTGGGCGACGGCAGCCCACCTGCAAAGCTGATGATGCCGGGCTTTTCAGTGACCTTCAGGATCTCCCGGATCACTGAGGGGTTCATTTTTTCAGCGCGCTGCGCCTGTGTCCATTTCATTTTTAGTTCCTTCCACTTGCGGTGCCCACCGGCATCTTTTTACCCAAAAAAACCGTGGCAACAACCGCCAGGCCAAAACCGACCGTGACGGCATCCAGCCTCTCGCCAAGCAAGGGCACGGCAAACAGCATCGACAAAAACGGTTGTACCAGTTGTACCTGACTGACCCGCACCGCACCACCCAGGGCCAGCCCCCGGTACCAGGCAAAAAAGCCCAGCCACATCGAAAATACCGCCAGGTAAGCAAAGCCCAGCCAGGCCGTTGGCTTGACGCCATGCTCTGGCCATGAATAAACAGCCAACGGCAGGGTCAGCGGCAATGACAGCAGCAGCGCCCAGCAAATCACATGGTCAGCGCGCATATGGCCGGCCAGCCTGCCGCCGTAGCAGTAGCCCACCGCCGCGAACAGCATGGCGGCCAGCAGCAGCAAGTCTGCAAAACTGATGGCAAACGTGCCGATTGCCTGGCCCGACCGCAGCACCGCAAACACCACCACCAGCGCGCTGCCCGCAGCTGCGCACAACCAAAAGCCCACCGATGGCCGCTGGCGATGCAGCAAGGCACCCACAGCAGCGGTGGCCAGCGGCAACACGCCCACAATCACGCTGGCATGCATGGCTTCTACATGACGCATGGCAACCGAGGTCAGCAGCGGAAAACCAAACACCACGCCACCGGCGGTGATGGCCAGTGGCAGCCAGTCGGCTCGAGCAGGCCAGGGCGCGCGGGTGAAAAACAACAGGGCAGCAGACAACACAGCCGCCACCGTGGCCCGCCCCATGGCGATAAACACGCCCGACATTTGGGGCGCCTCCGGCGTACCCGCGGCCAGACGCGTCATGGGCAGGGTGACTGAAAAAATCACAATGCCCAGAAGGCCCAGCCACAGGCCTCTGGCCACCACTGCCGTGTCAACTGCTCGGGTCGTCATGCGTCAAGCGCCCGTCAGGTCAGGAAATTGCCAATTCATGGGTCTGACTTTATAGTTGTTATCAACACACTACCCATACAGTTCAAGATACATTGATGAAAACTGTACTGGTTGACATACCGGTACACGGCTGAACACCCCCTCAAAGGACCGCCTCATGCTGATGAGAACCGCCTCCCAGTCGCTCACCGAGCAACTGGCCAACCGCTTTGCCGAACGCATCAAAAGCCGGCTGCTGGCCAGCGGTGCACGCCTGCCGTCGGTGCGCCAGTGCGCCCAGCAACAGGGCGTCAGCGCCTCCACCGTGGTGGCCGCTTATGACCAGCTGCTGGCCCAAGGGCTGGTCGAGGCTCGCAAAAACCGTGGTTTTTATGTCCGAAATATGGCGTCAGACCAACAAAATGTTGGGCGAGCAGCTCCTGATTCAATAGCACACAACCTGTCGCTGCAGCACAATCCCGTCAACGCCACAGCGCTCATTCGCGGGATGTTTCATGGCGTCAGCAGCAAGCCGCAGCCCGGCATGGGCGTGTTTCCGTCCGATTGGCTGGAAACCACGTTTTTAGCCTCTGCCGTGCGGCGTTACACCGGCGCCAAGGAACTGCATGACTTGTCATTGCGCTATGGCGAGCCTGCCGGAGACAGCGGCCTGCGCCGCGCGTTGTCAAAAAAGCTGGATGGCCTGAACGTTCATGCCGCGCCTGAGCAGATCATCACCACCGTCGGTGCCACCCATGCGCTGGACATTGTCAGCCGCACCCTGCTGCGCGCTGGCGACTTCGTGATGGTGGAAGAGCCGGGCTGGGCGATTGAGTTTGCGCGGCTCAATGCACTGGGCATGCGCATTTTGCCGGTGCCGCGCACTGCTGCCGGGCCAGACTTGGGCGTGATGGCGAGCTACTGCAAACTGCATGCGCCCAAGCTGTTTGTCAGCGTCAGCGTGCTGCACAACCCCACCGGCTATTGCCTCACGCCCGGCAGCGCCCACCGTGTGCTGCAACTGGCCAACACGCATGACTTTCATATTCTGGAAGACGATACCTACAGCCACCTGGCGGCCGAGCACGCCACCCGGCTGTGCGCGCTGGACGGTTTGCAGCGCACGATCTACGTGAGCGGTTTCGCCAAAATACTGGCGCCTGGCTGGCGGGTGGGCTACATCGCCGCGCCCACTGGCCTGTTTGAACGCCTGCTGGACACCAAACTGCTGGCCTCGCTGACCACGCCCGCCCTGCTTGAAAAAGCGCTGGCCTGGTGTATCGACCAAGGCCAGTTGCGCCGCCATGCCGAGCGGATCCGCAGCCGTCTGGACCTGGCCAGAGCCCGGTCAGCCCGGCTGGCGCTGGCCCACGGTTGCAGCTTTGCCGCAGATCCCGCAGGCCTGTTTGGCTGGGTGGACACGGGGATCGATACCGAATTGCTGGCCCAACGCATGCTGGACGAAGGCTATTTGCTGGCACCCGGTGCGCTGTTTCACGCAACACAGCAGCCCTCAACCCTGATGCGGATCAACTTTGCCACCACGCAAGACGCTGCGTTCTGGCAGGTATTTGCGCGAATAAGAGATGCGATGCGCTGAATTTCGTAAGTACACTTAGAGTGCCTGTTGGCATCACCTTCTCCCGCCCGCCCCATCCTATGAGTTTCACCACCCGCCCCGAGATCACTGGGACCTATGGCGTTGCCGCGTCCACGCACTGGCTGGCCTCGCAAACGGCCATGGGCGTGCTTGAGCGTGGTGGCAACGCCTTTGACGCAGCGGTGGCCGGCGGCTTTGTGCTTCAGGTGGTGGAGCCGCACCTCAATGGCCCAGGCGGTGAAGCGCCCATGTTGCTGTGGAGCGAGCGCGAAAAACGGATGCTGTCAGTGTGCGGCCAAGGTGTTGCGCCCATGGCTGCGAGCAGCGCGGCTTTTCGCGCCATGGGCCTGGCGCAAGTGCCCGGCATCGGTCTGTTGCCGGCCACCGTGCCAGGTGCTTTTGGCGCGTGGATGACATTGCTGCGCGATCACGGCACATGGCCGTTGGCCGATGTGTTGGCCCCTGCCATTGGCTATGCACGCGACGGTTACCCCTTGGTTGGCCGGGCGGTGCAGGCGATTGTGGCGGTGCAAGACCTCTTCAGGCAGCACTGGCATTCGTCAGCGCGCGTTTGGTTACCCGACGGCAAGGTCCCCGCACCTGGCGCCTTGTTCACACAGCCTGCACTGGCTGCTACCTACGAAAAATTAATCCGGCTCGCGCAAAGCCAAGGCGCCACCCGCAGCGAGGTGATTGATGCCGCCAGCACAGCCTGGTACCAGGGTTTTGTGGCCAAAGAGATTGATCATTTTTACCGCACGGAACAAGTCGTTGACGGTACCGGGCAAGCGCACAGCGGCCTGCTGCGCTATGAGGACATGGCGCGCTGGCAAACCAAAATTGAAGCGCCCTTGTGCCTTGACTTTGGTCGCTACACGCTGGCCAAGTGCGGCTTCTGGAGCCAGGGGCCGACCCTGCTAGAGCAACTGGGCATGCTCAAACATGCGGGGCTTGAAAACCACGCACCTGACAGCGCCGGATTTGTACACCGCATTGCAGAAGCGGCCAAACTGGCACTGGCCGACCGGCTGGCCTGGTACGGCACTGCGCCGGGCGCGTCGGCGCAAGACCAGACGGCATTGCTGTCAAATGACTATCTGCTCAAACGCTGGCAAGGTGTTGGCCAAAGGGCCTCGCAGGTTCTGCAAGCGGGCGCGCCCAACGCCAACGCAGCGCGCCTACCCGATCTTGCTGTGAGCCTGCGCACCCTGCTGACGGCAGACACCCGCTTCGGCATCGGTGAGCCGACATTTGCAGCGCTGCCGCCCGTGTCTGAATGGGCCGAGCGCGAAGTGTTTGTGGGCGATACCTGCCACATTGATGTCATCGACAAGCACGGGAACATGGTGGCCGTGACCCCATCAGGCGGCTGGTTGTCGTCCAGCCCGGTGGTGCCGGCACTCGGTTTTGCCATCAACACCCGCCTGCAAATGACCTGGCTGGATGACGGCTTGCCCAACAGCCTGGCCCCTGGCGTTGCGCCGTGCACCACGCTGTCGCCATCACTGGCCCTGCGCGATGGTGAGCCCTACATGGTGTTTGGCACGCCGGGTGGCGACCAGCAAGACCAGTGGTCGACCGCATTTTTTCTGCGTCACGCAGTGCACGGCATGAACCTGCAAGAGGCGATTGACGCCCCCGCCTGGCATGTAGACCACGGACCGTCGTCTTTTTGGCCGCGTCAGACCGTGCTGAACCGGTTGACGATAGAGTCGCGTTTTTCACCAGCGGTGCTGGACGAGCTGCGCGCTGCCGGGCATGAGGTGAAAGTCGGAGAAGCCTGGTCTGAAAGCCGCCTGTCGGCTTGCAGCCGCAGCCGTGATGCGCAGGGCCGGCTTGTGCTGCGGGCAGCCGCCAACCCGCGCGGCATGCAGGGCTACGCGGTGGGACGTTAGTTCTCGTCGTGCTCCATCAACCAACACATTATTCTCAAGTCAAGGAGCTTCAACATGTCGCATTCTTTTTCAGTCACCCGTCGCCATGCCGTGCTGGCCTCTGCGGCCACCTTGTTGGGCGGCGTCTCGCCATGGGCGCGCGCCGCCTGGCCCGAAAGCACGATCACCCTCATCGTGCCGTGGGCGCCTGGCGGCTCAACCGACATTTTGGCCCGCACGCTCAGTGAGCAACTGACCAAGTCGATGGGCCAAACCGTCATTGTTGACAACAAGGCGGGCGCTTCGGGCAATATTGGCTCGAACCTGGTGGCCAAAGCCAAACCAGACGGTTACACCCTGCTGGTCGGCTCCATGAGCACGCACGCCATGAACCCGGGACTGATGCCGAACATGCCTTTTAAAGGGGTTGACGACTTCACCCCGATTGCGCAAATTGCCAACGTGGTCAACACCCTGGTCGTCAACCCATCGGTGCCGGTTAAAACCGTCAAGGAATTCATTGCCTACGCCAAAGCCAACCCCGGCAAGCTGGCTTACGCGACAGCCGGTCCTGGCTCCACCAACCACCTTGCCGCGGTGATGTTTGAAAAAGCCGCCGGTATTGAGATGTTGCATGTGCCGTACAAAGGAGGCGCACCTGCCGTGCTTGACACGGTGGGCAACCAAACCCAGGTGCTGTTTTCTGCCGGCACGCAAACGCTGCCGCATGTCAAGTCAGGCAAGCTGCGCCTGCTGGCCGTCACAGAGGCCAAACGGTCGGCCCTGCTGCCTGATGTACCAACGGTAGGCGAGACCTTGCCGGGCTACGAGATGAGCGTTTGGTACGGCGCTTTTGGGCCTGTTGGTTTGCCCAGAGACATGGCCAGCAGGCTGAATGCTGAAATCAACAAAGCCATGGCTTTACCCGACATCAAGTCACGCATGGACGCGATTGGCGTTGAGGTGGTGCGAAGCACGCCGCAAGACTTTGCAGGCCTGTTGCAGCGTGACGCAGACCGCTACGGCAAAGTCATCCGTGAGCTGGGTATTAAAAACGAGTAACACCGGGTGAAGACGGCAGATCCAGCATCAGAAGACCTGCAACTCCCGGCTGCGGTATGTGCCTTGCTGGGCGAGGCGCTGCCCCGGGCCAGTCATTTTGATGCCGCCCTGTCAGTGATTGAGCGGGCGCGTCAGGCCATGCTGGGCGATGGCCTGTTAACCGTCAACAAGGTTGACACGCTGCCGGCCAGCGCGGGCGAGTTTGAGCTGCAGCGCCTGTGGTCATCGAACTTGCAGGCCTACCCAGTCGCGGGCCTGAAGCGTAAAACGCTGACGCCCTGGTCACGCCAACTGCTCTTGCGTCATGAGGTTTTTATAGGTGAAGGTGATGCTGCGCTGACCGCGGTGTTTGACGACCACGCGCGCATCATAGCGCTGGGTTTGCATGGCGTGGTCAATGTGCCGCTGCTTGTCGATGGTCGTTGCGCCGCCACTTTCAATGTCCTCGGTGGCCGCGCGCAGTGGCTGCCGCGCGATGTGGCCCTGATTCGTTTGCTGGCCGTGCTGGCAACGCCTTGGGTTTTGCAAAGCGCGAGCCGGTAGGCCCTCAAGACGCTGGCGCCGGCTTGACAAGGTACACATACAAACCGTCAATGCTTTGCTGCTGGTCTTGCCGGATGGGCTGCGCCAGCGTTTTGACCACCGTCAAACCCTGACTGGCAGCCAGGCTGCGCAGGTAGCGCTCTGAATGCGCATAGCGCTGGCTGGGCATCAGGCGATAGTCATGCGCATCGTCTGTGCTTTCGACTGAAAAGCAGAACACGCCGCCCGGCTCCAGCACGCGGGCTGCGCCTGCAAACACGGCCTCAAGCGCTCCCACATAAATGAACACATCACAAGACAGCAGCAGGTCGTGTCGCTGGTCAGTCGCTTGTAAATGCTCGGCCACGTCGGCTTGAACCAATGCGTCATACCCCCCAAGGGCACGCGCCTTATCCAGCATCTGGCCAGACAAGTCCACGCCCTCCAGCCGATTGACCTGCCCGCGCAGCAGCGGCCCGCACAGGCCGGTGCCGCAACCCAGGTCCAGGGCAGAGCGGTAATGGGTTTTGCCAACACCCCGCAAATTTTCAACCAGCACCCGGTGCGCCTGGTAGCCCAGCACGTTGACCAGATGCTTGTCAAAGTCTTCGGCATAGTCGTCAAACAAGCCTGCCACATACTGGCGCGGCGGCGCGCTGGGCGCCTGCTGGCCGGTCAGTGAGGCGATGAAATAACCGTTCAGTTCGGGGTCTCCACCAAGCGCCAGGGCTTGCTGAAATGCAGCCAGTGCCTCGGCATGCCGGCCCAGGTCGTTGAGCAAGCCCGCCTTCTGGCTCCAGGCGCGGTGCAGCAGGGGGTCCAGGCCGAGCAATCGGTCAAATGCCGCGAGCGCCGCGTCGTGTTGCTCGAGCCGATGCAGCAGCTCGGCGCGCAGCCACCAGGCCTGCAGATTGTCTGCATCCAGCGCGACGACCCGGCTGGTGGCGTCCGCAGCTTCCTTGTAGCGCCCGAGCTGCTTGAGCATCAGGCTGCGCTGGTAAGCGGCCGGAATGTGGTCTGCCTGCAGGCGCAGCACGGCGTCGTGGCAAGCCAACGCGTCGGCGTAGCGACCCAGCTCGGCCAACGCCAGCCCCTTGTGCGACAGCGCGTCCAGCGCATGGGCATCGATGGCCAGCGCCTCGCCAAGCGGCACCAGCGCCGCCTCCGCTTGCCCGAGTTTGACCAGCGTCGCCCCCAGATTGCCCAGCGTTGACACCCGGCCCGGCAACAGCGCCAGGGAAGCTTCAAAACTGACCCGCGCCTGAGCGTAGCGACCCGCCTCGTAGTGGCCTACGCCTTCTACAAAATGCTGTCTGGCGGCATCAAACGGGCTGGCTGCAGGTGGCGACATGAAAAATGAAACGGCTTGGGCCGTCAGTTGGCGTTAACAAGGCTGCTTTGGTGCTCATTTAGGGCTATAGGCCAATGAATACATGCACTATCAGCTACAAATCATATAGCACTTTAAAACTGACTCCGCATCTGCCCTTGCACCGCATCCAGCTCGGCGGTCGCTGGCGGTGGGCCGCCGCCCGATGTGACCAGCAGGTGGATGAAATGCAGTTTGGCCACCACCCGTCGTGGCAGCACAAACGGGTAAAAGTCAGGCTGCCCCATGCTGCGCGACATTTCGTTGAGCAGCGTGGTCAGGCGGGTCCAGTCGTTTAAAAAGTCCAGAAACTGTTGCGCCTCAAGGTGGGCGGGCTGGTAGAGCGCATCCATCGTGAAGGGCGTGAACTCCAGGTGCGCCGTGTGCAGATTGTCATGCGCCAGGCCCAGGCTGACGGCGGTGTCAATCGTGTCACGCATGTGCAAATAATGTGCCCAGCATTCAGCCCAGTCCTCCCACGGGTGACTACTGGCGTAAGCGCTGACATGGTCAAGCTGCCAGTTGGTCGGCGGGCCCTGCTGGTAGTTGCGCTGAAGGCTGGCGGCATAGTCTTGTGTCTCGTCACCAAACAGCGCATGAAAGCCGTCCATCCATGCCGTACCGCGCACCAGCCGGTCCCAGTAGTAGTGGCCCATTTCATGGCGGAGGTGACCCAGCAGCGTACGGTAGGGTTCGCGCAGGTCGCGTCTGACGGCCTCGCGCACAGCATCGTCAGCCTCCAGCAGGTTGAGGGTGATGAGGCCTTCTTTGTGCCCAGTCACCACGGGCGGGCCACCGCCTGGCGGGCGCAGCAGGTCAAACGCCAGGCCGCGCACCGGGTCTTGCGTCAATGACGCGGCGGGCAGCCCAAGGGCCAGCAGGCTTGAAAAAAGTCGCCGCTTTGCAAGCTCAATGCGGCCCCACAGCACCCCGTTGTCCGGGTGGGCGGCATCGTTCAGGTCAGGAATGGTGCGGTTCAAGCGGCAGGCCTGGCACAGCGGCTGGGGCGCTTGTTCAGCATCAGGCGTTTGAGGTATCAGCCAGTTGCAGGCCGCCGGTGTGGTCAGGTTGGCGCAGCGGCTGTAGAGCTGCTTTTGCCCCGTTTGTGTTTGCCCCACCTGTGCTTGCATCGGGTTTGGCGCTGGCTGCCACTGCAACCAAGTGTTGTCCCCCGGCCCCGGCATCAGGGGCAGCAAGGTGGCCAGCGCGCTGTCGTAGCCGAGCGGTGTGCCGCAGGTCAGGCATTCGCTGTTTCTGAAAAAAACCGGGCTGCCGCATTGGCAATGGTAGGAACGACCAACAAGTAGGGGCAGGTGAGTCGTCATGGTCAGGCTTGATTATCATCACGCCAGACGATTAAATTTGTCATCCAAATTCCACAACAAACCCGCCATCACCGCCGAAGGAGATCTCATGCCCACCTACCACGTCGAAATGCTGGAAGGCCGCACGGTTGAGCAAAAAAAGAAACTGGTCGCCGAGATCACGCGCGTCAGCGTTGAGGTTTTGGGCGGCGTGGCTGACTCGGTCGATATCGTCATCACCGACATCAAGCGCGAGAACTGGGCCACGGGTGGCAAGCTGTGGTCTGAGCCACGCGACTGAGCCATGTGCCAACTGCTGGGCATGAACTGCAATGCCCCGACCGATGTGACCTTCAGCTTTCGCGGCTTTGCCCAGCGCGGCGGGCAAACCGACCACCACGCCGATGGCTGGGGCATTGCCTTTTTTGAGGGCGATGCCGGAGGTGCAGACGACAAAGGCCTGCGCCATTTTGTAGACCACCAGCCCGCCTGCTCATCGCCGGTGGCCGAGCTGATCAGCCGCTACCCCATCAAAAGCCGAAATGTCATTTCACACATCCGCAAGGCCACGCAAGGCCGGGTGGCGCTTGAAAATTGCCACCCTTTTGTGCGAGAGTTGTGGGGCAGGTATTGGGTGTTTGCACACAACGGCGACTTGAAAGACTTTGCACCGCGCCTGCACGGCAGCTTCAAGCCAGTGGGCAGCACCGACAGCGAACGCGCTTTTTGCTGGATCATGCAAGAGCTGGCCAAGTCGCATGCCGGGGTGCCCAGCGTGCATGAGCTGAGCATCACGCTGCGCGAGCTGGCGGCCAACATCGCGCCGCACGGCACCTTCAACTTTTTGCCGAGCAACGGCCAGGCCCTGTGGGCGCATGCATCAACCAAACCCGACTCGCAGGGGCTGCACTACATCGAGCGCCAACACCCGTTTGCGCACGCCACCCTCAGCGACGAAGACGTGAGCGTTGACTTTGCCGAGCACACCAACATGACAGACCGCGTAGCCGTGGTGGTCAGCGCACCTCTGACCACCAATGAACACTGGACGGCGTTTGCACCGGGCGAGCTCAAGGTGTTTGAGGGCGGGGTATCAGGCAGCGCTTAGGTAGTGCTGTATTGATTTGCTACTGAGGTTGCTCTGAATGTTTAAAAGAATAGCGGGATGCATTGATGGAAGAGCTGACCCCAAATCTTGCGCAACTCAGCGGTTGACTGGGTTTTGCAAAGCTTCCTCAACACAGCTCAGGTCGAAACGTGTTTCAGGACCCAAAACTCTGTAATAGTTGGTAACATGAAGATGAACTTCCTAGTCGCTCGTTCAGGGCGTGTGCAGATTTGAATCGTAGGGGGCGAGCCATGGCGTTATTTCAACCAAATCTGATAATTAAAGACCTGGCCTCATTTTTTCTTGGGCTTTCATATGGATAAGTGTTACAGATGCGAAGAACCTGGGACTTCAGCCGAGCATGTCCCACCTAAATGTCTATTCCCTACAAGGGCCGACATTCCTGAAAAAGACTATCGCATCAATCTTATTACTGTACCTTCCTGCGATTTGCACAATACAGCCAAATCAATGGATGACGAATTCTTAATGGTTAGCCTAGCAGGAATTATCGGAAACAACTCAATTGGGTATTTGCATAAATTTGGTAAAGTAGAGCGCGCATTACGCAGACGATCGTACAAGCTTCTGGACAAGGTAATTTTAAACAAGCAAATTGTCCATCGGATACCAACAAACAATGGTTTTCTCGAAGTGCTCTGGGGAACTCCGGACATTAAACGTCTTCACAACTGTCTTCAAAATATAGCCTATGCATTGCATTTTTATCATTTTAAATCAAAGTTTAAAGGCACAGTAAAATCACACTTTGGATACCTTCACTACTCAAAAGGAAATTCTGCAACTTGGAATGAATTCATTACCAAACGAGCTGAAATAGATCTAAAAGGAAAGTCTTACATCGGAAGCAACCCAGATGTATTTAAGTACATGGTTTCCGACACAGATAAATTTGGCCTTTACATAATAAAATTGTGTTTCTACGGTGGATTGAGCGTTTATGTGGTATTCATACCAGAAGGTAAAACAGTACCTGAAAATCCTGCAATGCAATTCCTCAATGCAGGAATACCAGCCGTCATTACTTTACATGACGAAAAATTTCACTTTGAACCCAAGCATCAGTCGTCAGAATGAGTTCAATCGGCAGTGAAAAACGGGGTCAAAGGGTCAAGCGAGGTCTTACGTTATCATATTTAGTCAAGATATCTCCATGGCTCACCCCCTACGATTCGCACAAGTTTTTGTCAACTTGTGAAGTCGGTTTGACGCGGCGATCTTATGACTAAAGACCTCATCTTGTTCCAGAATAAATAAAAGTTTGGCAATAAATAATGAAAATATATAAAAGGCTTTGCCCAAACGGATACGCCGCAATTAAGCTTAATAAGTTAAGAATTGGTTCGTTAAGTTATTATCGGAAAATTGAAGACCAAAATCGGCAGGATAAATCTGAAGGATTTCCCACCATCTTGATGCGTTCACCGCCGGAGGGTAGAACAGTATCAGCCGCTGAATTCAATCATTATGCCAAAGTAGCAGGTTTGCCCTTTAAAATTAATAACGATAAAATAAATTTGAACTTTAAGGGCTCTGGAGTCATGCGCCTTGAATCAGAAATTAATTTTCTAGTGTTTTGTACAACATTTATTGATGGCAACGGCTCAGAGTCGCTCAAGGATTCAGCCCACCTTGGCGAGCACCTGATTAAAATTACAGATCCGCAGAAATTCAAAGATTTGATAGCTCTAAAGTTGCTCGATTGTTTTCGGGACGATTCCATCAAACTCAAGGGAAGTTTTGATTCGGTTTCCAGTGCGATGGATTATGTTAGATACCAAAAGAAGGAAGAAATAGATGATAACGGAAGCATTTTGCGGTCAATAAATGCATCCTTCGATATTAGTCATGCTTTCATAAAACCTACAAGCTATTGCCATGAATCTGAATATCGGTTTATATGGCTTCCATTTGATAATTCTTCAGGAACTGCTTGCCAATTGCCATTTGGGTTCAAGTTTATTGACATTGAGGTTCCAGGTATTTGGTCCACTCTAGAGGATTTCGAAATTAATTAGATTGAAGTATTACTAGTAATAAGGTGCCGCACCATTGCGTATGTAAAAAACAGGTCTTGCAAAGACACATCAGACTTCTATCAAAAAAGCCGCTAGCCCCATCAAAATATGAGCCGAAAAACGGGGTCAGGTCTTGCAAAGACACATCAGCTGACTATTAAACAAGCCTCTAGCCCAATCAAAATGCGAGCGAACAGCTCCTAATTAAATAGGACGTTGCAGTTGATGGATTCCGGGGCAAGCCCGGAATGACAGACCTGGGACTTAGGCGGTGGCTAGAACAGCTTCCAGCGCATCCACAAACATGGCCGCCACACCCACACCGGCCAACAACACGGCTGTACCAGCCATCGTTAAATTGGGATGCTCTTGACTAAATATATCGTGCGCACATAATATGTGCACACCATTCAATGGAGCAATGTCATGAACATAACCCTTTCAGTCGATGAACAAGTAGCCCAGCGTGCCCGTGAGGCTGCGCAAAAAATGGGTAAAAGCCTCAACCAAGTAGTGCGTGACTACTTGGAGCAATTGGCGGGCAGCACGCGGCGTGGTCAGCAGTGGGCTGAGTTTGAGGCGCGTTGCCTTCAGTCTTCGGCCCAACTGGGCGGTTGGCGTTTTAACCGCGATGAAGCCAACGAACGCTGATTTATGGCGACCCGCAGCTTCATAGACACGAACATCCTCGTTTACGCCGAGGCAAGCGACGAACCCGCAAAACAGCAAATTGCACTTGCCTTGCTCAAGCAGCTTTATGAAACCGCCACAGGCGTGCTGTCTACTCAGGTTTTGCAAGAATATTGCAATGTTGCACTTAAAAAATTAAAGCTTCCGGCTGGGTACATCCGCGCGCAGCTTGATCTGTATGAGCAGTTTGAAATCGTTCAAGTCACTCCGGCCATCATTCGCGCTGGCCTGGACTTGCATCAAACCCGCAGTGTGTCGTTTTACGATGCGCTCATCATGGCCAGTGCAGAGATGGCAGGTTGCAGCGTGCTCCTGAGCGAAGATATGAATTCAGGTGAAGTAATTAGCAGTGTGCGCGTACAGAACCCGTTTGTTGAAAACTGAACAGTCCGAACGGTTTTTAATAAATGACTCATCTAATCAGCTCCCTGCCTTGGGGCAGCGAGCACAAGCAGCTATCAATGGCGTAGCAAGTTAAATTGCCTGGGATAGATTCCGGGTCAAGCCAGCAATGACAGCCAAGAGACTTAAGCGGCAGCTAGGGCAGCCTCCAGCGCATCCACAAACATGGCTGCCACATCAAAGCCAGCCTGGTCAAAGATTTCCTGAAAGCAGGTCGGGCTGGTCACGTTGATCTCGGTCACGCAGTCGCCAATCACGTCAATGCCTGCCAGCAACAAGCCGCGTGCGGCCAGCACCGGGCCAATGGCCTCGGCGATTTCCCGGTCACGCGTTGACAGCGGCTGGGCCACACCCTTGCCGCCCACTGCCAGGTTGCCGCGCACTTCAGTGCCCTGCGGGATACGCGCCAGACTGAACGGCACAGGCTTGCCGTCAATCACCAAAATGCGCTTGTCGCCCTTCACAATTTCGGGCAAAAACTTTTGCACCATCACGCTTTGCGCACCGTCCTTGTTCAGCGTTTCGATCATGCTGCCCAGGTTCAGGCCGTCCTCCTTGACGCGGAAAATACCCATGCCGCCCATGCCGTCGAGTGGCTTCAAAATGATGTCTTGGTGCTCGGCATGAAAGCGTTTGATGTCGGCGCTGTCTCGCGTCACCAGCGTCGGGCCAATGAACTGCGCAAACTCCATGATGGCCAGCTTTTCAGGGTGGTCACGCAGGGCACGGGGTTTGTTGAAGACTTTGGCACCTTCGCGCTCAGCCTGCTCCAGCAGGTGCGTGCTGTAGAAAAACTCGCTGTCAAACGGTGGGTCTTTGCGCATGACGACTGCGTCAAAGTCTTTGAGGGCTTGCGGGCGTTCGTTGGGGTGTGACTGCTTCGCCGTGAACCATGCATCAGGCGCGCCCGTCAGTGTGATGTCTCTGACAAAACCCGTCACGCATTCGCCGCGCTGCCAGCGGATGTCTTTGGTCTCGCACGCGGCCAGTGTGTGGCCGCGCTTTTGCAGCTCACGCATCATGACGAAGGTGGTGTCTTTGTAGATCTTGAAAGACTCAAGCGGGTCGGCGACGAAAAGAATTTGCATGATGAGCTTTTAAGGGTTGGCGGCTTTGGCTTGCCCGTATTGTTGTACAAACAGCGCCAGAGCGCCGGCCACCAAGCCCCAGAAGGCTGAACCAATGCCAGCAATCACCACCCCAGACAAGGTGACCAAAAATGTGATCAATGCGGCTTCACGGTGAGATTCGTCTTTCACTGCTGCAGCCAGACCGCCGCCTATCGTGCCCAGCAGCGCCAAAGTGGCAATGGCGGCGACCAGCTCTTTGGGAAAGGCCGCCAGCAGACTGGTCACAGCCGCGCCAAAAACACCGATCACCAGATACAGCAGTCCACAACTGACGCTGGCGGTGTAGCGTTTGTCAGGGTCGGGGTGGGCCTCTTTTCCCATGCAGATGGCCGCGGTGATGGCGCTGAGGTTCAATGCGAATGCGCCAAACGGTGCCAGCAACAAGGTGGCCGCGCCCGTGATGGTGATGACTTTGGACACCGGAATGCTGGCCTCATAACCGGTGGCGCGAATCGCCGCCACACCGGGCAGGTTTTGCGAGGCCATGGTCACCACAAACAGCGGAATGGCCAGGTTAATGACAGCACCCAGCGAAAATTGCGGCATGACAAACACGGGCACGGCAAATCTCAAGCTGACAGATGACCAGGCCATCTGCCCGGCAACTGCCGCATAAGCCACACCACCCACAAGCGTCAGCACCACGGCATAGCGCGGCAGCCAGCGCCTGCCCAGCAGATAGATGGTCAACATCAATAGCACCAGCGGCAAGGCCGTTTGTGCGGCGGTAAAGCCCTGCAGGCCAAAGCGCGCCAGCACACCTGCCAACAGCGCAGAAGCCATCGCCACCGGAATGCGGTTCATCAGCTTTTCAAACCAGCCAGTGATGCCGAACAGCGTGACCAGCGCCGCGCTGACCACAAATGCGCCCACCGCCTCACCCATACTGAAGCCGCCCGCCACACCGGCTATGGCCAGCACCGCTGCGCCGGGGGTGGACCACGCCACCATGATGGGTTTTTTGTAATACAAAGAAGGCAGCATGGTGCACAACCCCATGCCGACGCCAAGGGCCCACATCCATGAGGCGATTTGTGCAGGCGTGGCATGAAACGCCTGCGCCGCCTGAAAGACGATGGCCACCGATGACGTGAAGCCGACCAGCACCGCAACAAAACCGGCGGTGAAGGCGCCGAGCGTGAGGTCTTTGAAAAATCGCATGGCGCGATGTTGGCAGCTCAAAAGCGGCCGGGCTATCAGATTTCGATCTTGCTGCCGAGCTCAACGACCGAGTTGTTCGGCAGTTTCAAAAAGTCTGCCGCAGAGCCTGCGTTGAGGTGCATTTGCGCAAACAGCTTTTCACGCCACACCGCCATGCCGCCACCGACCGTCGGCACAATCACATCGCGCGACAAAAAGTAGCTGCTTGTCATGGGTTCCAGCTCGCAGCCGTGACCTTTGATCTCCTGCAAGGCCTTGGGCAAATCAGGGTCGTTTTTAAAGCCGTAGTTCACAATCACTTGCCAGCAGTCGTGGCCCAGCGGTTCAATTTCCAGCCGCTTGTTCAGGCCTATCCAGGGCACTTCATGGTTGCGCACGGTCACAAACAAATTGTTTTGATGCAGCACCTTGTTGTGTTTGAGGTTGTGCAGCAGCGCATTGGGCACGGTACCGGGCTCGGCGGTTAAAAACACGGCAGAGCCTTCTACCCGGGCGGGTGGACTGACAAACACGGCATCTAAAAAGCTGTGTAAATCAATCGCATCGGTACGCATTTTTTCGTTCAGGATGAAGCGGCCTTTTTTCCAGGTCATCATCAGTGTGAAGACAATGCCGCCAATCACCAGCGGGAACCAGCCGCCCGCAAACAGCTTCATCAGGTTGGATGCAAAAAACGCAAAATCGACCACAAAAAACACGCTGGTTGCAGCCAGGCACAGCCACAACGGGTACTTCCAGCCGTAGCGGACCACGTAAAACGTCAAGATCGTGGTGATCAGCATGTCGGTACACACGGCAATGCCGTAGGCAGCCGCAAGGTTACTCGACGAGCGGAACATCACCACCGCCATCACGATGACAACAAACAGCCCCCAGTTGATGAAGGGCATGTAAATTTGTCCGGTGTCGCGCACGCTGGTATGCAAAATACGCAAGCGGGGCAAGTAACCCATTTGAATCGCTTGCTTGGTCACGCTGAAGGCGCCGGTGATCAGTGCTTGCGAGGCAATCACCGTGGCGAGCGTGGCCAAAGCAACCAGCGGCAGCAATGCCCAGTCAGGGGCCATCAGGTAAAACGGGTTTTTAACCGCTTGCGGATTGTTTAAAAGCAGTGCGCCCTGACCAAAATAGTTGAGCACCAGGCAAGGCATGACGATGCTGAACCAGGCCAGGCGAATCGGTTTTTTGCCGAAGTGACCCAGGTCAGCGTACAGCGCTTCCCCGCCAGTGACGCAGAGCACGACAGCGCCCAAAATGATAAAAGTAATACCTGGATTCGCCCACATGAAGCCCACGGCGTAGTGTGGGCTGAGCGCTTTCAGGATCTGAGGCTGGGTGATGATTTGCGAGATGCCGAGCAAAGCGATGGCCAAAAACCAGACCAGGGTGATGGGTCCAAAAAATTTACCAATGCCGGCCGTGCCTTTTTTCTGCACCGCAAACAGGGCAAACAAAATCGCCAGCGTGATGGGTATGACCCCTTGGGTGAACGCTGGCGATACCACCTCCAGCCCCTCAACGGCTGACAGCACTGAAATCGCCGGCGTGATCACACCATCGCCATAAAACAGTGACGTACCGAAGACGCCAATGATCAGCAAATTACGCTTGAGCTTGGGTTTGTCATTGACCGCATTGGACGCCAGCGCCAGCATGGCAATCAACCCGCCCTCACCGTTGTTGTCTGCCCGCAGCACCAGGGCCACGTACTTGATGGACACGATCACTGTCATGGTCCAAAAGAAAATCGACATCAGGCCATACACGTTGTCGGGGGTCAGCGGGACGTGACCGCCGCTGAAAACTTCTTTGACAGCGTACAAAACGCTGGTACCGATGTCACCGTAAACGACGCCGATGGCGCCCAGAGTGAGCGCGGCTAGGGATGATTTTTGACTGGACACAAAAACGTCCCGCCCTGGGTCAGGACGGGGTGGATAGCTGAGGAACCGCTATTTTGCACCCGGTCCGGGCCGATTCAGTGCTTCAAAATGGCGCGCCGTTAACTAATTCGGCGTTTGTTGCGGCGCAGCAACTGCATCCATGTCATACCAAATGCTCTTTTTTCGGGAGCTAAAGGGGCTAGCCTGTTTTGGCTCGCAGGCCGACACAAGACTTGAAAATACCTTCAGGAAGGAATTTCAGACGGTGTTCAGTCATACACCTCAGCGTTCGGGTCAGTCGCTTCCAGCTCGTAGCTGGCAGCCAGCATGGCCAACCTGGCAATCACGCCGTACATATAAAACCGGTTCGGGCTGCTGGCCCCAGGTATTTCACCTGGCTGAGGTAAGCGCCCACTATCAGCAAAAGCCAGCGGCACGTAGCTGGCGCCGGGTGCATTCAAGTTTTCGTCAATGCCGCGGTCAGCGTGAATGCGGTAGAAGCCGCCGACCACATAACGGTCCATCATGTAGACGACCGGTTCGGCAACCGCCGCATTGACGCGCTCGTTGGTTTGCACGCCTTCCTGGATGATGATGTCCATCACCCCATTGGCAAGTGGCGTATTGCTGCTTTTGTTTTTGGCGGCCCAGGCGTCCAGGTCTTTCACATCGCGCACCGTCATGATGCCCATGCCGCCGGTGCCCTCGCCACTGCCGCTGTTGGATTTGACCAGCACGAACGGCTTTTCATGAATGCCGTATTCCTTGTACTTGCGCTTGATTTTGGTCAGCAGCGCATCGACATGGGTGCTCAAGCTGTCAAAGCCCTCGCGGGTTGCCACATTGACCGGGCCGCAATGCGTGAACATCGGGTTGATGAGCCATGAATCCACACCGATCAACTTGCCAAAGCGTTTGGCAACTTCTTCATAGATCTTGAAGTGGGTGGCTTTGCTGCGCACCGAGCCGCTGGCGTGCAGCGGCGGCAGCAGGTGCTGCTCATTCACGTCTTCCAGCATGCCGGGAATGCCGGCCGCCAAATCGTTGTTCAGCAAAATCGTGCAGGGGTCGAAGTCTTTCAGGCCCAAGCGGCGGTCTGTCCGGTTCAAAGGCTCCAGCGTGATGTTCTCGCCCGTTGGCAGCTTGAAAGTGGCGGGCGTTTTGATGGCTGCGTCGAGCGAACCAAAGCGCACATTCAGCCCCGCCTGGTGAAAGATGCGCTTGAGCTGGAGGATATTGGCGAGGTAAAAGCTGCTCCTGGGGTCATTGGGGGTGTGGTTTTCAGGCACCACCAGCAGGTTGCGCGCCTCCGGGCAAATCTTCTCGACCGCCGCCATGGCCGCCTGCACCGCCAGCGGCAGCATTTCAGGCGTGAGGTTGTTCCAGCCATCGGGAAAAAGGTTGGTGTCAACAGGGGCCAGCTTGAAACCCGCATTGCGCACATCCACCGAGCAGTAAAAGGGCGGCGTATGCTCCATCCATTCGAGCCGAAACCAGCGCTCAATGGCCGGGGTGGAGTCCAAAATGCGCTGCTCAAGCTCGTTGATGGGGCCGGTCAGGGCGGTAATCAGGTGCGGGACCATGCGGCCACTTTCTTGTTTTGGTTGTTTGAGGTTTCGGTTAGATATTAGGGCTAACCATTAAGTTGCAAGGGTCATTGAGTTTTGGCCGCAAGCAGGTCTGCTTGAAGACTTGACACCTTACCCTGTGCTGATGACAGGCCAGAACGGCCGATACACGGCGTTAGCTACGAACTTCCCCATCCCCCAACACCACATACTTCAACGAGGTCAGCCCCTCAATTCCCACTGGGCCGCGTGCGTGAAACTTGTCCGTGCTGATGCCGATTTCAGCGCCCAGACCAAACTCGAAACCGTCGGCAAAGCGGGTGCTGGCGTTGACCATCACGCTGGCAGAGTCAACTTCCCGCAAAAACTTTTGCGCGTGCATGTGGTTGCTGGTGATGATGGCGTCGGTGTGGTGGCTGCTGTAGTGGTTGATGTGGGCAATCGCTTCGTCAACGTTCTCAACCACCTTGATGCTGATGATGGGCGCCAGGTACTCTTCGTACCAGTCTTGTTCAGTCGCACCCTTAACCGCTATATGTTTGGTAGCTGCTTGCCCATGCAAAATGAGGGCCGCAGCTTCATCAGCTCGTATTTCTACACCTTTTTCAGCATAAATGGCGGCGATTTGAGGTAAAAAAGCCTCAGCCACGCCGCGCGCCACCAGCAAGCCTTCTGCGGCGTTACAGGGGCTGTACTTTTGGGTTTTGGCGTTGTCGGCCACTTTGACGGCCATGGCGATGTCGCAGGGGTCGTCAACATACACATGGCAGTTGCCGTCCAGATGCTTGATGACGGGTACCTTGGCATCACGGCTGATGCGTTCAATCAAGCCCTTGCCGCCGCGCGGGATGATCACGTCGACATATTGCGGCATGCTGATCAAATGGCCGACGGCTTCACGGTCAGTGGTGGGCACCAGTTGCACCGCATCGGCAGGCAGGCCAGCGCTTGTCAGGGCTTGTGCCACCAGCGCGGCCAAGGCTTTGTTCGATTCAATCGCTTCTGAACCGCCCCGCAAAATGCAGGCGTTGCCGCTTTTGATGGCCAGACTGGCCGCTTCAATCGTGACGTTCGGGCGGCTTTCGTAAATCATGCCGAACACGCCTATCGGCACCCGCATTTGCCCCACCCGAATGCCGCTGGGCTGCTGCTTCATGCCTATGATTTCGCCAATCACATCTGGCATGGCGGCGAGCTGCTCGCAGCCGGTGGCCACGGTTTCAATGTCTTTGGGGCTGAGTTTCAGGCGGTCCAGCATCGGGCCTTCCAGGCCTGCGGTGGCGGCTCTGGCCAGGTCTTGCTGGTTGGCGGCGGCAAGTTGCACAGTGTTTTGACGGAGTAACGCAGCCAGGCCTGCAAGCGCTCTGTTTTTAGTAGCTGCTTGCGCTCGTGCTACTTGGGTCGAGGCGGCTTTTGCCCTGGCGCCCATAGCATGCATGAGGTCGGTGATGTTCAGGTCAGTCATGTCGCTATTTTGCACGCAAGGCGCACTGCTCACTCACCAGTCCGGCCAGACGATGCAGGGCCTGCCATCCGCTGGCGGGCCAGTCGGGTTGCTTTAAGCCCTTGCAAATGCCGTCCACCTTGTGCGCAGCGGTCAGCAGGTTGGCCAGGCTGGTGTCGGTCATGCCTGGCAGCACACGCTCGTACAGCTTTTCCTTGACGCCCCAGATCCGGTTATCCCGCAGGGCCATCGGCATGGGCCGGCCCGCGTTGATCGCGTCTTTGACGCGCTTCATGCTGCGAATGTCTTCGCTGATGGCCCAGTGCACCAGCACTTCTGATTCGCCCTCGGCCTGAAGGCCGTCGAGCATGCGCGCCACACGGACCGTCTGGCCACCGAGCACCGCTTCAGACAGCTTGAAAACGTCATAGCGAGCCACGTTCAGCACAGCGTTTTCGACCTGCTCAAAACTTAAAACGCTGCCACCGGGCGGCGGGTAAAGCAGGCCCAGTTTTTGGATCTCCTGGTGCGCAGCCAGCAGATTGCCCTCAACCCGGTCTGAGAAAAATTGCAGTGTGCGCTGGCCCTCTTCTCCTGCGGCGACGCGCTGG
This sequence comes from Comamonadaceae bacterium, assembly GCA_947448735.1. Lineage (GTDB taxonomy): Bacteria > Pseudomonadota > Gammaproteobacteria > Burkholderiales > Burkholderiaceae_C > Polaromonas. Next base: position 162,352 of record CANFOS010000002.1, on the reverse strand, counting down.
CCCTGGGCTTGCAGACGCTGGGAAATCCATTGCGGCAAATTGTTTCTGGCAATCGGCTCAAACTTGACGGTCACGCCGTAACTCTCGAGCGCGCCAAACCACGCGCCCTTGGTGGTCATGCTGTCCAGCCGCGGCAGCATGATGAGGCTCAAGGTTGAATCGTCACCCTGCGCCCGCTCGGCGATCTGCTGCAAGGCCGCAGAACCTTCCTTGCCGGGCTTGCCACTGGGGATACGGATTTCAACGATTTGCTTGTCAGCAAACAAACTGAGGGACCCGCCACTGGCCAGCACCTCGCTCCAGTCAAAGTGCGCGCCAGCCACGGTATGCACCGTGCGCTCGGTGTAACCAAGCCCCCGGGCGTGGGCACGCAGGCTGTCGGCAAACTCCTGCACCAGCAGCGGCTCGTCACCATGCAGGGTGTACAGGCTTTTCATGCCGCGCTTCAGATGCTCTTGGAGTTGACCGGGCGCTAAGTTCATGGCTTTTTATATTTTGTTGGCAGTCACCGTGGCCAGGCGGCGCATGATCTGCTGCACGACATCGCTTTGCATCTCGCGGTACAGCAGGCCTTCTTCGGTCTCCTTGGCCAGCACGGCGGATTCATTGAAACTGATATCACGCTGCTGCAAAATTTCAGTGGCCGGAATCAACTCGCTGTTTTTGGCACTTCGCAACCTGAAGGTAAAGCGCAAGCGCAACTGGAACTCGCGCACCTGACCAGATGCGTTCACACCGACCACGGTTTTTTCACGCCGGTCGGCCAGCACGTCCAGAATCACATCGGCCTTGTCAATTTGCCGCACGTCGGTGATGACTTGCACATTGCCATTGGATTCAAGCGATCGCTTGAGCTCAATGCCCAGACTGGAGCCTTCAGAAAAGGGCGAGAACAGCGTTTTAAACGCAAAGTTGGGTGCTTGGCGCAGCGCAAAGCCGCAGCCAGGGGCACCAAGCGCAGGACTGAGCGCCAGCAGGGTCAGGCAAAAACGGCGTTGCATGCTTGTTCCTCGGTTATGGGTTTCACACCACGATGTTGATCAGTCGGCCCGGCACAACAATCACCTTTTTGGGTGCAGCGCCTGCGGCCTGCTTGATGAAAGCGTCTGTGGCCAACGCAGCGGCTTCGATCGCCTGTTTGTCTGCTGTTGCGCTGACCGTGACCGAGCCACGCAGCTTGCCATTGATTTGCAGCATCAGCTCGATTTCGTCCTGCGTCAAGGCGCTGGCGTCCACCTGCGGCCACGGTGCGTCAAGCAGATCGCCGTGGTCTTTGGCATAGCCCAAATCTACCCACAGTGCATGCGCCAGATGGGGCGCGCACGGGTACAGGCAGCGCAGCAGGATGTTGAAGCCTTCATGCAGGGCAGCGTTGAATGCGTCTGTGGCATCAGGTTGCCCCGCCGACAGGCCGCCCTGAGGTGGGGACTCCCCCTCGGGGGGCAGCGTGGTAGGCGAAGCGACCGGCGTGGGGGTAGAAAGGTTGTCTTCAAGCGCGTTCAGAAGTTTCATCGAACCCGAGACGACAGTGTTGTACTGCATACGCTGGTAGTCGTAGTCAATTTGCTTGAGCACCGTGTGGATCTCCAGCCTCAAAGACTTGATTTCCTTGCCAAAACTGCCTGTAGACCATTCAATACTTGGGCGAGCAGCTCCTGAATACATAGCATTTAGCTTGGCACCAAAATTCCAGACGCGGCGCAAGAAGCGGTAACTCCCCTCAACACCCGCATCGTTCCACTCCAGCGTGGCCTCGGGCGGTGCGGTGAACATGGTGTACAGCCGCGCCGTGTCCGCACCGTATTTTTCAATCAGGTCCTGCGGGTCAACACCGTTATTTTTGCTTTTGCTCATCGTGCCGACGCCTTCGTAGTTCACGATCAGGCCGTCGGTTTTTCGTTTGGCGGTACGCACCTTGCCATCGGCATCATGAATGTCTTCGACCTCTTTCGGCCAGAAGTAGTCCACGCCGCCCTTGTCGGTTTTGCGCGAATAAATATGGTTGAGCACCATGCCTTGCGTCAGCAGCTTGGTAAACGGCTCGTCGGCTTTGACCAGGCCAATATCGCGCATGACTTTGGTCCAGAAGCGGGCGTAGAGCAAATGCAAAATCGCATGTTCAATGCCGCCGATGTACTGGTCCATCGGCATCCAGTAGTTCGCGCCTTCTGCGACCATCTTGTCTGCATTTGCAGGATCACAATACCGCATGTAATACCAGGACGAATCGACAAAGGTATCCATCGTGTCTGTCTCGCGCCGACCGGGCTTGCCGCACACGGGGCACACCACACCGGCATGAAAACCTTCGTGCTTGAGCAGCGGGTTACCCGAGCCATCCGGCACGCAGTCTTGCGGCAGCACGACGGGCAGGTCTTTTTCAGGCACGGGCACAGCGCCGTGTTCGGCACAGTGGATGATGGGAATCGGCGTGCCCCAGTAGCGCTGGCGGCTCACACCCCAGTCGCGCAAGCGCCAGGTGGTTTTTTTCTCGCCCAGGTTTTTGGCCATCAGGTCGGCAGCGACCGCATCAACCGCGGCTTTGAAGGCCAGGCCGTTGTATTTGCCGGAGTTGACGGCCACGCCCCGCTGTTTGTCGCCATACCAGTCGGCCCACACGGTGCTGCTAAAGACCTGGCCTTTGAAGTCGGTGACCTGCTTGATAGGCAAACCGTATTTGTTTGCAAACTCAAAGTCCCGCTCGTCATGCGCCGGCACACCCATCACCGCACCGTCGCCGTAGCTCATCAGCACATAGTTGCCCACCCACACTTCAACCTGCTCGCCGCTCAAAGGATGGGTCACCAACAAACCGGTGCGCTCACCTTTTTTTTCTTGCGTGGCCAACTCGGCTTCTGTGGTGCCGCCGGACTTGCAGTCTTCGATGAACGCAGCAAGCCTGGTGTTGCTCAGTGCCGCATGCAGCGCCAGCGGATGCTCAGGGGCCACGGCGCAAAACGTGACACCCATGATGGTGTCGGCGCGGGTGGTGAAGACGTACATCTTGCCGTCGCCGATCAAGTGCCCCGCTGCATTTTTGATGTCATGGGTAAATGCAAAGCGCACACCTTCGCTTTTGCCAATCCAGTTTTCCTGCATCAGCTTGACACGCTCAGGCCAGCCCGGCAAGCCGTCCTTGACATGGCCCAGCAACTCTTCGGCGTAGTCGGTGATCTTCAGGTAATAACCCGGAATTTCGCGCTTTTCAACCACCGCACCAGTGCGCCAGCCCTTGCCGTCAATCACTTGTTCATTGGCCAGCACCGTCTGGTCAATCGGGTCCCAGTTCACGACTTGCGTCTTGCGGTAGGCGATGCCTTTTTCCAGCATCTTCAAAAACAGCCACTGGTTCCATTTGTAATAACTCGCATCGCAGGTGGCGACCTCGCGGCTCCAGTCAATCGCCAGGCCCAGTGCCTGCATCTGCTGCTTCATGTAGGCGATGTTGTCGTAGGTCCATTGGGCGGGCGGCACGCCGTTTTTCATGGCGGCGTTTTCAGCTGGCAAGCCAAATGCGTCCCAGCCCATCGGCATCAGCACGTTGTAACCCTTCATGCGCAAGTAGCGGGTCAGCATGTCGTTGATGGTGTAGTTGCGCACGTGGCCCATGTGCAGCTTGCCGCTGGGGTAAGGCAGCATAGAGCAAGCGTAGTACTTGCCCAGCGGTTTGCTGGCGCTGTCGTGGTTTTCAACACGGTAGGCATGGTTAGCCGTCCAGTGGGTTTGGGCGGCGGCTTCAACAGGCTTGTGGTTATACGGCTTGGTTTGTTCTGTGGCGTGCATGGAAAGTCATTCTGGGGCGGGAAAAGAGCGGGCAACTAGCGAAAAAGGCCTGTTACAGCGGGTCAGGCAGGCCAAGCAGCACATGGCTGCGAATCACGGATTTTAGATGCGGACCCAGGCGGATCAACGAGTGGTCGGGGACGACGCTGGGCGGGGTGTCGAGGCGGGTGGATCGGCCACAAAACCAATGCGGTTCAAGCCGGCTTTTTGCGCGACACCCATCACCTCCACCACCTTGCCGTAGGGCACGGCCTCGTCGGCGCGCAGTTGTACTTCAGTGTCAGGCGTTTTGACGGCGGTTTGGGTCAGGCTGGTTTTCAGGGCATCCAGCGCGATGGGCTGATCATTGAGGAAAGTCTGGCCGGTCTTGTCGACCACCAACGTCACAAATTTTGGCGCTTCCGACGCTTTGGCAGCGTCAGTCTTGGGCAGGTCAAGCTTGATAGAGCTGGCCATCAGCGGCGCCGTCAACATGAAAATCACCAGCAGCACCAGCATCACATCAACCATCGGCGTGACGTTGATCTCGCTCATCGGCTCAGAGCCTTTGGTGCGCTCTAAACGACCGAAACTCATTTAACTTCCTGAATCAACAGCTCACGCAGGTCACGCGCAAACCCTTCCAAGTCAGCCTCAATGCGATTGATATAACGCCCAAAAATGTTGTACGCCAGCACGGCTGGAATCGCCACGGCCAGGCCTGCTGCCGTCATGATGAGCGCCTCACCCACCGGGCCAGACACCTTGTCGATGGTGATTTGCCCGCTTGAGGCAATCGCCATCAACGCGTGATAAATACCCCAGACGGTGCCCAGCAAGCCCACAAAAGGCGCGGTAGACCCAACGGTGGCCAGCAGCACCTGCCCATATTGCAGCTTGAGCAAAATTTTGTGCAGCGCGTCGCGCAGCACGCGGGTGAGCTGCTGGGACTTGTCACCCCGCGTGGCCAGTGTGTTGCCCGCCGCCATGTTGCTGGCTGATATCAAAGGCAGGAGCAGTGCCTCGCGGTCAAAGAGGGCTACTTTTTCAGCGCCTTCCGCAACGCTGGCCGACTGCCAGAATGCTGCCGCGCTGCGCGCCACGTCGCCCACCGCGCGTTTGAGCAGCCAGGCTTTCCACAAAATCACGACCCAGCTGGCGATTGACATCAGCAGCAGCACTACCGCCACGATCACGCTGACGGCGCCGCCTTGGGTCATCAAGCTCATGAAATTCACCGGTTGCTCGCTTTATGTGCTGCTTGCGTGTGCTGCTCAGGCCATCGACTTGAGATCAAGCACATCAAACATGTCAAACAAACCCGAGGATTTGCCCGCCAAAAAGCGCGCCGCCCGCAAGCTGCCCTGGGCATAGGTGGTGCGGCTCGATGATTTGTGGGTGATTTCAATGCGCTCGCCGTCCCCCAAAAACATCACGTTATGGTCGCCCACCACGTCGCCGCCGCGCACGGCAGCAAAGCCGATGGTTGAGGGGTCGCGCTCGCCGGTCACACCCTCACGGGACAACACGCCGCATTCTTTCAGGTCACGGCCCAGCGCGGCCGCAATGACTTCACCCATTTTCAGGGCGGTGCCCGACGGGGCATCGACCTTGTGGCGGTGGTGCGTTTCAACAATCTCGATGTCGTAGCCCGTGCTCAACGCCTTGGCCGCCATTTCGAGCAGCTTGAGTGTGACGTTCACGCCCACGCTCATGTTCGGCGCCATGACGATGGCGATGTGTTTGGCAGCATCAAGAATTTCAGCTTTTTGCGCGTCGCTAAAGCCGGTCGTGCCAATCACCATGTTCACGCCCAGCTCGCGGCAGACGGCCAGATGCGCCATGGTGCCTTCGGGGCGGGTGAAATCGATCAAAACGCCGGCGTGTTGCAGGCCCTGGCGCATGTCCGAGGCAATCGCCACGCCGGCAGACCGGCCTGTAAAAGCCGCGGCATCGCTGCCAATGCCGGGGCCGCCCGCGACGTCCAGCGCGCCACTGAGCTGACAGTCGTTGCTTTGGGTGATGGCTTCGATCAGCATGCGGCCCATGCGGCCAGTGGCACCGGCTACGGCAATGGCGTGCGCTTTAGCCGCGCTCACCGGGTGGTACCTTCTAGCGGTGGGTACACCGTGGCCGGTGCAGGCGCTTGGGCTCCGGTGTTGCCGGCATCAGTGGTTGCCGCGTTCGATGGGGTGGATTTTTCGGCCGCTTTGAGCTGCTCTTCTGTCGCCTCAAGTGGGAGCGCTTTGCCAAACTTGCGCGCAGACGCGAGGGTGGCAATGAACTCAGCTTCGGTGGGCATGGTGTCGCCCTCAAAGCGCTCCAGCTCGTCTCCTTTGAAATACACGGTGTATTTGTAAGATTGGGGCTCAACACCTTGGCGCTTCAAGGTAAAAACATAGTCCCAGCGGTCCTGGTGAAACAAGCTGGACACCAAGGGAGTGCCGAGCGTGTCTTTGACCTGTGCGCGGCTCATGCCGGTCTTGAGCATGCCCACCTGTTCTTTGGACAGGAAGTTGCCCTGAATGATGTCGACGCGGTAAGGCGTGATCCAGTTCACAGGGTTGATCTTGCTGGTGCTCAGGCTGCTTGTATCGATGCTGCTGCAACCAGACAAGCCAATGACCAGCGTCAGGCAGGACAGCACCGCAAGGCCAAACAACGGGCGCGCTGGGGCTTGGGTAGAGCGGTGTGTTTCGGTCATGAGGGAGCCGGTGGCGATATGATGATTCATTGTAGCGGCTGGGTATTTTGCAATGCTTGGCGGGCAGGCGCGTACTTTGGCCGAGGAAAAACACATGAGCAACATCAAAGACCTGAAAAATACGGGCCTGAAGGCCACTTTGCCGCGACTGAAGATTCTTGAAATCTTTCAGGTGGGCAAGCAGCGCCACATGACCGCTGAAGACGTGTTTCGGGTACTGCTGGAAGAACGCTCTGACGTCGGCCTGGCCACCGTCTACCGGGTGTTGACGCAGTTCGAACAGGCAGGCTTGCTCAATCGCAGCAATTTTGAGTCTGGCAAAGCCGTGTATGAGCTGAACGAAGGCCAGCACCACGACCACCTGGTGTGTCTGGACTGCGGCAAGGTTGAAGAGTTTTACGACGCAGAAATCGAAAAGCGCCAGCACGCGGTGGCCAAAGCCAAAGGCTTTGCCATCGCCGACCACTCGCTGTCGATTTATGCCAATTGCACCAAAGACAAATGCCCCAACCGCGGTGACACGCCGGTGCGGCACCATCACGCCTGAGCCAAAGCTCTGGCAAAGGAAAAATCACGATGAACGCACCATGCTAAGCCGCATCATTTATGTGAGCACCGCTGTAGGCCCGGTCACCACGGCCGTCACCGGAACCATCCTGCGCAGCGCGCAGGCGCACAACCCGGCCAACGGCATCACCGGCGTGCTGTGCCAAGGACGCGGCTTGTATTTGCAGGTGCTCGAAGGCGAGCGCAGCCAGGTAGACGCCCTGTACGCGCGCATCGCGCTTGACAAACGGCATCACAAGGTCGTGCTTCAACAGCAAGAAAGCATCAGCCGGCGCCGCTACGGCAAATGGGCCATGGCGCATGTGGACATGGGCCAGCTGTCAGATGAAGAAGCTGCCCACCCCCAACAAACCGCTTTTGACCCCTACACCGCGACAGCTGAAGAAGTGATGGCGAAGATTGATGCCCTGATTGCCGCAGGCAAGGTGATGAATGCGCCTGTGATTTGAAGCGAGTCGTCGCTATTTATTCAGGAGCTGCAAGCCCATGCATTTATTGGGTCTTAGGTATTTTTAATGATAAAAGTGCTGGTTTTGAGCCGCTAAGCCCACTCAAATCCCCTCCCCTGCATCCACAAACACGCGTGCCTTGCGCGGGGTCAGCACCACGGTATCGCCTTCTCTCAAGCCCAGCTCCCTGAACTGCTGCGCGGGCAGTTGGGCCTCGATCAATGTTTCAACCAGCGGGCCACCTGAAGGTCGGCTGTCGTCTTTCGGGATCAGCTCCAGCCGGGCGACGGGGCCAATGACGATGGCGCGGTCAAGCTTGGCAATGATTCCTTCGCTCTTGCCCTCGCCTCTAGCCGCTTGCGTCGTGTAGGGCTGTACGTCGATGTCGTGCGGCCTGACATAGGCAAAAGCTTTCGCGTTTTGCGCGCTGTCGTGCTCGGGTGCGGCGATGCGTATGCCTTCAACATTGACTTCTCCCTCATGTGCGCGGCCGTGAAACAGGTTCACGTCGCCCAAAAAGCCATACACAAATGGGCTGGCCGGGTGGTCCCACACCTCTTGGGGCGAGCCGATCTGCTCAACTTTGCCCTTGTTCATCAGCACCACGCGGTCAGCCACTTCCAGCGCTTCTTCCTGGTCGTGCGTGACAAAAATACTGGTCACGTTCAGGTCATCGTGCAGGCGGCGCAGCCAGCGGCGCAACTCTTTGCGCACTTTGGCATCCAGCGCACCAAAGGGTTCGTCGAGCAGCAGCACCTTGGGCTCAACGGCCAAGGCACGCGCCAGGGCAATGCGCTGGCGCTGCCCCCCTGAGAGCTGCGACGGAAAGCGGTCAGCCAGCCAGTCAAGCTGAACGAGACTCAAGAGCGAATGCACTTTCTCTTTGATCTGTGCTTCGCTGGGCCGCAGACTGCGCGGCTTCATGCGCAGGCCAAAGGCGACGTTTTCGAACACCGTCATGTGGCGAAACAGCGCGTAATGCTGAAACACAAAACCCACCTGCCGCTCGCGCACATGCACATCGGTGGTGTCTTCGCCGCTGAAGGCAATGCTGCCGTGGTCTGGTGTCTCCAGCCCGGCAATGATGCGCAGCAAGGTGGTTTTGCCGCAGCCGGACGGGCCGAGCAGCGCGACCAGCTCGCCCGATTCGATGTCCAGGCTGACATCGCCCAGCGCACTGAAGTTGCCAAAATTTTTGCTGATGTTGCGGATTTCAATGCTCATTTTTTCCTTTCAAACCGTGGGGCGCTCAGGCGGCAGCGCTGCTGCAGCTTTCATGTCCGCTTCATGCCGCCACTCGGCCACCGACTTGATGACCAGCGTGACCAGCGCCAGAATCGCCAGCAGCGACGCCACGGCAAACGCGGCCACCGACTGGTATTCGTTGTACAAAATCTCGACGTGCAGGGGCAGTGTGTTGGTCTGCCCGCGAATGTGACCAGACACCACAGACACCGCACCAAACTCGCCCATGGCGCGTGCGTTGCACAAAATCACGCCGTAAATCAGCCCCCATTTGATGTTGGGCAGCGTCACATACCAGAAGGTTTGCCAACCGGTGGCACCCAGCACGATGGCGGCCTGCTCCTCGTCATTGCCCTGCGCCTGCATCAGCGGAATCAGCTCGCGCGCAATGAAGGGAAAGGTCACAAATACAGTCGCCAACACAATGCCGGGCACCGCAAAAATGATCTTGATGTCATGCGCCATCAGCCAGGGCCCAAACCAGCCCTGCGCGCCAAAGATCAGCACATAAATCAGACCCGCCACAACCGGTGAAACAGAAAACGGCAGGTCTATCAGCGTGGTTAAAAACGACTTGCCCCAAAACTCGTATTTGGCAATCGCCCATGCCGCCGCCACGCCAAACACCAGGTTCAACGGCACGGCGATGGCGGCGGTGATCAGGGTGAGTTTGATGGCACTCCAGGCGTCGGGTTCTTGCAGCGCTGCCAGATAGGCGCCAAAGCCTTTGCGCAGCGCCTCGGTAAACACAGCGGCCAGTGGCAGGATCAAAAACAACACCACAAACAGCAGGGCAGCTGCCAGCAGGCTGGAGCGCACCCAAGCAGACTCGGTCGTGCTGCTTGTGGTTGAACGGATGGCAGTTGAGGTCATGCAGACGCCCCTGTATTGCGCCGCTGCCAGGCTTGCAATGCGTTGATGACGAGCAGCAACACGAAAGAGATGACCAGCATCACCACCGCGACGGCTGTCGCGCCTGCGTAGTCATACTGCTCGAGCTTGCCAATGATGATGAGGGGCGTGATTTCAGACACCAGCGGCACATTACCCGCAATAAAAATCACCGAGCCATATTCACCAATCGCGCGCGCAAAGGCCATGGCAAAACCCGTCAGCAGGGCCGGTGCAATGTGCGGCAGGATGACTTTGGTAAAAATCTGCAGACGACTGGCACCGAGTGAGGTGGCGGCTTCTTCGAGTTCTTTTTCAAAGTCTTCCAGCACTGGCTGCACGGTACGCACCACGAAAGGAATGCCAATAAAAATCAGCGCAATCACCACGCCCGCAGGCACAAACGCCAGCTTGATACCCAGTGGCTCCAGGTACTGGCCCAGCCAGCCGTTGCCCGCCAGCAAGGCCGTCAACGAAATACCTGCCACCGCAGTGGGCAGCGCAAACGGCAGGTCAACCAGCGCGTCAATGATTTTTTTGCCCGGAAAGCTGTAGCGCACCAGCACCCAGGCCAGCAGCAGGCCAAACACCAGATTGACCAGCGCGGCAATCAGTGAAGCGCCAAACGTCAGGCGGTACGACGCCATGACGCGTTCAGACGTGACAGCAGCCCAAAACTGATCGAGGCTCAAGCTGAAGGTTTTGAAAAACAGCGCCGACATCGGTATCAGCACCACCAGGCTCAGGTAAAACAGCGTGTAACCCAGTGTCAGCCTGAAGCCGGGCAGCACGCGCCTCGTTGATTGTTTACTCACGCCACCAGCCTATTTGCGTGTGTATATTTGGTCAAACGAGCCGCCATCAGCAAAGTGCGTTTTGTCAGCTTTGTCCCAGCCGCCAAAGGCCGTGTCAATGCTGAACAGGTTGAGCTTGGCAAATTGCTTGGCGTATTTGGCTTTTGCTTTTTCACTGACCGCTGGACGGTAGAAGTTTTTACCGGCAATGTCCTGGCCTTCTTCGGAGTACAAATAATTCAGGTATTCCTCGGCCACCGCACGGGTACCTTTTTTGTCGACGTTTTTATCGACGACGGCAACTGCCGGTTCAGCCAGAATGCTCAGCGACGGCGCAATCACGTCGAATTTGGCATTGAATTCCTTTTCAAGCAGGTAGGCCTCGTTTTCCCACGCAATCAGCACGTCGCCCTGCGCCCGCTGGGCAAAACTGATGGTCGAGCCGCGCGCGCCGGTGTCAAGCACTGGCACGTTGCCGTACAGCTTGGCGACAAACTCTTTGGCTTTTGCCTCACTGCCGTACTTGCGTTTGGCAAACTCCCAGGCGGCCAGGTAGTTCCAGCGGGCACCGCCCGATGTTTTGGGGTTCGGCGTGATGACCTTGATGCCGGGTTTGATCAGGTCGTCCCAGTCCTTGATGCCTTTGGGATTGCCTTCGCGCACCACCAGCACGATGGTGGAGGTGTAGGGTGACGAGTTGTTGGGCAGTTTTTTTTGCCAGTCAGCCTTCAGCCAGGCGCCGTTTTTGACCAGCGCATCGGTGTCGCCCGCCAACGCCAGCGTGGCCACATCGGCATCCAGCCCGTCGATGATGGACCTCGCCTGTTTGCCTGACCCGCCGTGCGACTGCTTGATGGTCACGTCCTGGCCGGTTTTGGCTTTCCAGTGTTTGGCAAAAGCAGCGTTGTAGGCCACGTACAGTTCGCGTGTTGGGTCATAAGACACATTGAGCAGCGTGACACTCTGCTGTGCGATGCTGGCCGAGGCGATGCCAGTCAGAGCAGTGGCGACTGACATTGCAATCCATCTGCGGCGTTGAATCATGATTTCTCCTTGAGAACACAACTGGTGAAGCGTTGGATTCTGCAAGCGATCACTTAAATCTCAAAAGAATATTAAATTTGTACTTAATATCTTTAACGATATATCAAGTTGATTTTCGGCTTCTGATGGCTCAGACCAGCCCTGTTTGCACCAACATGAGGTCGGAACAGCTTTACCAGCTGTTCCTAGTTATATGTTGTGCCCTACAGGCCAATGAATCTAGGGGCATTCAGCTATTGAATAAATAGCACCAGCTTGACTGCATTCAACTCGCCTGCTCCCGCGCCAGCTCTCGCGGGGCGACGGATGAGGCCTTCACGCCGCTGGTGGCGATGGTTTGCTCGAAGAGCTTTTCCATCTCGGGGGCCGCTTGCAGCAAGGAGCGTTCGGCCAGCGGGGTGTGCAGGGCGGCGCGCAGCCAATGCAGCAGTCGCAGCCAGCCAGGTATCCAAATGCGTCTGGCGCGGCGCTGGATGCCCTGGACGATCATGTCTGCCGCCTGACTCACCGGCATGGCCCGGCGCAAAGGGGCTGGCATGGTGCTTTTCAGGCGAACAAAAGCGGGCAGCATGTCGCTCTCGGTGACCATCGGCGTTTGCACCCAGGATGCGTAGATGGTGCCCACGCCCACGCCATGCGCGGCCAGCTCGATGCGCCAGCAGTTGCACATTGCCTCGACAGCGGCTTTGGACGCCGCGTAACTAGAAACGGCGGGCGGGTTGGCAAAACTGGAGACCGAGGCTGTTGCCAGCACGTAGCCGCGCTGGGCAATGACGGCTGGCAGCGCGGCGCGCACCATGTTGAGCGTGCCGAAGACGTTGACCTCTATGCAGCGTTTCCAGCCCGCCATGTCGGTTAACAACAGCGGGCCGAACGAGGCGATACCCGCGTTGGCCCAGACCACGTCAATCCGGCCATGCGTGGCCAGAGTTTGCGCGACGGCGGCCTCACAGGCCGCCAGGTCGGTCACGTCGAGGCAAAACGATGTCGCGTTTAACTCTGCAGCGGTGGCTTTGAGCTGCTGCTCGGCGCAGTCGATCAGCACCGGTATCGCGCCTTGCGCCTGGAGCGCTCTGGCCGTGGCCGCACCGATGCCGGACGCACCGCCGGTAATCAGGATGACCAAGCCGCGAACGGAGGTCAATCAGATCCCCTTGACGATCATCAAATACACAATCGGCAGTGGCACGATGGTGGCCACAGCACCGCTGATTTGCCAGATCCGCGACAGCTTGAGGTATTCGGGCGTGATGGTGAGATGCCGATTGAGCAGCACGCGCTGGCGCAACTGGATGGGCACCAGGACCAGCGCCCAGATCGCCCCCGACAAGCCAAACAGCATGTACGACCAGCTGATCCACGCCTGCGACTCTGCCGGCGCGCCTGCGTAACGTTGCGACATGAGTGAGCCGGTGTAAACCACCAGCAGCGCGCCTGTCAGGGTGAACATCAAGTCGGTGATCAGCACCAGCCGGTTGCTGAAGGAAATAACATCAAAATTGCGCGTGCGCTCGGCCAGAAAGGCCCAGGTGCCGCTGACCACCACATTGCCCAAAAACAGGCAAGCTGACAGCACATGCAAAACCTTGACGGTGTCGTTGGCAATGACCATCACCCACCCCCAGCCCGTCGCGGCATGCGAAACGGCAACATCATTTGCACAATGCGACTTTTCAGGCGCTGCGGCTCCAGCGTTTCGTGGACTGCCGTGACCTGCTCGCCAAGCAGGTGGGTTCGCAGCAGCGATCGCGCATAAAACGGGGTGTCTTCCAGGGTGTCGATGACCTGACTGGTGGTGCCCAGGTCGGACCGCACGCCACGGTCAATACGCCACAGGGTGGCGGGCATGGCTTCGCGCTTGGGTGCCGCGTCAAACGATTCCCAGCTGCCATCGGGTTTGAAACGCTCGGCTAACAGGGTGCGCGCGCCGCTGAGCTGCGTCACGTCGTAGATCACGGCGGTGCTGCCATCGGCCATGCGGGCGCGCGACCAGTCCCAGGTTTTAAACGGCACGGTCACCGGCTCGTCCCCCTCGTTGCTGTCCAGATAGGCGTTGCCTTCCCAGCGCAGGCCAGGCTTGGCAAGGTCAACCTCGATGCGGGCGCAGGGTGCAATCGGCCCCCAACGGTGGCGGCCTGCATCGTCCAGCGCGTTGGTGTAACGGCACAGCGCCTGCGGATAAACCCGCACTGTGCCGCGCACCCGCTGCGGGACCGGCACGCTGATTTCGTCAAGGGAGATGTCCAGATGGTCGCCGCGCCACGCCAGTTGGCTCGGACCAACGCGCAGGTGTTCGGCACTGCGCTCGACGCTGCGGTAGCCACGCTCGGTCATGGTCCAGCGGCGCTGGCCGGGGCTGTACAGCGCGACGTTGATGGCGCAGTGGTTGCCGGCCTGCACGGCTGAGCCTTGCTTTTCGAAGGCGCTGGCGTAGTAGGGCGAAAAAACGCTGCCCACAAAGGCAATGATGCTCAGGGCGTGCTGGCCGTCGTCGCTGATGGCATCGACGTACCACCAGAGATACGCACCCGGCCCAACGGCCTGGTCGAAGCGAGGCTCGCCAGTACTGTGGCGGCCGCCAGTTGACCCGACAGCGCCGCCATCGGCACGCCCGGCCCCGGATGCACGCTGCCCCCCGCCAGGTAAAGGCCCGGCAGCTTGCTGGCTGAGCTCGGCCTTTGAAAGGGGGTCATCCAGCCGTGCGATGCCGGGCCGTACAGTGCCCCGCCCGTACCCGGAAACAATTGGTTGAAGTCCCGCGGGGTGGTGATGACTGAATGGGCTGTAGCGGTTGTCAAATCCAGCGCCAGGCCACATTGGCCCAGCAGTTTGAGGCTTTGCTCCTGGCATGATTGGATCTCCGAGGGGGTTAACTGATGGCCGCTGCTTTGGTCGCCGGTGGCAGGTGCGTTGACAAGGCACAGCAGGCGTTCGCTGCCGCTGACCGCTTGCGCTGTGTCAGTGCGGTCTTGGGCGCACACATACACCGTGCCGCGGCTGGGCAGCTTGCGCCGCTTGAAGATGTCGTCAAACTCCAACTTGTAGTCGTCGTCGAAAAACACGTTGTGCCTGACCAGCGGGAAGCCCGATGTAGGCGCGTTGACAGACCAGGTGACGGCTGACAAGGAGCGTTTGTCAAGCGGCGTGTTGCTGGCAGCGGCACGCACACTTTCGCCCAGCAGGCCTTGGGCCAGCGCACTGGCATCGCCATTAAATACCACCGCGTCGGCCTGCAGTTGCTCACCGCCGGCCAGTTCAATGCCGCAGGCTCGGCCGTCACGCACCAAAATGCGCTGGCAGCTTGTGCTGTAGCGCAGGCTTGCGCCTTGGCGCTGTGCCTGCGCCGCGATCGCTTTGGCCAGCGCGTGCATGCCGCCATCGACTGACCAGACACCGTCGAGTTCAACATGGGCTACCAGCATCAAGGTGGCCGGTGCCGCCCAAGGCGACGCGCCGCAGTAGGTGGCGTAACGGCCAAACAACTGGCGCAAACGCGGGTCATGAAAATAGTGGCCAAGCGACTGCCACAACGAGGCAAACGGCCCCAGGCTGGCCAGCGCCGCAAGACCGCTGGGGCCCAAGTCTGCACCCATGCCCATCAGGGTGGGGCGCGACGAGCGAATGTACGGCCCTTCAAGATGCCGGTAGATGTCTTTGGCTTTTTGGCAGAAAGCAACAAAGCGCCGGGCTTCTTCAGGCGAGCTGAATTGCGCAATAGCCTCGGCAGAACGGGCCACGTCGGTGAATAAATCCAGACGCTGATCGGTGTGACCCCAGGCATGGCGACACAAAACATCCAGCGGCTCCAGCTTGACCAGGTCAGTCAGCTTGCAGCCTACTTGCGCAAAGATTTGTTCAAACACCCAGCGCATGGTGAAGACGGTGGGGCCTGAGTCAATCAGTGCGCCACCCGCGTTGACCTGGCGCATCTTGCCGCCTGGCGCAGCCGCTGAATCGACCAGCGTCACACGCACGCCGCTGTGTGCCAGCAGCAGCGCACTGACCAGGCCACCCACGCCAGCGCCCACCACGATGACGTGCTTGTCACGCAACGGGGTGAGCTGCTTTTTTTGCAGCACCGCAGGCTCAGCCATAGGACTGCCCACGCCAGCGACCGGCCAGCTCAAGGGGCACAAAACGGGCAAACATGGATTCGGAAAAGAACGCGCCTTCATGCGCCGCGCGTATGGCGGCCAGGTGCGCGCCTGTGCGGGCGTAAGCATCCATCGCGGCCGTGTTGGCCCACAGACTGAAGGTCGCCTGCCTGAAAAATGGTGCCTCACCGACACCAGTGGCCAGCAGGCAACCACTGGCCTCATTGAGCGACACCTCGCTGGCCGGTTGCATGCGCCAAAAGCGGCGCGCGCTCATGGGGCGAATAGAGGCGCGGGTCAGTGTGGCAATCGGCCCGCTACCGCTGTCGGGTGGATTGGCCGTCACCGCAATCGACTGACCGGACCACGCGCCCCTGCATGAATAAGCCCGCAGCTTGGCACTGCAAAACTCCTGCGCGCGTTGCGCATAGGCCTGGGCGATGGGTGATTTTAAAAATAAGTCGGCACTGTCCTCGTCGGTGAACAGGCAAAACAGCGCTTGGCGCGACCTGCTGGGTTTGAGGCCAAAACCGCCGCCATCACCACTGCCCATGACCTTGGACATCACCAGGCCCGGCACATGGCGCATCGCAAAACGCCCGATCACGAAACGTGCATAGCCCCACAAACGGTGCCTAGGGGCAATGTCTGCCAATAAAAACACAGCCACCGTGCCCACAGCTTGGGCCTGTGAGCTTTCGGTGGCTGATCCTTGCAATACAACTGTGGGCGGCATACAAAAAGTGACCGCCCACGCTGAGCCAGAAGCTCAGCGGGGCTCATGGGCCAAAAACAAATTACTTGGCTGAAACCTCAACCTTACCAGCAACCGGCACCGCTTGCCCAGCGTCAGCAACAGGTGCTGCGGCAGCGGCATCAGGTGCTTTGACCGGCGCTTGCATGCCTGGGTAATGCTTGGCCATCGCCGCACCGTAGAGCGGCTTGTACGCGCCTTGGTGGCAAGTGGCGCAATTGGCTTTGGCAACGTCACCTGTTGGCCCGAGCCGATTGGCCGGGAACACGCTGGTCAGCGGCACCATGAACTCGTTGTTCAACTCACGCGCCATCCGAATGCCGTACCAGGCAGTCGCGCGTTGCGGTGTTGCGTTGGCACCCCAGGATGAAAAAGATTGCGTGTTGTGGCAATACGTGCAATTCACGCCCAGCGACTCAGACCAGTGGATCATCGTGCCATACGTGTGTTCAGCCTGCTTGATGGAACTGCGGTTGGCAGCGGCTCCCGTCATGGCCAAAGCCTCTTTGCCATTAACGCGAATGGGCTTGCTGTCCAGGAAGTATGGCGTGAAAGGGTCATACGGCAAAGACGACAGGCCCACCGATTTGGCAGCCCGGTTTTGGCCGAAATCATTCCCCATGCTGCCACCGGCAGATTTTTGAGGCTGAGGTGCAAACCAGACTTCTTTGGGAATGTTGTTGCCCCGGTGGCAGGTGTAGCAGGTCACGCCAGTTTCGGCCACGTGCTGCTTCCATCCCGAGTTCACTTTTTGCGTCATCTGCAACATCTTGCGCGCCACCACTTTGGTGTACACACTGTCGTCGGCAAAGTTACCGGCCACGTGGCAGTAATTGCAACCCTGCTGCGGCGCTACCCATTCGGTGATGGCACTCATGGTGCGGGCAAACTCCCCCACACTCAGATCACCCAGCACCTTGACGTTTTGGTAAATCGCCCCGGCTTTAGGACCCCCAGGCACATCTTCCACGGCGGCCGACACCTCAGGCGCCTTGTTGAGTGAGGCCTGGGTTGCCAAGATGCGCGGGTTGTACACCTGCTCCATGCCCGTGCCCCGAAAACCGGTTTGAGACACCGCAATCGGCGGCTTTTCACAAGCTGCCAGCAGCAACGCTGCAGTGCTTGCCAGAAGCAGTTTGATGGTAGTACGCATGATCATGGTTTTACTCCAAGCAAAGCTGGGTCAATGGTGGGCACATACACAGCCGGATAGCCGGGTACGACATGGTGCTTGACAGACCACAGATACCAGTTGTCCACGACGGTGCCAGTCAGCAAGATACCAATACCACCGACCAGCGGGCAAAGCACTGCAAACCACCAGGCCCAGCGGTGAATAGACTCCATTGATGCGTTGAAGCCCATGGTCCAGCGCCAAAACAGCCCGGCGCGCTCCGATGCGGTACCGCGGTCAATGATCTGCTCAATCTCACGCTCACCACCGTAACGGCCCACTGCCAAAATGGTGGCGCCGTGCATGGCAAACAGCAACACAGAGCCATACAAAAACACAATCGACAGCGCATGGAAAGGGTTGTAGAAAAGATTGCCATAACGCAAGGACAAGGCGGCGGTCCAGTCCAGGTGCGGAAAGATACCGAGGGGCACGGATTCAGACCAGCTGCCCATCAGCACGGGGCGGAAAAATCCAACCACCAAATAAAGCCAGATGGCAGCAGCAAACGCCCAAGCCACATGCGTGCCCAAGCCGAGCTGACGCGCGCGGCGGTACATGCGTGCCCACCACAAAATCAGGGATACCGTCAGAAATAAGCCCGCAATATTCCACCAACCCCCGTCATTGAGTGGCGCAATACTCAGACCGTATTTGGGCGCTGGCGGGTCAAGCGCCAACCAAAATAGCTGGCGAATCATTTGCAGTGGATTCCAGTCCACCTGGGCCAACATATTGAAGCCAATGATGTTGAAGGCCAGCGTGCCAAATAGCAGCGACGCCAAGCCCAGCCACCCTAGATAGACGGGGCCAATTTGGGCGTTTCCCAAACGACCAGCCAGGTGCAGAAAAAATGGTGTGCCGATGCGCTCGGAGTCCCCGGGCGGCAGCGGAACCCCTGCGGATGCAGGCCCGACGGGCTGCACGGTGGTAAAAAGATTTTGATATTCAGCCATGTTTATTACCTCTTGTTCTTTCCTTGTGCCTCTTCAATGGCCCCAGATGGGCATGTTCAGCCACCAGCCCCACCATTCGGGCCAGCCGCGCGTCCAAAATGGCCCGCTGATGACAATGCAAAGGGCAGAAAACCAGACTGCTGCCAGCGCCAGGAACAACCCCAGACGGTGAATACCCAGCGTGCCCACCGAATAGCCGATCACGTCGCGAAAAAAAGTGTCTTCATGCTCAGGCGTTTTGACAGCTTGCCCATGGCCCGGATTGGTCGCCGACAAGACCAGCGCGCCATGCAAAGACAATGACAAGGTGGTCGCAAAAAACAGTGTCGCCGCAATCATGTGCGCCGGGTTGTAATGAAAGTGCAGGTACTGGTAGCCAGTGTTACTGACCCAGTCCAGGTGGCTGTAAATGCCGTAAGGAAAAGCATGACCCCAGGAACCCATCAGCACCGGTCGGATAACCTGCAAGGTGAAGTACGCAAAGATGGCAAAGCCGAATGCTATCGGGACATGCAAGCCCATTCCAAGTTTGCGACAAATTTCGACCTCGCGAAGTGCCCAGGAGACAAAGGCACCCAGCGCGCAAACGGTGATGATTTGCCAAAGGCCTCCAGCCATCATCGGAGCCATCTTCAGTCCATTTGAAATGTCTGGCGGCGCGATGTTGATTTGCCAAGGATTCCAGGTGGGGCCCATGGCGGCACCCCACATGATCATGGCTGTGCCAAGGACCGCAAAAAAGGCGGTGGTAATTCCGAAAAAGCCAACGTAAAACGGGCCGACCCAAAAGTCGAACAAGTCACCCCCAATCAGGGTGCCGCCGCGTACGCGGTACTTTCTTTCAAAACTCAACATGGCCATGTTGGCTCCTCTGCCCGATCCGCTAGTGTGCGTGATTCGGATTAAAAACTGTTAAAACTAATTCTTGGGTAGGGTGTGCGAAGCAGGCCACGAGAGCCTGACTTCGCTCACCACATCGGTAACAAAATTTGCTACCGTTACTTCGACGGAGGCATCGCCGCGTTGTTGGCGGCTTTCGCGGCCTTGACGGTGTCAGGATGCCACGTGTTGATGTTGTAACGATCACCACTGACTTGAATCAGATGAATGCTCGTCGAAATGAAGGCTATCATTAAGCCTGTCAGGATGATCGCCTTGCGGGGATCGACCATACGCCACATACGCCACATAATATTTCCTTTAGTGTTAGCTGAGTTGGGAAATCACGGTGTAAACAGCCGACTTCACGCTGCCCAACATGGGTCTGGTTCCCTCTGCCCCTGGCAGCCAGTTACGCCAATCCATGAACAACATCTGGCCCATCATTGCAAGCAATAAAAAGACGCAGAAAAGCACCACGTACAGGTAGCGAAACTCCTTGAGGGGAGCTTGAACGTCGCTGTCAGCGTGCTGAGCATGTAGGTAAGCCATATTTATCTCCGTGAGTTGGTTCTTAGAACCAGGGACGCCAGATCCACACCAAGCTGTGGGCGATCATCGCGCCCACACCCCACATCACATAACCTTGGATGTAGTAGCTGTGAAATTCCTGGCACTCTGAGTCAGACAACCCTGTCGGGTTAGTACTTTGATTCATCGTCAATACCTCACTTAAAAAGCCTTTCGGCCAAGACCTTGCCCGAAAGCAAGGAACGAATTGCCACAACAGGGTTGCTGTGGCAAACATGCATTCAGGCAAGCCTGAATGCTTGTCGGGGAACCCGAGGCGGTGCTGTTGCAGGTCATGCAGCCGCCCCCGCTTTTAAATGCCCAAACAATTCTGAAAGACGGTCAAGCTCCACACTTGATTTGCCGGATTGGCGGGCATCGCGCTCAGCGCGATCACGCATTTGTTTGGCGGCTGAAATGCGAACCAGTACCGGCTCGGCCTCAATCAATTCTTCAAGCAGCGCATGCGCCTCGGCGCTCCAGCTGATGGGCTTGTCTGCGTTGACGCGGCTTGGTGTCGAGTCAATCTTGTCCAACTCAGTGCCCAGCGGCAAGATATGAAACAAGGCATCAAACAGCGCATTGCAAAACTCTTGAATCACATAAGTTGCGCCTGCATAGCCCATAAATGGCGTGCCGGTGTGGCGGCGAATAATCGGCAGCGGAAATGAGGCAGGGATGAAGGTCGCTTTCATCATGCCGCCACCACCGCATTCGGCCAGGTACATGCGCTCGTTGTAGCTGCCATACATCACCAAAGGCGTTTTTGTGGTGGTCAGCCGGCGCACTTCGGCGTTGTCGGTTTTTGCACCAGGGCAGCGCGAGACGGCAAAGCTGCAGGGCAAACCCATCTCTTCTTCAAGAAAGTGGCGAATACCTCGTGTATAGGTTTCATTGGCCACGACCGCAAAGCTGGCGGTGCCAAAAAAATCTTGCGTCACAGAGCGCCACAAGTCCCAAATGGGTTTGATCGTGGTGTGCTTTTCGCGTTCGATGAAGGGCTCAGGATCCAGTCCGAGCAGCTCGCCCAGCTTGCGTAAGAACTTGGTCGTGCTGTGCAGACCAATCGGCGCCTGCAGGTAGGGTCGCTCCAGCGCCTCGCACAGCATGCGGCCAAACTCGCGGTACATGCAGATGTTCACGTTGGCCTCCACCAGGCGCGAGACGTCGGCCAAGTGACTGCCCAGTGGAAACACCATATTGATCTCAGCGCCAATGCCTTGGACCAAGCGGCGGATTTCTGCCAAGTCGCTGGGGCAGTTGAACGTGCCGTAGCTCGGACCAATGATGTTGACTCGGGGCTTTTCACCTGGGGCCCGCTCAGAGGCGGGCTTGCGCGCAGGCACCTCCTTGAGGCCGTATTCTGACCAGAGCCAGAACATCGCGCGGTTGGCGCACTGCCACTGGTCCTCATCGATTGTTCGAGGTAAGAACCGCTGGATGTTGGTACCTGCCGGAGTCACGCCACCGCCGATCATTTCGGCGATCGAGCCTGTCACCACAACAGAAGGCAAGTCGGGATCAAGCGCAGCATGAGCTCGCCTCATGGAGCCTTCGGTGCCTTCACGGCCCAACTGCTCTTCAGCCAAACCCGTCACCACAATC
This sequence comes from Comamonadaceae bacterium, assembly GCA_947448735.1. Taxonomy (GTDB): domain Bacteria; phylum Pseudomonadota; class Gammaproteobacteria; order Burkholderiales; family Burkholderiaceae_C; genus Polaromonas. The sequence continues at coordinate 140,864 of CANFOS010000002.1, read as the reverse complement.
GGCAACTCATGCGGGGGCAAGGCATCGGTGTAATGCAGCACCGATGTGACGGGCAGGTTTTCGCAGCCCACTGGCCCGTCAATGACCACCTGCAAACCTTTGATGGCGGTAAACACATACACCGCGCCCCAATAGCCGCCAGCGCGATCGTGATCTAGGACCAACATCAGATCATTTCCTCTGCTTTGCGCTTTTTCGCCATCTTCACGGCAAGTCTGCGTTGCTCAGCCTTGAACTCTGGCCGGTCTTGAGGAATCCCTTGTGCGGCCTCCCACACCCCTGTCGCATGCCCCGTACCCGTTGAGCCGAAGAAATCTTTCATTTCCTCAAAGCGTGCTTTGTTGCCAATGGCCGAATTCACCACAGTCGCCAAGGAACCAGCGCCTGCCGGGCCCATCAAGGGACGGGCAGAAATCAGATTGGTGAAATACAGCGACGGAATTGTTAACTCCTTGGCTGCTTGAACTACAGGCGTGGTGCCAATGGCCAGGTCAGGCTTGAATTCGTGCACTGCGGCCAAGTCTTGCTCCAGCGATGCGCGGAACTGCACCATCACGCCTTTGCTTTCCAACCACTGAACATCGGCTTCGTTCCATGCCGTGCGTGGGCAGGCCGTGCCAACATAGCGCAAGTCAGCGCCGCTTTCGATCAGCAATCTACCGACCAAAAGCTCAGAGCCTTCGTAGCCACTCAGCGTGATACGGCCCTTGATGGGCGTTTTCGAAAGCACCCCTTTGATCGCAGGCAAGAATTTATTTTTGGCGATGTCAATGTCGCTTTGTGCAATATTGGCGGCTTGGCCAATCGCTTGCAGCCAAGCCTCCGTACCCTCATAACCCACCGGTGCAGAGCCCACAATGGCACGACCTGCCGCATCAAACTCACGAACGCTGGCGGTGTAAAAAGGGTGAATAGCGGCAACCGCTGCGCAGTCGAGTGCGGCATACAGCTCGCGCCATTCACGCGTTGGTACAGAGGGGCCTGCCGACAAACCCATGGGTTCGAGCATCATGCCGATGATGACCGGGTCTGCAGGAAACATTTCACCCAGCAACGTGATGGTCGGCTTGTCAGACTTGCCGTTGCGCGGCGCTTGGACTGGTCCAGCCAAAGCCTCGGTACGCGCGTATTTCAGCATCGCCCCAGCCAGCACATCTTTGGCTTCAGCATGGGTTGGCACCCCAAATCCTGGGACGTCAATACCAATGATGCGGACGCCGTTGATTTCTTTCGGCAATATTTGCAAAGGCACACCGCTGGCGGTAGGCACGCACAAATTGATGATCACGATCGAGTCGTACAAAGCGGGGTCAGCCTGCTGAAACACCGCTTCGCGGATGTCTTCAAACAGCTTGCCTGTCACCAGCGACTCGGAGTTGAACGGCACATAGCCGACGCTGCGCTTGGCACCATAAAAATGAGAGGTGAAGGTCAGTCCATACACGCAGCAGGCGGAGCCCGACAAAATGGTTGCGGTACGGCGCATGCGCAAACCCACGCGCAAAGAACCAAACGCAGGGCACATGCTTTGGGGCTGGTCATGCGGGCCCGCTTTGGGGTTTTTCGGATAATCCTTGGCGTATTGCTCGAGAATTTCAGACTTGCCTGCCGACTTGGCCGCTGCCAGCATGGCCTCACCGCCGCTGTGGCAGCCCATGCCGTCGCCCTCAAGGGCCGTGCTGATCGGCGCCGTGGGCATCGGAATGATCGGGATGACTGTGCTCATGACTTTTTCTACGGTTCAGACTTCGTCGTAAACGACTTCAAGCGTTTCTTTGACAGTTTCTTTTTTGCCGCACATGTCAAACTGCGTGGCTGGCTCCAGCACCACATTGCGGCCCACGACATCGGCCGAGAACAAACCCAGCAGCTGGTCTTGCGTCATCGGTTTAGGCCGAATCGGCTCGGAAGTGCCCACGTTTTCTGCGAGCTGAGCAAACATCGGGCCCCAGACCGAGTCGGGCCGGCCAATGATTTCGTAGCTGGCACTTTTGCGGCGAATGTCGTCATTGGCGGGAATCACTGACAGCACAGGAATGCCGACTTTCTCAGCGAAAGCCGATGCTTCGCCAGTGCCATCATCGCGGTTGATCACCATGCCTGCTACGCCGACATTACCGCCCAGCTTGCGGAAATATTCAACGGCCGAGCAAACGTTGTTGGCCACATAAAGCGACTGCAGGTCGTTGCTGGCCACCACGATCACTTTTTGGCACATGTCTCGAGCAATCGGGAGGCCAAAACCGCCGCACACCACATCGCCCAAAAAGTCGAGCAGGACGTAGTCAAAGCCCCAGTCGTGAAAACCGAGCTTTTCGAGAAGCTCGAAGCCATGAATGATGCCGCGCCCTCCGCAACCGCGTCCGACTTCAGGACCGCCGAGCTCCATGGCATAAACGCCGTCCCTTTTGAAGCACACATCGCCGATCGAAACAGCCTCGCCAGCCAGTTTTTTCTTCGACGACGTTTCAATGATGGTGGGGCAAGCCCGACCGCCAAACAACAGACTGGTCGTGTCACTCTTCGGGTCACAACCGATGAGCAAAACTTTCTTGCCCTGCTGGGCCATCATGTAGCTGAGGTTGGCGAGCGTAAAGCTTTTGCCAATACCGCCTTTGCCATATATGGCGATGATTTGCGTTTCCTTGTTGGCCTCGCCCGTTTTCATTGGCGTTGGCTCAATAGCCGCCTCTGCGCGGAGATCTTTCATCATGATGGTCGTCGGGTTCATGTGCGGTGTTTCCAATCCAAAATCATTTTTAAGCAGGCTGTATCGCCAACAGCGATTCGTAGGCACAGGCTGCATTCGCGGGCTTATTGCCCACGAAGGCCTGCGCAAAGGAAAAATTGAGTGATTTCTTACAAAAGCCAGCCCGATCCAGACGCTGGATGTCCAGGGTTTTGGGGCTTGTCAATACGACGATCGCTTCGGCTTGCATTGTGTCAGTTTACTTTTACGTTTTAAAGTGTCAACTATTATTGACGTTATTGGTCGAAATTAGGGTAAACACTTATTTTTTGTGCGCCACAAGAATTCGCGTCTGCAAAGGCATGGCGTTAGCCATGACGTCAACGCGGTCAAAGCCCGCGTTCATGATCATGTCGCTCAACTCTTTGACGGTGCGCAAACGGCCCGAGCCCATCGCCAAAAGATAGAAATGGAAATAAGCATCCCCAAGCGGCGCCTCGTCGCTGGCCTGGGCCATTGGCTCGGTCAGCAGCAAGGTGCCGCCCGCAGGCAAGGCCCTGAAGATGGCGCGCAAGATGATGTTGACATGTGCGTCAGGGTGGTCGTGCGCAACACGTATCAGCGTGACCAGGTCCGCGCCTTCGGGCAGCGAATCCTTTAAAAAATCACCACCAAAAGCGTCTGCCCGGTCAGAAAGAGATTTCTGCCTGAAGTTGTCCTGCGCCAGCGCAGCGACTTGGGGCAAGTCAAACAACTTGAGCTTGAGGTGCGGCGCGTGCCCCGCCAAACGACTGACAAACGTGCCCTGCCCGCCACCCACATCCAGCACGCATTGATGCCTGGCAAATGAGTAGGTCGCCAACACCTCGTCCACCACGAAGGGCTGCGAGGCGGACATGAGCTGCGAATAACGCGACACTTTTTCCTGCTCCCAGGCTCTGGGGGCTTGTTGCGGCTGCCCACTGACCCCAAGGTCTTGCATATGGGTTTCAACATACGGCCAGTAGGCCATCATTTGTCCGTCACTGACCTGGTCACGCAGCAGGGCCACCGGGTCTTGCATGTCGTGGTACAGCACAGCATGGTGCTCAATCATGGCGCGTATGCCCGGATGACCAGCAACGGGTGCACCGAGTGCTCCCAAGCCGTAACGGCCTTGCCCGCGCAGCGCCAGCAACCTGAGGGCGACAGCAGAATTGATCAAGCGCTGCAAAGCCGATGCGGGCACGTGGCAAATTTGCGCCAGTTCGTCCAGCGTGCGTGGGGTCTCATTGACCAGTTCAAAAATGCGCAGCCGCACACACGCTAACAACACTTGCGAATACACAAAACCAGCCATCACATCGAACACCTGCTGCGCGCGTCTGCGTGTGATCCAGCGGGTCAACACATTTGCGGCAGCCCAACGTGAAAAGCCGGGGTCGGTGAGCTTTCTGTCCATCCAGGCATCCAGCCGATCACGCCAGGCGGGCCTGCTATGCCCACCGTCCAGCGGCTTGGCCAAGTCGAGTGTTCGCATCAGGCGGCAACGCCTTTGACAGCTGAGACACCGCCATTGACGGCCTGCACATGTCTGAACTTGTCGCAGGCCTCGCGTGGCACCAGGCGCTCTGACTCCTGGCGCACCAACTGGCGCATCGCCTCGCGGCTGGCGCATTCAGGCACCGAATCGATGGCCGACTGAACCAGTTTTTCGAAGTAGGCGATGGCGCCGCCCAACCCGAGGTCAATCGCCGAACTGGGGCGGCCCAGTGCAAGGTCCTGCCCCACCGGCTTGCCGAGCATGCTTGGGTCTGCCAGCACATCGCGAATATCATCGGCCACCTGATAGGCCTCGCCGAGCCACTCGCCCAGCGCCACCCAGGGCTTGGGGTCTGCGCCCGCGGCCAAAGCACCGCCAGCCGTTGCAGCTACAAAGAGGGCTCCCGTCTTGGCCCGCTGATACGCCGTGAGCGACACCCGTGACTCGCTTTCCCAGGCCTGCCCAGCCACAATACCAAAGGGCATGCCGACGCCTTTGGCGACCACGCCAAGCACTTCGGCCATGCGTTGGGGTGACTGGCCACCTGCCAGGCCAAGGGTCTGGAAAGCCAGCACGATCAGGGCGTCACCCGCCAGAACCGCCAGACTTTCGCCGTACGCCCAATGCACCGAAGCCCGACCACGGCGTGTGGGGGCATCGTCAAAACACGGCAGATCGTCATGCACCAGCGAGGCGCAATGCAGCAGTTCAATGGCCACGGCTGCGGCATCGGCCAGCAAGGGATCGTCGTTGCCACAAGCATGCGCCACCGCCAGGCACAGCTGGGGCCGGATGCGCGCCCCACCCGGAAACACAGCATGTCGTACCGCGTTGGCCAGCTTGGGTGGGCAACCCGGTTCCTCACCGAGAGCCAGTGCTGCAGCCAGGGATTGTTCGATGTGTGTGATGGCTTTCATAGACGCTCCAGTTGAGTGTAAATATTCATTGTCAACATTAACTGTCAATTAATATAGACACATTTAAAGAAGCCGTCAACCCGCTTGAACGCGCAGACAGGCGACTGGTCGGTCACGTGACAATCCACGCGACAATCGATTTTTTATGGAGTTGTGCTTTGGGCTTTTTTCATTGCGTCCCGTTTTTGCCGGCCAGGCCATGAGCCACGGTCTTGAACTGGATAACCTGGCCTGCACCAGAGGCAGCCGCCAGTTGTTTGGCGGCCTGTCGCTGACAGTCAAACCAGGCGACCTGCTACGGGTGCGCGGTGCCAATGGCGCGGGCAAGACCAGTTTGCTGCGCATGCTGTGCGGCTTGCTGCTGCCCACCAACGGTCAGGTGCTGTGGCATGGAAAACCCTTGAGCGCGCAGCGCGACAGGCTGGGGCAGGACCTGATGTACCTGGGTCACGCGGCCGCCTTGAAAGATGAACTGTCGCCGCTTGAAAATTTGTTCGACGCCTGCAACCTAGGTGGACACATTCCCACCCTGCCAGCAGCGCTGGCAGCACTCCAGGGTGCTGGCCTGCGCAGCCATGAGCGCACCCCTGCACGCCGCCTGTCACAAGGCCAGCGCAGGCGCAGCGCCTTGGCGCGCCTGGCCCTGAGCCAACATGCCCCTTTGTGGATTCTTGATGAACCCTTTAATGCACTGGACATTGCCGCCAACGCATGGCTGACCGGCCTGATAGAAGGCCATCTGAAAAACGCCGGCATCGTGGTGCTGACCAGTCACCAGGACATGCCGATTGCCGCAGCAAACCAGGTGGACTTGACGCTATGAGCGCAGCCCCTCGCCTGATGACGGGCCTGATGGTGGTGCTGCGGCGCGACCTGCGGGTGGCCTTGCGGCGGCGCAGCGATACCTTGTCAACGCTGATTTTCTTTGTCATGGTGGTCAGCCTGTTCCCGCTGGGGGTCGGGCCTGAAACGCAATTGCTGCGCACCATGGCACCCGGTGTCTTGTGGGTGGCAGCGATGCTGGCATCCATGCTGTCGCTGCCGCGTCTGTTTGCCGACGACCACGCCGACGGAACTTTAGAACAGATGCTGCTGTCAACCTACCCGCTGGCGCTGCTTGTATTTGGCAAAACGATGGCGCACTGGGTCGGCTCCGGCCTGCCGCTGGTGCTGTTGTCGCCAGTGCTGGCACTGCAGTTTGATTTGTCTGCGTCGGCTACCGGTGTGCTGGTGCTGTCGCTGCTGCTGGGCACGCCCATTTTGAGCCTGGTAGGTTCGATGGGCGCTGCTCTGACGGTCGGTTTGCGTGGCTCCAGTGTCTTGCTGTCCTTGCTGGTGCTCCCTTTGACCATTCCGGTGCTGATTTTTGGTGCAGGTGCCGTCGAGGCGCACAACGCCGGACTGGGTGTGGCGGGACATTTCTCGTTGCTGGGGGCGCTGCTGATCCTCGGACTGCTGGCAGCGCCCTGGGTGTCGGCTGCGGCACTGCGGATTTCGATGGAATGAGCGGCCTGTGCACGTTAGCCGGCTGAATAAAATGACTCAGAAGATTTAGGAATCACGACAAGTGCCCAACCATAAGATGAACTGGTTTCAGTTTGCCGCGCCGCAGCGCTTTTACCCACTGGCTGGGCGCCTGATGCCATGGTTTACGGTGGCCGGGGTTTTGTTGGCCGCCTATGGCCTCTATCTGGGCCTGTGGGTGGCCCCGACCGATGCCACGCAAGGCCAAGCCTACCGGATTATTTTTGTCCACGTGCCAACGGCCTGGATGTCGATGGTGATTTACGTTGCCATGGCCGGCTGGGCGGGCGTCGGGCTGGTGTTCAACTCACGCCTGTCGTCCATGATGGCTTGCGCGCTGGCCCCAACGGGTGCGCTGATGACGGTATTGGCGCTCTGGACCGGTGCGCTGTGGGGTAAGCCCACCTGGGGCGCGTGGTGGGTGTGGGACGCGCGCCTGACATCTGAACTGGTTCTGCTTTTTTTGTACATCGGTTTCATGTCCCTGCATGCATCGATTGATGACGTGCGCCGAGCCGACCGCGCTGCGGGGCTACTGGCATTGATTGGCGTGGTGAACGTGCCGATCATTTATTTTTCAGTCAAATGGTGGAACACCCTGCATCAGGGCGCATCTGTCAGCTTTAAAGGCACGAGCATGGCCACACCCATGCTGATTGCCATGCTGGTCATGGCACTGGCTTTTTGGGCTTACTGCATTGCGGTGGTGCTCAAGCGGGTGCGGGTCATTATTCTTGAACGTGAACGCCACACCGCCTGGGCGCGTGCCGAAATGGGGGCCATGTGATGTGGAATAGCCTAAGTGATTTTTTAGCGATGGGCGGCTACGGTCTTTATGTTTGGGGGTCTGTGGGTGCTTGCCTGCTGGTTTGCATCATGGAGCCCCTCACACTTAACCTCAAACGCCGTGCGCTTTTGTCCGAGGCGCGTGAGCAGGGCGCGCCAGATACCGGACAATTCGAGTCATGAAACCAAGAAGCAAACGACTGATAGCGATTGCCTGCGGGCTTGCTGCCCTGGGTGTGGCTACCGCGTTGGTGCTGAACGCCTTTAACAGCAATCTGGTGTTTTTCTTCAGCCCCACGCAGGTTGCGGCCAACGAAGCGCCACAGGGCCGAAGTTTTCGCATTGGCGGCTTGGTAGAGCAAGGCAGTATCCAGCGTGAAACCCAGGGACTGACGACCCGTTTTGTGGTCACCGATCTGGCCAAGACGATTCCTGTCACCTACACCGGCCTGCTGCCTGACCTGTTTAAAGAAGGCAAAGGCGTCGTGGCGCAGGGCAAACTGGGCGCCGACGGCATCTTCAGGGCCGACCAGGTACTGGCCAAGCATGATGAAAACTACATGCCGCCCGAAGCCGCGACAGCCTTGAAAAACGCTGCAGCGGGCAAGCCGCAACAGACCAGCGCCACCCTCAAACAAACCCCCTAATCCGCTTAGCCTTTAGCCCCTTAACCGAAGCAACCTTCAAGCCACCATGATCAGTGAACTCGGCCACTTTGCCCTTATTTTGGCCTTCATGATGGCGCTGTCGCAAAGCATGTTGCCATTGATTGGCGCCCACAAGGGAAACGCTGCTTGGATGGCGCTGGCGCGGCCTTCGGCACGCGGGCAATTTGTGTTCGTTGCGATAGCCTACGGGTGCCTGACCTATGCGTTTGTCACCAATGACTTTTCGGTTCAGCTGGCGGCGCAGCATTCCAACAGCATGCTGCCTTTGGTTTACAAATTCACTGCTGTCTGGGGCAACCACGAAGGCTCGATATTGCTGTGGGCCCTGATTCTGTCGGGCTGGACATTGGCGGTGTCCATTTTTTCAAAGCAGCTGGATGACCGCATGGTGGCGCGTGTACTGGGCGTGATGGGTTTGATCAGCTGTGGTTTTATTTTGTTCACGCTGCTGACGTCCAACCCCTTCATCCGCCTGCTTCCCGCCGCGCCCGATGGGCAAGACCTGAACCCTTTGTTGCAAGACCCCGGCATGGTCATCCACCCGCCGATGCTGTACATGGGTTATGTGGGTTTTGTGGTGGCTTTTGCATTTGCGATTGCGGCGCTGTTGTCGGGCCGACTGGACGCCGCCTGGGCGCGCTGGTCACGCCCGTGGACGACGGTGGCATGGTGCTTTTTGACGGTGGGCATTGCGCTCGGCAGTTTTTGGGCGTACTACGAATTGGGCTGGGGCGGCTGGTGGTTTTGGGACCCGGTCGAAAACGCATCCTTTATGCCCTGGCTGGTCGGCACCGCATTGATTCATTCACTGGCCGTGACTGAAAAGCGCGGCGGCTTCAAAATGTGGACCGCCCTGCTGGCCATCATGACGTTTTCGCTCTCGCTATTGGGTACCTTTATTGTTCGTTCGGGCGTGCTGAGTTCTGTTCATGCTTTTGCGACAGACCCCGCACGCGGTATTTTTATTCTGGGGTTTCTGGCCTTCGTGATTGGTGGTTCGCTGGCGCTGTTTGCCTGGCGCGCGCCGCGTGTGGGTTTGGGCGGCAGCTTTGAGCCGGTGTCGCGTGAATCCATGCTGCTGGCCAACAATGTGTTGCTGGTGGTGGCCGCTGCGGCCGTACTGCTGGGCACCATTTACCCATTGGTGATTGACGCACTCGGCATGGGAAAACTGTCAGTCGGCCCACCGTATTTTGTGGCTGTTTTTGTGCCTTTGATTGCTCCTGCTTTGTTCTTGATGGGTGTTGGCCCCATGACACGCTGGCGCCAGGCTGAGGTGATCGATCTGGCCAAGCGCCTGCGCTGGGCGATTGGCGTCAGCGTTGCAAGTGCCATCATCGCGCCAATGCTGCTGGGCAGCTGGACGCCCATGACGGGCTTGGGCTTGCTGCTGGCGGTGTGGGTGGCAAGCACAGCTGTTGTGAACCTGATCACCAAAGTGCGCGAGCACCGCTCGCCCAGCTGGCTGGCCCGCTTTGCAGCGCAGCCGGGCAGCTACTACGGCATGCTGCTGGCGCACTTTGGCATTGCGGTGTTCATTGTTGGTGTGACTGTGGTCAGCAGTTTTCAGAGCGAAAACGATGTGCGCATGGAGCCCGGTGAAACAGCGACCGTCGGCGGCTACACCTTCAAGCTGGACAAGGTGGTGCAGGCCAAGGGCCCGAACTACTCGTCGGCACGCGCGACATTGACCGTGACGGATGGCGACAAGACAATTGCCACGCTCAGCCCCGAACGCCGCATCTACACCGTGCGCAGCATGCCAATGACCGAAGTGGCGATTGACCGGGGCATCACCCGCGACTTGTATGTGGCGCTCGGCGAGCCCGTCAGCAGCACGGCCTGGAGCGTGCGCCTGCACCACAAACCGTTTGTCAACTGGATCTGGTTGGGCTGCGTGCTGATGGCCCTCGGCGGCTTGCTGGCTGTGCTGGACCGGCGCTACCGTGCGGTGAAGGTGGCGGCCAAAAAAACAGCGCCCGCTGTTGCATCCGCCAAGCACGTAGCCGCTTCGCCCGTTGCAGCCAAAGACAATACCGTGGTTCAGGCCTGATGAGCAGCACCACCTTCAAGCGATTCCTGCCGCTGGGGATTTTTATCGTGTTGGTCGGCTTTTTGGCCATTGGCCTGACGCTGAACCCGCGTGAAGTACCCTCGCCCCTGATCAACAAACCGCTGCCTCAATTCAAGTTGGCGGTATTGAGCCAACCTGACAAGACCATCGCCGCGCAAGACATGCTGGGCCAGGTCTGGCTGCTCAACGTCTGGGCATCGTGGTGCGTGGCCTGCCGCATTGAGCACCCGGTACTGGTCGAACTTTCCAAAACCAAGCAGGTGCCCATCTACGGCTTGAACTACAAAGACAAGTCGCCTGCGGCCATGGCCTGGCTGGCCAATTTTGGAAACCCTTATGTGCAGTCACTCGTCGATGCTGATGGCCTGGTAGGTATTGACCTGGGCGTGTACGGTGTGCCCGAGACCTTTGTGGTCGACAAGCAGGGCGTGATCCGCTACAAGCAGATTGGCCCGGTCACGCCTGAGGCACTGCGGGACACGATTTTGCCGCTGGTTAAAAAACTCTCGGCCGGTTAAATGCTCAGGTATCTCTTCATCGCCCTGTTGATCTGCTCAAGCTTGAATGCCCAAGCCAAAGTGGCGGCCAACACATCGGCAGACCCGGCCCTTGAAGCCCGCATGATGGTGATTGCCGAAGAGCTGCGTTGTCTCGTGTGCCAGAACGAAACCATTGCCGCGTCACATGCCGACCTGGCGATTGACCTGAAAAATCAGATCCGCATCAAGCTCACGCAGGGCCAGTCGCAAAAGCAGATTCTGGAGTTCATGGTCGAGCGTTACGGCGACTTTGTGTTGTACCGCCCGCCGCTTAAAACCACCACCGTGCTGCTGTGGCTGGGGCCGTTTACTTTGCTGGCAATTGCCCTGCTGATGCTGGTGCTGAACGTCAGGCGGCGCAGGCGCAGCGCCCAGCCTGCGGCATTGAGCGACGCCGACATCGCCAAAGCCAGAGAACTGCTGGCCAACCCACCTCAAAACTAAAACATGATCGCTTTTTGGATATCTGCCGCCCTGCTGCTGGTGTTGGCCCTTGTGCTGGTTCTGCCTGCCTTGCTCAGGTCAAAAATCAACAACGAAAAACCGACTGACGCCGCAGCCCAGGCCAATCTGTCCGTTCTGCGCAGCCAGCTCACGCAACTTGATACCGACTTTGCAGCGGGCAGCATCAATGCCGACCAATTGGCCCTTGCAAAAAGTGAGATTGAACGCCGCGCCCTTGAAGAAGAAAGCGCACCTGAAACTGCCGTGGCCACAGCCAGTTCAAACCGTACTGCCTGGGCGCTTGGCTTGACCATCCCGTTGCTGGCACTCGGCATGTACGGCTTTTTGGGCAATATCCAGGCGCTGGACCCCGTTAACTTGCAGGCCACGGCCGACACCGAGCCCACGCCCGAGCAAATTGAGGCGATGGTCAGCGCATTTGCCGCCCGCCTAGAGGCGGTGCCCGCCAACCAGCCGCCCGACCCCAAGGCCTGGGAAATGCTGGCCCGGTCCTATGCTGCCATGCAAAAGTTTCCAGAAGCCAACAAAGCCTACAAGCGCGCGGTGGAGCTGAACCCCGGCAACGCCCAGATGCTGGCCGATCACGCCGACGTGGTGGCCATGCTGCAAGGCCAGAGCATGCTGGGCGAGCCATCCAGATTGTTTGAGCGTGCGCTGGTGCTGGACCCGAACAACCTGAAAGCCCTGGCTCTGGCCGGCAGCGCCGCGTTTGAGAAAAAAGAGTTTGCCAAGGCGGTTCAGTTTTGGACCAAGGCCCAAGGGCTGGCGCCACCGGGCAGCGAATTTGCCAAAGGCCTGGCCAGCAGCGTTGAGGAGGCGCGGCTCGCCTTGGGTCAGGCAGGCATCTCGCCAGCAGTCGCCAGGGCAGCGCCAACACCCGTTTTAGTTGCCGCCAACATTCAAGGCGTTGTCAGCTTGTCGCCCGCCATGAAAAGCAAAGTCAACCCGGACGACACCGTTTTCATCTTCGCGCGGGCCTCGCAAGGGCCACGCATGCCGCTGGCCATTTTGAAGCGCAAAGCCAGCGAGCTGCCGATCACCTTCACGCTGGACGACAGCACCGCCATGTCAGACGAGCTCAAACTCTCCAAGTTCGAGCTGGTCGTCGTCGGTGCGCGGGTGTCCAAGTCAGGCAACGCCCTGCCCCAAAGCGGCGATCTGGTCGGCCAAAGCGCACCCGTCAAGGCAGGCAGCGGCAAATTGACACTTGTGATTGACGGCGTTCAGCCCTGAGGCGCTGCTTGCGCATACCACCACATCAAGCCAATTTCGAACCTTAAAACGGCTTTTTAACCTTTAAATATGCCTGAAGGGCATGAAATACCTTGGCAATCTGCTATTTTATTGATAGCAGTCTTCATCTCGGGTTGATGCTAAGCCGAGTTGCCGGAAGATGTGCGCCGCGACCAGGTCTGGCCGCTCTTCATGGGCCAGATGGCCCAGACCGGGTAATTTGATCAGCTGCGGCCGCGCACAAGCAGAACTTGCGGGCCACAAGGCCACCAGTTGCTCGGCCTGGCGTGGCTGCACCGTGTGGTCCTGGCTACCCACAATAAGGCTGAGCGGCACTGTCAGGCGCGGCAGGTCGCTCGCCAGTTGCGGCAAGTCCCAGTTGGCCATCATGCCCAGCGCGCCTGCGGCGTGGCCGGCGTTGCTGACCAGCTGGCCATACAGCGCCATGCCTTCAGCATCCAGCCGCGAGCCGGTGCTGTCGATCAGCTTTTGCAACACGCTGGGATGCGTGGCTTGCCAGGCAAACAGCGAGGGCACAAAGGGCAGCGCCGACATGAGCTTGGCTACCGGCGAAAACACCTGTCCCGCCAGCCCGCCCAGCGGCTGCAAAGCGCCATTGATGCTGACGATGTTGTCTGGACGGGCCAAGCCGTCAAGCGCCATGCGCACCGCCAGGGCAGCACCGGCTGAATGGCCAATCAGCAATGCGGGTCGGACATCAAGCAACACCAGCAACTCGCCGATCGCTTTGGCCATACCAGGCAATGACAGCTGCGAGGAGCTGGCACCACCTGACGGCATGCCGGTGAAGGCGTGGCCGGGTAAATCAAGCGACAGCACCTTGAAATACGGGGTCAACAAGGGCGCAAGGCCACGCCAGGAATGGGTGGATGCGCCTGTGCCGTGAATCAAAAGTGCCGTGGGCGCAGCAAGAAGCCCTGAATCGAACTGCTGGATATGCCAGCGCAGCCCAGCAGCTTGCACAAACCGGCTGTGCTGGCGGTGTGGCCATTTGAGACCGTCGCTCTCCCAGTTCAGTCGTTGGGTCATGGCAGTGTCGAGGTGTATTTGGCGCTATCTCGCCGATGCGCTGGCCAACTGCACCACCCGTGACACCGCCTGCGCACCGGCATAGGGCAGCGGCACATAAGCTGCGCCCATCTCGGTGGCAAGGGCTTGCGCCGCAGGCTGCGGCTGAGGTGATGTGTCCAGCAACAAGGCAGTGATGCCTGCCAGCCGCATCTGCCGGGCAGCCGCGATGGCATCTTCAACAGCTTTGGCGCGGCCTGGGGAGCCGTCACGCGCAATGTTGCCGCGCCCGTCGGTCAGCAGCACGATGATGGGGGTTTCGCCCCGTCGGCTGATCTGGTTCGCCAGCTCACGTGCGGCATCAATGGCTGTGGCCAGCGGTGTGCCGCCGCCGCCGGGCAGAGCGCCCAGGCTGCGCTTGGCGCGCGCCAACGAGCGGGTCGGCGGCAGCAGCAGCTCGGCAGTTTTACCGCGAAAAGCCAACACCGCGACCTGGTCACGACGCACGTAACAATCGGCCAACAACAGTTCCACTGCGCCTTTGGCTTCAGCCAGCCGATGCAATGCGGAGGAGCCCGATGCGTCCACCACAAACAGCGTGGTGGTTTGCCCCACCTGCTTGAAGCGGGTGACGTGGAAGTCTTCGCGCCGCACGTGGATGCGTTTGCGTGTTGCCTCTGGTGGTGTCGGGTTTTGGCGTTCACGCAGCTTTTGCCAGGGCGCGGCGGCGCGCAGTGTTTCAATCACGTTCAGGCGCGCGCCTGCGCGTGGCTCGCCTCGCCTGGCGCCCATCGGTCGGCCACGGGTCTGGCTTTTTTGCACCGCACCCGAGCGGCCGGCAGCCTGGGCACGCGCCTTGGCGGCCTGGCCCACTTGCAGGGCAGCCAGCAGGCCGTCCGGAATCGCAGACTGGGCCGCATCCAGCACGCTTTCAGCGAGGGCTTCGCTGTGACTGATCTCTTGCTCGTCAGGCGGAGCGGGCAAGTCAGGCGGCGTGTCAGGCTGGTCTGTCGATTCGTCCTGCTGGTTGTCTTGTGGCTCGTCAGCTTGCTCGCTTTGTGCATTTTGCTGATCGGTTGGCGTGTCGTCCGGCTCTTCGCCAGGCTGCGGCTGTTGCTCGGGTTCAGCTTGGGCGGACGGCAATTGGGTTGCACGCGGCGCCAGCACCAGTCGGGCTGCCAGCGCAGTATGGGCTTCGTTGACCTCCAGAAGGCCATCGAGCGCTGCCGCGCATCGGGCAACCTTGATCGCAAAAATAGGCGCACGCAGTGAGTACACACCCAGCGCCAAAGCAGCGGCGCACAAGGCTTGTACAACGTCATCTGACACACTGATGCGGGGCAAAATTTCTCTGGCGAAAGCAATGTCTTTGGCCTGCCAGTCGCTGTCTTCATCGTCTTGATCGCGCTCTTTGAGCCTGACCAAGAACGCCAGCCGGTCCAGCAGCGCCGCGGGCACTTGCTCGTCGTCGGCCAGCCCTTCGTCCAGCGCGACCACCCCCAGGCGTGCAGGCAATTGAAGCGCCAGGCCGTCGCGCTCTATGGCGACTTGCTGCGTGTCCAGCACAGCTGCTAGCCGTGCAGCGGTCGCGACTGGCAAACGCTCTGCCATGGCCAGCAGCACCACACCACCATCGGCATGGGCCAGTACGCCCTGCTGCGCAATGGGACGACCTGCGCTCAGCGTGGCGCCCAGGTCCAGACCGCCCAGCAAGGCAGCATCATTGATGTTGAGCGGGATCCGGCGCTGGGGTGTGCCCGCCGGGAGCAGCTTTTTCAACAGCGCCAGCCAATCGTCGCGCGATTGACAAGCCGATGAGCGCAAGGCGACACCACCCAAACCGCAGGGATCGACAGCAAACAAGGCTGCGACCAATCCGCTCATCAGTCGCCCATCAGCTCAGCCACTGCCCGGTCAACACGGACGGTAGAACCAGAATCATCCAGGGGGTTACGGCGCAAGCGGTGGCGCAGCGCAGGGGCGGCAATGCGTCTGAAATGCACGTCTGTGATGGCCGCGTCGCCTATTAGCGCGGCATAAGCGCGCGCAGCGCGAATCAGCGTCAAGTCCCCGCGCAAGCCGTCAGTGCCCAAGGCCATACACAGCTGCGCGGCGCGCTCTCGAGCCGCATCGCTGATTCGTACAGCATCCAAGCGGCTGCGTCCAGCAACGATACGTTTACGCGTTTTTTCGTCTTCTTTCTTCCACTGCTCGGTAAACGCTGCGGGGTCCTGTTCAAACGCATCACGGCGCTTGACAACTTCAACCCGTCCGGCCAAATCGGTCGGCGTTTTGACTTCCACCGACAAACCGAAACGGTCGAGCAACTGAGGACGCAGTTCGCCCTCTTCAGGGTTGCCGCTTCCCACCAGAACAAAGCGGGCCGGATGACGAACACTCAGGCCTTCGCGCTCGACCACGTTCTCGCCCGAGGCAGCCACGTCAATCAGCAAGTCCACCAAATGGTCTTCCAGCAAGTTGACTTCATCGATGTACAGAAATCCACGATTGGCACGCGCCAACAGGCCAGGCTCAAAGGCTTTGACCCCTTGGGACAAAGCGCGCTCCAGGTCAAGCGCACCGACCACGCGGTCCTCGGTTGCGCCCAAGGGCAAATCGACAACAGGCACGGTGATCAAATGACTCTTAACTTGTGCTTTCGGAGCCTCCGCTCCCTCTGCAATATAGGGCCGAGCCGGGTCGCTGTTATAGGGACAACCGACAACGGCGCGCATCTTGGGCAGCAGCGCAGCCAGCGCCCTGACAGCGGTTGATTTACCGGTGCCACGGTCACCAAACACCAAAATGCCCCCAATAGCCGGATCAACGGCAGCGATCAAAATCGCCAGCTTCATTTCGTCTTGACCCACAATCGCAGAAAAAGGAAACGATATTGCCATGCAAAACGGTTTGTTTAAGAGGTTCTCCAACGCAAAACGCCTACGTGATGTAGGCGTTTTGGTCTGGTTAAACTCACCAGAAAAATGGTTGCGCGGGCAAGATTTGAACTTACGACCTTTGGGTTATGAGCCCAACGAGCTACCAGGCTGCTCCACCGCGCGGTATCTTTAGATTATAGCTTATTCGGCTTTCACCGCTTCAGCAGTAGTGGCATCCACATCAGGACGGTCCACCAGTTCAACCAGTGCCATCGGTGCGTTGTCACCCACACGGAACCCCATTTTCAGGATACGTGTATAACCACCGGGACGGGTTTTGTAGCGTGGTCCAAGTTCAGCAAACAGCTTGACCACCATGTCGCGGTCGCGCAGACGGTCAAAGGCCAGGCGCTTGTTCGCCAGCGTTGGCTCTTTGGCCAGCGTGATCATGGGTTCAACCACGCGGCGCAACTCTTTCGCCTTGGGCAAAGTCGTTTTAATGGCTTCGTGCTGCAGCAACGAATTCATCATGTTACGCAGCATGGCGAGGCGATGCTCGCTGGTTCGATTGAGTTTACGTAGTCCGTGTCCGTGGCGCATGATGAGTTTCCTTTTAAATACTCTTTAATTTTAGGCAGCCGTATCAGGTACTGCCCTTTTCGTGATCGTCGTCAATCCGTATGGAATGAAGATCCTTCAGTGCTTGTCAAGACCAGCAGGTGGCCAGCTTTCAAGACGCATACCCAAGGTCAAGCCGCGGGATGCAAGCACTTCCTTGATTTCGTTAAGTGATTTACGACCCAGGTTCGGTGTTTTAAGCAGCTCATTTTCAGTGCGCTGGATCAAGTCGCCGATGTAATAAATATTTTCAGCTTTCAGGCAGTTAGCGGAACGAACCGTCAACTCGAGCTCATCCACAGGGCGGAGCAAAATCGGGTCAAACTGCTGCGAGCTGCGCTGTACAGGCGCGTTGAAATCGGGCAACTCGTTGCCTTCAAGCTGGGCAAATACAGCCAGTTGCTCGACCAAAATTTTCGCGGAGGCACGTACTGCATCTTCAGCGGTGACGGCACCGTTGGTCTCAATCTCAAGAACCAGCTTGTCCAGATCGGTGCGCTGCTCGACGCGAGCGCTTTCCACGATATAGCTCACGCGCTTGACAGGAGAAAATGATGCATCAAGGACAATCCGGCCGATGGACTTGGTCGACTCGTCACCGTAGCGGCGAATGTTGCCTGGCACATAACCACGACCGTTTTCGACTTTGATCTGCATGTCAATTTTGCCGCCCTGCGACAAGTTCACAATGACGTGTTCAGGATTGATGATTTCAACGTCGTGGGGCGTTTGAATATCAGCAGCCGTGACAGGCCCGGCGCCATCTTTGCGCAGGCTCAGTGTGACTTCTTCACGGTTGTGGAGTTTGAACACCACCCCCTTCAGGTTCAAGAGAATGTTGACAACGTCTTCCTGCACACCATCAATGGACGAATACTCGTGCAAGACACCGGCAATAGTCACTTCAGTGGCAGCGTGGCCAACCATGGATGACAGCAAAACGCGGCGCAGGGCGTTGCCCAGCGTGTGGCCGTAGCCACGCTCGAAAGGCTCAAGCGTTACCTTTGCGCGGTTAGCGCTCAGTTGCTCGACGTGAATGGTTTTTGGTTTCAGTAAATTAGTCTGCATGCAATCTTCCTCTCAATACCCTCGGTTCGTTACACCGATAAGGCCGACGGCGTGCCGAGCACGCCGCAGGAACGAAATTAGCGTGAGTACAACTCGACGATCAACGATTCGTTGATGTCAGCTGCAAACTCGTCACGGTCTGGCACTTTCTTGAATGTGCCTTCACCTTTGTCAATGCTCACATCCACCCAGGATGGCATACCCACTTGCGTCGCGAGTTGCAGTGCTTCTGCAACACGAGTCTGCTTTTTGGACTTGTCCCGCACGGCGATCACGTCACCAGCTTTGACCATGTACGAAGGGATATTGACTGAACCTCCATTGACCACGATGGCTTTGTGAGACACCAACTGGCGGGCTTCAGCGCGGGTTGAACCAAAACCCATGCGGTACACGACATTGTCAAGACGCGACTCAAGGATGAACAACAAGTTTGCACCCGTGTTGCCCTTGCGGCGATCAGCCTCTTCAAAATAACGGCGAAACTGCTTTTCCAGCACGCCGTACATGCGCTTGACCTTCTGCTTTTCGCGCAATTGCAGACCGAAGTCTGATGTGCGGGTACCAGAAGTGCGACCATGCTGACCCGGCTTGGAGTCAAACTTGGCTTTGTCAGCGATAGCGCGACGAGCGCTTTTTAAGAAGAGGTCCGTACCTTCACGGCGGGACAGTTTGGCCTTGGGGCCCAGGTAACGTGCCACTTGAATTTCCTTTTGTCATCTGCTGCATTGCTGCAGGAGCCTTCGGCTAAAACTCTTTAAAGTTTTGACCTAGCGGCGGTGGGCTTTGGTAAAACGTTTCGCCGCCATGACGACCATTGGGCGTCGCGACGCAAAACAACGAAATTAAATACGACGACGCTTTTGGGGGCGGCAGCCGTTATGCGGCACCGGTGTCACGTCAGCAATCGAGTTGATGCGAATGCCCAACGCGCCCAACGCACGAACCGATGACTCGCGACCAGGACCCGGGCCCTTGATTTCAACGTCAAGATTCTTGATGCCTTGTTCAATCGCGGCGCGGCCCGCCACTTCAGAAGCCACCTGAGCTGCAAATGGCGTCGATTTACGCGAACCCTTGAAGCCCTGACCGCCGGATGACGCCCAAGACAAGGCATTCCCCTGTCGATCGGTGATCATGATGATGGTGTTGTTAAACGATGCATGCACGTGTGCGATGCCGTCTGCAACGTTCTTGCGAACTTTCTTGCGGACGCGCTGAGCCGCCGCGTTGTTTTGTGCTTTTGCCATTGTGTTCTTTACCTATCTCTTGCTTATTTCTTCAGGGACGCTGCGGCCTTGCGCGGACCCTTACGGGTACGTGCATTCGTACGCGTGCGTTGACCACGCATGGGAAGACCGCGACGATGACGGAAACCACGATAGCAACCGATGTCCATCAAGCGTTTGATGTTCATCGTGGTTTCGCGACGCAAATCACCTTCGATGGTGAACAGAGCGATCTGGTCACGGATTTTTTCGAGATCACCGTCCGTCAGGTCTTTGACCTTTTTGGAATAGGCAATGTCACAAGCTTCGCAAATTTTGCGAGCGCGCGTGCGGCCAATGCCAAAAATAGCGGTCAAGCCGATTTCAGCATGCTGCTGCGGCGGAATATTGATACCAGCGATACGAGCCATATGAATCCTCTAAAACTCTTGAAATCAGCCTTGACGCTGTTTGTGGCGTGGGTCTGTGCAGATCACGCGAACGACGCCCTTGCGACGAATAACTTTGCAGTTGCGGCAAATTTTCTTGACCGAAGCAGAAACTTTCATGTCCATTGTCCTTAACTTAAATCCTAAAACCTAAACTCTACTAACCGCCAAGCGTCGTTTTGAAGTTTGCTTTTTTAAGCAACGACTCATACTGCTGCGACATCATGTAGTTCTGAACCTGGGCCATGAAGTCCATCGTCACGACCACAATGATCATCAACGAAGTGCCGCCAAAATAAAATGGCACGTTATATTTCAAAATCAAAAACTCGGGCAGTAAACACACAAAGGTGATGTAGACGGCACCCGCCAACGTCAGGCGAACCAAAATTTTGTCGATGTAACGCGCCGTCTGGTCACCTGGGCGAATACCGGGAATAAACGCACCACTTTTTTTCAGGTTGTCCGCTGTCTCTCGACTGTTAAATACCAAAGCCGTGTAGAAAAAGCAGAAAAACACAATCGCACTGGCATACAGCAACACATAAATCGGCTGACCTGGCGTTAACGTGCCGGCGATGTCCTTAAGCCAACGCATGCTCTCGCCTGTGCTGAACCAACCTACAACGGTTGCTGGCAACAAAATGATGGATGAGGCGAAAATAGGAGGAATCACACCAGCCATGTTCAGCTTCAAAGGCAGGTGCGAAGACTGACCTCCGTAAACCTTGTTACCCACTTGGCGTCTGGCGTAATTCACCAAAATCTTGCGTTGACCACGCTCAACAAACACCACAAAGTAAGTGACCAGCACAACCACTGCAATGATGACGATGGCCACCAGAATACTCATGGCACCGGTACGGATCAACTCAAGCAAACCACCGACTGCGCTCGGCAGGCCAGCAGCAATACCAGCAAAAATCAAAATTGAAATCCCATTACCCAAACCGCGTTCCGTGATTTGCTCGCCCAACCACATCAAAAACATCGTACCCGCGGTCAAGCTGACCACAGCGGTCATGCGAAAACCGAAGCCCGGAGCCAGTACCAGACCAGGAGAACTCTCGAGTGCCACAGCGATACCAATCGACTGAAACAATGCCAAGCCCAGCGTACCGTAGCGGGTGTACTGCGTGATTTTGCGTCGGCCGCTTTCACCTTCTTTTTTCAACTGCTCAAATGTAGGCAAGACATACGTGAGCAGCTGCATGATGATGGAAGCAGAAATGTAGGGCATGATGCCCAACGCAAAAACCGTGAAGCGCGACAAGGCGCCTCCTGAAAACATATTGAACAAATTCAATATGCCTCCCGATTGGCCTTTGAACAACTCTTTTAACTGCCCAGGATCAATGCCCGGCACTGGAATGTGTGCCCCAACGCGATACACCACCAGCGCCAACAGCAAAAAGATCAGGCGGTTGCGCAAGTCACCGAACTTGCCGGTTTTTGCAATTTGAGCCGCGTTGGTTGCCACTGGTTAGTCCGCCACTGCTTTATTTGGCTTCAACAGGCGCAGAAATGCTACCACCAGCCGCTTCAATGATCACCCTGGCGCCCGCAGTAGCAGCAATGCCGTTCAACTTAACAGCCTTTGTCAACGTACCTGACTTGATCACTTTGACGTTTTTTGCAAGTTGGCCAACCAGTCCTGCGGTTTTGAGCGCCAGCAGATCAACTTCAGGCAAACCGAGCAGTTCCAGCGCCGACAAGCTGACTTCAGCATTGAACTTCAGCAACTGTGACTTAAAACCACGCTTGGGCAACCGGCGCTGCATTGGCATCTGACCGCCTTCAAAGCCAACTTTGTGGTAACCGCCCGCACGCGATTTTTGACCTTTGTGACCACGGCCTGCTGTTTTACCGATGCCCGAACCAATACCACGACCTACACGTCGTTTGTAATGTTTGGCGCCTTCTCCAGGCTTGATTCCATTTAATTCCATTTTGAATTCCTATTGAGCATCAAGCTCAGACAATCTTGACCAGGTACGCGATCTTGTTGATCATGCCGCGCACTGCGGGTGTGTCCTCTAACTCGCTGACGCTGTTGACGCCGCGCAGGCCCAGACCGCGCACGGTAGCGCGGTGCGACTCTTTGGTGCCAATCGGGCTGCGAACCAGCTGGACTTTCAATTTGTTTTCAGTTGTCATTTTGTGATCCTCAAGCGGTCGCTTTAGCCGAAAATTTCTTCGACTGACTTACCACGCTTAGCCGCAATGTCCGAAGCAGTCGTCGATTTGTTAAGCGCATCCAAAGTTGCACGCACCATGTTGTACGGGTTGCTCGACCCATGGCTTTTTGCCACGATGTCGGTGATGCCCATCACTTCAAAAACTGCGCGCATTGGGCCACCAGCAATGATGCCCGTACCCTTGGCTGCCGGCATCATCATGACGTTTGCAGCACCCCAGTGACCCGACACCTTGTGATGGATCGTGCCATTCTTCAAAGACACCTTATTCAAATTGCGACGCGCTTCTTCCATCGCTTTTTGGACGGCAGCAGGCACCTCTTTTGACTTGCCTTTGCCCATGCCAACACGACCATCACCATCGCCAACCACCGTGAGGGCGGCGAAACCGAGAATACGGCCACCCTTCACCACTTTGGTCACGCGGTTGACCGCGATCATCTTTTCCTTCAGACCATCGTCTGGAGCGTCGTTTGCTGATTTAGCTTGAAACTTGGCCATACGTCTATTCCGATCTTCTTAAAACTGCAGGCCAGCTTCGCGGGCCGCATCAGCCAGCGCTTTCACGCGGCCATGGTACGCAAAACCAGCACGGTCAAACGCAACTTTGTCGACACCAGCAGCTTTTGCCTTTTCAGCAATACGCTTGCCGATGGCTTGCGCAGCGGCAACATTGCCGCCCTTGCCAGAGGCGCCAATTTCCTTGCGGACTTCGACCTCTGCCGTAGATGCGGCAGCTAAAACTTTGGAGCCGTCGCCAGAAATGACGCTGGCGTAAATGTGCAGATTCGTGCGGTTTACGGTCAGACGAGCAACACCTTGCGTGGCGATGCGGATCCGGGTTTGACGTGAACGACGCAGGCGCTGCTCTTTTTTGGTCAACATGATGCAGCTCCTTATTTCTTCTTGGTTTCTTTGATCGTGATCTTCTCATCCACGTAGCGGATGCCCTTGCCCTTGTAAGGCTCGGGAGGGCGAACAGCACGAACTTCAGCGGCGATCTGGCCAACACGCTGGCGGTCAGAACCCTTGATCACAATTTCAGTTGGCGTTGGCGTCGCGACAGTGATACCCGCTGGCATGACGAAGTCAACGGGATGCGAATAGCCCACAGTCAGATTCAGCTTGGTACCTGCTGCGGCCGCCTTGT
This sequence comes from Comamonadaceae bacterium, assembly GCA_947448735.1. Taxonomy (GTDB): domain Bacteria; phylum Pseudomonadota; class Gammaproteobacteria; order Burkholderiales; family Burkholderiaceae_C; genus Polaromonas. The sequence continues at coordinate 117,848 of CANFOS010000002.1, read as the reverse complement.
AACCCACACCCACCAGGCTGAGCTTTTTCTCAAAGCCTTTTGTCACACCGACCACCATGTTGTTCACCAGCTGACGCATGGTGCCCGACATGGCATTGGCCTCCCGCGACTCGTTCGCTGGTGCAAAGCTCAGCTTGCCGCCATCTTGAGTGATGGTGACGAGCGCATTTTGTGCCAGAGCCAGCGCACCGAGGGTACCCTTGACATTGATCTGGTCTTGTTTAATCACCACATCCACACCGGCTGGCACAGACACTGGCATTTTTCCTACACGGGACATTTCAGTTACTCCTCAATGCCGCGATTAAGCTACGTAGCAAAGCACTTCACCACCGATACCGGTAGCGCGCGCCTTGCGATCAGTCATAACGCCTTGTGGCGTCGTGACAATTGCCACACCCAAGCCATTCATGACTTGAGGAATGGCGCCATGGCCTTTGTACACACGAAGGCCAGGGCGGCTGACGCGCTCGATGCGCTCAATCACGGGCTTGCCTGCGTAGTACTTCAGGGCGATTTCCAGCTGTGACTTGCCGTCGTCGTTCTTGACAGAGAAGCCATCGATGTAGCCCTCGTCCTTCAAAACCTGCGCGATGGCGACTTTGACTTTGGACGACGGCACCTGAACAACAGCCTTTTCAACCATTTGTGCATTCCGAATGCGTGTCAGCATGTCGGCAATAGGATCACTCATACTCATTTTGCGGTTCTCCTATGCTTACCAGCTTGCTTTGGTGATACCGGGGATATCACCAGCAAATGCCAACTCGCGGATCTTGGCGCGAGCCAAGCCGAATTGACGGAACGTACCACGCGGACGACCCGTGATCGCGCAGCGGTTACGCTGGCGGGTAGGGTTGGCGTTGCGGGGCAACTTTTGTAACTCCAAACGGGCCAAAGCGCGCTCATCGTCGGTGCGCTTGAAGTCGTTGGACGTCTTCTTGAGTTCTGCGTGTTTTTTGGCAAACTTGGCGACCAACTTGTCGCGCTTGATTTCGCGTTGCAGCAATGCTTGTTTTGACATGCGAGAGCCTCAGTTCTTGAACGGAAAACGGAAAGCGGTCAGAAGGGCTTTGCACTCTTCATCGGTCTTGGCCGTCGTGGTAATGCTGATGTTGAGTCCGCGCAAGGCATCAACCTTGTCGTATTCAATTTCAGGAAAAATGATCTGCTCTTTCACGCCGATGTTGTAGTTGCCGCGGCCGTCGAAGGCGCGACCAGAAATTCCGCGGAAGTCACGAACACGCGGCAGAGCCACGGTCACAAAACGATCCAGGAACTCGTACATCTTGACGCCGCGCAGGGTCACCATGCAACCAATGGGCAGGTCTTCGCGGATTTTGAAACCCGCGATGGCCTTTTTGGCCTTGGTCACGACTGGTTTTTGTCCCGCAATCTTGGTCATATCACCAACAGCGCTGTCCATGACCTTCTTGTCGGCCACCGCTTCACTCACACCCATGTTAAGCGTGATCTTGGTGATGCGGGGAACCTGCATTGGTGACTTGTAGCCAAATTTTTCAATCAGGGCCGGCGCGATTTTTTCGCGGAATTGCGTCTGCAGGCGAGCCTGGGTCGCAGCTTGTTGTGTTGTTGCTTTAGCCATTTTTATGCAGCCTTGATTTCGTCGCCGCTGGACTTGAAGACGCGCACTTTTTTGCCGTCAGCCAACAACTTGATGCCCACGCGATCAGCCTTACCAGACGCCGCATTGAAAATGGCGATGTTGGACTGGTGAATCGGCATGCTTTTTTGAACGATGCCGCCGGTGGTACCTTTGAGCGGGTTCGGCTTGGTGTGTTTTTTCACCAAATTGATACCCTCAACCAGCACATAAGCGTCGTCGGTGCGCTGCGTGATGGTGCCGCGCTTGCCTTTGTCGCGACCTGCGATGACGATGATTTCGTCGCCTTTGCGAATTTTGTTCATGACGTGCCTTTACAGAACTTCAGGAGCCAGGGACACGATCTTCATGAACTTTTCAGTGCGCAGCTCGCGCGTCACTGGTCCGAAGATGCGGGTGCCGATGGGCTCCAGCTTGGCGTTAAGCAACACTGCTGCGTTGCCGTCGAATTTGACCAGCGAACCATCGCCGCGGCGAATGCCCTTGGCGGTGCGAACGACCACAGCGCTGTAGACCTCGCCTTTTTTGACACGGCCACGGGGCGCAGCTTCTTTGATGCTGACTTTGATGACGTCACCAACGCTGGCATAACGGCGCTTGGAGCCGCCCAGCACTTTGATGCACATCACGGATTTGGCACCCGTATTGTCAGCAACATCGAGTTTGGATTGCGTTTGAATCATTTAAATGTGTTCCCAACTTGCACCGGCAAGGCAAAAATCCGCTTTCAGTCGCGGAGTTCTGTCAAGCCAGTCAGTCTTGGGCCTGTCGTCCACCCTGCAAACCACTTGCAGAGCTTCCATTAGGCTATTGTCTAAGTCTTCACTTTTTCAAGCGAAGCCTGCGAGTATTACCCAAGTTTGATGCGTTGTCAACACCCCTCAGCGTAAAAACCTGTGAAAAATGAGCGGAGCGTCATTCTGGCAGGCTTAAATACGTATCACGAAGCCCCAAAAACGCTGTAAAAGCAGGCACTGCACCCTTTGCCTGTTGCAAAAGCGCTGCAACAGGCACCGCCAGAGACTTGGCCAGCGCAGCATCTGAAACAGCCACCAGGGCCGCCGGGCCAGTGCCTCTTTCACAGCTCTGGCGTACTCTGGCGTATTGAAACGCTAGCCTGAAAGCCATTTCGCCGCTTAAATAGGTCGTTTCGCGATGCCGAATAGCCTTTAGGCCAATAAATTGAAAGCCTACTAGCTTCTTTATTTATAGCAATCCATCATTCCTCAGCCCAGTCCCCAGCCCGCGCCAGCGCCTTGTGCCAGCGCGCCAGCTTGGCGGCCCTGAGATCCGGGCTTATCTGGGGTTCAAAACAGCGATCGATTTGCCACTGCCCGGCTATGTCGTCCACGCCAGACCAAAAGCCCACCGCCAGCCCGGCCAGATAAGCTGCGCCCAGGGCGGTGGTTTGTGTCACTTTGGGCCTGACCACCGGCACGCCTGAAAAGTTGGCCTGCATCTGCATGAGCAGGTCGTTGGCGGATGCGCCGCCATCTACCCGCAGCTCTTTCAGGCCAACGCCCGCGTCCTGGCTCATAGCGGTGAAGACGTCTGCGCTTTGCAGGGCAATGGCTTCTAGCGCAGCACGCGCAATATGGGCTCGGGTTGTGCCGCGAGTTAGCCCCAACATCGCGCCGCGCGCATACGGGTCCCAGTTGGGTGTGCCCAAGCCGGTGAAGGCGGGTACCAGATACACGTCGCCGCTGTCGGGTACAGACTCGGCCAAGGCTTGTACTTCAGCCGCCGAATCAATGATTTGCAGGCCGTCGCGCAGCCACTGGATGGTGGCGCCACCCATGAAAACGCTGCCTTCCAGGCAGTAAGTCGTGGCCCTTTTTCCGTTGACATCGAGCTGCCAGCCTACCGTGCTGAGCAGTTTGTGTTGAGATGCGACGCTTTGGGTGCCGGTGTTCATCAACATGAAGCAGCCGGTACCGTAGGTGTTTTTGGCCATGCCGGGTTTGAGGCAGACCTGCCCAAAGGTAGCCGCCTGCTGGTCACCTGCAATGCCTGCTATCGGCAAGCGGGAGCCCAAAAGTGAGTCATCACTCACGCCAACTAGACCGCTGCTGGGGACGACTTTAGGCAGCACCGAGGGCGGGATATTGAAAAGCGCCAACAACTCGTCGTCCCACTGCATCGTGTGGATGTTAAACAGCAGGGTGCGCGATGCGTTGCTGGCGTCCGTGACGTGCGCCTTGCCGCCCGTCAGGTTCCAGATCAGCCACGAGTCCATGGTGCCAAACGCCAGCTCGCCCTTGTCAGCCCGGGCGCGCGCGCCGGGGATGTTGTCGAGCAGCCATTCAAGTTTGGTGGCTGAAAAGTAGGCGTCCAGTACCAGACCGGTTTTTTGCCGAATCACATCAGAAAAGCCTTTTTCGCGCAGCTCGTCGCAGCGGCCTGCGGTGCGTCGGTCTTGCCAAACGATGGCGTTGGCCAGTGGCTGGCCGGTTTGCCTGTCCCACAGCACGGTGGTTTCGCGCTGGTTGGTGATGCCTATGGCAAGTATTTCCGGTGTTGAAGAAATTACTAAATCAGGAGCTGCCGATCCTGGTAAATATTGGTCTTGCGGCTTATTTAAGATTTTTTTGAGACACTTTTGCGCGGTTTTTAGCTGGCTTTGCCAAATTTCTTGCGCATCGTGTTCCACCCAGCCTGGCTGCGGGAAGATTTGGGTAAATTCAGCCTGCTCTAGCGCCACCACCGCGCCAGAGTGGTCAAACAGCATGGCCCGCGATGAGGTGGTGCCCTGGTCAAGTGCAAGGATGTAGCGCATGGTCCCAAGCGTAGCGCAAGCGGCGCGGGTGCTGGTGTGTCGTCTTCCCCATGTCAGAGGCCCGGGCTAACATGCCATGCATGACAAAGCCCCAACCCTGCACCTTCTTTAACCGCCGCCAGTTTCTGGCAGGCTCAGGCGCGGCTGTGTCGGCGATCCTGGCTGACTGCGCCTGGTCGCAAGCAACGACGCCTGTACCACGGCTGCGACTGATTGGCGAGACGCGTTTGCCGCACAAGCTGCAATACCAAAACAGCACCGTGGGCGGCCTGTCGGGCATAGATTTTGATGCGGTCAACGGGATCCTGTACTTGCTCAGTGACGACGGCGGCAGCCAGAGCCCACCGCGCTTTTACACTGCGAGCCTGGCGATGACCGCTGACAAACTGGGCGATATTGAGCTGACTGGCGTGACGTATTTGCAAGGCCTGACATCGCCTGACCCGGAAGCCATCCGCTGGCACGCACCGAGCCAGAGCCTGTTGTGGACGAGCGAAGGCAACGCGCTGCTGCTGGCGCCGCCCAGCCTGCAACAAACCCGGCGGGACGGCACACTGGTGCGCACCTTTGAGTTGCCCGCCATGCTTGGCTTTGGGCCCCTGAATGGTTCGCGCATCAACAAAACCCTTGAGGGGCTGAGCATCACGCCCGATGGACAATTCGCCTGGTTGGCGATGGAAGCCGCGCTGCGCCAGGATGGGCCAGAACCGACGCTAAAAGCGCCCGGCGGACCGTGCCGCTTCACGCAAATGGACATCGCCACGGGCAAAGCTGTGCGGCAAATTGCCTATGTGCCTGACGCCATTCCCCGTGCGCCCGCCCCTCCCACGGCAGACGCCGACAACGGCGTGGTTGAAGGGTTGATGCTGGACGCGCACCGCATGCTGGTGCTGGAACGGGCTTACATGGCCGGTCTGGGCGACAAAGACCGCAACGCCATGCGGCTGTACGCGATCGACACGCGCCAGGGCTCAGACACCTTGAACCTGAACGCGCTCGAGCCTGGCAACCACACACCCGCGCCCAAAACGCTGGTAGCAGACTTCGCCAGCTTCCCGGCTTTGAGCAGGCTGGACAATACCGAGGGCATGTGCTGGGGGCCGAATTTGCCCGGGCTCGATGGCAAGCCCGGCAAGCGCACGCTGCTGTTTGTCAGCGACGACAACTTCAATCCCCGGCAAATCACGCAGTTTTTGGCTTTTGAATTTTTGGACTGACTGGGACCGACACATGGCAACGACACATCACGACCACATCGCTTTTATTGGCGGCGGCAACATGGCCAGCGCCATCATTGGCGGGCTGATCAAGCAGGGCGCGCCTGCCAGCAGCATTCAGGTGGTCGAACCGGTAGCGGCGCAGCGCGCCACGCTGACCGAACAATTCGGCATTGAGGTGCGCGAAGAACCCGGCCCGCAGTTGACCAGTGCCGCTCTGGTGGTCTGGGCCGTCAAGCCGCAAACCTTCAAAGACGCAGCGCTGCAAACCCGCTTTCACACCCAGTCGGCACTGCACTTGAGCGTGGCCGCTGGCATTCGCTCTGACAGCATCGCCCGCTGGCTGGGCACCGAACTCGTGGTGCGGGCCATGCCCAACACGCCAGCTCTGGTGGGCAAGGGCATGACAGCGCTGTTTGCGCGGCCCGCCGTCTCGCTGGCAGGCCGGGGCATGGTGGACAGGGTGATCAACACCACCGGCGATCACCTGTGGCTCAGCGATGAAACCCAGCTTGATGCCGTCACGGCGCTGTCGGGCTCCGGCCCGGCCTATGTTTTTTACTTTATCGAGGCCATGATGGAAGCCGGTGTGGCCATGGGTTTGACGCGCGAGCAGTCGCACACGCTGGCCGTTGGCACGTTTGTGGGCGCCTCTGCCCTGGCCGAGGCCAGCGATGAACCGATTGAAGTTTTGCGCTCACGTGTCACGTCCAAGGGCGGCACCACCTATGCGGCCATCGCCTCGATGGATCAGGACAAGGTGAAGACCCAGTTTATGCGCGCCATGTTGGCGGCCAAGCATCGGGCCACAGAGATGGGTGATGAGTTTGGCTCGGCCTAGCCGCTGCTTCAAAGCGCGGCATACGACAACGCAATACCCGCAAACACGGTAAAACCGAGCCAGTGGTTCAGCCTGAACGCCTTGAAGCAGTCGTCACGCTGGCGTTTGCGTATCAGCCAGATGTGCCACAAGGCTTGGCCAAGCGCCAAGCCAAGCGCTATTAAATAAATAGCTGCTGGCGCATGATTTAATTGGGACGAGAGCACATTTAGCCAAATGACAAGGTATAAAACGTAGCTGACAAATACAGCCAGCACATCAAACCGCCCCAAGGTGATGGCTGAGGTTTTCATGCCAATTTTCAAATCGTCGTCCCGGTCCACCATGGCGTATTCGGTGTCGTACGCAATCACCCAAAACAGATTGCCGAGCAACAGCAACCATGCAACAGCACCCACGCGCGACTGCACTGCGGCAAAGGCCATGGGAATGCCAAAGCTGAACGCCACACCGAGCACCGCCTGCGGCATCGCCACATAACGCTTGGCAAACGGGTAAATGATGGCAATGGCCAGCGCCGCGAATGACCAGGCGATGGCCGTGATGTTGGTCGTCAACACCAAGCCAAAAGCACACAGCGCGAGCACCGCGCCAACCGCCAGCGCCTCTTTGGCGGGTAGCTTGCCGCTGGTCACGGGGCGATCGGCGGTGCGCTTGACGTGACGGTCAAAGTCACGGTCGGCCACATCGTTCAGGCAGCAGCCCGCGCTGCGCATTAAAAAAGTACCGAGGGTAAAAACAAGCGTCAGATGCCAACCCGGAAAACCATGCGATGCGAGCCACAGCGCTGACAGCGTGGGCCACAGAAGCAGCAACCAACCCGCTGGACGGTCCCAGCGAATGAGCTGAAGGTACAGTGCCAGCTTAGTTTGCAAATATCACTCTTCAAGGAGCGACCGGAGCATCCACGCGGTTTGCTCATGCACCGTCAGCCGCTGGGTCAGCAAATCAGCCGTTGGTTCGTCACTGGCTTTGTCGGCCAACGGGAACAACTGGCGTGCGGTGCGGGCCACGGCTTCATGGCCGGTGACCAGGATGCGCACCATCTCCAGCGCCTTGGGCGGCACGCCAGGCGCATCGGGCACCGAGGCCAGCTTGCCAAACTGCGCATACGAGCCCGGTGCGGGGTGACCGAGGGAGCGAATGCGTTCGGCAATCGGGTCCACCGCCGTCCACAGCTCGGTGTACTGCACCATGAACATCTGGTGCAGTGTGTTGAACATGGGGCCGGTGACGTTCCAGTGAAAGTTGTGCGTCGTCAGGTACAGCGTGTACGTATCGGCCAGCAAATACGACAGGCCTTTGGCGATTGACGCGCGGTCTTTCTCACTGATCCCGATATTGATGCCGATATGGATGCCGGACTTGGATGCAGTTTTAGCCATGGTTTTCCTTGAACGGTTAAGAGGTATGAATTTGGCAAATCAACGGTCAGGACAAGCGCGTCACCCCAGGCAACTCACACGCATAAATCAGGTTGCGCAGTGCGGCGATGGCCTCATACCGCGTAAAGCTGCGGCGCCACACCAGCACCACCCGCCGTGACGGAACATGGCCCTCAAAAGGCAGGTACTTGATGAAGGACGGTTGCTCGGCAGGCAGCTTGCTTTTTTTGCCCGAAGCGGGCGCGGCCAGTGCTTCTTTGGGCACGCCCAGGCGCGGCACCAGCGTGATGCCCATGCCAGCGGCCACCATGTGCTTGATGGTCTCCAGTGACGAGCCCTCAAAGCTTTTTTGAATGCCGCCAGACGTGTTGGAAAACCGCGCAAATTCAGGGCAAACCTCCAGCACGTGGTCGCGAAAGCAGTGGCCGTTGCCCAACAGCAGCATGGTTTCTTTTTTGATTTCTTCTGCCGTGATGCTGCTGCGCGCCGCCAGGGGGTGCGCGCTGGGCACCGCCGCCATGAAGGGCTCGTCATACAGCGGCGCCATCGCCAGATTGGTGTCGGGGAAAGGCTCGGCCAGAATGGCGCAGTCGATCTCGCCGTTGCGCAGCTCGTCGAGCAGCTTGACAGTGAAATTTTCTTGCAGCATCAGTGGCATTTGCGGCAATGTGGCGATCGACTGCCGCACCAGGTCTGGCAGCAAATAGGGGCCAATGGTGTAAATCACACCGAGGCGCAGGCTGCCCGCCAGAGGATCTTTGCCGCGCTTGGCAATGTCCTTGATCAGGTCAGCCTGCTCCAGCACGCTTTGCGCCTGGCGAACGATCTCTTCGCCAAGCGGCGTCACGGTGATCTCGTTGGCGTTGCGTTCAAACAGCTTGACCTGCAGTTCTTCTTCAAGCTTTTTGATCGCCACACTCAGCGTGGGCTGCGACACATGGCAAGCGTCTGCCCCCTTGCCAAAGTGCTTTTCACGGGCGACGGCAACAATGTATTTGAGTTCAGTCAGCGTCATACGCCGATTGTCTGCTTTTTGGTCACGCTGCGGCTTGGTTGTTTTTCAATTGCCTGATCTCGTCAGGCGTATAGCCCGCCTGCAGCAGCAGCGCGTCGGTGTGCTCGCCCAGGCGCGGCGGGCTGCTGCGCACACCCGGCCGGCGGCCACCCATGGTGATCGGCATCAGCGGCACCTGCGTCTGACGACCGTCGGGCAACTGCATGGCCGCCAGCCCCCCTGTGGCCAGAAGGTGCGGGTCATGAAACAAATCCTGCGGCTTCATGATGGGTGCAAATGGCAATCCGTGGTCTTCAAAGACCCGGCTCAGCTCCGCGGCGCTGTGGTGCGCCATGCGCTCGCGCAACACCGGCATCAGCCAGTCGCGGGCGCGCACCCGGTCATTGTTGGTCACCAGGCGCGGGTCGGCCTGCAAATCGGCCAGCTCAAACGCCTTGCAAAACACGGCCCATTGCGTGTCGCTGACCACCGCCAGAAAAATTTGCTCGCCGCCACGGACGGTAAACACGTCGTACACCGCCCAGGCAGAAATACGGCTGGGCATGGGCGCAGCGGCCTGTCCGGTCACGGCGAACTGCATCATGTGCTGGGCCATCAGAAACACATTGTTTTCAAACAGCGCCGACTGCACTTCCTGCCCCTTGCCCGTGACGGCGCGCTGCGCCAGGGCGGCCATGGCCCCCATCGCGCCAAACATGCCGCCCATGATGTCGTTCACGCTGGTGCCGGCCCGCAGCGGGTCGCCCTCGCGGCCTGTCATGTAAGCCAGGCCACCCATCATTTGCACCACTTCATCAAGCGCGGTGCGGTGGTCGTACGGGCCAGGCAAAAAACCCTTGTGGCTGACGTAAATCAGCCGCTCATGGAGCTTTGACAGCGCGGCATAGTCCAGTCCCAAACCGGTCATCGTTCCGGGTTTGAAGTTTTCGCTGACGATGTCGGCGCTGGCAATCAGTTTGAGTGCAGCTTCTTTCCCGCCTGGGCTGTGCAGGTCCAGCGCAATGCTTTTTTTGTTGCGGTTGAACATGGCAAAAAACCCGGCGCCCGAGCCCATCAACTTGCGCGTGTTGTCACCCAGGAGCGGCTCGATTTTGATGACCTCAGCGCCCAGGTCAGCCAGCACCATGCCGCAGGTCGGGCCCATCACCATGTGGGTGAATTCAATCACGCGAATGCCCGCAAAGGGAAGAAGCGCAGGCGCAGTTTTGTCAGTCATTCACGTCACATCCATCAGGCTTGAGAGTCTCTGGGCAAACGTCAGCTTGTCAACGACGCATGCACTTGCCGACTATAAACCCGTGAATTTGCGAACCACCGGAAAGTACAGGGCGGCAGGCAACAGCGCCAGGGCTTTCATGAAGAACGTGAAGCGCTTGGGAAAGTGAATTTCAAACTGACCTTTGGCCCAGCCTCGCAAAATTTCATCGGCGGCCTGCTCGGGTTTGATGAGGCCAGGCATGCTGAACTTGTTTTGCGCCGTCAGCGGCGTTTCCACAAAGCCCGGGCAAATCAAACTCACGCCAACATGGCTGTCCTTGAGGTCCACGTACAACGTTTCTGCCAGGTTGATGAGCGCGGCTTTGGTCGGCCCATAGGCCAGGCCTTGCGGCAGGCCGCGGTAGCCCGCCACGCTGCTGACCAGGCTGATATGCCCCGCCTTGCGTGCCAGAAAGTGGGGCAGTACGGCAGACAGCAAGTACAGCGCACCCACATAGTTGACCTGGTTGTGGCGCAGCATGTTGGCCAAGTCAAACTGGGTCGCGCGCATTTCTTTGTAGTAGCCTGCGCAATACAGCACCAAGTCCAGCGGACCAGCGCTCAGGGCGGTTTGCGCGGCGGCCTCAACTGACGCGGCATCGGAGGCGTCCATCGCCAGCACCATGGCCCCGGGGTGTTCGGCGGCAAAAGTGTCCAATGCCTGCTGATTGCGTGCTGAAACAATCACTTTGGCACCCTGCCCATGCAGTGCATGCGCGGTCGCACGGCCAATGCCGCTGGAGGCGCCCACCAGCCACACGGTTTTGCCGCGCCAGTCGTTCAGGGGAAGGTTAAAAGTCATGGCCATGCTTTCTGTTGACTATTATTTTGATAGCTGCTCGCCCATGTTTTATTGGCTTGACAGCCAATTTGATGCCTGGGAAAAGCAAAAGAGGCACTTTTCAGCGCTTGACAAACGACAGGGTCACTTCGCCGAGCCTGAAGCCAAACTTGCTCATGGTGGCTTTGTTCAGCATGACCTTGTCATTCATCAGGTACATCCAGTCGTCAAACTGGACTTCAATTGTTTTCCCGTCAACTGGCAGATTCAGGGTGTAGCCCCAGCGGAAGGTGTTGCCCTTTTCTTCACCGTTGGCCTGGCCCAGCACGTCGCCAGCCGTACCCAGGTACTTGCCGTCAGCGCCGCGCTTGAGCGTCCACACCCTGCGGTCTTGGGTGCCGTCTGAATAGGTGAAGGCCTCGTCCAGCACACCGACCTCCTGGCCAGGTGCGCCGGTCCATTTGCAGTCCATCACCACCGTAAAACGTTTGACAACTTTGCCCGACCGATCGGTGAAGACGCCGTACGCATCAATCGTGCCGTTGAAGTACTGGCGCATGTCGAGCACCGGTTTCTCGCTGGTGTAGTCAGAGATTTGCGGCGAGGCACAGCCTGCCAGCAAGGCCATGCTGACAGCCAGCAAACATGCGATGCGGCGCGTTGATGTTTTGAACAAGGTCATGCGGTAGCCTGTAAAGGTTGAGATGAAGGCTGGATGATCAAAAAATACAGAGCGCCGCCAGCTGCCAGTTTCAACACGCAAGGCAGCACGCAATAAGCGGTGACCAGCGCATTGAGTGCCTCAGGGCTGCGTGCGCCGGGCGAGTAGCCAAACAGGCCGAGCAGCGGCAGCGCCAGACCAGCGGCCAGCGCTAGGTTGAGCTTGACGGCGAAGTTCCACCAGCCGAAATACGCGCCTTCTGCCTTGCCTGAATCACCATTGCCTTGAATCACGCCCGCCAGCAGCGCACCGGGCAGCGCCAGGTCGGTGCCCAATGCCACGCCCGACAGGGAGGTGATGACCAAAAACGCCGTGCTTTGCCCAGCGCCGACTTGTGTGGCCCACGCAAAAACGCCAACCGCCAGCGCCATGCCGCAGAGCCAGGCTTTGGCCAGGCCGATCCGCTTGACAATGGCCAGCCAGCAGGGAATAGACAGCGCAGCGGTTAAAAAATAGCTGCCCAAAAAAAGCGGCTCCATGCTAGCGGGTACTTGCAGCCGGTCTTGAATAAAAAACAGCACCAGCGTGGCGGGCACCGCACTGGCAATGCCGTTGAGCATGAACACCAGCAGCAGGCGTTTGAAGTTGCTGTGTTTGAAAGGCAACCAGATGGCCCCTGTCTGCACGGCAGAGCTGGCTTTCGCCGCTGGTGGCACCGCGCGCGTCCAGGCCAGCCAGCCGATGGCAAGCGCGACAAAGAAAATAACTGTGGTGGCAGGCAGACCCAGTGCCACGGGTGTGCTTGACGCCAGCACCACGCCCACCAAGCCCAGCGCTTCGCGCCAGGCGACGATGCGACTGCGCTCGGCCTCGTTGCCGCCCAACATCGCGCCCCAGGACTGGTGCGAGACACTCAAAAAACTGTAGGCGGCGTAGGTCACCATCAGCATCGCACTGACCCACACCACCAGCGCACCGGGCGCTGTCACCTGCGGAAAAAACAGCAGCGCAAAACCAAGCGCCAGCAGCACCGCAGCCAACAGGCCGGCCCGAAGAACGGACACAGCCGAACGCGCGAACAGACGATCGCTCAGCCGGCCGAGCAGCGGGTCAATGAAGGCGTCAAACAGGCGTGCACCCAGCAAAATGGCGCCCAGCGTCGCCAGCGGTATCCCGAAGGTTTTGGCATAGTAGTTGGGCAAAATCACGTACAGCGGCAGTGCAACAAACGCCAGCGGCAAGCCTAAAAAGCCGTAAGCCAGGCCGTTGCGTTTGCCGAAGGGGCCTGCCACCTTCAGCCCAATCCCGCCAGCAGGGCTGCGCGCAGTTCGGGTTCGGATGTTTTGGGCGACAGCCAGATACCAAAAAACAGGCGTGCAAATTCAGCGTCACGGATCTCGCCCGTGGGCTTGCCGTTCATGAAAAATTGCGCGCCCACACCGGGCCGGTGGATACCCATGATGCGGTCGCCTTTTTTGACATCTGGCAGCGCACGCATCATCTCGTCAATCCAGGTCTTGGCCTGTGCATGGCTGATAGATGCAGAGCGGCGCATCTCGGCGATCGAGCGCTCGGCAATATCCCGGTTGTCAAAACCGCGCAGATAAGCCAGCTCCAGCGCAAACGGCTGCACCGCCAACGTGTCGGGCTTGAAGCCGGGCAAAGCCCAGAGCCGCGCGTCATACACCTGAAAGCCCCAAAACGTGAGGCGCCCTTTGCCTATCAGGCGCGACTGCGGCAGCAGGGCGCCCAGTTCTGGCCTTGTGTCTCCTGCACTGGAAACAGCCAAGGAAGTCACAGCGCTTGGTGGCGCAACGACGCTTTCGATGCGGACCTCTGCACTCTGAGCATGAACAAGCCCGACAGCAGCCATACTTAAAACGCCCAACAGCAAGTGCATGGCTGTCATCTCGTTATGCCGCTTTGCGCAGTGTGTACTGCACCACATCGGTGTTGGCCTCTAGAAAAGCCGCTTCGCAATAGCTCAGATAAAACTCCCAGATGCGGATGAAGCGCTCATCGAACCCAAGCTGCAGCACATGCGCTTTTTGCGCTGCAAACTGCTCATGCCACAGCTGAAGGGTTCGGGCGTAGTCCTGGCCAAAAGAGAATTCGTCGACCACCTGCAAGCCGGCCTTGGCCGCTTGCGCGCGAAACTCCTTGGGGCAAGGCAGGCAACCACCTGGGAAGACATATTGCTGAATGAAGTCAGTCGAGGCGAGATAGCGCTCAAACAGCTCATCGGCAATCACAATGCTTTGAATGCAGGCATGGCCGCCAGGCTTGAGCAGGCGGGCCACGGTTTGAAAGTACTCGGGCCAGTATTCACGCCCCACGGCTTCGATCATTTCAATCGAGCAGATCGCGTCGAACGGCGCGTCTTGCGTTGTTTTGCCAATATCGCGGTAGTCTTGCAAGCGCAAATCAGCTTGCTCAGCAACGCCCTCGCGCTGCATGCGTTTGTTGGCCCATTCCAGCTGCTCGGTGCTGAGCGTCACGCCAACGACTGACGCTCCGAATTCGCTGGTGGCTTTTTCAGCCAGCGCGCCCCAGCCGCAGCCAATCTCAAGCACGCGGTCGCCGGGTTTGACTTGCGCCATGCGCAGCGCTCGCCGCACCTTGGCGTGCTGGGCGTCCTTCATCGAGGTGTCAGGTGTTTCAAAAATGGCCGACGAATAGTTCATCGTCCCGTCCAGCCAGAGCTCGTAAAAAGCATTGCCCAAGTCGTAATGCGCGTGAATGTTTTTCTGGCTGTTGGCTTTGGTGTTGCGGTTGAGCAAGTGCTTGACGCGGTAGGCAAAGCGACCCAGCCAGGTGCCGTAAATCACGTCCTCAACTTCTTGGCGGTTGACGATGAAGACCTGCAGCAGGTCGGTCAAATGCGGCGTGGTCCAGTCGCCTGCGATGTAGCTTTCAGCAAAACCAATGTCGCCCGATTTGAGTGCGGCGCTGCACACGTTCCAGTTCAGCAAATGCAGGCTGGCTTGAGGACCCTGCCCGTTGCCAAAGCGCTGCACCGAGCCGTCAGGCAGTTTGACGGTTAATGTGCCGTGTTTCAGGCGCAGCAACAGTTTGAGCGTGGCACGCGCAGCCGACGGTGCGCCAGCCGGCAGGGTAAAAGCAGGGCTATTGTTGGAGGTGTTGCTTGTGGTCATCAGATGGTCAACGCGTTACGAATACTTCAGGTGGCTTGGGTTTGGAAATGAAAGGCACATGTTTGCGCCACAACTTGAAAGCTTGCCAGTGGATGCGCGCCACCACGCCAAAGGTCATGGCCGGGTAGCGCCACAAGGCTTTGCGCAGGGCGCGACGCGTGACGGGCTCAAGCGTGCCGCTCACACTGGTTTGTATCAACGGGCCTAGTGCGTCGTCGTAGTCAATGCGGGCGACGGTTTTTTCAATGCCGCCCGTGCTGCTGCGCATGAAGCGAAAGCGGTAGTTGCCTTCCAGCGTGCAAAACGGTGAGACATGAAACACCTTGTCGGCCATCAGCTCGTGCCCATATTGCGGCCGGTCCAGCAGGTAGCAATGACGCTCGCCAAAGGTGTTGTTGACCTCAACCACAATGGCACGCAAGGTGCCGTCGGCAGCATGGCAGTACCAAAAGCTAACCGGCTTGAAGGTGTAGCCGAGCACCCGCGGGTAGGTGTGCAGCCAAATTTCTCCGGTCGCATCTTCCACACCCTCGCGGCTCAGGAGCTCGTCAATCCAAGCCACCGCGTTGTCACGACCATCACCATGGTCGCGGTCGTGAAAGCTGAGCCATCCCGGGCGGTTGTGCGCCAGCGCATGCGCCTTGCCGGTCTGCATGGCGCGCATGGGCAGCATTAAAAAATAGGTTGGGTAAGCGAACGCGTTTTTTACAGGTTTTAGCCGCGTGTGGCGAACCTGGCCAAAGCCGAGCAATGGAACCCCCACGCTTTTCATGGCAGGTGATACGCTGCCCCCCGATCGGGCGTCGCTGCGCAGGGGCTGGACCGTCACGCCGCCACTCCTTGGGGCTTCAGAATTTGCTCGGCCACCGTCAAGCCAGACTTCAAACCGTCCTCGTGAAAGCCATAGCCTGTCCACGCACCGCAAAAATAGGTGTTTTGCTGACCCTGCAAAGCCGCGACTTCGCCTTGGGCGCGAATGGCGGTCAGGTCAAACACAGGGTGCGCGTAGTCAAATTCAGCCATGATGTGTTGCCGCCCGATCGCCTTGAGCGGATTCAATGACACGACGACGCTTTGCGTAAACGGCAGCGGCTGCAGCATGTTGAGCAGATAGTGCAGGCAAACCTGTGATGATTCGCGGTCGGTTTGCCGGGCACGCTCATAGTTCCAAGCGGCCCAGGCTATTTTTCTCTGCGGCAACACCGAGGTGTCGGTGTGCAGCACGGCCCGGTTGGGCTGGTAGCGAATGGCGCCCAGAACGCTCTGCTCGGCAGCGCTAGGCGCTTGCAGCATGGCCAAGGACTGGTCTGAGTGGGTGGCGAGCACCACTTTGTCAAACCATTCAGTCCCGGCGTCGGTGGTGACATGCACACCAGCCGCATCACGCGTGATGAGTTTGACAGGCGTGTTCAAACGCTTGTCAGCAATAGGGGCGATGATTTTTTCAACATAGTGCCGGGCACCGCCCTTGACGGTCCACCACTGCGGGCGGTTGGTGACCTGGATCAGGCCGTGGTTGTAGCAAAAGCGGATCATGGTGGCGACGGGAAATTGCAGCATCTGGTCGGTCGGGCAAGACCAGATGCAACCCATCATCGGCAAGAAATACCAGTCGCGAAACTCATCAGAGAGTTTTTGATCCTTCAAAAAATCGCCCAGTGGCTGCATCATGGCGGTCTCGAGGTTCGCATTGGCCAGTGCCGTGGTGACTTTGTTAAAGCGCGTGATGTCGCTGAGCATGCGCAAAAACCTGCCGTTCACCAGGTTTTTTCTCTGTGCAAACACGCTGCTCAGTGAGGAGCCACTCCACTCCAGTTGCTGACCATCAGCGCGCGGAACCTGGACTGAAAACGACATGTCCGACTTGGCGGTTTCAACCTTCAGGTCTGCAAACAGCTTGATCAGATTGGGGTAGGTTCGCTCGTTGAACACCAGAAAGCCCGTGTCCACGCCATGTGTCACGGGGCCTTGGGGCGCTGGCAACGTGACATCGACGGTATGGGTGTGGCCGCCAAAGTAGTCGGCAGCCTCAAAAAGCGTGATGGCGGCCTGACCTTGCAGCGCATGGGCTGCCGCCAAGCCCGAAATGCCGGAGCCAACAATGGCGATTCGGGGCGTCGCGCTGGTGGTCATCCGCGAGCTGGAGATAAAAATATTGCCAAGCGCCCCGATGCGAACAAGGAAGGGAGGGAGGAGGAGAACCGCCCCGGGATTTCATCTGAGACCAGCTGGCTCAAACGGCTTCGCAACAATGAAAACTGACCGCCCATGGTTGCACGGGCAGAAGCTGGTTTGAGCCGCTCATCGGCGCTGAAGTTCCTCGGACAACACGCGACAATGGGGTAAGTTTTTGTGAATCTGGCGTAGGACATAAGACAGCATAGAGCAGTAATACTCATTAGTCAAATAGTGACTGGCTGGTATTTTCGTGGTCGACGAATACTGGCAGCTTGAAGTGCCGCCCCATTTTTTTGACTCAGTGGGACTATTTGCTGGCCAGTTGCTTTTCAATTTCACGGATAAAAGACTTGCTTTTTGGGTCGGTCATGGAGTTGAAGCTTTCCACGCTCTGACCATTGCGGCTGATCACATACTTGTAGAAATTCCATTTTGGCGTGGTACCGGTCTTGGCGCTCAGCTGCTTGAACAGGGGGCTGGCATCTTTACCGGTCACGCTGGTTTTGGTGAACATGGGGAACTTCACACCAAAGGTGTTTTCGCAAAAATCCGCAATCTGTTTGTTGCTGCCGGTTTCTTGCGAAAAGTCATTCGACGGGAAGCCCAAAACCACAAGTCCTTGATCCTTGTATTTTGCATGAAGCGCCTCTAGGCCTTCGTATTGCGGCGTAAAACCGCAAAAACTTGCGGTGTTGACCACCACCACCACCTTGCCGGCGTACTGACAAAGCGACTGCGGCTTTTCATCCTGCAAACGCAACACATTTTGCTGCAGCAAAGCGGGACAGGCGCTGTCTGCAGGCGTTGCTGCATGCGTCCATGACACGCCAAGAGAGCCGATGAGCAGAGCGGCGGATATGCGGATAAATTTGATATGGGAAGAGCGCATGATGGTTTGGGTAATAAAAAGCCAGCGGGAAATGGCACACCAGCAGTGCTTTATACGCTGGATTCACCGAGCAAGATTCAAGCGCCTGCGCTTTCAATACCCCTGCGTGGGGCCATTTGTCACATAACGCGCCTAAAATTGTGACAGTTTTGATGGCTGGCATCCAGCACAGCATATTGCGCGTCATAGACCCAGAGGCCTGACTTCGTATGAAGGCGGTATAAAGGAATTCATATGCTTTACCCTGAATTGTTTAAACAGCTCGAGTCTGTCCGCTGGGACATGGACAAGGACATTCCTTGGGACAGTTTTGATCCGTCCAAGCTGTCCGACGAGCAGGCACAAACCATCAAGATGAACGCCATCACCGAATGGTCAGCCTTGCCGGCAACAGAAATGTTTTTGCGTGACAACAAGAACGACAGCGATTTTTCGGCCTTCATGTCCATCTGGTTCTTTGAAGAGCAAAAGCACTCGCTGGTATTGATGGAATACCTCAGGCGCTTCAGGCCCGATTTGGCGCCCACCGAAAAAGAGCTGCACGAAGTGCGTTTTGAATTCGAGCCCGCACCGCCGCTCGAAACATTGATGCTGCATTTTTGCGGCGAAATCCGTTTGAACCACTGGTACCGCCGCGCCAGCGAATGGCACACAGAGCCCGTCATCAAAAAAATTTACACCCAACTGAGCCAGGACGAAGCGCGCCACGGTGGCGCTTATCTGCGGTACATGAAGCGGGCCATCAACAATGTGGGTAACGACGCACGGGCCGCGTTCACCAAAGTCGGCGTCCTGATGGCCAGCGCGCGCCGCACGGCCCAGGCGCTGCATCCCACCAATCTGCACGTCAACAAGGGGCTGTTCCCGCGCGACACCATCCAGTCAAGGCTGCCCAACCCAGACTGGCTGGAGCATTGGCTCGACAAGCAAATCCATTTTGATGCCGTGTGGGAGGGCAAAGTGGTGGAGCGCATCCTGCACAACATGAGTCTGTTGATGAACCAAAGCTTCAAGACGGTGCAGGAACTGAACCGATACCGCAAGGAACTCGGCCGTGAGATTGCAGGCGCTATCGCCGTTGCGCCCGCAGCCACTGACGCCAAGCCACAAGCGGTGTGACTGAAGCCGGATTTTTGAACAAGCTCACCGCTGCGGGCGATGCACTGGCCCGTGTGGCCAGCTTGCCCCGGCCGGTCGTGTTTACCAACGGTGTTTTTGATGTGCTGCACCGGGGTCACGTGACTTATCTGGCGCAGGCGCGGGCGCTTGGCGCAAGCCTCGTGGTGGCGTTAAACACCGATGTCTCTGCCAGGCGGCTGGGCAAGGGCGCTGACAGACCGCTGAATAACGAACAAGATCGCGCCGTGGTGATGGCCGCTCTTGAGTCCGTCAGCATGGTCACCTGGTTTGACGATGACACGCCACTTGAGCTGATCCGCGCGCTCAAGCCCGATGTGCTGGTCAAGGGTGGCGATTACGACATGCGCAAGCTGGCTGAGACAGCGGTTGTTGAAAGTTATGGCGGCAAGGCTTTGGCGATTGCCTTTGTGGATGGCTACTCGACCACCGCTTTGGTCAGCAAGATTCGCGCTACCCGTTAAACCGCTTTGGCAACCAGCACTGCGTTGGAGCCGCCGAAGGCAAACGAGTTGGACATCACGGCGCGCAGCCCTTGCACTCGCCTGGCTTCCAGCGGAATATAGTCAAGGTCGCATCGATCGTCAGGCGTCTGCAAAAATGCAGTGGGTGCCAGCTGCCCGGTTTGAAGCGACATCACGCTTGCAGCAAATTCAATCGCACCGGCCGCTCCCATGGCATGGCCATGGACGGCTTTTGTCGAGCTGATAGCCAGCTGTTTGACATCACCGGCAAACACCCGCTTGATGGCATGGGTTTCCACCACATCACCCACATCGGTGGCGGTGCCGTGAGCGTTCAGGTAACCGATGTCACTGGCATTGAGTCTTGCATCACCCAAGGCCAAAGACATGGCGGCAGCCTGCCCCTGGGCTTCAGGCTGCGTCAGGTGATGCGCGTCGGTGGTGGAGGCATAGCCTGCCAGTTCGGCCAAGATATTGGCACCCCTGCGCTGGGCAGTGTCCCAGTCTTCAAGCACCAACATGGCCGAGCCTTCGGACAACACCAGCCCCGACCTGTCACTTGAAAATGGCCGACATGAGGCTTGTGGGCCATCAACATGGCGTTTGGCCAGCGTCTGCGTGGCTTGCCAGGCTTTGATCGTGCCGATGTTGAGCAGCGCATCAGAACCCCCCACCAGCATCGCGTCGGCATAGCCGTGGCGTATCTGGCGAAAAGCATCGCCGATCGCGGTCGCCGACGATGCGCAGGCATTCGACACCGTGCTGCTCGGGCCCTTGAGCCCAAACGTCATGGACAGGTGTGCCGCCGTGGCGTTGTGCATGGCCAGTACCACGGTCATCGGGCGAAGCCGCGCGACTTTTTGTTCAAATAATGAAACGTAAGCCGCCTCGAGCGATCCTGCGCCACCGCTACCGGTCCCCACTGAAACCCCAAAGCGTTCCGGCTGCAGGCCTGTCAGTCCCGTGCTGAGGCCCGCTTGCACCATGGCCTCACGCGCAGCGACAAGCGCGAACTGGCTGACACGGTCCATGCTCAGCAGCTTGGCTTTTGCAAAGTGTTCATCGGGATTGAAGTCAATGCTGCCCATCAGCACATTTTCAGGTCCTGAGGGGAAGCTGACTTCTACTGAGCGTATGCCGGATCTGGCCTTCAACAGCGATTCAAAAAAAGTGTTGCGGCCTATACCTACAGAAGAAACTATGCCTAGACCGGTGATGGCAACGCGGCGCATGGTGTGGGCTCAGATGGTGTTGCTTGATTGCGCAATCAGGCGGCGCCGCCGGGGCTGCTGCTCTGGCCTTTGGGCATCAGGGGCTCAATCAACTGAACCATGTCTTCCAGCGTGCGCGGCGGGCTGGGCTGGTCAGGAATCTGGATGTGGAACTGGTCTTCAATCTGAAACAGAAACTCAATGACCGCCAGCGAGTCTAGTCCCAGGCTTTCCAGCGTAGCGCCAGGTACCAGTTTCTCTTCGGCTATTCCGAAGGTTTCAGCGAAAAGGTTAATCAGATCAGAATTCATCAGTAGACAACTTAACTCGCCTCCCTCAATGAGACGGCGATACAACCCATGAGCTTAGCATTTCTTGCCAGACAACAGATGAAACCCCCAAATAGACATCACGGCGTATACATCTGCTTGACCGCATCAGACAAGCTGAAAGTCCTCAGCATGTCACCAAGATAACTGGCTGGCGTGGGCGCCATGGCCAAAGTTCCGATTTCAGCACGCAAACGCGCGTTACTAAAAACTGCATCGGCGGTCAGAAAGGGCAAATAAGGCTGCAGTGCTGCAAACATCCAACGCTGACGCGCAAACCTTGGCACAGGAACATAGTCAGGGCCGCGCATGCCAAGCTTTTTGATGCCAGGCATGGACGGCGTCAAGGTATCGGCCAGCGCCCGCAGCGTCAAAGAAGCTTCGCCCGTAGAGACGTGATAACAATCATGCGCGAGATCGTTCTTGAGCAGCATCTCGGCAACGGCGCTGGCAACGAAATCGACAGGCGAAACGTCCAGTTTGGCCAATGGGTCAAGCGGCACGTCGCCCAACTCAGCCATCACGGGAATCGCCCACAACATGTTTCTGGCCAGTTTGGCATCGTCAATGCCGCGCGACAGCACAATGCCGGGACGCAGGCTCACAAAAGGTGCGCCGCTGGCGCGCAACAATGTTTCCGCATCACGTTTGGAGCGGATGTAGTCGTTGGCGTAGCCTGCGAAAGGCATGTCTTCAATGATCACGCCGCGCGGCTCCATCGTCACCGCTGCTGTACCCACAAAAAAGCCGCGCTGCGACGGCTTGAGACTTTTCAAGATGCCGGCAAAGTTGCCAGCCGCCTTGATGTTGACCGGATACACACCCGCATCCGACTTGAACGATGTACTGGCCGCCGAATGCAAAATCACATCGGCCGACTGCAACACGCTGGCTTTGAGGCCAAAGTCGGGGGCCTCAATGTCGCCTGCTTCGGCAGAGGCAAGCTCAGCCAACTCTGGTTTCCAGAGGGCGCTTTTTTGCAGCCGCTCCAGCAGGCGGACTCTGGCATTGTCTGCATCAGCGGCGCGCACCACGGCTGTGCTGTGGATGCCTTTGGCAGCCAACATGAGCATCAACTCGCCGCCAATCAGGCCAGTTGCGCCCGAAAGGAGTACGCGTTTTTGCATGGAGTATCAAATAAATTGACAATATCAGGGTAACTGGTGATTATAAAGCCGACGCTTGCGGCTGCGGCGCGCCTGGCTTGGGCTGGCGACGAAAAAGACCCGCGATCCACTGCTCCACGTCGTCAATAAAAGTAAACACTGCTGGCACCACCAGCAAACTGAGAAAGGTTGAGGTGATCAAGCCGCCGATCACCGCTACCGCCATGGGGCTGCGAAAGCTGCTGTCTGCCGCGCCCCAGCCAAAGGCAATCGGCATCATGCCGGCGCCCATGGCGATGGTGGTCATGACAATCGGCCGGGCACGCTTGTGGCAGGCATCGAGCAAGGCGTCAAGGCGGGACATGGCCGGAATCAACATGCCACCACTGCTGCCATGCAGCAGCCCAGCGGCTGCGCCCGGCAAACCCTCAGGCAAAGGTGTGCCGCGCCTGGCAACAATCGCGTATTCCACCAGCAAAATCGAGTTTTTGGTGGCCACGCCCATCAGCATGATCAGGCCAATCAGCGAGGGCATGGAAAAGCTTTTGTCGGCCACCAACAGCCCCACAAACGCGCCACCCAGCGACAAAGGCAGCGCCGCCAGAATCGTGACCGGGTGCAGCAAATCTTTGAACAGCAGCACCAGCACAATGTAAATACACAGCACCGCCGTCAGCATGGCCAGCCCAAAACTGGCAAACAGCTCGCCCATGATTTCGGCATCGCCGATGGTGACCTGCCTGACATCGGCGGGCAAATTGACGATCGCTGGCAGCTTGTTGACCAGCGCGGTGACATTGCCCAGCGGCAGGCCGGACAGCTCGATCTCAAACTTCACGTCGCGCAGGCGGTTAAATCGGTCAATCACCGCTGGGCCGCCCGAGACTTGCAGGGTGGCCACCTGACCCAGCATGACGGGACCATGGCTGCCCGGCACCATCAGGCGCTCCAGCGCGGCCAGGTCAGCGCGGGCATCATCAGCCAGACGCACCACGATCGGCACTTGCCGCCCAGACACATTGAGCTTGGGCAAGGCGGCGTTGTAGTCACCTACCGTGGCAATGCGCAGGGTTTCACCGATCGCAGCGCTGGTCACGCCCTGGTCCGCCATGCGGGTAAAGTCGGGCTTGATCGTCAACTCAGGTTGCACCAGCGAAGCGCTGGATGCCACCGAACCCAAACCGGGAATGGTCCGCAGGTCTTTTTCAAGCGCAGCAGCCGCAGCGGCCAAAGACGCCGGGTTTTCACTGGTCAGCGCCAGCACCAGCGATTCACCTGAGCCCCCCAGGCCCACTTTGCTGCGCACGCCGGGCAGTTCTGTCAAAGCCTTGCGAATGTTGTTTTCCACCACCTGCTTGCGTGGCCGGGTGCCGCGCGGGGCCAGCAAAATGGTCAGCGTGGCTTTGCGCTTTTCAACCGATCCGCTGGCGGCAAAAGGGTCGGTACCCGCCGAACCGCCACCGACGGTGGTGTAGGTGGATTTGACATGCTCGACCTTCATCAACAGCTGGCGTGCGGTCTCGGCAGCGACCAACGTGTCTGCCAGCTTGCTGCCAGGGGCCAGCTCCAGGTAGACCTGGGTCTGGTTGTTGTCGTCGGGCGGGATGAAGCCGGTCGGCAGCAGCGGGATCAGCATCAGCGAGCCGGCAAAAAACCCGCCCGCCGCCAAGGCTGTCCACCAGCGATGCTGCAAACACCAGCGGCTGACACGCATGTACCAGCGCATGACCGCACCGTCTTTTTCGGTGTAGTCAACGATGGGCTTGAGCAGATACGCCGACATCATCGGCGTGAGCATGCGTGCCACCACCAGCGATGCAAACACCGCCAGCGATGCCGTCCAGCCAAATTGCTTGAAAAACTTGCCGACAATGCCACTCATGAAAGCCGTTGGCAAAAACACCGCCACCAGCGTGAAGGTGGTGGCAATCACGGCCAGGCCAATCTCATCGGCGGCCTCCATCGCCGCCTGGTACGGCGTTTTGCCCATGCGCAGGTGGCGCACGATGTTTTCCACCTCGACAATCGCGTCGTCGACCAAAATGCCGATCACCAGACTGAGGGCCAGCAGCGTGACCACATTGATGGAAAAGCCCAGGTAGTTCATGCCAATAAAGGCCGGAATCACCGACAGCGGCAGCGCCACCGCCGTCACAAAGGTGGCGCGCCAGTCGCGCAAAAACAGCCACACCACCAGCACCGCGAGCAGCGCGCCCTCTGCCAGCAGGATCAGCGATGCCCGGTATTCTTCTTCCACCGGTGTGACAAAGTCAAAGGCTTCGCTGAGCACCATGTCGGGGTGGCTGACCTTGAGCTGCGCCAAGGCAGCCCGAACGCCGCGCCCCACATCCACCTCGCTGGCGCCTTTAGAGCGCGAGATTTCAAAGCCCACCACCGGCACGCCATTGAGGCGCGCTGCAGAACGTGGCTCAGCCGTGGTGTCCTGCACATCGGCGACCTGCGACAGGCGAACCTTGCGCCCCTCCCCGACCAACAGCTCCAGCCCGGCCAGCTCGCCAGCCGACTTGACGGTCGCCAGCGTACGCAGCGGCTGCTCGCTGCTGCCCAAATCAGCCCGGCCGCCTGACGTGTCCATTTGCACCTGCCGCAATTGGCGCGACACGGTGGCGGCACTGACGCCCAGCGCCTGCATTTTTGAGCTGTTGAGGGCAACCCGGACCTCGCGCGTCACGCCGCCGACCCGCGTGACCGAGCCGACGCCACGCACCGCCAGCAGGCTTCTGGTCAGGGTGTCGTCCACAAACCAGCTCAGCGCCTCGTCGTCCAGCACGCTGCTCTTGATCGTGTAGGCCAGCACGGGCGCGCCTGAAATATTGATTTTGCTGACCACCGGGTCGCGCAGGTCAGCCGGCATGTCGGCGCGCACCTGCTGAACGGCTGAGCGGGTTTCATCAAGCGCCTCCTGGCTGGGCTTTTCCAGCCGGAACTCGGCGGTGATGGTGACCTCGCCATCCTGCACCTTGGTGTAGATGTTTTTCAGGCCTTGGAGCGCGGCAATCGCGGCTTCCATCTTGCGTGCCACCTCGGTCTCCAGCTGGGCCGGCGAGGCGCCTGGCAAGCTGGCACTGACGATGATGTTGGGCACTTCCAGGTCAGGGAAGTTCTGTACCTTCATGTTTTGGTAACCCAGCACGCCCGCAAAGCAGAGCATGACAAAAAACATGACGGCGGCAATCGGGTTGCGGATGCACCAGGCGGAAACGTTCATAAATGTGATTTCCTGTTTGCTATTTTTTTAATAGCTTTTCGCTCATGTATTTATTGGGCTGAAGGCCGATTTGATGTTTAAAACCGGTTTTGGGGACTATTTTCCGGCTTTGGGGGCGACAGTCGTTTCGGCAGCAGGCCCAACCACCACCTTGACGGTGTCGCCATCGGCCAGAAAAGCCGCACCGCTGGCCACAAACTGCTCGCCCACTTTGGCACCCTGCAGCACCTCCACCGCATCGCCGGCCCGGCGGCCGGTTTGCAGTTTGACCTGGCTGATTTTGTTGCCCGGCTCCAGCCGCATGGCGTAAGTAAAGCCGTCGCGCAGCACCAGCGCCTGCTGAGGCAGGCTCAAGACATTGCTGGTACCCAGCACGAACTCACCTTTGGCATACATGCCGGCCTTGATGTTGGCGTGAAAAGGTAAGTCAACATAAACCAGCCCGTTTCGGCTACCGCTGTCCACCGTCGGGGCAATGGTTCGCGTTTTGCCCACCACCTGCGCGCCACTGGCCGCCGTGACCATGACCTGGGTACCGGGCTTGATGCCCGCCATTTCGGTGCTGGTCACTTCAGCGCGCCACTCCAGCCGCCCGCCGCGAATCATCTTGAACAGCTCAACTCCGTTGCCCACCACCGCGCCCAGCGTGGCAGAACGGCTGGAAATGACACCACTGTCGGGCGCCAGCACCGCGGTTTGCTTGAGCCGAACCTGCTGCACGGCCAGCGCGGCTTGGGCCACCTCCAGCCGGGCCTTGGCGCTTTTGTCCAGCGTCGTGTACTGGTTGATCTGCTGCTCGCTCAAGGCGCCACTGGCTTGCAGCGTGCGGGCCTTGTCGGCATTGATGGCGGCATCCTGCGCATTCGCCTGGGCCTCCAGCAAGCTGGCCTGGGCCTGGGCCACCTCAGCGCCGACCTGCTCGGTGGCAAAGGTCGCCAGCACCTGTCCCTTGGCCACTTTGTCACCCACATTGGCATTGACACTGACCAGCCGCAAGCCACTGACTTCGCTGCCAATGATGGCCTCTTGCCAGGCGGTGATGCTGCCGTTGGCAGGCAGCCGCAGGGGCAGCTTCTGCATCATGGGTTGCACCGTGCTGACCGTCAGCGCCGCTTTGGCAGGCGGCGGTTTTTTATCGTCAGCCGCCCTGGATGGGGATGAAAAAACGGCTGTAGCCCAATAAACAAATACGCCAGCAGCTACTGAAAAAATAGCACATTGAAGCGGGCGGCGTGGGCGTTGAAAAAGGTTCATGGGTATTTTTTTAAAAGTCTTTCAGGGCCAAATGGGTTCAAATGGCTCACCAGCCCGGCAAAAACGCCTCGGGAATACCAAATATCATGGGCGTGGCAGGCAGCGCTGCCGTGTTCCAGCCACCACCCAAGGCGCGGTACAGGTCAATCCAGGCGCTGCGCCGTTCCCGCTCCAGGCTGACCAGCGCGCTTTGCGCAGCCAGCAGCACGCGCCGGGCTTCTTCGAGTTCCACCAGGCTGGCTAAACCGGCCTTGTAGCGTGCTTCTGTGCCAGAAAACGATGCGCTGTAACCAAGCGTTGCCGCCAATGTGTCCTCGCCTCTGTCCGCCGTGCTTTGCAGGTTGACGAACGCTTCTTCAACCTCACGTACCGCTTGCCTGACGATGCCCCGGTATTTGCCGGCGGCATCCTCATAGCGGGCTTTGGCGGCGTCGACGTTGGCGTCGGCGGCACCGCCGTCGTATAGCGGCACGGTCAATGAAATCGGGCCAAACGACCATGTATCGTAATTCTGGGTAAAGCCGCGCGAGCTGCTTTTGTTGCGCGCAATCGTGCCGCCTATGCTCAGGCGTGGGTAGCGCTGGGCCCGTGCGCTGCCAACGTCAAAACTGGCGGCCGTCAACTCACGTGCGGCGTTGTAAACATCAGGCCGCTGGCCCAGCACTTCAGCCGGCACGCTGGAAATATCTGCAATGCCCTGCTGGATGCCAGCCGGTGCTGCCAAAGCGAGTTTTTGCCGCAAATCGGGCTCGGTCCAAGCCGTCATGGCGGCCATGGCCTTGATGCCCAGTTCGCATTCAGCTCGCTGCTGTGTCAACCGGCTCTTGCCATCGGCCGCGGTCGCCCGCGCCAAACCAGCGGTGGCGGGTGCCACAAAGCCCGCTTTGGCCAGCTGCTCGTTCAATCGGCTGGTTTGGAGTCTGGACCGCACGTCGGCATCCACCACCAACAACTGCTTTTCGCAAGCGCGAAAGTTGTAATACTGCTTGGCGGTTTCAGCCGCCACCAGCACACGGGCTTCATGCCACCGGGCCTGCGCACCTAAAAAACTCTCTTTGTCAGCATTCAGGCTGGCCTCGTTCTGGCCGAACAGGTCCACCTCCCAGTTGACTTGCAGTCCCAGTTGGGCCGCATTGACAGGAACGGCTGCAGTGGTTCGATTCACGGGAGCATTCAGGCTTCTGCTCAAGCCGCCAATCCCATCGAGCGTGGGCAGCAAAGCCGCTTGTGAGACCACGACCGCAGCCTGCGCCTGCTGGATGTTGGAGCGCGCCGTGATGACCGACGGACTCACCAGCTGCGCCGCATCGATCAGCTCGACCAGCAACGGGTCGTTTTGCTGCTGCCACCACTTTGACAGACTGGTCAGGCTGCCGTTGTGTGGCAGGCTGCTGGCGGCGCTGGTGACGATCGGTGTGGTTTGTTCCGTGGCAGGTGGTAATGGCGCATACCACTGGGGTGGCGCAGCCACTGGCAGCGTCAGGGGCGGCGCGTTGATAGCGCACCCGCCCAGACCCAAAACCGTCAGCACTGACGGCAAAACCAGCGTTGTGCAGACAAGCCAGCGCCGACCGAAAAAGTCGGCAGCTGGACGAGAAACCGGAAGGAAATCAGACAAATGAAGGCCCATGGGCGTAGGTATGCTCGAACAGCGAAAAAACCATATTTTGCTGGCTTATCAGCCTTCAGCCCAAAAATAACCCGAAATCGGTAAGGCTTAAAGTTTTCAGGGGATGGGTCAAACGCTGAAAACAGCCGACCACAGCGCGGCGATGGCATCGCGCTCAATTTGCAGTTCGCCAGGAACCACCTGGGTGGGCGCTTCATTCAGACGCGCCTGATGCTGCACGCGGCGCAGCGACCGATAGGCCATCGCCGCCGCCTGCCCTACACCTGACGGGAGCAAGCCAGCCGCTTCCGCCCGCTGCAGCAAGGCAATGTTGCCGACATTGGCGACCACATCCGGGTGCTGGGCTGACTGGGACAGCACCAGGCATTGCACCGCAAATTCGACGTCCACCATGCCGCCTGGGCTGTGCTTGACATCAAACAAGTTGCCCTTGATGGGGTGTGCAGCCCGCACCTTGTCGCGCATGGCGACAATTTCGGCGCGCAGCAACGCGGCGTCGCGTGGCGCGGTAATGACACCTTGCCGGATTTTTTCAAATTTCTGGCGCAATGGCTCTGCACCCAAGACACAACGGGCGCGCGTCATGGCCTGGTGTTCCCAAGTCCAGGCGGTGTTGCTGCCGCGCTGCTGCTGGTACTTGGCATAAGCCTCAAAGCTGGTCACCAGCAAGCCCGAATTGCCGTTGGGACGCAAGGCTGTGTCGATCTCGAACAAATCGCCCTCGCCGGTCTTGACGGTCAGCCAGTTGATGAGCTTTCGCACCAGCAGGGCATAGGCCTCACTGGCCTGCTCGTGTTCGTCTTCGTAGACAAACACAAGGTCCAGGTCACTGCCGTAACCCAGCTCTTTGCCGCCCAGTTTGCCGTACGCGATGATGGCCAGCTGCGGGCTTTCACGGTGCCGGTTTTTCAGGCGCTGCCAGCACCAGTCGACGGTGATGGCCAGGATACTCTCAGCCAGTGCGCTCAGGTCATCGGCCACCTGTTCGACACTCAGCACACCTTCAACATCCCGCGCCAGCGTGCGAAACACCTCGGCATGGTGTGCGCGGCGCAGCAGGTTCAGACAGGTTTCCTCGTCGTCCTCGCCGGTGCGGGCAAGCGAGGCCAGCCGCAGTTTGAGCTCTTGCCCCAAGCTGACTGCATCAAAACGCTCGTGCAGCATCTGCTGGCTGGCCAGTTCGTCGATCACCCCGGGATGTATCAGCAGGTAGCGCGCGGGCCATTTGGCCGCGCCCAGCAAGCGCAGCAGTCGCTGGTGCACTTGCGGTCGCTCGAGCAACAGGGCCAGGTAGCTTTCGCGCCTGAGCAGGGGCTCTATCCAGTCCATGACGCGCAGGGCGGCTGCCTCGCTCACGCTGCCTTCAGCCAGCCATTGGGCGGTGCGCTGCACCAGCTGGCTCAGGCGGGCCCTGGCGTCATCCCGCAGGGCCAGCACCTTGGGGTGGGTGCGCCACTGCTGCAGACGAACCCGAAACTGCTGCGGCCACTGGTCGGACAAATGCTCAAGCAAGGCGTCCAGCGGTTCGGGGGCAGTTGGGGTTTTGACGCAACCTTTGCAATCCGGCTTGCCGCCCAGCAGCCTGTCAAATTCCTGGGCCACCAACTCGCGGTGGGCATCCAGGTCATGCAAAAACGAGCAGCAGTCGGAGTAGCCCAGGGTTTGCGCAATCCAGGCCAGGTCATCGTCCCGGGTCGGCAGGGCGTGGGTTTGCTGGTCGTCCAAATACTGGATACGGTGCTCCACGCGGCGCAAAAATTGATACGCAGCCACCAGTGAATCGGCAATGGCTTGCGCCATCAATCCGGCTTTGGCCAGACGCGGCAAGGCGTCGACGGTGCGGCGGGTACGCAGCTCGGGAAACTGCCCACCACGCACGACCTGCAACAACTGCACGGTAAATTCAATTTCACGAATGCCGCCACGCGACATCTTCACGTCGTTGGCGCGCTCGGGCCGGCCGGCGCTGCGCTTGGCGGCATGCTCGCGGATTTGCCGGTGCAAAATGCGCAAGGCGTCGAACACGCTGTAGTCAAGGTAGCGCCGAAAGACAAAGGGCAACACAACCGTTCGCAACGCCAGCGCAGAGCCATGTTGAACACATGTTTGCGGTGCAACGACACGGCTCTTGAGCCAGGCAAAGCGCTCCCATTCGCGGCCTTGGGCCTGAAAATAGTCTTCGAGTGCCGACAGCGACAGCGCCGCCGGGCCAGAGCTGCCGTGCGGCCTGAGTGCCAAGTCCAGACGAAACACAAAACCGTGCTCGTTAGTCTCGCCAATCAGCGCGTAAATCGCCTTGACCTGATACGCAAAATACTCGTGGTTGGAGATGCTGCCGCGCCGGCCTGTGCCGTTGTCAATGCACCCGGCAGTTTGTCCGTCGTGGTCGTAGACGTAAATCAGATCAATGTCGCTGGACACATTCAGCTCGCGTGCCCCGAGCTTGCCCATGCCCACCACCCACATCTGGGCACGGCTGCCGTCGGGCGCCAAGGGCTCACCATACTGCGCGTCAAGACGAGTTTGCGATTCCTGCATCGCTGCATCGAGCGCCAGCTCGGCCAGCTCGGTCATGGCGCGGGTCACCACGTTCAAGTCTGCCTGGTCTTCACAGTCCAGAACCACCAGCCGCTCCATCACCAGTTGGCGCAGTACGCGCAAGGACGCGCCGGTGTCAAGGCCCTGCTGGCGCAAAGCCAGCCAAGCAGTCTGCATGTTGGCATGAACCGGGGCGCCGTGTTCCAGCAAAGGCATCTGGGCGGCGTAACGGCGACGAATGCGCTGCACAAAACGCGAGTGGTCAGATGCCTTGATTTGCGTTGTTGCTGATGGGCTGGCAGGTAAAAACATCACACTATTTCACAAAACTTCATGGAGTCCCGGTTTGAAAGGCGCGCCACTGAACAGCTCAGACGGTCATAATTCTCCTGCCGATGACCCAAAAACCCGACCAAGTGCCAAACCTTGTACCTGCACGCTTGCGATGGCTTGCTGTCGCAGCGCGCATTGCCGTTTGGATGCTGCTCACTTTCTGGCTGCTGGTCGGTGCCACCTGGGCACTGCTTCACGGCTGGATTGTGCCGCGTATTGAAGAATTTCGCCCACGGCTTGAAATCACCGCCAGCAAGGCCTTGGGTGTGCCGGTCCGCATTGGCCGGATAACGGCACAGTCTCAAGGCCTGATTCCTTCTTTTGAGCTGCAGGGTGTGACCCTGCAAGACAGCGCAGGGCGCCAGGCGCTGCTTTTGCCGCGCGTGCTGGTGGCCTTGTCGGCCATATCGCTATGGGGCGGGGGCTTTGAACAACTCGTGATTGACCAGCCGGTGCTGGACATACGCCGAACGCTGGACGGCAAACTCTACGTCGGCGGTATTGAAATCGCTCAGGGCCGGGCGGACGACACCGCCCTCTTCGACTGGTTTTTCTCTCAAACAGAATTTGCCATTCAGTCCGGCACGCTGCGCTGGACTGACGAACTTGCATCGGCCCCCATGCTGGTATTGGGGCAGGTCGATGCGGTGATGCGCAACGGCACACGGCGCCACGCCTTTCGCATGGATGCCACGCCTCCGGCCATTTGGGGCGACCGCTTCAGTCTGCGCGGCGAGTTCAGCCAGCCCTTGCTGTCCAAAGGGGCCGGACAGTGGGCCGAGTGGTCGGGTCAGCTGTATGCAGAGTTTGGCCGTGTTGCCGATGTCTCGCAGATCAAAAGATACACGCCAAACGCCTTTGATGTGGATCCGCGTGCTGGCAGCGGTAGCTTGCGTGCCTGGGCTGACGTGAGCAAAGGACAAATCAGCAGCACCACGCTCGATGTGGCCATGCGGGATGTGGATGTGCAGCTCGGCAAAGCTCTGCAGCCGCTGGTTTTCAGATCTGTCATGGGCCGGGTGGGTGGCAAGTTGCTGGCCGATGGATTTGAGTTTTCGACCGAGAACCTGCGCTTTGACACGCCAGATGGTCTGCAGTGGCCAGGCGGCAACCTGGTCTTCAGCCGACTGGGAACGGCAGGCACAACAGAGCAGAAAAACACGCTGAAAGCCGACAAGCTGGACCTGGCGGCCATGGCCCAGATTGCCAGCCGCTTACCGCTGGGCACCAGCACCCACGGGCTGATGGCGTCGTTCGCGCCCAAGGGTCTGGTCGAGGTACTTCAAGCGAGCTGGCAACTGCCAGCCGACAGTGCCACTCAGGCCGTGACCTTCAACGCCAAGGGCCGCGTCACAGGCCTGGAACTCAGCGCGTTGCCAAGCGGTGTATTGCGCCGAAATGCGCCGCTTGGCACACCGCACCAGCAGCCCGGCCGGCCCGGCATCAGCGCTGGCACGGCGGACTTCGACATTTCTGAGGCCGGCGGCAAGGCGCAGGTCAGCATCAACCAAGGGCATCTTGATTTACCCGGCGTGTTTGAAGACCCCCGCGTGAAATTTGACAAGCTGGCCATGGACACGCAATGGACAGTCAACCAAGGCAAGCTGGACATTTCCCTCAAAAACATCCGCTTCAGCGGTGCAGATGCCGAGGGCACAGCGGAGGCCAACTGGCGCTCCGGCGACAGCAAGCCTGGCTCAAAGGACGACACGTCGTTGGGTATTTTGGATCTGAAAGGTGTGCTGAACCGGGGCAACGGTGCGCGCGTGCACCGCTACCTGCCGCTGGTGCTGCCTGACCCGGTGCGCCACTATGTGCGCGATGCGGTGCTGCAAGGTGAGCTCAGCGATGTGAAATTTTTGGTCAAAGGGCCGGTCGACCTGATCCCGTTTTCAGACCCGACCAAAGGCGATTTCAAAATATCCGCCAAAATCAAAAATGGGCGCTTTGACTATGTGCCCAAACTGATTCAGTCCAGCAAGAATGCCGCCTGGCCGGGGCTGGTGGACGTCACCGGTGAGCTGGTTTTTCACCGTGCCGCCCTGGACATCAACAACGCGGCGGCCCGGGTGGCCGGCTCGCCCGGCTTGCAGTTGCTCAGAGCCGATGCACGCATCCCTGACCTGATGCGTTCGGCCACGCTGGACCTGACGGCAAAGCTCAAAGGTCCTCTGGTCGACGCGCTGGGTTTTGTCAACACGTCGCCTTTAGCGGCCATGACCAGCAACGTGCTGGCCAAGGCCACCGCCAGCGGCGTGGCCGACTACGCCCTGCGCCTGGACCTGCCGCTGAACGCCGTCAACAACGCAAAGGTCAAGGGCAGCGTGACCCTGCCGGGCAATGATGTGCAGTTCACGCCTGAATCGCCGCAGCTGGCGCGCCTCAAAGGCATGGTCACCTTTACCGAGACCGGCTTTAGCGTGTCCGGCGCACAGGCCCGCTTGCTGGGCGGTGACGTGCGCTTTGATGGCGGCACGCGGCCGGTCAACCGAAAGGCAGTACCCGGCGAGCTGGACAGCCCCGTGCTCTTCAAGGCGCAAGGCACGGTGTCCGCAGAAGGCTTGCGGCAAGCGAAAAACCTGGGGCCCGTGTCCCGCCTGGCAGCAAGCGCCAACGGCAGTACCGCCTATACAGCCGCGCTGGGTTTTAACCGGGACGCGGTCGAAGTCATCGTCACCAGCAACCTGCAAGGCATGGCCCTGGCCTTGCCTGCACCATTGAATAAAACGGCAGAGGCTGCTTTGCCGCTCAGGTACGAAAACACGCTGCTGCGCGAGTCGATGGCGCCTGGGCAAAAGTTGCAAGACTACCTGTCTCTGGGCGTCGGCCGTCTGCTGTCACTGGTGTACGTACGCGATATCAGCAGCGAGCCTGCGCGGGTGATTCGCGGCAGCATTGGCGTGGGACTGGAACCCGGCGAATCGACCGCCACGCCGGACAATGGAGTCGCCGCCAACGTCAACCTGGCGAGCCTGAATCTGGACGCCTGGGAGAAGGTGTTTTCGAGCGCCGCGGGCACCCCTGCAGCCCTGACTGCGCCTGTCGCTGGCGCGTCACTGGCGCAAAGCTATCTGCCCAACCTGATTGCCATCCGCGCCAAAGAGCTTGTCATCAATGGCCGCAGGCTGAACAACCTGGTGGTGGGCGGCACGCGCGAAGGGCAAAACTGGCGGGCCAACATCGATTCGGGCGAGCTCAATGGCTACCTGGAGCTCAGGCAGCCCGGCACACCCGCGGGCCGGGTGATGGCGCGACTGTCGCGTTTGAGCCTGGTAGCCAGCACCGCCAGCGAGGTAGAGAGCATCCTCGACGAGCAACCCGCCGGCATGCCAGCGCTGGACATTGTGATCAACAACCTGGAGCTGCGCGGCAAGAAACTGGGACGGATTGAAATTGATGCGGTCAATCGCGCGGCTGCGAGCTCTGTGGCCACACGGGAATGGCGGCTCAACAAATTCAATATCACCACACCTGAGGCGGTCTTCACGGCCACCGGCAACTGGGCCGCCGATTCCGCTGGTAGTGCCCCAGCAGCCTTGCCGCGCGGGCCGCGCACGCTGACCGAACGCAGGCGCACCACGATGAATTTCAAACTCGACATCATGGACTCGGGTGAGCTGCTCAAGCGCTTTGGCATGGTAGACGTGATACGGCGGGGCAAGGGCAAAATGGAAGGCCAGATCGCCTGGCTGGGCTCGCCGCTGAGCCTGGACTACCCGAGCATGAGCGGGCAATTCAATGTCAATATCGATTCCGGCCAGTTCTTGAAGGCCGACCCTGGTATTGCAAAGCTGCTCGGTGTGCTGAGCCTGCAGTCATTGCCGCGCCGCCTGGCGCTCGATTTTCGGGATGTGTTCTCGGAAGGTTTTGCCTTTGACTTTGTGCGCGGCGACGTCGGTATCAACCAGGGCATTGCAGCGACCAACAACCTGCAAATGAAGGGCGTCAATGCAGCCGTGCTGATGGAAGGCAGTGCCGACATTGCCAAAGAAACCCAGGACCTGCGGGTGGTGGTGGTGCCCGAGATCAATGCGGGCACGGCATCTCTGATCACGGCCGCGATCAACCCGGTGATTGGCCTGGGAACGTTTTTGGCGCAATACTTTTTGCGCCAGCCGCTGATCAAGGCCAACACGCAAGAGTTCCATATTGACGGCAGCTGGGCGGACCCAAAAATCACCAAAGTTGAACGGACGCCCTGACGCCAGTCAGAGCCCCGCACCAAGCTAAAGCCCATGAAAGTTGCCGCGATTCAAATGGTCTCCACGCCGGACGTGGCGCGCAATCTTGCAGCGGCCAGGCAACTGCTGGGCCGGGCGAAAGACGCAGGCGCCGAGCTGGCCGTGCTGCCTGAATATTTTTGCCTTCTGGGGCACAAGGACACCGACAAGCTGGCCATCAGCGAAGCCTACGGCCAGGGCCCACTGCAGGATTTTTTAAGCCAGTGCGCGGCCGATTTCAAGCTCTGGCTGGTGGGCGGCACCATGGCGCTGAAGGCCAGCGACCCGGGCAAGGTTTACAACAGCACACTGGTGTTCAACCCGCTGGGCCAGTGCGTGGCCCGGTACGACAAGATGCATCTTTTCTGCTTTGACAACGGCACCGAACGCTATGACGAATCGCGCGTGCTGATGCCGGGCAAAGCCCCGTGTAGCTTTGATCTGCCATCGGTTGACGGTCACACCTGGCGCGTGGGTTTGAGCATTTGCTACGACCTGCGCTTTCCCGAGCTATACCGAGCGCTGGCCAAGGGCGGCGCCGACCTGCTGCTGGTGCCCAGCGCCTTTACCTACATCACCGGGCGGGTTCACTGGGAAGTGTTGCTGCGCGCCCGCGCCATTGAAAACCTGGCCTGTGTGCTGGCCGCCGCGCAAGGCGGGCTGCACGAAAATGGTCGCCGCACTTGGGGCCAGTCGATGGTGGTTGACGGCTGGGGCCAGGTGATCGCCCAGCAGGCTGAGGGGCCGGGCGTGGTGATGGCCGATATTGACAAGGCCGCGCTGGCAGCGCAGCGCTTGCGCTTGCCAGCGCTTGACCACAGATTGTTATGAGCTCAGTGCGCAACTTGCTGCGCCCTATGCTGCGCATACGGCGCTCGGTGCTGTGGGCGCTGCTGGTGGCGCTGGTGCTCAGCCTGCTGGTCACACTGGTGTGGCTGGCTGGGCGCTATGAAAACAGTGAGATTGAAAACCGCCTCGAGCGTGACGCCAGTGAGGTTGTGGGGGATATTCGTAGCGGGCTGACGCGCAACATTCAAAGCTTTCAGGCGATGCAGTCCGGTGGTCCCAACGTTGATGCCTGGCTGGTGGCCGCTGCTGAGCTGCTGCGTGAGCACCGCGAGATCCTGCGGCTGGAATGGCGCAGCGACACGCTGGCCATTGTGAGCCCGGTCAACACACCTTACCGCCCTGCGATTTTTGAACGCTTTGGCCGGGGCAGCGCTCAGGCCGATGTGGCGTCAGCCTGTTCTGGCGCCAGGCGCCTGAGTGGTGCGGCCTATTCGACCAGCTATTTTGTGCCGCAAGCCGATGGCTTGGGACTGGAGGTGATGGATGTTTGCCTGCCCATCGTGAACGCCGGACGACTTTCTGGCTACACCGTGGCCACCTATGCGCTGCAAGATGTGCTGGCCGAACTGGTCAGCAAGCAGCTGGCACGGGGGCAAAGCCTGTCGTTCACCGAGGCCGACGGCACCCGCCTGGCACTGCACGGCCCCACCATGCGCGGCAGCCGGGTATTTGTGGCGCGCCAGCTGCTCGACTTGCCGGGCAACACACTGGTGCTGCGACTGGAAAGCCGTCTGGGGCTGCAAGGGCTGTTCCCCAACGTGTTGACAGCCCTGGTGACCGCCATGTCGCTGGCGCTGATGGCGGTGCTGTTTTTGCTCGCGCGCGACATGCGGCGGCGCATGAAAGTCGAACAAGACCTGGGCGAGGCGCTGGCCTTTCGCAAGGCCATGGAAGATTCTGTGGTGACCGGGCTGCGCGCGCGCGACCTGTCGGGCCGGATCACCTACGTCAACCCGGCTTTTTGCCAAATGGTGGGCATGGCGGCCAAAGACTTGTTAAACCACAGCTTTCCGTCGCCGTACTGGCCGCCGGAGCTGGCCGATATCTACCAGCAGCGTCAGACCATCCGCCTGGCCGGCAACAACCTGCCCCGGGAGGGTCATGAATCGGTTTTCATCCGGCCCGACGGCACGCGCTTTCCGGTCCTGATCATGGAAGCACCGCTGATCAATGCCGTGGGCAAACACACCGGCTGGATGAGCGCAATTCTGGACGTGTCCGAGCAGCGCCGGGTTGAAGAGCTGTCCCGTGCCAGTCAAGACCGCCTGCAAGCCACCGCCCGGCTGGCCATGGTCGGCGAGATGGCGTCGCTGCTCAGCCATGAACTGAATCAGCCGCTCGCAGCGATTTCAAGCTATGCCACCGGGTCATTGAACCTGCTCAAGGACACAGCGCACACGCCACCTGCGGCGCTTTCAAGTGATTTACAGCTGGCCGTCGGCCGCATTGCCGAGCAGGCAGAACGCGCGGGCAAGGTCATCAAAAGCGTGCGTGACTTTGTGCGCCGCCGCGACCAGGAGCGCGAAGCCGTCGCGCCGCAGGCCCTGCTCGACGCCGTGATGCCGCTGGTCAGTTTGCAGGCGCGCAAGTTATCGGTCACGGTGGTGATGACAGTGGCGCCGCAGGCAAGCGCTGTGCTGTGCGACCGCACCATGGTCGAACAGGTGCTGCTGAACCTGGCGCGCAATGGCATGCAAGCCATGCAAAACCTGCAAGGCACAGCCGACCGAGTGTTAACGCTGCAGGTGCGGCCAGCGTCTTCCACAGGCGCCAGTCGCTGGGTTGAATTTACCGTCATCGACCGAGGCGAGGGCATTGCGCCTGAGGTGGCCAGCCAGCTGTTCACGCCGTTTTTTACCACCAAGGTTGAAGGCATGGGACTCGGATTGAGCTTGTGCCGCACCGTCATTGAACAGCACGGCGGCTTTCTGGGCTTTGAAGCAGCGCAGCCCCGGGGGACGATCTTCCGATTTACCTTGCCTGTCGACGGCCCCGACCTTTTTCTTTGAGCAGGACCACTGTATGGAACCCGTACAAGACGCGACCGTTTACATCATTGACGACGACAGGAGTGTGCGGGAGGCACTGGCCTGGCTGCTGCGCTCGCGACGCCTTCAAAGTGAGCTGTATGACTGCGCCGAAGACTTTGACGCGCGGGTGTCCCAGGACTTTGCAGTGCGCACGCCGTCATGCGTGCTGCTGGATCTGCGCATGCCGGGCCTGAGCGGCCTGGCCATGTTTGACAAACTGATTGGCTACGGCCTGCTGTCCACGCTGCCAGTGATTTTTTTAACCGGTCATGCCGATGTGCCCACTGCTGTGACAGCCGTCAAACAGGGTGCGTTTGATTTTTGCGAGAAACCATTTTCAGACAACGCCCTGGTTGACCGCATCGAGC
Source organism: Comamonadaceae bacterium (assembly GCA_947448735.1). Classification (GTDB taxonomy): domain Bacteria; phylum Pseudomonadota; class Gammaproteobacteria; order Burkholderiales; family Burkholderiaceae_C; genus Polaromonas. The sequence continues at coordinate 79,371 of CANFOS010000002.1, read as the reverse complement.
AGGCGCTGGCGCTGTCTGCCGCCGCGCTGGCCCAGCACACCGCCAGCAGCAGCGTGCAAGTCCGCCTGGCCAGCCTGACCGACCGCGAAAAAGCCGTCATGCAACTGGTCGTCAACGGCCTGCCCAACAAGCTGGTGGCCGACCAGCTCGAGATCAGCGTGCGCACGGTGGAGGTTCACCGGGCCAGGGTGTTTGACAAAATGGGCGTGAAATCAGCCGTCGAGCTGACCAACTTCTTGCGCGATGCCAGCAAATAATACGCAGAACACGCTATCAAATCAGGAGCTACTGACCCAATTATTTATTGGCATGAAGGCCGATTTAATACTCAAAAAGCGTTCTTAGGGCTTTTCAGACGGTTTTTTGTCTTCTTCGGGGGTGTGGTCCTTCAATTCACCATTTTTGCGGCCCGAAAACATCGTCCACCAGACAATGAACACCAACAGGAGCAGCGCGCCCAGCGCTTCAAGCAACAATAAGGACATGACATACCTTCACAAATGGCTGAGGACAACGGCAATTATCGCCAGCATGCTTTGCCTGGCCTCTTGCGCCATGCGCCAGCGGCCCCTGCCTACCTTTCCTGCACCGCCGTCGGCCTCAACGCAGCCGGCCAGCATCAGCCGGGGCGAGGACAACGGCCCGTTGCCGCCAGTCATCATGCAAGCCAAGAGCCGCTGGGTGCCAGTGCGTTGGGCAGAACTGCCGGGCTTTGAAGACGATGCCCTGTTTGAAGCCTGGAATGCATGGCTCAAAAGCTGCGAGCGCCCTGGTGCCACGTTCGCGCCGCTGTGTGCCGATGCACGGCGCTTGAGCATTGCCAGCAGCGACGAGCAACGTGCCTGGATGGTGTCACGCCTGCAGCCGTACCGGGTTGAGTCACTTCAGGGTGTGACCGAAGGCCTGCTCACCAGCTATTTTGAGCCGCTGCTCAAAGCCAGCCGCTACAGTGGCAATGGCTATGAGGTGCCACTGTACAAAGCGCCTGCTGGCCTGGGCAGCCGCAAGCCCTGGTACAGCCGCCAGGAGATTGACACCCTGCCGGAGGCACGTGACGCCCTGCGTGGCCGGGAAATCGCTTACTTGAGCGACCCGATTGACGTGCTGGTGTTGCACATTCAGGGTTCAGGCCGCTTGAGCATTGCAGAGCCCAACGGCCAGCAGCGCGTCGTTCGGGTGGCTTTTGCAGGCACCAACGACCAGCCGTACCGCAGCGTCAACCAGTGGCTGCTCAGCCAGGGCGTGACCAAAATCAACCCCTGGCCAGACGCCACCAAAGCCTGGGCTGCGCAAAACCCGCAGCGCGTGCAACAACTGCTGTGGAGTAACCCGCGCTATGTGTTTTTCAGGGAAGAGCCTTTGAGCGACCTGGACGCCGCCTTTGGCCCCAAAGGCGCACAAGGCGTACCGCTCACCCCGGGCCGCTCCATTGCGGTAGACCCGGGCAGCATGCCTTACGGCACGCCCGTGTGGCTGGCCTCACGCGGCATGGCGGGCAAGCTGCAAAAGCTGGTGTTTGCGCAAGACACCGGCAGCGCCATCGTCGGCGCGGTGCGGGCCGACTACTTTGCCGGTACCGGCCCCGAGGCGGGCGAGTTTGCAGCCAAAGTCAACCAGAGCCTGCGTCTGTGGGTGCTGTGGCCTAAATGAATGTGACCCACACGACATACACCACCGATGCCCGCATTCAGCGCACACACAAGGCAACGCGCTAAAGATTGAAAAACCCACCCAGCGCCGCTGCCGTAGCTTCTGGCAACTCTTCAGGAATAAAGTGCCCCGCCGGCATGGCGTGACCGCTGACCATGCCGCTGCACTGGGCTTGCCACAGCGCCATCGGATCAAACAGGCGGTTGACCACGCCGCGTGCGCCCCACAGCACCAAGGTGTCGCAGGCCAGTTTATGGCCCTGCTCTCGGCCAGTGCGGTCATGCGTCAGGTCAATGCCAGCGCTGGCGCGGTAGTCTTCGCAGGCGGTGTGCAGCGCCTGGGCATTGCAAAAGCAGCGCTCGTATTCAGCCAGAGCCCGTGCTTCGATGTAACCCAGTCCCGCACTGCCCCAGCCGCCCAGCTTGGCGTGCAGGTAGGCCTTTGCGGTCTCGGGGTGGTTGGCGCCCATCATGATCTCGGGCAGCGGTGCGGGCTGCAGCATGTGAAACCAGTGGTAGTAAGCGCGTGCAAACTCCATATAAGGCGCGCTCAACGTGCTGCCGTCATACATGTCAAGCGTAGGGGCGATGTCGATCACGCAGAGCTTTTTGACCCGCGCGGCGTGGTCCAGCGCCAGGCGGTGGGCGACACGGCCACCCCGGTCGTGGCCACACAGGTAAAAGCTGTCGATGCCCAGTGCATCCATCACGAGTGCCATGTCATGCGCCATGTTGCGCTTGCTGTAGTTGCTGTGGTCGGTTAGGCCAGGCGTTTTGGACGAGTCGCCGTAGCCACGCAAATCAGGCAACACCAGAAAATAATCATCGGCCAGCAAGGCAGCGACCCGGTGCCACATCACATGCGACTGCGGAAAGCCGTGCAGCAACATCAGCGCGGGCTTGGGCAAAGCGCCCAGCACGGTTCTGGACACGCGTGCGTTGATGGTGGCGCCGTTGACCTCAAAACTGCGCTGCTCAAAGTTATCAAACCAGCTCATGTCAAACCCTTTCACGTTTTGTTAGGGTGCAAGGAGAATCCTTTTCAGTCAAGCAATTCAATCAAGCGTTTGAAGGCGTGCTGCACCGTTGCCAGCCGCACGGCAGCGCGGTCGCCGCTAAAGCACTGGCGTTCTGACAGCAGTTGGCCAGCGACTGAAAAACCAAACCAGACCGTCCCTACAGGCTTGGCGGCGCTGCCGCCCGTGGGCCCAGCCACGCCTGTGACAGCCACCGACACCTGGGCGGCAGAATGCCGAATCGCGCCAAAGGCCATGGCGCGGGCGACCGGTTCGCTGACGGCACCGTGCTGCTCAATCAACGCGGCATCCACGCCCAGCATCTGCGTTTTGGCTGCATTGGAATAGCTGACAAAGCCACGCTCAAACCAGGCGCTCGAGCCTGACAGGTCAGTGCAGGCAGCGGCAATCATGCCGCCTGTGCAACTTTCAGCGGTGGCCAGAAAAAAGCCTTTTTGAAGCATCAAATCGGCCAGCAACCCAACTATTTCATGGGCGAGCAGCTCCTGATTTAAGAGCGTCTTGTGGGTTGATTCGTGGCTCACCAAAACCTCCAAAGCGCGATCACCAGCAGCGTGCAAAACGCCGCCACAAAGTCGTCGAACAAAATACCCCAGCCGCCGCGCGGCCCCGTGCCTTTGAACACCTGGTCGGCCCAGCCCACCGGGCCGGGCTTGGCCGCGTCAAAAAACCTGAACAGCACAAACGCTGCCAGCTGTCCGGTAAAGCTGGCAGGCATGATGAGCCACAGCACCAGCCAGAAGGCCACCACCTCGTCCCACACGATATTGCCGGGGTCGAGTACCCCCATGTTTTTGGCGGTGACCGTGCAGGCCCACCAGCCCACCAGCGTCGCGCACAAAATCAGCCACCCCATTTGCGCGCTGGTCATGCTGGGGGCCAGCACCAGATACGCCAGCCACGCCCACAACGTGCCGGCCGTGCCAGGGGCTATCGGACTCAGGCCTGAGCCAAAGCCCAGTGCGATGAAGTGCGCCGGATGGGCAAGTACAAATTTAGCGTTGGGGCGGATCATGGGGGGCCAGTGTCGTGGCAGTAGGGGTCAAGGTATCGAAGCTCAGTCTGCATGGTAGCTGGCAACAGCGCCGCCTATTTCAGGCCAGCGGCGGTGCAGGTACACCCACGCCACCAGACCAATGCACATCATGCCTAGCGATGCTGCCGCCAGGCTGAGGGTCGAATGCATCACCAGCGGCGCAAGCATGCCGGCAACCACACCGTTGGCGGTTGATCCAATGACGGCCTGAAGCGACGAGGCCATGCCGCGCCGCTCAGGGTACAGGTCGAGCACCAGCAGCGTGACCACAGGCACCATCAGCGCCCAGCCGAACGCAAACAGCGCAATCGGCAACAAAGCCCAGGAGACATGCGCCTTGAAAAAATAGTTGGCCAGCAAATTGGCCACCGACACCGACAGCATGATGACAAAGCCGTAGCGAATCTGCTGCTTTGGTGCGATCTTGCCCGCGAGCCTGCCGCTGAGCCAGGCACCGGACATGATGCCGCTGATCGTCAGGATGAAGAACCAGAAAAATTCGGTGGGCTGCAGACCCAGGTGTTCACCCAAAAACGCGGGGGCGGACATCACGTACAAAAACATGCCGTTAAACGGCACGCCGCTGGCCAGCGCCAGCAGCAAAAAGCGCGGGCTCGAGCCCAGTTGCCAGTAACCCCGCATCAGGTGCCTGAATTCAAAGCTCTGACGCTGGTCAACATGCAGTGTTTCTGGCAAATACCTGAAGTTGGCGGCCCATAAAAAAAAGCCCACACCCGTCAAAAACCAGAAGATGCTGTGCCAGCCCAGATGCACGAAAAGCCAGCCACCCACAATCGGCGCAATGGCAGGCGCCACGCCGAAATAAATCGTCACCTGGCTCATCACCTGTTGGGCTTGTGCGGGGGGAAACATGTCACGGATCACGGCGCGTGAGACCACAATGCCTGCCCCAGTGGACAGCCCTTGCAAGGCCCTGAAAAACACCAGTTGCTCAATGCTTTGCGACAACGCGCAGCCCGCCGACGCGATGGTGAACATGGCAATGCCCCAGAGCACCACCGGACGCCGGCCAAAGCTGTCGGCCAGCGCACCATGAAACAGGTTCATGAAAGCAAAACCAAACAGGTAGGCTGACAGGGTTTGCTGCATTTGCACCGGCGTGCTGCCCAGTGACTTGGCGATGCCGGCGTAGGCTGGAATGTAAGTGTCGATGGAAAAAGGACCGAGCATGCCCAGCAGCGCAAGCAGAACCGCCAAGGACCAGCGCGGGCCAGGCCACAATTTGTCGGCGTTTGGATTCATTGGTTTTTCAACTTGAGCGCCGCTTCATACAGGTCATTGCGCGGCGCACCCGTGATTTCTGCGGCCAGCTTGACAGCAGTTTTCAGCGGCAGCTCTGCCAGCAACAGTTGCAGCACGCGCTGACCGTCTTCTTTGGGTGCCGCTGTGGGGATGGGGTGCAGCACGAGGACAAATTCACCCCGCGTGCGCTGTGCGCCGGCGGCCAGCCAGACCACCAGCTGATCGGCGGCAACGGTGGCAATTTCTTCAAACTGTTTGGTCAGCTCGCGGCAAATCGTGACAGGCCGCGACGCCAGCGGGGTCAATGCTTGCGCCAGCGCCTCAATGCGGTGAGGTGCTTCCATGATGACAACGGCTTTGACCTCATGGCGCAAGGCAGCGACAGCGTGGTCACGCTCACCGGACTTGCTCGGCAAAAACCCTGCAAAGACAAAACCTGAATCACCCGAAATGCCTGCCGCACTCAAGGCGGTTGTCACACTGCTGGCGCCCGGCAAGGGCATCACACCGAACCCGGCGCTGCGTGCAGCAGCCACCAACCGTGCGCCAGGGTCGCTGACAGCGGGCGTGCCCGCATCGCTGACATAGGCCACGCGCTCGCCGCGTTGCAGGCGCTCGACCACGCCCACGGCGGCTTCCAGCTCGTTGTGTTCATGCACCGCCAGCAAGGGCTTTTCAATGCCGAACTGGCGCAGCAGACCTTGGGTGTGGCGCGTGTCCTCACAGCCTATGGCATCGACCATCTGGAGCACATGCAGCGCCCGCAAGCTGATGTCGGCCAGGTTGCCAATCGGCGTAGCCACCACATACAGCATGGCCTGCGGATAATGCTGCATGCCGGCAGCAGCAATAGCGGCGCTCAAGGCCAATTCGAAAGAAGCGTTCAATGTGGTTTTCCAAAAAAGAGGGGGCTGCAAGCCCGGCAAGTCAGCCTACCACCAAAGTCACCACCAAGCATAGTGGTGATGCGGCTGAAGCCCTGGCGCTGGCGCACCTTGTTCAAGCCGGCCTGAAGCTGCTTCAGACCAATTATCGAACACCTGGCCGAGGCGGGGGTGAGATCGACCTGATCATGACGGACCAAGACGGCACGCTGGTGTTTGTGGAGGTGCGCCAACGCGCCAGCAGCTCCCACGGAGGGGCAGGCGCCAGCATCAGCGCGGTCAAGCAGCGCCGCATTGTGTTTGCAGCACGCCATTATTTGATGCGCTACAAAACCCTGCCGCCGTGCCGCTTTGATGTGGTGCTGATTCAGGGCGGCCTGGGCGCCGGGCAAGCCCCCAGCATTGAATGGCTGCGTTCGGCGTTTGATGCGTTTTAAACTTTGGCAGCCGGGCAGACTCTAGATGCACCTACCGAAAGTCCCGGCTCTGTGAACCCAGCCTGCCAAGCAGTGGGGTCAAGTCAAACAAGGTGTCAGCGATGAGATTGCAAACATCGTTGGCGACCTGCCAGCAACCGTAGACGCCCATCAAGCGCGACGCCAGTAATTCCTGCCGCTGCCTGTCACGCAGGCTTTTCCAGACAATCACCTGAACGCTGCCGTGTTCGTCTTCCAGCGACACAAAGACGGTTCCCTTGGCGGTTTCTGGTTGTTGCCTGAGCGTCACGATGCCGCAAACATAAACCATGTCGCCATCCTCTAAGGCGCGCAAGTCAGCAGAGGACAGATACCCTTTTTCTGCCACGCGCTGCCTGAGCAGCGCCATCGGATGCCGCCTCAAGGTCAGCCCGGTTGAGGCATAGTCCCAAACGATTTCCTCCCCTTCGGGTGCTTCGGGCAATTCGGTCATGTCTTCGTCAATCGGCGCATCACGCAGCAGTTCCGGCACCGGGCGAAGGCCGGCAGCATCCCACACCTGTTGCCGTCTGTGACCCGACAGGCTGACCAATGCATCGGCTGCCGCGAGCAGCTTCATGTCATGCAGCTCAAGGCCGGCTCTCCCGGCCAAATCGTCAGCGCTTATGAAAGGGCTGTCCAGGCGGGCATTGACTATTTTTTGGGCAGCGGCCTGGCGAAAACCGGAAATGACCCGAAAGCCAAGTCGGACCGCAGGCAGGTGGTCCAAGTCTTCCAGTGTGCAGTCGACCTGGCTGGCCATCACATCCACCGGACGGACGTCCACGCCATGTCGCCGGGCGTCCTGTATCAGTTGGCTGGTGGAATAAAAGCCCAAAGGCTGAGAGTTGATCATGGCGGCTAAAAAAGCGGCGGGTTCGTGGCATTTGATCCAGCAACTGGCATAGACCAGCAGCGCAAACGAGGCTGCATGGGACTCTGGGAAGCCATACTCCGAGAACCCCTTGATCTGCTCAAAAATCGCTTCGGCAAATGATTTTTCATAGCCTTGCGCGATCATGCCGTCAACAATTTTGGCGTAATACTTCTCCAGCCCGCCTTTGCGTTTCCAGGCCGCCATGGCGCGACGCAAACCATCGGCTTCGCCTGCCGTAAAACCTGCGGCAAGAATGGAAATTTGCATCACCTGCTCCTGAAACACCGGGATGCCCAATGTTCTTCCCAAGGCCTCTTCAAGAGCGGCGCTCGGATATTCAACCGGCTCCAGTCCCTGCCTGCGGCGAAGGTATGGATGCACCATGCCGCCTTGAATCGGACCTGGCCGTACCAGTGCAACTTCAATCACCAGGTCATAAAAGCAGCGCGGCTTCAAACGCGGCAGCATGCTCATTTGCGCCCGGCTCTCGATCTGGAACACGCCCAGCGTGTCGGCCTTGCAGATCATGTCGTAAGTCACGCTGTCTTCCGCAGGAATATCCTGCATTTCAAACGCATAGTGGCGGCGCTGGCTGATCAATGCCAAGCTCTTGCGCAGCGCGGTCAGCATGCCGAGCGCCAGCACATCAACCTTGAGCAGGCCCATGGCGTCCAGATCGTCCTTGTCCCATTCGATGACGGTGCGGTCAACCATACTGGCGTTCTCAATCGGGACAATTCGGGACAGCGGCCCCTTGGTCAACACAAAGCCCCCGGTGTGCTGGGACAAATGGCGTGGGAAACCGACGATCTCGCCGGTGAGCTTGAGCAGTTGCGTCAAGCGCAGCTCTTCTTGCGGACCCAGACCGATTTCAGCCAGCCGCTCGGGCTGGATTTTTCGGCCGTCCCACCACTGGTGCCCCTTGGCCAATGCCTCAACGGTCGCCAGGTCATAGCCCAGCGCTTTGCCGACATCCCTCAAAGCACTGCGGGGCCGATAGGAAATCACCGTCGCTGTCAGCGCCGCACGGTCGCGTCCGTACTTGTTGTAAAGGTACTGGATCACCTCTTCGCGGCGCTCATGTTCAAAGTCCACGTCGATGTCAGGGGGCTCGTTGCGCTCCCTGCTGATAAATCGCTCAAAAAGCACCGCCATCCGGCTGGGGTCCACCTCGGTCACGCCCAGGCAGAAACACACCACTGAGTTGGCTGCGCTGCCACGCCCCTGGCAAAGAATCTGCTGGCTGCGGGCAAAAGCCACGATGTCTGCCACCGTCAGAAAATAGTGCTCGTAGTGAAGCTCGCCAATCAGGTCGAGTTCATGCTCTATTTGAGTCTGAATTTTTGCCTCGATACCATCTGGCCAGCGCCGCCCCGCTCCCGCATAGGTCAGCTGGCGCAGGTGGGATGCGGGCGTTGCGCCCTGAGGAACAACTTCATCCGGGTATTCGTAGCGCAGCTCGTCAAGGCTGAAATGGCATCGGTTCGCAATCGCGATGGTCTGCTGCAACAAGTCTTCTGAATACAGGCGACCCAGTCTGAGTCTGGAACGCAAATGCCGTTCCGCACTGCCTTGCAGTTCAAGGCCGCAGTCGGTCAAAGGCTTGCCCACGCGTATGGCCGTCAACACGTCTTGCAGGGGCTTGCGTGAGCGCACATGCATGTGCACATCGCCTGTTGCGACCATGGGGATAGCCGTGGCCTCAGCGAGTTTGTGAAGCTTTTCAAGCCAGACCGCATCAGCGATGTGGTGCAACATTTCTGCCGCCAGCCAGCAGCGGCCGCTGAACAGGCCAAGCATCCATTGCCCCAGCTGCAGCAAGTCGTGCCATGACGAGGTTCTGCCTGGAAGTATCAGGATCAGGCAGTCCTGCAGTTCTTGCGCCCTGATCTCTTTTTGGGCCAGTTCATAGCGCCCCTTTTCAGAGGCGCGCCGCAGTCGCGTGATGAACTGAGACAGGTTTCCATAACCTTCGCGGCTGGTGGCCAGCACCAGCATCTTGAATGGCACGGCACTGGCTACTTGAAACTCGCTTCCCACAATGAATTTGAAGCCAGCATGGGCCTTGGCCGCCACATGCGCGCGAACCACGCCGGCCAGCGAGCATTCGTCGGTCAGCGCCAGCGCTGAATAGCCCAGTTCAACAGCCCGATCGACCAGCTCGCCGGCGTGCGATGCGCCGCGAAGAAAGGAGAAGTTTGAAAGGCAGTGAAGCTCTGCGTAAGCGGGTAGTGTGGCCATGGCTGAAACTCACGCAAATACGCCATGCAGATACCAGCAGCTGGTGGCGTCGTAGGCCAGTCGCTCCTGAAACACCCAAAGAATGCCCGCATGTTTGCTCACAGCCACCCAATAGTCCCGCTGCACGTTCTGAATGCATGGCACGCCTTCCGTGTTGGCGATGCGATGCCACCAGCCACCTTCTACCCGGTGTGGCCCCACCACCAGCTGTAGTGGCCCCTGGTACATCGGGCGTTCGCTGGCGACCGCCAGCTTCAAAGGCCTGGGCAATAGCCAGCTCGGCTGCGGGATGTCAACCATGCGCGGCAGTTTGGGCGACCGTGATTCGACCTGCGCCGCAGCAGACGGCCATGTTTGCATCCACTCGAGGCGATGGTCTTCTTTGAGAACGGGCCGCATCACACGCTCGGGCCCCAGTCTGGCCGAAATTCGTTCAAGAACCATCCCCAGTTGCTCGCCCGGACGCAGGTTGTCAGGCATCAGGGAGGCGTTGTCGTCACCCAGCGAATGCACCTGAAGCGCTTCAATGCCGATGTCGCCAACCGGCGCCAGCAGGTCGACTTTTGCCAGGTGTTCTGCCAGCAAACGCCCCAGGTGGCGCAGGTCCCGACTCGGTTCTGCCGTGCGGATGACCAGTTCGCCGCCCTCGCCGGCAGTTTTGGAACGCAGTGTGTCGTGATACCAGCGCATCACAAAGGCTGTCGTGCCCGAATTGCGGGCAGCTAACCAGCCGCACATTTGAAGCAGCAGACGGTTAGCACCCAACATCAGCGACGTTGCCGAATCGACGCGCCCGGGTAGCTCCAGCGTCATTGCAAAGACCTCGGGCAAACTGACCCAGTGATGCGCCGCAGGGCGTTGCCCGTAAGCCTGATCAAGGGCCGCCAGAACCTGTTGGTCAAATCGCCGGCTGATACCGCCGCGAGGCAACCTGCGCACATCGCCCAGTGTCTTGCAGCCCAAGCGCGCCAAAACAGGCTGATGCCGGCCGACGGCTGTCAGCTTTTCCAGGGCAAGGCCATCCAGCAGACCCGCCAGGGGGCCTGCAAAACCATCTGACACGCCACTGCGTGCAAACGCCAGGGCAGCCAGACTGGTGGGCGCCCAGCCGATGGCCTCGACGCCTTGCGCCCTGGATTCCTCTGTGATGCGAGCTTTGAGTAATTTCTCACCGCCAAACAGGCGCAGGCAGGCCTGAACCTCCATCACCACAGCCTCTTCCAGACAAGCCACGCGGGGCGTGAACTGAAGCGCCCACACCGCGATGCCGTGGTGATCAATGAACGAGGCGTTGGGCTTGAGCGGTACTAACAGAGCTGCCCAGTGTTCTGACACGGGAAATCTCCAAGGCTGGCGCAAATGGGCTGGGCTGGAGCAGACGCGTTGTCAACACGTCTGCCAGGCTCTGCGAGATGGAGGACAGCAACAAAGACTGGTCATGCGCAGGACCGCGGCGCTTGAATACCTTGACGCTGAGCTGCCAGTCAGCCGCCACATCCACCAGCAGGCGCAGCGGTGCTGGCGAGGCATCCAACTGGGCCGTTGCTGGCCTGAACAGGAAGACTGGCGAATCACATGCCTGAGCGTGAACCTGCAGGCGGCGTAACTGTTCCGGGCGCGCCTGAGGCAACCATGACAGGATGGCTCCAGCAGGATTGGACTTGACAAGCTGCTCCGTCGTCCACAGACGTTCTGCCGGCGTCCTGGCATCGAGCCAGACCATTTGATGTTGATGCAAGCCATGTTGCATCAAGCCCGGCAAGTGTGGATGCTTGGGCGGACTGACCAACATGATGTGTCCGCCGCTTGCCACGATGCGGCTCAAGCTGGCGCCCAGCAAGCGCCATTCGCACAAAGAAGGCTGCGGCTGAAGAATCTCGGTCAATGACCGACACGGCCATCCGCCTCCAGGCAACTCTTTGTCCAGGGCATCGAAACCTGTAGCGATACATTCACACTGCGCCGAAGAGCCCAGCTCGTTGCCCCGCCACATGGCTTTTCCCGCCAGTTCTGGCAGGCGCAAAACGTCTCCCGCAGGCGGCGCTGGCACGGCCGAATTTTGCGCAGGATGAAATAGTTGAATAGAGGCCACTTGCGGGTTAGAATACTGTTGTTATGTACAGTATATAAACCTAATCCTTGCCTGACCAGCTTTTTATTTTTACCCCGCAGTTTTAAAACAGTTATACGTTTTTCGGTAGGACTGGTGATATGCGGACTTTGTTCGGTGCGCAGCGCTTGGGTTTGGTCTGGGCCATTGCAACGCTGCTAACTTGAGGTGCGCGTGGCGGCAGTGGCGCAGGGTAGGCGTGCAGCGCATCGCCATTGACTCCAGCCAGCCATCTGTCAGTCTTTGATGGATAGATCGCGATGAATGCGCTTTATCAGCCTGACCCGCTATCATTAGTGCATGCTTGAACATCGAATTGAACAGCACTTTATTGACAGCGCTGACTTGAAATACAAATCGGCACAAGTTTTGTCCAAACCCATCGCAGCAGCCGTTCAGGCCATTTTGGCCAGTGTCACCAGCGGCGGCAAGGTACTGGCTTGTGGCAACGGCGGTTCGGCCGCCGATGCACAGCACTTCGCAGCCGAATTTGTAGGGCGTTATGAACGCGAGCGGCCCGAGCTGGCTGCCATGGCGCTGACGACTGACAGCTCCATCCTCACCGCCATTGCGAACGACTACGACTTCAACGTTATTTTTTCCAAACAGGTGCGCGCCTTTGGCGGCGCTGGTGATGTGCTGCTAGCGCTCAGCACCAGCGGCAACTCTGGCAATGTGCTGGCCGCGATTGAAGCGGCGCATGAGCGCGACATGACCGTGGTGGCCCTGACCGGCCGAAGCGGTGGAAAAATAACCCACGCCCTGCGTGAAACCGATGTTCATATCTGTGTGCCGCATGAACGTACAGCGCGCATTCAGGAGGTTCATCTGCTTGTGCTGCACTGTATTTGTGACGGTGTAGATGCCCAGTTACTTGGCGATCAGGACTCTTCCCTATGAGACGTTTTTTATTCAAACCACTGGTTTTATCTTTTTGCGCGGCTTTGCTGCTGGCTTCTCTAACCGCTTGCGTGCCGCTGCTCATTGGCGGCGCAGCAACGGGCGGCACCCTGATGGCAACAGACCGCCGCACCGCGGGTGCGCAGCTTGAAGACGAAGGCATTGAACTGCGTGGCACCAGCCGTATACGCAGCAATCTGGGAGAACGCGGCCACGTCAACCTGACCAGTTACAACCGCCAGGTCTTGCTGACCGGCGAAGTGCCCACAGTGCAGGACAAACAGCTGCTCGAGCAGATTGTTTCACGTGTCGAAAACGTCGCCTCTGTGGTCAATGAGGTAGTGATCGCAGGCAATTCAAGCCTGACCCAGCGCTCATCAGACATACTGATCAGCAGCCGCGTGAAAGCACAACTGATTGACGCGCCAGATCTCTTTTCAAACGCATTCAAGGTGGTGACAGAGCGCGGCACGACTTACCTGATGGGCCGCGTGACGCAGCGCGAAGCAGACCGCGCGACCAATCTGGTTCGCTCGACTTCAGGCGTTCAAAAAGTGATCCGGATTTTTGACATCATCAGCGAAGATGAACTGGCTCGCATGCTGCCCACGCCAGCCAAGCCGCAACCTGCCGGCGCGAAGCCTGCGGCCAACTGATCCAGTTTTCGGCAAGTAGCCCTGACAAAAATGAGCCCTTCTGGGGTAACGCGCTAGACGGCGTGAGACAGCGTAGGCGTACTATTTCAGTCGTTTAATCAAGCTGGACGTGTCCCAACGCTGGCCACCCAGGACTTGTACGTCCGCATAAAACTGGTCAACCAGTGCCGTCACCGGCAGACGTGCACCATTGCGCTTGGCTTCGTCCAGCACCAGGCCCAGGTCTTTGCGCATCCAGTCCACCGCAAAACCGAAATCAAATTTGTCGGCCACCATGGTCTTGCCGCGATTGTCGAGTTGCCAGCTTTGCGCTGCGCCCTTGCCAATGACATCAAGCACCTGGTTCATGTCCAGCCCAGCCTTTTGACCAAAAGCCACAGCCTCACTCAAACCCTGCACCAGTCCGGCAATACAGATCTGGTTGACCATCTTGGTGAGCTGGCCCGCGCCACTTGCACCCATCAGGGTAAAGGCTTTTGAAAACGCCATGCCGACCGGTTTGACGGCATCAAATGCTGCGCCATCACCACCACACATCACCGTCAGCGCACCATTTTGTGCCCCTGCCTGGCCGCCAGAAACGGGGGCATCAACAAAGTGAAGGCCCATGCTTTTAGCAGCAGCATACAGTTCGCGGGCGACATCAGCCGACGCTGTGGTGTGGTCGACAAAAATAGCGCCTGGCTTCATGCCTGCCAGCGCGCCATCGCTACCCAGCACCACACTGCGCAAGTCGGCATCGTTGCCAACGCAGCAAAACACCATGTCAGCATCCTTGACGGCGGCTTTAGGCGTCAGGCCGTGCGTGCTGCCCGCGAACTCGGCACAGAATGCCGCAGATTTGGATGCTGTGCGGTTGTAAACGCCAACCTGGTGGCCGGCAGTTGCCAGATGGCCAGCCATGGGATAGCCCATCACGCCCAAGCCTAGAAAAGCGACTGTTTGCGGCGCAACGGATTCGTAGGTTCGGGTGTTGATAGACGTCATGGTTATCTCTTGGTGGGTATGTCGATGTCAGATTGCGTATTGTGCAATACCCAGACCGAAAGACCAGTTCTCGCGGCTTGTTTCAAGCAGATTGATGATCACATCTTCAGCTTTAAAGCTGCTGGCCAACGCAATGTCTCGCGCTATCTTGGCATACAGGGCTTTTTTCATGTCCAGGCTGCGGCCTAGTGAACAGCTGATTTGTACAAACACCACATGCGGCGAATGCCGGATACCCAAGAATTCGGCCGAGCAGACCAGCTCCTGCTGGCTGTGCCTGTGAATAGCCTGAAAGCGATCAGGCTCAGGAACGTTGAAGGTGGCGACCAGCGCCTGATGTACAGCCAGCGAGACAGTCGCAACATCTGAGGGCGGGGTTTCTTGCGGCAGGCTGATGCGAACGAGAGGCATGGGAATTCCTTTGTGAGACCAGCGCGGCGTCCAGAGAGATGTCCGGTTTTGCGAGCGCCTACTAAATGTGCTTTTTTTGATGAGAAAGCGATACCATTTGCAGAGCACTACGCTTGTGCACAAAATGCACAAGCAACAACCAATGCGCCCCGCATGAAAAACTTAAAGCATCTAACTTTTGATGATTTCGCGCTGTTTACAGAGGTGGCAGCAGCGCAGTCATTGTCCAAAGTTGCGCGCGACAGGCAGGTTGCGGCCAGTCTTGTGTCTAGGCATTTCGCTCGTATTGAAGCCCACTGCCAGTTGCGGCTGGCCCATCGCACGACACACAGTTTGTCATTGACAGATGATGGTGAAATTTTTCTTGAGATCGCACAGCGCGTGACCAGAGAGCACGCGCAATTGCAGGACAGCATGGGTGCACGTCGCCAGTCGGTCAATGGTACTGTTCGCATCAGCGTCAGTCAGTTGTTTGCCCAATACGTGGTCATGCCGCGACTGGCAGAGTTGCGGGTGCTACACCCCAACCTGTGTGTGGATCTGGAGATTGACGACAGGATAGTCAACATGGCCTATAAAGGCATCGACATCGCCGTCCGGTCTGGCGTGCAGCCTGCCGATACGCTGATTGCGCGCAACCTGGGCTGCCATGGTCGCGCGCTGTACGCGGCACCTGGCTATCTCAAAAAGCACGGTACGCCGCGCAAACCTGATGATCTGCTGTCACACAGCCTGATCACCAACACGGCTGTCGCTGCGCATAACCGCTGGCAATTTTTAGCCAAGGGCCAAGCCATCATTCGGGAAGTACGCGGTCAGGTGCGCGTCAACAGCAGCGCGGCTGTTGTGTCGCTGGCCCTGACAGGCGCCGGCATTGGGCGCATCAATGATGTGGTGGGCGAGCAATTGGTCATGCAGGGCCAGCTTGTGCCCGTTCTGGCGCGCTACAGCACACCCGGGCAATATCCCGTCTATGCAGCGATTCTTGCAGAACGACACCGTGCGCCCAAGATACGCGCGACAGTAGATTTTTTGGCATTGTGTTTTGCACACTTTAAGCCAGACCCAACAGACCAGTTGCGCAATTAAACGATCGCAAAGTTTTCGGTACCTGCCGCCAGATCAATCGACTTGGCACGCTTGGAGCTGAGCTTGATCTGTAGCCGTAAATCGTTCACTGAATCGGCATTGCGCAGGGCATCTTCATAAGTGATAACGTTGTTTTCGAAGGCGTCAAACAGGGCCTGGTCGAAAGTCTGCATGCCCAGATTACGACTTTTCTTCATGACCTCCTTGATTTCGGAGACGTCGCCCTTGAAGATCAGATCAGAGATCAGGGGGGTGTTCAGCATCACCTCGACCACGGCCGCCCGTCCCTTGCTGTCTTGCTTGGGAATCAGACGCTGAGAGATCATACCCTTGAGGTTCAAGGACAGGTCCATCAGCAACTGCGCCCGGCGTTCTTCCGGGAAAAAATTGATGATGCGGTCGAGCGCCTGATTGGCACTGTTGGCGTGCAGGGTACACATGCACAGGTGTCCGGTTTCTGCAAAAGCAATCGCGTGTTCCATCGTTTCACGATCGCGCACCTCACCCATCAGGATCACATCAGGCGCCTGACGCAAGGTGTTTTTAAGTGCCGCTTCCCAGCTGTCGGTGTCCAGGCCCACTTCGCGCTGGGTGATGACACAGTTTTTATGGGGATGGACGAATTCAATGGGGTCTTCAATCGTGATGATGTGGCCGAACGACTGCTCGTTGCGCCAATCAATCATGGCAGCCAGCGTGGTGGACTTGCCCGAGCCTGTCGCGCCGACCAAAATCGTCAGGCCGCGTTTGGCCATCACGACCTCCTTGAGCACCTGGGGCATGCCCAGACCATCGATCGTTGGCAGAACGGCCGGGATTACCCGCATCACCATGCCTACCTTGCCTTGCTGGATAAAGGCATTAACACGAAATCGTCCCAGGCTCGGCGGGCTGATGGCGAAGTTGCATTCTTTGGTGCGCTCAAATTCTGCCGCCTGCTTGTCATTCATGATGGCACGTGCCAGAGCCAGCGTATGCCCCGCATTCAAGGGCTGAGGCGAGACCTTGGTCACCTTACCGTCCACCTTGATGGCTGGCGGGAAATCACCTGTGATGAACAAGTCACTGCCGTTGCGGCTGAGCATCAGTTTGAGTAAGTCGTTGATGAATTTACTGGCTTGGTCGCGTTCCATAAAAAACTCCTAACTCAATGAACTGCCCCGCATTTACAAGCAGGGGCTTTGGGCCAGGCTTTGGGCCAGGCTTTGCCAGGCCGCAGGCGCAGCACTCCCTCGGGGAGCAGGGATCTATACGCAGTGAGCGACCGTGGGGGCAACATCATTAGCCTGGAAAGTTCTCGGGAAATTTGGCTTTGCCACGCGCCTCGCCGACAGAAATAATGTTTCGCTTGACCAGGTCCATCAGATTTTGATCCAGCGTTTGCATGCCCACGCTATTGCCCGTTTGAATGGAGGAATACATCTGCGCGACCTTGGCTTCGCGAATCAGGTTGCGAATCGCACTGGTGCCCAGCATGATTTCGTGCGCCGCCACGCGGCCCTGTCCATCTTTGGTTTTGCACAGGGTTTGCGAGATCACCGCTTGCAGCGATTCAGACAGCATCGAGCGGATCATTTCCTTTTCTTCTGCTGGAAACACGTCAATGATTCGGTCAATCGTTTTAGCTGCACTGGACGTATGTAGCGTACCGAAGACGAGATGGCCGGTTTCTGCTGCCGACATGGCCAGTCGAATGGTTTCCAGGTCGCGCATCTCACCGACCAAAATCGCGTCCGGGTCTTCGCGCAGTGCCGACTTCAGCGCGGCGTTAAAGCTCAGGGTGTGCGGGCCGACTTCGCGCTGGTTGATCAAGCATTTTTTGGACTCGTGCACAAACTCGATCGGATCCTCAACGGTCAGGATATGGCCATACTCGTTTTCATTGAGGTAATTGACCATGGCAGCCAGCGTGGTGGACTTGCCCGAGCCGGTCGGGCCGGTGACCAACACCATGCCGCGCGGCTTCATGGCCAGGTCACCAAAAATCTTCGGGGCGTTGAGCTGCTCGAGTGACAAAATCTTGGAAGGAATCGTCCGCAACACGGCGCCTGCGCCGCGGTTTTGGTTAAAGGCGTTGACGCGAAAGCGTGAGAGGCCGTCAATCTCAAACGAAAAGTCAACTTCTAAAAATTCTTCATAGTTCTTGCGCTGGGTGTCGTTCATGATGTCGTAGACCATGCCATGCACCTGCTTGTGGTCGAGCGGTTCGACGTTGATGCGCCGCACATCACCATGCACGCGGATCATGGGCGGCAAGCCTGCGGACAGGTGCAAGTCGGATGCCTTGTTCTTGACGCTGAAGGCCAGCAGTTGGGTGATGTCCATCCCGGAAGTCCTTAAAACAATGGCCGACGAGCAAAGCAGTTTACAGTCGGATTATGACCATGATTGCCAGCCGACTGAGCACCGTAAGAGACCGACTATCTGCTGCCTGCAAGGCCGCAGGCCGTGACCCGGCATCGGTGCGATTGCTGGCGGTCTCAAAAACTTTTGGAGACGACGCAGTCGCGCAAGCCATCGCAGCCGGGCAATTGGCTTTTGGTGAAAACTACATCGCCGAAGGTGTCGAAAAGATCGTCGCCTTGCGCCAGTACCCGCTTCTTGAGTGGCACTGCATTGGCCCCGTGCAAAGTAACAAGACACGCCTGGTGGCAGAGCATTTTGACTGGGTGCAGTCGGTAGACCGCCTGAAGATCGCGCAACGCCTGAGCGAGCAGCGTCCGGCACATCTCGCCCCGTTGCAAGTCTGCCTGCAGGTCAATGTGGACGGCGGGCCGAACAAATCAGGCGTTGCGCCTGATGAGCTGATGGCGCTGGCAGAGGCGGTTATCGCGCTGCCTCATTTAAGGCTGCGCGGTTTGATGACCATACCTGAGCCGGCTATTGATTTCGAAGCTGCTTGCGCAGTCCACTCAAGGGCTAGAGCCCTATTTGATGGGTTAAATCAATCCAAAATCAGACAAAACCCACGTTTTATTCCCATGGACACCTTGTCGATCGGTATGTCGGCTGATATTGAGGCGGCCATTGCAGCAGGCAGCACATTGGTACGCGTCGGGACGGCTATTTTTGGGCAGCGGTAGTCAAATCAAACTACTTTTTATAGCTTTTTAAGCCTCCAGCCCAATAAAACGTGCGCGTACAGCTATTAAATAAATAGCAAATCACTTAGCCTCAGTTTGCGCTTTTTGCATCCGCTCGCTCTTCCAGTACACGTCATCGCCACCATTCATCCTGTTGAGAACACGCGACAGCACAAACAGCAAATCACTCAAGCGGTTCAGATACTGGCGTGGTGCATCCTTCAGCGCCTCGGCCGAACCAAGCGCCACCACGGCCCGCTCAGCGCGGCGGGCCACAGTGCGACAGACATGGGCCAGGCAAGCGGCTCTTGAACCCGCAGGCAAGATGAACTCAGCCAGCCGCGGCAAGGCAGCGTTGTATTGCTCAAGTGCCGCATCGAGTTGGGCTACGGCTTCAGGTTTGAGTAATTCGTAACCCGGAATACTCAACTCCCCCCCGAGATTAAACAGCTGGTGTTGCACCTCAACCAGCAGGTTGCGAACGTCGCCAGGCATGTCCTCGCACAGCAACACGCCGATGCTGGAGTTGAGTTCGTCCACATCACCCATGGCATGGACACGCAGACTGTCCTTGCTGACGCGGGTGTTGTCTCCCAGTCCGGTGGTGCCGTTGTCACCGGTGCGGGTGGCGATTTGTGTGAGTCGGTTAGCCATAATGCCTTTGGGTTGGCTGAAGTAAACAAGGGGCCGAAGCCCCAACTGACAGACAGGACTTTATCAGACCGTTTTCAGGTTGACAGGGCGCATCCATGACCGCTTTTGCGCCGCTTGTGAATCGTTCCATAATGTTGGCTGGACGGTTTTGGCTCTGACAAACCGTCTTGAAAACACGCGTCTTTTGAATGCTATTTCTGGAGCCCCCATGAACGCACCGTTACCTGCCCACCTGATGCCAGAAATCGCCCAGCGCGAAACGCCTGCCGCTTTCATTGATGCGTTGAGGGCGCGCTTTGCAGATCGCTGCTCGACCGCCATGGTGGTGCGTGAGCAGCATGGTCGGGACGAGTCATCGTTTGCAGCGCCGCCGCCATCAGCGGTGGTGTTTGCGCAAAGTACGTTGGACGTGTCGGATGCCGTCAGACTGGCCGGTCAGTTCAATGTCCCCGTGATTCCGTTTGGTGTCGGCACCTCACTGGAAGGCCATTTGCTGGCCGTGCAGGGCGGCATCAGCATTGACATGAGCCGCATGAACAAGGTGCTGCATATCAACGCCGAAGATTTGACCGTGACAGTGCAGCCCGGTGTGACGCGCAAGCAACTGAACGAAGAAGTCAAGAGCACGGGCCTGTTCTTTCCGATTGACCCAGGCGCAGACGCAACGCTGGGCGGCATGAGTGCCACGCGCGCCAGCGGGACGAATGCGGTGCGCTACGGCACCATGCGTGAAAACGTCTTGGCGCTTGAAGTGGTGACGGCCAGCGGCGACGTGATTCGGACAGGTACGCGGGCCAAAAAATCGTCCGCAGGCTATGACCTGACGCGCTTGATGGTCGGCAGTGAAGGCACGCTGGGCGTGATCACTGAAGTGACCGTCAAGTTGTACCCGCTGCCCGAGGCGATCAGCGCTGCGGTGTGCTCCTTCCCGAGCATCGAGGCAGCGGTGCGCACCACGATTGAAGTGATTCAAATGGGTATTCCGATTGCCCGGGTAGAACTGATTGACCACAACACGGTACGCATGGTCAACAAGCATTCAAAACTTGAGCTGCGTGAAGAGCCGATGCTGCTGATGGAGTTTCATGGTTCACCTGCCAGTGTCAAAGAGCAGGCCGAGCTGGTGCAAGAGCTGAGCCAGAGCCATGGCGGCGGTTCTTTTGAATGGGCCAGTACACCTGAAGAACGCACACGGCTGTGGACAGCGCGGCACAACGCCTACTTTGCCGCCATCCAGTCGCGGCCCGGTTGCCGCGCCATTTCCACCGACACCTGCGTGCCGATTTCACGCCTGGCCGACTGCCTGCTGGACTCGATTGCCGAGGTGGATGCCACCGACATTCCGTACTTTCTGGTCGGCCATGTGGGGGATGGGAACTTTCACTTCGGCTACCTGATTGACCCGAACATTCCTGAAGAGCGCCGCATTGCTGAAGAGCTGAACCACAAGCTCGTCAGCCGGGCTTTGGCCCTTGAAGGCACCTGCACCGGCGAGCACGGTGTCGGTCTGCACAAGATGGATTTCCTGATCACCGAGGCAGGCGATGGGGCCGTCAACATGATGCGCACCATCAAGCGGGCGCTGGACCCGCAAAACATCATGAACCCAGGCAAGATCTTTTCGCTGTAGGCGGTGCGCCCGGCAATCTTGCTTGGGCTCGTGTTGGCTGGACCGTCTAGTCGACCGTAGCACCGGATTTTTTAACAATGTCTCGCCAGACCGTGGCCTCTTGATTGAGCTGCCGCGAAAAATCGGCAGAAGACTCGCCGCCGGCGACGAATCCCTGCAAAGATAAATATTGCTGCATGGATGGCTCGCCGAGCACGGTTTTGACCTCGTCGGCCAAACGTTTGATGATGGCCGGGTCTGTTCCTTTGGGTGCGGCCATCCCCCACCAGTTGCTGAGGACGACGTTCGGTGCCCCAGCCTCTTCTGCGGTTGGCGTACCTGGAAGGGCTTTTAAACGGGTGGGAGAAAAGACCGTCAGGGCGCGCAAACGGCCCGTTGGTATTTGTGGGCCTGCCACGCTATACCCGACAAGAAACATCTGCACTTCGTTCCCAAGCAAGCCCGTCACCCCGGGCTGGGCGCCTTTGTAGGGGACGTGGGTCATTTCGGCACCGATGGCATTCGACAGCGCGTAGCCTGACAAGTGGGGGGTGGTGCCGCTGCCCGGGGAGCCAAAATTGAGCTTGCCCGCATTGGTTTTTGCGTGAGCAGCAAACTCCTTGTATGTCACCGCCGGTACAGAGCTGTTGACAAATAAAACAGAAGGCACATCCACCAGTTTTGTGATGGGCATCAATGCCTGTAGCGGATCAAACTCGATGGTTTTATAGATGTATTGATTGATGACGAAGTTATTGGTTGCACCAAGCAACAGCGTATAGCCGTCGGGTTTGGCCCTTACCACCTCCGATGTGCCAATGTTTCCGACCGCCCCGGCCTTGTTGTCAATGACGATGGGCTGCCCCAGACGCGCCTGGAGCCGCGGCAACATCTGGCGTATGGCCAAATCGCCGGCCGCCCCTGCAGGATAGGGGACGACGATCCGAATCGGCGCTTCAGGCCACACGGCGTGGGCTGGGGCCACATTCATCATGGAAAGTAGCGCCAGGACTTTCAAAGCGACATCTGTTTTCATCTGAATTTCTCCGACCAATTTCTGACGAGAAACCAACTCACAGGTGAATTTGCATCAGATCATGTGCAATTCGCAGCGGGCCGGCATAGTTCTTCCGGATATCGGTGACCACTTCATCCATCAAATGTGGGCCCATCAAATCGACAGGCAGATGTTTTGCGGCAGCACGCTTGAGCACAGGACTGGTCGAGTCAAAATGCCCAAAATGGGTGGCGACCACGCTTTTTGCATTTGACGCCCTGGCGATCAAGCCCAGCCCCAGCGGACTGGTGTGGGCAAATGTACCGACACCCGTTTTGGCGCGGTGTGCGATGAAGGATTCCGGAAACGTGCACTCATGGATGAGGAGATCGGCGTCTTGTGCAAGTGAAACCATGGCTGGGCAAGGTTTGGTGTCGCCGCTGAAAGCCACGACTTTTCCGTCCGCCTCGACACGAACGCCAAAGCATTCACAAACATCGTGCGGCAGATGATCGACATGTTGCGCAATGATCTTGATGTCTGCATCTTGATAGACGACGCCCGGCTCAATCTCACGCACATCGGGGCGAACGGCTTCGATGTTTTCTTTTCGCAGTGGATAGGCCGATCTCGCCATAAAGTCGGCCCGAAATGCACCCGTCTCAAAGAGATGGTCACAAAAGTGCTTGCTTCCTTTGGGGCCCAGAAGAATGGGCGAACCCTTGCGATTGAGCATCCAGCTTGAGATCACAAAATAGGGGAAATCGGCAATGTGGTCATGGTGCAGGTGGGTAAGAAACACCAAACCCACGTCGGCCGGGTTGACGTTAGCGCGAACCATTTGGCGTGTCGCACCCTCCCCGCAATCGAACAAATAGTGTTTGCCCGAATCGGTAGAAATCAGGATGGCAGATTGCCCACGGTCTGGATCTGGCAGCGCGGCCCCGGTACCTAGCATCGTCACTTTCATGGCTTCTCCAATTGGATGATTGGTAGAAATAGTACGATGCTCAGGTATTCGACACAATTGATAAATTTCAATCTAAAGATTCGTTTTTTGAATCTCTTGTAGGTGAGTTGATCCGTTTTTTATTCAGCCGTCCATGCATCCACAACTCGACAACCGTCTGCGGTCCAAGCTTCGTCTGCGGCACTTTGAGCTACTCGACGCCCTTGGCGACACTTTGAACATTCGCAAGGCTGCGCCCCGGCTGCATTTGAGCCAATCGTCGGCCACCAAACTTTTGCAAGAAATCGAGGCCCTGTACAAGACCCTTCTTTTTGAGCGTTTGCCCAGGGGACTCAGGCTGACAAGCGCGGGTGAGGCGGTGGTCAGTGCGGCGCGAATGCTGTTGCACCATGTGGGGGATTCGGTTGCGGAGGCACATTCGATTGCCGCAGGTTCCAGCGGACGGGTCAGAGTCGGTGTCCTTTCTGTCGCCATCCCCAGCTTGCTGGCAGATGTTTTGCAAAGGGTCCGTGCAGAGATGCCCGACCTGGTCATCTCAGTCACAGAGGGTGCCAATGAGACCTTGCACTCGGCGCTGGCCCGCAACGAGCTGGATCTGGTGGTCGGTCGATTGACGGGCGGTGCCCATGTCGCTCCGCTGGAGGCTGAGGCACTTTATGAAGAGTCGGTCAGCCTGGTGGTGAGAAAAAATCACCCGCTTCTGCGCGTGCGCAAGCTGACGCTCAAAGACCTCGCAGGGGTCGATTGGTTGCTGCCGCCTGAACTCTCACCCCTCAGGCAACAACTGGATTTGCTGATGTTGGAGCAGGGGTTGCCCCGGCTACAAGCAAAGCTTGAAACAACGTCGTTGCTGCTCGCAGAAGTCGTGCTGAATCAATCCGGGATGGTCGGCGCCATGCCGGCCAGCGTTGCGAGGCACTACAAAAGCAAAGGCAATCTTGAAACACTGAAGCTGCGATTGCCTTTGAACATGCCGCCGGTAGGTGTCATTTTCAACGCCAAAGTTTTGCGGTCGCCAGTCGTCAACACCTTCATTGATTTACTCAAACAGACGGCGGCTGAAAGAGCGGCATCTGGCTGAGATGAGCGGGAAGAATGACGGCGGTCAACATGTGCCCATGATCAAGCGGGCGCTGGCAGCAAGGGCGTCAGGACGCGCACAAACAGGCGCGTAGGCTCGCGCTAACCGGGTACGCGCGCCATCACATGCGCAACAGCCGCAGTGAGCTTTTTGGCATACGGCACATGCAAAAACTCGTTGGGGCCGTGCGCATTGCTTTTGGGGCCCAGCACGCCGCAAACCATCATCTGCGCTTTCGGGAAGCCTTTGCTCAGCATGTTCATCAGCGGAATGGTGCCGCCTTGACCGATGGTGCCGCACGGCGCACCGAAGAAGTTTCGTGAGGCATCGTTCAGCGCATTGTCAAACCAGTCCACCGTGCTGGGCGCGTTCCAGCCGGTCGCGCCACCGCCGCCTTCAAAGGTGACCTTGGCGTTGTAGGGTGCGTTGTCTTCCAGCAGTTTTTTAAGTTCCTGAACCGCTTGCGACGCATCGACCAGGGGCGGAAAGCGCAGAGACAGCTTGAACGCTGTGTAGGGCCGCAGCACGTTGCCTGCGTCCTTCAGGGCCGGAAAGCCTTCCGCGCCTGTGACGCTGAGCGTGGGCCGCCAGGTGCGGTTCAGCAGCGCTTCGAGCGGGTCGGTCGTCATCGGCAGCGTGAAGGCGCTTGAGCCTTCACAGTCGTAGTGCGCCCACGGAAAACGCTTGTACAGCTCGTCACCCAGCGTGGCTGCCGTGGCTTTGGCTTGGGCCAGGCGATCAGCGGGAATGGCGCAGTGAAAGCTTTGCGGCAACAGGCGACCGGTGGCGCTGTCTTCCAGCCTGTCCAGCACGTGACGCATGATGCGAAAGCTCGACGGCACCACGCCACTGGCGTCGCCTGAATGCACGCCTTCGTCCAGCACCTCGACCTTCAGCACACCGCCGCCCATACCGCGCAGGCTGGTGGTCAGCCACAGCTGGTCATAGTTGCCCGCGCCAGAATCCAGGCACACCACCAAGGCCACATCGCCCAGGCGTTTGCGCAGCGCGTCAACATACGGCAGCAAATCGTAAGAGCCGCTTTCCTCGCAGGTTTCAATCAGGCCCACGATGCGCGGGTGCGGCACGTTTTGCGCTTTCAGGGCTTGCACCGCCGCAATGCTGGCGTACACGGCATAGCCGTCGTCTGCACCGCCGCGTCCGTAGAGCTTGCCGTCTTGATACTTGGGTATCCAGGGCCCCAGGTCGCTGCGCCAGCCGGTAAATTCAGGTTGCTTGTCGAGGTGGCCGTACATCAACACGGTTTGGCTTGAGTCAGCACGTGTGGCGGGGATTTCAAAAAACAACACCGGCGTGCGGCCCTCCAGCCGAACGACCTCAAGCGTGAGGCCCTCAACCTTTTGCGCTTCAACCCAGGCAGCGGCATTGCGCATCACCGTGTCGATATAGCCGTGCGCCTTCCAGTCGGCGTCAAAGCCAGGTGATTTGGCGGGGATGGCGATGTAATCGCTGATCTGCTGGACGATGTCGCTGTCCCACTGGGCGCTGACCTGGCCTAGGGCCTGAGCGGCATTCAAAATGTCCGCGGGGATTTCTTTGTGTAGGGGTGCGTTCATGTCGGCTCCTGAATAGCTTGGTACTGTGCCATCGCCTCGCCCAGACGAATGGCACGGGTTGGCTCCCATACCGGATTGAAGGCCAGTGATGTCTGGGGAAACAACATCACAACAGTTGAGCCTAACAAAAATCGGCCCATCTCGTCACCCTGCTTTAATTCAACCTGCTGGTCCGCATAGTTCCAGGTTTTGACGTCTGGCAAGCGCGGCGGGTTGACCACGCCATGCCACACGGTCGCCATGCTGCCAACAATGGTGGCGCCAACCAGCACCAACACAAACGGGCCCCGATCAGATTCAAACACGCACACGACCCGCTCGTTGCGCGCAAACAGGCCCGGCACACCGCGGGCTGTGGTTGGGTTGACGGAGAACAAATCACCCGGCACATAAACCATTTGCAGCAGGCGTCCATCACACGGCATATGGATGCGGTGGTAGTCCCTGGGGCTCAGGTAAAGCGTGGCAAAACTGCCATCCCTGAACTGTTCTGCCAGTGCTGCGTCGCCGCCGACCAGCGCAGTGGTGGAATAGCGATGCCCTTTGGCCTGAAAAATCTGGTCCCCCGAGATCGGACCAAACTGGCTGACGGCGCCGTCAACCGGGCAAATCAGATCGGCAGTGGCCAGTGGCCTTGCATCGGGCTTGAGGGCCCGGGTGAAAAAATCATTGAAACTGGCGTAGCTGGCGATGTCGCTGTTGAGCGCCTCGTCCATGTTGACCTGGTACTTGGCCACAAACCAGCGGATGGTCTCAAGCGTGACCCAGCCGCGCTTGCCGCGAGCGACCCAGCCGGAAAACGCGTTGATCGCGTGGTTGGGGGTCAGGTATTGGGGGAGTACAGCTAAGCGAGGGTGCATCAGCTCATTTTAGGAGGTCGCCGGGCAAGGGGACGGTTTTACATTCCCAAAAAATACGCGCCGTGCAGGTGCTGCAAATCTGCGGGTCCAGTTTTGGGAAGATCGTCGCAATCGCTGCCCGCTTGTCGGGAAACTGGTGTTCTGGCCCCAACAGGCGGGTGAAACCCGTGGTTTTCCACATCGCTATCACTTCTGGACGCGGCCTGTGAAAGTACAAATCGCCGCCCATGGCGCGACGCGCATTGAGCTCTTGCTCCCAGAGCTCGGCACCTGCCAGGTCAATGAAGTTCATACTTTTGCCCATCACCAGCAAATGTTTTTGCGGATGAGCCTCGTGGCGCAAGGCATGCAGCTTGTCGGCCACGTGCTGGGTGGCGCCAAAATAAACCTCGCCTTCCATTCTCAACAGCTTGAGCTGCGGGCATTCAGGCAGGGCAGATGCGTTGTTGTCCAGAACCACGAACTTCCGATTCACGTCCGGTGTGTCAAAGCCCATGGTGCGCATCGCAGGCTTGGAGGTACGGTACAAAAATGTCATCAGCGACAGCAGCGTGCCCAGCAAAATGGCCATCTCCAAGCGAATCGTCAGGGTGGCCATCAACGTGGCCAGCGCGACGGCAAACTCGGTCCGACTCAGGCGAGCAAGCTCGCGCCAGCGCGGCGCATCAAACAAAAACACCGACACCAACAGCAACAAACCGGCCAGCGCAGCCATCGGAATTTTGGCCAGCAGCGCGCTGCTGATGGCGACCAGTGCCAAGACCAGCACCGCAGAGAAAACCGCCGCCAGCGGCGTGCGCGCACCCGCTTGCAGGTTGGGCATGGAGCGGTTCATCGAGCCGCATGACACATAACAAGAGAAAAAACCGCCCACGATATTTGACAGCCCTTGCCCGCGAAATTCGCGGTTGGGATCAATGCGCTGCTCCGATTTGGCAGCCACAGCTTTGGCGATCGAGATGGCTTGGCCCAGCGCCACAATCGTCAGTGCAAAGGCCAAGCCCAGCAGTTCCGACACCGAGGCCCAGCTTATTTGCGGCAGCACAAACTGCGGCCAGGGTGTGGCGATTTGGCCAATCGCTCGGACGGTCATGCCGGTACCCGTTGCCAACGCTGTTGCCGCCGCCAAACCGATCAACATGAAAGGCCAAGCTGGCTGAAAATAACGCACGCCCAGCGCCACCAGTACAGTCGCGGCGCCTACCACCAGTGCCGCTTTGTCCATGTGGGCCAACTCAGTGGCGACATGCATCAGGACGCTGGAGGCGCCGCGCTCTTTGGCAGGCAACAAGCCCAAGAAATCAGGCAGTGCATAAATAGCGATCAGAACTGCCGCACCGGAGGTAAATCCAAAAAGCGCCGCTGGCGAAATAAAGTTGGCCAGGCTGCCCAGACGCAGCGCACCAATCAGAAATTGCATCACACCCACCATCAGCGTCACAGCCAGTGCCAGCTGAATATAAGCCGGGCTAAAAGCCAGGGCCAGCGGGGACAACATGGCAAACAAGGCCAACGAATTGGCATTGGTGGGCCCCGACATCACATGCCAGCTGGAGCCAAACAGCGCTGCAATGATGCAAGGAATCACCGCTGTGTACAAACCGTACTGCGGGGGCAAACCGGCCAGCGTCGCAAACGCAATGCCTTGTGGCAACACCAGCACAGCACCCAGCAAGCCAGCCAGGGCATCGGCGCGCAGGGTGGTTGCTGAGACGCTTTGCGTCCAGTCACCAAAAAGGCGCTGCCAGACAGACCTGTTGTGTGTGATGGATGCGCTCTGCATAAGCCGAGCTTAACCCGCGTGAAGCATTAAGTTAGACCATCCCCGCCATGCGAAGCGCCAGCCCTATAAAAGCCGACACAGCAATCACTCTGATCACGCCCCACTTCAAGCGCCACAAGGCCAGCGCAGCGCATAGCGCGATCGCCAGCGCCACCCCGTCAAGCGGCCCGTTGGAGCCACCGGGGTAAGCCACGGCAGCCATAAAAAACAAGGCCAGATTGGCGATCACACCCACCACGGCTGCCGTGACGGCGGCCAGGGGCGCTGTCAGCTTGAGGTTGCCACGGGTCGATTCGACGTAGGGCCCGCCGGCCAGAATAAAAATGAACGATGGCAAAAACGTGAACCAGGTCGCCACGCAAGCGGCCAGTGCAGCGCCCACAAACGGCATGCCTGGGCCAAGCACCTCTTTGCCCCAGCCCGCCACAAAACCCACAAACGCCACGATGATGATCAGCGGGCCGGGGGTGGTTTCGCCCAGCGCCAGGCCATCCATCATTTGCGCCGTGGTCAGCCACTGGTAATGCTCCACCGCCGCCTGGTTAACGTAGGGCAGAACGGCATACGCACCGCCAAAAGTCAGCAACGCCGCCTTGGTAAAAAACCAGCCGATTTGCGTGAGCGTGCCTTGCCAGCCATGGTTTAAAAACAGCACTGCCATGGGCAGCAGCCACAGCGCCGCACCGGCCAGCAGCACCAGTGCCAGCCGTGACAGCCTGAACATCGCATGCGGTGGCGTTGGCGTGTCGTCATCCACCAGTGCCGCCTGATGCGCGGCCTGACCCTTGGCGGCATGAGCACTGGCTTTGCCCAAGGCGCCGGGCGCCACCCTGGGCACCACCACACCGATCAACATCGCGGTCAGCACCACCAGCGGGAAAGGCAGCTTGAACCACCAGATGGCGATAAAACTCATCGCCGCCAGCGCCCACGGAACCGGCGACTCCCGAGGAGGCCCCAAGGACTTGCTCGCAATTCGGTGCAGGGCATGGAGGACAATGGCCGCCACAGCAGGCTTGATGCCGTCAAAAATACCGGCAACGATGGGCTGCTGCCCAAAGACCATGTAGACCCAGCTCAGCACGATCAGCAGCAGCAGCGACGGCAGCACGAACAGCACGCCCGCCACCACGCCGCCCCAGGTGCGGTGCATCAGCCAGCCGAGGTAGGTCGCCAGTTGCTGCGCCTCGGGGCCAGGCAGCACCATGCAAAAGTTCAGCGCATGCAAAAACCGTTTTTCAGATATCCAACGGCGCTTTTCCACCAGCTCGCGGTGCATGATGGCAATTTGCCCGGCAGGGCCACCAAAGCTGATGAAGCCCAGTTGCAGCCAAAACCGCAGCGCGGCCATGAAAGTCACGGTAGGGGGCTCTGGCACTTTTGCGAAACCCATGGCGATCAAAGTCTCTTACTGGCGCTGAAACTTGAACACCGCCCGGCCAGCCAGCGCATTCGGCCAAAAGCGAACCTCGCGGCCGTCCTGCAGGCCAAACTGGTCGATGATGTCCAGCTGGTTTTTGATGGCCAGCGCTTCAAAGTCCTGCAGCGTGCCGACCCGAATGTTGGGGGTGTCGTACCACTGGTAAGGCAGCACCTTGGTCACCGGCATTCGGCCGCGCAGCACAGCCAGGCGGTTGGGCCAATGGCCGAAGTTCGGAAACACGACGATACCGATGCGCCCGACGCGGGCGGTCTCGCGCAGCATGACTTCGGCATTTCTCAGGTGCTGGAGCGTGTCGATTTGCAGCACCACATCAAACGAGGCGTCGCCAAACACAGCCAGACCTTCGTCCAGGTTGAGCTGAATCACATTCACGCCGCGCGCCACGCAAGCCTGCACATTGGCGTCGTTGATTTCAACGCCGTAGCCTGAGCAGCCGCGCTCCTTGATCAAATAAGCCAGCAACTCGCCGGTGCCGCAGCCCAGGTCCAGCACGCGCGAGCCCTGCGGCACGAGGCGAGCGATCGACAGCAGGTCTTGTGAGGGTGCAGTTGTCATGCTGCCACCCGGCTCTGAAAATAAGAGCGCACGACGCCCAGGTAGCGGGGGTCTTCAAGCAAAAAGGCGTCATGCCCGTGGGGTGCGTCAATTTCGGCGTAGCTCACGTCGATCTGGTTGTCCAGCAGCGCCTTGACGATTTCCCGGCTTCGGGCCGGGGCAAAGCGCCAGTCGGTGGTGAAACTGACCAGCAAAAACTGGGCTGTAGCTTGCTTCAACGCGGCGCTTAAATCGCCGCCAAACGCAGCTGCAGGGTCAAAGTAATCGAGCGCGCGAGTGATCAGTAAATACGTGTTCGCGTCAAAGTATTCGCTGAACTTGTCGCCCTGGTAACGCAAATAGCTTTCGATTTGAAACTCAACATCCTGTGTGGAAAACTTGTAGCCGCTGGGATGCGCTTGAGAAATCTCTCTGAGCTGCCGGCCGAATTTCTCATTCATCACGTCATCGCTCAGGTACGTGATGTGGCCGATCATCCGGGCAATTCGCAGGCCCCGTTTGGGCAACACGCCGTGCTCGGCATAGTGGCCTTCGCAAAAGTCGGGGTCGGTCACGATGGCGCGGCGGGCGACTTCGTTAAAGGCGATGTTCTCAGCGGTTAGGTTGGGCGCGCTGGCCACCACCACCGCGTGGCGCACGCGGTCGGGGTATTGCAGCGTCCAGCTCAGGGCCTGCATGCCGCCCAGGCTGCCGCCCATCACAGCAGCCAGGGTTTGAATACCCAGCGCATCCATCAGGCGAGCTTGTGCATCTACCCAGTCCTGCACGGTGACCACCGGAAAGTCGGCGCCGTATATTTTTCCGGTGTCAGGATTGGTCTGCATGGGGCCGGTCGAGCCGAAGCAGGAGCCGAGATTGTTCACCCCGATGACAAAAAAATGGTTGGTATCGACCGGCTTGCCAGGGCCAATCATGGTGTCCCACCAACCTTCGGATTTTGGCTGGCCCTCATACACGCCGGCAACATGGTGCGATGCATTGAGGGCGTGGCAAATCAGCACCGCGTTGGACCGGTCCGCATTCAAGCGGCCATAAGTCTCGTAGCTCAGGTCGTAGGCGCGAAGCGTTGCGCCGCTTTGCAGCGGCAAGGCTTCTTCAAAATGCATGGACTGCGGTGTGGCGATCAACATGGCGTGTGCATTGAACATAAAAAAACCCGGCGTCGCTAAAGGCGAGGCCGGGCGGGCTTGCGTCTTTAGCTGTACTTGTAAAGCGCCCGCAAGCTGTAGCAAATCGGCGCTAGATCAGTATATCAACTCTGGCCCGCAGGCCAAACGGCCGCTCTTGGCAGCTTTCC
Organism: Comamonadaceae bacterium; assembly: GCA_947448735.1. Classification (GTDB taxonomy): domain Bacteria; phylum Pseudomonadota; class Gammaproteobacteria; order Burkholderiales; family Burkholderiaceae_C; genus Polaromonas. The sequence goes on along the minus strand of CANFOS010000002.1, from coordinate 47,866 downwards.
CTAGCCATCAACCCATGACATTTGCTCTGTTTTTAATAGCTATCCACCGTTATAAATAGAGGCCTTGAGCCTTATTTGGCACCCAAAAAAGCGCGTTTCCGCTTATTTCGGGGCAGTCTCCATAAAACTGGGCCGTTGCGCCAGCTTGTCCTGCAGTTTGACCAGATTGGGGTAGGTGTCACGCCACGCGATCTGTGGAAAGCGGTAGTCAAGATAACCCAGGGCGCAACCGACGGCCACGTCTGACAGGCTCAAGTGCACGCCACTGCAAAATGGCTTGTCGGCCAGGCCGGTGCTCATGGCTTTGAGCACCGCGTTGATTTTGCTGATCTGGCGGTCTATCCAGGCCTGGCTGCGCTGCGCCTCGGTGCGGCCCTTGAACATGACTTCCATCCGCGCCAGCAAAGCGGCGTCCATCAGGCCATCGGCCAGCGCTTCCCAGGTTTTGACTTCAGCGCGTTCGCGGCCCTGCGCCGGAATCAGCTTGCCGACGGGCGACAGCGTGTCCAGGTATTCGACAATCACGCGCGAGTCAAACACCGCCTCGCCGCCCTCCATGATCAGGCAAGGAACCTTGCCCAGCGGGTTGGATTCAGTGATGGCGGAATCTGGTGCCCACGCGTCCTCAATCACATACTGGTAGTCGAGCTTTTTTTCAGCCATCACCACGCGAACCTTGCGGGCGTAGGGACTGGCGGGAGAACCGATAAGCTTCATAAATATTTCTGGATGTCTTGGTAGTTGAACGGACGATTCTATCGAGTTACCCAAACGGGCCCTTGACGCCTGAAGGGGCGTAAAACCGCCCGCCTACAATTGGCGCATGAGCACCACATCCGCCTCGCCAAGCCCGCTGTCCCCGATCAACGCCCTGTCGCCGCTGGACGGACGTTATGCCTCAAAGCTGGGCAACTTGCGCCCTTTGATGAGCGAGCAGGGCTATATGCACCGCCGCGTTCAGGTTGAAGTCGCCTGGTTTATCGCCCTGTCAGATGCTGGCTTTGCCCAATTCAAGCCGCTCAGCCCCGGAGCGCGCACTTACTTGCTGGGTTTGGTGAAGAACTTTTCTGAAACCGATGCGCTGGCCATCAAGGACATTGAAAAAACCACCAACCACGACGTGAAGGCGGTCGAGTACTGGATCAAGTCCAAATTTGATGCGCGGCCTGAGCTGATGGCCGTGGGCGAATTTGTGCACTTTGCCTGCACCAGCGAAGACATCAACAACACCAGCCATGCACTGCAGCTCAAGGGTAGCCGTGAGCTGGTCTTGCTGCCCGCGCTGGACAAAGTGATCAGCAAAATGCGCGAGATGGCGCATGCCTTTGCGGCGCAGCCCATGCTGAGCCGCACCCACGGCCAAACCGCCAGCCCCACCACCGTTGGCAAAGAAATCGCCAACGTGGTGGTGCGCCTGGTCAATGCCCGGGCGAAAATCGCCGCCGTGCCCTTGCTGGCCAAAATGAACGGCGCAGTAGGCAACTACAACGCACATTTGTCGGCCTGGCCCGAGCATGATTGGGAGGCCTTCAGCCGCAAGGTGATTGAAACGCCAGAACCGTTGGGGTTAGGGCTTACTTTTCAGCCGTACAGCATCCAGATTGAACCGCACGACTACATGGCCGAGCTGTTTGATGCGATTGCCCGGACCAACACCATCTTGATTGACTGGTCGCGCGACGTGTGGGGTTATGTCAGTGTGGGCTACTTCAAGCAGCGCCTGAAAGCCGGTGAGATTGGCTCGTCCACCATGCCGCACAAGGTCAACCCGATTGACTTTGAAAACGCCGAAGGCAACCTGGGCCTGGCCAATGCACTGCTCAAACACCTGAGCGAGAAGCTGCCCATCAGCCGCTGGCAGCGCGATTTGACCGATTCGACCGTGCTGCGCAACATGGGCGTGGCGCTTGGCTACGCGGTGCTGGCGTACAACTCTTTGAATGTGGGCCTGGGCAAGCTCGAGCTCAATGCCGAGGCACTGGACGACGACTTGAACGGCGCCTGGGAAGTGCTGGCCGAGCCGATTCAAACCGTGATGCGGCGTTACGGTGTGCAGGGCGCGTATGAAAAGCTCAAGGAAGTCACCCGCGGAAAAACCGTGCAGGCGGCTGACTTGCATGCGCTGATTTCCTCGCTGGAGATTCCAGACGCCGAAAAAACACGGCTCCTGGCGATGACGCCGGGCAGTTATGTGGGCATGGCGGCGGAGCTGGCCAAGCGGGTTTAAGGCGGCCCCGGCAATTCCTTTTTTGGGCGGTGCTCGCCATCCCCATGCCCGCAAGTGCATGGCGACGTGCTCTACAGCTCTATTTCAGCAGCTAATGGCGCATGGTCCGACAGGTGCGACCAGGGCTTGTGCGGCAACACCACGGGCTTGTGGCCCATCGCGTTGCGCACATAAATACGGTCCAGACGAAGCAAGGGCTTGCGTGCCGGAAAGGTCCGGGCGGGCTGGCCATGGGCTTGCACAAACACCTCACGCAAACCTGCGCCCTCAGCCAGTTGTTTTTGGGCGCGGTGCCGCCAGTCATTGAAGTCGCCCGCCACCACCAGCGGCGCCTGGGTCGGTACTTTCGCCGCAATCAGTTGGCAAAGCATGTCCATTTGCTGGGTGCGGTGGGTTTCAGTCAGACTCAGGTGCACGCAGATGGCGTGCAGGTTGACGGTGCGACCAGGAATAGCCAGCTCGCAGTGCAGCAGGCCGCGCCGCTCGGGACCGCTGATGGACACGTCGTGGTTTTCAAAATGCACAATGGGAAATTTGGACATCACGGCGTTGCCGTGATCGCCCTTGTCATAGACCGCATTGCGGCCGTAGGCAAACTCGGGCCAGATGCTGTCGGCCAAAAACTCGTAATGCGGCGTGTCGGGGTAGTTGTCAAACTTGTCGCCATGCTGCGTGTGGCTGCCCGTGACTTCCTGCAAGAACACGACGTCTGCACCGATTTTGCGCACCGCCTCACGCAGCTCGGGCAAGATGAACTTGCGGTTGAAGAACGTAAAACCCTTGTGGATATTGACCGTCAGTACCTTGATCGAAAAGGTCTTGGCAGCGGTGGCAAGCGCTTGCTGTGCTTCGGCGCGCACGTCGGCATCGGCCGAAGGCGGCACCGGTTTCTGCGGCGCTGCGTGAGGTTTTTTGACTTCCGTACCGACGTGTAGCGATTCGGGCGGGTTCATGGATGAAGAGCAATCACTTGGCGTCAATTGTTGCCTTGAAGCCGTCACCGTGCTTGTAAGACAGGAGGCTGATCTTGAACCTGCAAGCCTATGCGCCCTGGTTCAAAGCCCGTAACCAGCCCAAGCCGGCCGAGGTGCCGCCGGGCTGACCGCCTTTTTTCGGCCGGTATTCGCAGCCCACCCAGCCGTCCCAGTTCACTTGCGCGCTCACCTCGTCAATCACACTGAAAAGGTAGGGGTGATGCAGTTCACCCACATCGGGTTCGTGCCGTTCGGGCACGCCAGCGATCTGAAAGTGGCCCACGTTGCCCGTTGGCAAGTACTTGCGGATTTTCATGGCCACGTCGCCTTCGACAATCTGACAGTGGTACAAGTCCATTTGTACCTTGAGGTTGGCCGCACCAACCAAGCCAATGATGTCATGTGCGTGGTCTTGCCGGTTCAGGAAAAAGCGCGGAATGTCGCGCGTGTTGATCGGCTCCATCAGCACGTCCAGACCCGCCTTGGCTGCTTGGCCAGCAGCCCAGCGCAGGTTACTGATGTAAGTGCCTTGCACCTCTTCACGCGTGGCACCAACAGGTACCAGCCCCGCCATCAGATGAATACGAGGGCAATTCAATTGGTGGGCATAGGTCAATGCGAGCGCAATGCCGGCTTTGAATTCAGCTTCCCGGCCGGGCAGGCAGGCTGTGCCCTTGAGCCCCTCTGCGTCCCACGCTTTGGCGATGCTGGCTGCATCGGTACCGCCAGGAGGCGCGTTGAACAGCACTTGCTGCAAGCCGTTGGCTTGCAGGCGTACAGCCAGTTCTGTTGCCGGGTAAGCGTAAGGGAACAGATATTCCACCGCTTTAAAACCGTCTTGCGCTGCGGCTTCAAAGCGATCAAGAAAAGGCAGCTCCGTGTACATCATGGACAAGTTGGCAGCGAATTTCGGCATGGTTTTATCGGGCGGTTACCAGACCGCAGCAAAAGTTTGCCGCAGTTCTTCAATTTGTGACTCTGTCAAAGGTGCTGTGCCGGGCTGCAGACACGCCAGCTTGGCGGTTTCTTCGAGCTCTTCGAGCACGGCCATCGCTTCAAAGGGCGTGCTTGCCCACACATTGGGCCCCAGACGCGGCAGCATGACAGCCCGAACCGGCGTGCCGCGCTCACCGTATTGAGTGATGGTGTTGGCCACTTCCACCGCAAGGGCTGGGCTGCCAGGGCGGTGGTAATGCATGACTGGCACGCGGCCTACTTTCATGACGAAGTAGGGGGTCAGCGCGCCGAGTAATTCAGCGCCGGGCGACTGCAAAGTCAGGGCCACACAATGCGTGCTGTGGGTATGAATAATGCAGCCTGCCTGAGTAACAAACGGCGCTGTAGCCGAATAAATACCTTGATGTAACGCTATGGTTTTGCTAGCTTTGTCACCACTGGTTTGCAGTGCGTTGTAGTCCAGTTTGGCCAGCCTGGCGGGGTCTAAAAACCCCATGCACGCATCGGTTGGCGTGATGAGAAAACCGTCATCGAGGCGAACACTGATGTTGCCAGCCGTCGCATGTACATAGCCCCGGTCAAACAGGCTTTTGCCGACGCGGCAGATGTCTTCACGGGCCTGAGATTCTTTTGAAAGCGTCATGCCAGCATCTTAAAAGCATCGGTAAAGAAGTCGACACCGCCAAAGTTGCCGGATTTAAGGGTGATGTGCATACCTGATGCGGCCAGGCGCCGGGCCGCCCCAAGGCTGGCACGGCCCACTCGGGGGGCAGGGAGGACACGCAGTGCCGACCGTGGGGGCGCACAGTAACACCACGGTACGCCCGGCGCAATCTGTGGGCCGATTTGCATCTGGGCGATGCCGAGCGCCTGCACGCACGCACCTGATGTCTCACCGCCCGCCACGATCAACTGGCGAACGCCCAGCGCCACCAGGCCGGTGGCGATCGACGCCAGCGTGCGCTCTACCAAGGCACCCGCTTCTTGAACACCCAATTTTTCTTGCACGGCTTTGATGACGGCGCTTGCTGCCGTGGAGTACACCAACACCGGCCCGCTTTGCAGCAGCGGTGCTGCCCACGCCAGTGCTTCTGCCGCCACGTCCATGCCTGCGGCCATGCGCAGTGGGTCAACCGCCAGTGCGGGCCGCCCGGCAGTGATGAACGCTTGCACTTGTGCGTTGGTGGCCAGCGAGCAACTGCCCGACACAACCGCTTGCCAGCCATTGGCTTCGGGCAGGGCACTGGCTTGGGCTGACGGCGCGATGCAGAAGTTTTGCGGCAAGCCAATTGCCACGCCAGAACCGGCTGTGACCAGCGGCATGCCTTTGAGGGCGGGCCCCAGACGCATCAAGTCTTCATTGCTGATCGCATCCACAATAGCCACCCCAACACCAGCGGCTTTGGTCTTCTCGATGCGCTCTGCAATGGCCGCTGTACTGTGCCCCACCGCGGTGTAGTCCACCAGCCCGACCAGGCGCCGGGTTTGAGCTTGCAGCACGCGCACCAGGTTGGCGTCCAGCATGGGCGTGAGCGGGTGGTTTTGCATGCCGCTCTCATTGAGCAGCATGTCACCGGCAAACAAATAGCCTTTGAAGACGGTGCGGTTGTTGTCAGGAAAAGCGGGTGTGGCAATGGTGAAGTCGGTGCCGAGTGCATCCATCAAGGCCTCTGTGACCGGGCCGATATTGCCTTGGGCGGTGCTGTCAAACGTGGAGCAGTATTTGAAGTAAATCTGCTGGGCGCCCTGCGCTTGTAGCCAGCTGAGCGCGGCCAGTGATTGTGCAATCGCGTCTTGCGGGGCAATGGTGCGGGACTTCAAGGCCACCACTACCGCATCCACGTCTGCACTTAATGGCGACGTCGGCACGCCAATGGTTTGCACCACACGCATGCCTGCACGCACCAGGTTGTTGGCCAGGTCGCTGGCACCTGTGAAGTCATCGGCAATACAACCCAGAAAAATTTTATGCATGCTTTTTTGGCAGTTCGATGCCCGGAAAAATCTTGATCACCGCGCTGTCGTCTTCTTTGGCAAAGCCTGCGGTCGATGCTTGCATGAACATCTGGTGAGCAGTCGATGACAGCGGCAGCGGAAACTTGCTGGCGCGCGCCATATCAAGCACCAGACCCAGGTCTTTGACAAAAATATCCACCGCTGACAGCGGTGTGTAATCGGCCGCCAGCACATGGGCCATGCGGTTTTCAAACATCCAGCTGTTGCCGGCGCTGTGGGTAATGACTTCATACAAGGCGGCGGGGTCAACCCCTTCGCGCAAGCCCAGCGCCATCGCCTCGGCCGCCGCTGCAATGTGAACGCCTGCCAGCAACTGGTTGATCACTTTGACTTTGCTGCCCGCGCCCGCCTTGTCGCCCAGCTTGTAGAGCGTGCCGGCCATGGCCCGCAAAAAGGGCTCTGCGATCTCGTAGGCCTCTGGTTTGCCGGCACTCATCATGGTCATCTCGCCGCTGGCTGCGCGCGCTGCACCGCCGGATATGGGCGCATCGATGTACAAAATGCCGATGTCGGCCAGGCGCGCCTCCAGCGCGATCGACCAGTTGGGGTCAACGGTGGAGCACATCACAAACACGCTGCCCGGTGCCATGGCACTGGCGCAACCTTGCGCGCCAAACAGCACGCTTTCAGTTTGCGCGGCGTTCACCACAACAGACACCACCACGGCGCATTGGCGGGCCAAGTCGGCAGGTGATGTGCAAGCGCTGCCGCCGTTGACGGCGAAGGCGGCAGCGACGTCGCTGCGCACATCAAAAACAAAGGGCGCGTTCCCAGCCCGGCGCAGCGATTGCGCCATACCGCTGCCCATGGCGCCCAGACCGATCAGGCCAACAGAAGTGGTCATCACATTACTTTCATCAGAAGGTAGCTTGCGAAGCTGGCCACCAGCCGACGCGAGATTCAGGGGGGTCATCCTCGTCGCTTTGCTCAAGGAAAACTTGCTGCGACTTTACAACAGACATTGGTGGCGTCGTCCTACACGCGCGCTGCGCATGAGCTGATGAAAAAAGACAAGGATGCGCGTTAACTTAGATGGGCAGGGTCTTCAATGAGCCACCTGGCCAAACACCAAGCACGTCGCTTGCTGTTTTTGACATCACCCTTCTAACTTTTAAGGAAACAGAAATGAACAAGTCAACCCTCTCCATTCTCTTGGCTGCCCTGATGGCGGCCTCAGGCTTTGCGGCAGCGCAAACAGCGCCTGCCATGCCCGGCACCATGGGCGGCTCTGGCCCATCAGCGGCACAAACTGCCGCACCGGGCACGATGCCCAATGCGCGCGCTGACGTCAAAGCTGATGCCGCGAACAACAAGGCAACCGCAGGCATCAATGGCGGCGAAGCGGCAACTCCCAGCGCAAACCCGAACACCAAAAACCTGAGCACAACCACTTCCGCAGAACGTCGGGCCAAGCGGGATGCACGCAAAGCACGGGCCAAAGCCAAACGTGAAGCGAAGGCCAGCGCATCGGCCAGCGTCAAACCAGCGGACCCGATGATGAAAGACAGCAAGGCCCAGTAAGTCTGCTGTGGTTTTGGCCTACTTTGGTGGGCTTAAAGAAGCAAAAGCGCCCGGCTTCTTCAAGATACCGGGCGCTTTTTGCTGGTTGTTTTTTGTTTAGTGCTATTTGGGCCGTGGGTTTTTGAGTTTTTTGTCGGGTTGCGACAGCGTTCCGGCGCGCAGCGACTTGACGGCATGAGCGACTGTGCTGGCCACATTGCGAACCTCAGCCAGCAGGTTCTTGTCAGCATCCAGTGCATCGTGGCTGTTGGCGTAGGGCTCGTAATAACCAATAAATCGGTCCAGTTTGGCCGGGGTGCCCGCGTCTATCAGGCCCATCCAGTCCAGCCAGTCCGTCAGGCTGCGCCGCACACCTTCAATGCCCGCCACGTCGCCGTGCACCACCACCCCATAAGTTCGGCCACTGAGGTGCTTGGGATAGTCCCAGCCTTTCATTTCCAGCGCTTTGGCCTCACCAGGCGTTTTGCCGTGGGTTGTGGTCGGGTCGGGGTTGCCGCCATCGGCGCACACCAGCCTGTCAATCATCAGCTTGAGCGGGCTGGGTGCCTGGTACCAGTACACGGGCGTCAAAATAATGATGCCGTGTGCGGCTGTCCAGCGTTCGTAAATCTCGGCCATCCAGTCGCTGGTTTGCCCCTGCGCGTGGTTGGGGTAGCAGCTGCACGGCCAGTGGCACAGCGGCATGGCGGTTGACACGCAACCCTTGCAGGGGTGAATGTTCAGGTGGTAGCTGGAGGTGAGCCAGCTCAGGTCCAGCACATCGACTTGCATGCCTGCTTTTTGCAGCGTGGTTTTTGCAGTGTTGGTCAAACGCCATGTTTTGGAAATCTCACCGGGGCAGGTCCCGTCGTTACGGGCGGAGCCGCAAACCAGCAGGACCTTTGACGGGCTGGTTTTTTTCGCCCACACGGTTTGCGCGGATTCAATTTTCTTTTTGGTTGCCAGCCACTCGACCGACAGGTCGTAGTCGGGGTCTGCATAGCCTGGCCCGGCTTTGCGGGTCATGGGTGCCTTGCGGCCTTCTTTGTAGGCCTCCCACGCCACGGTTTCAAGCCGGCCCAAGGCCTCGGCTTCTGGCTTGAAAGCCGGATCCATGAAGGACTGCATGAAGCGTTCATGGAAGATTTTGCGGGACAACACCGCAGGTGACTGGCCTTTGCGGACGGTGGGGGTTTTTATCATCCGGCAAGTCTAGGCAGACTGGCAGGCAAAACAAGGGCTTGTGGCTGCCGTCCTACGCAATCTGTCGGCGGGTCCTGAAATCGCCGCGTGTTGTCAGCTTTTCTTTTGTTCGGGCCCGCCGTGGCCGCGATGCTCACCCAGGGCGCCGCGCTTTTGATGCGCAGCGTCAAAGACCTTTTGCTGTTCAGGCGTCAAGGCAGCGTAAAACGTTTTGGTCGCATTTGCGCGTTTGTCCATCTCGGCAGTCATGTGCGTCATGCGCTCGGCGTGGATAGCCCGCATTTTGTCGATGCGCTCTGGCGTGCTGAGCTGGCTCATCTCGGCGCGCTGCGCGTCTGATGGGTGCATGCCCATGCCGGCGGGGTGTTGCATGGCGGCGGTGTAGGCTGTCCACGCGCCTTCTTGCGCCGGTGTGAGCTGGAGCTTGGCTTTCAGGTCAGCGTGGTGTTCGGCCATCATGGCCTGCATTTTTGCCGGGTCATGATGACCCATGTGCTGGCCCCGATGCGCGCCACTTGGGCTGGAAGCTGCGGCACCCGGCGCAGCAGGCGCGGGGCTCTGCGCGATGGCGCTGGCACCGAAGGCGTTCAACAGGCCGGCAAGAACCAGCCCCTTCAGACACGAAGACGGTTTGAGATTGAATGTCATAAAAAACTTCCTTTCAAGAAGATAAGAACGAGTATGAAGCCCGCTTGTGAACACAAGGTTATTTTGCGGTGATGGTTTGTAAAGTTGGGGGGCGTTTGCTGTGTGCTTACAATGGTTTCAGCTTGTCGGGGTGCCCATGAATACTTGGGCTGAGATCGCTTTGTAAAAAGCGAGACCCGCTGAACCTGATCGGGCCCACATCATGTTGGCAACCTGCGTAGGGAACAACGCTTTTTGGCTCCTGGGTTCCCTTTTTTACAGGGGCTTGGGCTCTCCAGGCAGGCACCCACCTGAACTCACAGAGACCCGCCATGGCCAAAACCTCACTGACCGTAGATACCGCCGACCTCACCAGTCGCATCACCCGCACGCCTTTTCCTGGCTCGCGCAAAATTTATATTGAGGGATCACGGCCAGACATTCGCGTGCCGTTTCGCGAGGTGTCCTTGACCGATACGTTGGTGGCCGAAGGCAATGCCACCCGCAGGGAGCCGAACCCGCCAATACGCCTGTTTGACGCATCGGGCGTGTACACCGACCCCGATGTGGCCATTGACGTGACACGCGGCCTGCAAGCCCTGCGCGGCGCTTGGATCCATGAGCGGCAAGACACTGAAGCCCTTGGCGGCATCAGCAGCGCCTACGGCCGCGAGCGCCTGAACAACCCGGCGTTAAACGCTTTGCGCATGGCCAAAGCCCCGGTGCCACGTCGCGCCAAACCGGGCATGAACGTGTCACAAATGCACTATGCCCGCAAAGGCATCATCACCCCCGAGATGGAATACATCGCCATCCGTGAAAACCTGGTGCGTGCACAACTGGCCGAGCGCCTGGCAACCGAGCGCATGCCTAAAAAAGGGCATTCGTTCAATGCCTCGATTCCGGAACAGGTCACCGCCGAATTTGTACGCGATGAAGTCGCGCGTGGCCGTGCGGTCATCCCCAACAACATCAACCACCCCGAGAGCGAGCCGATGATCATTGGCCGCAATTTTTTGATCAAGGTCAATGCCAACATCGGCAACTCTGCGGTCACGTCGAGCATCGAGGAGGAAGTGGACAAGCTGGTCTGGTCGATTCGCTGGGGCGCAGACACGGTGATGGATTTGTCGACCGGCGACAACATCCATGAGACGCGTGAATGGATCATGCGCAACTCACCAGTACCGATTGGGACGGTGCCGATTTACCAGGCGCTGGAAAAAGTCAATGGCAAGGCCGAGGACCTGACCTGGGAAATCTTTCGCGACACGCTGATCGAGCAAGCCGAGCAGGGCGTGGACTACTTCACCATTCACGCTGGGGTTCGCCTGGCCTATGTACCGCTGACCGCCAATCGTTTGACCGGCATCGTCTCGCGCGGCGGCTCCATCATGGCCAAGTGGTGCTTGTCGCATCACAAAGAGAGCTTTTTGTACGAGCACTTTGAAGACATTTGCGAGATCATGAAGCAGTACGACATCTGCTTTTCGCTCGGTGACGGCTTGCGGCCAGGCTCGATTGCTGACGCGAATGACGAAGCGCAGTTTGCCGAACTGCACACCCTGGGCGAGCTGACGCAAATCGCCTGGAAGCATGACGTACAAGTGATGATTGAAGGCCCCGGTCATGTGCCGCTGCAACTGGTCAAAGAAAACGTGGAAAAGCAACTCGAAGCCTGCTTTGAAGCGCCTTTTTACACGCTTGGCCCGTTGATCACCGACATCTCGCCAGGCTATGACCACATCTCTTCAGCCATGGGCGCGGCCAACATCGGCTGGTACGGCACGGCCATGCTGTGTTACGTGACGCCCAAAGAACACCTGGGTTTGCCAAACCGCGACGATGTGAAGCAAGGCCTGATTGCCTACAAAATAGCCGCTCATGCAGGCGACCTGGCCAAGGGCTACCCCGGCGCGCAGATGTGGGACAACGCGGTGTCAAAGGCGCGTTTTGAGTTCCGCTGGGAAGACCAGTTCCGCCTGGCGATTGACCCGGACACCGCCATGGCGTACCACGACGAAACGCTGCCCAAAGAAAATGCCAAAGTGGCGCATTTTTGCTCGATGTGCGGGCCGAAGTTTTGCTCGATGAAAATCTCGCAGGAAGTGCGCGAATTTGCGCGGCTCAACCCCTCCACCACGACGCTGGCTCCCGCACCCGGTGTGATCGCCATCAAGCAAATCGACAGCAGCTTTGAAGACAAAGCCAAGGAGTTTCGTGAGCGTGGAAGCGAGATTTATTCCTGATATGAAGCAACTCCACATCGGCATTGCAGGGGCCGGCCTGGCCGGTCGCTTGTTGGCCTGGCGGCTGGCTTTGGCGGGCTGTCGGGTGAGCTTGTTCGACGCCAAGCGCCGTGATGCACTGGACACTGCGTCGCAAACCGCCGCCGCCATGCTGTCGCCGCTGGCCGAGTTGGCGGTGTCTGACGATGCGGTGTTTGAGCTGGGTCAGCGCTCTTTGGCTTTGTGGCCACAGTATTTGGCGCAACTGACCAGCCCGGTGTATTTCCGGCAAGACGGCACCATCGTGGTGGCGCATGCGCAAGACGGCGCGTCGCTGGAACACTTCAGCCGCCTGCTGCACCACAAGCTGCCTGACAGCTCCCGAGCGCAAGTGCAACAGCTGGATGCAGCAGCACTGGCGCAAGTCGAACCTACTTTGGCCGGGCGTTTTCATGGCGGCCTGTACCTGGCAGGCGAAGGCCAGTTGGCCAATGACCAGTTGATGGCTGCGCTGGCGCTGGAACTGGATCGCTTGGGCGTGGCCTGGCATGAGGGGCAAATGGTGACGGGTATTGAAGCGCAGGCCATCATTTGCGCCGACCAGGCACATGCCGCAGACATGACGGTGGATGCACGCGGCACCGGCAGCAAGACGGCTTTGCCGCATTTGCGGGGGGTGCGTGGTGAGGTGTTGCGCGTCGAATGCAAAAGCGTGACTCTGAAGCGCCCGGTGCGCCTGATGCACCCGCGCTACCAGTTGTATGTGGCGCCGCGCCCGAATGGTGAATTTGTGGTCGGCGCGACCGAACTCGAATCTGAAGACACCGGCCCGGTGACCGTGCGCTCGGTGCTGGAGCTGGCCAGTGCGCTGCACAGTTTGCATCCGGCCTTTGGCGAGGCGCGCATTTTGCGCCTGTCGGCCGCCTTGCGGCCTGCTCTGGATGACCATCGCCCCAGCATCGAACAACGTGATGGTGTCTGGCATATCAACGGTCTGTATCGGCACGGCTATTTGTGCGCGCCTGCGCTGGTCGATGATTTGGTAGGAAAATTGCGCCATGACGATTGATATTTCACTGAACGGCGAGCGCGCAGCGGTAGAGGCAACAACGCTGCAAGCCCTGCTGCTGGCGCGCGGCTACACCCTTGAATCAGCCTTTGCCTGTGCCATCAACAACTGCTTTGTGCCGCGCCCGCAATGGCCAGGCCGCATGCTGGTCAACGGCGACCGTATCGACATCGTCACCCCCATCACAGGCGGCTAAAAATATGAAATACCCCCTCCGGATGCTCACTGCGTGTAGCACCACCCCCCCCTTGCAGGGGGCGACGCATTCGGCCTGGCAAAGCCAGTTCCGTGGCGTCTGCCTGGATGATCATGCTTTGCAGGGACTGATATGACTATTTCGCCGTTTTGGATTGCGGGCACAACGCTTTCAAGCCGCCTCTTTCTTGGTACCTCCCACTATCCGTCGCCGCAAGTCCTGAGCGATGCCGTCAGCGCCAGCGGCACGCAGGTGCTGACGGTGGGCCTGCGCCGCCTGCAACCTGAAAGCGGCGGCGGCAACAGCTTTTGGCAACGTGTGCAGGCGATGAAGACGCACATCTTGCCCAACACCGCAGGCTGCCACACCGCTGAGGAGGCCATCACGCTGGCGCAGATGGCGCGCGAGATTTTTGGTACCACCTGGATCAAGCTTGAAGTCATTGGTGACGACTACACCCTGCAGCCCGACACACACGCCACGCTTGAAGCGGCCACACTGCTCGGCAAAGAAGGCTTTGCCGTGTTTGCCTACACCACCGACGATTTGGTGATTGCGCAAAAGTTGCGTGACGCAGGCTGCGCGGCCATCATGCCGTGGGCCGCGCCGATTGGCACCGGTCGCGGGCCACTGAACCCCTATGCACTCGAGACCATGCGCCGCCGCCTGCCTGATGCGGTGCTGGTGGTCGATGCTGGTTTGGGTAAGCCGTCGCACGCCGCCGCCGTGATGGAGATGGGCTTTGACGCGGTGCTGCTGAACACAGCCGTCGCCCAGGCAGGCGACCCGGTACGCATGGCCAAAGCCTTTGCCGACGGCGTGGCAGCAGGCCGCGCGGCGTATGAATCAACCCCCATGCCAGAACGTGCTGCGGCCCAAGCGTCTACACCCACGGTAGGCGTTCCTTTCTGGCACGCACCATGAGGACACCTTTCACGCCTTTCACCCCCCTGGCCCACCCGATCGGCTTTTACCCGGTGGTGCCTACCGCCGCATGGGTAGAGCGCCTGCTGGGCTGGGGCGTGCGCACCATTCAGCTGCGCATCAAGGCGGCAGACCACACGCCTGCCAACATCGCTGTTGAAGTCAAAGCGGCTGTTGACGCAGGCAAAGCCGTGCCCGGTGCGCAAGTTTTCATCAACGACCATTGGCAACTGGCCCTGTCTGCTGGCGCTTACGGCGTGCACTTGGGCCAGGAAGACCTGGACACCGCCGACATTGAAGCACTGCGCCGTGCCGGTATTCGGCTGGGGCTGTCCACCCACACGCCAGAAGAACTGGCGCGCGCCAAAGCCGTGCAGCCCAGCTACCTGGCCATCGGCCCGATTTACCCGACCACCCTGAAAGTCATGCCCTACGAGCCTGTGGGCCTGGCGCGCCTGGCGCTGTGGGCAAAGCAAGCGGCGCCCTACCCCGTGGTCGCCATCGGCGGCATTTCTCTTGAGCGCATGCCGGGCGTGCTGGCTTGCGGCGTGGACGGCGTGGCGGTGGTCAGCGCCGTGACCTTGGCGGCTGACCCGCATCAGGCGGCGCTGGACGGTATGACATTGACCCGGAAAAGCTAAAGGCAGCTGTTTCAGAGCATTTTCAACACGCTTTCAGGTACGTTTTAGGGTTACAGCCCAATGAATTAGCCGGCTAGTAGACCCTGAAAATATAGCAAATAGAGTTGTGCCACTATTGAAATCGTCTGGCTGGCGATGATTAGCCAGACCATTAAATGGTGGGCCAGCTGAATTTCAACGCTTGCATTCACTGGCCAAACTCGCAGCGACTGCCACATCATTTGAGTACTCCCCGCAACTGGCCGACCGGGCCATGCAGGGCCGCACTGTCGGTGAAGTGTCGGCGAGCGGCGGCGAGCGATACGCAGATTGCGGCTGAATTGCGGGCTCTAGCCCATGTATTGAGGCGCTATCTGCTATTTATCAAGTAACAATCCAGCTGCTCAATCCAGCGGTACGCCAATGATGGCTTTGATGATCCATTTGTCACTCGTTGCGCCTGACGCCTTGCCCAGGCCCAGATTGAGGTCCCAATGCCGAAAAGAAAAATCGGTCACCAGGTAAGTGGTGGATGTGCGGCCGAGTCCACCGACCGGCTGGCGCAGCGCGCCTAAAAAGGCATAGTTCTCGACACCGATGCGCCAGTCGCCTTGAGCCTCTGGCTTGAGTCGGTAGCTGATTTTGCTGTCCAGCTCGGCCGTGGCACCTTGCTGCGGCTGGCGCTTTAATGCCCGGTCAAGGTTCAGGTTGGCAGCCAGCGTCCATTTGTCCTGGGTGTACATGCCAATAAATTTCGCTTCGATCGACGCGCCATCAGGGTAAAAGCGGCGCGACAACTGGCCAACCTCCACATTGACCGCTCCATACCAGGGCGAGTCTGCCGACGGCGCTCGGGGTCGCCACTTGACGCGCACCTTGGCGCCGTCGGTGACAGGTTGGCCGTTGGCTACGCCGGGACCTGCGGCAGTGAGCCAGTACAGGGCCGCCTCCCAGTTGTCATTGATGCCGTAGCTCAGTTCAGGTGTCACCCGCAGCTGCTTGCGCGTGGCTGATCCGGCTAAAGTTTCAGGCACGTAGTTGGTATGAAAGTCCAGACCAAATTTGCCAGTTTCGGCGAACTCGTCCATGTAAACCTGAATCTCCTCGGGTGCGGCAAAACAGGCGTTGGACAAGCCCAAGGCAAGGGTCAGCAGGCTAAGTCTGAAGCTGGGTTTCATGGCAGCAATTGTCGGGGTAGTGACGACGTGGCGTTACGGGTTAGCCCTTCACGACAGCAGCTGAATGATCGCATTGGGATGTATCCCCAAGCCCAGCAGTCCGGCCGCGCCCATCACCATGCCCAGCACCGTCGGCACCAGCGCAACCCAGTACAAAGCCCAAAGCTGGGTAAGGGCCGTGACTGCCAGCAGTGCAATGGCGATGGCCAGCAAGGCATCTGACAAATCAAACTGATCGTCTCGAAAATTCAGCGCGTCGTACGCCACCTGATCCTGCAAGGCCTGCAGGCGCAACTCTTCTTTTTTCTTGGCCTGGTCGGCAACGGTGGTTCGGTACTTGGCAATAGCCACATCGTAGCCAGCGGTATTGGCTGGGCTTTGCACGGCGCGCGCCAGCTCTAACTGCGTCAATGCCGCTTCAGCAACATCTTGGCGCACATTGCGAGCCTGGTAAAACGCCCAGTGGTCTAGCTTGTCAGCCTGAGCTTGCTGCATCGCTTGGACGATGTTGTCATCCTTGACCTTACAAATCCCCATGAATGTAGCCAAAATTGCCACAGTGAAGGCAACGGCGGCATTCAAGCGTTTGTGACTTATGTCAGGTTGTTCTGCCGCAGCTTTTGCTGATTCAAGTACATCGTTTGGCTCCATTTTTTCCTTTTGGCGTTGCGACAGGCAATGCACGGGTTGAGGATTGAATCCTCTCGACAATTTTTAAAGTTTAGTCGCGGTCTTTTTTAGAAGAATAAGCTGCTAGCCCAATACAAACAGAGCCTAGCAGCTACGTTTTATGTAGCAGTTGCTGTTTCCTCTTCGGGCTCGACCTTCTTGTCTTTGCCAAACCACGACACATACAGCGCCGGCAGCACCACCAGCGTCAGCAGCGTGGCGGTGATCAACCCGCCAATGATGACAATGGCCAGGGGGCGTTGGGTTTCAGAGCCGATGTCGCGTGACAGTGCCATCGGCAGCAGGCCCAGCATGGCCAGCAGTGCTGTCATCAGCACCGTGCGCAGCCGCTGCACCGAGCCGAGCTTGACCGCCTCAAACACGCTGTGCCCCTGCGACTGAAGTTGCTGGTAGCCCGACAACATCACCACGCCATTGAGCACCGCCTGGCCTGACAGCGCAATAAAGCCAATGGCTGCAGACACCGACAGCGGGATGGAGAAAATCCACAACGCCACAAAGCCGCCAATCAGCGCCAAGGGCACGTTAATCAAAATCAGCGACGCCATTTTCAGGGACTTGAAGGCATCGAACAGCAGCACAAAGATGAGCAGCAGCGAGATCGGCACCACCACTGACAGGCGCTGCATGGCGCGTTCCTGATTTTCAAACTCACCTGACCAGCCGATCGTGTAGCCCGGTGGCAATTTGACGTTTTCGGCGACTCTGGTTTGCATGTCTTTGACGACCGAGCCCATGTCGCGCCCTTTGATGAAGATGCCGATGGCCATGGTGCGCCTGCCCGCTTCGCGCGCAATGTTCATCGCACCGTTGGTCTCTCGTATGGCGGCAACGCTGCTCAGCTGGGCATAGCCACCGTCGGGCGTGGGTATCAAGGTTTGCGGCAGGCTGGCTATGGCGCGATTGTTCTCAGGCAATCGCACCGCCACGGCAAATTTTCGTTCACCTTCCCACAACTGGGTGGCGGCTTTTCCGCCCAGCGCGGCCTCCACCACGTCTTGAATATCCTGTACGTTCAACCCCAGACGGGCAGCGCGGTCGCGGTCAATGTCAATCACCAGCTGCGGCAGGTCGCCCAGCCGGTCAATCTCGCCTCGCTGCACGCCCTGAACCTGTTTGATTTCGCGCTGCACCGCTTCAGCGACGCGGCGCAACTCGCCCAGGTCTTCGCCCGCCACCTTGACGACAATTTGCCCTTTGATTTGCGAAATCGACTCCAGCACGTTGTCTCGTATCGGTTGAGAAAACGCCGGGTCAATGCCGGGAATCGCGCGCAGCTTGGCATCCATCTCTTCGATCAATTGGTCGCGCGTCAAGCCTTTGCGCCACTCTTCTTGCGGTTTCACATCCACAAAAATCTCGGCCATGCTGAGCGTTTTGGGGTCGGTGCCGTCTTCTGGCTGACCGGCTTTCGATACCGCCGTACGCACCTCGGGCACGCTGCCAAGCGCCGTGCGTGCGAGCAGCAAAATTTTGGCGGCTTCCTGACCAGACACGCTGGACGGCATGTCAAAGTTGGCCCAGAACGTGCCTTCGTTGAGCTCAGGCAAAAACTCAGAACCCAAGCGGCTGGCGACCACCATGCTCAACGCAAATACGGCCAACGCTATGGCCACCACAGCTTTGCGACTGGTCATGGCCCAATCCAAAATTGGCTCATAAACACGTTTGCTGGTTTGGACGACCCGGTTGTCGCCGTGCGGTAACTTTTTACGCAGGAACCAGTAAGCAAGCAGCGGCACCAGCGTGAGCGAAAAAATCAGCGCCCCAATCAGCGCAGCCGTCACGCTCAGGGCCATGGGCTGAAAAATACGCCCCTCATGGCGCTGCAAGGCAAAGATCGGGATGTGCGCCGCAATGATGATGAGCATCGAAAACAAGGTCGGTCGGCCAACCTCGCTGGCGGCGTCAATGATGACGTTACGCCGCTCAGCCTTGGACATGTTTTCGCCTTTTTCAGCCAGACGGTGCAAGATGTTTTCAATCACAATCACCGCGCCGTCGACGATGATGCCAAAGTCCAGTGCGCCCAGGCTGAGCAAGTTGGCGGGTACGCCCATGATTTTCAAACCCAAAAAGGTCGACAGCAGCGCCAGCGGAATGATCACCACCACCGCCAAGCTGGCCCGCACATTTGACAAAAACAGGTACAAAACGAGCGCCACCAACAACGCGCCCTCCACCAGGTTTTTAAAAACGGTGGTCAGGGTTTTACCCATCAGCCAGGTGCGGTCGTAGTAGGGCACGATTTGCACGCCTTTGGGTAGACCTTTGGCATTGAGTTCGGCGATTTTTTCTTTCACGCCTTTGAGGACAACGCTTGGGTTTTCGCCTTTGCGCATGATGACGATGCCTGTCACCACATCGTCGTCTTTGTCCTGACCGACGATGCCCAGGCGGGGTACCGCGCCAATATTGACTGTCGCAATGTCACGAATCAAAATCGGCGTGCCATTGCGTGCAGCCACCACAATGCGGCCAATGTCATCGGCAGACTTCAGCAAGCCAATACCGCGAATCGCAAACTGCTGGGGGCCTTGCGCCACATAGCTGCCGCCCGCATTCGAATTGCCGCGCCCCAGCGCGTCCAGCAGGTTTTGAAAGGTGAGTTTGTAGGCACGCAGCTTGTCCAGGTCAGGCTGCACCTCGTACTGCTTGATAAAGCCACCCATGCCCACCACGTCGGCCACACCGGGCACTTTGCGCAGCGTGCGCTCAACCACCCAGTCTTCAAGTGTCCGCAAGTCGGTCGCGCTCAGACCGTCGCCTTTGACGCGGTAGCGCATCACCTCGCCGACAGGCGTGGCATTCGGTGCAACGTTGATTTGTGCGCCGCTGGGCACATCCAGATTGTTCAGCCGCTCATTGATTTGCTGGCGCGCCACATTCACATTGGCGGAATCGTCGTACGTGACCACGGTATACGACAAGCCAAACTGCGTGTGCGAGAACACGCGAATTGAATTAGGCAAACCTGACAGCGCGGTCTCTAAGGGCAAGGTGACCTGCTTTTCAACCTCTTCCGCAGCGCGGCCAGGGAAAAGCGCAATCACCGTCACCTGGGTATCTGTGACATCCGGAAAGGCCTCAACCGACAGATTTTTAAACGCAAAAACCCCCGCCATGACAAACAGCAGCGTGCCCAGGACGATGAACAGCGGCTGGTGCAGTGCGTAGGCAATCAGCTTTTTCATGGTTTGGCCTGGACTGGCTTCACGTCAGCTTTTGGGTCAGCCGTGGTTTTTGTCGCTGCCTGGGCATTTTTTGATGGCGCTGCCGGCTCTTTTTGATCGATGGCCGCAGCGGGTCGGGCATCGTCTTGAGCTGACCGAAACTCTCTGGCCAGCAGCAGCATGTTTTCACTGACCACCTGCTCTCCCGCCTCCA
The DNA here is from genome assembly GCA_947448735.1 of Comamonadaceae bacterium. GTDB lineage: Bacteria > Pseudomonadota > Gammaproteobacteria > Burkholderiales > Burkholderiaceae_C > Polaromonas. The sequence continues at coordinate 28,070 of CANFOS010000002.1, read as the reverse complement.
AGCCACTGGACACCACCGTCTCCTTCGGGCCTTGGTAACTCAGGGTGACATCGCGCCGCTCAAACAGGCCGGGTTGGGTTTGCACCATCACGATCTGTTTGGTGCCCAACAGCGACACCGCCTGCGAAGGTATCACCACGCCGGTGCCCAAAATGCGCTCAATCCTGGCCGTGGCCAGCATCTCGGCCTTCAGCAAACGGTTCGGGTTGGCCACCACGCCGCGAACCTTGATGGTGCGGGTGGCCGGGTCAATGAAGTCGGCGGCAGCCGTGACCTTGCCTTCAAACTTTTGCCCGCCTAGGCTGGGGATGACCAGCTCAAAAGCCGAGCCGATTTTCAGCGTGCCGATCTCGCTTTCACGTGCGTCAATTTGCACCCATAGCGAGGTCGGGTCGGTCACCACAAACAGGGCTGGAACACCCGGGCCAGACTGGTCGGGCCGCACTTCCTGGCCCGGGTTCAAGTTGCGTTCCACCACGGTGCCATTGATGCTGGCCACCAAAGCCAACTGCTGATTCACGTTGCCAGCCCCGCCACCATACAAATTGGTGCGGGCTTGCGAGCGCTGAGTTTCGGCTTGGGTGCGGGCCGCGTCAAACTCGGCTTGGTCCAGATCCTTGCGGGCAATGATGCCGGCTTCAAACAGTTCCCGCTGGCGTTGCAAGGACTTTTGGCTCAATTGCGCTTCGGCTTTCGCCTTGGCGGTGTCGGCCTGCGCCATGCCAAAGTCTGGCGAGGCGAGTTGTGCCAGCAGCGCGCCGCTTTTGACCGGCTGGCCCACGTCGGCCTTGATGGCCATCACGCGGCCGGCAAAGGCGGGGTAAATGCGCTGGGTGCGCTCTTCGTTCCAGACCAGCTTGGCTGGCAGCTCAACCGTGATCGCTTTGCCGGGTGCCGCTGTTGCCATGCCCAACAGTGCCAGCTGCGGGTGGCCGGGCGCAAAACGCAGCTGGCTGCCCTGCAAGATGGGGGCCGGCGCCCCGGGCGCAGGCGCGGGGGCTTCAGTGCAGGCGCTGAGGGTGGCTAGCAGTAACAGGCTGGTTGCAGAAAGAAAGGTGGAGTGGTTCACGATGTTTTATTCAAAAGGAGGGTCTCGAGTCTCAAGGCTGGCGAAGTTGCCAAGCCGATGCCGCCTTGGCGTGGTCGGTACGCGCGCTCAAAGCTTCAATCAACATGCTGCGCAGCGTACGGCGGGCGTCAATCAGTTCAGTCAATGACATCGCGCCTTTGCTGTAGGCCAGCTCCGCCATTTCAGCGACCTTGCGGGCACGCGGCAAGATGGTCAGCTCGTAGCTCAGCGCTCTGGCGGCAGCGCTCTGGCGGTCTTGCTGTAAGCGTTGAAATTCGGCAGTGGCCGTACGGCGGGTTTTTTCTAACGCGTCTTCGGCCAGATTCACTTGTGCTTGGGCTCGCGCTATTTCGCCCTGATAGTTATAGCTGCCCAAAAAACCATTGAGCGGTATTTGCGCCCGAAACTCCAGCTGCCGCGTCGATGTTCCGGGGAAATGGTCAAACGATGTACCGACCGTGATGTCGCGTGTTTTTTGGGCAGAGGCGACATCGAGCACGGCGCGTGCAGCTTCTACCCGCTGCACGGCGGCACGCACATCGGCACGTGACTCGACCGAGGGGTAAAACGTTTCTTGCGGCACCGATTCCAGAGCCTGGCGGGTGGGCCAATCGGCCTGCGCCTGCAACAGGCCTGTGCCAGTAAAGCCGATCAGTTGGGCCAGCTGCAGCGCGGCGCGCTGGCGGTCAAACTGGGCGGTTGCCAGGTCGGTGCTGGCGCGCTGGGCTTCAATTTCAGTGCGCGCTGCGTCCTGCGCGGCCAAGTCGCCGGCCTGCACGCGGCGGGCTGCGGTGGCGGCCAGTTGGGCGGCGCTGCGTGCAATCTGGCCGACCTGCTCAATGCGCTCCTGCGCTGCCAACAAGTCAAAGTAGGCCGCTGCGGTGGTGATTTGCTGCTGCACCTTGATGTCTTCAATGTCTTCTTGTGCGGCGCTGGCCAGGCGCTGGGCGGCCTGGGTGCGCAGCTCGCGCTTGTTGCCGCGCTCATAGGTCCAGTCCAGGCCGATGGCTTTGTCGATGCGCTTGTCACGAATCAAATTGCCGCCGCCAATGCCGTTTTGCAAATCGATGGACGCAGCTTTGGCCGACAGAACGGGCGTGGGTGCGCGGTCAGCCGCCGTGATGTCGCCCTGGGCGCCGGCCAACGCACGGCGCGCCAGTGACACGTCCAGGTTGTTTTGCGCCGCCTGCAAGGCTTGGGACAGCGAGATGTTGCTGGTCACCGGCGGCACGCTTTGCGCGGCGGCGGGCAGCCAGCAGCTGACGGCCAGGCCGGTTGCCAAAAATAATTGTCGTATGCTCATGGCGCGGTTGTAACTCGCGGCGACTGACCCGCACCTGACTTAGAGCTTGTCCGTAGATTCACTCCCATGAAAATCCTGCTGGTTGAAGACGATGCCGTTTTGCGTGAGGTGATGCTGCGCAGCCTGAGCGATGCGGGGCACCGCGTCGACATTGCCGCCAGCATCGACGACGCCCGCCACTGGTGGCGCGTGCAGACCTACGACTCGGTACTGCTGGACCTGAATCTGCCTGTGACGACAGCAGCACCAAAACAGGGCAGCGGCCTGAGCCTGCTGCGCGAGGCCAGAAGCAGAGGTGACCGCACCCCCGTGCTGGTGCTCACCGCACGCGGCCGACTGGAGGAGCGTATCGCCGGGCTGGATGCGGGTGCCGACGACTACATGGGCAAGCCGTTTGACCTGGCCGAGGTCGAGGCGCGTTTGCGTGCACTGGTGCGCCGGGCTCAGGGCACCGACGACCGGGTCACGCTGGGGCTGCTGCTGCTCGACAGAAAAGCCCGGCGCTTTTACCTGCACAAGCAGCCTTGGGATTTGCCCGCGCGTGAATTTGAAGTGCTGTGGGAGCTGATGACACCGCCTGGCCGGGTCGTCAGCAAACGCGTGCTGTCTGACAAGCTCAGCGAAACCGACGAAGCGCTGGGCGACAACGCGCTGGAGGCTTTTATCTCCAGGCTGCGCAAAAAACTGCTGGGCAGCGGTGCGAGCATTCGCACCCTGCGCGGCATTGGTTATGTGCTGGAGGAAAGCGCCGCATGACCAAGCGAGATTTTTCCGGCGGGCCGACCCTAGGAAAAAGCGCCCCCTCGGGGGGCAGCTTGGTACGCGAAGCGGCAAGCGTGGGGGCAACGAAACCCTCCCTTCGCAGCCGCGTCATCAAACACGTCGTGCTGCCGCTCGTTGTGCTGTGGGCGCTGGGCACGGCGGTGGCATTGAGCGTGGCCAACTACTTTGCCGGTCAGGCCTTTGACAGGTCGCTGCTGGACGATGCCTATGCAGTAGCGGCTAATGTCCGAATGGATAGAACGGGCCCGGTGCTCAATTTGTCACCGTCAGAGATGAGCGCTCTGCTGTTTGACCAAAGTGAGTCGATGTACTTTGCCGTTCTGCTGCCCAACGGGGCACTGTTGGCAGGCCACGCCGGGCTTCGGCCGCCGCCGCTGCCCAAAGAGACGGCCTTTGGCTTTGCCGACATCACCTTTCAGAACCGGGCACTGCACAGCGTCAGCTTGCACCGCTATGAGCCGACCGAGTTCACCGTGGTCGTAGCCCAAACCACGGCCGCCAGAAACCGCTTATTGCAGCGCATGCTGACCTATGCGGTTGTGCCTCAGGTGCTGCTGCTGGTGTTTTTGGTGTGGTGGCTGCGCAGGGTGATTCAGCGTGACCTGCTGCCGCTGGCAGAACTGCAACGGGCGGTTGACCAGCGCGGTGTGCGCGACCTGAGCCCCATGCCCCTGAGCGTGACAACGAAGGCCAGCACCCGCGATGTGCAGCGTCTGGGGACATCCGTCGATGCGCTGATGACGCGGCTGGACGACAGCATTACTGCGCAGCGGGAATTTGCCGGCAATGTGGCGCACGAGCTGCGCACACCGCTGGCGGGCATACGCGCGCAAGCCGACTACGCCCTGGCAAACGCCGATCCTGCGGTGTGGCGCGAGCAACTGCAAGGCATCGCACGCGGCCAGGAAAGGGCCAGTCATCTGGTTGAACAGCTTTTAGGCCTGGCGCTGGCCGATGAGGCGCGCGCCAGCTTAGATCTTATTCCCGTTGCTATCAATGAAGTAGCGCGTGAGGTCTTGCTGCGCTACCTGCCCAAGGCTGATGCGGCTGGCGTGGACTTGGGGGGCGACGGTCTGGACGAGCGCGTGATGGTTGAGGCTGACACGGCCTTGCTGGAAGGCATTTTGGGCAACCTGCTGGACAACGCGCTGCGTTATGGTGTGGCTGAAAGTCCGCAGGTCACGGTGGGCATTGCACAGGCCGAGGGGGCCGTCACATTGTCAGTCACAGACAACGGCCCCGGGTTGACCACCGAAGAAGCCGAGCAACTGCGCCAGCGCTGGGCACTGGGCCAAGCCGGCCAGCGGCTGGGCGAAGGCGCCGGCTTGGGGTTGGCCATCGTCAGCCGCTATGCGGACTTGATGGATGCACGATTTGAGTTTGAAGCCGCTGAAAACACCGGCGGGCTCAAAGCGAGCTTGACATTTATGAAGCGGGAAACCTCATTGTCATAGTCGTGCGTTAGAATTTCTAAATGAGAATCATTGTCAATAACTCGCGTCAGCTTTTTTTCAAGTCGTTCCTCATCGCCGCTACGCTAACGGCTTCAGCCGTGTCGGCACAAAGTGCAGCCGTGGATCGGCCGCCGTCTGATGCGGGCGAGAACTTCAACGCCAAGTTTCAAGCCACCTACATCTGGCAAACAAAACCGGCCTTTAATGCGCCCTATTCTGGTGTGAACAGCTTGCTGCCCCGTGCAGAAAAAAGCTATTCATTTACATCCACCGCCTACCTGGGCTTGCGCTTGGCCAAAGACACCGAGCTGTACTTCAACCCCGAGCTCGTGCAAGGCGTGTCCATGTCGGGCCTGACAGGCTTAGGCGGCTTGAGCAATGCCGAGCTGCAAAAAACCGCTGGTGCCAAGCCAAATGTTTATCGCGCCCGGCTGTTCGTGAGGCAGACCTGGAACATGAACGACGCGCTTGAAAGCGTTGCGTCTGATGCCAACCAGCTCGCCGGCATGCGCAGCAAAGAGCGCATTGTTCTGACGGCTGGCAACCTGGCAGTGTCAGATATTTTTGATGCCAACGCCTATGCCAAAGACCCGCGCAGCCAGTTCATGAACTGGTCGTTTTTAACCCACGGTGCGTACGACTTTGCGGCAGACTCTCGCGGCTATTCGATGGGCGCGGCGCTGGAGTACTACTGGGGCGACTGGGCGGTTCGCGCGGGTCGCTTCATGATGCCGCGTGAGTCCAACGGCCTGGCGCTGGACCGCGCCATCAGCCAGCGCTATGGCGACCAGCTAGAGCTTGAAAAAGCCTACGCCATCGGTGGTCAGCCGGGCAAGTCGCGGCTGCTGCTGTTCCGTAACAAGGCCATCATGGGCGGCTTTGACGATGCGCTGGCCGCGGCCGGTGGCGGTATACCCAATATTGCGCCTATCCGAAAGCTGCGAACCAAGCAAGGCTGGGGCATCAACCTCGAGCAGTCACTGACCGACGCTTCAGGCGTGTTTGCCAGGCTGGCCAAAAGCGATGGCGCGTCAGAGGCCTATGCCTTTGCCGAGATTGACCGCTCGCTGTCGGTTGGCGCTCAGCTCAAAGGCAATGGCTGGGGCCGTGCGCAGGATACGCTGGGACTGGCCTACGCGCAAAACGGTTTGTCTTCGTCACACCGCGCATTTTTATCCGCCGGTGGCAACGGCTTTTTTGTCGGTGATGGTCGACTGAACTACAGGCCCGAAGCAATCGTTGAAGGCTACTACAGCTTTGGCCTGGCGTTTTTGCAACGCTCAGCGCTCAGCCTGGGTGCGCAGTTCATTCGCAACCCCGCCTACAACGCCGACCGGGGGCCCGTGCGGGTCTTCAGTGTGCGGCTACATACCGAGTTTTAGCAGGCATTGCGCAGTTTTCGGATGCGTTTTAGGGGTGCGGGCCAATCAACACATGAGTGATCCGCTCCTGAATAAATAGCGTGCTCCTGGCACCAGACCATGCAAACCGCATCCCGTAAAATCGTGGTTTTCCCTAACACCCCACTTTGGACCGCCCCCACATGACCGCACCGGCCGACAACACTTCTGCCCTCATGGCCAACGCCATTCGCGCACTCGCCATGGATGCCGTTCAGGCTGCCAATTCCGGCCACCCCGGCGCGCCCATGGGCATGGCTGACATGGCGGTGGCGCTGTGGGGCCAACACCTCAAGCACAGCCCGCACAACCCGCACTGGTTTGACCGCGACCGTTTTGTGCTGTCCAACGGCCACGGCTCGATGCTGATTTACGCGCTGCTGCACCTGACGGGCTATGCGCTGCCGATGAAGGAATTGAAAAACTTTCGCCAGTTGCACAGCAAAACCCCAGGTCACCCTGAAGTGGATGTGACGCCAGGCGTTGAAACCACCACCGGCCCGCTCGGCCAAGGCCTGACCAATGCGGTCGGCATGGCGCTGGCTGAAAAGCTGCTGGCGCAGGAGTTCAACCGACCCGGCCACGCCGTCGTCAACCACCACACCTATGTTTTCATGGGTGACGGCTGCCTGATGGAAGGCATCAGCCACGAAGCCGCCGCGCTGGCCGGCGCCTGGCGCCTGGGCAAGCTGGTGGCCCTGTATGACGACAACGGCATTTCCATTGACGGCCAGGTCGCCCCTTGGTTTATCGACAACACAGCGCTGCGCTTTGCCGCTTACGGCTGGCATGTGATCGGCCCGATTGACGGGCACGACGCCGCTGCGGTGTCTGCCGCCATTGCCGCCGCCAAAAGCAGCACGGACAACAAGCCCACGCTGATCATTTGCAAAACCCACATCGGCAAAGGCAGCCCGAACCGCGCCAACACCGCCAAGGCGCACGGCGAGCCGCTGGGCGCGGAAGAGATCAAACTGACCCGCGAAGCCATCAACTGGCCACATGCACCGTTTGAGATGCCTGACGAAGCACGCCACGCCTGGGACGCCAAGGCCAAGGGCCTGGTGGCTGAAGCAGCCTGGGACGCGAAGTTTGCTGCGTACAAAACGGCTTACCCAGAACTTGCGCAGGAGCTGACGCGCCGCATGAAGGGCGACTTGCCCAAGCACTTTGACCAGTTGGCAGTTGACACCATTTTGGCCGCGCACACCAAGGCTGAAACCGTCGCCTCACGCAAGGCGTCTCAGCTTGCACTCGAAGCCTTCACCGCTGGCCTGCCAGACCTGCTGGGCGGCTCGGCTGATTTGACTGGTTCCAACCTGACCAACACCAAGTCAACCCCGAATTTGCGCTTTGACGCGCAAGGCGAGGTCGTGTTGACAGCAAAGGCTGAAGGCGAACCTGGGGCGCTTGGAGCCGGTGGCCGCCACATCAACTACGGCGTGCGCGAATTCGGCATGGCCGCCATCATGAACGGCGTGGCGCTGCATGGCGGCTACATCCCCTACGGCGGTACGTTTTTGACGTTCAGCGACTACAGCCGCAACGCCATCCGCATGGCGGCGCTGATGAAGCTGCGCGTGATTCATGTCTTTACCCACGACAGCATCGGCCTGGGCGAAGACGGCCCGACCCACCAGTCGATTGAACACGCCGCCAGTCTGCGTTTGATTCCGAACCTGGACGTCTGGCGGCCGGCCGACACGGCTGAAACCGCTGTGGCCTGGGCTGTCGCGCTGCAAAACAAGTCAAAGCCAACCGCCTTGCTGCTCAGCCGCCAAAACCTGCCTTACGCGCCCAAAGACGACTTGGGCCAGATCAGCAAGGGCGCGTATGTGTTGTCTGAACCCAGCGAAGTGGGCCTGAACAAAAAAGCCCAGGCCGTCATCATCGCCACCGGCTCTGAAGTGCAGCTGGCATTGAAAGCACAAGAGCTGCTGGCGACGTTCAAAATCGCCGTGCGCGTGGTGTCCATGCCCAGCAACACCACCTTTGACAAGCAAAAGACCGCTTACAAAACCGACGTGCTGCCAGACGGCATTCCGCGCATTGCGGTTGAAATGGGCGTGACCGACGGCTGGTGGAAGTACGGCTGCGCCGCGGTGGTCGGCATCGACACCTACGGCGAGTCAGCGCCTGCACCGGTGCTGTTCAAGCATTTTGGGTTTACACCTGAGAACGTGGCAGACACCGTGCGCAAAGTTTTGAAGAAGTAAGCAAAAAACAAACGGATAGCTCAGTATTTTTAACCTCAACAAAAGAGACATCATGGCAATCAAAGTAGGCATCAACGGTTTTGGTCGTATCGGTCGCAATGTGCTCCGCTCAGCGGTGCAAAACTTTTCAGACATTGAAATCGTTGGCATCAACGACCTGCTGGAGCCGGACTACCTGGCCTACATGCTGAACTACGACTCGGTACATGGTCGCTTCAAGGGCGAGGTGTCTGTTGAGGGCAACACGCTGATCGTCAACGGCAAAAAAATCCGCCTCACCCAAGAACGTGACCCGGCAGCGCTCAAGTGGAACGACGTCGGCGCGGATGTGGTGCTCGAATGCACCGGCCTTTTTCTCGACAAGGCCGGCGCAGACAAGCACTTGGCCGCTGGCGCCAAGAAAGTCATCATTTCGGCCCCGTCCAAAGACGACACGCCGATGTTTGTGTTTGGCGTGAACGACAAAACCTACGCCGGCCAGGCGATCATTTCCAACGCGTCGTGCACCACCAACTGCCTGGCCCCGGTGGCCAAGGTGCTGAACGACAAATGGGGCATCAAGCGCGGCCTGATGACAACGGTGCATGCCGCCACTGCCACCCAGAAAACCGTCGACGGCCCGAGCAACAAAGACTGGCGCGGCGGGCGCGGCATTTTGGAAAACATCATTCCTTCATCGACAGGCGCAGCCAAGGCTGTGGGCGTGGTGATTCCCGAGCTGAACAAAAAACTGACTGGCATGTCGTTTCGCGTGCCAACGTCTGATGTGTCCGTCGTTGACTTGACCTGCGAACTCAACAGCGCCGCCACCATGGCCGAGATTTGCGCCGAGATGAAAGCGCAAAGCCAAGGCGCCCTCAAAGGCATTTTGGGCTACACCGAAGACAAAGTGGTGGCCACAGACTTCCGGGGCGACACCCGCACCTCGATTTTTGATGCCGATGCATCGATCGCGCTCGACAGCACCTTTGTCAAGATCGTGGCCTGGTACGACAACGAATGGGGTTACTCGAACAAGTGCCTAGAGATGGTTCGGGTCGTTGCGAAGTAATTTTTACGGCTGCAATGTGACGCCGTGACCCACACCCTTCGGCTTCAGCCCGTCAACCCAGGCGTCTGCCAAGTTCATACCAGCGCCGGTCTGCACGTTGGCAACCTCAAGCTGATTGGCAGCGGGTGGAAGTTCAAGGCGGTTGGGTTTGACGCATCAGGCCAAATCATCCCAGGCGAAGGGCCTTTGACGGACCGGCACAACGCGATCTTCACCGGGCTGAATGAAGCGGACATCAACCGCGTTTTGGCTTGAAACCCCTTTTTTAAGTTTTTTCAGGTATCAAAACCTGCTTTAGCGCTTGTTAATCCTAGGTTAGAAGCTACTAAAATAATAGCGTCTGAGTCTATTTTCGAGCATCATCCCTTGCCGCAGCAACGCTATGTTCCTGATGGCATCGCCGGCCATTGACCGCCATAGCCGAGAATTCTGGAAATATCCTCGGCAGCATCGCGTACCGCCGTTGTCACCGCTGGCAGACGATCCGCCACGCGGCTTGTTGGCCCGCCTGTGCTGATGGCTGCGGCAACTTGGCCGTCCACACCAAAAATGGGTGCGGCAACGGCCAGCACACCGGCGACTGTGCCGCTGTCGATGCAGCTCACGCCCTGGGTTCTGACCTCTTTCAGACTCGCCAGCAAGCTGCGCCGCGACGACACGGTTTTGGGTGTCAGCCGCTCAAACGGAAAACTTTCCAGCAGCTGCAACACCTCGTTCTCCGGCAGAAAGGCCAGCATGGCCCGGCCACTGCCCGTGGCATACGCAGGCTTTTGCGAACCCACCTTGACGCTAAAGCGAAGCCAGTTGTCGGTCTCAGCCACCGCAACATATTTGCAAAACTGGCGATCCGGCGTGAGTACCGCCAGAAAGCCGGTTTCTCCAGTGCGCTGGCACAGGCTTTGAAGCACACCGTTGGCGCAATTGGGAAAGTTGCGCGCTGGGCTTTCGGCCATGCTTGCGCCCAGCGCCACTGCCTGTGGGCCGAGCCGATAAGCGCCACCCTCCTGTCTCAGGTAGTGGGCGCTCTCAAGCACCTTGAGCATGGTGAACAACGTGGTTTTTGGCAGCTCCAGGTTGTGGCAAAGCTGCGCCAGCGTTTGACCTTCAGGATGCGCCGCCAGTTTTGCAAAGACCTGAACCACGCGCAGGATGGAGCGCGGGCCCGTCAATGGCGTTTTGGTCAGCAGCGAGACATCAAACATGGCTGGCAGATTTCCAATTCAAGCCAAAGTGAACAGCGAATCGTTCACACAGATGCTGGCACCGCAAAACTCACTGCCCTCCATTCGACTGAGCAGCGCCGGGTCGGAACTCCAGGCCAGCGCCCGGCAGCCCGTGTCAGTGTCTGCCAGCACCAGCGCGCGGGGTGCTTGAGCTTTGTCGTACAGCACGGTGTAACCGGCAATCGCTGCCCGACCTTGAAAAGACAAGCTGACGTCTTTGGTCTGCTGCTGTCGCGCGGTGCCTGCCGAGACATCATCAAAAGCAAAGCCCGAATCGCCTTGCTGACTGGCCCAGACACCGAAGCCCTGCTTGGTCATTATTCCTGACACCGAAGAGACCAGCCCCACCCGTCTGCTGGACGCGCGCTCTTGGCGAAGCAGTTCAGCCATGCGGCAGGTCGCCTGAAGGACGTAATTATTGAACGGCCCCCCTGCAAAGGGCATGCCGCCGGTCACGGTCAAGTCCCGTGTCAATGGGATGCCCAGCTCCTGCGCGTAGGCTTCCACGGCAATCGGAAAGCAGCTGTAAAGCTCGACCAGGTCAAGCTGTGATGCGGTGATGCCTGCGGCGGCCAGCGCCGCATGACCGGCCAGCCTGGCACCCACACAAGCGGCGAGGTCTGCGCGTGCGGACACTGGCACCATGTGGTTGGACTCGCTGCTCGCTGCGGCATAAACCCACTTCGACGGTGCAATGCCCAGCGCTTGCGCATGACCTGCCGAACAGATCAGCAAAGCCGCAGCCTGGTCTACATTCCAGGTCGCGCAATGGATCCGGGTGTACGGGAAAGCCTGCATGGGGTTGCGCTCCGAGGCCTGAATGATCTCTTGGGAGCTGAGTGATGTTTTGCGCCAGGCCGCAGGGTTATGGGCCGCCACTTCAGAAAAGCGCTGATACAGCCTGCCCAATTGGGCCCGATGCGCATCGACTGTCAGGCCATTTTTCGCACGCCAGGCCGATTCAACCAGAGCGTACAGCGCTACTGGCATGCGCAGGCCTGCGTGTAATTCAGCCGGATGAAGAAGCTCTTCTTCGGGTTCGAGAGACACATCGGGCAGGTCGTCCTGCTGACGCTCCCCCGCCCGTTCATTGTTCTTTTTGGCGCGAAGAATACGGTGGCCCGCATCTGCTCCGACAATGAGCGCGCAATCGATATCGCCCTTTGCGATGCGATCACAGGCATCGCCAATCAGGGATTGCTGCAACACACCGACACTGGCCAGTACGGTGGTGGCGGCCTTCGCGCCGATATGGCGAGCGATTTCCCCGGCCGGATTGCGGTAGCGCCAGCGGCCTTTGGGCACAGCAATGGTTTGAACGCTGCTCAAGGCACGCATGTCACCCCCGTTGGCGCCAGCCGCGTCCATGCCCGCGCGCCGAACGGCTTGCAGCATCAGGTCCATTGGCTCTTTGCTGCGCGCCAGCACATCCTCCCGCTGCGTGCAGGTGCCGATGCCTACCAAGACGGGCTGACGCGGATCAAGGCTCATTCTGCTTGAATGCCGGCGTCTTTGACCTTGCGGCCCCAAATCTCCAGTTGGCGTTTGACCAAGGCGGTAAAGGTGGCCACGTCCGAAGGCGTGGGTTCCGCACCCGAGGCCAGGATGCGCTCACGCACTTCTGGTTTGCTAAGGATTTGAAGCAGCGCTGAAGACAGTTTGTCCACCACTTCTTTGGGCAGCGCAGCCGGGCCAAACAGGCCGGTCCAGGCCGCCAGGTCGAAGTCGCGCAGACCCAATGACTCCTCGATGGTCGGCAGGTCAGGTGCGAGGGCTGATCTTTTGGAGGTGGTCATGGCCAACGCACGCAGGCGGCCTGACTGCAGATGGGGCCGAGCAGACGCCAGGTCAACCACCAAAAACTGTGCCTGCCCACCAATCACATCGGTCATGGCAGCCGGGCTGCTCTTGTAGGGAACGCCAGTGGCTTCCAGCTTTTCAAGCCGGTTCAGCGCCTCTGCCGGAATCTGCACCGTGGGCGTGCCATAGGCATAGTTGAGCTTGCCCTTGTTGGCCTGCGCGTACGCCACAAACTCCTTGGGCGTCTTGACCGGCAGGCTGGCGTTGACGGCCAGGATGAAGGGGAAGTAGGCAATGCCGCCTATCGGTGTGAAGTCCGCAATCGGGTCGTAGGGCAGCTTTTTGAACATGTGCGGGTTCACCGAATGCGACGAGTTCGAGGTCAGGAACAGGGTGTAGCCATCCGCTGGCGACTTGGCCACCGCAGAGGCAGCAATCTGCGCCGAAGCGCCCGGGCGGTTATCGACGATGAAAGGCTGACCCAGCGCCAAGCGCAGTTCTTCTGCCATCATGCGCGCCAAAATGTCGGTGCCGCTGCCGGGGCCAAAGCCAATGATGACCTTGACCGGCTTGTTCGGGTAGGCGCCCTGAGCGTGCACCGGCTGCAAGGCGCTGGTCAAGGCGGCGACAGACGCCAAAAAAACAAAGGTTTGCATGAGTCTGCGTTTCATGATGTCTCCTGATAGGGTTTTGAAATCTCAGTAGGGAAAATATCTCAGGGCACGCTTGCGTCCAACACCGCTGGATCAGCGCTTTGCGCTGCGACAACCGCACCACAGCCTAGCAGCGCGGCAGCTTGCGCATCGTCATAACCAAGTTCAGCCAGTATTTCCAGGCTGTGCTCGCCCAGTTTCGGGGCTGGTCGCTGCCATCTGATGGGCTGACCATCTGCCAGCCAGGGCAGCCGTACCAGCGGTACGCCGTCTGACGCCATAAACGTGCCGCGCTCCTGGGCAACGTCACTGATGACCGCTTCTTCAAGACCGCTGACCCGCGTGACGGGAACACCGGCCTTGGTAAGACGAGCGATCCAGGTGTCCGCGTCTTGCTGGCCAAGAATTTGGTTAAGCGCTTGTTCCAGCGCTTTCAGGTTCTGGCTTCGTGCGCTGACGCTTGAAAAACGTTCATCCTGCGCCAGGCCCGGGGCCTGCAGCGCACGAACCACGCCTTCCCACAGGCGCTGGCTGGGCGCTGCAATCAGCAGCTCCGCATCGCGCGCGTGGTAGCACTGGTAGGGCGCGGCAATCGGGTTTCCAGAGCCAGCCTTGGGTGGCCTCTGGCCCGACAGCTTGGCCGCTGCGGCCTGGTAAGGAATGACGCTGAAGGCGGTGTCCACCAGCGCGGTTTCAAGCGAGCCCACAGGCCGTCCCTGGTGCCGCGCCAGCACGGCGGCCAGCACGCCCATCGCAATCCATTGCCCGCTGCCCAGGTCGATCAGCGAGGGCGCGCAACGTGTGGCCGGCGAACCCTCATGCCCGGTCATTTGCATGATCCCGGTGAAGGCCTGCACCAGCGGGTCATAACCCGGCATGACACGCCCCGTCTCCCCGCCACCAAAGGCACTCACGTCATAGTAAAGAATATCCGGATTCACCGCGCGGGCTGCTGCCTGGCCCATGCCGAGACGGTCGGCCACGCCGGGGCGCATGCTTTGAATCACCACATCAGAACGTGCCATCAGCGCCGTGGCGACAGCCACGCCTTCGGGCTTTTTCAGATCGATCACCATGCCGCGTTTGCCCGCACCCATGTGGCGATGCGTCAGGCTCATGGCGTCGACAAAAGGTGGCCAGGCGCGGGAATCGTCGCCCTGCGGCGGCTCCACCTTGATCACATCAGCGCCCAGCTGCGCCAGAATCATGGCCCCATAAGGTCCTGCCATGTTGGACGAAAAATCGGCAATCCGCACGCCCGCAAGGGGCTGCAGTGCTGATTCGGGAGGCTTGGCGTTGTTGGACATGCAGATTTAACTTTCAGCCACTGATGCCTGCGCCAGCACACCTGCACTGCGAAGGCGCTTGAGTTCAAGGTCGTCGATGCCCAGCGCCTTGAGCAGGGCATCGGCATCGGCGCCAATGCCAGGCGGCGGGCCAGCCGGACCGGCCGGGGTGGCGCTGAAATCGACTGGCGTGGCGACACCGTTAAAACTCTCTGGCGCGGCCTGACCTGGTGCGACGGGTACCTTGACAAACGCGCCGCAGGCCAGCACCTGCGGGTCTGTCAGCAAATCGTCCACCGAGTTGATCGGTGCCCACCAAACGTCATGCTGTTTGAAGATCAAGGCCCACTCTTGCCGTGTGTGACGCGCCGTGAGCGCTTCGATGGCCAGTACGAGCGCTTCCGAATGACGCCTGCGTTCGCGTGGTGTTCCAAAACGCGCGTCGTCCATCAGTGACATGTCGCCCAGTGCGCGGGCGATACCCGGCCAGTGGCGTTCGGATTCAGCACCCACAATCCAGAACCATTTGCCGTCACTGGCGCAATAAGAATTCATCAAGGGGTTTTGCGGCTTGGTGCGCGATGGTGCTGCTGAAATTCGCCCTAGCCCGACACGGGTGGAGACGTCCATGCCGATGCTGTAAATACCGGTGCGCAGCAGGGAGGTTGATACCAATTGCCCTTGCCCGGTGCGTTCGCGGTGAAACAGCGCGCCCATGATGCCCGACACCATGGTGATGGCCGTGACGTTGTCGCCCAGCCCGCCGGGCAGCACGGGTGGCGCAGCGCCAGGCGGTGTCGCGCGTTCAGCCAAGCCACTGCGGCCCGAGAAAGCGGCCATGTCGTAACCTGGCGCATCGCGGTCTGGCCCTTCCAGGCCATAGGCGGTCAGACTGGCATAGACCAGACGCGGATGCTTTGCCAACAAGGCGGCGTGATCCAGTCCGATGCGTTCGAGAAACTGTGGCCGCATATTGGTCACAAACACATCGGCGGTGGCGACCAGTTGCCGCACCAGCGCGGCCCCATCAGCATGATTGACATCCACCGCAACGCTTTTTTTGCCCCGGTTGTACAGGTCAAAGGGCGGACAACGGTCTTCCTTTGAGCCGGACAAGGCACCAAATAATTTGCGCATCGGGTCGCCCTTGGGCATCTCGATTTTGACGACCTCGGCGCCCCAGTCGGCCAACATGCCGGTGGCTGCGGGACCGGCCACCCACAGCCCCATTTCCACCACGCGTATGCCTTGGAGCAAGGTCATTTTGCGGCCCTTCCGCGAAACACCGGCGGACGTTTTTCCATGAAGGCACGCGAGCCCTCCTTGGCATCGTCCATGGCGGCGTTCTCTTTGGTGCACTGGGTTTCAATCGCAAAGGCTTCCTCCAGCGGGCGGCCATTGGATCGCACCATCACCTCTTTGGTTTTTTCCAGCGCTACCGGCGCGCCCAGGCTGACGCGGCGTGCCAGATCCAGCGCGGTGGCCATCACCTGATCGGGCGGCACCACGCGGTTGACCAAGCCCATCGCCAGCGCCTGCTGCGCGCTGACGGGCTCGCCCAACAACAGCAGCTCCATCGCATGCGCCCACGGCACCTGGCGCGCCATGCGCACCAGCGAGCCGCCGCTGGCGATCAGGCCGCGTCTGACTTCGGTGACGGCGATGGTGGCTTGGCTGGACATCACGCGCAGGTCGGTGCTCATCACAAACTCGGCGCCACCGGCGTGGGCGTGGCCATTGATGGCGGCAATCACGGGCTTGAAAAACGTCGCATTGCGCAGCAGCGCTGCGCCCAGCTGCTTGCGGTCTGCGGCAAAGCGCTCTTCCCATTCGCCCACGGGCGCTCGGGTTCGCATCATCAGCGGAATCAGGCTGCCCATGTCGCCTCCTGACGAGAACGCCTGGTCGCCCGCGCCTGTGACCACCACCACGCGCACGGCATGATCGTCGGCAATTTCTTTCCAGAAGGCTGCGAGCCGGACCAGCATTTCTGGCGACAGCGCATTGCGCTTTTCAGGACGGTTGAGCGTGACAATGGCAATGCCGTCCTTTTGCTCGATCAGAATTTGGGACATTGAAACTAGGTTCCTTGTTGGGTTAAAAGCCAATCAGCCACCAGCTTGCGCAGCGCCATGTAGTCGGCCTTGCCGTTCGGGCCGCGGTTCATCGAAGGCACCAGCATCACGCGGCGCGGCGCCTTGTGGCGGGCCAGGTGGGTGCGCACATGGCTTGTGATGAGGGCGGTCACCGCTTCGGCATCAGCGCGCTGACCATCGGCCAGCTCGACCACTGCCGCCACGGTTTCGCCAAAGCGCTCGTCTGGCACGCCCACCACCACAGCATCACGAACCTCCGGCAGTTGCTTGATGCATTCCTCGACTTCTTCAGGAAAAACTTTTTCACCACCCGTGTTGATGCTGACCGAGCCCCGCCCCAGCAGCGTGATGCTGCCGTCGAGCTCAACCATCGCAAAATCGCCCGGTACGGCGCAGCGTATGCCGTCAATCACCGGAAATGTAGCGGCGCTTTTTTCAGGGTCGCCGTAGTAGCCCAACGGCACGTTGCCGCCTACGGCAATTCGCCCGGCAACACCGCTGCCCGGCTCGACGGGCCGGTTGTCAGCATCAATCACAAACGCGTTCTTGCCGAGCTTGAAGCGCGCGGACGGGTTGGCGCGGCCTTTGGACGAAATGGCCCGGCCCATGCCGCTGGCCTCGCTGCTGTTTAAAAAATCAATCAGCACTGCATGGGGCGCATGTTCCAGCAGCCGCGCCTTGTTGGCGTTGCCCCACATCATTCCCGACGACGACACCGCTTTCAGGCCGGCGATATGCCAGCGGCCGGGTGCTGCGTCCAGCGCGTCAACCATGGGCCTGCAAAAGGCATCGCCAACGATGCACAGGTCTGTGACCGGCCCGGCCTGTATGGCGTCCAGCAGCTCGACCACGTCAAACTGCGTATCGGTGAGCGTGAGCACGCTGCCTGCGCGGTTCAGGATGGCGCTGGCAAAGACATAAGCGGTGCCGTGCATCAGCGGCGCGGCTGGCAAGCCTACTGGCGGCGCGGTTTTCTCGCTCTGAAGACGGGCCACGCGCGCGCGAACAAATGCCAGGTCGGCTTGCAGCGGGTCACCCGTGGTGTTGGATGACACGTAAAGGTCATGCTGTCGCCACATCACGCCGCGCGGACGCCCGGTCGTGCCGCCGGTGTAAATCAAAATTTGGTCATCGCCGCAGCGACCCCAGGACGCCTCCACCCGCGCCGGATGGGCCTGCGCCGATGCCTCAAAGGGCACAGCCCATGCCGGGCATGGCGCCCCGTTGGCGTTTGCATGCGCATCGGCCACCCACAGCCAGAGCCGCACCTTGGTGCAGCGCGCGCGCACCGCGTTCACGGTGTCGGTAAAAGCGGCATGAAAGACAACCACCGCCGCATCGGCGTTGTCCCAGAGGTAGTGCAACTCGCCCTGCTGGTAGCGGTAGTTGGTGTTGACCGGGACGAGTGCCGCCTTCAGGCAGGCAAACGCGGTCTGAAGGTATTCAGGGCTGTTGTGCAGATAGAGCGCCACCTTGTCCTGGCGCGCGCAGCCGGCTTGCAGCAAGGTCCAGGCGATACCGTTGGCCCGCGCATCGAAATCGCGCCAGGCGATGTGGTGCGCACCATGCACTTGCGCGATGTTTTCGGGCACCGTCTGCGCCACCGCTTCCCAGACGTCCGCAAAATTCCAGTCTCCGGCCATGGGATCCATCCTTTGCCGAATTATTCTTCATTTGGAAATTGTTCCGAATACAGAATTTAAACGGGCCTGCATGGGCGATGCCCGAGTGCCGAAATCGCTCATGCAGCCGCTTGTTTTGGCCTTTGGCAGTGTCAGTCAGGCCGCCAAACATGCGCCGGTCTGCCTCAGCGCTTTCTGAAAATCACCACATGCTGCCAAGGCAATGTGCTGGCGGTGCGCTCCCACACCAGGGCGTGGGCGGCGGCTTCCTTGCGCACTTGGGCTTCGCTCATTTTGTGCAAGGCCTTGATCGGCACACGGTTGTCTTCAGCCCGATATTCCACATAGGCGATGCGGCCGCCGGGCTTTAAGGCGCGTACCAGGCTGTCGATGACTTCAAACGGAAATTCCAGCTCGTGGTAGACGTCCACCATGATGGCCAGGTCCAGGCTCGCGTCCGGCAAATTCACTCTCTGCAAGCCGCCCAGCACGGGTTTGATGTTGGTCAAGCCTGCTTTTTTGGCGCCGTCAGACAGCATCTGCATCATCTCGGGCTGCACGTCTGTGGCATACACCACACCACTGGAGGTGACCAGCGGGGCCATGCGGCGGGCATAGTAGCCGGTGCCTGCGCCGATGTCGGCCACCGCCATACCGGGTTTGAGGCCCAGCTCACGCAGCAGCAAGTCGCCACGCTCCTCCTGCTGGCGCTCCTCGCGCTCGAGCCAACTGGCGCCTTGCCAGCCCATCACGGCGGCAATCTCGCGGCCCATGTAAACCTTGCCTATGCCGTCCCGTGAGGCGCTGGTCGACTGGTAACGCGGCGCTTCTTTTTGGGCACTGTTTTGGCCGCTGTTTTGGGCGCTAACCAGGCCGGTGACGGCAAAGGTCAGCAGCGCCAGCACGGCTCGTTTTGTCAAGAGCATGGCATTTCCTTCGTGGGCAGCTTCAAGGGGCGCTGAAGATCGCTATGTTTTTAGTAGCTGTCGGTGCAGGTTTTCGTTGGCTCAATGACCAATCTGCGACCCATTTAACACCCTGAAAATAACTGAAATTGGCTATCGGAGCTATTTTCAGCGCTTTTCAACCGCCCTGTCGGCGTAACGGCCAAAACGCCAGGACGTGCCTTCCAGCGTGATGCGCCGCCAGGTGCTGCGCTTGTCAGCAGGAGCCATGGCAGGCCAGTTTTGCACTTCTTCAAAGGTACGGCCACAGCCCTTGCACATCTCATCGCCCTGGCTGGTTGAGCAAATGGCGATGCAGGGCGTGTCGGCTGTGGTGTCGTACCAGGTTTGCCAGGCCGCCATGGCCTTGGGTGGGAAACCTTGCACGGCCACTTCTTCTTCCCGGTAAAACACCATCAGCGCATACACCTCGGCCAGCGCCCGCAGTTCGGGGGCCAGCGTGATGCCGTCAGGCGAAGGCGATTTTTCACGCCAGTAATTGATGGCCGCTTCAATGTCGGTGATGTGGATGGCGGGCATGAAACGGGGTACGACCAAGGGTAAGGGCTGCGGCGTCAAGCCGCCGATGGGCTGATTATCGACCACCCCCGCATTAACCCTGATTTGCAAAAACCCCGTTCATGACTTCTAATACGCTCAAGAAGGGGAGTAACTCCCTCGTTTTGCCGGATTACTTCTACAACAGACCCGCCGGCAAACACGCTACAGCAAGTCGTCATTACGAAGCCGCCTAACAACGTTTAGTCCCGGTTTCCGGCTTGCTGGACATGCAGCGACACTGCCTGTCGAGCCAGACCTTCGATGAAAAGCCTGAACAGGCATTTGTCGAAGCGTTTGCATTCGCCGCACAGGCGCATGCCCGTCTTTCCACAAATTCCTGTCCAGTTCATTTGAAGTCTGAACGGAGTTTTGTCATGGAATTGTTTTCTTCCCCCTGGTGGTCGGCGCTGCTGGCCATTGTGTTGATTGACCTGGTGTTGGCGGGCGACAACGCCATTGTGATTGCGCTGGCCGCGCGCAATCTGCCGCCCCAGTTGCAGAAAAAAGCCATCGCCTGGGGCACGGTCGGCGCCATTGTTGTGCGCTCGGTGATGACGGTAGGCGTCGTCTGGCTGTTGAAAATACCGGGCCTGATGCTGGTCGGTGGTCTGGGTCTGCTGTGGATAGCCTACAAGCTGCTGGCTGACCAAGGCAGCAAGGAACACGACGGCCCGGTGGCCAGCACCTTCTGGGGTGCGATGAAGACCATTGTGGTGGCCGACGCACTGATGGGCATTGACAACGTGCTGGGTGTGGCCGGCGCCGCCCATGGCTCATTTGACCTGGTGGTGATTGGCCTGTTGATCAGCGTACCGATTGTGGTGTTTGGCAGCACCGTGGTGCTCAAGCTGGTGGAGCGCTTTCCAGTCATCATTCAAATCGGCTCGGCGGTGCTGGCCTTTACCGCCGCCAAGATGATCGTCAGCGAACAGCTGCTGGACCCGATTTTTGGCGGGCCAGACAGTCAGCCGTCGCAAAAGACGCTGCAAACCCTTGCTGAATATGGCGTCTACGTGCTGGCCATCGCCGGTGTGTTGGGTGCCGGTCTGTGGGCGGCCAAGCGCGACAAGACAAACCAGTCTTTGAGCCAGTAACCCCCCTCAGCTACGCCTTTATTCAATCACGCATGAGTGAGCTGTGCCTTTATTTCGAGCGAGCCTTCATCTCAGTTTTTTGTCAGTGTTTTCAATCAGTGTTTTTAATATCTAACCAGTAAACAGGAGAACTTTATGGAAACCATCATTGTTTTTATCGACGACGCAGACTACGCCGTGCAGATGCTGCAACCCATGTTGCCCACCACAAACCACAACCCCACACGCTGGGTGCTGGTGGGCTGCGCGCCGCGCATCACCCGCCGCGTCAGCAAATGGGTCACGAAAGGCGCGCGGCACAGCTGGCAATTGGCCTGGGCTGACAAGGTGTTTGCCCAAGTGTTGCCTTCGCTGCAGCAGCCTGGCAGAACAAATGACGAGATCATCACCCAGCTGGTACCTTCGCGGCAAAGCCTGTGCGATCTGACCCAGTCACTGACCCAGCAATATGGCAGCAGCCGCGTGCTGGATGCGCGCCGGCCCAAACTGGGCCATGAGTTGCAGCCGGTCACCCCAGGCCAGAAGCAAGAAGGCCAGCAGATGACCGGCTACGCTGCGGCGCTGGCAGGCGCTGGCGTGCTGGCAGGCTTTGACTGACGGCTGACTTGCGCTGGCGGTGGTAGGCTGTGAGCCATGAAACTCATCGTCAAGTGGCTTTGCAGCGCCGCCGCCTTGCTGGCAGTGGCTTACCTTTATTCGGGTGTAGTAGTGGCCAGCTTTTCCGGGGCGCTGATCGCCGCTGCGGTGCTGGGTGCGCTCAACACGGTGGTGCGACCGGTACTGGTGCTGCTGACATTGCCTGTCACGCTGGTCACGCTGGGCCTCTTTATGTTTGTCATCAATGCGCTGATGTTCTGGGCGGCGGCCAGCCTGGTCAGCGGCATGAATGTCAGCGGTTTTGGTGCTGCGCTGATTGGCTCGCTGATGTACTCGATGCTGCAGCTAGCGATCGAGTTTGTCCTGGAGCGCTTGTTCTTTAACAAGTGACTGCACCTGCCGGGTGCGGGTGTCGATGATCGAGGCTTCCATGAAGTCGCTACTTGCCGGGTTGCTGCGCATGATGTTTTGCGCTGCTTTCAAGCGGTCCAGCGCAGCCGGGTAGTCCAGCCTGGCCGCATGGCTTTCAGCATCGGCCCGAATAGCCCGCACCGTTTGACCCTGGTTGCCGTAGGCCACGGCCAGCAGCTGCCACGCGCCACTGTCTTTGGGGTGGTCGGTCACCCAGGTCGACAGTCTGCCTGAGACGTCTTGCGGCCTACCCGCCGCCAGCAAGGCCTTGGACTGCGCCAACAGCTCTGCCCGAATGTTGGTTTTGCTGATGTCGATGGTTTTAAAGCTGGGCGGCACGCGGCCTGATAGCAGGTCAACTTCTATTTGCAGCAACACCGCCTGCAACTTGGCCTGCGGATCAGCTTGGCTTGTTGCCATGACTTTTTCAGACAGCGCCTGAGCGGCAGCAAAGTCGCGCAGTTTGGCAGCCGCCAAGGCACCGGCATACAAGGCGCCTGCGCTGTTGACACCTTGACCAGGGGTGATCTGAGCTTGTGCCAGCAAGGCGCGCAGAACATCCACACCGGGGTCCGCCAGCACCTTGGCGCGTGCGGCCATCATGCCGTGCAGGGCGCGCGCGTTGGCCGCTTCCAGCTGGGTGGCTGCGTTGGCCGGTGGCGTTTCTGTGGATGCCAGCTGCAGTCGTGCTTGCACCTCGGCAATGCGCTGGGTCGTCAAGGGGTGTGAACGCAGGTACGGAAAAGCGCCGTTGTCGTTCAGACGCGATGCCTGTTGCAGCTTTTCAAACATGCCAGCGGCACCACGCGCTTCAAAACCCGCATCGAGCATCACGGTCAAACCAATCCGGTCGGCCTCACGCTCCATGTCGCGTGAAAAATTAAGCTGGCTTTGCGCCGCCACGGCTTGCCCACCCACAATGGCAGCGCTGGCTGCCTGCGGGTTCTTGCTGGCAGCCAGCGCGCCAAGAATCATGGCGCCTATCATCCACGGCGTGGTACGCGCCTGCTGCGTGATGAGGCGCGAAATATGCCGCTGCGTCACGTGCGTCAGTTCATGGCCCAGCACCGCGGCCAGCTCGTCCCGGGTGCTGACAGTACCGATCAACCCCAGGTGCACGCCCAGGTAACCACCGGGCAGGGCAAAGGCGTTGACGCTGCGGTCTCGAATCAAAAACAGCTCCCAGGCAAAGCGCTCGTCCAGCTCGACATTCAGTTCGCCACGTGCCCGCGCCGCTGCCATCAGCGGCTGCCAGATGGTTTGCAGGTAATCGGTGAGCACGGCATCATCGATGTAGTCAGGGTCGCGGTAAATGCTGGCAGCAATGCGGTCGCCAATCCGGCGCTCGGCAGCTGCAGCCAGTTCAGAGTTGTCACCCAGAAACGGCAGAGCACCTGAGGAGCGGGCAGGACTTTGAGCGTGCGCAGCGATGGGGCTTGCTGTCACGGCCAAAGCGGCCAGCAGGGCCACCACTTTAAAACGGGTCAAGTTGGACAAAGGCCAGTACCTCGGCGGTGTTGGTGTTAATGATCACGGTCCAGAAGGTGTTGCGGCCAACCAGCGGCAGGTAGCCAGCTGGCGCGTTTTCAGGGGCAGACTTGAGCGCGTTGTCGATCTCACCTGCGCGGGCAGGAAAGCGCTTTTTCAACTCAGCCAGGGGTTTTGCCGCAGCGATGATTTGCAGCTTGGCTTGCTCGTAGCTCTGCCACAAGTCAGGGCGGGCACCCAGGCTGGTACCTTGCAGCGCCGCCATGGTGGCGTCGAAACTTTCCTTGCTGTCTTTGAACGGACGTATCGACAACATGGTGGGCCCGGTCAAAGGCAATTGTTGCAATGCAGATGCCGCGCGTTTGAGCAACTCGGGCTCAATGTCAATGGCGTGTACGACACGAAAACGATCAATCTCAAACACCAAATGAACCGGACGCGCGACGGCTACCGTCGATAAACCATAACCGAGTGCAGCCAGTTGCAAGACAGCAATCACCGCCAAGTCGCGGCGAAGCTCTTTGCGCGGTTTGTTCAAGTTGAAGACGGCCAGCGTCATGAGCGGGCCTATCACCACATCCACCACCACCACCAACATAAACAACTCACGCCCGCCCGAAATGTCTCGATACGGGTACGGGTACCAAATAAAAAACACCAATACCGCAGCCAGGCCGGCAATGGCCAAACTGAGGGCCAAGTGAACGCCGGAGGCCTTCAAACGGCCACCCCAAAATGCGGAATTGTTCAACATACTCTTATGATGACGGTTCAATGTAAAGGTTTCGTAACAGCATGGCAGCACATTCAGCACTTACCCACTTTGACGAACAAGGCCAGGCCCATATGGTGGACGTTTCGGCCAAGGCCGCCACCCACAGAATAGCCATTGCCCAGGGCCGGATTGTGATGAAGCCAGCCACACTGGCCATCATTTTGGCAGGCAGCGCCAAAAAAGGTGACGTGTTGGGCATCGCGCGGGTCGCGGGCATCATGGCGGCCAAAAAAACCAGCGACTTGATCCCCTTGTGCCATCCCTTGGCGTTGACGCGGGTGGTGGTTGACTTCACCCCCGACAGCGCCAGCCATAGCGTGATTTGCAACGCAAGCGTTGAAACCGTTGGCCCAACGGGGGTTGAAATGGAAGCTTTGACGGCAGCGCAAATCGCCTTGCTCACCATTTACGACATGTGCAAAGCAGTCGACCGGGGCATGACCATCACCGACGTGCGGGTGCTTGAAAAGCATGGCGGTAAATCAGGCAGTTATGTGAATGCTTAAATGGGTTTTGTATTGGCCTTTGCCCACTGGCCATATTCTTTGGGAAATGCCGCACGGTAGCGAGCGATGAATGCGAGGGCTTCATCATCTCGTCCTAGCATCACAGCACTTTCGATCAGTTTTTCGACGACCCTTGGCTCTGGCGAGTAGTGCAGCAGCCTTGTTGCCATACTGAACGTCCAGGCCGCGGTAGCCTCTGACAAGGGCGTCACCATCAATTCCGCAAACCGAACCTGATCTGCAAACAACCACGAGCCCCGTATTTTGCTGAGCGTATCGCTTCGGTACTGCACATCACGCGCTTCTGGCTGCAGGTAAATTTGACTGATACGGTGGTAGTCCCAGGCGGCGTAAGCGGTCAGCACCAACAAAACATTTGCTACTATTAAAGTAGCTAGTCGTTTATATAAAACGGGCGCTGCTGGCTTATTTGATGCATTTTTTAAGTTGATATCAGTGTCTAGGGCTGGGTTTTGGCTGCGAAACAGCAACACCAAGCAGATGCCGAACGCCATTTGAAACGGCCCGTACCACAGAGGGTATTCGAGCATGCTGTGCAGCAGGATCACGGCGATGACGGCCCAAGCCATTTGCCGAGTCGCATCTGTTTCGGCCCACGGCTTTTGACGCAGCACCCACCAGGCGAAACCACCACACACCAGCGCCGCCACCGGCACGCCCAGCTCGACGGCCAAATGCAGCGGCAGGTTGTGCGCGTTGTCCAAGATATCGCAAAAACGGGGCTCGTTGAACAGCGTGATGAAGTGGGCGTAGTCCAGCTCACCCCAGCCCCAGCCCAGCCAGGGTTTTTGCGCGATCAAGTGGAGCACGTTGGACCACAGCAGCAGGCGGCTGCCGCAAGCCTCGTCATGGCCCAAACGGGCCACGAGGCTGTACTTCGACATGTCAAAGCCGGCCAGATAAGGCATGGCAAAAACAGCCACGGCATACACAGTTGCGGCCACCACCAGCAAGTGCCGCACGATCGGCTGCCGCCACCGACCCCACAGGACCAGCAAAGCGCACAGCAGCAAAAGCTCAAACAAGCCAGTTCTGGAGGACGACACGGCATTACCCACCGCAAGCACAAAAGCGGCCATCAGCAGCAGCCAGAGCCGACTTGCAGGTTTGTCATGCAGCCGGCCAAACGGGCCGGGCTGCAGCGCGATCCAAACCAAAGCAGCCAGGGCGATGTTGGTCAGCGTCGCAAACTGGTTACGCTGGCGCAAGTTGGCAAAGGCCTCCGCGTACCGGGTTTGGTTGATGATGCTGCTGAACTCAGAGGCAAGGCCAAAATATTGGATCACGCCTATGCCACTGCTGATGAGCCCGGCTGTCACCCACGACCCCACCACTATGAATGCAGCGCGATTGTGCGTTGCCTGGTTAAATGCCGAAAAGCCCAGTAAGGCCGCTGCGCAAAACCATGAAAATAAAAAAGGGACGACTGTTGGCGACGGCCCTGGTGCCAAGGGATTAAGCCAAGGAAAGATCAACAGACCAAAAGGGATTGCGGTGTAGTGGGGCTTCATCGCTTTCGATTATTACTGGTGCATTGCGCCTTTTCAAAAACAACCGTTTCAAGGGAGCTTGAGTGCCGCCAGCTCCGGGTATTTCTCGGCTTGCACCGCACGAATTTCATTTTTGAATCTTTGGTAGGCCTTTTCGCCAAACATCCCGCGAAATACTTGCATTTGCTGATCTGCCTCTGCTGACTTGCCATTCAACCCCAATGCCACTGCGTATCTGAACACCAGCGACCGCATTCCAAACCGCAGTGACACCCTGTGCAGTCGTTCCATTTGCACACTGTCCATGCCGCGCACTGCCGGCTGTCTAAGTGCCGTTAACAGCGCAGCCAGTTGGGTGTGAAGCAAGATAGGCGGTTGACGGTAGTCAGCCGGGGTGGTGCCAACTTTTAAATTCTCGAACCGAGCAACGCGGTAGTCTTCTTCGATTAACAGGTACTCATACGCAGCGTAGCCTCCCATCAACGTGAGTGATGCCAGAGCGATGGCAGCGGACCGCTTTGATAAAACGCAGGGTTGACGGGTAACGCAGGCTGACTCGATAACGCCAATCAGCAGCCCGGCTGTGATTAAAAAATAGGCATAGGCGAACGGAAACTCGAGCAAGCTGTGAACCAGTACCGGCAACAACATGGCCATGGCGCAAATGGCCTCGGTAGAGTTTTCAGTTTTAACCCGCTTGTAAAACCACAACAAGCATCCGCCAGTTATCAGCAGCCCGACCGGCAAACCGACCCACGCAAGCAAGTCCAGCACAACATTGTGCGCATTGGTAAAAGCCATCTCGCCCGGGAAATACAAGGCGCCAGCAGCTTGGGCGACGGGTGTCTGGTTCCACCCATAGCCTGACCAAGGCGCTTCGCGTATTGCGTAAAGCGTTTGCAGCCAAATCGCATAGCGCCCGTTATTGTCAAACAAGCCAAGCTTGCGCTCAGCACCTATCAAGAGTGATGCATTGACCCATGGCAGAGCCACTGTTGCAATGTAAAACACGGTCAGCCACACAAAGATGTGCGCCGACCGCAAACGCATGGGCTCACCTAGCCGTGCTCGTACTCTTATTTTGTACAACAGAAGCACAGACATAACCAGTGCACTTAGGATGGCTGTGCGGGACTCGGTCAA
The DNA here is from genome assembly GCA_947448735.1 of Comamonadaceae bacterium. Lineage (GTDB taxonomy): Bacteria > Pseudomonadota > Gammaproteobacteria > Burkholderiales > Burkholderiaceae_C > Polaromonas. The sequence goes on along the minus strand of CANFOS010000002.1, from coordinate 1,084 downwards.
AACAACACACCAGGTTAAAAATACCGAGCCCAAAACCAGCAGCAAGGGACTGATTTTGAGCAGCTCAAACATAAAGATCAAAGCCGCCAGTCCCATCAGCAGCAGCGTACCCAACTGATTAGGCTGTCCCAGATTAGCCATGGCCCGGTCACCCAAGTCGGTCACCGTTACATAGGTGCTGAAACTATCGGTGAGCGATAACCACTGCAGAACCGCCAGTAAACCAGAACCAAAAGCAGCGACCAGTAGCGCGTGAGCGGGCAATAACCACGGACCTGAACGGTTCGCGGCACGCTGTGAGCTATTGGCATAGCCCAAGCCAATCGCTATAGCCAGACCTGCGCTGTAAAGCGACGACATAAAAGCATCGCCTGCGTAATAAACCAAACCGGCCATATGCTGTGCCCAAGGGATGGCGGCAAGTGTGAAAGCAGCGATTGCAATGGCGGGGAAGACAACTTTGTTTTGCGATCGTCTTAACCAAGCGAACGCCAAAAATCCGAGCGCCACAAAGGCCAGGAGTTCTGAGTGAAAGTTAACCCAAGGCGGGTAGTGGTTTGGCAGCAACCAAGCAAGACTGAAAAAGATGAGGCTCATGATCACTTTACGCTGCAAGTAAAAAGGCGGCCCGCGCCGCCTTTTTTCAGGTCAAACAAGAATATCAAGTGGTCGCCGTCGAGCGGCATGAACCGGGCAAAAATTTAGGAAGTGCCGGTACTACCGTGCCAACGGTGCCTATAAGCCCGGTGTTGGCAGCGGAGATGGTTCCAGTGAGCGCAGGGCCGCAAAGCCAGGAGTTGATAACGCCGCCGGGTGATGGCGGTACGCACGCCGTGAAACCAACCGCAGCAGTAGCGCATGCGGACAATTGGATGGCGCCCGCTGCAGCACCCGAAGCTGCGTTTGCAATATTTTGTGTCGAGACCACAATGGTCATTTGACCGGTTGCTGGCGTAGCGGCTAAGCCAGTGGTTGTGACATGCTGCACGTATTTTGTTCCTGATGCCTGAATAAGTTGCTCGCAGCCCCAACCATTGACGGCTACGGTGGTGCCGCTTGATGCAGATTGAATCGTTTCAGTCAT
>CANFOS010000001.1 GCA_947448735.1 Comamonadaceae bacterium | reverse complement strand
AGATGACGCGGCTGTTTGGTTTTTTGGTTGATGCCAACGCTGCGGAGCGTTTTGTCAGCACCTTGCGGTTTTTAGCCTGGCCTTGGGCGTTCGGCATGGTCGTCTCGGTGCTGGTGATGTGCAGGCGCGACTGGGTTACTGCGCTGGAGCTTTTGTCGTACAGCTTGCTGGTGCTGGTGGCTCCACCGCTGTTGAGTTTTACGGTATTTTTTTGCCTGATGCACAGCGCTCGGCATGCGCTGCGCACCCAGCGTTACGCGAGCTTGTCGTGGCGGCAATTGCTGCTCACCAGCGCTGCGCCCACAGCGGCCGTGGCGGCTGCTGCGCTGGTGACCTGGTTTTTTGTCAAGGAGGCACCTTTGGACAGGCGCCTGGTGCAGTTCGTGGTGATTGGCCTGGCGGCACTCACAGCACCGCACATGTTGCTGGTTGAGCGGATACGATTTTCGGGCTGGGCAACGCCAGATTGCGCGGCGTTGCCCGGCGCAGTTTGACCCGGCTGAGCTTGACCTCAAACGCCAGCCTGTCCTCGCCTTGAGCAGCAGGGGCTTGCGTACGCTGCCCGGTAAGCTGGCCGGCTGTTGGCGGTGAAGTTGCCACGTGGCCGCGTGGTCTTGCTTTCTGGCGCCACGTCAGGCGAGCGCCTGCCTGATTTCGCGCAAAGGTTTTGCACCGGGTAAAGTGGGTGGTTGTAGATAAAAACTGGAGACGACGATGACCGCCCGCAACACACCCGTCAACCTGACCAAACGCGGCCTGCTGCAATCTGGCGCCCTGATGACCGCAGGGGCCGTGATCGGCTGTGCCACACCCGGTAACGCAGCCAATGCACCGGCCACGCCGTTCAGCGTTGCCAACACCTATGTGCCGATTGCCGGCAGCAGCGAGATGTTTCCGGTGCGCCGCATCTATTGCATTGGCCGCAACTACGCCGCGCATGCGATTGAAATGGGCTCGGATCCGACGCGTGAGCCGCCGTTTTTCTTTCAAAAACCGACCGATGCCATTCAGCTCGTGCCGCCCGGCAAGGTGGTGGACCATGCCTACCCCAGCCTGACCAAAAACTACCACTACGAGGTGGAATTGGTAGCGGCTTTGAACAAGGGCGGGCGCAACATCCCCATCAATAAAGCGCTTGAACTGGTTTACGGCTATGCGCTGGGTCTGGACATGACGCGGCGCGACTTGCAGCGCGGCATGGGTGACCAGAAAAAGCCATGGGAGATTGGCAAAAGCTTTGACCAGTCTGCGCCGATCGGTCCGATTCACAAGGTCGCGCAAACCGGCCACTACACCCAGGGCAACATCTGGCTCAAGGTCAATGGGCAGGTCAAACAGCAGGCTACGCTCAACCACATGATCTGGTCGGTGGCTGAGCAGATATCCAAGCTTTCAGAAGCGTTTGAGCTGTTTCCGGGCGACATCATTTACTCGGGCACGCCGGAAAATGTCGGCCCGGTAGTCAAGGGCGACGTGATTGAATGCCATATTGATGGCTTGCCCGAGCTCAGCATCAAGATCGTTTAAATTCCCCGGGCTAGAACTTATTGGGCTCCACGGACTCCATCGACCAGCCCCTTTTTTTTGTAAGCTCACTTCTTAAACCAACCCTCAGGACATCTTCATGCTGAACCAAGACCAGAAAACCGAATTTGACGCGCTGCTGCCCGGCCAAAGCACCGAGGCTGGCGCGACCCGCCGAAGCGCCTTGAAAGCCGCTTTAGGTGTGGGCTACGCCGCCACCGCCATGCCCATCATGGCGCAAACCGCGATCAAAACCTCGTCTGAAGGCCTCAAATCCGGCGAAACCACCTTTGAAGTCAATGGCTTCAAAGTACCCGCTTTTTACGCCGCACCGGCTGGCAAAACCAATTTGCCCGTGATTTTGGTGATTCAGGAAATTTTTGGCGTGCATGAATACATTGCCGACACGGCCCGCCGTTTTGCCAAGGCTGGCTACCTGGCCATTGCCCCCGAGCTGTTTGCCCGTCAGGGCGACCCGACCCAGTACGGCGAAATCGCCAAGCTGATGGCTGAAGTGGTGTCCAAAGTGCCTGATGCCCAGGTGATGGCTGACCTGGACGGTGCTGTCAAATGGGCTGGCGCCAATGGCGGTGACTTGAAAAAAGTTGGCATCACCGGCTTTTGCTGGGGTGGCCGCATCACCTGGCTGTACGCGCAGCAAAGCAGCAACGTCAAGGCCGGGGTGGCTTGGTATGGCCGCTTGGTCGGCGCACCGTCTGCCCTGCTGCCCAAAAACCCGGTTGACCTGGCAGCTGGCATCAAAGCGCCTGTGCTCGGGCTGTATGGTGGCCAGGACAGCGGCATTCCGGTCTCGACGGTGGACCAAATGAAAGCCGCGCTGGCAGACGCGGGCGGTAAGGGCAATGCCGCCGCCAAAGCGTCTGAATTTGTGATTTACCCCGATGCGCCACACGCTTTTCACGCCGACTACCGCCCCAGCTACCGCAAGGAAGCAGCTGAAGACGGCTTCAAGCGGGCGCTGGCCTGGTTCAAGACGAATGGTGTCGCTTAAAATCTAGCCTCACATCAAAAAGCCGCCCACGGCAACGTGCGGCGGCTTTTTTAATGCCCTGCACGCCTTTGGGGCCTGTGCTAAACCCTACTTTAGGCCTGAAGCCCAATAAATACATGTGCAACAAGCTATGACTTTGATAGCGATTATTCTGGGGACGCTCGCCGCCGGTATTGGTAGCGTCTGGCTGGCGGCAGCACTGAGCTTTGGTGTTTTGGCCAAATACACCCAGCATATGCTGAGCTTGGCCGCGGGCGCGCTGCTGGCCACGGCCTTCATGCATCTGCTGCCCGAAGCGTTTGAGAGCCAGGCCGGCGCGCAAGAGCTGTTCGCCGCCTTGCTGGGCGGGCTGGTGTTTTTCTTTTTGCTTGACAAGGCCGAGCTGTGGCATCACGGGCATGAACACGGCGCTGGGCCTCAGCATGGCGGTGGTCATGACCACCATCACGGCCATTCGCATGGTCATGAAAGCGAACGCAGCGCAGGGCCGCCCCAAGCAAGTTCAGCCCCTTTTTCCAGTGAAAGGGGCAGCGTAACGCCGGAGGTACGCGAAGCGACAAGCGTGGGGGCTAAGGCCTCTGGTGGTTGGGCGGTACTGGCTGGGGACAGCGTGCATTGCTTTGGCGACGGGATCATGATCGCGTCTGCGTTCATGGCCGACATGCGGCTGGGCATTGTTGCCTCGCTGGCCGTGCTGGCCCACGAAGTGCCGCACCACATGGGCGATTTGGTGGTGCTGCGCCAGTCGACGGGCAACCAGCGCGCCGCCATCGTCAAAGTGTCTCTGGCCGGGGCCGTGACCGCTCTGGGCGGTGTGCTGGGCTATGTGCTGGTCGAGCAGTTGTTTGACTTTTTGCCGTTCTTTTTAACCCTGGCGTCCAGCAGTTTTATTTACGTGGCCCTTGCGGACCTGATTCCGCAACTGCAAAAACGCGTCAGCCCGCGCGAAACGGCCGCTCAGATCGGCTGGTTGCTGGCCGGTATCGCACTGGTGATGCTGATCAGCGCGCTGGCGCATTCGCGCTGAGCTGTCCTTGTTTTAGCCCTGCGCCATCGGCCGGCTGGGATCACTGCACCAGTCGCTCCAGCTGCCTGCGTATAAACCTGTGGGTCCCAGACCAGCGATCTGCATGGCCAGAATATTGGGCACAGCGCTGACGCCGCTGCCGCAGTGGTGCACCACCGTGGCTGGGTCGCGGCCGGCCAGCAAGGCTTCAAACTCAGCCTTCAGCAGCGCCGCTGGTTTGAACTTGCCCTCTGGCGTCATGTTGTGATTGAAAGGGCGGTTCAGCGCACCCGGGATGTGGCCTGCAATCGGGTCCAGCGGCTCCACTTCGCCGCGAAAGCGGGGGGCGCCACGGGCGTCGATCAAGGTTTGAACCGGGCGGCCCAGGTTGTCGGCGACGGTTTGGGTCGCCACCAGCCTGGCCAGCTCGGGTGCCAGGGCAAAGCTTGACGGGGCGTGTGCGGGTTCTTCGCCGCTGGCCACCTCGCCACCCGCACCCTGCCAGGCCTGCAGGCCACCGTCCAGTACCGCCACATGGGCGTGACCGGCCCACTTGAGCATCCACCACAAACGGCCGCAGTAGTTGGCACCATTGCGGTCGTACACCACCGCCTGCATGTTGTTGGCAAGGCCCACGCGGGACAACCACTCGGCGAATGTTTCGCGGCTAGGCAGCGGGTGGCGGCCACCGGATGCGGGCGTGTCTTTGCCGTGTTTGGCGCTCAAATGGGTGTCCAGGTTGGCATAAACAGCGCCAGGAATGTGCGACTGCTGGTATTGCTGCTCCCCCGCAGACGGTTGCGCCAGATCGAATGTGCAGTCGAACACGCGCAGCGGCACGTGGCTGGCAACCAGGGTTTGCAGTTGTTCAGCAGTTATCAGCAGGTCATGCGTCATGTCAAGCTCCGTTCATGTCGGTGGTGGATCAATGCTCTTCAGCCGGGGCATCTGGCGCGGCACGGGCTCGCAGTACCGTGGCGGCAATAGCGCTCAGCACAATCAGCCCCATGCCTGCCCATCCTAGTGGCGGTATGGTGTCGCCAAACAGGGCCAAGCCACAAAGGGCTGAAAAGATGATGCCCGAGTATTGCAAATTAGCGGCCATCAGCGTGCCGCCGTGGTTGGTGGACATCGAATAGGCCTTGGTCATGCACAACTGCCCCAGACTGGCCAACAGGCCGATCGGCAGTAACCACAGCGCGTGTTGCCAGTCCAACGGCGACAACCCCAGCAGGACCATGCCTAGCGCGCCGGTGATGGTGGTGCCAACGGCAAAGTAAAACACCGTACGGGCTTCCGGCTCGCCCAAGCGGGCCAGCACCATCACCTGCATGTAGGCAAACGCTGCTCCCAGACCAGACAGCAGACCAATCAGACCGGCAAAAGCCTGGTTTTGGGCGATCGTGGGGCGCAGCAGCATGACCACCCCGGCAAAGCTGGCCAAGATGGCGGCTACCAGTGCACCTTGAGACTCGATGCGTTCACCTGCCTTGGCAAACACCAGCGTGCCGCCAACCAAAAACGCGGCAATCCAGACGCTGCTCATGTAGTTCAGCGTCATGGCCGTGGCCAGAGGCAGGTGTGCAATGGCGTAAAACCAGGTCGACAGCGCGGTTACGCCGACCACGCTGCGCCAGATATGCATGGGCAGCACGGTGGTGGCCAGGGACGTGCCGCGCATGCGGGCAAAAGCGGCCATGAACACCATCCCGATCACACCCCGGTAAAACACCAGCTCGGCGTTGTTGAAATATTGCGCTGCAAACTTGACGCACACCGCCATGGTGGAGAAGATGAAGGCGGACAGAATCATCCAGATGGCTTGCATGGGGGTGGTGGGCTCTCGTTTGGCTGGTCAAGCCGCTTTCAGGAAGGTTTTAGGGCGCTAGCCCAATGAATATATGCGCTAGAAGCTACTTAATTCATAGCGAAAAAATGCATCAGATCATCTGCGTGGTTTTGCTGGCGCCCATTTTGCGGCGGTACCACTCGTGGAAATGCTGCATACCGTCTTCCATCGGGCTTTGGTAAGGGCCAAACTCGTTGTCGCCCCTGTCCAGCAAGGCCTTGCGGCCAGCGTCCATTCGCAGGGCGATTTCGTCGTCTTCGACACAGGTCTCCATATAGGCCGCTTGCTGCGCCTCGATAAATTCACGCTCAAAGGCGCAGATTTCTTCGGGGTAGAAAAACTCGACCACATTCAGTGTCTTGTCGGGCCCGCGCGGGTGCAAGGTGCTGACCACCAGCACATGCGGGTACCACTCCACCATCACATGCGGGTAGTAGGTCAGCCAGATCGCACCGTACTTGGGCGCCACGCCTTTGCGGTACTGCAGCACCACGTCGTGCCATTTTTTATAGGTGTCGGTGCCGGGCTTGCCCAGTTTGTCCGACACGCCCACGGTTTGCACCGAGTAATCAGGCTGCAGTTCCCACCGCAAGTCATGGGTGGTGACAAAACCGCCCAGCCCGGGGTGAAACGGCCCCACGTGGTAGTCCTCCAGGTACACCTCAATGAAGGTTTTCCAGTTGTAGTGGCATTCGTGCAGGTGCACTTTGTCGAGCTGATAGCCAGAAAAGTCCAGGTCCTTGGCCACGCCCAACTGGCTCATTTCGTTCGCAATGTCGCGGCCCGTGTCTTCAAACACCAGACCGTTCCAGGTGGTGGTTTTGTAGCGGTTCAGGTTCAGGCAGGGGTCGATTTCAAAGTGCGGCGCGCCTATCAGTTCGCCCGAGGTGTTGTAGGTCCAGCGGTGCAGCGGGCAGACGATGTTGGCCCCGGTGTTGCCCCGGCCTTGCAGCATGGTGGACTGGCGATGCCGGCAGACGTTGGAGATCAGCTCAATCCCCGAGGCGTTGCGCACCAGCGCCCGGCCTTCGCCTTCGTGGGGCAGGGCGTAAAAGTCGCCCATATTGGGCACGGCCAGCTCATGGCCCAGGTAGCGCGGCCCGCCTGCAAACAGCTTTTGCTGCTCGCGCTGGTAGAGCGCGGCGTCAAAATAACTGGAGATCGGGAGCTGGCTGGTGGCTTGCAGCAGGCGAAGGCTTAAATCGGACATCGGTACGTGGCGGTGGGCAACCGCAGGGGTGGTTTTTGATTTTACCCGCCGCTATCTGCGGCAATCAGGGGCCAGCCTTGTGACACTCTAAAATCGGGAACTACATCAAAAAACCATGGCCAAATCCACCGCACAAAAAACCACTGATGCAGCCCCCGGACTGCCCGAGACGTATGAGCTGGCCCTGCAAGAGCTGGAGCGGCTGATCGTTGACCTGGAGTCAGGTCAGTTGCCGCTGGACCAACTCTTGAGCAGCTACCAGCGCGGCGCACAGCTGATGTCTTTTTGCAAAGGCAGGCTCGAAGCGGTTGAAAACCAGATCAAGCTGCTGGAAGGCAATGAGCTGAAAAACTGGAGCGCTTCAAAGTGAGTCAAGTCAGTCAAGTCGGTCTACCGAGCGCAAAAATGGTGCCCAGCTTTGACCTCAAAGCATGGACGCAAGAACAAGCCGGACGGCTCGAAAAGGCGCTGTCTGACTGGGTAGCCCCGCCTTCGCAAGCCCCTGCATCTGCTGGTCTGCAGCAGCTTAAAGAAGCCATGCGTTACGCCGTGCTGGATGGCGGCAAGCGCCTGCGTCCGCTGCTGGCACTGGCCGCGTGCGAGGCGGTGGGCGGTAACCCGCAAGCTGCCCTGCGCGCCGCCTGTGCGGTGGAGCTGATCCATGCTTATTCATTGGTGCACGACGACATGCCTTGCATGGACAACGATGTGCTGCGCCGCGGCAAACCAACGGTGCATGTCCAGTTTGGCGAGGCCCAGGCGCTGCTGGCCGGTGATGCGCTGCAAGCGCTGGCTTTTGAGCTGTTGACGCCAGCAGACACCGCGGTTGACACGGCGACCCAGGCCCAGTTGTGCCGGGTGCTGGCCCAGGCTTCGGGTGCGCAGGGCATGGCCGGCGGGCAGGCGATCGACCTGGCCAGTGTGGGGCTGCCGCTGGACGCCGACCAGCTCCGTGAAATGCATCGGCTGAAAACCGGTGCACTGCTCAAAGCCAGCGTTCTGATGGGCGCACTCTGCGGCCACCCGAACGACGCTACCTTGCTTGCGCTGGGAGAGTACGGCGCCGCCATTGGCCTGGCGTTCCAGGTCGTCGATGACATTCTGGACGTGACGGCAGACTCGGCCACGCTGGGCAAGACGGCGGGCAAGGACGCTTTTCATGACAAACCCACTTTTGTGTCACTGATGGGGCTTGACGCCTCCAAAGCCTACGCCGGGCAATTGCTGGCGCGGGCTTTGACCAGTCTGGATGCAGTGGACGGGGCAAACCCGCACGGCACCGCCGCACTGCGCGCACTAGCTGATATGCTGGTCAACCGGCACTATTGAATTGACACCTACTCGCTTTTAAACCGACCGTTCCAAGATGACCCCTTTGCTTGACACCATTGAAAGCCCGGCTGATGTACGCAAACTCCCGCGCGGCCAGCTGAAAACCCTGAGCGATGAGCTGCGTGCCTACCTTCTTGACAGCGTCTCCAAAACCGGCGGGCACTTGAGCTCCAACCTGGGCACGGTTGAACTGACAGTTGCTTTGCACTATGTGTTCCACACCCCGGAAGATCGGCTGGTGTGGGATGTGGGTCATCAAACCTATCCGCACAAAATCCTCACAGGCAGAAAAGACCGGATGGGCACCCTGCGCCAATTCGGCGGCCTGTCAGGCTTTCCACGGCGCGATGAAAGCCCTTATGACACCTTTGGGACGGCGCACTCGTCCACATCGATTTCCGCCGCCCTGGGCATGGCACTGGCGGCCCGGCAAAAGGGGGAAGAGCGTTATTCAGTGGCCATCATTGGCGACGGCGCCATGAGTGCAGGCATGGCGTTTGAGGCGCTGAACAACGCTGGCATACAAGACAACTGCAAGATGCTGGTGGTGCTGAACGACAACGACATGAGCATCAGCCCGCCCGTGGGGGCGCTCAACCGTTACTTGGCGCAACTCATGAGCGGGCGGTTTTACGCATCGGCGCGCAGCGTCGGTCGGCAGGTCTTGAGCGTGGCGCCGCCGCTGTTAGAGCTGGCCAAGCGGCTGGAATCACACGCCAAAGGCATGGTGGTGCCGGCCACGATGTTTGAAAATTTCGGCTTCAACTACATCGGCCCGATTGACGGGCATGACCTCAATTCGCTGGTGCCCACACTGGAGAACATCAGGCAACTGATGAAAAACGGGTCGGGCCCGCAGTTTTTACACGTGGTCACCAAAAAAGGCCAGGGCTACAAAATGGCCGAGGCCGACCCGATTGCCTACCATGGCCCCGGCAAGTTTGACCCGGCCCTGGGCCTGCAAAAAGCCCTGACACCGGCCAAACAAACTTTCACCCAAGTCTTCGGCACCTGGCTGTGCGACATGGCAGAGCGCGACACGCGGCTGGTGGGCATCACGCCGGCCATGCGTGAAGGCTCGGGCATGGTCGAGTTTCATCAGCGCTTTCCTGGTCGCTACCACGATGTGGGTATTGCCGAGCAGCACGCGGTCACGTTTGCAGCCGGTATGGCCTGCGAGGGGCTCAAGCCGGTGGTGGCGATTTACTCGACCTTCCTGCAGCGCGGCTACGACCAACTGGTGCACGATGTCGCGCTGCAAAACCTGCCGGTGGTGTTTGCGCTGGACCGTGCCGGTCTGGTCGGTGCTGACGGCGCAACCCATGCAGGCGCCTACGACATTGCGTTTTTGCGCTGCATCCCCAACATGAGCATTGCTTGCCCCGCAGACGAACGCGAATGCCGCATGCTGCTGAGCAGTGCCTACGAGCAAAACCATCCGGTTGCTGTGCGCTACCCGCGTGGTGCTGGCGCCGGTGTGGCGACCGAAGCAGGTCTTGAGGCGCTGCCGTTTGGCAAGGCTGAGGTGCGCCGCGAAGGCAAGGGGGTTGCGATTTTGGCCTTCGGCACACTGCTTTATCCGGCCCTGCAGGTGGCTGACAAACTGGGTGCGACTGTGGTCAACATGCGCTGGGCCAAACCGCTCGATGTTGAGCTGCTTTTGCAGATAGCTGCCAGTCACGATGCGCTGGTCACGGTGGAAGACGGCGCCCTCATGGGCGGTGCGGGCAGTGCCGTCAGCGAGGCGCTGCAAGCGGCGGGCGTGGTCAAACCGGTGCTGCACCTGGGGCTCCCCGACGAGTTCATTGAGCATGGCGACCCGGCCAAATTAATGGCCATGCAAGGGCTGGATGCGGCGGGTATCGAGGCCTCCGTCATGGCCCGTTTTGGCGGTCTGACAGCGGCAAACCAAGCCGTGAAGGTCGCGCTCAAGTCAGTGGCCTGACGTCAATTTTCAAAGGGCACGGCCCAAGAAAAATGAGCCCCTAGGCTGAGCGCTGAGAGTATTCGAAGCCATTGACCCAGGGCCCTTTGTTGCGCAACTTGATGTCAGCGGTTTGAGGGTAAACCCCGCCGATCCCACGACCGGTCGTTTTATAATTTTGGGCATCGCCAGGCTGTCAACCCAAAACGACCCACTACGGGTAAAAACCGGGTCAAGGCCTGCGTGAACACTGCCAAAATAAGCACCTCAGTCGGGTAGCCCGTCGGTTCTGAAGAGAACTTTACTGGCCATACGACAGATCAATGCAGTGTGAATTTCAAACTTCAAAACCTCTCAGGAGCTATCCATGGATCGTCGTTCCCTCATTAAAAACGCTGGCATTGCCGGCGTGCTGGCCGCTGGCGTTGCGCCAGCCGTGCATGCACAGGCGGCAGTGCGCTGGCGCCTCGCGTCCAGCTTTCCGAAGTCACTGGACACCATCTTCGGTGCCGCTGACGTTTTTGCCAAGCAGGTCAAGGCCATGTCGGGCGGCAAATTTGAAATTTCGGTTCATGCTGCTGGCGAGCTGATGCCTGCTTTTGGCGTGGTCGATGGCGTGCAGCAAGGTTCCATAGAGTGCGCGCACACCGCACCTTACTATTTTTTCGGCAAGGACGAAACCTTTGCACTGGGCTGCGCCATTCCTTTTGGCCTGAACAGCCGCCAGATGACAGCCTGGATGTACGAAGGCAACGGCATGAAGCTGATGCGCGAGTTCTACGCCAAGTACAACATCGTCAACTTCCCAGGCGGCAACACCGGCTCGCAAATGGGCGGTTGGTATCGTAAAGAGATCAAAACCCTGGCCGACATGAAGGGCCTGAAAATGCGCATCGGCGGCTTCGGCGGCAAGGTGCTGGAGAAATTGGGTTCGGTGCCGCAAAACATTCCTGGTGGCGAGATTTACCAAGCCCTGGAAAAGGGCACGATTGACGCAGCAGAGTGGGTCGGCCCCTACGACGACCAGAAACTGGGCTTCAACAAAGTGGCTCCTTTCTACTACTACCCTGGCTGGTGGGAGGGCGGCCCTGAGCTGGACTTCTTCATCAACAACAAGGCTTTTGAAGCCCTGTCGCCAGAAAACAAGGCGATTGTGGAATCCGCAGCATCGCACGCTCACGTGGAAATGCAGGCTCGCTACGACGCACGCAACCCGGCTGCCCTCAAGCAACTGGTGGGTGCGGGTACCAAGCTGCGTCCTTTCCCGAAAGACGTGATGAATGCCGCCTTCAAGGCTTCAATGGCTTTGTACGACGAACTGTCTGCCAAGAACGAGAGCTGGAAGAAAATCTACGCCGACTATTCCAAGTTCCGCGCAGAACAAAACCTGTGGTTCCGCTTCACAGAAGCGTCGTTTGACAAGTTCATGCAAGATCAAAAGCTGTAATCCGGCTTTTCCTTCCTGACGTCAAAAAGCCGCACTCAGGTGCGGCTTTTTTATGCCTGTCATGTCGCTCAATGTTTGTCTAGCGGATGTCCCTGAACGCCTTGAGCTCCTTCACCAAGCGTTCAAACTCGGCAATCATCTCGGGTGAGGTGGCATAAAAAACCGCAAATTTGCCCATCAGCGTGCGCACGTACAGGCGCGGCGCAATCAGCCATTCCAGCCCGCGCACACGAATCAGTTTTCCGTAGGCCAGCTCGCGCAGTTCCATGTGCTTGTTCCAGACCCAGCTTTGCTGCAAAGCCTGCTCGTCAATGCGCGTGGTGCTGCGCAAAATATGAACCCAGGTGTAAAGCAGCAGCAATACCGCGCCCAAAAACCAGCCCCCGCCGGCCACCCCGCCTGCGGCCCTGCCAGCCCACCAGTTCTGCAAAAAAGCCGCTGAACAGGCGAACACGATCACTGTGGCCAGCAGCTTGAAGGTGATGGAATAAGCCGGGCTGCTGGCCCCGGCAACTGCAGGCACAAATTTAAACGGTGGTGGACCCATGGCGGGCAGCGTATTGTTGAACATGGTGTGCAGTCATTGTGTCGATAGAGTCAAAGCAAAAAAATACCCCTCGACCGAGGGGCATTTTTAGAGCCACTTCAGGTTGAAGCGAGATGAATTACTTTTTAAACAAATCGTCGATTTTCTTTTGCTCATCTTCGGCGGTTGGCTCTGCTTTGGGCGGTGCAAGCGGGTCAGTAGCAGCACCAGGCGCCGTCACCGGGTCAGGCGTTTCCACGGGCATTTCAATTTTCACCTTGTCGATGTCAATTTTTTCTTCCTTGTCCAAGAACATGGTGACAGTTTGGGGCACAAAGATAACGATCAGAACCAGAATCATCTGCATGGCCACCCAGGGAATCGCACCCAGGTAAATGTCGTTGGACTTGATGGCTTCGGGAATACGCTTTTCCTTGAACAGCGTGTCGGCAATGCCGCGCAAATAAAACAGAGCAAAGCCAAACGGTGGGTGCATGAAGCTGGTTTGCATGTTCACGCACAGCAGCACGCCGAACCAGATCGGGTTGATGCCCAGCTTGACCGCCACCGGGCCCAGCATCGGCAAGATGATGAAGGCAATCTCAAAAAAGTCCAGGAAGAAGGCCAGGAAGAAAATGAAGATGTTGACAACGATCAGAAAGCCGGTTTGGCCGCCTGGCAAGCCAGTCAGCAAATGCTCAACCCACTTGGCACCGTCCACGCCCTGAAACACCATGGAGAAAACGCGCGCACCAATCAGGATAAACACCACCATGGCTGTCAGGCGCATGGTGCCGCTCATGGCTTCCCAGATCAACGCCATCGTCAGGCGCTTGTGAATGGCCGCCAGCACCAGCGCACCCACCACACCCATGGCACCGGCTTCAGTCGGTGTGGCAATGGCGGTGTTGATGCCTGGCAAGCCGCCCATGGAGCCAAGCACAGCAAAAATCAGGATGGCTGAAGGAATGATGCCGCGCAGGCATTTGCCCCACAGGGCCCAGCCGTGCAGGGTACGTGCGTCTTTGGGCACGCCCGGCACATGGTGCGGCTTGAAAACACCCAAAAGATAGGTGTAACCAGCGAAGATCAGCACCTGCAAAATTGACGGGCCCCAAGCGCCCTTGTACATGTCGCCCACAGACTGGCCCAATTGGTCCGCCATCACGATCAGCACCAGCGAAGGGGGCACCAGCTGCGTGATGGTGCCCGACGCCGCCAGCACGCCAGTGGCGTAACGCATGTTGTAGCCGTAGCGAATCATCACAGGCAACGAAATCATGGCCATGGCAATCACCTGGCCTGCCACCGTGCCGGTGATCGCACCCAGGATAAAACCCACGATGATGACGGAATAACCCAGGCCGCCCTTGGCCGGGCCAAACAGCTGCCCCATGGAGTCAAGCATGTCTTCTGCCAGACCGCATTTTTCAAGAATCGAGCCCATGAAGGTGAAAAACGGAATGGCCAGCAGCAGGTCGTTTGACAAAATGCCAAACATATTGAGCGGCAGATTGGACATGAAGCTGGCCGGGAACCAGCCCATTTCAATGGCCAGAAAGCCAGAGCCCAGGCCCAGCGCTGCCAGTGAGAAAGCCACTGGAAAGCCAATCAGCATGATCAGCACGAGGCCCGCGAACATGATCGGTGCGAAATTTTCCATTTGCATTTTTATTGTCCTGAAACGACTTGAAGGGAGATGAACCGTTGAGCGGCAGCCGCTTATTGAACCGGCTTTTCGTAATGCGTGTTCATCTCGAACTTGCCAGCCAGATAGCTGACGCGCTTGATGATTTCAGAAATGCCTTGCAAAAACATCATGCCAAAACCCACAGGCAAGAGCAGCATGGCGGGCCAGCGAATCAGGCCGCCTGCGTTGGGCGACATTTCCCCGGATTTGTACATGCCAATGAACAAGGGCCAGCTCAGGTAAGCCAGCAAAGCCATGACCGGCAACAGGAAAAATATCAGGCCAAAAATATCAACATAGACCGGACCATTGCCTTTGAGTTTGCCGTAAATGATGTCAACCCGCACATGTTCATTGAGCTTGAGAACATACGGTGCGCCCAGCATGACCATGGCGGCAAACAGGTACCACTGGATTTCAAGCCAGCCGTTCGAGCTGAGGTCAAAACCATAGCGTACGAACGCGTTACCAGACGAGATCAGGGCTGCCAGCAAGACAGCCCAGGAGGCTGCTTTGCCGATTTGGGCGGCCAGCCAGTCGTACGCCAATGCAAGTTTGAGTAATGCAGCCAATTGAAAAATCTCCAAAAATGGGCGGAATGGTTTCTAAAAGCGAAAAAGCCATGCACACTGACAAGCAGCACGTACCTATGGTAACTGCGAAGGCAAGACAGCTGATGACGGATGGCCGACGAAAAAAACTCGGAAAACCACTGAACTCGCCTGAAAGCTCAATAAATGCTCACGCCGCTGCCTTGCGCCACTTCACCGATCACCGCAGCATCTGCAAAGCCTTGCGTGTGAAAGATCTCTAGCACTTGGTGTGCCAGGTCCGGGCGGCATGACACCAACAGCCCGCCCGAGGTTTGCGGGTCGCTCAGCAGCGCCTTGTCAGCTTCAGCAAAAACGCCGGGCAGCGTGACTTCATTGCCATAACTTTCCCAGTTGCGGCCTGACGCACCCGTGACGCATCCTTGCGCTGCCAGCTCGCGCACGCCAGCGATCAGCGGCATGCGCGACCAGTCCAAGCGAATTTGCACTTTTGCGCCTCTGGCCAACTCCAGCGTATGTCCTGCCAGGCCAAAGCCGGTGATGTCGGTCAAAGCGTGCACCCCGTCAAGGGCGGCCAGCGCGATGCCGGGTTTGTTCAATTGCGTGGTCACTTCAACCATCTTGGCGTAGCCTGCGGGCGGCAGCATTTCTTTTTTCAGTGCGGCTGACAAAATGCCCACGCCGAGGGGCTTGCTCATGACCAGCACATCGCCCACTTTGGCGCCGGAATTTTTCTTGACCCTGGACGGATGCACCAGGCCGAGTACCACCAAGCCATAAATCGGCTCGACGGAATCAATCGTGTGGCCACCGGCAATCGGGATGCCAGCATCGCGGCACACGTCCTGCCCGCCGCGCAAAATTGCGCCTATGACGTCCAGCGGCAGCACATTGATCGGCATGCCGACCAGGCCCAGCGCCATGATGGGTGTGCCGCCCATGGCGTACACGTCACTGATCGCGTTGGTTGCGGCAATGCGGCCAAAGTCATACGGGTCATCGACGATGGGCATGAAAAAGTCGGTGGTGGCAATCAGCGCCTGGTTTTCATTGAGCAGGTACACCGCCGCGTCGTCTGCGGTCTCAATGCCCACCAGCAGTTCCGGGGGAATCGGCAGATTGCTGGAGTTTTTCAAGATTTCACTGAGCACGCCTGGCGCAATCTTGCAGCCACAGCCGCCGCCATGGGACAGGCTGGTCAGGCGCGGAGCCACGAGCGAGCTGAGTTTTTCGGGGGCGTTCATGGCGATTCCTTGATGACAGATGCCAGCAATTTTAAAACATGGCGCTTTTCAACAGCCGGCTCAAACAATTCGGCCCGCAACGCGCACTGGTTTTGTAAATGTGCCCAAAAGGCAGACTCCGTTGCGCATCGTTTGACCAGCGCTGCCAGTCCTGCGGCATCGCCCACGTCAAAATATCCTGCGTAGTCAGCTCCCAGCATGCCCACATTGCCGCTGATGCGGGATGCCAGCACTGGCGTGCCCGACTGCACGGCCTCCAAAATCACATGCGCACCGCCTTCCATGACAGAGCTGTTCACCAGCACATGGGCGCGCTTGATGCGCTGGCGCGTCAGGGGGCGGGGCAAGCCGCCCAGCCAGCGGTAGTGGGGTAATTGGGCTGCGGCCAGGCGCGCCGCATCAGCCAGCGCGGCATCCAGCCCAGCGCCGATTTGGTCAAAGTACGCAGCACCTGCGCACAGCCTTGCCGCCTGCATAAACGTTAGCGGGTCTTTTTCGTCGCGCAAGTGGCCCACCATCACCGCCCTGAAACGCTGACTGGACTTAACGGCTGGTCTCAAGCGCGGTGCAGACTGAAAAATCACGCGTGCTTTGTGTTGCAGTTCTTTGGGTAGCTCTGCCAAGCCTGCCTCTTGCAGCACCACCAGTTGCGTTGCCAGCCGCAAAGACTGCTGTGCATCAGCGTCCAGGTCAATGTCGCGGTACAAATCGGTGCCGGTCAGCACAACGATCAAGGGCTTGCGCGGGTGCTGCGCTGCCCACGCGCGAATGTAGGGTGCAGAACGCCGCGCATGCAGTGCAATCATGGCATCCGGCATTTCGCCAGCCGCGTGCCATTGCTGTGTGACTGCAATGTCACAATGTCCAGAAAGAAACTTTGCCCAGCGGTGTGCGGTATGCCAGTTGCCATTGTTGGCTTCTCTTGAAGCCGGGCTCACCAGGACTATTTTTGACTTCAAGCAAAACACCTTTTCATGCCAACTTTGCAACGGCAACCAGCATGGCCGGCCAGATCGATTTGCCCAGCATGCGCAGCGGCGGCCGGTCAATACTGTCACTGGCGCTGATGGATGCGCGCAATCATACGCTGCACCTTTTTGCACAGTATCAAAACGCACTTGAAGCGGCGAATTATGTGGTGCCCCAACTGCCCACGGTGAACCCGCCTTTGTGGGAGCTGGGCCATGTTGGCTGGTTTCAAGAATGGTGGATTGCCCGCAACATGCAACGCGCACTGGGCCTGCGCTGCGAGCCGGCGCACACGCGGCTGGCCAGCATTGAGCCGAACGCCGACCGCTGGTGGGATAGCAGCCATGTGGCGCACGGCACGCGCTGGCAACTTGACTTGCCTCATGCCAACAGCATCCGCAGCTATTTGCTCGACACGCTCGAAGGCACGCTGGACTTGCTTGAAAAAGCCGACGACAACGACGACGCCCTGTACTTCTACCGCCTGTGCCTGTTCCATGAAGACATGCATGCCGAAGCACTGGTGTACACCGCCCAAACGCTGGGTTTGGCGCTTGACAAACCCATGCAGCAAGCTTTTACCCCGGCCCCTATGAGCCTGCGCGAACCGCTTTTGGTGCCGGCTTGCACCTGGGCCTTGGGCAGCAGCCCAGATGACGGGTTTTCGTTTGACAACGAAAGACCGCAGCACAGCGTGGCCGTGCCGGAATTTGAAATTGACGCCCAGCCTGTGACCTGGGCGCAGTACGTCGAGTTTGTCGACGACGATGGCTACGACCGCCAAGAACTCTGGAGCCCGCAGGGTTGGACATGGCTGCAGGCCATGGCAAAGGGCGAGGGCCATTTCGAGGGAAGAAGGGCGCCACGTTACGTCGACCAGATCGGCGTGGCCAGCGGCGCCGTCATGCAAACCCGCTTTGGCGCTGCTCGCCGCATGCACGGCAGCCAGCCCGCCATGCACATGAGCTGGTACGAGGCCGATGCTTGGTGCCGCTGGGCCGGGCGGCGTTTGCCGTTTGAAGTGGAGTGGGAAGTCGCGGCGCACACAGCCGCCAGGCGTGGCTTTTTGTGGGGCAATGTGTGGGAATGGACCGGCACGACGTTTCGGGGCTATTCAAGCGAAACAGCTGGCTTTGTCGCCGATCCGTACCAAGAGTATTCGCAGCCCTGGTTCGGCACCCACAAGGTGCTGCGTGGCGCATCAGTTGCCACCCGGGCCCGCATGAAAAGCCCAAAGTACCGTAACTTTTATTTGCCTGAACGCGACGACATATTTTGTGGATTCAGGTCTTGCGCGCTGTGACTGTTTGCTACTGATACAGGAGCTGCTCGACCAATGATTTATTGGTCTGTAGCCCTAAATGACACCTAAAATTCTATTTTGACCGGGTGTGGATGTTCTCAAACCGCTTTGGGCTTGCGGTTGCGCCGCCACGGCAGCGTCGCGCGCAGATCAGCCCGCCTGAGCTACATTGCAGCATCACACGCCTATGAACAGCTTTACCAACAGCCTGACGACGGCCTTCTCACTCATCACGGCGTTTGACAGCACGCTCGCTGCTATCGTCGCCCGCTCGCTGGCCGTCAGTGCCACAGCTTGCGCGGTGGCTTCTGGCCTGGGTTTGCTGCTGGGGGCGTGGCTGGGTGTGTCGCGCTTCAAAGGCCGGGGCGTGGTGCTGGCGCTGCTCAACACCGCGCTGGCCTTGCCGTCCGTGGTGGTGGGGCTGGTGGTGTACCTGCTCCTGTCGCGCAGCGGGCCGCTGGGGTTTTTGGGCTGGCTTTTTTCCTTCAAGGCCATGGTGCTGGCACAGGCTGTGTTGGTGCTGCCGGTGGTCACCGCACTGGTGCGCCAGACGATTGAAGACGCCGACCGCAGTCACGGCGAGCAGTTTGCATCGCTCGGTGCCGGGCCTTTCATGCGAAGTTTGATCTTGCTGTGGGACGAGCGCTATGCGCTGCTGACGGTGCTGATCGCCGCTTTTGGCCGCGCTATTTCTGAGGTGGGTGCGGTGATGGTGGTGGGCGGCAACATTGACGGCTTTACCCGGGTGATGACGACCTCGATTGCACTGGAGACCAGCAAGGGCGACTTGCCCTTGGCGCTCGCTCTGGGCTTGGTGCTGTTGGGGGTGGTGTTGCTGCTCAATGCGCTGATCGGCTGCCTCAAGCTGTGGCGCGGTGCGCTGGGCGACCGCCCGCCTGAACGCAGCTTGGGCGCCGCATGACAGCGCTGTTTAAGCTGCAATCAGCGCATGTGCATTACGGCAGCATTCACGCGCTGGCTGACTGCAGCTTGCAGATCGAAGCTGGCGAGCGGGTGGCGCTGATTGGTTCGAACGGCAGCGGCAAAAGCACGCTGCTGCGGCTGCTGCACGGCCTCTTGAAACCTTCATCGGGCAGCGCGCTGGCAGGCGCGGGTGCACGTCAGGCCATGCTGTTTCAGCGGCCCTACATGCTGCGCGCCAGTGTGCAAAACAACGTCGCGCTCAGCCTGTGGCTGCGCGGTGCGGACTGGAAGCAGGCCAAACAGGCCGCGTTGGCGGCGCTGGAGCGTGTCGGCCTGGCTGAGCTTGCCGGGCGCAACGCCAAGACGCTTTCAGGCGGCCAGCAGCAGCGCATAGCGTTGGCGCGCGCCTGGGCCTGCAAGCCAGCGGTACTGTTGCTGGACGAGCCCACATCCAGCCTGGACCCGGCCGCCAAGCGCGAGGTTGAACGCCTGATGAGAGCCTTTGCCGACAGCGGCACCACCCTTATTTTTAGCAGCCACAACCTGGGCCAGGTCAAGCGCCTTGCCAGCCGGGTGGTGTATCTCGAATATGGCCGGGTGGTGGCTGACTTGCCGACGCATGATTTTTTTAACGGCCCGCTGCCTGCGGCGGCAGAACACTTTCTCAAAGGAGAACTCGGATGACCCCAAAACGCCGCTCAGCACACTGGTTTTTACGCGATTTTTTACCATCATTTAGGGCTGTAGCTGTTATTCTTATTGCACCAGCAGCTACATATTCAATAGCGCAGTCGAATCCTATTGTGATGGCGTCCACCACCTCGACCGAGCAGTCCGGGCTGTTCACCACGCTGTTGCCCGAGTTTAAAAAAGCCGCAGGCATTGACATCAAAGTGGTGGCTGTGGGCACCGGCCAGGCCATCGACATGGGCCGCCGGGGCGATGCCGATGTGCTGTTTGTGCACGACCAAGTGGCCGAAGAAAAAATCGTGGCCGAGGGCTTTGCCATCAAACGCTTTCCCGTCATGTACAACGACTTTGTGCTGATTGGCCCGGCGGCTGACCCGGCCAAAACCAAGGGCAAAGACATTGCCGATGCCCTGAAAAAGCTCAGCGCCAGCAATGCCAACTTTGTGTCGCGCGGCGACAAAAGCGGCACCCACGCCGCCGAGCTGCGCTACTGGAGGGCGGCGGGCATCGACCCCCCCGCCGACAAGCCAGTGTTTGCCAACTACAAAGCCTGCGGCTGCGGCATGGGCCCGGCGCTGAACATTGCTGCGAGCAGCGGCGGCTATGTATTGGCCGACAGGGCTACCTGGCTGGCCTTTAAAAACCGGGCCGATCTGACGATCTTGGTCCAAGGCGACACGCGGCTGTTCAACCAATACGGCGTGCTGGTCGTCAACCCGGCCAAGCACCCGCAAACCAAAGTGGCCGAGGCGCAAAAGTTTGCCGATTGGGTCACATCACCAGCCGGGCAGGGCGTGATTGCAGCTTACAAAATTGGCGGCGAGCAGCTGTTTTTTCCGAATGCTGCCAAGTAGGCTCTTCCGGCCTTCTATAATTCACCTGTGTCTCACCGCTTGTCAACTTCAGCAACCCTGCCTTTGTGGCGGCGCTTTGCCGCTTTCCTGAGTTTTTTGGCGGTGTTGTCGGCCTTGGTAGCGCCTGCGTCCATGCTGGCCGAAGAGGTGCGTACCGGCAAGCTGGGCGGGCTTTGCTTGGTCAACACGGCTGCCAACATGGCCGGTGACGTTGCCCCAGCGGGATCCCACTGCGACTTGTGCGGCTCTTTTGCTCTGGTTCTGCCAGCTTTCACCGCCCAAACCCTGCCTAGCCAGCCAAGCCAGCAGGTCGCTGGTATTGATTTACCGTTTGATTTAGCCGCTCGTATCAGCGGCCTGCCGCCCAGCCGCGGCCCCCCTGCACTTTGAACTGAAACCTCTCAGGCTCCCAAGTGATTGGGCTTGAGTCTTGTGCGTTGGCTTATTAGCCAGCGTGCGTCCTGTTTCTTTCAATGTGCAGATTTCATGAAAACCCAACATCGTTTTGCCTTTCAACTTAGTGCAGTGGCTGCGGCCATGTTCGCCAGCATGCAAGCACTGGCCCAGAGTCCCGCTGCATCGCTAGCCGATGGCCCCGCCAAAACCCTGGGAGTGGTCACCATCAACAGCGGCCAGCCGACCTCCCTACCCACACAAATCCCCACCACCATCGAGGGCGTGACCAAAGAGCAGATTGAGCAAACCATCAACGCCACCGACAGCGAAGACGCTCTCAAGTACTTCCCCAGCTTGCTGGTGAGGAAGCGTTACATCGGCGACTACAACCATGCGGTGCTGTCCAGCCGCGCATCGGGCACAGGCAACTCTGCCCGGTCGATGGTGTATGCCGACGGCATTTTGCTGTCGAACTACCTGGGCAACGGTGCAACCTACGCGCCGCGCTGGGGGCTGGTCACGCCTGAAGAAATTGAGCGGGTTGACGTGCTGTATGGCCCGTTTTCTGCCGCCTATGCAGGCAACTCGGTGGGCGCCGTCGTTGACTACGTGACCCGCATGCCCAAGCAGTTTGAAGCGCATGCCAAGATCACTGGCTACACGCAAAACTTCAAACTCTACGGCACCGACGCCCATTACGGCGGCTCCCAGGCAAGCGCATCACTGGGCAATAAAAACGGCGACTGGTCGTGGTTTGCCAACGTCAACCGCACCAGCAGCAGTAGCCAGCCGCTGGTGTTTCCCGCGCGTCTGGTCAGTGCAGGGACCGCGCCCGCCGTGGGCGCACAGGTCGTGACGGGTGCCGTGGCGGGTCTCAACCCCAACAACGCGCCCATTGTGATCTTGGGCGGCTCCACCCAATACAAAACCATACAAGACCACGCCAAGGTCAAGCTGGCGTATGACTTTTCACCCACGGTGCGGGCCAGCTACACGCTGGGCTACTGGCAAAACACCAGCGAGAACCGTTCGCAAAGCTACCTGCGCAATGCAGCGGGTAACCTGGTGTACAGCGGCAACGTCAACATTGATGGCAAAGGCTATGCGCTGGCTGCAAGCGACTTTGGCGTCGCCAACGAATCGCTGGAACATGTCATGCACGGCTTGTCGGTCAAGTCAAACACCCAGGGTGTATTTGACTGGGAGGTTGCTGCCAGCCTTTACAACTACAGCAAAGACCAGGCGCGTGCAGCAACCACGGTTCAACCCGGTTCCGTCACAGGGGGCGCTGGAACGCTGACCGACCAAAACGGCACTGGCTGGAACACTCTGGCACTCAAAGGCACCTGGCGACCTGATGGTGTGAAGGGCCCGCACATCGTTGACTTTGGCTACCAGCAAGACGCCTACAAGCTGCGTATTTTGAAAAGCAACATCACGGGCAATTATTTGACAGATGGGCCGGATACGGTGGCCAACGATGTGGGCGGCAGAACCCTGTTGCGCAGCCTGTATGCGCAAGACACTTGGGCCTTTGCGCCGAAGTGGAAGACCGTGCTGGGCGCGCGCCTAGAGAACTGGACGGCCAACAGCGGCTTTACCAACTTTGGTGTGGGCAATGCCGCCAACACGGCTTATTCGGCGCGCAGTTTGAATGCGGTGTCACCCAAGGCAGCGTTGTCGTACCAATGGTCAAGCGACACGGTGCTTAAAGCCTCAACTGGGCGTTCTGTGCGCTTTCCGACGGTCAATGAGCTTTATGGTGCCACAGCCACGGTTAACTCGCAGTTTGTCAACGACCCAAACTTGCGGCCAGAAAAGTCATGGACGACTGAGCTGTCGGCTGAAAAGGATATCGGCAGTGGTCTGCTGCGCTGGACCTTCTTCACCGAAAACACACGCGACTCGCTGTATTCACAAACCACGTTTGATGCAGCGGCCAATGCCAACATCACCCGAGTGCAAAACGTGGGCCGCATTCAAACCAATGGGCTTGAGCTGGCGTACAGCGGTAACGATGTGTTTAAAAAAGGTCTGGACTTGAGCGGTAGCGTCACCTATGCCAACTCGCGCATCAAGGAAAACGCAGGCTTTGTCACGGTTGCTGGTGACACGATCGGCAAGTACCAGCCACGCGTGCCAGTGTGGCGTGCGACAGCTTTGGCCAGCTACCGGTTTGATCCGCAATGGACAACCAGCCTGGGCGTGCGTTACAGCGGGCCTCAATATTCAACCCTCAACAATGCCGACATCAATGGCTTTGCCTACACCGCTGCCAGCAAATACATCACTGCCGATGTGCGGGTTCGTTACCAGCTCAACAAACAGGTCAACCTGGCCCTTGGGATCGACAACCTGAACAACTACAAGTATTGGAACTATCACCAGTACCCCCAGCGCACCTTGATGACCGAAATTAAATTTGCCTTGTAAAACTGAAAGAGTC
This sequence comes from Comamonadaceae bacterium, assembly GCA_947448735.1. Lineage (GTDB taxonomy): Bacteria > Pseudomonadota > Gammaproteobacteria > Burkholderiales > Burkholderiaceae_C > Polaromonas. Next base: position 292,932 of record CANFOS010000001.1, on the reverse strand, counting down.
CACTCATGAAATCAATCAATACTACGAAAGTAATAGCTACTTGCGCCCTTATTTGTTGGCCTCTAGCCTCTTTTCCTCATGTCGTTTTAGAAAATAAATCGGCTCCAGCGGGCAGCAGCTACAAGGCTGTTTTTCAGGTGGGCCATGGCTGTAATGGCGCGCCCACCACGGCCATTGCAGTGCAGATTCCGCCAGGTTTTCAAGGCGCTAAGCCTTTTGCCAAGGCTGGCTGGACGATCAGCTCGCAAGGCAACACGGCTGTCACATGGACTGCTGCCAGCAAAGAGGCTGCGCTGCCAGACGCGCATGTTGATGAGTTCATCTTGCGCGGCAAGTTGCCTGATGCGGCTGGCCCGCTTTGGTTCAAGGTGATGCAAACTTGCGACGACGGCGTCAGCAAAAGCAGCAACAATTGGGCCGACATACCCGCAACAGGCAGCTCCACCAAAGGGCTCAAGACCCCGGCGGCTCTGCTTGAGGTGGTCGCGCCGCAAGCACCGATGACAAGCGCACCCGCCGAACACAAACACTGATTTTTTAGCCACTCTGAAAGCACACCATGACACTTTTCAAATCCACATCCCTCGTCCTGATCGCCAGCTTGGCCAGTCTGGCCTATGCCCAAACGCCCAGCGCCAACGTCGAGGTCAAAGACGCCTGGGTGCGCAGCACCGTGCCGGGCCAAAAGGGCACGGGTGCCTTCATGAAAATCACCGCCAAAGACGGTGCCAAACTTGTCGGCGTGTCGTCGCCCGTGGCGGGCGTGGGCGAGGTGCATGAGATGAAGATGGAGGGCGATGTGATGAAAATGCGCGCGCTGCCGTTGCTTGACTTGCCCGCAGGCAAGGCCGTCGAACTCAAACCTGGTGGTTACCACGTCATGCTGATGGATTTAAAGCAGCCTTTGGTCAAAGACAGCAAAGTCGCCATGACGCTGGTTTTCAAAGATGCCAAGGGCGCTGAAAGCAAAATGGAACTGAGCTTGCCTGTCAGTAACGTCGCCCCTAGCGCGCCTGCCGCGCCTGCTGCGCCTGGCAAAGCGTCAGACCACAAGCATTGATGGCTTTTGTTGCCTAGCGCTGCTTCAGGTTTGAGCCCAAGCGCCTGTAAACGGTGGCGCGGCTGATGCCCAAAGCTTTGGCCGCCTGCATGACATTGCCGCCCGCGTCCTCAACCGCTTGGCGAATCAAGGCGGTTTCAATGTCTTTCAAGGGGGGCGGCGCATGTGTTGCTGCTGTCGGCCGAACATGCATCGGTGCAGCCTGACCCCCCGCTACGAGTAGGGCGTGCAGCCGCAGGCCTGTCCATAACGGTACCTCCAGGGCGTTGGTCTGCCGGGGCTTGCGCGCTGCATCAAACAGCATGTCCGGGGAGATGGCAAACAGGTCGCTGGCGTGCAGCGGCTGCTGCGGTAGCTGCGGCATGAGCTGCGGCAGCATGAGCCGCGCCATCTGGTTGGCTGCCGTCACATAACCATCGGCATTCAGGCAGACCAAGCCGTCGGTTTCGTCACCCAGGCTGCGGCCCGGCCAGTTCAGGCGAACCAGCAGGTCCTGCGCGCTTTTGAGGTGGCTCAGGGTGAGGGCATTTTCAATGCTGCGGGCTGACTGCGCCACCAGGTGCTTGAGCTCGGGTCGCTCAGCGGTTTCAATGCCTGTCAGGTCCAGCATGCCGATGCATTTGCCATCTGTGCCAAAGAGCGGCGCGCCCGCACAGCTGTAAACCGAATTCGTATCAAAAAAGTGCTCTCCCCGGTGTAGCCAGACCGGTTGCAATTCGGTCAGTGCCGCGCTGATGGCGGTGGTGGCCAAAGCGCGCTCAGACAGGTCGGTGCCAATGCGGGTGATGAGATCGGCCCGCCGGTCACTGCGGTCAATCGCGCCCTGGGCGTCAATGACCACGCCTTGCGCGTCCGTCAAAATTGCAAAATAACGGGTGCTGGCAATGGCCTGACTCAGGCTTTCCAGCACCGGCCGGGCGGTGCGAACCAGGGCGTGGTGCTCATCCTTGACCCGCCGCATGGCGCTGGGCGAAATCACGTCAAAGATCACGGCTTGGTCTGGCCTTTTGCCGCTGGCCAAAGCGCGCTGCCATGACCTTTCTATCCAGCTCTGGCTGCCGTTGTCGGTCATGGCTTTGCCATCATGCAGCAGCGCCTGACGCGTCAGCGCAATCTGCTGCAAGCGCGCGTCGGCTGTGCTGTGGGTCAGAGATGACATGGGGGACATGATGGCGCCGTCTTGGTCGGTCAATACTGTTGCATTTTGAGAATATCCCAGACTTTGGCAAGTTGCCAAGGGTTTAACCTAGGCCATGACAAGACCGGCACCCAAATAATCAGGGGTTTATCAGCTTCGCTTACTTAACAGCCCACAGGAGACACAGCCATGCAAGTTCAGTTTACCGTCAATGGCAAAGCGGCCCACATTGACATGCCCGACAACACGCTGCTGGTGCAGGCACTGCGCGAAAAGCTATTGCTCACTGGCACCCATGTAGGTTGCGACACCGCCCAGTGCGGCGCCTGTACCGTCATCATGAATGGCCGCGCAGTCAAGTCATGCAATGTGCTGGCCGCGCAGGCGCAGGGCGCTGACATCACCACCATTGAAGGCCTGGCGGCCAAAGACGGCACCATGCACCCGATGCAAGCGGCTTTTAAAGAATGTCACGGCCTGCAATGCGGCTTTTGCACCACCGGCATGGTGATGAGCGCGGTTGATTTGTGCCGGCATCACCCCAAGGCCAGCGAGAGTGAAATCCGCGAGCACCTGGAAGGCAATATTTGCCGTTGCACGGGTTATCAAAATATCGTCAAAGCGGTGCGCACTGGCGCTGCCGCCATGGCCGCTTGATTCAAGTTATAGCCACATCAGGAGCACATCATGGGCGCACCCGACTTCGTTAATTTGCCAAACATTGGCGTTCCAGTCCGTCGTAAAGAGGACTACCGTTTCTTGACTGGCGGCGGCCAGTACACCGACGACATCACGCTCGCCAACCAGAGCTACGCGGTGTTTGTGCGTTCACCACACGCACACGCCAACATCAACAGCATCAACCTTGCAGCGGCCAAAGCCGCACCGGGTGTGCTCGATATTTTTGTCGGCGCCGATGTCGCCAACGACAAGATCAACGGGCTGCCCTGCGGCTGGGGCATTACTTCTACCGACGGCAACCCGATGAAAGAGCCGCCGCACCCCATTCTTGCGCAAGGCAAGGTGCGCTATGTGGGCGACCATGTGGCCATGGTGGTGGCTGAAACACTGGAGCAGGCCAAAAACGCAGCTGAACTGGTCGAGGTGGACTACGAGGTATTGAGCGCCGTCGTCAACGTCACCAAAGCCAAAACAGCGGCGGCACTGCACGAAGCCGCACCTGACAACCATTGCTACAAATGGGCAATTGGCGACAAGGCGCTGGTTGACGCCGCTTTTACCCATGCTGCGCACGTCACCAAAATCGACTTGACCAACAACCGCCTGGTGCCCAACGCGATGGAGCCTCGCTCGGCTATTGGTGCTTACAGCCGCGCCAATGACGACTACACGCTGTATGTGGCCAACCAGAACCCGCACGTTGAGCGCCTGTTGCTGACCGCCTTTGTGATGGGCCTGCCCGAGCACAAGGTGCGTGTGATTGCACCAGACGTGGGCGGCGGATTTGGCTCCAAAATTTACCTTTACGCTGAAGACGTGTGCCTGGTCTGGGCCTCTAAAAAGCTCAACCGCAACATCAAATGGACGGCCGATCGCAGCGAAGCTTTCGTCAGCGACGCGCATGGCCGTGACCATGCCAGTCACGCCGAGCTGGCGCTTGACAAAGAGGGCAAGTTTTTGGCCCTGCGCGTGCACACCGACGCCAATATGGGGGCGTATTTGTCGACCTTTGCTCCTGCTGTGCCGACCATTTTGTACGCCACGCTGCTGGCCGGTCAGTACAGCACGCCGCTGATTTACTGCGAGGTCGATGCCTGGTTTACCAACACCGCACCGGTCGATGCATACCGCGGCGCGGGCAGGCCAGAAGCGACCTACCTGCTGGAGCGCATCATTTCGCGTGCAGGCTGGGAGATGGGTTTAAGCCAGGACGAGATTCGCCGCCGCAACTTCATCCAGGAGTTTCCGTACCAGACACCGGTGGCGCTGCAGTACGACGTGGGCAACTTCCCGGCGCTGCTGGCACGCGCCAATGAGCTGGCCGACATTGCAGGCTTGCCGGCACGCCAGGCGGCGTCCAAAGCCAAGGGCTTGCTGCGCGGCGTTGGTTACTCCAGCTACATCGAAGCTTGCGGACTGGCACCCAGCAATATTGCTGGCGCACTGGGCGCGCGGGCTGGTTTGTTTGAATGCGGTGAAGTACGCGTTCACCCCACCGGCAGCGTCACGGTATTTACCGGCTCGCACAGCCACGGCCAGGGGCACGAAACGACGTTTGCGCAAGTCGTGGCCGCGCGCCTGGGCATCTCGGTCGATGCGGTAGACATCGTTCACGGTGACACCGGCCGCGTACCGTTTGGCATGGGTACCTATGGTTCACGCTCCATGTCAGTGGGCGGCACCGCCATCATGAAGGCGCTCGACAAAATCGAAACCAAGGCCAAGAAAATTGCCGCGCACTTGATGGAGGCCAGCGACGCCGATGTGGAGTTTGCCAATGGCGAATTCACCATCAAGGGCACCGACAAGAAAGTGACCTTTGGGCAGGTGGCTCTGACGGCTTATGTGCCGCACAATTACCCGCTCGACAAGCTGGAGCCGGGCCTGAACGAAACCGCGTTTTACGACCCGACCAACTTCACCTTCCCGTCAGGCACCTACATTTGCGAGGTCGAAGTGGACCCGGCCACAGGCGCAGTCAAGGTCGAGCGCTTTACCGCGGTCGATGACTTTGGCAACATCATCAACCCGATGATTGTCGAAGGCCAGGTGCACGGCGGCTTGGTGCAGGGCATTGGCCAGGCGCTGCTGGAGAACTGCGTTTACGACGAAGAGACCGGCCAGTTGCTGACTGGCTCGATGATGGACTACACCATGCCGCGCGCTGACGACATGCCCAACTTCACACTGGACACCCTGTGCACACCGTGCAGCCACAACCCGCTGGGTGCCAAGGGCTGCGGCGAGGCCGGCGCTATCGGCTCACCGCCAGCGGTCATCAACGCGGTGCTGGATGCGCTCAGACCACTGGGCGTGGTCAACTTTGACATGCCCGCCACCCCCGGCCGTGTGTGGGAAGCCATTCAGTCTGCAAAACACTAAAAAAGGACAAACAGCATGTACGCATTTACTTTAGAGCGCCCAGCAACTGTGCAAGACGCTGCCAAGCTGGCAGCCGGTGGTTCCAAGCCATTAGCCGGCGGGCAAACCCTGCTGGCGTCGATGAAGCTGCGCTTGTCAAACCCCGACAAACTGGCAGATTTGAGCGGCATCAAAGACATGGCGAGCATCAAGCGTGACGGCAACAGCATCGTGATTGGCGCGATGGCGCGCCATGCCGATGTGGCCGTCAATGCTGATGTGATGGCGGCTATTCCGGCGCTCGCGCATCTGGCCGGCAACATCGGTGACCGCATGGTGCGCGCCATGGGCACGATGGGCGGCTCGGTTGCCAACAACGACCCTTCTGCCTGCTACCCCAGCGCGGTGCTGGCGCTCGGTGCAACCATTCACACCACGGCGCGCAAGATTGAAGCCAAGGACTTTTTTCAAGGCATGTTCGCCACTGCTTTGAACGACGGCGAGCTGATCACCGCGATCAGCTTTCCTGTCCCCAAGCGGGCTGCGTACATGAAGTTCAAACAACAGGCCTCGCGTTTTGCGATGGTGGGTGTGTTCATCGCTCAGTTTGACGGCGATGTTCGGGTTGCCGTGACTGGCGCATCAAGCGGTGGTGTGTTTCGCCATGGCGGGCTCGAAGCAGCTTTGAACAAAAGCTTCACGCCCGAGGCAGCGGCCGCTGTCAAAATTGATGCCTCAGAGCTGAACCACGACATTCATGCCACAGCCGCCTACCGTGCCAACATCATCAGCGTGCAAACCCAGCGCGGCGTGGCGATGGCTCTGGCCGGATAAACTGAAGGGGGCTGTTTTCGGCCCCTTTCAGGTCTGTTTTAGAGCTCCAGGCCAATAGAAATATGCCCGATCAGCTCCCGAATTAATAGCAAATGACCGTTTTCTCCACGATTGACTCTCTCACGGCCGCCCTCCATGAGGCAGGGTATTTTGCAGACCGCCGCCTGGCGACTGCCGTCTTTTTAGCCCTCAAGCTGCAGCGCCCGTTGTTGCTGGAGGGCGAACCCGGCGTCGGTAAAACCGAGCTGGCCAAGGCCCTTGGCACCGCATTGCAGCGCCAGCTTATTCGCTTGCAATGCTATGACGGTCTGGAGCAACGCGAGGCGCTGTATGAATGGAACTATGCAGCGCAGCTGCTGCATATGAGGGCCACTGAATTAAGAGCCCCCACGCTCGGCACTGCAGACGTAGAACGCGAGGTCTACCAAGACCGCTACCTGATTCGCCGTCCCTTGCTGCAAGCCTTGCAAGCGCCCGCGCCCGGTGCGGTGCTGCTGATTGACGAGGTCGACCGGGCTGACGAACCGTTCGAGGCGTTTTTGCTCGAATATTTGGGCGAGTACCAGGTCAGTATTCCTGAAATTGGCACCATCAAGGCCGTGATTCCACCCGTGACGATTTTGACCAGCAACCGCACCCGCGAACTCAACGATGCTGTCAAACGAAGATGCCTGTACCACTGGCTTGACTACCCGGAGCGCGAACGCGAGCTGTCGATCGTGCGGGCCCAGGTGCCGCAGGCCAGCCTTGCGCTGTCCGCCCAGGTGGCTGCGTTTGTTGACAAGCTGCGCCGCTCTCCGTTTGGCAATGCTTTTCAACGCGCCCCCGGCATCGCTGAAAGCGTGGAATGGGCCAAGGCGCTGGTGGCGCTCGATACCTTGACGATAGACCCTGAAGTCGTGATGGACACCGCAGGCATTTTGTTCAAGCAGCGCGAAGATGTGACGGCGCTGACGCAGGACATGGCGGCTTTGTTGCTAGAGCCTGACGCCGTGCAAAGCTGATGCTGCTCGGTGATGCGCGCGTTGGCAAGCTGGCCGACAACATCACCGGCTTTGGCAGGGCGCTTCGCCGGGCAGGCGTCAAAATTGACAGCAACCGTATCGCGTTAGCCCAGACCGCAGCAAGCCACGTCGGCATCGCTGAAAAAGAAGATTTAAGCGCCGCCTTTGAAGCCGTCATGATCAGCCGCGAGCAAGACCGCATGGTGTTTCGCGAGCTGTTTGACGTGTATTTTCAGGATCCGAAAGTTGCCAACAAGCTGCTCGCGCAATTGCTGCCCAGTGCTGAAGGCAAGGCAGAACCGAGCAAACGTCGACCGCGTGTGCGTGAGGCGTTGGCCCCACAAAAGAAATTTGGCCAGCAGGCCAAGCCAACCGAAGAAGACCAGAAAGTCGACTTTGATGCGGCCATGACGGCCAGTGACATCGAGCGCTTGCAGCACGCAGATTTCGATGCACTGTCGGCCACTGAATACAGGCTGGTGGAGCGCCTGGCGCGTGACATCAAGCTGCCGCTGCCGCAGTTTGCATCGCGCCGCACCCGGCCCAGCGCAAGTGGTGCACGCATGCACTGGCCGGGTGTGATGGCGCAAGCCGCGCGCACCGGTGGCGAGTTGTTGCGCCTGCCCAGACTGCAACGTCAGCAAAAAAGCTTGCCGGTACTGGTGCTGGTCGATGTGTCGGGCTCGATGGAGCGCTACGCCAGACTGTTGTTGGCCTTTTTGCACGCTGCCACGCGCCGTCACCCGCAGCGCGATGTGTTTGCGTTTGGCATGGGCCTGACGGATCTGACCCAGGCTTTTAAACACGCTGATACTGACGACATGCTGGCCCATGCCAGTTTGGCGATTGAAGATTTTGCCGGCGGCACCCAGTTGGGTGCGTCGCTGACCGCCTTGCGCACGCAGCACGCTCGCCGATTGGTGGGTCGGCGTACCATTGTGTTGATGATCACGGACGGGCTGGACACCGGCGAGCCTGCTGAGTTGGCGCAAGAGCTGGGCTGGCTGCGTCGCCGCAGCCGCCGCATACTATGGCTCAACCCCTTGCTGCGCTTTGACGGCTATGCACCGCTGGCCCAAGGCGCAAAGGTGCTGCACCAGCATGCACACGGTATGCTGGCCGTTCATAACTTGAGCAAACTTGAAGAGCTGGCCAGCAGCCTGGCCGCCTTGATGAAGAAGTAATTGAAGAAATAATTGAAGAAATAAAGGAAACTGACATGGACATGCAAGGCGCAAGGCAACTTGCCATCACCCAGCAACAAGCCTGGGACGCACTCAATGACCCGGTGGTGCTGAAAGCGTGCATACCGGGCTGCGACAAGGTTGAACCTTCGGGGGACAACCAATACAGCATTGGCATGAGCTTGAAAATTGGTCCGGTGTCGGCAAAGTTCACAGGCAAGATCACGCTGAGTGACATCCATCCACCCAACAGCTACAAAATCAGCTTTGAGGGGCAGGGTGGCCCGGCCGGTTTCGGCAAAGGCGATTCGGCGGTGACCCTGACGCCAAATGACGCTGGCTGTGAGCTGGCCTACACCGTTCATGCATCAGTCGGCGGCAAAATCGCCCAACTGGGTCAGCGACTGATTGATGGCGCAGCCAAGGCGATGGCGGAAGATTTTTTCAAGCGCTTTGACAATGAAATGCAGCGCCAGCACCCAGACGCGTATGCCGCCCAAATCGTGACGCAAGAGGGCCCGACCCAGACGGGCGAAGTGGGCGTGGGGGCAGATGCCTCTGCTGGAAAATGGGTGATAGGCGCAGCGCTTGCCTTTGGCTTGGCTTTTGCGCTTTGGCTGTACTTGAAGTAACCCGGAAGTAACCACTAAGTAAACCGTATGGAAAATCTGGATGTCATGGTGTTGCGCACCCTTGCCGGTTGGCGTGCAACTGGCAAGCGCGCCTTGCTGGCGACGGTGGTGCGCACTTGGGGCTCGTCGCCGCGCCCGGTCGGCTCCATCATGGCGCTGTGTGACACCGGCGCGGTGGTGGGTTCGGTGTCGGGTGGCTGTATTGAAGACGATTTGATTTACCAGTTCACACAAGCTTATTCAGGCGCAAACAGCGACAAATCGATTCCTTCCGGCCCACCCACGTTTGTCAAATACGGGATCACGGCGGATGAAGCGCACCGCTTCGGCTTGCCCTGCGGCGGCACGCTGGAACTGCTGCTGGAGTACGACCCCGACGCAGCCGCTTTGAGCGAGCTAGTCGCCGCCTTGGAAGCAGGCCAGCTCATGCAGCGTTGCGTGCATCTAAAAGACGGCGCCGTCACTCTCAGCACGAGCGCTGCACCCGCCGAACTCAGCGTGAGTAAAACTGAACTCATCAACACCTTTGGCCCCGAGTACCGCATGCTTTTGATTGGTGCGGGCCAACTGACCGAGTATCTGGCCACCATGGCCCAGTTCAGCGGCTTTGCCGTCACCGTGTGCGACCCGCGTGAGGAGTACCGCAGCGCCTGGTCAGTCGCTGGCGTGACCGTGTCAGGCGACATGCCTGATGACGTGGTGATTGCCTTCAGACCTGACAGGCGCAGTTGCGTGATTGCGCTCACACACGACCCCAAGCTGGACGATTTGGCCTTGCTGGAGGCTCTGGACACCGATGCCTTTTACGTCGGTGCCATCGGCTCACGCCGCAACAACGAAGCGCGTCATCAACGCATGGCAGAGCATTTCAGCGTGAGCCAGCAAGCGTTGGCCAAGTTGCGCGGCCCGATAGGCATTTACATCGGCAGCAAAACCCCGCCTGAAATTGCCGTCAGTGTGATGGCTGAAGTGCTGGCCGTTAAAAACGGCGTGGTGCTGCCTCGCGATATGGAAGTGGCTCAGGCAAAAAACGAGCGTGCCGTGCCAGAAAACGACGTCGGCGACTTGGTGTGCGGCGTGAGGCGCTAGGCGCACCAGTGTCAGCGAGAGGTGCGACTAGTCAAACACCGACTGCCGTAACCACTTGGTGGCAATCCACTTTTCTCCAGCGATCACTGGCGCGCCGCCATGCAGAGTCAAGCTGGACGCATCTGGCGCTGCGTAGCTGAAAAACACCGCGTTGCCGCGCTTGGGCGCAATCGACAGGTCGATGTCAGGAAAGACGGTCGCGCCGCCGCCTTCAGGCTCACCCAGGTAAATGATGAGCGTGGCCACTCGCTGGCCGCCCCGCTTGAGCAACTCGGCCGTGCCGGGCTGGTCGGGGTCAAAATAATCGTAGTGCGGCAGGTACTGGGCGCCTGGCGGATAACGCAAGATTTGCAGATTTTCGCCATGCGCTGCCGGCCATTGAAGCAACTTTGCAATTCGCGCTTCGATCGCCGCGATCAGAGGGGTTTCAGCGCGCTCAAAAAACATGCCCTGGCTGCTGCGGTCAGGGTGAATTTCGTGTCCACCGGTTTGTACATCCACCGTCAATGAACGCGAGAGCCGGGGCTGTGCGGCCCGTATCAGGGCCTCGCATTCTGCATCACTCAACAGCCCTTCAAACTCCATCAAATCGGGTGTGGTTCGCATTTGCAGCACCCGAACTTGCCGGTCGCCCCCGTCCACCCGAACGCTCTCCAGGATGAGCTGGGGCTGCGGTACTGGCGACTGCTTGACAAACTGATGTGGCCCGACATCTGCCACACCGAAAGCGGTTTTCTCATGGCTGCTCAGCCGCATCATCAGGCACGCCTGCGCGGTTGTCCAGCCCGCTTCACAAAGTGACTCAAACAGGGCCTGGCGGCTGCAACCTGCAGCCGTTTGTGACACCAGCCAGGTCTGTACGTCAGGCGGGGTAGCCGGGTCAAACAGGGCATTTTGACTCATTTGTAGGTAAAAACTGCCTCTGGCCGTTTAAATTTGGGCGCGATCAGCTATAAAAAATGTAGCTGTTTTGATGCCAATTACAGTCATCAAGAGTGAGCCTGCCACGTGCGCTGTCGCTGCGCCCAGCGCCAGCGCGTAGCGTTCTGCCATCAACAAACTCACGACCTCGGCCGAAAAAGAAGAGAAGGTGGTCAAGCCGCCCAAGAAACCGGTGATCAACAGCAGTCGCCACAGGGGGTCCAGTTGCGGCAGTGCCTGAAAAACGGCAATGCACACGCCAATCAGGTAGCCGCCAATCAGGTTGGCGGCCAGCGTGCCCCAGGGAATCACGCCGCCGGGGCTGAGCCACAAACCCAGGCCCCAGCGGGCCAGCGCACCAGTGGATGCGCCGATGCAAATGGCCAGAACAGGAAGGGCAGTGGGCATGGTGTAAAAATCAGACAATCAAACCATGACTTTACCCGCAGACGCGACTGACCCGATCACCACCGTTTTTACCGGTGGCCTTGTAAGGGGCCTGAGGCTTACTTCTTGGCTTGAGCTGTCTTGAAACTGCTCACAAGTGCCTCGCCCTCGGCCCCGGCCTTTTTCTGCCAGTCGGCCAGCATGATGTTGCCAACCTGCTTCATGTCGCTGACCAGCTTGGCTGGCGGCGTGACGATGTTCATGCCCTTTTCGGCCAGTGCCTTTTTGTAAAAATCATTTTTTTCTTCGCTCAGCTTCCAGCCGCGCACCTCAGCGTCCGCTGCGGCTTTGGTCAATGCCGCCTGGGTCGGCGCATCCAGCGCGTCAAAGGCTTTCTTGTTCACGATGATGGCGTTTTTGGGCAACCAGGCCTGGGTGTCGTACCAGTATTTGATGCTTTCATAGGTTTTGGAGTCATAGCCGGTGGAGCCTGAGCTCATGTAGCTTTCCACCACACCCGTGGCCAGCGCCTGGCTCAACTCGGCGGCCTGGATGGTGACGGGCTGTGCGCCAATCAGTTCAGCAATTTTGGCGGTCGCGGGGCTGTAAGCGCGCCATTTGATACCGCGCAAATCAGCCACCGAGGCGAGTGGTTTCTTGCTGTAAATGCCTTGCGGTGGCCAGGCCACGGTGTACATCAGCTTCATGCCCTGGGCATCGAGCAGCTTGTTCAGGGCGGGTTTTTGGGCCATGTAGAGTTTTTTCGAATCAGCATACGACGACGCCAGAAACGGAATACCGTCTGCACCGTAAATCGGATTTTCGTTTTCAAAGTTCACCAGCAGTACTTCACCAATCTGTGCCTGGCCACCTTGCACCGCGCGCTTGATTTCGTTGGCTTTGAAAAGCGATGCGTTGGCGTGCACGGTGATCTTCAATTTGCCGGCGGTGGCCTTGTCAACGTCGGCCGCAAACTGCACCAGGTTTTCCGTGTGGAAGTTGCTTGCAGGGTAAGCGGCCGGCAGGTCCCATTTGGTTTGGGCAAAAGTTGAGGCGCTGGCGGCCAAGGCGATGGCTGTGAGGGCAAATTTGAAAGTCATGAAAACTCCAGGGCTGAAAGTTAAAGATGGTAAACCTGAGGGCAGGAAAATGGTGGCTTTATATTAGACGCAATTGGCGCGCGAAAACCACCGGGCATACCCCCAACCGAACTGAGCTGTCATGAACCTGCGTTTTGTCGAAGCCTTTTACTGGGTTGCCTCCCTCAAAAGCATATCGCGCGCGGCTGAAAAGCTCTTTCTTACCCAATCGGCCATGTCCAGCCGTATTTCCACGCTTGAAGACGAACTGGGCGTGCTGCTGCTCGACAGGGGTGACAAGCAGTTCAAGCTGACGGCCGCGGGCGCGCGCTTTTTGGTCTACGCCGACAAGCTGCTGGCACTGCAGCGCGAGGTCAAGGCTGAGATGGGCTCAACCCAGCAAATGGCGGTGTCGATGCGCATCGGCGCGATTGAATCCGTCCTGCATTCGTGGCTGATACCGTGGCTCGAAAAACTGCGTGCCGACCACCCCGGTCTAGAGCTTGAACTCACGGTGGAGACCACCCCCATCCTGATGGACCTGGTGCAGCGCGGCACGCTAGATGTGGTGTTTGCAGTGCTGCCTGCCGCCAGCACGGGCGTACGCAACCAGACCCTACCGCCCATGGACATGGTGTTTGTGGGTAACCCCTTGTTGCATAAAAAGAGAAATTACCGGCTTTCAGAACTCGCGGACATGGAGTTGTTGACCTTTCAAAAAGGCTCGCAGCCGCATGTCACGCTGCTCGATTTGTTCAGGCAGCATCGGTTAGAGCCCAAAAAAGTGCACGCCATCTCATCTATTTCAGCGATGGTGCAACTGGTTCAGGGCGGCTTTGGTGTGGCGCTGTTACCGCGCGCTGCAGTGGCACGTCTGGGTGGTTTTGCGAAGCTGAAGCCGCTGGCAGTAGATGCGAAAGTGCAGTCGCTGCCGATACACGCCAGCTACCGGATTGACCCCACGTCAGACACTGTGGAAGTGGTGGTGCAGTCGGCCTTGAATTTCACGGACGCAGCCAAAAACGCACCCAAAAAGACCGCCAAAGGTAAACCCTAGTGCCTGGATAATCATCGAAAAAATCGATGCTGCAAACGAAAAATTTTGAATTTGCAGAAGATTTACTGCACTTCCACAATCCGCTTATCAGTCATTAGCGTCATGCCAATGAGATACAAATTTAAACGGATATGGAGAAGTTTTGGTGAACAGCACATCCCCGATTGAAAAGTCAATCCTCAAGTCACTCAAGGACCGAGCCGCCATACGCAGTGGCGCATGGACCGGTCATACCAGCGGCTTGGCTGTTGGTCATGTACAGGGTAACGTCGTCATCTTGCCCGAGCCGCTGGCCAACAATTTTTTGCGCTACTGCCAACGCAACCCCAAACCCTGTCCTCTGTTGGCCGTGAGCGAACCAGGCCAGGCGCTGTTGCCCAGCCTGGGCGCGGACATTGACATTCGTACCGATGTACCGCGCTACCGCGTCTGGCGTGATGGCACGCTGGCTGATCAGCCAACAGATATCAGCAACTTGTGGCGGGGTGATCTGGTCACCTTCGTGATTGGATGCTCGTTTTCGTTTGAGGAAGCGTTGCTGGAGGCCGGCATACCCCTGCGTCACATTGCACAGCAACGCAACGTCGCCATGTACCGCAGCAATATTCCCACCACATCGTCGGGTCCTTTCAGTGGCCCGATGGTGGTGTCGATGCGGCCGCTCAAAGCTGCGGATGCGATTCGGGCGATTCAAATCACGTCACGCTTCCCCACTGTGCATGGAGCACCAGTGCACATCGGCAACCCGGAGTTGATTGGCATTGCGGATCTTGCCGCGCCTGATTACGGCGACCCAGTGGACGTCCTGTCAGATGAAATTCCTGTGTTCTGGGCCTGCGGTGTGACGCCACAAGCCGCTATGACGCAGGCGCGTCCCGAGTTCTGCATCACCCACGCGCCAGGCGCGATGCTGATCACTGATCTTTTAAATCACCACCTGGCTATCTAGCCTTCATCAAACGGAGTTATCAATGAAAAAATTGCTTGTTTCACTTGCTGCTGTTGCTGTCATGGCAGGGTCTGCCGCTTTTGCGCAAACCAAATGGGACCTGCCTTCAGGTTATGGGGCCAACACTTTTCAGGTGCAAAACCTGACCCAGTTCGCCGCGGACATTGACAAAGCCACGGCGGGCAAACTAAAAATCACTGTTCACCCAAACGCTTCTCTGTTCAAGGCCAATGAGATCAAGCGTGCGGTGCAGTCGGGTCAAACCCAGGCGGGCGAGTTTATTTTGTCGCTGTTTTCAAATGAAGCACCGGTATACGGGCTGGACTCCATCCCCTTCTTAGCTACCAGCTATGCAGACTCTAAACGGCTCGACACCGCATCGCGCGAGTTGCTGGTCAAAACGTTGGCGGCTCAGGGCATCAAATTGCTGTACACCGTTCCATGGCCCCCTCAAAGCCTTTATTCCAAGAAGGCGCTGACCAAACTGGCTGACCTGAAAAGCACCAAAATGCGCGCCTACAACCCGGCCACGTCTTTCATTGCCACCGCCGTTGGTGCGCAGCCCGTCACGATTCAATTGGCCGAACTGCCCGCAGCACTGGCAACGGGCGGCGCCGACAATTTTTTGACATCTACTTCCAGCGGTATTGACAGCAAGCTGTATGAAAGCGTCAAGTTTTTCTACGACGTGAATGCCTGGCTGCCGCGCAACGCGGTGGTGGTCAATCAAAAAGCCTTTGACGCGCTGGACAAGGCTGCACAGGACGCTGTGTTGCAACAAGCGGCTGCGGCCGAGGCACGGGGCTGGCAAAACAGCGAGAAAAACAATGCTGATAATTTGAAAGAACTGGCTGCCAAGGGCATGAAAATTGATACAGTGGTCGGTGAGTCCCTGAAGAAGGAGCTCAAACCGATTGGCGACACCATGACGGCTGACTGGCTGAAGCTGGCCGG
The DNA here is from genome assembly GCA_947448735.1 of Comamonadaceae bacterium. Taxonomy (GTDB): domain Bacteria; phylum Pseudomonadota; class Gammaproteobacteria; order Burkholderiales; family Burkholderiaceae_C; genus Polaromonas. The sequence goes on along the minus strand of CANFOS010000001.1, from coordinate 277,602 downwards.
CGCTGACGGTAAAGCCATCATCGACGCGTACCACAAGAAATAACCCCCAAAGCAAAGCGATCACATGACACAAACTCCCACCACGCTCAGTCAATCGCCATCCGCGCTACGGGCGGGGCTGGACGCGGTTTATCTGGCTTCTGCTGTGCTGGGGGCGGTGTGTGTTGCCTTGATTGCCGCGCTGATGGTGTTCCAGTCGCTGGGCCGGGAGTTTGGCCTGAACACAGGCGCAACCAACGATATCGTGGCCTGGTTGTGCGCAGCGGCGGCTTTTTTGACCATGGCGCATGCCTTCAAGCATGGTGACTTTGTGCGCGTCACGCTGGTGCTTGAAAACATCAGTGCAACTGCCCGGCGAGTGCTTGAGCTGGCGAGTTTGTTGGTCGCGCTGGTGGCGGTGGCCTACCTGGCCTGGTGGGCCTGCCGCTTTACTTATCAGAGCTATGAGTTCAAGGAGCTGGCGCAGGGCTTGTTGCCGCTGCCGATATGGATACCGCAAATGAGCTTTGCGTTTGGCTCGGTGCTGCTGCTGGTGGCGGTGTTTGATGAGTTTGTGATTGTGGCGCGTGGCGGCGTCCCTACCTTTGTGCGGCTGACGGCAGAGCGCCATGCCAAAGGTGATTTTTCATCTGACATTTAAATCCAAAAAATAACAACAACAACGAAAACAACAACGAAAGCACGACATGGATATTTTGACCATTGGCGGCATATTGCTGGTTCTGATGATGGTGCTGCTTTCTGGTGGCGTGTGGATTGCCATGACGCTGGCCATTTGCGGCTGGGTAGGGCAGGCGTTTTTCACAAACACGCAACCCGGTCTGAATCTGTTTTCAGCTTTTTGGGAAAGCAATGCCAGCTGGGAGCTGGCGGCCCTGCCGCTGTTTATCTGGATGGGCGAGATTTTGTTTCGCACCAAGCTCAGCGAAGAAATGTTCACCGGCCTGGCGCCGTGGTTGAACCGGGTGCCGGGACGGCTGTTCCACACCACCATTTTGGGTTGCGGCATTTTTGGCTCGGTATCCGGTTCATCTGCTGCCACCTGCGCCACGATTGCCAAGGTGTCGCTGCCAGAATTGACCAAACGCGGCTACGACGAAAAAATTGCTATCGGTTCACTGGCCACTGCTGGTACGCTGGGCATTTTGATTCCACCTTCGATCACCATGGTGGTGTACGCAGTGGCAGCTGATGCGTCCATCATCCGCATCTTTTTAGCCGGTTTTTTACCGGGCTTTTTGCTGATGGCTTTGTTCTCAGGCTACATCGCCTGGTGGTCGATTCGCAACAAAGACAAAATGCCGCCGCCCGAGCCAGCCACGACCTTCAGGGAAAAGATGCGGCTGTCCAAAAACCTGATTCCCTGCGCGCTGCTGATTGTGTTTATCTGCTGGTCACTGATCGCAGGCTGGGCGACAGCGACGGAATGTGCGGCCTATGGCGTCGTGGGTTCATTAGCGCTTGCCGCCTGGAGCCGCTCATTGACCTGGGCCAACTTTAAGGAGGCGCTGATGGGCGCGACCCGCACCAGTTGCATGATCATGTTCATCCTGGCGGGCGCTGCTTTTTTAACCAAAACCATGGCCTTTACCGGCGTGCCGCGCGAACTGGCCGAGTGGGTTAATTCTCTTCACCTGTCGCCCTATGCGCTCATTTCCTGTCTGGTGGTGGTGTACCTGGTGCTGGGTACGGCGCTTGACGGGATCAGCATGATTGTGCTGACCGCTGCCGTGGTGATGCCGATGGTGCAAAAAGCCGGATTTGACCTGATCTGGTTCGGCATTTTTGTGATCTTGCTGGTCGAAATTGCCGAGGTCACGCCGCCGGTGGGCTTTAACCTTTTTGTTTTGCAAAACATGACCGGCAAAGACAGCAATACGATTGCGCTGTCGGCGATTCCATTTTTCTTTTGTCTGGTGGTTTGCATTGCACTTGTTACTGTGTTCCCACAAATCGTCACGATCTTGCCTGACCTGGTGATGGGCGTTTCGAAATGATGTCGAAGAACGCAATAACAACAGACAAACGCTGGCAATTCTGGATTGACCGGGGCGGCACCTTCACAGACATCGTTGGCAAGAGGCCGGATGGCACACTGACGACGCACAAGCTGCTGAGCGACAACCCAGAGCAGTATCGCGATGCGGCTGTGGCCGGTATTCGTCACCTGCTGGGCTTGACCGCAGGTGAGGCGATCAGTGCCAAGCTTGTGGACTGCGTGAAGATGGGCACCACGGTTGCCACCAACGCGCTGCTCGAGCGCAAAGGCGAGCCGACCTTGCTGGTAACCACCCAAGGCTTCAGGGACGCGCTGCGCATTGCCTACCAAAATCGCCCGCGCCTGTTTGACCGCCATGTGGTACTGCCCGAGCTGCTCTACAGCGCTGTGATTGAAGCCCACGAGCGTGTGGGTGCGCGGGGCGAGATATTGCAGACCCTGGATGAGGCGCTCTTAAAATCGGAGCTGCTGGCGCAATATGCAAAAGGGCTGCGCAGTGTGGCGATTGTGTTCATGCATGGCTACCGCTACACCGAACATGAAAAAACCGCCAAGCGCGTGGCGCTTGAGGTGGGTTTCACACAAATCAGCACCTCGCATGAAACCAGCCCGATGATGAAGTTCGTCAGCCGGGGTGACACCACCGTGGTGGATGCGTATCTGTCGCCGATTTTGCGTCGTTACGTGAACCAGGTGGCGGGTGAAATGCCGGGCGTTAAATTATTTTTCATGCAGTCGTCTGGCGGCTTGACGGATGCGCACGCGTTTCAGGGCAAAGACGCGATTTTGAGCGGCCCAGCCGGCGGCATTGTCGGCATGGCACGCACGGCAGCTGCTGCCGGTCACGCCAAGGTGATTGGTTTTGACATGGGCGGCACGTCGACCGATGTGTCGCACTATGCGGGCGAATTTGAGCGCGAGTTTGAAACGCAAGTGGCGGGCGTGCGCATGCGCGCCCCCATGATGAGCATCCACACAGTGGCCGCCGGTGGCGGTTCGCTGTTGAAGTTTGACGGCGAGCGCTTTCGCGTCGGCCCGCAAAGCGCGAGTGCCAACCCTGGCCCAGCCAGCTACCGGCGCGGCGGACGGCTGGCTGTGACCGACGCCAACGTGATGCTGGGCAAGGTGCAGCCGCGGTACTTTCCCCAGGTGTTTGGCCCCTATGCAAACGAGCCGCTGAGCTACGAAGCCGCGGCAAGCCAGTTTGACGAACTGGCCGCGCAAACTGGCCGCCCTGCCGAGGTGGTGGCTGAAGGCTTCATCAACATTGCGGTGCAGCAGATGGCCAACGCGATCAAAAAAATATCGGTGGCGCGCGGCTACGACGTGACGCGCTACACCCTGCAATGCTTTGGCGGGGCGGGCGGCCAGCACGCCTGCCTGGTGGCCGATGCATTGGGCATGACGCGGGTTTTTGTTCACCCGATGGCGGGCGTGTTGAGCGCTTATGGCATGGGTCTGGCTGACCAAAATGTGATCCGGGAACAAACGATTGAATTGAAATTGACGGCCAATGCCCTGCCACAAATTGCACAGACCTTGACTGACCTGGCGGCCGCGGCTGAGGCTGAGCTGCAGCGCCAGCAGGTCAACACCGGCCATGTCACCACCCACCGCCGGGCGCATGTGCGCTATGAGGGCAGCGATGCGGCGCTGATCGTTCCTTTCGGCACGCTAGAGCAAATTCAAGCGGGCTTTGAAGCCGCCTACCGCCAGCGCTTTGCGTTTTTGATGCAAGGCAAAGGCCTGGTGGTTGAAGCGGTGTCCGTTGAATCCGTGATTGCAGGTGATGCTGCCGCAGAGCCGCTTTATGCAAGGCATGAGCCGCGTGAAGTACCTCGTCGTGAAACAGTACGCATGTATTCAGGCGGGCAGTGGCACGATGCTGCGCTGGTGGTGCGCGAAGACCTGCAAGCTGGCGACATCATCCCTGGCCCGGCCATCATTGCCGAGAAGAATGCGACCACCGTCGTTGAGCCAGGCTGGGAGGCTCATTTGACGGTACTGGACCACTTGGTACTCGACAGGCGGGCCGAACGCACCATCACCTTTGCCGCGGGCACCTCGGTTGACCCGGTGCTGCTGGAAGTGTTCAACAACCTGTTCATGAACATTGCTGAGCAGATGGGCCTGCAGCTGCAAAACACCGCGTATTCGGTCAATATCAAGGAACGGCTGGATTTCAGTTGCGCACTGTTTGACACCGCCGGCAACCTGATTGCCAACGCACCGCACATGCCGGTGCATCTGGGGTCGATGGGACAGAGCATCAAAACCGTGATTCGTGAAAATGCGGGCCAGATGGAGCCTGGCAATGTGTATGTGCTGAACGACCCGTACCACGGCGGTACGCATCTGCCAGACATCACGGTCATCACGCCGGTGTACTTGGATGAATCCACAGAGCCAAGCTTTTACGTTGGTAGCCGTGGGCACCACGCTGACATTGGCGGCACCACGCCAGGCTCGATGCCGCCGTTTTCAACCCGGATTGAAGAAGAGGGCGTACAGATCAACAACCTGCTGCTGGTTGAGCGTGGTGTGCTGCGCGAGGCTGAGATGGTGGCGCTGCTGAGCGGTCGCGTCGCCGCCGGGCCGCCCCAAGGCGACGCAGCCCCCACGGGGGGCAGCGCAGTACACGAAGTGACAAGCGTGGGGGCTAAATACCCTTCGCGCAACCCCCAGCAAAACATGGCTGACCTGAAAGCGCAAATTGCGGCTAATGAAAAAGGTGTTCAAGAGCTGCGCAAAATGGTCGAGCAGTTCAGCTTGAGCACCGTGTTGGCCTACATGAACCACGTGCAGGACAACGCTGAAGAATCTGTGCGCCGCGTGATCACCCAATTGAAAAATGGCGAATTTACCTTGCCGCTGGACAACGGCGCGCAGATCAAGGTGGCGATTCGGGTTGATACGAAAAACCGCAGCGCCGAGATTGACTTTAGCGGCACATCACCCCAGCAAAGCAACAACTTCAACGCCCCCACAGCCGTGTGCATGGCTGCGGTGCTGTATGTTTTCAGAACGCTGGTCGATGACGACATACCGCTCAACGCGGGTTGTCTGAAGCCGCTCAAGGTCATCATCCCGCCGGGCAGCATGCTCAACCCCAACCCGCCTGCATCGGTGGTGGCAGGCAATGTGGAGACCTCGACCTGCATCACCAATGCGCTGTATGGCGCGCTGGGTGTGATGGCCGCTGGGCAGTGCACGATGAACAACTTCACGTTTGGCAACGACAAGTACCAGTACTACGAAACCATTTCGGGCGGCAGCGGCGCGGGCGGTGTCACCGATGCACAGGGCCATCTGGTGGGTGGTTTCAATGGCACGTCTGTGGTGCAGGCCCATATGACCAATTCACGCTTGACGGATCCGGAGATCCTTGAATTCCGTTTTCCGGTGCGGCTTGAAAGCTACGAGATTCGCGCCAATTCTGGCGGTGCAGGCCAGTGGCAAGGCGGCAATGGCGGCATCAGGCGGGTTCGTTTTCTGGAGGCCATGACCGCCAGCATTTTGTCCAACGGTCGCAAAAATGGTGCTTTTGGCATGGCAGGCGGCCAGCCTGGGCAGGTTGGCCAGAACCTGGTGGTGCGCAGCGATGGGCGCATTGAAACCCTGGGCCACATTGGCCAGGCCGACATGCTACCCGGCGATGTGTTTGAAATTCATACCCCTGGCGGGGGCGGATTTGGCAGGGCTTGAGCCAGCGCGGGCAACAAAAATCAGGGGGCCTGCGCCCTGTCAATCCTGTTTTTGCCTCAAGCTGCTGGCGTCAAATTCGCGAGCTGCTGGCTGGCTTTTATAAAAGCCAAAACGGGGGCGCTGCGGGGCGATCGCGGTTCATTACCTGCCCCCTTCTCCAACAAGAGCGTAAGGCGCCCAAAAGGCAGGATGAGCGAAACGCTTGTCTTGCATGACTTTCGTCATCGCCAGCCTCAATGCTTCTGCGCGCTGTATTTTGGGGTCGTTCTGGTAAGCGTCAAAAGTAGCCGTCGTCAGTTGCATGGCACTTTCGCTTTCAACGGACCAATGTGTCACCAACAAACTCCTGCTTCCGGCGTAGAAAAATCCGCGCGCCAGTCCTGACATGGCTTCTTCAACGCGACCGTCTGCACCAGCGGTATTACACGCACTCAAGACGACCCAGTCGGCATTTAATTTAAGACTGAGAACATCTTCTAAAGTCAGCAGTGGTGACAGGTCAGCTTGTTCAGGTGTTGCCATTGCAAGCGCTGGTTGATCTAAATGAGGCAAGTCGCCAGCCAATAAACCATGGGTTGCAAAGACCACGACCTTCTTTTTGGCGAGCCGACCATCGGTACTTGCAGCCATGACTGACTCACGTGTGGCAAATTTTCCTAAAAAGACATCGCTGTTTGGATCGGCTTTCAATGTTTTAGCCAGTGCAAGGACTTCGTCACGCGTCTCAGGCAAAGGAGGCACTTCCGAATACCGAACAACATCGACTTTTACTTTATCGATATCAAAATCTTCCTCTTTTCGTTGCGTCAGCACTGACCGAACAAGATTCGGAGCACTGGCAACACCAGCTAACTTTGGATTAAACAAAGGATCCCCCCAAGCCATCATGGCTTGCGATCCAGATGGAATTTGCTCCAGTCGCTTTAAGGATGCCCAAGAACTCGCAGAAGGGATATGGCTCACCGCGAATTGACGAGCAAGCCAAGCAGTTTCTGTGTTGGGTTTTTGAGCTTGTGTTGGCAAGACGGAAAATGGTATTTGCCCTAATGAACCAGTAGCGGCGATGATCAAATGCTGCTTGCCCTGCAAGAGCGAATGGATAGGTTGAAATAATTGTTGGTAGAGCTCAAATGATGTTTCGGTATCAAATTTAGGCACCTTGGCACCGAGTCCTGCGACATCCAGGGTGGTGCGAATCTTCTTGACCATTCGTTGAATGTCAGATTGCGTGAGACTGCTTGTTTTGAAGAGAACTTTTCCATCAGAGGTAACAGCGAAGACATGCGTTTCACTTTCAGTGGGAAGCATGGAGATGAACACCTCCTTGTCGCCCAGAAGCTTCGCGATATCTCCAGGGTTGGGCACTTTGGGTTGGAGCAATTGAAAATAGTCTGGGAAATTTTTTTGAATCTGGGCTTTGATTTCTTTGCGCCCGCTCTCCAGTTCAGCAATTCGATTTTTCATGGCCTTCACAACTTCTGGATGGCGTTTGTCGCCGCCCTCACTACCTTGCGCTGTGATGTAACTGTAGAGAGTTGTTAGTTCATTTTTAGCGTCTTGGTCTCGACGAACGACGTTTGCCAGTTTTGGATCCTTGATCCCAGCGCGAGCAGCCGCTTCTGAGATGGCCTGTTGGACCGAAGAGGCAATCAGCGCATTGGCAGCAATGAACGCTTCTTCTGCATTCTTTTGCCCCTCAGAGGTGGACCGCGTGAGAAGCTTTAAATAAGCCTGGATGATGGTTCGCTTGATGTCTTGCCGATAGGGGCTTTCCTGGTAGTCGGTTGACAACATCGTCGGTGTCGTCATGTCTTTGATGGATTGGTCAAACTCTAGACGTGCATTGGCCTGGTCTGCATCCACATTGCTTGCGGCCAGAGTCATTGCATAAATGCCACGCGTGATGGCGGTGTAGTAATGGTTGGCGCCAAAATTTTCGGTATGCCATCGCATCGTCCCGCGCATTAACTGTTGGGCTTGACTGATGCGACCGGTATTGAGGTAGGTTAATGATCTTGCCTCGACTTGACGCGTGATGTTTTGTAAACGAGGATTGCCTTTCGTCAAGGTATCTACTTCTTCGAACTGAGCAATGGCTTCTTGCCATTTTTTTTGGGCTATTTGACTTCGTACGACTCCGTTTCGAGTGTAAAAAACTTGTGGAGACGCGGGGTTGAGGCCTTGTCTTTTTTGTATTCCCAGGACCATTTCAAAAACCTTAATGGCTTCCGGATATCGTCCTTCGTTAAACCGCAAATCGGCAACTCGACGATAAAAATCAATCATCGTGTCTTCTGTCAAGCCGTATTGTTTATAAAGTGAGTAAGAAGCGCGCAGAGATTCATCAGCGTCAAACAACTTCCCCATCGCAATCTGGATCATGGCGGTTTCAGTCGACACCCAGGCATGACCAGAACGACTGAATACACGCTGTCTTTCATCGGTTTGAAATTCGTATTTTTGAAGTTCAACCCCTCTGAGATTGGCCAATCTCGATGCTTCCAGGGCTTGCTCAAATTTTCCTTGCCGAAGATACAGTCTGCCGCGTATGTTGTTGTATTCCATTTCCGCTCGGACAAACCAATAAGCATCTTTTCCAGAGCGAGAATTATTAAATCGTCCTTTGATAATTTCATCGGCCTCATTCAAAAGTTCTTGAGCCCGTTTCAAGTTACTTTGATCTATATAGCTAATGGCAAGTCGAGATCGCGCCCTGACGCTTTCTTGAGGATTTTTAATGTCTTTTATTAAATTTTCAAAAAGAGAAAATCCTTCCTGAATCTTCTCAGTGTTCAATAAAAAACTTGCGTAGGTCCACCTGGCGTCTAACGTATTGGAAAACTGGTTCCATTCCCTGAGCACTCTTTCTCTTTCTTGCATGTCACCCAAACGAAATGCAGCGCCATCCATTTTTCGGTAGTAGGCGTCAATATTTTGTTGCAAGCCAGTTGCAGGAGGGGGTTCTTTCAGTATGTCTCTCAACGCAGCGATCTCTGCTGAACCAAGCTTGCTGCCCTCCGGGGCAACACTTGTTTGTGCAATTGCGACGCTTGTCATGACTATGACTAGGCATAGCAGTAATTTTTGAACTGGCTTCATGATGTCTCAGTTACTCGGGATTATTTTTAAAAATGATATTCATTTTGTATTTTTGTTGCACCCTATGCAAGCGTTCCTCTAAAAAGTATGAGCTGCTTATCTTTACCAGCAGACCTTAACGGCACGCGGGTTCGCCGCTACAGCTTTTGGGCAGCAGGTGGTGTTCGTCAATGCAGGCACCTGCCAGCAGGGGCCTGCCGCATAAGGGGGAGGTGGGCAATGCCGGCGGCTTGATGTAGCCCAGAGGTTCAGTGCCGCGCAGGTGGCGTTTAGAAACCATGCTCGCAGGCAGTTGCCGCGTTTTAGCGCTCGGGTCCGTCAGAAGTATGTATGCGGCTGATGACCCAGCAGGCCCCGGCGATCAGAATGATGGCGCCGCTTTCGTACAAGAGGATAGAGGGGTCACCGTCTTTGCCTTGCAAAATGATCAGGCGGCTCAGCGCTGTCATGGCAATAAAGAGGGGAATTGTGATGGGAATACGGTGGCTGGCATAAAACGCCGCCAGCATGCCCAGGACCTCTGCATAAATGAACATCAACAGCAGGTCTTTGAGTTCGACTTTTCGGCTGTCGATCACCTGAAGCACCTCCTGCGCCATGGCGCCGATGGTGAAAAACGCGATGATGACCAGAAATGATTTCTCTATCAGTCCAATGATGTTTTTAACGTTCATGAGCGTCTCCGTTGCAGCGTTTGTGTGCTTTGCTGCTTTGTATTATTTCCGATGTTGCTTTTGGGGGCTGAGCCTGTCGCTGTCAATCCCATGACTGCTGATATTACCCAATTGATAATACCGGCTTGGTGATTTGCTCGTCGATTCAAATCCATTGCATAACGGGGAACAGTGATGACTGAAGATTTACGCTGCTGCGGGACCGGCACTTGCCTGATCAATGCCGAAGGCGTTTGTTGGTGTGGCCAGCGCTGGGACGGTGCAAAAATGTGTTTTGCTGATCAGCCCCTCACCCAAGAAAGTCTGTCGCCTGCGCCAGCGCAGGAGCCGGCTGACGTGGGGCGCAAGGATTGAAGGGGCTTTTCATGGGCTCACGTTCACTATAAATTTTATAGCTTCTTGCGCCCATATTCTTTGGGCTACAGGCCTAAATGACCGGTGGCCCGGGTCTGAAGGCTGTTTTTAGAGGCGTTTGCGGGCAAGCGGCCGCACAACTCAACTGAGGCCTTCAATGTGGCGCAAGGCTAACCTGGCCGCTGCCAGGTCCCAGCCGGCCCAACCGCAGCTTTTGAACAGCACAGGCCCTGATGGCTTGGGGGCGTTGTGGCGCACCACATCGCCCAGGGTGGTCATGGCCTGCAGATTCAAGCCGGCTTGCAGCAAGTCGCCTGCTTCGTGTTGTGCATCAAACGTGTCCAGCCAGATGCTGCCGTGTTTGGCCATGTGTTGGCACAGGCCAGGACTCAGCTCGGCCATGCTGGGTGTGAATGCACCTACCGCGCTGATGAAAGCGTCGCGCCTGGGCGTGGCGCTTAACACGATGCTGCTGGCGGGGGTGCAAGTCACCGCCAGCGGGCAGTCTGCCAGCGCAGCATTGGCATCAAGCACCAGCTGCGCTTTGATGCCCATTGACTGGGCGTGATGCACCAACTGTTCTGCGTTTGGCCTGCTGCGTGAGGCAATCATGACCTGGCGGGTACCCAGCACTGCGGCAAAAGCCTCCAGATGCGCTTTGCCCTGTACGCCAGCGCCGACGATCAGCAGTGGCCCCTGGGTGTCCGGTGCCAGCCTTTGGGCCGCCAGTACCGACACGGCTGCCGTGCGGCGCGCAGTAACGGTGGGGCCGTCAAGCAGCAAGCGGCGCTGGCCAGTGGCGATGTCAAACACAGTGACATCGCCTTGAATGGTGGGCCTGCCGGTGCCTGCGTTGGCGGGTGTGAAGGTGATGAGTTTGGTGATCGCCGTGTGACTGTCGATGGCGGGCATCACAAACAGACTCGCACCGCTGCCGAGCGCCTGCACCAGGCGCGGTGAAATGCTCACGCTGCTGTCCTGCAACAGCACGGCCATTTCAGCCACCAGGCCAGCCCACGGCAGTCGGGCCTCGGTTTGTCGCGCGTCTAGGGTCTGAGTCATGGTGTCGTTTGTCCCTGTAGGCCAATAGATGCTTGGGCAATCAGCTCCTGAATCAATAGCCTGTTGCTGGTCTTTCCAGCAGCGCCGCTGCCTGCAAACCCGAGCGCACCGCCCCTTCAATCGTGGCTGGATAAGGACCGTCGATGTAGTCGCCGCAGGCCAGCAAGCCAGGGGCAACTTGTGCGGCTGGCCGCCGCAGGTCAGGCGTGCAGGCAAAGGTGGCGCGCTTTTCAATCACGGTTTGCAGCACCTCCATGTGATGAAAGCCGAGCTGGTCAGCAGCCTGCGCCACCACTTGCGCTGCCAACTCGGCGCTGCTTTGTTGGCTGGCGCTGACCACAAAAGCCAGCAGGCCCGCCGGGCCGCCCAACTGTCCTCGGTCAAAAACAAACTGGGCAGGTTGATGGCTGCTCGATGGCAAGGCCAGCATGGGTTGGACCAACTGCGCGCCCAGTTCGTGGGCGTATACGGTGGCAATCGCCTCGTAATGCAGCCCTTCTGCCGAGTCCAGCCATGCCGAGCAGGGCAGGTCCGTGCTGCGGGCCAGCCTCGCCGCTTCAAGAGGTGGACAGGCGAGGATGACGCTGTCAAACTCGCCGAGCAGTGCGTCGCTGGCGTCTGTCAGATGCCAGGATTTCTCCTGCTGCAGAGCGATGCTGTCAACTCTGCAGCCCAGTTGCACACTGCCGCCGTTGCTTGCTACCCAGGCCAGCGCCGCATCGGGCAGCAGGGCGCTTAAATCGGTTTTGGGCAGCAGCAAGTTGGAGCCGCCACTGACGGCAAACAGCGAGTCCCTGAGAACCCGCAAAAATACCTGACCACTTGCACGGTCTACCGGTGTGTTCAGTGCTGACACGCACAGCGGTTCAATCAGGCTGGCCATGACGCGCAGCGAGATGTTGCCGCACACATCAGCCACCGACTGCTTCGGCGCACATTGAAACTTGTTGAGGTGCCATTGCGCGGCAGTTGTGAGCAACGACAGCTTGTCTCCCCACGACCAGCCACGCGCCAAGGCAATGCCCACCAGCGCATCCAGCGGTGCAGGCAAGCTGGCCAACTTCAGGCCGTTGCCGTTGGGGAACTGCATGGTCAGCGGCGTGCGGTGCAGGCTTTGGCTGATGTCAACACCCATATCGGCCATCAGCTTGAGGGTTTCTGAATAGGCACCAATCAGAATATGCTGGCCGTTGTCCAGTGAGATGGTTTCGCCATTGAAGGCAACGTCCAGCCGCCTGGCCCGGCCGCCTGCTGTGCGTGCGGCTTCAAAAACAGTCGCCTGGTGGCCAAGCCACGTGGCCTCAACGGCTGCTGCACAGCCAGCCCAGCCTGCACCGATGACCGCTACTTTCATCGCACTTTTTCCACTAGATGGTTCCAAAAGCCTGTGTCTTCCAGGCCAGGTAAAACTTGCGCAGCGGCGTCAGACTGACCCGCTGGTGCAGCACCTGGTAGTTGTCGAGCGCAATTTCCTTGAGCAGGGTGCGGTAAATGCTGGCCATCATCAGGCCCGGCTTTTGAGCGCGGCGATCTTCCACAGGCAACAAGGCCAGGGCTTCGTCATACAGATTCAGGGCACGCCTGGTCTGGAACGCCATCAGTGCAGTAAAGCGACTCGAGTATTCACGCTTGAGCAGCTCATGGGCTTTCACATCAAACTGCTGCAGCTCGGACACTGGCAAATAGATGCGGCCACGCTGGGCGTCTTCACCCACATCACGGATGATGTTGGTCAGCTGAAACGCCAAACCCAGCTTGTGGGCGTAGGCGGTGGTCTCAGGCTGCGTCTGGCCGAAGATGTGGGCTGCCACCTCGCCGACAATGCCGGCCACCAGGTGGCAGTAGCGATTCAGGCCCGCAAAGTCCAGGTAGCGGTTTTGCGTCAGGTCCATCTGGCAGCCTTCAATGACGGCGAGCAGGTGGCGTGCTTCAATCTTGTAGGCAGCGCTCAAAGGCATCAGCGCTTTCATCACCGGATGGCTGGGCTGGCCTGCAAAAGACTGCGTGACTTCGGATTGCCACCAGGCCAACTTGGTATGGGCAACACCGGGGTCTTGCACCTCGTCAACCACGTCGTCGACCTCGCGGCAAAAGGCATAAAACGCCGTGATGGCAGCGCGGCGCTCTTTGGGTAAAAACAAAAAAGCGTAGTAGAAACTGCTGCCTGACGAGACGGCTTTTTGTTGGACGTATTGCTCTGGGGTCATGGCCGAATTATCGCCGCCGCGCCTTCGGGCTGGTAAAGCCAGATCCGCGGCCCCTGCCTGTCAATACGCATCTTCTTTTCACATCCGCAGAGCGCGCCAGACCATGACGACACCATCCCAGGCGTTCAGTGTGGGCCGCTGCTGGAGAGTGGCAAAGTTCAGCAGTTCGATTTTTTCAGCGATCCGCAAACCGCCTTGCACCACCAGCCGTAATTCCCAGCCGGCACGGCCCGGTACTTTTTTCACCAGCGGTGCGCCGCGCTGCATCAGGGCTATAGCCCATGCTACGTTGGCGGCGACCAGCGCGGTGGTCGCCGGGTTCACCTCGCGTTGCAGCAGTTGCACTTCGTCGACCCCGTGCTGAGCAAAGCCGTCCGCAGGCAGGTAAATGCGGCCTCGGGGAATGTCTATCCCCAGGTCTTGCCAAAAGTTGATCAGTTGCAGCGCGGAGCAAATACAGTCGCTTTGGGCAAGGGATGGGGCATCGCTGACTTGGTACAAGTGCAGCAGTAGCCGACCCACCGGGTTGGCTGATCGGCTGCAGTAGTCCAGCAGCTCGGCCTGGCTGGCGTATCGGGTTTTGCTGACGTCCTGTTCAAACGCACTGAGCAGGTCAGCCAGCAGTTCAACGGGCAGGCGGTGTTGCTGAATAACGCTGCGCAGGGGCGTGAAAACCGAGCTCCAGCGGGCTGATGTAGGCCGCCCTTCTGCACAAGCGTCAAGGTCAGTCCGGTAAGCCGTCAAGTCTGCCAGCCGTGCTGCCGGGGCTGCGTCCCCTTCGTCGGCCAGGTCATCTGCCTTACGCGCAAACCAGTAAATTGCCATGATGGCAGGCCGCAAGGCCGGCGGGCACAAAAAAGAGGCTACCGGGAAGTTTTCGTAATGGTCAACGCCGTGCGCCGTTTTTTTCATGCCCACCATTGTCGCTTGACAAATCCGCGGGTAAATACTACATTGGGTTACCACTTACTAACCAATTAGTCATTAACTCGAGTCTGTCTCTGTTTTTCTGAAATCAACCATGAATAAAACACTCCTTGTTCTTGCCAGCGCTACAGCCTTGCTGGCCGCCTGCTCCAAGCCCGCCCCGCCTGAAGAGCCGATTCGTGCTGTCAAGGTGTTGACGGTCGGCGTGAACACCTTCTCGTCAGGTTATGAATTTGCAGGAGAGGTTAAAGCACGGCTTGAATCCCGCTTGGGTTTCAGGGTGGCCGGCAAAATCATCAAGCGCCAGGCCGAACTCGGCCAACGCGTCAAGGCAGGTCAGGTGCTGGCCCAACTTGACCCGCAAGACTACAAACTGGCCGCTGACTCCGCCCGGGCACAACTTCAAGCCGCGGCCACCAATCGTGACCTGGCAGCTGCTGATTACAAACGTTACAAAGAACTCAAAGAGCAAAACTTCATCAGTGGCGCCGAGTTGGAGCGCCGCGAAACCACATTGAAATCTGCGCAAGCGCAATTTGAACAGGCACAGTCGCAACTGGCCGCCCAAGGCAATCAGACGAGCTACGCGTCACTGGTGGCAGACGTGGCTGGCGTGGTCACGGCCGTTGAGGCTGATCCTGGTCAGGTGGTCAGTGCCGGCACACCTGTCGTGCGCATTGCCGCCGATGGCCCGCGCGATGTGGTGTTTTCCGTGCCTGAGGACAAGGTCTCTGGCATCAAGCTGGGCATGGCCGTCAAAGTGCGCGGCTGGGCACAAGACGCACGAACGGCACCGGCCATGGCCAAAGTGCGCGAGGTGTCGGCCAGCGCTGATCCTGCAACCCGCACCTTCCAGGTCAAGCTGGCGCTGGATGGCAAGGCACCGTCGCCACCGCTGGGCGCCACGATGTACGTGATGCCTGAAGGATTGGGGGAAGTGCAGGGTAAGTCGGTCATCAAGTTGCCCACCAGCGCATTGAGACAAGAAGGCCAAGCCAGTGCTGTGTGGCTGCTGGACAAAGCCAGCATGACCGTCAAGTCACAAATCGTGCAAATTGCCACCGCTGATGGCAACGAGGCCGTCATTGCAGCGGGCCTGCAACCCGGCATGGTGGTGGTCAGTGCCGGCGTGCATGTGCTGTCACCTGGCCAAAAAGTGACGATTTATCAGGAGAAAGTGGCTGTAACACCCGAAACACGTGCGCAAACAGCTATCAATCCGGGAGCAAGTGATGCTGCGGCCGTCAAGCTTGCTGCGCCTGCACCTTCTGCTGGAAAGTAGGCCAGCATGCTACCCACACAAGACAAGACGCAGAACGCGGCAGGTGCTGGCCCGTCCAAATTCAACCTGTCCAAATGGGCACTAGACCACCCAGCCCTGACGCGCTACCTGATGCTGGTGCTGATGCTGCTGGGCTTTGCCTCGTACTTTCAGCTGGGCCAGGACGAAGACCCGCCGTTTACCTTTCGGTCGATGGTGGTGCGCACCTACTGGCCTGGTGCCACGGCTCAGCAGGTGGCTGAACAGGTCACTGACAAGCTCGAACGCACGCTACAAGAAGTGCCGTACGCAGACAAAATTCGCAGCTATTCCAAGCCGGGTGAGTCGCAGATCATTTTCAATGTCAAGGACACCATCAAAGGCGCTGACGTCAGTAACACCTGGTATACGGTGCGTAAAAAGATTGGCGACATTCGCGGCACGCTACCGGGCGGCATTCAAGGTCCGTTTTTCAACGATGAGTTCGGTGACGTTTATGGCGTGATTTACGCCCTTGAATCGGATGGCTTTAACTACGCAGAAGTCAAAACGTTTGCTGACGATGTCCGCCAGCAACTGCTGCGCGTGCCAGACGTGTCCAAGGTGGAGTTATTTGGCGCGCAGGACGAAAAGGTGTTCATTGAAATTTCGCAAAAACGGCTGGCGCAATCAGGTCTGGACTTCAACCAGGTCTTGAGCCAGTTGGCGCAACAAAACGCGGTTGAACCTGCGGGTAGCCTGCAAACGCCCTTGGATGTGGTGCAGGTCCGGGTGGCGGGGCAGTTCAGAGCGGTTGAAGAGCTGCGCGCCATGCCGATTCGCGGCAGCTCGGGCAACCAGCTCCGGTTGGGCGACATTGCAGAGATCAAACGCGGCTACGTGGACCCACCCACGATCAAAGTTCATCATCAGGGCAAAGAAGTCATCGCCATCGGCGTGTCCATGATCAAGGGCGGCGACATCATTGCGCTGGGCAAATCCCTCAAGGCATTGACAGCCAAGGTCAGCCAAACCCTGCCGGCTGGCATCAAGCTGGTGCCTGTGCAAGACCAACCCACAGCGGTCGCCACGTCGATCAATGAATTCGTCAGTGTGCTGATTGAAGCGGTAGTGATTGTGCTGGCAGTCAGCTTTATCAGCTTGGGTTTTCATAAGCGTCCCGTGTTACCCGGGCAGCCGCTGCCGCTGTGGAAGCGTTACTACATCGACATACGCCCGGGGCTGGTGGTGGGGATCACCATTCCGCTGGTGCTGAGCGTGACGTTTTTGGCCATGCTGTACTTTGGCATTGGCCTGCACAAAATCTCGCTCGGCTCCCTCATCATTGCACTCGGTTTGCTGGTAGACGACGCCATCATTGCAGTGGAAATGATGGTCCGAAAGATGGAAGAAGGCTACGACAAGGTGCGAGCCGCCACCTTTGCCTACGATGTCACGGCCATGCCGATGTTGACGGGAACGCTGATCACAACTGCAGGTTTTTTGCCAATTGGCCTGGCCAAGTCGGTGACTGGCGAGTACACCTATGCCATTTTTGCGGTCACGGTGATCGCGTTGGTGCTGAGCTGGGTTGTGTCGGTGTACTTTGTGCCGTACCTGGGTACGCTGCTGCTCAAAAAACCTGATCACGTGATTGAAAAAGCGCACGATGACCACAGCGCCAGCAACGATGACCACGAGATGTTTGACTCGGCTTTCTACAACCGCTTTCGCAAAATAGTGACCTGGTGCGTGAAGTACCGATGGATCACCATCGGCAGCACAGTGCTGATATTTGCCTTGGGCATTGTGGGCATGGGCAAAGTGCAGCAGCAGTTCTTTCCCGATTCGAGTCGACCCGAAATCTTGCTGGACATCTGGTTCCCAGAAGGCACGTCATTTGCTGCCAACGAAGTCACAGCCAAACGTGTCGAGGCGCGGCTATTGAAAGAAGAAGGCGTTGCTTCTGTCACCACCTGGGTGGGCTCGGGCGTGCCGCGCTTTTATTTGCCGCTGGACCAGGTTTTCACGCAAACCAATGTGTCGCAATTCATTGTGCTGCCCAAGGATTTGACGGTGCGCGAATCGCTGCGCATCAAGCTGCCAGCGCTGATGGCGCAAGAGTTTCCTGAAGTGCGTGGCCGCGTCAAGCTGCTGCCCAACGGGCCGCCTGTGCCGTATCCGGTGCAGTTTCGTGTGGTGGGAAGTGACCCGCTGGTGCTGCGCGAGCGGGCTGATGAGGTCAAAGCCATCTTGCGTGAAAGTGCCAACACGCGTGGTGTGAACGACAACTGGAATGAGTCGGTCAAGGTGCTGCGCTTGGAGGTCGATCAACTGAAAGCACGCGCACTCGGCGTGACGAGCCAGTCGATCGCGCAGGCTTCGCAGGCCAGTTTGTCAGGCACCGCTGTTGGGCAATTCCGTGAAGGTGACAAACTGATCGACATCATGCTGCGCCAGCCGCTGGATGAACGCAAGGCCATCACTGACATTGGCAATGCGTATTTGCCCACTGGATCGGGCAAGTCGATACCCCTCACGCAAATCGCCAAACCCGTGTTTGCGTGGGAGCCTGGTGTGATGTGGCGTGAAAACCGCGACTACGCCATCACCGTGCAAAGTGATATTGTGGAAGGCATGCAAGGTGCGACGGTCACGAACGAGTTGCAACCCAAACTCAAGATGCTAGAAGACAAGTGGAAGGCGCAAGGCTTCTCCGGTTACCGTGTGCAGGTTGCTGGCGCGGTGGAAGAAAGCAGCAAGGGTTCGGCGTCTATTGCAGCGGGCATTCCCATCATGCTGTTCTTGACCTTTACCCTGCTGATGCTGCAGCTGCAAAGCTTTAGCCGCGCCATGCTGGTGTTTTTAACCGGTCCGCTGGGTATTGCGGGCGTTGCAGGGGCCTTGCTGTTACTGGGTCGGCCGTTCGGATTTGTCGCCTTGCTCGGTGTGATTGCGCTGATGGGGATGATTCAGCGAAATTCCGTCATTTTGATTGACCAGATCGAGCACGAACGTGCGCGGGGCGTGGCAGCATGGGACGCGATTGTCGAATCAGCCGTTCGCCGTGCCCGGCCTATCGTACTGACCGCTGCGGCTGCGGTACTGTCCATGATCCCGCTGTCGCGCAGCGTTTTCTGGGGGCCGATGGCCGTTGCCATCATGGGCGGCCTGATTGTGGCAACTGCGCTGACTTTGCTGGCGCTACCGGCCATGTACGCTGCATGGTTTCGCGTCAAACGCGAAACACCAGCGTTAAATTAATCCGCCCAGCGGGCCGGCGCTTGACCCGATGGGTTGAGGGTCAAGACAATAGCCGTGCCCGTTACAGGCTAAAATCAAAAGTTGACCGATTTCTGGCGGGCGGACGAAAAATCCGCCCGTTTTCTTTTCAGCGCGGGTGGCGAAATTGGTAGACGCACCAGGTTTAGGTCCTGACGGTAGCAATACTGTGCGGGTTCGAGTCCCGCCCCGCGCACCACTGTGACATTTGGATATTTAGAAAGAGCATCATGGCCGTGATTGTTGAAACCCTTGAAAAACTCGAACGCAAAATCACCTTGAGCCTTCCGATAGGCGTGATCCAGTCTGAAGTTGACGCGCGTTTGAAAAAACTGGCGCGCACCGTCAAGATGGACGGCTTTCGCCCAGGCAAAGTACCGATGAACGTGGTGAGCCAGCGTTATGGCTATTCCGTGCATTACGAAGTGATGAACGACAAGGTGGGTCAGGCGTTTTCAAGTGCCGCCAACGAAGCCAAGCTGCGCGTGGCAGGTCAGCCCCGAATCAGTGAAAAAGAAGGCGCCCCAGAAGGCGAGATGACCTTTGATGCGATTTTTGAGGTGTATCCAGAGGTCAAAATTGGCGAGCTGGCAACGGCTGAAGTTGAAAAAGTCAGTGCCGATGTCAGCGACGCGGCCATCGACAAAACCCTCGACATCTTGCGCAAGCAGCGCCGTACCTTTTCGCAGCGCGCCATGGACGCAGCTGCACAAGATGGCGATCGCGCCACGATCGACTTTGAAGGCAAGATTGACGGTGAACCCTTTGATGGCGGCAAGGCTGATGACTTCCAGTTCCTGATCGGTGATGGCCAGATGCTCAAAGAGTTTGAAGAGGCTGTGCGCGGCATGAAAACCGGCGAAAGCAAGACCTTTCCCTTGAGCTTCCCCGCCGACTACCACGGCAAGGATGTGGCAGGCAAGCAGGCAGACTTTATGGTCACCGTGAAAAAGCTCGAAGCCGCGCATCTCCCAGAAATCAACGAAGCACTGGCCAAGTCGCTTGGCATTGCCGATGCAAGCGTTGAAGGCCTGCGCGCCGATATCAAGAAAAACCTTGAGCGCGAAGTCAAGTTTCGTGTGCTGGCGCGTAACAAGAACGCGGTGATGGATGCCTTGGTCGCCAAGGCCGAGTTGGACTTGCCCAATGCAAGCGTGCAGGCGGAGCTGGACCGGATGATTGAAGCTGCACGGGCTGACCTGAAGCAGCGCGGTGTGAAAGACGCTGATAAAGCGCCGATTCCGGACGACATCTTTCGCCCACAGGCTGAAAAGCGCGTGCGCCTGGGCCTGGTCGTGGCTGAACTGGTGCGTGCCAACAACTTGCAAGCCAAGCCAGAACAGCTCAAAGCCCACATTGAAGAGCTCGCCGCCAGCTACGAAAAGCCACAAGACGTGGTGCGCTGGTACCTGAGCGATAACCGCCGCATGGCTGAAGTCGAAGCCGTGGTGATTGAAAACAATGTGACCGACTTTGTGCTGTCACAGGCCAAGATGCTTGACAAAGCAGTGTCATTTGATGAACTGATGGCGCAGAACTAAAGCATCGTCAAGGCGCTTGTTCGAGCGCTTGAGACTTTTTAAACGATGGGGCTGGTGTGCGGATTGAACTTCTGCGTATCAACCCCATTTGTTTTGGGTAAAGTAACAGTATTCAACCATTGGAGCCGCAACATGCACAAAAACCCATCTGACAGCATCCCTTTCGGTGCACACGACTCATTGCAGACCGAAGGTTTGGGTCTTGTGCCCATGGTGATTGAGCAATCAGGTCGCGGCGAGCGTTCGTATGACATCTACTCCCGGCTGCTCAAGGAACGCGTGATTTTCCTGGTGGGACCGGTTGAAGACTACATGGCCAACCTGGTGGTTGCCCAGCTGCTTTTCCTCGAAAGCGAAAATCCGGACAAAGACATTTCCCTGTACATCAACTCGCCAGGCGGCTCGGTCAGCGCAGGTCTGGCGATTTTCGACACCATGAACTTCATCAAGCCAGACGTGTCGACGCTATGCACTGGCATGGCTGCCAGCATGGGTTCTTTTCTGCTGGCCGCTGGTGCCAAGGGCAAGCGTTTCGCGTTGCCCAATTCCAGCGTGATGATCCACCAGCCTTCTGGCGGTGCACGCGGTATGGCCAGTGACATTGAGATTTCAGCCCGCGAAATTCTCAAGACCCGTGAACAGCTCAACAAAATCCTGGCAGAGCGCACAGGCCAGCCGATGGAAAAGATTGCGCGGGACATGGAGCGCGATTACTGGCTGTCGGCCAGTGAAGCCAAAGACTACGGTCTTGTGGACGAAGTTATCGCCAAGCGCCCTTAAACCCCATTTTGTCCTCTAAGAAACGGCGTTTCTTGTCATAAGAAACGCCGTTTTTATTTGGTTATCATTGGGAAATCCCGTCCCGCCACCCTGCTTAATGTGAATAAGGCATCTCCATAATGGCCGAAAAAAAAGGCTCCTCCAGCGAAAAGACTCTGTATTGCTCGTTTTGCGGTAAAAGTCAGCATGAAGTTAAAAAACTCATCGCAGGACCGTCAGTTTTTGTCTGTGATGAATGCATAGACCTCTGCAATGAAATCATCCGTGACGAGTTGCCTGTCGGCGAAGAGGGTCGCGAGACCCGTGGCGACTTGCCGACCCCGCTGGAAATCAAAACCACGCTTGATGGCTATGTGATTGGCCAGGAGCCTGCCAAACGTACCCTGGCGGTCGCGGTTTACAACCATTACAAACGCTTGCGCCACAAGGAAAAAGCCAAAAAAGACGATGTTGAATTGACAAAAAGCAATATCTTGCTGATTGGCCCTACAGGCTCCGGCAAAACACTGCTGGCGCAAACCTTGGCACGCACGCTGAATGTGCCTTTCGTCATGGCTGATGCCACCACCCTGACCGAAGCGGGTTATGTGGGGGAAGACGTTGAAAACATCATTCAAAAATTGCTGCAAAGCTGTAACTACGAAGTCGAGCGCGCGCAGCAAGGTATCGTTTACATCGACGAGATCGACAAGATTTCACGCAAGTCAGACAACCCGTCCATCACGCGTGATGTTTCGGGTGAGGGCGTGCAGCAGGCGTTGCTGAAGTTGATCGAAGGCACGATGGCCTCGGTGCCACCGCAAGGCGGCCGCAAGCATCCAAACCAGGACTTTTTGCAGGTCGACACAACCAATATTCTGTTCATTTGTGGTGGCGCATTTTCAGGCCTCGAAAAAGTCATTGAAAGCCGTACCGAGACATCCGGAATCGGCTTTGGTGCGGCAGTCAAAAGTAAAAAAACTCGCAGCCTGACCGAATCCTTCAAGGATGTCGAGCCTGAAGACCTGATCAAGTTTGGTTTGATTCCCGAACTGGTCGGACGCATGCCCGTCGTCGCAACGCTGGCTGAATTGAGCGAAGACGCGCTGGTGCAAATTTTGACCGAGCCCAAAAACGCAGTGGTCAAACAGTTCAGCAAACTGCTCGCCATGGAGGGTGTCGACCTGGAAATCAGGCCATCGGCGCTCAAGGCCATCGCCCGCAAGGCGCTAGCCCGCAAGACCGGCGCGCGTGGCTTGCGGTCAATTCTTGAACAGTCCCTGATTGACACCATGTTTGACTTGCCCACGACCAATAACGTCGACAAGGTGGTGGTGGACGAATCGACGATTGAAGAAAACAAGGCGCCTTTGCTGGTTTACCGCGAAGCCGCCAAAAAAGCCTGAAACTTGAAAGTGGATGGTTGAACCCCAGCTAATGGTTATCTTGCATCTCATCCAAAGGTCTTTTTAAGGCACTTATGTCATCCACCTCCACCTTGCCTTCCGCCCCAATAGACCTCCCTTTGCTGCCTCTGCGCGATGTGGTGGTGTTCCCGCACATGGTGATCCCCTTGTTTGTCGGGCGTCCCAAGAGCATCAAGGCGCTCGAGTCGGCGATGGAGTCCGAGCGGCGCATCATGCTGGTGGCACAAAAAACAGCGGCCAAAGACGAGCCTGTTGTTGAAGACATGTTTGACGTGGGCAGCATTGCCACCATTTTGCAGTTGCTGAAGTTGCCCGACGGCACGGTCAAGGTGCTGGTTGAAGGTCAGCAGCGCGCCAAGGTCAACAGCATTGAAGACGGCGAGCTGCACTTCAGTGCCAACGTTACGCCGATCGAATCGGTGGCCATTGCCGTTGACAAAACCAGCGAAATTGAAGCCCTGCGCCGTGCCGTCATGCAGCAGTTTGACCACTACGTCAAACTGAACAAGAAGATTCCGCCAGAAATCCTCACCTCCATTTCAAGCATCGACGATGCCGGTCGGCTGGCCGACACGATTGCTGCCCACCTGCCCCTCAAGCTGGATGCCAAGCAGGTGATTCTGGATTTGTCGGCTGTCAAGGAACGGCTGGAAAATCTGTATGAACAGCTTGAGCGTGAAGTCGATATTTTGAATGTCGACAAAAAAATCCGTGGTCGCGTCAAGCGGCAGATGGAAAAGAACCAGCGTGATTTTTATCTGAACGAGCAGGTCAAGGCGATTCAGAAGGAATTGGGCGACGGTGAAGATGGCGCTGATGTCGATGAGATCGAGAAAAAGATCAAGTCTGCCAAGATGCCGAAAGAAGCACGCAAAAAGGCTGATGCGGAATTCAAAAAGCTCAAGCTCATGTCACCCATGTCGGCCGAGGCAACAGTGGTGCGCAACTACATCGATGTGCTGACAGCCTTGCCCTGGAGCAAAAAAACGAAAATCAAGCACGATCTGGTCAATGCCGAAAACGTGCTGAACGAAGACCACTACGGCCTGGAAAAAGTAAAAGACCGGATTGTTGAATATCTTGCGGTGCAGCAGCGGGTGGACAAACTCAAGGCCCCCATTTTGTGTCTGGTGGGGCCGCCGGGCGTTGGTAAAACATCGCTCGGCCAATCGATTGCCAAAGCGACAGGACGCAAGTACGTTCGCATGGCCCTGGGTGGCATGCGTGACGAGGCCGAGATTCGCGGCCACCGCCGCACTTACATTGGCGCGCTGCCCGGCAAGGTACTGCAAAGTCTGTCGAAAGCCGGTACGCGCAATCCGCTGTTCTTGCTTGACGAAATTGACAAGCTGGGTACCGACTTCAGGGGCGACCCGTCAAGTGCGCTGCTAGAGGTGCTGGACCCAGAGCAAAACCACACCTTTGGCGACCACTATGTCGAGGTGGACTTTGATTTGAGCGACGTGATGTTTGTCGCCACGTCGAACTCGATGAACATTCCGCCCGCGCTGCTGGACCGGATGGAAGTCATTCGCTTGTCGGGCTACACCGAAGACGAAAAAACCAGCATCGCCATGCGCTACCTGCTGCCCAAGCAGGTCAAGAACAACGGCGTGAAAGCCGAAGAGCTGGAAGTGCAGGAACAAGCCGTGCGCGACATCGTGCGCTACTACACCCGTGAGGCCGGCGTGCGTTCGCTTGAGCGCGAATTGGGCAAGATTTGCCGCAAGGTGATCAAGGGCATACAGCTCAAAAAAATGAGCGCGCAAGTGGTGGTGACGCCAGACAACCTGAACGAGTTTTTGGGTGTGCGCAAGTTTGACTACGGGCGCGCCGAGAAAAACAACCAGATCGGTCAGGTGGTCGGCTTGGCCTGGACAGAAGTTGGCGGCGACCTGCTCACGATTGAAGCTGCGATCATGCCTGGCAAGGGCCTGATCACCCGTACAGGCTCGTTGGGCGACGTGATGAAAGAATCTGTTGACGCCGCCCGCACGGTGGTGCGCAGTCGCTCAGCCATGCTTGGCATCAAGGACGATTTGTTTGAAAAACGTGATATCCACATTCACGTGCCTGATGGCGCAACGCCCAAGGATGGACCCAGCGCAGGTGCGGCCATGACGACTGCTTTCATTTCGGCGCTGACGGGAATCCCGGTGCGCGGCGACGTCGCCATGACCGGTGAGATCACGCTGAGGGGCGAAGTCACGGCCATTGGAGGGCTGAAAGAAAAGCTGCTGGCAGCTTTGCGCGGTGGCATCAAGACGGTGCTGATACCTGAAGAAAATGTCAAGGATCTCCAAGAGATTCCAGACAATGTCAAAAACGGTTTGGAGATCATTCCCGTCAAATGGATTGATCAGGTCTTGAAGGTGGCGCTGGAGCGCATGCCTGTGGCCTTGACGGTCGAAGAAATGGCGTCCCCTGCTGCTGCCGTGCCCGCAACCATTGTTGTACCGCCGCTGGATGCGACCGGTACCGTGAAACATTGAGACATTTTTTTGCTGCTATTTTTGACAGGGTCAAAAATAGGCTATACTCATAGGCTTGCAACGCGGGAGTAGCTCAGTTGGTAGAGCGCAACCTTGCCAAGGTTGAGGTCGAGAGTTCGAGACTCTTCTCCCGCTCCAATTTAAAGGGCAGCACTTCAAAATGCTGTCCTTTTTCATTGGTGGTTTTAGATTGGTTTAAGACAGGGCGCGGTAACAAAGCGGTTATGTACCGGATTGCAAATCCGGCTAGCCCGGTTCGACTCCGGGCCGCGCCTCCAATTTTTTTCGATATCGCGAAAACTTTTTTGAGCCCCAGATGTTGGGGCTTTTTTGTTTGACAATAGCAGAGGTAAGTCGCACTGCCCGAGTGGTGAAATCGGTAGACACAGCGGACTTAAAATCCGCCGCTTCGTGAATAGCGGGCGTACCGGTTCGATTCCGGTCTCGGGCACCAAATGGCTAACGATGTTTGAGAAAGTGATTGAGCTGAACCGGTACGCCTTTGGCGACATTGACAAGGCGCATGAATGCGCGGGTTCGATTCCGGTCTCGGGCACCAAATGGCTAACGATGTTTGAGAAAGTGATTGATCTGAACCGGTACGCCTTTGGCGACATTGACAAGGCGCATGAATGCGCGGGTTCGATGAAGGTCTCGGGCACCAGGACATCAGCAGACAACAGTTGTTTTGACATCAATCCGTAAGTGGTTAAGATATTTTCATGTCCAGTAGCAACACCCCTTTTGAAATCCATGTTCACGGCGAGGTGCCGTTGCGTGATGACGTGACGTTTGAGCAGTTGCAAGATGCTCTGAAGCCCCTGTGGAAGTACTCGGGTGCCAAGTCCTTGGCGGCAGCCGCTGAAAGCGCCTACGAGGAAGAACCCGGTATTCGGTTTGATGCCAACAAGCACTTGCTGCAAATGTGCTGGACCGTGTCCGGCGATGAAGACTTTCGTCAGGCGCTTGATGAAATGTGCATGGGCCTGAACGATCTGGCTGAAGCGGGGGCGCCGATTGAAGTCACGTTTTACGACGCTGACTTTGACGACGAAGACGAAGACAGTGAAGACGACGAAGCGCGTGATGACTTCGCCATGTACTTCGTCGGCCCCACGCCCGCAGCCATCATGCAGGTTCAGCGTGACCTGCTCGTGCAGGACGCGATAGGTCTGATGGAGCGTCACTTCGACGGCTCCGAGCTGGGCGAAGTGGTCGAAGCGATTGACCGCCTGTTTGAGCGCCGTTTTGACGACCTGGTCAGCTCCATGCAGCTGGGCAAGCCGCCGCGCGGCTCAGGTGGCTCATCCGGCGGTTCGGGCCATGGCGGTGGTCGCAAGCCGCGTCATTTGCATTGATCGTCACCCCTCGTGCGTCCTGACGCTCCCAAGGTGGGTCTTTGGGCAGATGGTGTTGGTGTTCTCAAAAAAGTCAATCTGATCAGACGGGCTTGAGCCTCGATGCTATATATTTAATAGCTAACAGCCTCTGTATTCATTGGTCTGTGGGCTAATTTACCTCCCAAGACGAGCCGCACCAGGTTTTCCGGACAAAAAATCACAATGCCCGTGTCGCGTTGGGCGCGTTGTCTTACGCAGGGTTGCGGGAATACCCTTATGCTAGTGGGCTGACTGACATGTCGTCCGCGCCAGCCCTCACGAACCCGAAAGCCTTTCCCATGCAGCGTTCTGCTCTTGCTACCCCCCTGATTTCCTTGCCCCTGATTTTTGCCGTCGCTGTGTTGCTGGCTGGTTGCGGCAAGGGCGCGCCTTCTGGTCCGGGCGGCCCTGGTGGCGCCATGCCGCCGCCCGAAGTGTCGGTGATCACCGTGCAGGCCTCCAGCCAGCCGATTGAGCTGGAATATGCGGGGCAAACGGCGGGTTCACGGGAGACAGAAGTTCGGGCAAGGGTAGCGGGCATTTTGCAGCGGCGTTTGTTCACGGAAGGCGCCGCTGTCAAAGCGGGGCAGCCGCTGTTTCAGATTGACCCGGCCAATTTTCAAACCCAGGTTGCATCGCTGGAGGCATCGGT
This sequence comes from Comamonadaceae bacterium, assembly GCA_947448735.1. GTDB lineage: Bacteria > Pseudomonadota > Gammaproteobacteria > Burkholderiales > Burkholderiaceae_C > Polaromonas. Next base: position 250,803 of record CANFOS010000001.1, on the reverse strand, counting down.
GGCGCTGGCGAAGGCTAAAGTTGAACAGGCACGGCGTGACCAAGCGCGGCTGGTGCCCTTGATTGCTGAAAAGGCGATCAGCCAAAAAGAGTTTGACGACGCCAAGTCAGCCCTCGATGTGGCCGAGGCCACCTTGAAGCAGACCCAGGCACAGGCCAGTGAGGCGCAACTCAACCTGGGCTACACCAAGGTTGTGGCCCCAATTGACGGCATCACCACAACGGCCAACAAATCTGACGGCAGTCTGGTCACCGCCGCCGACAGCCTGCTGACGACCATCGTGCAGACTGATCCGATGTACGTGAACTTCAGCGTCAGCGAGAGCGACTTCATCTCCCTGAGCAAGCGCGTCAAGGAAGGCAAGCTGAATGTTCCATCGCAGCGCGCCAACAACGGCAACATTGGTTTTAACGTGCAGGTCAAACTGGCTGACGGCAGCCTGCACCCAAAGGCCGGCAAGCTGAACTTTTCAGGCCAGCGGGTTAACCCGCAAACCGGCAGCATCGATGTGCGGGCTGAAATACCCAACGGCGACGGCAGCCTGCGGCCCGGCCAGTTTGTGCGGGTACTTTTGGGCGGTGCAACCCGGCCCAATACCATGAGCGTGCCGCAGCGCGCGGTGATTGACAGCCCGTTTGGCAAGATTGTTTTCAAAGTCACGCCAGACAACAAACTGGCCCCCCAACCGGTTGAACTGGACGGCTGGACGGGCGGCAACTGGGTGATCACCAAGGGTTTGAAAGACGGTGATCGTGTGCTGGTGGAGGGCTTTATCAAGGCCAACCAGCCGGGCATGACGGTCAAGGTGGTGCCTTATGTGGCTGGCGGCGCCCCAGGTGGTGCAAACGCCGGCGCACCAGGCACAGCTGCGTCGGCCCCTGTTCCTGCTGCAACAGCTGCTTCCAAATAAGGAGCGGCTAGATGTTTTCCAAATTCTTTATTGAGCGGCCGATTTTTGCGACCGTGCTGTCGCTGTTCCTGGTGCTGGCGGGCCTGGCTGCGATGCGGATTCTGCCGATTTCACGCTACCCTGAAATATCGCCGCCCGTTGTCAATGTGCGGGCCATTTATCCTGGCGCGTCAGCTGAGGTGCTGGAGGCCACCGTCGCCGCGCCGATTGAGCAGTCCATCAACGGCGTTGAAAAAATGCTCTACATGGACTCCACCTCGTCGGGCGATGGCGTGGTGTCCATCAACATCACCTTTGAGGTGGGTACCAACCTGGACATTGCAGCGCAAAACGTCAACAACCGCGTGAACCAGGTGGTGACCAAGCTGCCGCAAGAGGTGCAGCGCCAGGGCGTGACGGTGGCCAAAAGCTCGGCCAACTTCATGGTGGTGGTGGCGGTGTATTCGCCGGACGACCGCTACAGCGACCTGTTTATTTCCAACTATGTTGCGCAGAACATGCTGGACGCCGTCAAGCGCGTGCCGGGGACGACCAACGTGCAGATTTTTGGCGCCAAAGACTATTCGATGCGCATCTGGCTGCGGCCAGACCGCATGGCCCAACTGGGCATCACGGTGGCCGACATCAGCGCCGCCGTGACAGAACAAAACGCGCAATACGCCGCAGGAAAAATCGGCGCTCCCCCCGGCAACACCGAGGAGCTGACGCTGACGGTCACTGCCAAAGGCCGGCTGCTGGAGCCCGAACAGTTTGCCAACATTGTGGTCAAAAGTGGTGCCAACGGGGCATTGACCCGCCTCAAAGACGTGGCCCGTGTCGAGCTGGGCAGCAAGGACTACAACTTTTATGGCCGCATCAATGGCCATGCGTCGGTGCCGATCGGCGTGTTTTTGCAAACCGGTGCCAATGCGCTGGACACCCGCGCTGCGGTTGAAAAAACCTTGCGGGAGCTCAAAACCAAGTTCCCCGATGGCCTGACTTACGCCACCCCGTATGACACCACACCGTTTGTGTCGGAGTCGATCAACGAGGTGCTCAAAACACTGGGCGAGGCGATGGTGCTGGTGTTTTTGGTGGTGTATTTGTTTTTACAAAGCTGGCGCGCCACCATCATTCCGGTGCTGGCCGTGCCGGTGTCATTGATTGGCACGCTGGCGGGCTTGCATGTGCTGGGTTACAGCATCAACACACTGACCTTGTTTGGCATGGTGCTGGCCATCGGCATTGTGGTGGACGATGCCATTGTGGTGCTGGAAAACGTCGAGCGGCTGATGCACGAGGAGGGCTTGAGCCCGCACGATGCAGCCGTCAAAGCCATGCAGGAAGTCACCGGCCCGGTGATTGCGATTGTGCTGGTGCTGTGTGCGGCATTTATTCCGGTGGCGTTTTTGGGCGGCCTGGCGGGCGAGCTGTACCGGCAGTTTTCCGTCACCATCACGATTGCGGTGGTGTTGTCGGGCGTGGTGGCGCTGACGCTGACGCCTGCGCTGTGCGCGGTGCTGCTCAAACCAGGAGCCGAGCGCAAGAACAAATTTTTCAGCTGGTTCAACCACAGCTTTGACCGCTTTACCCGCCGCTACACACGCGGCGTCGCGTTCTTTTTAAAGCGCGGCGTGCTGGGGCTGGTGCTGTTTGTCGGCATGGGTGCGCTGACGGGCTTGCTCTACAGCCAGGTGCCCGGCGGTTTGGTGCCTGACGAAGACCAGGGCTACTACCTTGGGGCGGTGATTTTGCCCGAAGGCTCGTCGCTGGAACGCACCAACGCGGTGGTCAAAAAAGTAGAAGCGGCGATGTCGCCAAACAAGAATATTGAGGCCGTTTTCAGTCTGGTGGGCTTGAACTTTTTGGGCGGCGGGGGCTTGAAGTCATCTGCTGCCACGATGTTCTTCCCGCTCAAACCCTGGGGCGAGCGCAGCCAGACAGCCAAAGAGCTGGTGGGTGAAACCTATATGAAAACAGGCAATATCAAAGAGGGCCTGCCGCTGGCCTTTGCGCCGCCCGCCATTCAGGGTTTGGGCCAAACCGGCGGCTTTGAGTTTTATTTGCAGAACAAGGGCGACGGTGGCGTGCGCCGGTTGGCGCAGTTTTTACCCACGCTGCTGGCCGAGGCCAACAGGCAGCCTGAGTTGCAGGGCGTGAAATCCTTGTGGCAAGCCAATTCGCCGCAAATTCTGGTGAATGTTGACACTGAAAAAGCACGCAACCTCGGTGTCAACGTCGCTGACGTTTACAACACCCTGGCCGCTACGCTGGGCAGCTACTATGTCAACGACTTCAACAAAAACGGGCGCATCTACCAGGTGCTGATGCAGGCTGAAGGCGAGTTCCGGGCCAAGCCGGACGACATTGGCGCGCTGTATGTCCGCAGCAACAAAGGGCAAATGGTGCAAATCCGTTCGCTGTCAGAGATCAAATTCGCCAGCGGGCCTGACTCCGTGCAGCACTTCAATGCCTTGCCGTCGATCCAGATATTGGGCGACCCGAAACCTGGCTACAGCTCTGGCCAGGCGATTACCGCGATGGAGCGCGCCGCCGCCAATGTGCTGCCGTCAGACATGAGCTACGACTGGGGTGGTTCAGCCTTTCAGCAAAAGCGCAGCAGCGGCGCGGCAGGCCTGGCGCTAGCGGCAGGCTTTGTGATGATCTTTCTGATTTTGGCGGCCCAGTATGAAAAGTGGACGCTGCCGCTGTCGGTGCTGCTGGCACTGCCGTTTGGTATTTTTGGTGCGCTGCTCGCGGTGTACCTGCGTCACTTCACCAATGACGTTTACTTCCAGATTGGTCTGGTCACGCTGCTGGGTTTGTCGGCTAAAAATGCGATTTTGATTGTTGAGTTTGCCATGGTCAAAGTGCATGAAGGCATGACCCCGGTGGCCGCTGCGCTGGAGGCCGCACGCCTGCGTTTCCGGCCGATTTTGATGACTTCGCTGGCCTTTATTTTGGGTGTGGTGCCACTGGCATTTTCAAGCGGGGCCGGTGCGGCGGCGCGCCAGTCGATCGGCACGGGCGTTCTGGGCGGCATGCTGGCGGCGACTTTCCTGGCGGTGTTTTTGGTGCCCCTGTTTTTCAAGCTGGTCAACGACTGGCACTTTCGCAGCCAGCCGCAAGACTACGACGGTTTGAAGCGCAGTGTGCCGGGGCACGACTACGGCAGCGACAACAGCAACGGCGCAGGGGGCAATGATGTCAAGTAAGGCTTTTTCACCAGGTTTCATGGTGGCTTGCGCCTTGTTGCTGGGCGGCTGTGGGTCGATGGCACCTGACTACCGGCGGCCCGCTGCGCCTGTGGCAGCGCAGTTCCCTGCGCTGGCTGGTTTTGGATCTGCTACAGCCAGGCCCACCGCCGCGTCTGACATGGAATGGCAGAATTTTTTCACCGATGCCAAGCTCAAGCAGCTGATTGCTGCCGCCCTGCAAAACAACCGCGACTTGCGTGTTGCGGTGCTCAATATCGAGCAGGCCCGGGCGCAGTTTCAAATTCGCCGAGCCGACCAGTTTCCGGCCATCAATGGCGCATTGACAGGCTCGCGCCAGCCCAATGCCGCGCCTGCCAACGGCGCTGGTGGCATCTCAAGCGTCTACAGCGCCGGGCTGGCCGTGACCGCCTACGAGCTGGATTTTTTTGGCCGTGTGGCGAGCTTGAAGGATGCGGCTTTGGCGCAATACCTGGCCACAGAAGAAGGGCGTAAAACGGCGCAAATCAGTTTGATTGCCAGTGTGGCCAACATCTATCTGGGTCTGTTGGCCGATGATGAGCTCCTGGCCATCACGCAGCAGACGCTGGTGACACGGCAGGCGTCGTACCGGCTGGCCAAGCTGCGTTTTGACAACGGTGTGGCGTCTGAGCTCGACTTGCGGTCGGCCGAATCCTTGCTGGAAGCGGCCAACACCGCGCTGGCCCAGCAGACACGCCAGCGCGCGCTGAGTGAAAACGCACTGACGCTGCTGGTCGGGCAAAGTCTGGCGGCCGACCTGAGCGTCAACCCGGCCGGCCAATCGTCAACGTTTGCCAACACCACCCTGCAAGACATCCCTGCCGGATTGCCGTCAGACCTGCTGGTGCGCAGACCCGACATTCGCCAGGCTGAGCAGCAACTGATCGCCGCTAACGCCAATATTGGCGCGGCACGGGCGGCGTTCTTCCCGCGTATTTCGCTCACCGCGACGGCAGGCACGGCCAGCGCGCGCCTGGCTGGCTTGTTTCAAGCGGGGTCTTGGGGCTGGACGCTGGCGCCCCAGTTGTTGCTGCCGATTTTTGACGCAGGCCGCAACGCAGCGGGTTTGGCCTCCAGCAAGGCCGCTGAGGGCATCGCAGTCGCAAGCTACGAAAAAGCCATTCAGACCGCGTTCAAAGAGGTGTCAGACGCTTTGGCGGGCCGAGCAACCTACGCCGAGCAACTGCGCGCCAGCCAGGCCCAAGCGGATGCCGAAGCGGTGCGCTACCGGCTGGCTGATTTGCGCTACCAAAACGGCGTAGCGAGCCAGTTGGATCAACTCGATGCGCAACGCGCACTGTTTGCAGCGCGTCAAGCCGTGGTGCAAACCCGGCTGGCGCAACTGCAAAGTCAGGTCACGCTGTACAAGGTGCTGGGCGGTGGGTGGAAAGATGAAACGGTGGCGACTCGTGCGCCCTGATATGTAATAGCTGCTATTTATTTGGTAGCTGCTAGTCCTTAAATTTATTGGCCTAGAAGCCTAAGTGATGCTTAAAAATGGCCAAAAAAGCTATTTTTAAGTCAATCCGACCACGCTTTCTACCAGTCGCCAAACCTTTTGCAAGTCTGTAGCGTGTACGAATTCCCCGGTGCAGGTCGTACCACGCGCCTGCCAATCCAGATTCTTGAAGTGATCACTTAAGACCACGCCAGAAACCGATGCCGTTTCAATGGGCACTTCAAACGGATAGCCTTTGACTTTGGAAGTGATGGGGCAGACAAAGGCGCGACCAATACGTTGGTTGTATGCGGTTTGAGAGACCACGAGTGCGGGGCGGCGGCCGGCTTGCTCGTGGCCGCTTTGTGGATCGAAATCTATCCAGATAATTTCGCCTTGCTTGGGCGCTTGTATGGGTGCTGATTTCTGCCCGGGTTGGGCACCGCTCACCATGCTTCAGTACCCTTTGGTTTGCCCCAAGACACATCCGCTTCGTCAGGTAAATTTTCAGGTGTGACTTGTGCCAGCAGGTCTGCCAGGTTGGGGCGGGCCAATACGGGCCGCAAGATGATGCTGCCATCCGCGCCGTCTTCAAAGCGTACCGTTTGACCAATTTTGAGCCCCGCTTTTTTGACCAGCGGCATGGGAATGCGCAAAGCGGTGGACTTGCCCCAACTGGAGAGCGTCGCTTCTAAGGTTGGCATATTAATTTATCCAAAATAGTGAGATATCTTGGATATTACTGATTTGGGCGCTGCAAGTCAAATGCCGTGCCAGTCTTTTGCTCACGCGACGGCAACCAGTCAATCAAGGGTTCATCTTCACTATTAACACTGGAAATTGTCAAATATTCTTAACATGGCCCAACCCCCTATTTCGAAAGTTGAGACTGGGGAGCGTTATCTTGATGTCGTTGATGTCGTTGAGCGGGCATGGCCCCCGATCGTGGTCCGGGGCAAGCTACTCAAGTCCGGTAAGATATTTTTGCTACTTATTCAGGAGCGGCTAACCCTTGAATCTATTGGCCTAGAGGCCTAAAACATGCCTGAAAATAGCCCGAAAAGCACATTTTCAGATCCCTCTCAGCTGCCCGCCACCTTCATCCGGTTCACCAAAATAGACCCCACGGTTTTGGCGCCGTAGTTGTAGGTGTCTGCGCCCACGGCGGTGATGCCCATCAGCATGTCTTTGAGGTTGCCAGCAATCGTGATTTCTTCGACGGGAAAGGCGATTTGCCCCTTCTCGACCCAAAAGCCAGACGCGCCGCGCGAATAGTCGCCGGTCACGTAGTTCACGCCCTGGCCCATCAGCTCGGTCACAAACAGGCCGGTGCCGAGCTTTTTCAGCATCGCATCCAGGTCATCGCCAGCTTGGGTCTGGCGGCTGCTGAGGACCAGGTTGTGCGAGCCCCCAGCGTTGCCGGTGGTGCGCATGCCCAGCTTGCGGGCGGAATAGGTGCTTAAAAAATAGCCGCGCACCTTGCCGGCTTCGACCACCGTGCGGGCGCGGGTCTTCACGCCTTCTTCGTCAAAGGGGGCACTGCCTTTGCCTTTCTTTAAAAACGGGTCCTCAAGAATGTCGATGAAGGCGGGGAAGGCGGCTTTGCCCATGCTGTTGAGCAAAAACGTGCTTTTGCGGTACAACGCGCCGCCGCTGATCGCCTGCGTGAAGCTGCCCAGCAGGCCCGCGGCCAGTGGCGATTCAAACAGCACCGGGCATTCGCAGGTTTTGATCTTGCGGCTTTTCAGGCGCGACAAGGCGCGTTCAGCAGCGTAGCGGCCCACCGCTTCGGGGCTGGCCATATCGCGCGCGTCGCGCATCGAGGTATACCAGGCGTCGCGCTGCATGTCGCCGTTTTTGCCTGGTGACGACGCAATCGGCGATGCCGACATGCTGTGGCGTGAGCTGGCATAGCCACCGCGAAATCCCTTGGTATGCGCGCTGAAAAAGTGTGACTGCTGCGCCGAGACGCCTGCCCCTTCGCTGTTGGTGATGCGTTTGCTCACGCCCAGGGCAGCGGCCTCGCATTGCAGGGCCAGCGTGGCCGCGTCTTCGCTGGTGATGTCCCAAGGGTGAAACAGGTCCAGATCGCGGTGAACGCGGGCAATGTCACGTTCTGCTGGCAGGCCACTGGATGTGTCTTCAGCGGTAAAGCGGGCAATGTCGAAAGCGGCTTTGACGGTCTGCTGGATGGCCGCTTTTGAAAAGTCGCTGGTGGCGGCGTTGCCGCGCTTTTGCCCGACGTAAACCGTGATGCCGAGCGACTTGTCGCGGTTGCGTTCGACGTTTTCCAAATCACCCTTGCGCACGCTGACGGACAAGCCGCAGCCTTCGGATGCTTCGGCAGCGGCATCGGTCGCGCCGAGTTTTTTGGCGTGTGCCAAAGCGGTATCGACCAGGTCTTCAAAAAAATCGCGGCTGTAGCTAAAGCCTGGCAGGGGTTGAGAAGAGGTCACGGGGCGGATGGGAGAGGCTTTTGATGTCATATGGGTAGCTATGATACGGGTTGCCATGAATACCAAAATTACCAAGCGATGAATGCCGTCAAACCCAAAGCCATCAAGGGCTACTGGTCGAACGGCCGTTTCGTCAAACCTGAAGAAATCGCCCTTGAAGAAGTCGGCCCGCCCAGCAAGACCATGCTCAAGGCCGAAGCCGACGAAAAGCAGGCACTCGGCGAGGCTTTGCTGACGCTGCGCGCCGACCTGATGGCCCGGCTGGACTTGCCCGACAAACTGCTCGACGCCATCAAAGACGCGAAAAAAATCACCAACTTTGAGGGCCGACGCCGTCAGATGCAGTTCATCGGCAAGCTGATGCGCCCGCTCGATGCTGACCCGATCCGCGAAGCCATCAACGAGCAGCTCAATGGCTCGGCGCAGCTCACGCTGCAACTGCACCTGGCCGAGCAATGGCGCGACAAGCTGGTGGCCGAAGACGAGGCCCTGCAAGCCTGGCTGACCGACTACCCGGCAACCGACGCCCAGCAGCTGCGTGCGCTGATTCGCCAGGCCCGCAAAGACTACAAACCCGAAAAGCCCGGCGAAGCACCGCGCCATGGCAAGTCCTACCGCGAGATTTTTCAGTTGGTCAAATCGCAAATGCAGGCGTCTGGAGCACAAGCGTAATGGCCCACGATGCAGTCAAAATCGGCATCGTCTCGGTCAGCGACAGGGCCTCGACTGGCGTGTATGTTGACAAAGGCCTGCCCGCCCTGAAAGACTGGCTGGGCAAGGCGCTGCTCAACCCCATCACGTTTGAAGAACGCCTGATACCGGATGAGCAAGCGGGCATCAGCGCCGCCCTGATTGAACTGGTTGATGCAGGCTGCGCGCTTGTGTTGACCACGGGCGGCACCGGCCCCGCACTGCGCGACGTGACGCCAGAGGCCACGCTGGCAGTGGCACACAAACAAATGCCCGGCTTTGGCGAGCAAATGCGGCAAATCAGCCTGACATTCGTGCCCACGGCCATTCTTTCGCGGCAATGCGCGGTGATTCGTGGTCAATGCCTCATCATCAATCTGCCCGGTCAGCCCAAAGCGATTGCTGAAACGCTCGAAGGTTTGAAAAGCGAAGCGGGTGAGCAAATCGTGCCCGGCATTTTTGCTGCCGTACCTTATTGCGTTGACTTGATTGGCGGGCCGTACATTGAAACTCGCCCCGAGGTTTGCCAAGTGTTCAGGCCGAAATCGGCACTGCGCGCGCCTGCATCGTCCATGTGATTCGGAATATTTGAGCAACGCTTGTCAACATCACAGTCAAGCCTGCGCTGGCCGTATTCGAGCCTGAACTATTTGTTGTGGCATTCCCCCAATTCGCCAGGCATTTTTCACAGCGCAGTCTGACGCTGCCGCTCGAACTCATGGGCGCCGAGTCCGATTGTAGAAACCCTCGATGTGATCGAAGACTTCTGACCTGGCTTCTTCTCGCGTGTTGTAGATCCTCTTTTTGATCTGCTCGCTCTTCAAGTTGCTGAAGAACGATTCAGCCACTGCGTTCTCCCAGCAATGACCCTTAACTCCGTTGACACAAAAATTCGGACATCTTTGAGATCCTTGTTAGCAATAGCGTTTAAATACCAGATATTTTGTTTGTAATTTATTGCTATTTCTTTTCAAGCCTTGCTTCAATCAAGCTACAGTTTCTAATTGCGGTTTCATCGCCATTTTTTGCCGCTTTTTTGAAGTACATAAGGGCTTTTGTTTCATCTTCATTAACGCCTTGCCCATGCTCATGCATAAATCCAAGTGCAGACTGTGCATGTGCATTATCATGCTCTGCCGCTAACGAATACCAGTACAAGGCTTGGGCGTAGTCCACATTCAAACCTATTCCATTTTGGTACATAAAACCAACTTTATACTGTCCCTCAGAATTACCAAGAGAAGCTGCCATTTTGTAATAGCTCATTGCTTTCTTATGATTTTGTTCAACCCCATCGCCTGCTTGATACATTAATCCAATACTCACTTGAGCGCCGGAATGTCCTTTTTCGGATCCCAAACTAAACCAACGCATTGCTTCAGAGAGGTCTTTTTTGATGCTCTTTCCTTTGCTATAAATGATCCCCAACCTGTAATAAGCCTCTATATGTTCGTGTTGAGCGGCTAACTTATACCAAAGGACCGCTTCCATATCATCTTGCTCAACTCCATGGTGGTTCTCATACATACTGCCGAGCCCGCACATAGCATCTACATTGTTCTTTTTTGCTGCTAATTTGTACCAATTCATTGCCACTTTGAAGTCTTCCTTCACTCCTTTGCCGCCATCAAACATCATACCCAGCATGTATTGAGCTTGGCTGTGGTCTTTTGCAGCGGCTAATTGAAAGTAGTGCAATGCTTCCGCATAGTTTTGTGCGGCACCCTGACCTTTTGCAAACATATCTCCTAAAAAGAATTCGGCGGCAGTATGTCCCTTTGCTGCGGCTAGCTTGAAACACTTCATTGCTTCGCCAAAGTTTTGTTTAACACCTTGACCTTTATAATTTATAACAGCAAGTTGAAATTGCGCTTCTGAGTCACCTTTATCTGCAGCATCTTGATTTTTCTTAACTTCTGCCTCAATCGCTGCAGCAATTTTTATTTGTTGCTCTAGTAAATCTTCTAGTTTTGTCATCACTAAATTCCTTTAAAAAATTAACAATTTAATATTTTCACAACCTATGTTTTGTCACTAACTTTAACCAGGAGGATGGCGTCATACCTTGCAGGGTGGTTTTGCACTGCTACGAGCCTGTCACTTTTGAATCATGCGTAATTTGCCCGCCGCCGCCTTAACGTCAAACTCGAAACTAGCCTGTTCCAGAATCCCCACGCTTCAATCTTTTCATGGTGAACGCGGTGCAGTTCCAAGGATTGCACAGTGTAAAGTTTTTCAGCGGCCGCTCTTTGCATATGGCCTTGAATTTCTGCCACCACGCCCACGGGCACGTTTAGCCACTCCGTCAGACTCTTGAACGGTTAATCGGGGTCCGGTTAATCGGCGGTTAATCGGGGTCAGATTCCAATTGATCGTGCTGATTGACGAGCCCGCGATTGGCCTGTCGCCCCTGGTGGTGCAAGACGTCTTCAAACTCCTGCGCAAGCTGGCCGAGCAGGGCACCACCGTGCTGATGGTTGCGCAAAACGTCAAAAGTGCCTTGAAGATGGCCGACGACGCGATCGCCCTCGAGTCAGGCCAGTTGGTGCTGCACAAAAAAGCATCTGAGCTGCTGGCCGACCCGAACATTGAGCGCTTGTTTCTGGGCGGTGGGCATGTGGCCCCCGCCGCTGAAAAAACAGCGCCTTAATTAGGCTCAGTCTCTAAGACGCCCAATAAATACCTGGGTAAGCAGCTACTAAATCAGGAGTAGCGTAAATGACGCGCCTGCGTACTGCGGCGCTTAGTCATGGTTTCCCCTAGCAATTTGCTCATCGAAAAGATGGTCTGGCTGTGATTTATGGGTCAGAATCACACACATCTTGAAACAAGTTAAGCGTTACATATTGCCGAGTTTTTGCTATTTTTATCGGAGCAAATTATCAAGCATGAGATTGGTCAAATTGGAGTCTGACCCCGATTCTTTCCGTTAGGCCCCGAGAAAGAAAATTCGTATGTCCTCTAGCAACATGAACCCTGATGCCTCGTTCGCCACCGAATTCCTCAAGCATTACCTGAAGAACGGGATGGGCGCGATGTCAAAGTCTGACGTTGACTCACTCGTGATGCATCTACTTGACATTTACACCGTTGAACATGGTCGCCCTCTTGGAAGCTATCCAAATCAAGTTACGAGCGAGCGCCTACGGACGCCGCTTTCCAAGATTAGGCGGCTTAGGTATGAAGCCGGCCTTAAATATGGTGGCAGGCCAGAAGACGAGGCCAAAAGAAGATTTGCGCTTCATCTTTCGAAGGCGGGACTTGAGTTCGACAAGACCGACAAGTTAGTTACAAAGATTGTGTTTGTAGTTGAAGATATTCTGGCGAAGAATTGGATACAAGGACAGATAAAGGAGTACGGCGGTGTATTTGATAACTCATTCAACACAGAAATCATAAAAATCGAACCTGATCTCTTCTTTCAGTTGCTGCGAACTCTGCTTGCAGATGAGGAAATCGACGCCTTCGAATCGAAATACAAAGCTCTAGTAAAGAAGAACAAAAAAGACGAGATCATCGCTGAGTTTAAGTTGCTCGTATCGTCATTTGCCAAAGGTGCGGCAAAAGCTGGCGGCAGCCTTGCTGTTAAGACGCTTCTCCAACTTCCGCCTATCGGGGCCTAGCTATTAGCCCAAACTAACCTTTGTGCACCATGTCCAAAAACACCCTTGTCCCCGTCGCGGCAGTTTCACCCAATTCCGATGCGCCTGACACGCCAATTGCACTCGCACCAGTTTTTACGCCTCCGGCCCCCGACGAGCTGATCACCAGTGAGGCGACGAGGAACACCTACAAGATCGGTAGCCTAATTGGCGAGGGTAACTTCGGATATGTCTTTGAGTGCACCGACACCTGGGAGAACGAGCTTGCGGTAAAGATACTGAAGCCGAAGGGTTCATACGAACAGATTCGCGACAGCGCGGTTCTGGAGTATCAGAAACTGCGTCATCTCAGGCATCCAAACATCACCTACGTCTACGACGCATTTGAGTACCGCCATACGTTCTACATCGTGTTTGAGAAGTGCTGGCAGTCAATCAACCAGTTCGCTCAAGGCGAGAAGTTCAATGGGCAGACGTGGTTGAGAACGATGGCACGGCATCTTCTACAGGCAGTGCACTTCGTACACTGCAATGACTTTGTCCATCAGGACATACACGGAGGGAATGTTTTCGTTCAGATTGCGAAGGACGAGATGAAACCAGATGAAATGCTATTCACCTTCATGCTCGGAGATCTTGGAATCGCAAAGCTCGCAGCAGACATGGATGCCCAGAACACGGTACTTGCGGATTGGATGCGGGCACCTGAGGCGATCGAGCCAGCAGAATTCGGCTTGATGGATCGCCGAATGGACATGTACCACTGCGGCTTGCTCTTCCTTCAGGTTGTCATCGGTGCGCCACTTCAGTTTTCAAGAGATGACGTCCTCTCAGGTAAGCCCAGAGAGTTGGCACTGTCACTCGACACACCCTATCGATTTGCACTTGAGAAGTCACTTCGTCGGCATGTTGACTATAGAACCGCTTCCGCTCTTGAGTTTTGGCGCGATCTGAATACAAATACGTAGGCATGCGCGTAGAGTTAATCGGGGTCAAATTCCAATTTATACAGTTCTTCTAACCCAATGCATGGAACGGTTGGAAATTGGGTTTTTTTACAGCCTCGTTGACTTTCACTGATGCAGCATTCCGATCAACCATTCATCGAGCTCGAGAAAGCCAAAGAAGCCATTTCGGCAATGGAGAGTTCTGAATCCCTTGGGCAGTTCGAAGAGCAGTGGAAAGAGTTCTTGCGCAGAACCGAACGCTCTTGGAACAAAGCGCAAGCGCATTTCGGCAAAAGTCCAAAGTGGAGCGGCTGGCAAGGCAAGGTCGAGCAACAACGAAAGAGTGATGAGCTTCTTCTATATTTGATCCAATCACGAGGGGCTGAGGAGCACACCGTCAACGCAATCAGTGAAAGGCAACCCGGAGGCATTGACATCAATCCGGCTTCCGGAAACAGTCTGTTCATTGAAAGAATGGAAATTCGGAACGGTCAAATAGTGGAGCTTCGGTCGCCGCAAGCAATTCGCATAGATCTTCTGCCACCACGAATTCGCCTCCTTCCCGTAACCAATAGAGGCAGAAAGTACGAGGTTCCCACCTCGCATCTTGGAAGCCGCGTTGATCCAACCAACGTCATTGCAATCGCAAAAACCGCGTATAGGTTCTACGAAAAAGTACTAGCTGAGGCCGAGGCTAAATTTGTGGGGTAAGAGCTAACCTGTCATTGCACGCAACGGCCGTAGGCCGCTCCTGAAGTCCAACGTTACGTATCACAAACACCATGTCCTCCCCCGCCAATCTCTCCAAAATACCGGTTCAGTTCATCGCGATTTACGATGAACTCCAATCTGAAATCACGTGGATGCATGGGCGATGGCTGACGTACAGAGAACTGTTCGCAGAGACCCCGAAGAGGATCGAACTCCTGAATGAAGCCGCCGGCACCTTTTTCTACATCATTCAGGATGTATTACTTGACGAAGTACAGGTCTGCCTGAGCAAATTGACCGATCCTGCAAGTAGCGGAAAACACGACAACCTTTCGCTCGAACAGCTTCAATGTCAGCTTCACAATCACGGTGCCCCCGCTCTGACGGCCAGATGCCGCCTGCTGCTCGACAAGATTCTTAGCCAATGCCAAGTGTTCCGTGTGCGGCGGCACAAGACACTCGCCCACTTGGACCTCCCGACCGCGATGAAGCAGTTGCCGAAGCCGCTTCCCGGCGTGTCTCGGCAAATGATCGAAGACGCCCTCGAAACCGTCCGCGACTACATGAACGAGATCGAAGCCCACTACAACGACAGCGAGTGGGGATACGAACACTTCATCTTAAATGACGGATCAGGAGCACTATTGGCAACACTGCGCGCAGGGCTTCGCTACGAAGAACTCATTCAGGAACGCGCCCTTCCATTTGATGACTGGCGTAAAGGCAAGTGGAGTGATGCCTAACCATTTGCTCAACCGGACCTATTGCGGCATGCGGCCAAGGTAAATCCGTTAATCGGGCTCAGATTCCAATTCTTCCGCAAAAAAGCCTCCGACCTGCTGGCCGACCCGAACATTGAGCGTTTGTTTCTGGGCAGCGGGCATGTTGCCCACAGCGTTCAAAAAACCGCGGCGAACGCGTGACCACAACACAGGACAACAGCGCACAGCCTCAAGCCTGAAAAACCGGTTGGGGCTTGCCAGTGGCCACCAGCACGCTGGGCTTGAAGGCGCTATGCACCACGCCCCCCACCATGTCCGCCGTCACCGCAGACAGCGTCCAGCCCAAATGGCCATGCCCGGTGTTGTAGAACACGTTGGCTAATTTGCCCCGGCCTACGCGCGGCATCATGTTGGGCATCATCGGGCGCAGGCCGGCCCAGGGCACAACCTGGCGGGTGTTGACGCCGGGGAAGCACTGGTTCACCCAAGCAATGAGGGGCCGGATGCGGTCGGCGCGAATGTCTTTGTTGTAGCCGTTGAATTCGGCGGTACCGGCAACGCGGAAACGATCTGCGCCCAAGCGGCTGGTCACCAGCTTGGTCTCGTCGTCCAGCAGACTCACGCTGGGTGCCGCCGACTGACTTTGTGCGTCGGGCAGGTTGACGGTGATGGAATAACCCTTGACCGGGTAGATGTTGACCCTGTCGCCCAGCTGCGCGGCAAAGCTGCGGCTCTCGACGCCGGCGCAAACCACCAGCCCATCAAACTGGTGCGTGACATGGCCGCCACCTTCGGCCGCGCTGTTAGCCACGGTCACTTCAGCCTTGGCGCCATCGCTGTGGAGCGACAGAACGTCTTGCCCATACAGGCACTGCACACCCAGGCGCTCAGCGGCTCGCGCCATGCCCGTCGTGAACTTGTGAATGTCGCCGGTGGAGTCGCTCTCGGTGAAGTAGCCGCCGTAGTAAGTGCCGGCCAGCGTGGGCTCAATCGCTTTCATTTCGCTTGGCGTGACGGCACGGCGGGGCAAGCCGCCTTGGGCCAGCATCTTGCTTACTTCACCGGCGTGGTCAAAGCCCTTTTTCTCGCGGTAGATGTGCAGGATGCCCTCTTTTTTAAGGTCGAAATCCACGCCTTCTGCCTGCGCCCAGGCAAACAAATGGTCACGCGCGTCAATGGCAAGGCGAGCCGACGCCACGGTGTTGCGTTCGTAATGCGGGATGTTGCTGATGAACTCGACAAACCAGCTCAGCTTGTGCCAGCTGGGCTTGGGGTTGACCAAGAGCGGTGCGTCGCTTGTCAACATCCACTTCATGCCCTTGAGGATGGTGGACCAGTGGTTCCATACCTCGGCATTGGACGCGGACAACTGGCCGCCGTTGGCAAACGATGTTTCCATGGCCACGTAGCGGTTTTTCTCAAACAGCGTGACGGTCAAGCCGCGCTTGGCCAAGGCATAAGCCGTGGTGACGCCGGTGATGCCGCCGCCTATGACTGCGATGGATGTTGCGGTTGATGTCATGGTTCAGATCTCCAAACAAGTCAGGGTGTCAAGACGACAAAAAGCGCTCTGTCAACGCCACCCAGAACGCAGCGCCCACAGGGATGTTGCGGTCTTCAAAGTCGTAATTGGGGTTGTGCACCATGCAGGCACCGTGCCCGCCGTTGTCGGCATCGCCATTGCCGATGAACAGATAGCTGCCAGGCACCTGGTCGAGCATGTAGGCAAAGTCTTCACTGGCGGTAAGCGGCTCGGTTTGGCGCACCACGTTGTCTGCGCCCACCAGTGCCGTAGCCACTTCGCGGGCTATTTCTGTCTCTGCCGGGGTGTTGACCAGCACCGGGTAACCGGGCAAAAACTCGACTTGCGCGGTCACGCCATAACTTTGCGCCTGCAACTCAACCACCTCAACGATGCGCTTGCGCAGCAGCTCTCGCACACCCCTATCCAGCGCCCGCACGCTGAGCTTGAGCGTGGCGTTTTGGGGGATGACGTTGTTGGCCACACCCGACTGAAAAGAGCCGACGGTGATCACGGCCATGTGCAGGGGTGGCACGTTGCGCGAAACGATGGTTTGCAGCGCCATGACAATGGCCGCGCCCGCAACGACCGGGTCAGCGCTCAGGTGCGGCATGGCACCGTGGCCGCCTTTGCCTTCAATGTGCACCAGAATGTTTTCGCTCGATGCCATGGTTGCGCCTTCGCGCAGCAGCAACTGGCCTGGCCGAAAGCCGGGCAGGTTGTGCATGGCAAAGATCGCGTCGCACGGAAAGCGGTCAAACAGGCCGTCTTCCATCATCTTGCGCGCGCCACCCAGGCTTTCTTCAGCGGGCTGAAAGATCAAGTTCAGCGTGCCATCAAACGTGGTGGACGTTGCCAGATGTTCGGCCGCAGCCAGCAGCATGGCGGTGTGTCCGTCATGGCCGCAGGCATGCATCAAACCCGCGTGGCAACTGGCATGGGGCAGGCCGGTGGTTTCCTGAATCGGCAACGCGTCCATGTCAGCCCGCAAGCCCAGCTTGCGTGCGCCGCTGCCGCGTTTGAGCTGACCCACCACACCCGTGCCACCCAGGCCGCGTGTGACTTCATAGCCCCAGTGCTGCAAGCGCTCTGCCACCAGGTCGCTGGTGCGAAACTCCTCAAAACCGATCTCGGGGTGCTGGTGAATGTCACGACGCAGCGCAGTAAAGGCACTTGCGCGAGATTGCAGGGCTGACAAGGTGGCTGACATGGGTTTACAGCGGTTCGAGCTTGATAGCCTTGGCAATCGCCGCAGCTTTGACCGCTTCTTTTTTGTAGAAGGCGTCAAGCTGTGCCAGGGTCATGGGTTCGGCCACGGTGCTGCCTGCGGTCTCAATGATTTTGCGAATCTCTGGGTTGCCCAGGGCGGTATAGGTGGCTTTGTGCACGGCAGCTATTTGTGAATCTGGCGTCTTGGCACTGGCTGCAACGCCAATCCAGATGCTGAACTGATAGTCTTCAAAGCCTTTGGTGGCGCTTGCCAGGGGCAGCTTGGGCAGGCGTGCCAAGGGTTGGCTAGAGGCCAGGGCCAGCGCTTTGATCTGACCACTCTCGATGGCACCTATCACCGGGCCAACCAGGGGGACGACCGCAAAGTCAAGCACACCGCCCATCAAGTCCTTGAGGTAGGGCGCCATGCCGTTGTAGGGCGCGTGCAAGCCGCGTGCACCGGCTGCTTGCAGGGCTTTTTCAGCCATCAGGTGGTAGAGGGAGCCCACGCCCGTCGAGCCATAGCTCAGCGGCTTTTCTGCCTTCTTGGCAAACGCGACAAACTCCTCCAGCGTGTTCACAGGCAAGTCCTTGCGCACAGCGATCGCAATCGGTGTGTAGCCCACCAGCGCAGCCAGGCGCATGTCTTCGGGTTTGTTTTTGGCGGCAGCCACACCCAGCGGCGTGTAAATGAGCTCCAGAGGCGAGCCCGCCAACAGGGTGTAGCCATCAGGCTGGGCATTGGCTGCCTTGAGCACCCCCAGCGAGCCACCGACGCCCACGACGTTTTCGACAATGATGGGCTGGCCGAACACGTCTGCCATGCCTTTGCCAACAGCGCGGCCCAGCACATCGGAGCCACCGCCCGGAGGGAAAGCCACGATCATGCTGACGGGTTTGGACGGGTAGGTCTGCGCGGCAACGGCTGCGGCCAACGCAAGGCCTGCAAACAGTGCACTGCAATGACGAATCAATGCGCGGGGGGTGGGGTGCATGGCGGGCTCCAAAAAAAGGGTGGTTAATGGGATGGTTAATGGGACGGTTAAGAGAGGCTGACTCGAATCGTAGGCGGCTCAATTCAATGTGTCCAATGACTTATTTTCCTTGTTATCATTCATTTTCCTCATAAATAAAGAACGCAATCGGCTGTGAACATCAAGCACCTGGAACACCTGCTGGCCCTGGCCGACACCGGTTCGTTCAGTCGTGCTGCCGAGAAACTGTTCATCACCCAATCGGCTCTGAGCCGCAGCATTCAAAGCCTTGAGGACGACTTGGGCGGCAAGGTGCTGGACCGCATTGGCAAGCGCAATGAGCTCACCCCGCTGGGCCTGGACGTGGTGGCCCGGGCGCGGCATATTGTTCGGGACGCGTCTGAGTTGCGCCACAGCGCCAAGCTGCTCAAAGATGGCGGCCGTGGCGCTATCAGCGTGGGCTTGGGTTCTGGCCCCGCTGCCCTGTTGATGGTGCCCCTGATGTGCGCAGCCGCCTCTCAGCCAGGGATGCGGGTGGCCGTCACGCAAGGGCCGGTAGAGTTGCAGATCCAGCAGCTGCGCAGCCGCCAGCTCGACGCCATGGTGGTGGACATGCGCCGCGTGATACCGGGCGCTGACCTCAACATCGAGTCGCTGGTCGAACTCCAGGCGGGCTTTGTGACCCGTGACAAACATCCTTTGAGCCGCAAGAGGTCGGTCAGCCTGTCAGACGTGTTGCGCTTTCCAGTGGCGTGCACGCCGCTGTCGGATGAGGTGGCGCGGGCGCTTGTGGACCAATATGGCCTGCAGGCTAACCCGGCTGAAATGGTGACCCTGCGCTGCGACGACATCAACGCCCAGCTTGCCACCGTGGCACAGACTGACGCCATCTATCTGGGGGCGATTGCAGCGGCACGTGACCGGCTCAAGGATGGCAGCATGGTAGAGCTGCACATCAAACCCCGCTTACAGGCCACGGCACGCTTTGCCTATGTGACGCTTGCCGGGCGAACCGAGGCACCGGCAATGGCCTATTTCCGCCAGTTCTTGCATGCGCATTTGCATGAATAGCAAGTGATTGAGCGTTAATTGAGTGTTAGCTGGGGGCGGACACCAGTTCTTCCTCATCAACGGCAAACCCGGCGGCAAAACCCAACCCGCCCCGCGCCTGCCGGGTGCGGTGATTGCCAAGACAGCGGCCACATACCAAGACGCTTTTAGGCCGTTTTAGGCCGCTTCAGGGGCTAAATCGGCCTCTACCCCAACAAATGCTTATGCAAGCAGCTATCAAATCAGGAGTAGCGTAAAAGACGCGCCTGCACACGATGGCGCTTGGTCATCGTTTCCCCTAGCAATTTGTTCATCCAAAAGATGGTCGGGCTGTGATTTATCCTTCAGAATAAGATACATCTTGAAACAAGTACTTGGTTACACATTTCCGGATTCAGCGCTATTTTTATCGAAGCAAACTATCCAACAGCAGATTGGTCAAATTGGTGTCTCACCCCGATTCTTCCCCCGCAGCGGCCCAGGCAGCCGCCCCAACCGACCTAGGCCACAGCCCAGACGCCTTGGCCCAACGCAAAGCCGAACTGCTGGCGCTGCTGGCGCAAACCGCCCCTGAACTCATCAGCGACAACCAGCTCAACCTGGACAAGCTCAAAGACCTGCTGGAGCCTGATCGCATCGCCGACCCGCTAGAACACTACGAACTGTCATGGGCCGGCAAAACCGCCGCCCGCCGCGAGATACAAAAAACCAGCAGCCACACCCTGCGGCCCGACCCGGGCAACCCGGCCCAGGCGCAACACATGTTGATTGAGGGCGAAAACCTAGAAGTGCTGCGCGTGCTGCAAAAAAGCTACTACGGCAAGGTCAAGATGATCTACATCGACCCGCCCTACAACACCGGCAGCGACAGCTTTGTGTACCCCGACAACTATTCAGAAACGCTGGACGAGTACCAGCGCCGCACGGGCGAGAAAAACGAAGCGGGGTTTTTGAACAAGCAAAACCTCTGGAAAAAGAACAGCAAAGAAAGCGGGCAGTACCACAGCGCCTGGTTGTCGATGATGTATCCGCGTTTGTATTTAGCGCGGAATTTATTGCGTGATGACGGGGTGATATTTATCAGTATTGATGACAACGAAGCGGCGAATTTGAAGTTGCTTTGTGATGAGGTGTTTGGGATCGAAAATTTTGTGACCTTGTTTTATTGGCAATCCAAAAGTGGCGGAGGACACGATGAAAAGGCAGTCGTTAAAGAAAATGAATATATTCTTACTTATTCCAAGAATAAAATCCTCACAGATTTTGGTCGAAGATCGATTGACAACCCTATTTATAAACTCTCGGATGAATTTGTTGGTACTCGAGGGATGTACGGGTTAAATAAACTTGACAGAATGATGAGGGCTGAACATTACAGCGAGGCGCTTAACTATCCAATTCGAGCTCCTGATGGCTCCAGTATTTGGCCGGGAGGGGCAAATGATAAAACAACTGACTGGAATTGGAGGTGGAGTAAAACCAAGGCAGACTGGGGCTTTAATGAAAAATTTTTGGTTGTAAAGCGTGGCTTAAATAATCGCTGGGCCGTATATTCAAAACAATATCAATATTTTGACCACAATGGCGAGCCTGTCGAAAGGGATTATCCATTTAGAAGCCTTATTACATCATCTGAATTCAATACAACTAGCGGTGGTACCGAAATAAAACGCACACTAGGTGCAAATGTTTTTGATTACGCCAAACCAACTGGTTTGGTAAATCATTTAAGTCGGATTAGTAATCTTCGCTCAAACGAGATAATTCTTGATTTCTTTGCAGGTTCAGGTACGACAACAGCCGCAGTGGCTGAACTTAATCTAGAAGACAACGGCAATCGCCAATCCATCTCCGTCCAAATGCCCGAAGTCCTCGACGAAGACAGCGAGGCCTACAAAGCCGGTTACCGCACCATCGCCGACATCACCCGCGCCCGCATCGACAAGGTGATTGCCAAACTCAAAGCCGAGCACCCCGACAAAACCGCCGACTTGGCTTGCGCCCACTTCACCTTGGGCCCGTCCAACTTCAAGGTCTGGCGCGGTAACGCTGGCAATGCAGCGGCCCTGCGCGACCAGCTGGCGCTGTTTCAAAGGGCGGAGAAGATGGATTCCAGCCTTCGCGGGAATGAAGGCGTTGGAGCGAACGGCCAGGCAGAAGCTCAAACCGCCATGTTGGCCGAGCTGCTGCTCAAGCACGGCTTGGGCGCTTTGGGTGTGCACGCCATCAGCAAGCCCAAGCAACTGGCCGGGGCCACGGTGCACCGCGTGCGCATGCCCAACAGCAAAGAGATGTGGCTGTGCTTTGACCCCTACACCGAGGCGCTGAAGGCCGACATCGTCAAAGCCGCACCTGCGCAGGTGGTGATGCTGAACTCTTGCTTTGTGGGCAGCAAAGCCGACGAACTGCTGGCTAATTTGCAACTGGAACTTTCCGGGCTGGACATTGGCCTGACGGTGATTTGAGGAGGGGCCATGGCCAAGAACAAGACCACCAAGACGCAGTTAACAGCCGCCCCTACTGCACCTGACTTACAGCAAGAAACGCAAGCTTTGCTGGTCGCAGTGCGGCAGCTCATCGAAGCGGCGCGTACCCATGTGGCGACATCCGCCAACAGCACGCTCACGCAGCTCTATTGGCAAGTGGGTCAAAAAGTCGCCACAGACATGCTCACTGGCGGCCGAGCCGCCTATGGTCAAGAGATTTTGCCGACACTGTCGGCAAAATTGGTGCCCACCTACGGCAAGGGCTTCAGCGAACGCAATTTGGCCCGCATGGTGTCGTTTGTTCAGGCTTTCCCTGCCGCCGACATAGTTGTCACGCTGTCACGTGAATTGAGCTGGAGCCATTTCATTGAAATCCTTCCACTCAAAGCGCCGCTGGAGCGCGAGTTTTATACCGAGATATGCCGGGTCGAGCGCTGGAGCGTGCGCACCCTGCGCGAGCGCATCGCCAGCCAGCTGTACCTGCGCTCGGCCATAGCCAAACAGCCCGAATCGGTGATCACCAGCGAACTGAACCAGCTGCGCGAGGGCGGGCAGGTCACCCCCGACATGGTGTTTCGCGACCCCTACATGCTGGACTTTTTGGGCTTGCTCGACGGCTACAGCGAGCGCGACCTCGAAAGCGCCAACATCCGCGTGGCGCAGTACCTGCAAGCCTTGCCCGAGCTGCAAGTGCTGCAAACCCAACTGCACCGCGTGGTGCAACTGGCCCGCGAGCGGCAGGTTGGTTCAGACCTGCCAGACAACAAGGACGAAGCATGACGATGCAACTGAAATTCACCCACCAGGACTACCAAAAAAAGGCGGTCGATGCGGTGGTGAAGGTTTTTCACGGCCAGCCGCAGGCCCGCAGCGAGTTTGCGCTGGCAGGCCAAAACGCCAGCGTGCGCTACGCGGCCGACGGCACCATTGGCAACGCCTTGCATTTGTCTGATGAGCAATTGCTGACCAACGTGCAGCAGGTGCAACTGGCCAACCTGCGCAATGCCGATGGCGAGCCGGACACCAGCCAAGTCAGCCAAGCGCTACTGGGTGACGAGGTACCGGAGCGCAAAGAGCAGCAAGTACTGAATGACGGTGTGGCCAGGCTCCGGCTGGTGCCGCACTTTTCACTGGAGATGGAAACCGGCACGGGCAAGACCTACACCTTCATCCGCACGATGTACGAGCTGAACAAGCAGTACGGTTTCAAGAAGTTTGTGGTGGTGGTGCCCAGCGTGGCCATTCGTGAAGGCACCATCAAAAACCTTGGCGTCACGCGCAGCCACTTTGCCGCCGACTACGCCAACGTGCCTTGCGTGCCCATTTTGTACGACAGCAGCAAGTTGTCGGCCCTGCGCGATTTCGCCATGAGCGATGCGCTCAGCGTGCTGGTGATCAACATCGACAGCTTTGCCAAAGACAACGTGCGCATCAAGCAAAAAGGCGAGCGGGCGTTTGCGCCCATTGAGTACATCCAGGCGGTTAACCCCATTGTGATCGTTGACGAGCCGCAGAACTTTGAAACCGATTTGCGCCGCGCCGCCATGCTGGACTTGAACCCGCTGTGCACGCTGCGCTATTCGGCCACGCACCGCAAGCCCTACAACCTGCTGTATTCGCTCAACCCGGTGCAGGCTTATGACCTGGGGCTGGTCAAACAAATTGAGGTCGATGGCGTGCTGGCCGCTGCCGACCACAATCAGGCCTTCATTGAGTTGCTGAGCATCCATGCCAAGGCCAAAAGCATCACGGCCACGGTGCGCATGGATGTGAATGGCCCGGCGGGCGTGCTGCGCAGAGACCTGAAGCTGAAGCTAGAAGACGACTTGTTTGAGAAGTCCAAACATCGCGAGGCCTATAAAGACGGGTACATCCTGAACGAGATCCGCGCCGAGGCCGGTGAGATCGAGTTTTCAGGTGGGCGGGTGTTGAAGCTGCACGAAAAGCAAGGCGGCCTGGCCGACAACGAGATGCGCTACCAAATAGAGCGCACTGTGGCTGCGCACTTTGCCAAGCTGAAGAATTTGCAGCCCCTGGGCATCAAGGTGCTGAGTTTGTTCTTCATAGACAAGGTGGCCAATTACCGCGCCTTTGATGCCGAGGGCCAGCCGACCACGGGTAAGTTTGGGCTGTGGTTTGAAGAGGCTTTCAACACCTACGCCAACAAGCCGCAGTACCGGGGTTTGATTCCGCACGCGGCTAGCCAGGTGCATGACGGCTATTTTTCGGGCGAGAAAAAGGGCAAAGGCACCAAAGCCAAAACCGTGTGGGTGGACACATCGGGCCAGGTGGCCAAAGACGACAGCACCTACCACCTGATCATGCAGCACAAGGAAAGGCTGCTGTCCACGGCAGAGCCGCTGCAGTTTTTGTTCAGCCACACGGCGCTGCGCGAAGGCTGGGACAACCCCAACGTGTTTCAGATTTGCACGCTCAACGAAGCAAAGAGTGTGATCAGAAAGCGCCAGGAGATTGGCCGTGGCCTGCGCCTGTGCGTCAACCAGTTGGGCGAGCGGGTGTTGGACAAGCGGGTAAACGTGCTGACGGTGATCCCCAATGAGAGTTACGAAGCGTTTGCCAAGTCTTTGCAGCAAGAAATTGAAGACGAAACCCGCGCGACTTTTACCGGCCGCATCAAGAACGCCCGCGGCAAGGTAAAGGTACAAACCAAAAAGCTGGATACCGAAGAGGCTGCGCTGTTTGAGGCGATTTGGCAAAAGATCAATTACCAAACGCGCTACAGCGTGCGGCTGAACACGCCCGAGTTGATTGAAAAATGCACGACTGCGCTAGCCGATACAAACCAATACCCCAAGGCGCAGGCGCCCAAAATTCGTTCGGCCACAGCCAGGATTGTGATGACGCAAGACGGGGTGCACGGCGTGCAATCGGGCGTGGCCAACACCAATGTGATGGGCTACAACCTGGCGGTGCCCGACGTGTATGCCTACATCCAGAACCGGGTGCATTTGTCGCGAGCCACCTTATTTGCCATTTTGGACGGCTCGGGCCGCTTGGGTGAGTTGCTCATCAACCCCCAAGCGTTTTTGGATGCCGCCATCGCCGCCATCAAAAACAGCTTGCAAGCCCTGCTGGTGCAAGGCATCGAATACCACGAGATCAACGGCCAGCGCTATGAAATGACGCTGTGGGACGAAGTTGAAACCTACCAGAGCAGCGTGTACCCACCCACCGCAGACAACCTGACGTCACCCGTCAGCAAAACCATCTTGCAGGCACAGCCGCTGGACGACAACAAAGACGCGATGGGCGACGCGTTTTCATGCGTTTTGACCGACAGCAGCATAGAAAGCAAGTTCGCCCAGGACTGCAGCAACGACGAACGGGTGCGCTTCTTCTTCAAGCTGCCCGACCGCTTCAAAATCCCCACCCCGCTAGGCAACTACAACCCCGACTGGGCTGTAGTTTTTGAAGGCGACGCCCGCGTGTACTTTGTGGCCGAAACCAAATCCAGCACCATCGAAAAAGACCGCCGCCAAGACGAAAACCTAAAGATCGCCTGCGGCCGCAAGCACTTTGCGCTTTCGAAGGATGTGGTGTTTAGGGATGTGGTGGCTTTGGAGGGGTTGGTGGTGTGAGACTAGACGTTGGGCAGGCGGCGGGGGTCGTTGCTTGGTTCCTTAAGTCGGGGCGACTCATTTGCAGCGGTAGCGGTCGATCGGTTTTTAACCATAAAGGAGGCAAGATTTTGAAAATCGACATCCATACGCACACGCGGAAGTGCAAGTCTGGTGATGCAGCGACGCGAGAAATTGCACCAGAAGACTTCTGTTCGTTAATCTTGGCGACAGAGGTACGAGTCGTTGCGATCACGAATCACAACGCCTTCGACCTCGCGCAGTTCGAAGATATCCGGACGCGTCTCGGCACGGACGCCCAAGTATGGCCCGGCGTGGAACTCGACGTCTACGACGAAAAGACCAAAGGGCACCTACTGGTAATCACTGCGCCTGAGCTGGCAGCTCAGTTCTCGGCTGCGGTCATCGAACTCACCCATGGTCACACACCAGACTCTTTCAGGGTCGCGATCCCCGACGTGCTGGCCAAGTTCGACGCCATGGAGCCGCTCTATGTTGCGCACTACAAGCAGAAGCGCCCCAGTGTGTCGGACGACATGCTCACCGTTCTGGAAGCAGGAGCTAAAAACAAGTGGTGCATCCTCAAGGAGGTTAGCAACGCCATCTCGGCTGGCATTCACATTTCACATGGGCGGTCCTCTATTTACGGTTCCGACATCCATGACTGGTCGAAGTACATCGAAATCGCCTCTGATCTGCCCGATCTTCGTTTGCCCATCGACAGTTTCAAGCACTTCTGTCTGCTCTTGAAGAAAGACCCCACTACGATCAACACGGCAATGCATCGGAAGACTTGTGAGGCCTTGACCTTAGTCCCGTTCGGGGACGGCAAAAAACTCACCATTAACGTGTTCGACGACATCAACATCCTCTTCGGCCCGAAGGGTACAGGGAAGTCGAAAATCCTTGAAGCGATTGCGAAGCACTACACCAAGAGCGGCATCGATGCGCGGGTGTTCGAATCGGCCGCCGACCGACTCGATGACAACTTCGATGTCAAGGGCAGAAACCTAAGCCTCAACCTCAACACCCACAACACCAGCTACTGCCAAGATGAAATTCAGGCGGTGCGCCAAGCGGTCGAGGTGGATGTCACGAGTACGACCAAGTTCAAGGTCTTTTTCGATACGAAGGCATCCAATAAGAATGCCATGAAGATCTTGCTCAAGAATATCGCCACTGAGGAGCCAGGTGACGCCAAGCGCAGATTCATGAAATACAACGGGACGACCGCAGAGATCAGTGCCTTTACCGACCTGCTTGAAAGCGATCCGCTAATCAAAGAAGAACTTTCGGCCGACGAATATGCGGAGTTACAGACGGCCGTGGGGCGGCTACTCGGACGCCTCAAAGGACAAGCATGGTCCAGTTTCGTCGATTGGCAAGAAATCACTTTTCTCAACTCAGCCATTGCGCGGTTTCGTAAGGAAGTGGAGCGCAAAACCGGGTCGCCTGCCCAGCCAACCACGACTGGATTTCGTGACTACGCGATGAATCGCATACGTGTCGCGGTCAGTGCGCGTGCCATTCTCAAAAGTCTTGGGACGACCATTCCGAATGATGTAGAGATCGTTGGTGATCTTGGGTCAGGCAAAGGCGAGTTGAGGTTCGTGACAAAGTACGTCTTTCAAGATGGCAACATCACCGACGGCGAACTTTTAAGTATCACGAGCGTTAAGAAGGCACTGCAGAAAAAGTTTTCCAACGCCCTTCGCGAAGTCTTTAAGCATGCGTTTCAAGATGACCTGTTCAAGTTTGTCTCAGAACTGAATGACATCGAAGACGTAGAGGATGTCAATACCGTCTATGAGCTCCTGATGTTCAAGCGATATTTCACGTTGGACGACCTGCCTTATAGGCCGTCCAGCGGCGAGGCATCGATGGTGATGTTGCAGAAGGAGCTTGGGGAGGACAAGGACGTCTATATCCTCGACGAACCGGAGAAAAGCCTCGGTAATGAATACATCAACGACGTGATCGTGCCCCTCATCAAAGAACGGGCGAAGTCGGGCAGGCGAGTGTTCATTTCGACTCACGATGCAAACATCGCGGTACGCACGTTGCCATACTGCTCAATCTACCGTACGTATGGACCGGAAGGGTACAGAACCTTTGTGGGAAACCCGTTTACGAACAATCTCGTGAACGTAGACGACCCCGCGATGCTGCATAACTGGAAAGATGTAAGCATGAGGACGCTGGAGGGTGGTAAGGACGCATTTGGAGAGAGAGGGAAGATTTATGGTCACGCTTGAAGCAACGGTGGAGTGCAAAGAAGAAGAGTACTTTCTCAAGATCAACGTCGAGCAGGGAGCTGTCACGATCCCACTTTCCGACGACGACCCGAATGCGGTGAAAGGTGCGTTTAACAAGCTCATACAGCGCCTCAGGGTCGGCGAGTTCACCATCCAGCTTGACGAGGTCGGCGATGACCTTTTCTCGATGGTGGCGAACGAGTACCTCACTCAGTTGAATCGTGAGATTCAAGAGGTTTACAGCCAGATGAAGGAGTACGGTCTACTGAAGCCGGTAGCTTGATCCACGCGGTAGACACCGCTCATCTCGCCGCGATAGAGCTGCTAACGTTAATCGGGGTCAGAATCCAATTTAGCCTATGGCTATGGTTTAAAGCTATGGTGCGCTGACACCGCCGAAGTTGCCCGTGTGCTGCAGGCTGCCGACGCATAGCGTCAGGACCGTTGAGTTCTTTTCTGAGAGCAAAAAAATGCCCGCATCTGCGGGCATTTAAAAAAAGGTGCAGGTCCTGAGTTCGAGGGTTCCACCCGTTCGGGCTGTTGCCATTGCTGACAACCTCTACAAGTCTCACGCTTACCTGCACATTGAATTTTATTGGAAAAAAACGCAGTCCATATCCAAAGATGGGTAACTAGGTGAAAGCACTTACAAAAATCCTGCCGGACCGTTCAAGCCAGTTCCGATGCGCAGCACTGCCGCGGCAGGCCATCAGTGCCAGCTCACGGCCGGCTAGCGTTGGCAACTCCAGCGCGTGCGTCCATGCTTCGATTAACCAGACACTGCCCCCGATAACAGCCCCCATCAGCACAACGTGTTCTTACGCAGAAAAAAGCTCTTGCAGGGTATTCAGGGTGTTGGTCAGCGTTTTGGAGGAAACCGCCCCAAGCCGTTTAACCAAGCGGACCTTGTCAACCGCACGCATTTGGTCCAGCACGATCAGGCCTTTGGTGCCCGCATGTGTCACAGGCACGCGAAACGGGGCAGCAAAGCCCTTGGAGGTCATGGGCGCAACCATCACCGTTCGCAAGTTGTCATTGAGTTCTGCCGGTGACACGACGATGCAGGGGCGCGACTTCTTGATTTCACTGCCGACCGTCGGGTCCAGGTTGACCAGCCAGATGTCACCGCGTTTCACCAGACAAGCTCCGCGTCGCCTGCGTTGCCAAACTCGTCCATCAACAAAGCTTCGTTACCCTGAGCTGCCAGTGCCTGCGCTGCCTCGGCCCAACCCACCCTGACTGACGTGGCGGGCTTTCGTAAAACGATGGCGCCATTTTCAAAACTCAGGTCAGCGATGCTCTGTTCATCCAGCCCCGCCTGGGCAAGCAATGGCTTTGGCAGCACGACGCCTTTGCTGTTTCCGATGGTTCGAATAGTGATGTGCATAATTTCTCCGTGACAACAATGTTATTCCCGTATCAAGGGCTTGTCAATCGCATGGCCAGTCACAGGGCTGTACTTGATTGGAATCTGGCCCGCCCCACCGGCCCGACGCCGGGCACACGCTGCCGGGCTGGCGATTCACCCGGACTTGCTCTTCTTTGAGCTGCTTGGCAGCAGCAGGGTCAGAGTCGAACTGAATCTGCAGTGCCTGCGCCACACCGGCGTTTTCAATGGGCAGTTCCCACGTTAAAAACAATTGCGTGCAATCCCGCTCTGGCGCAAAGTGCGCCGCGTCAAAGCCTGTGCTGCCGCGCTCAATGACCGCGTGCGGCTGGCCGGTGTCAAACACCACGGCCGTGCCTCTGGCCAAAGGGATGCGCTGGCCGGTGAGGGGGAAATGCAAATCCAGCCCCAGGTCTTCGCTCAAAAACAGGTTGGCAAAGGCGGCGCCGCCGTATTGCGCGCCGTCGTGGTGGTACCTGGCGCCGCGGCAGGCCATCAGGGCCAGCTCGCAGTCAGCCAGCTGCGGCAAGCCCAAGGTGCGCGTCCAGTCCGACATGGCTTGCTCGCAGTGGCGGAGCTCAGGCCAGCGCGCCCGGGTGCGGGCCAGCGGCAAAGCTTCGACGTCACCCGGCACCAGCGCCAAGTGCAGCGCCACCTCGCGCTGCCAGTCGGCGGTGACTTTGGCGGGCTGCGTCGGCACGTCGAGCTTGGCCGTCAGCACGAGCGCACTCACGCTGCGGCTGCGCATGATCTGGCCGATCTTGAAAAAGCAAACATGGCTGGCGGGGGCACGGGAGCTCATCTGGGCCAGTGTAGACCTGGGCATTAATCGGCGTCAGATTCCAATTCTTCCCGTCGCCGCGTAGCTCGAACAGTAAGCCGCCTATTCAAACTTCAGTGATTGATTTTGTTGGGCTGCGGACGCGCGTAAAGACGGTGATGCCCACATGACTATTCATTGAATAATCGGTTCATGGCAACCGAATCAAAATACCCCATCGACGAGCGCGAAGTTGACATCAGCGCTATTCGCGCACAGGGGGCGGGCGGGCAGAACGTCAACAAAGTCTCCAGCGCTATTCACCTGCGGTTTGACATCACCGCATCGTCGTTGCCTGATGACGTGAAAGAACGGCTCTTCGCGCTGAACGACAGCCGCATCACCGAAGCAGGCGTGCTGGTCTTGAAAGCCCAGCAGCACCGAACGCAAGAGATGAACCGCAGCGACGCCCTGGCCAGGCTGCAGGAAGTCATCGACAGCGTGGCCACCCCGCCCAAAAACCGCCGCGCCACGAAGCCCACCTATGCGTCCAAACAGCGCCGGCTTCAAGGCAAAAGCCTGCGCTCAGGCATCAAGGCCGGACGCGGTAAGGGCGGGCACGCCGACGAGTAAAAATCAGTCGGGCGCAATTCATTCTCTTGATTTAAAGCCAATGAACACCTTTTGTGGCCTTTGGTTTTTGTAGATACAATAACCCACATGCAGATTACCTTCGATTCCGCAAAGCGAGCATGAGGAAAGCAAATGAACGCGAAAAAATCCGCATTGCCCCGCTCCTTGGCGTCTGACCTGGCGCGCATCGACGCGCATGTCGCTCAAGCGGCTGAATACGACGAGCTGCCTGAACTGGACGATGCCATGCTGGCACGCGCCACCGTCAACCGGGGCGGTCGCCCCATCTCCAGCAATCCGCGCAAGCTGCTGTCGATTCGCTTGCCCGCCGATGTGATTGAGCGCTGGAAGCAAACCGGGCCGGGTTGGCAAACGCGGATGGCTGAACGGCTGAGTTCTATTTGACCTTCACGGCTTCCAAGGCATGTGCTTGGCCATCACGCTTTCAAACAACGCACTGGCCTCAAACCGTGCCAACCAGGCCTGTAACTGCGGCCAGGGCTGTGCTGCAAACCAAGCGGCATCGGTGTGCGCAAACTGGCGCACAAAGGGCAGGGTGGCCATGTCGGCCAAGCAGGGTTGGGGGCCGTCAAGCCATCCTTGGTTCAAGCGTGATTCAAGCCCTGCCAGCCAGTTGGCAGCGCTAAGCCGCTGCGCTAGCGCAAACGCTTTTGCGTTGTTGCCAGATTCAAGCGGATAGCGGTTGGGGTATTTGTAGCGGTCCAGGGCGTGTTTGAAGCCGCCGTCGTTGCCGGCAATCAGGGCCTCTATGTCGTCTGGCGAACCGACATTTAACCAACCGTCCGGGTCGTTCTGCCCGAGCGCCCAGCGCATGATGTCCAGGCTTTCGTCGATGACCTGACCGTTGGCCAGCACCAGCACGGGCACGGTGCCTTTGGGTGATGCCGCCAGCAGCTCGGCTGGTTTGTTTTTTAAAGCGACTTCACGCAGCTCAAAAGGCAAGCCGCTGACTTGCAATGCCAGCCTGGCCCGCATGGCATACGGGCAGCGGCGAAAGCTGTACAGAACGGGCAGGGCAGCGGTCAAGGCTTTTGCGACGTGCTTTGCACCGCGCCAATATGGCTTTGCTTGCGGGCCTCAGCCAAATCAACCTGCTTTTGCCTCTGGCGGTAACCGGCTTTTTGCGCATCGGTTGTGCTGGCGTGGCAGCCGGGGCAGCTCACCCCGCGTTCGTACAAGGGAGATGCTTTGGCGGCGTCGGTCAGTGGGTCGCGGCATGAGCGGCACAGCTCTAAATCACCTTCGAGCAGGCCGTGGCCGACCGACACGCGTTCGTCAAATACGAAGCACTGGCCTTGCCAGCGGCTTTGGGCTTCGGGCACTGTTTCAAGGTATTTCAAAATGCCGCCTTCCAGGTGGTACACCTCGTCAAAGCCTTTGGACTTTAAAAATGCGGTGGACTTTTCACAGCGGATGCCGCCGGTGCAAAACATGGCGACTTTGGGTTGGATGCCATCGACCGGCGCCAGCTTGCCGCCGCTTTGCATCTCGCGCTCGACCCAGCCGGGCAGTTCTGAAAAACTGGCGGTGGCTGGGTTGATGGCGCCTGCAAACGTGCCAATCGACACCTCGTAGTCGTTGCGGGTGTCAACCAGCACCACGCCGGGCTGGGCGATCAACTGGTTCCACTCAGTCGGCTTGACGTACTGGCCTGCCATCAGCGCCGGGTGAACATCGGGCACGCCGAGGGTGACGATTTCTTTTTTCAGCCGCACCTTCATGCGGTAAAACGGCATGGCGCTGGCCCATGATTCTTTGTGCTCCAGGGTGGCCAGCCGATCTTGAAAGATAGGGTCACCGCGCAAATAGGCCAGCACCGCTTGCACATCATCTGCCCGCCCAGCGATGGTGCCGTTGATGCCTTCAGCAGCCAGCAGCAGCGTGCCTTTGATGCCGTTAGCCTCGCACACGGCCAGCAGCGGCGCTTGCAGTTCAGCAAAGTCGGGCAGTTCAACAAATTTGTACAGGGCGGCTGTTAAAAAAGGCATGCAGAAAGTGTAAGTGCAGCCTGCCAAGCCGGCGGTCACCCTGTCTTTAAGATATCGGCATGACCAACAAACTAAAAGTCGCCGTGATGGGCGCAGGCGCTGTGGGTTGCTACTACGGGGGCATGCTGGCACGCGCTGGGCACGATGTGGTGCTGGTGGCCCGGCCGCAGCATGTGGCGGCCATCGAACGCGGTGGCCTGCGGCTGCAGACCCTGAGCTTTGACGAGCCGGTGCCTTTAAAGGCCAGCCTTGACGCCAGCGCCGTGCAAGGTGCTGATGTGGTGCTGTTCAGTGTCAAATCGAGCGACACCGAGGCGGCAGGGCGCTTGATGCAGCCTTTTTTGCGAGCCGACGCGCTGGTCATCTGCCTGCAAAACGGGGTTGACAACGCTGAGCGCCTGCGCGCGGTGCTGCCTGGTCAAACGGTGGCGGCGGCTGTGGTGTACGTGGCCACCGAAATGGCAGGCCCCGGCCATGTCAAACACCACGGGCGGGGTGATTTGGTCATCGAACCATCCGGTACAGCCGGTGTGGCGCAGGCCTTGATTGCTGCGGGTGTGCCGATGGAGGTGTCAAACAATGTGCGCGGCGCGCTGTGGGCCAAGCTGATTTTGAACTGCGCCTACAACGCGGTGTCGGCCATTGCCCAATTACCTTATGGCAAAACGGTGGCGGGTGTCGGCATCACCGATGTCATGGGCGACGTGGTGGCCGAATGCCTGGCCGTGGCCCAGGCCGATGGCGTGCAGGTCGCCGGTGATGTGCAGGCGGCGGTGGCCAAGCTGGCAGGCAGCATGCCAACGCAGCTGTCGTCTACCGCGCAAGACCTGGCGCGCGGCAAGCCGACTGAGATTGACCACCTCAATGGCCTGATCGTGCGGCGTGGCCAGGCCTTGGGCGTTGCCACACCTGCCAACCGGGTGCTGTGGGCACTGGTCAAGCTGCTGGAAGCCAAAAACACCTGAAATTCCCGTTTTTGGGCATCAAATAAGCTACAGGCCCCGATTTAGCTAACTGAGCAGCTACTTTATTGAGAGCAACTTTGAAATCAGCTGCCAATGCACCGCCTCTACCGGGGTGATGGACAGGCGGTTGCCCTTCTTCAAGATGGTCAAGTCTTCAAGCGCTGGATGGGCGCGCAGCTCAGGCAGGCTCAGGTTTCGGGTTTTGCGAATGACCTGGACATCAACCAACAGCCAGCGCGGCTGGTCGGGGCGTGATGTGGGGTCGTGGTAGTGCGAGGCCGGGTCAAATTGTGTCGGGTCAGGGTAGGGAGTGGACGCCACCCGTGCGATGCCCACAATGCCCGGCTCGGCACAACTGGAGTGGTAAAACAGAACGCCGTCACCGACCTGCATGGCGTCGCGCATGAAGTTGCGTGCCTGGTAGTTGCGCACACCCACCCAGGGCACCGTTGAATTCTCAAAAGCCAGTGCGTCGTCAATCGAGCATTCGCCGGGCTCGGACTTCATCAGCCAGTAGCGCGAGGTCTGCGTGTGCTGCGACGTCATCGCATCAACCTTGTGCTGCACCGCCGATGCCCTGGATACCCACGCCCAGCAAGCCGTGCAGGCGGCTGCTGCTGGTGGTGTATTCCAGCTGCGGGTGTTTGCCTGGAAACACGATGTCTGCAGCGCCAAAGGCAGCCAGCGCGCATTCGTGAAAACCGCTCAAAATGAGCTTTTTCTTGCCCGGGTAGGTGTTGATGTCGCCCACCGCAAAGATGCCGGGCACGCTGGTGGCGAACTTTTCTGTGTCGACCGCCACGTGTTTGCGGGCCATGGCCAGCCCCCAGTCGGCCACAGGCCCCAGCTTGGGTGACAAGCCCAGGTAAACCAGCAGCGTGTCTGCCGCGACGGCCCGGGGTTGACCGTCCACACCTGTGACGAGCGCGGCGCTCAGTTGCCCGGCCTGTTCGTCAAACCCGGTGACCTGGCCGACCATCAACTGCAGTAGTTTGGCGTCGCTCAGGGCCTGCACTTGGGCGACCTTTTCAGGGGCGGCCTGGTAAACGTCGCGGCGGT
The DNA here is from genome assembly GCA_947448735.1 of Comamonadaceae bacterium. Classification (GTDB taxonomy): domain Bacteria; phylum Pseudomonadota; class Gammaproteobacteria; order Burkholderiales; family Burkholderiaceae_C; genus Polaromonas. Next base: position 216,204 of record CANFOS010000001.1, on the reverse strand, counting down.
GCAGCAGGGTGACGCTTTTGGCTGCACCTGCGGCGGCCAGATCAATGGCGCATTCAAGCGCCGCATCGTCGCCGCCAACAACCAGCACCTGCTTGTCGGCAATGCCCAGCGGGGGTTGTGCGTGGTAAAAAAGTTGCGTCTTTGCAAACTTGTCCAAACCATCCACCTTGAGCAGCTTGGGCTGAAACGCACCCACGCCGGCCGCAATGATGATGACTTGGGTGTTGAACTGCTGGCCTTGTGAGGTCTCGACCTGAAACCGGCCATCTGGCAGTTTTTCAATCTGGCTGACCACCTGGCCCAAATGAAGCGGTGCGTTGAAGGGCTTGATTTGCTCTAGCAAACTGGCTGTCAGCTCGCGGCCGGTGGTGCGCGGCGTGCCGGGGATGTCGTAAATGGGTTTGTCGGGGTAGAGCTCAATGCACTGGCCGCCGGGGTAGGGCAGCGCGTCAATGACGTGACATGTGATCTCTAACAGACCAAGCTGGAAGACCTGAAACAAGCCGACAGGGCCGGCGCCGATGATCAGCGCGTCAGTTTCTGTCGGCATGGTGTCCATGCGCCGAGTTATCGGACCAACTCAGACAACTTGTCCGTCTTGTCTTTCCAGTCGTCGGCATCAGCCAGCGGCGCTTTGCGTTTGGTGATGCTTTTCCAGCCTGCGGCGCGGCTCAGTTCCACATTCAACTTGATGAAGTGCATCTGGTCGGCGGGTACGTCTTCTTCAGCGTAAATGGCGTTGACCGGGCATTCGGGAATGCAGACTGCGCAGTCAATGCATTCGTCCGGGTCAATCACCAGCATGTTGGGGCCTTCGCGGAAGCAGTCGACCGGACAAACGTCCACGCAGTCGGTGTATTTGCAGCGGATGCAGGAGTCTGAAACGATGTGTGTCATGAGGGCATTTCTATAAATTCATTTTTCGGGCGAATTGCGTCACTGAGCGTTAGCGAACACGTGGCATTCGACGGTGCCCGCAATCCTGATACAAAAGTGCATTCCGGTGTGCTGTGCTCCGTCCGCCTAGCACTTCATCCCGAAAATCTGAATTTCTAGAAGTGCCCATAACGCGATTAACAAAGACTAAGCAAGAAATATTTTAAAGGCATTACAAGACCAGAGCCGCGCCCGAGGTTTTATGGCTGGCGGTGTCTACCAGGATCAGCGAGCCCAGCACGCGCGACTGTTTGTACGGCAGGGCGGCAATCGGCTCGAGCAGCGACAGCTCAACCACGCCGATGGCGTTGGCGTCGAGCTGGGTTGCGTCATGGCTTTCGAGCGTGTAGATGTTGATGTGGCTCACGATCCGCTTGATTTTGGCCTTGACCCAGCGGTGGCCGTGCAGCGCCCAGTACAGGCGGCCGGGCACCAGCGGTTCTTCGTCCATCCAGGCGACGGTGGCGGTGATGTCTTTTTTGCCGGGGTTGGCTGACTCGGAGCCGAGAGCCGACGGGCCGCCCCTAGGCGCGAGAGCCCCCTCGGGGGGCAGCGCAGCACGCAAAGCGTCAAGCGTGGGGGCTTGTAGCAACCAGTCGCCTCTTGATACGTCAACTTCTTTGTCCAAAATAATGCCAGCGCTGTGGTTGGCCGCCACGTTTTTGGGTTGGCGTGCGTGGCTCAACACCTGCGCGATGGTGGCGGTTTTGCCGCTCGGCATGACAGTGATTTGTTGGCCGGGTATGGCTTGCCCGCTGGCAATGCGGCCCCAAAAGATGCGGCGGCCTTGGGATGTATCGGAACTTGAAGAATTTTTTTCAACCCATTGAACCGGGAAGGCAAACGGCTGATGTGTGTCAGCTGGTGTGCTGCTCAGTTGCTCCAGTATTTGTAGCAGGCTGCGCCCGCTGTAATTGCACCAGCCGGGGTTTTTGTCCACCACGTTGTAGCCGATCAATGCCGACACGGGCACGATGGCCGTGACCGGAATACCGGCGTGGCTGGCAAATTGGGTCAGTGCCGCGCTGATGTTGGCAAAGGCCAGCGCCGGGTTGGCCACGGCGTCGAGCTTGTTGACGGCAAACACAATCGACGGCACGCGCAGCAGATTGACCAGCAGGCTGTGGCGGCGGGTTTGGGGTAGCAGCTCGGGCAATGCGGCTTGCCAGTCGAGTTTGGTGGCGTCGACCAGCACCACCGCCGCGTCAGAACTCGATGCAGCCGTGACCATGTTGCGGGTGTACTGCTCGTGGCCGGGTGCGTCGGCAATGATGAACTTGCGCGCCGCGGTGTTGAAGTAGCGGTACGCGACGTCAATCGTGATGCCCTGTTCGCGCTCGGCCTGCAGGCCGTCGGTCAGCAGCGCCAGGTCGGTTTGCCCGCCACGCTGCACGCCAGCGAGCTGGTCTTGCAGCACGGCTTTGCTGTCGACCAGCAGGCGGCCAATCAGCGTGCTTTTGCCGTCGTCGACGCTGCCGCAGGTGACAAAGCGCAAAGCGGCGCGGGTGTCTTGCTCGTCAAAGACGTTGGGGGTCTGCGGTGAAAGGGTTGCGGTGTTCATCAGAAATAGCCTTCTTTTTTCCGTTTTTCCATAGAGGCATCCGACGTTTTGTCGTCCATGCGGGTGGCGCCGCGTTCGCTCACGTCGGCGACCAAAGTCTCCAGCACCACGTCGGCGGCGTTCATTGCGGGGCTGTCGACCGGGCAGGTGCAGGTGATGTCTCCGACAGTGCGAAAGCGCACGGTTTTTTCAACCGCAACTTCGCCTTCTTTGAGCGGCGTTAAGTCGGTCACGGGCACCAGCAAACCCTTGCGCTCGACCACCTGGCGCTGGTGCGCGTAGTACAGCGACGGCAGCTCGATGTTTTCACGGTCAATGTACTGCCACACATCAAGTTCGGTCCAGTTGCTGATCGGGAACACCCGAAAGTGCTCACCGGGCTGGATGCGGGTGTTGAACAGTGTCCACAGCTCAGGTCGCTGAGCCTTGGGTTGCCATTGGCCAAAGGCGTCGCGGTGCGAAAAAATGCGCTCTTTGGCGCGCGCTTTTTCTTCATCGCGGCGTGCGCCGCCTATCAACGCGTCAAAGCGAAACTCGTCAATCGCCTCCAGCAGTGTGACCGACTGGTGCACGTTGCGCGACTCGCCGGGGTGGGCCAAGCGCACGGTGCCGCGTGCCATCGAATCTTCAACGCTGCGCACAATCAGGTTCGCGCCGAGCTGCTTGGCGCGGTAGTCGCGAAAGTCGGTCACTTCGTGAAAGTTGTGGCCGGTGTCAATCATCAAGAGCGGGTAGGGGATGTGGCCGCCGCGCGGACGCGGCGACAGGCCGCCCTGAGCTAGTCCAGCCCCCTGGGAGGGCAGCGAACCACTCGAAGAGGGGAGCGTCGGGGCACGTCCCGTATCTAAAAAGGCTTTTTCAGCACATTTGAGCAGCACCAGCGAATCTTTACCGCCCGAGAACAGCAGTGTGGGGCGCTCAAAACTGGCGGCGACTTCACGCAGGATGAAGATCGCTTCTTCTTCAAGCGCATCGAGGTGGGCGTTGCTTAAAACGGTGGGTTCAAGCGTGTGGTCTGCTCTGGCGTTCATGTGGGGCTTTTTAGATTTGCAGAAAGTTAGTGTGCGACGTGCAGCCCGCATTCGCGGTTGTCTTCACCTTTGGTGGGGTCCAGGTAGTCGAAATTGTTGGGCAGGCCGTGAATCTCGCAGTAGTCGTGCAGGTCTTTTGACGACCAGTGCAGCAGGGGCGCGACTTTGATGAGGCCGTCAGGGTTGATGCTGACCGGCTCCATCTGGGCGCGCACGGCGGTATCGGTGGCGCGCAGGGCAGTAAACCAGACGGTGGGCGCGGTCTCGCGCAGGGCTCTGGCAAAAGGCTCGAGCTTGACTTCTTCAGTGAAGGCGGCATGACGCGGGTCGTCGAGTGCTGGCGTTGCACCTTCTACCGCCTCACGGTGCGCGCGCGAGCGGCGCGGCAGGTAGATGTGCAGGTTAAGGCCGAGCAGTTGTGTGACTTCGTCGGCAAAACGGTAGGTGGCTTCGGTGTTGTAGCCGTTGTCCATCCAGACCACCGGTACTTTGGGATGGGCGCGCGTCACCATGTGCAGGATGACGGCCTCAAAGGGGCGAAAGTTGGTGGTGATGATGGCCGGCTGGTTCAATCCCACGGCCCAGTCCACCAGGCCTTGTGCGTTGCGGCCCAAAGATGCGTTGATGTGTGCGAGCTCTACGCCCATTGGAGTCACGTCGGTCATGTCAGGCCGCCACAAAATGGGGGCTGACATGCACCGCGTCGCCCTGATAGGCGCCCACATCAAAGCCGGGGTAGGTGGCCAGCACGCGCTCTGCGACATCTAGCGGCTGGTCCGCACGCAACACGGCTGCGGTAAAGCCGCTGCGCTGCATTTGTGCGAGCTGGTCAATCAACACGTCGCCTGTGGCCACAATCTCGCCTTTGAAGCCCAGCCGGCGGCTGAGCAAAAACGCCTGGCTGAAAGCGCGGCCGTCGGTGAATTTGGGGAAGTTCAGCTCAATGCGTTCAACCCCGGCCAAGGGCACATCGCGCGGATCGTCCGAGTTGGCGATCTGGATGCTGTTTGGGGAAGCATTTTGGCCTTCAGGCCCATGAATATATGAGGGAGTAGCTATTAATTTCATAGTAGACAAGGTCTTGGTCAAAGGGTCTCTTCCTGTTGTGCCGGGTGGCGCACGCTGTTGGCGGCCAGCTTGAAGGGTTCGCTTCCCAGGCGGCGCAGCGCATCGATAAACGTCTCTGGCTGGTTGGCCAGGCGCTGGTCGCGGTACACGCCGAGCACAGCCTCAATCACATCCGGCACTTCAGCGGCTGAAAACGACGGGCCAACCACCTTGCCCAGTGCAGGTGCGCCAGACAGTGTGGAGCCGTCAGAGCCACCCAGGGTGATCTGGTACCACTCTTTGCCGTCTTTATCGACGCCCAGAATGCCGATGTGGCCGCTGTGGTGGTGGCCGCAAGAATTGATGCAGCCGCTGATGTGCAGGTCAATCTCGCCCAGGTCGTGCAGCTCATCGAGGTCTTGGTAGCGGCGTGTGATGGCCTCGGCCAGCGGCAGGCTGCGCGCATTGGCCAGGCTGCAAAAATCGCCGCCCGGGCAGGCGATCATGTCGGTCAGCAGGCGAATGTTGGGGCGTGCAAAACCGGCTTTGCGGGCCGCCTTCCACAGCTCGGGCAGCTGGTCGCAGCGCACCCAGGGCAGCACCAGGTTTTGGTCGTGCGTGACACGCACTTCGCCGGCTGAAAAGTGGTCAGCCAAGTCGGCGGCCAGGTCTAACTGGTCAGCGGTGGCGTCGCCGGGTGCCTGGCCCAGACGCTTGAACGACAGCGTGACGATGCGCAAGTCCGGGTTTTTGTGCGGGGCGACGTTTTGCTGGAGCCAGCGGCCAAACTCGACGTCGTCCTCTGCGGCGGCGCGCAAGATGTTGGCTATTTTGGCCTCGGCATCGCTGCGGTTGCAGCTCAGGTCGGGTGCGACGAAAGACGCGGACACCCGGTCCAGCTCGGCCTGGGTGATGGTGTGCGGCGCGCCATCGATTTCAACAATGTCTTTGTACTCGGCTTCGACCTGGTCAAAGAAGGACTGGCCTTCCGCCTTGACCAGAATCTTGATGCGCGCCTTGTAGATGTTGTCGCGGCGGCCAAAACGGTTGTAGGCGCGAACGATGGCTTCCAGGTAATTGAGAATCTGGTGCCAGGGTAAAAATTCACGGATGGTGCTGGCCACAATTGGTGTGCGGCCCATGCCGCCACCCACCAGCACTTTAAAGCCCAGCAGGCCGTCAGCACTCTTGACCATGTGCAGGCCCACGTCGTGCCAGGCAGTGGCGGCGCGGTCTTCCAGCGCACCGGTGATCGCGATTTTGAACTTGCGCGGCAAAAATGCGAACTCGGGGTGCAGCGTGCTCCACTGGCGCATGATTTCAGCAAACGGGCGCGGGTCTGCCAGCTCATCGGCGGCAATGCCGGCACGCTCGTCGCTGGTGATGTTGCGAATGCAGTTGCCGCTGGTCTGAATGCCGTGCATGTTGACGCTGGCCAGCAGGTCCATCACGTCGGCTGATTTGTCGATCGGAATCCAGTTGTACTGTACGTTCTGGCGTGTGGTGAAGTGGGCGTAGCCTTTGGTCAGATGGGTTTTGACCGACTCGCCATGGGGCAAAGGAATATCACCCAGCTTGTCTTGCGCCGCCTGCGCGCCCTTGAACAGCGCGTCGTTGGGTTGGTCGTAGTCACGCGCAATGGTGGCCAGCACACGCAGCTGCGCTGCGTTCAGTTCACCATAAGGCACGGCCACTCGCAGCATGGGCGAATAGCGCTGCACATACCAGCCGTTTTGCAGGCGCAGCGGGCGAAATTCTGCCTCAGGCAATTGCCCAGCCTGCCAGCGCGTGAGCTGGTCGCGGTACTGGCTGGCGCGGGCGCGCACGAATTGACGGTCAAAGTCGGTGTATTGGTACATGGTTGAATTAAATGGCAATCAATTTGAGTCCGGCGTAGGCCAGCAGCACGGACAAAAGGGAGCGAATCACCCGGTCTGGGGTTTTTCTCATCAGCAGGGTACCGAGCCAAATGCCCGGAATCGACCCAGCCAGCAGTTTAGCAAGCAGCATCCAGTCGACCGAGCCCATCCACGCATGGCCCATGCCCGCGACAAGGGTGAGCGGTACGGCATGGGCGATGTCTGCCGCCACAATGCGCGGCAGGGGCAGGGCGGGGTAAAGCAGCATCAGCACAATGACGCCAATGGCGCCTGCACCGACCGATGTGAGGGTGACCAGCGTGCCAATCACCGCCCCAAACAGCACCGGCAAGGCCCAGTGAGGCGCCTGGGTGGCGGCGGCCAGTTGCTCAGGCGCAATCTGCCGCGGGGCAGACTTGCCGCGCACCGCCTTGTACAGGGTGGCCACGGCTGTCAGAAGCAGCGCCACACCCAGCGTCGACGTCATCACATGTTGGGTCGCCGGATTGGCCGGGCCAAGGGCTTTGAGCACTTGCAGCGTGATGAGCGTGGCCGGTACGCTACCGAGCGCCACCTGGCCCACCACGCGCCAGTCGATCAGCCGGTGCCGCGCCAGACTCACGGTGCCGCCCATTTTGGTGAACGCTGCAAACAGCAAGTCGGTACCAATGGCCAAGTGCGGCTTGATGCCAAAGACGAAGATCAGCAGCGGCGTCATCAGCGAGCCGCCGCCCACGCCTGTCAGGCCGACGACAAGGCCGACGGCAAAACCGGCAAATATGAAGGCAAAGTGGGGGAGAAATTCCTGCATGACGGTGCAATGTAGGTGTAATGCATATAAACACAAACAACAGTTTCGTTGTTCTCTTATTCGAATAAGCTTATTCAACAGTGTTCATGCGGGTTTGCCGGGGTTTGGCCGCTGCGCCGCGAAATCTGTATTGAATGGTCGCTGGACGTTCATACCGTGCATCTGTGCACGGGTCATGTGACGCTGGTACAGTGCCACACTTCGGTGCATGGCAAAACGTTTGGTCACCTGCTGCGTTGCACCCGTTATTTTTGGAGAAACCCGTGAGATTGAAAATACGCACGCTGTTGCTGGCTGCCCTGTGGGGCTTCGCCGCCATGGCCCACAGCGCCGACAAGGCTCCCATCAAGATTGGCGAGATCAACAGCTATTCGACCATTGCGCAGTTCACGCTTCCTTACCGTAACGGCTGGCAACTTGCCGTTGAAGAGATCAACACGGCGGGCGGTTTGCTGGGCCGCAAGGTGGAGGTGATTGCCCGTGACGATGCCGGCAAGCCAGAAGAAGCGCTGCGCCACGCGATTGAACTGACATCGAAAGAAAAAGTCGATGTGCTGGCGGGTGGTTTTTTATCCAACGTTGGTTTGGCGCTGGCCGACCATGCACAAAAAAACAAGCGCGTCTTCATTGCCAGCGAGCCACTGGCTGACGCTATCGTGTGGGACAAAGGCAACCGCTACACCTTCCGCCTGCGCCCCAGCACTTATATGCAGGCCGCCATGCTGGTTGAAGAAGCCGCCAAGATGCCCGCCAAGCGCTGGGCGACCATCGCGCCCAACTATGAGTACGGTCAAAGCGCCGTGGCCAGTTTTAAAGAGCTGCTGAAGGCCAAACGGCCTGACGTGGAATTTGTCAGCGAACAGTGGCCCGCCCTGGGCAAACTCGACGCCGGCACCACGCTGCAAGCCACCCTGCAAAGCAAGCCCGACGCAATTTTCAATGTGACCTTTGGCGCAGATCTGGCCAAGCTGGTGCGTGAAGGCAACCAGCGCGGCATCTTCCCGAAAACGCCGGTGGTCTCCCTGCTGTCAGGCGAGCCTGAATACCTGGAGGTGTTGAAAGATGAAACACCCAAGGGCTGGATCGTCACCGGTTACCCGTGGGACCAGATCGACTCACGCGAGCACGCCAGTTTTGCTGCCAACTACTACCGCCGCTTTAACGAGTACCCCAAAGTCGGATCGGTGGTGGGTTACGCCACCATGCAGGCGATTTTTGCGGCCATCAAAAAAGCCAACTCAACCGACAACGAAAAGCTCGTCACAGCCCTGCGCGGCCTGAAGTTCTCCACACCGTTCGGCCCAGCCGAGTTCCGCGCGATTGACCATCAATCGACCATGGGCGCGTACGTTGGTAAGCTCGACGTGCGCGGCAACAAGGGCACGATGGTGCATTGGCGTTACGCCGACGGCAAGGCGTATCTGCCGAGTGACGCCTATGTGAAGGCGCGCCGGCCGGCCGAGGCGATGAAATAAGGCCAAACACGGCTGAAGACGCTCGCCAAAAGCCAACACAGGCCTGAGCGCTTTTGCGAGTCAAATCGGTCTGTAGCCCAATAAATACCTGGGCTAGTAGCTCCTGACTTTATAGCAATTATTGGGTCTGCTGCATCGACACTGCCAGCCGCTTTTCCACCGGAAGCGGCTCGCCATGCAGCTGCGCCGCCAGCAGCTCGCCGCACAAAGCGGCAAAGCTCAAACCGCGCGAACCCATGCCAGTACACAGCCACAAATTTGCCGCATCAAACGGCGTGACCAGTGGCATGACCAGTGGCAGGCGGTTGGGGGTGGCGCAGCGTATGCCGGCCCAGCCTTGGGCCCGTTCAGGGCTGAATTGGTCGATCAAGGCATCAGCCGCGTGGGGTAGCAGGGTTTGCAGGCGGCTCAGGTTGTCGGCGTGGTCTGGTTGTTTGACGGCTGGCTGCATCGCGTCACGCTCGTAACTGGCCCCCATCAGCCACAGAGGCCCGTCTGGCGTCGTGACGGCCGATATCAGCCCGCCGTGGCCATTGACAGGAAAGGGCGGTAGCGGGTCTGAATCGGCTTGCAAACCGACGCTGACCTGGCCGCGAATGGCCTGCAAAACAGGCGCTGCTGCGCCCGCCGCTTCGGCCAAAGCCTGGCTGGCATAGCCTGCACTGAACACCACCAGGTCTGCCTCGGCCAGCAGCTGGCCAGTGGCGTCCAGCAACTGCCAGTTGCCACCAACTTCGGTGGAGGGTTTCAATTGCGCCACTTCTGCACCACCACGCCACACAACGCCCGGCGCAGCCAGCCAGGCCCTGACCAGCGCTGCCGGTTTGACCCAGCCAGCTTGGGCGTGCCACAGGGCCGGGCTGTCGGTTGGCAAGCCTGCCGCTGCCAAGGTTCTTGGCGAGGCGCGACCGCACCAGTCGCCAGCTGGCGGCTGATCATGCGCCCAGCTTGACGGCAGATGCAGTGAGCCGTCCAGGTCGCGCTGCAACACACCGGTGTGGCCCCAATCGGTGCCGTGCTTCAAAACGGCGCGTGCCTGCTGCAAGGTGATGCGCACCCCGCAGCGTGACAGGCGCGACAGAGGGCTGTCGTCTGGCGAGGTGTGCGGCACCAGCAGGCCCGCAGGCAGGCTGGACGCGCCGCTGGCGGGCTGACTGGCGGCGTCCAACACCGTGACAGCCCAGCCGCGCCGCGCCAGGCTGCTGGCCACCGCCGCACCGGCCAGGCCGGCACCCACCACCACACAGGTCCCGGGCTGAACGGCGGCAGATGATTTTTTGGAGCGCCAGGCCGGGTTGTAAACCGCCTGCCAACCGTCTGGCTGGGTGATGTCAAACCCGCATTGCCTCAATGCCCCGTGTAAAGCGTCCTGCCCTGAAAAATCAGCAGGCGACGCGGTTAAAACCGCGCCGCGCTGGCACAGGCGGGCAATGGCTTTGACGGTGTAAAGCGTGTCCAGGCCAGCCAGTGCTGGCGTGTGCAAAAACACCGAGTCCGCTTCAAATTGCTGCTGCTTGAGCAGCGTCTGGAGCTCGCCCACGCAAAGCGTCAGCAGCACCTGGCCATCGTCAAAGACCAGACGGTGAAAACCCGGCAACAGGCCCCAAAGCTGCGCATCCAGCTGTTCGGCCAGTGGCTTCAGGTCGGCATCGCTTGGGGCGCTTTGGTAACTGTCGCTACAAAGCGCCACGTAGTGCAGCATGCGCTGGCGCTGCGGGTTGGCCCGCCAAGTCTGCCAGGCACGCAAAAAATGCTGGCTGTCGCTAGCGCCAATCTCAAGATGCGTCGTGGCGTGCAAGCAGCTGGTGCCGGGTCAGGCCGCTGGCGGCGTGTAGCCCTGCACCACGTCTGCGCCGCTGCCAAAGAAATGGTTTTCCATCTGCCGGGCCAGGTACTGGCGCGCGCGCTGGTCAGCCAGGTTCAGGCGGTTTTCATTGACCAGCATGGTTTGCTGCTTCATCCAGTCGGCCCACGCTTGCTTGCTGACCTCTTCCCACAGCCGCTTGCCCAGCGGGCCTGGGTAGGGCGGGAAGTCCAGGCCTTCAGACTCAACGCCAAGCTTGATGCATTTCACTAAACGTGCCATGAGATTACTTTCGGGTATGTGTTTTTTTGAAAATCACTGGACTTTAGCAATATTTTCTGGCCCTCAGCCCGTGGCCTGATTTGCCCTCAAATGCAGGCCGGCACCGTTGGCTGTAAAATAGAGAGTTGTTGGACGCAATAAGAGCACGCTGCAAAGACTCACATCCTCGCAAGCGGCCTTCTCGAACCGGACATGGCCCGCAAGCATGCCCACCATCACCCAACCCAGGAAAGACATACAACATGGCAAGAGCTGACGCCAAAACCGCTGTACTCGCTGACGGTTTGCGCTACAAATCTAAAGTTTCGGGTTCCCCGTTTGCCGCTACCACCTCGTTTGGTGCGGCCACCATGTCCTGCTTCATGTGCGGCAAGCACCGCGCCCGCTCGCTGATGGGCACGCGCAAGGTGCTGGGCAAGTCGCAGGCCGTGTGCGCACCGTCGTGCAAAGAGCTGGACGCCACCTTGGCCGCCCAAGCCGCTGGCGCCAAAACCTGAAGTCACTTGAGCACAGTTTGAAAAAAACCTACACGCTCAAGATCGAAGGCAAAAACCGCGACCGCCTGCTGGACGCCAGCAAGCACGACATTCGCAAGTACGTCAAACGCGAACGCAGCAAAGTCCTGCCCGAAGGCGCTGACTTTTGGGACTTCGACTGCAAGGTTGGCATCAGCGACGCCTCTTGCGCGACCGTGCACGTTGCCGAAATCATGGCGGCGGTCGATGCGCTCGTCACAGACGGCGCAGACCAGTTTTATGTTGAGATCAACAGCAAGCCCGGTCACCGTGCGGCCCGGCCTGTTGCTTTAGAGAACAGCGACATCGCGCCCTAAGCGTTTTAAACGGCGCCCCGCAGATGCGGCAGGCCCCGGTAATTTCAGATCAATTTGCGACGCCAGACAAGATTCTTGTCAGGAAATGCCGCCAAAACCCCCGAAGTACCACTATTTCAACAGCAAATTGTTGAGATAACCGTTTTTTAAGGCCCCAAGCACGCGCTTAGCGGTAATAATCAGAAAGTGCAGTAATTTAATTGCACAAGTTGGTGATCGGTCAGTTTCGCGCGCTACGGCGGTACTTTTAGTTGGTTGTGCTTTCGGGACCCCATCGCTTTTTGTTTTATGTGTTTTTGAGGAGTCCTCCATGGGCAACAAACTTTATGTCGGCAATCTGCCGTACACCGTACGCGACGAAGACTTGCAACAGTCTTTCGGCGAATTTGGTTCCATCACCAGCGCCAAGGTGATGATGGAGCGCGACACCGGCCGTTCAAAGGGCTTTGGTTTCGTCGAAATGGGCAGCGATGCTGAAGCGCAAGCTGCTATCGCTGGCATGAATGGCCAGTCACTCGGCGGCCGTTCTATCACTGTGAACGAAGCCCGTCCGATGGAAGCTCGTCCTCCACGTACCGGCGGCTTCGGCGGCGGTGGTGGCGGTTACGGCGGTGGTGGCGGCGGCGGTGACCGTTCCGGTGGCGGCGGCTACGGCGGCGGCGGTGGCCGTTCCGGCGGTGGCGGCGGCTACGGTGGTGGCGGCGGCGGTGGACGCGGCGGCTACTAAGCCCTCGTAACCCCTTGTTCTTCAGCTTCGCGCTGAAGACGCTTTAAAAGGCTTCAGGACTTCGGTTTTGAAGCCTTTTTGCCTTGGGCTAACAGCAGCCCTGTGTTTTCGTCCTGTCGGATGTATCAATCCATCGCTGCGAGAAGGCTCGAAGCTAGCCAGCTTTAGCAGCAGCCCGCAACTTATCCTTCTTGCTAGGCCGCTTCCCCTTCACGCCCCCCGTGCCTTGCGGATCAGCCCCATTCACCGGCGCGGCTTCCACCGGTTCAAACCCGGGCACTTGCTCCAGCTCGAGCTTGATCGCATGCCGCTTTTCAATCAGCCTGAAATGCGCCGCAGTGGCTGCGCTCACAAAGCTGACGGCGATGCCGCTCACGCCAGCGCGGCCGGTGCGGCCGATGCGGTGGGTGTAGTCTGTGGCTGAGCGGGGCAGGTCGTAGTTGACCACCACTGGCAGGGCGCTGATGTCCAGCCCGCGTGCAGCGACGTCTGTGGCCACCACCACCTGAACCGCCTTGGCCTTGAAGTCCATCAGCACCTGGCTGCGTTTGCCCTGGCTGAGTTCACCGTGAAAAGGTTCGGCGTTGATGTCGGCCTTGCGCAGCTTGTCGGCCACCATTTCAGCCGCGTGTTTGGTGGCCACAAACACCAGCACCCGCTGCCATTTTTCAGTTTGCACCAGGTGGCGCAGCAGCTGGGTGCGTTTGGCTGCGTCCACCGCAATCGCGCGCTGGGTGATGGGCAAGACGGTCTCAGGCGCAGGCTTGATTTCTATGCGCAGGGGCTCGTGCATCATGGCTGCTGCCAGCGCCTCAATGGCGGGGGCAAAAGTGGCTGAAAACAAGGCGTTTTGCCGTTTGGCAGGCAGCAGCGCCACGATGCGGGCCAGCTCGTCGGCAAAGCCCATGTCGAGCAGCTTGTCGGCCTCGTCCAACACCAGTGTTTTGACATGCGCCAGGCTCAGCGCGTTGTGGTCGATCAGGTCGATCAGCCGCCCCGGCGTGGCCACCACCACATCGGCACCGCCGCGCAGGTGCATCATTTGCGGGTTGATCGATACGCCGCCAAACACCACCGCCACCTTGATCTTCTGTGGCAGGTATTTGCCAAAGCTCACCAGCGATTCACCCACCTGCGCGGCCAGCTCGCGGGTGGGCACCAAAATCAGCGCGGACGTGGTGCGGCCAGCGCGGCTTGGTAAATCGTGGATGCGCTGCAGCAGCGGCAGGGCAAAGGCGGCTGTTTTGCCGGAACCGGTTTGTGCCGATGCCAGCACATCGCGCCCTGACAGCAGGGCCGGTACAGCCATGGATTGGATGGGCGTGGGTTCGGTGTAGCCTTTGTCATGCAGGGCGCGTAAAAGCAATGGCAAAAGCGCGGGCGCAAGGCCCAGTGGGGTAAATGGCATGCGATGAGTTTAAGCGCCAGCCCCAAGCCGGCCCTGGCCCCAAAGGGGCTTGCGGTCGTTTCAGTTGCGAACCATGCTGGCCATCTGCATCGACAGGTCATGAAGCTTGGCTTTGCTTGCGTAGTAGCGGTCCAGTCGCCATTCCTTCAGGATGCCGATGGCAATCTCAAAGTCGTCATAGCTCAAATCGTACAAATCAGCGAGCGCAAACTTTTCATCAGATTCAAGCGCGCGGACCAGCGTGGCCAGTGTTTTGGCGGCACCTGATTCTGGGTTGGTTTCGATCAGTCTGCGCGCTTTTTTGATTTCGTTCATGAGAGCGTTCCTCGTGTGGACGTGCCGTGCGTGGCCGTCTGATGGCATGTTTGGCGCTGAATGTTTCCAGCAAGAGTTGTCAATCAAAATTATGGCGAGGCCATCGTCATCTTGTCTATCGTGCCGCACCCATAAATCACAAAAAATCATATTTTTGTTGATTCGTATCAAACATTTTCAGGCCTCTGGGCCAGCGTCCTGAATGTCGAGGCAATCGCGGGGGGTGTCCGGTCCATCACAAGGCTTGGCGCTAACATGGCCCTGCCCATGACCCGCGACTTGTTTGAAACCTTTTTCGACGCAGTCCCAAGCTGTTTACCCATCGCGCCCGGTGCTGTTTTGCTGCGCGGCTTTGCCAGCGCGCAGTCGCAGGCGCTGATGACCTGTGTTGACCAGATCACGGCTCAGGCAGCGCTGCGGCACTTGCAAACCCCCGGCGGACGCGCCATGTCTGTGGCCATGAGCAACTGCGGCTCTTGGGGCTGGACGTCTGACCGCCACGGCTACCGCTATGTACAACAAGACCCTTTGAGTGGCACCGCCTGGCCCGCCATGCCTGCCATTTGGCTGGAGTTGGCCGCGCAGGCCGCCGCGACAGCAGGCTACCCGGGTTTTGAGCCAGATGCCTGCCTGATCAACCAGTACCTGCCCAGCGCCCACATGAGCCTGCATCAAGACCGGGACGAAAAAGATTTTGCCCAGCCTATTGTGTCGGTATCGCTGGGACTGCCCGTCGTGTTTTTATTCGGTGGGCCAAAGCGCAGTGACAAACCGCAGCGGCTGCGGCTGGCGCATGGCGACGTGCTGGTGTGGGGCGGGCCAGCGCGGCTTGCCTTTCATGGGGTGATGCCGCTGGCAGACGGGGAACACGCCCAGTTGGGCAGACGACGCATCAATTTGACGTTTCGGCGTGTGTCAGCCCATCCACCGCCTGAAACATCGCCTGCCGCGCCTGGCTGACGATCTGGCCGCGCCACAGGTCCGTGTCTGTATAAAAGGCGGTCATCATTTGCGCCTTGATCTGCTGGGCCAACTCTGCAGGCGCTTCGGGGTGGTTGTTCAGCCAGTGCTCGGCGCGCAGGGCTGTGATCACGTCCAGCACGGGCACCGTGCCGTATTCCATGGCGATGCCGGTGTAGTCGGCTTGTGGCGCTTCCTGGCTGATGGCGTGCCACATCAGGCCGGTTAAAAACGCGGAGGTGGACGAGCCGTCGTAGATCGAGGTGATGGGCGTGGCCGGGTTGCCATTTTCGCCACCACCCCACCAGTCGCGTGCGCGTGCAATGGCCACCGCATCGTCTTTGCCCGCCCAAATACGCTCGCCATGGCCACTGGCGCCCAGGCCTGTGTGCAGGTCTATCCATGCGACGTGTTTGGCGTCCCCAGCATGCCGGCGCAGCACGCCGCGCAGGGTCAGGTTGCTCCAGGTGGGGCCGGTGCCGCCGTAAAACAGGCCATCGGCAAACGCGTGCTGGCCCTGGGTGATGGCGGACTGAAAAGCAGCTTCGCCATTTTGGGCAATAAAGTCCGCCACTGCCGCCTGGTTGGCGGCGTCAGG
Source organism: Comamonadaceae bacterium (assembly GCA_947448735.1). Taxonomy (GTDB): domain Bacteria; phylum Pseudomonadota; class Gammaproteobacteria; order Burkholderiales; family Burkholderiaceae_C; genus Polaromonas. The sequence continues at coordinate 200,558 of CANFOS010000001.1, read as the reverse complement.
CGGCCATTGCTCAGGCAAGACCAGCGCGTGCAGGGCACGGTAGGCGGCGTTGTCGGGCAGCGGCTGGCTGAAGTCCTGAAAATTGCGGTTCAGGTCCACGTTTTCATGGGTGGTGCGGCGAATGTGCGAAAAGCCGTAGGGGTTCAGTGCGTGGATGTACAGCACCGCCGTGCCAGACGCGCGTGCTTTTTCAAGCCACTCGGCGTCGTGCAGCGCATGCACCTGCACACCGCTGCCGCAATAGCCTTCCACCCCATGGCAGGCGCTGCTGACAATCAGCAGGTTTTGCGCATCGGTGGGGCCATCACGCGCCACGTCCATCGCCAAGTCTTCACCGTCACGGCCCTTCAGGGGGTGTGCGTGCGACTGAACCGCCAAGCCTGCAGCGGTAGCAGCGTCCAGAAACTTGATGCGCGCCTGTGCGTAATTGCTGGAAAAAGCGTTGGAAACTGACATCATCTGTTTTTACCTTAAAAATAGGCTGTAGCCCCATAAAAATAAGGGCAATCAGCTCCTGAATCCATAGCAAAGCGCTTGCGCTTCAGTCTTCACGCAAGCGCATGAAGCTTGCAAAACGCGGCAGGCCACTGCCTGTCAGGCCCCGGTAGCGGTAGGTGACCTGGCTGCCAATGGCCGGCGGGTTTTGCCGCTGCGCGTCGGTCAAGCCTGTCCCCAGCTTGAACCGCCTGGCTGGCTGGCCGTTTGCGCCAGGTATTTCCACCAGCAACGCGCCGAGCCGGTCTGCGTATTTGCCCTTGCCGGCGATGTGACCGACAACTTTGGCCTCGGCATCGTCGTGGGTTTTGACTTTGAGCAAATCGTCATTGCGCTCGCCTTTGTACAAGGCGCTGCCCCGGTGCAGCATCAGGCCTTCAGCGCCAGCTTTGGTGATTTGCTTGAGCTGGCTTTGCAGCGCCGCGTGGCTGGCGACCTTGCTTTGCGGCACGGCTTGCACCCAGGGCACACCCAGTTTGCCGACCACGCTGTTGAGCGCGGACAGGCGATCCGTAAACGGGCCAGGCTCGGCCGGCAGGTCAAACACCATAAAGCGCATGCCGCGCCAGGCCGCATCGTCTGGGCTTTGCTGACGCACGGTGGACGCGGCTTTTTGAAACTGCCCACGCCCGGCCCACAGCTCGCCGTCCATGGGCGTGGCTGGCCAATTGGCGGTAAACCACGCCGGCGCGTTAATGAGCTGGCCGCCTCGGGTGAGCAGCTTTTGCCCGTCCCAAAAGCCGCGTACACCGTCGTATTTTTCACTCACCCAGTAGTCGGCCAAGGCCACGCCGGGGTGGTACACATTGGCCAGCATCAGCGGCGGCTTCGCGTCAGCGGCAATTGCTGTGGGGCTACTGAGGCTGCCAAAGACGGCGATCAAGAGCGCCGAAATGCTATGTTTTGCATAGCTGCTAGCCCAGCTATTGATTGGACTGGAGGCTGATTTCATGAGTAAAAGCCACTTTCTGAATGATTTTCAGAGCATCAAGCGGCTGCCAGCGGGTCTGCAATCCCGCCCACCACTTGGCTGAAGCCGCCGTCGACATAGGTGATCTCAGCCGTCACGCCGCTGGCCAGGTCGCTCATCAAAAACGCTGCCACGTTGCCGACTTCTTCAATCGTCACGTTGCGGCGCATCGGCGCTGCGGCTGCCACTGCGCCTAATATTTTGCTGAAACCTGCAATGCCGCTGGCGGCCAGGGTTTTGATGGGCCCGGCGCTGATGCCATTGGCACGTATGCCTTTGGGGCCGAGCGATTCGGCCGTGTAGCGCACCGATGCCTCCAGGCTGGCTTTGGCCAGGCCCATGGTGTTGTAGTTGGGCAGCGCGCGCAGTGCGCCCAGGTAGGTCAGTGTCAGCAGGGCTGATTTGTCATTCAGGTAGGGCAGAGCTGCCTTGGCCATGGCCGGAAAACTGTAGGCGCTGATGTCGTGCGCGATTTTGAAACCCTCGCGGCTTAAGCCTTCGAGAAAGTCGCCTGCGATGGCTTCTTTGGGCGCAAAGCCAATGCTGTGCACAAAGCCGTCGAACGTGGGCCAGACTTTGGACAGGTCGGTAAACAGCTGGGTGATCTGCTCGTCGCTGCCCACGTCGCAGTCAAAGATCAGTGATGAGTCAAAGTCGGCAGCAAACTCGGTGATGCGCGCCTTGAAGCGCTCGCCCACATAGGCAAAGGCCAGCTCGGCGCCCTGCGCTTTGCAAGCCTTGGCGATGCCGTAGGCAATCGAGCGGTTGCTCAGCACGCCAGTGATCAATAATTTTTTGCCATTTAAAAAACCCATGACGTATTCCTTGTGAAAAATCTTGCAGAATTGTGACATGCGCTTGCTTGTGGTTTTCCTGATGTCGATGGCTTCTTTGATGGGTTCGGCCAGCAGCTGGGCGGCGCATGCCTATGGCCAGTTTGGCGACATCAAATACGCACCGGGCTTCACCCATTTCAGCTACGTCAACCCGGCCGCGCCCAAGGGCGGCGAGATCCGCATGGTGCCGCCCACACGCCCGACGAATTTTGACAAGTTCAATCCGTTTACCCTGCGCGGCACCGCGCCCTATGGCGTCAGCGCGCTGATGGTGGAAAGCCTGCTGGTGGGCAATTCAGAAGAGCCCACCACAGCCTACGGCCTGTTGGCTGAGGATGTGGACGTCGCGCCCGACAAGCTGTCGGCTACCTTCAGGCTCAACCCCAAAGCCAGGTTTCATGACGGCTCGCCGGTGCTGGCCGCAGACGTATTGCATTCGTACACGCAGCTGGTCAGCAAGCTGGCTGCGCCGCAGTTCCGCACGATTTATGCCGAGGTCAAAGGCGTGGTGGTGGTCAGCGACAGGGTTGTGCGCTTTGACTTTGCAACGCCCAACCCCGAGCTGCCCCTGGTGGTGGGCGGCATGCCGGTGTTCAGCGCCAAGTGGGGGGCAGGAAAACCGTTTGACAAAATCGTGGCCGACATCCCGATAGGCTCGGGCCCGTACAAACTGCCGAACAACAAGATGGGCCGCGACATCACCTATGTGCGCGATGCCAATTACTGGGCGGCGGACTTGCCCACGCGCAAGGGGCAGTTCAACTTTGACCGCATCACCTTCAAGATTTACCTGGACGAAACCTCGCGCTTTGAAGGGCTCAAAGCCGGTGAATACGACTTCATGCGTGAATTCATCTCGCGCAACTGGGCCCGGCAGTACACCGGCAAGCAGTTCACCTCGGGCGAGCTGGTCAAGCGTGCGTTTGAAAACCGCAACCCGGGTGACTTTCAGGGCTATGTGTTTAATCTGCGCAAGCCCAAGTTTCATGACGTTCGTGTCAGGCAGGCGATTGGCCTGGCACTGGATTTTGAATGGATGAACCGCCAGCTTTTCTACGGCATTTACAAGCGTGTGAACGGCTACTTTCCAAACAGCGAGTTTCATGCCGAAGGCCTGCCCAAGCCCGATGAGCTGGCGCTGCTGGAGCCGATGCGTGACAAGCTCAAGCCTGAAGTTTTTGGCCTGGTACCGGTGGGTGCCAGCACCGCACCGCCCGGCAGCCTGCGGGAGAACCTGCGCAAAGCCCAGGCGCTGCTCAAAGACGCCGGCTGGGAATACAAGGATGGTGCTTTGCGCAACGCCAAGGGCGAGGCTTTCACGATGGAGTTTTTGAACGACCAGCCCTCACTGATTCGGGTCGTCGGGCCGTTTCAAAAGGCGCTTGAAAAGCTGGGCATCACGCTGACCTACCGAGTTGTGGACTTTTCGCTGGCCAAGCAAAAAATGGACGCGTTTGACTTTGAAGTCACCACCACCCGCCTGCCTGGCTCGACGTCCCCGGGCGGCGAGTTGATGGAGCGCTTTGGTTCAGAGGCGGCGAAAACACCCGGCTCGTCGAATGTCTGGGGTATTGCGGACCCGGCAGTTGATGCGCTGCTGCAAAAAATCGTGGCGGCCACGACCCGGCCCGAGCTGTCGGCCGCCATGCGCGCGCTGGACCGGGTGTTGACGCACGGCCACTACTCGGTACCGCAGTATTACGGCGACGCGTTTTTGATTGGCTACCGGCCGGGGCAATTTGTGCTGCCTGCTGTGATTCCGCCTTACTACGACGCCGGCATGTGGGCGATGAGCACCTGGTGGCCGTCCGCGAAGAACAAATAACATGGCCAGCTATATCCTCAAACGCCTGCTGCTGATGATTCCGACGCTGTTCGGTGTCTTGCTGCTGACGTTTGCGATGGTGCAGTTTGTGCCCGGCGGGCCGGTCGAGCAAATGGTGGCGCAGTTGCAGGGCCGTGACTCGGGGGGTGAAAGCGCCGCCGCCACAGGCGCGGGCTACCGGGGCAGGCAGGGAGTCGATGCCAAACGCATTGAAGAGATCAAGGTGCTGTACGGCTTTGACAAGCCGGTGCATGAGCGCTTTTGGCAAATGCTGGGCCAGTTTGCGCGCTTTGACCTGGGCAAGAGCTTTTATCAAAACAAGGATGTCTGGCAACTCGTCAAGGAAAAGCTGCCGGTCTCCATCAGCCTGGGCCTGTGGACGTTTTTCATCAGTTATCTGATCGCCGTGCCGCTGGGCGTTGCCAAGGCGGTGCGGGCGGGCTCGCGCTTTGACTTTGTCACCAGTTTGCTGGTGCTGGTCGGTTATGCCATTCCAGGCTTTGTGCTGGGTGTGGCGCTGCTGGTGGTGTTTGGTGGGCAATTGCAGTGGTTTCCGCTGCGCGGGCTGACCTCACCCAACTGGGAAACGCTGAGCTGGGGCGCAAAAATCACCGACTACCTGTGGCACATCACGCTGCCCATCATTGCCATGGTGCTGGGCAGTTTTGCAGTGACGGCGGTGCTGACGAAAAACTCCTTTCTAGAAGAGATACGCAAGCAGTACGTGCTGACGGCACGCGCCAAGGGCTTGAGCGAACAGCAGGTGCTTTACAAGCACGTGTTTCGCAATGCGCTGATCCCCATCATCACGGGTTTCCCGGCCGCATTTGTGGGCGCGTTTTTTACCGGGTCGCTGCTGATTGAAACGCTGTTTTCGCTTGATGGGCTGGGCTTGCTGAGCTACGAAAGCGTGATTCGGCGCGACTATCCGGTGGTGCTGGGCACCCTGTATCTGTTCACCCTGATTGGCCTGGTGACAAAGTTGATCAGTGACCTTTGTTATGTGCTGGTCGACCCACGCGTGAAGTTCGATTGATGAAGGATTTGACTACCCCCCCCGAAGCGGCCTCTGGCCGCCTCCCCCCCGAGGGGGCGCCGCTGGTGGCCCGGCAAAGCCGGTTCCACGGCGACCTTGGTAAAGCACAGAAAGGCTCGCCATCTCCCTCGCGTCGGGCGTGGCTGCGCTTTAAAAAGAACAAGCTCGGCTTTTGGAGCCTGATTGTTTTTTCAACGCTGGTGGTGCTCAGCCTGTTGGCCGATGTGCTGTCCAACGACAAGCCGCTGGTGGTGAGCTACAAAGGCAAGTTGTACTTTCCGATCGCCAAAGACTATTCAGAAAAAACCTTTGATGGTGACTTTGCCACGCCTGCCGATTATCTGGACCCCTTCATCAAGGACAAGCTGACGACTGCGCCCAACTGGGCGTTGTACCCGCCCAATCCTTACGGCCCCAAAACCATCAATTACTTTGCCAAGTCGCCCAATCCGTCGGCTCCCTCACGCGACAACCTGCTGGGCACCGATGACCGGGGGCGCGACCTGCTGGCGCAGCTGATTTATGGCTTCAGGCTCAGTGTGCTGTTTGGCCTGGCGCTCACCTTCATTGGCGTGGTGCTGGGGGTGGTCACCGGGGCGATTCAGGGCTACGCGGGCGGCAAGACCGACTTGGTCGCGCAGCGGTTTATTGAGATTTGGGGCTCCATGCCCGAGCTGTATCTCTTGATCATCTTCAGCGCCGTGTTTGCGCCCAGCGTCGCCTTGCTGCTGTTTTTGCTCAGCTTGTTTGGCTGGATGGGTTTGTCTGACTATGTGCGTGCCGAGTTTTTACGCAACCGCCAGCTCGACTATGTTCGAGCCGCGCGGGCACTGGGCGTGAGCAACTTGCAAATCATGTGGCGGCACATTCTGCCCAACAGCATGACGCCGGTGGTCACGTTTTTGCCGTTTCGCATGAGCGCGGCGATTTTGGCGTTAACGTCGCTCGACTTTCTGGGTTTGGGTGTGCCGCCGGGAACGCCCTCGCTGGGCGAATTGCTCAGCCAGGGCAAGGCGAACATTGATGCGTGGTGGATTTCGATGTCTACTTTTGCCGTGCTGGTCATCACACTGCTGTTGCTGACGTTTATGGGTGACGCGCTGCGCGATGCGCTGGACCCCAGGAAAGCAGACCTGTGACGAAGCCGCTCCTGCAGGTCAAAGACCTGCGCATTTCCTTCGCCGGCAAAGAGGTCGTCCACGGCATCGACTTGACGATGGCGCCAGGCGAAAAGCTGGCACTGGTCGGCGAGTCAGGCTCGGGCAAAACCATCACCGCGCTCAGCCTGCTGCGCCTGGTGCAAAACGCCCAAGTCAGTGGCAGCGCGGTGTTTCAGTCCCCCAAAGGCGAGGTTGAGCTTCTGGGCATGCCCGAGCGGCTGCTGCGCGGCATACGCGGCCAAGACATTGCCATGATTTTTCAGGAGCCGATGACGGCGTTGAACCCGCTGTTCACGATTGGCAACCAGATTGAAGAGATTTTGGCGTTAAAACAGGGTTTAGCCGCTTCAGAACGTGGGCTGGCTGCTATCAAATTGTTAGCAGATACCGGCATCACCGAGCCACAGCGGCGGGCCCAATGCTTTCCGCACCAGCTCTCAGGCGGGCAGCGCCAGCGCGCCATGATTGCGATGGCGCTGGCATGCCACCCCAAGTTGCTGCTGGCTGACGAGCCAACCACCGCACTGGATGTGACGGTGCGAACCCAAATTCTGGATTTGCTGGGCGAGTTGCAACGCAAGAACGGCATGGCGGTGCTGATGATCACGCACGATCTGAACCTGGTGCGCCGCTTTGCAGACCGCATTGCCGTGATGGAAAACGGTGTCGTGGTCGAGCTGGGCGCGGTCAGTGCGGTGTTTGCCAACCCGCAGCACGCCTACACCCGCAAACTGCTGGACAGCAAGCCAACCCGCGATGTGCAGGAAAAGCTGCAGGAAGGCAGTCTTGATGCTGCCCCGCAAGCTGTGATGCACGCTAAAAACCTGCGCGTCAGCTATCCGGTCAGCGTGCCGGGCTTCAAAGGCTGGTTTAAAACCGGTGAATTTGTAGCGGTGCAGGGCGCAAGTTTTGACATTCCGGCGGGGCAAACGCTGGGGGTGATTGGAGAGTCGGGCTCTGGCAAGTCCAGCCTGGCCCTTGCCGCGCTGGGCCTGCACCCGTCCCAGGGTGATCTGAGCATGGCGGGCATGGCCTGGAGCCGCCATGCGGCCAACAACAAAGCAATTCGCAAAGCGGTGCAGGTCGTGTTTCAGGACCCTTTTTCGTCGCTGTCACCGCGCATGACGATTGAAAGCATTGTCGGTGAGGGCCTGGCCGTGCACCGGCCCGACGTCAAAGCCCCAGAAATGCAGCAGCGCGTGTTGCAGGCGCTGCTGGAGGTCGGCATGGCCGAGGCGCAGTTTCCCGGCCTGCTGCAGCGCTACCCGCATGAGTTTTCAGGCGGTCAGCGCCAGCGGATTGCGATTGCCCGGGCGCTGATGGTCGAGCCGAAGTTGCTGGTCCTTGACGAGCCGACCAGCGCGCTTGACGTGACGATTCAAAAGCAGATTTTGCAGCTGCTGCAGCGCCTGCAACGGGAACGCGGTTTGAGTTATTTGCTGATCACCCACGATGTGGATGTGATTCGCGCCATGGCCCATCAGGTGATGGTGCTCAAAGACGGGGTCGTGCTTGAAGCCGGGCCACTGGCGCAGATCCTCGATTCACCCGAGCACCCGTATACGCGCAAGCTGGTCGCCGCCCAGTTTTGAAGGCGCTATAAAAGCAGGAGCATCTAGCCAATGAAAATATTGGCCTGCAGGCTTATTTTGCTATTTTTTCGATGCCGGAAGGCTGAATCTGCGGCCGGTCAGCCTGACCATCAGCTGTCACAGCCTTGCCCTGTGTTATGCCAAAACTGTCATATCAGTTAGTCGTTATAACCCCCCTGTATTTCAGTCGTGTATGGGTAAGTCACCTTTTCCGGGTGCCGAGTTTCACGTAGCATGCGCCCGGCAACATCGACATTCGTCAATTTTCAGGAGACCACCATGATTTCTTTCACACTCAACGGCAAGGCCGTGACCACCAACGCGCCCGCCGACAAACCCCTGCTCTGGGTGTTGCGTGAGGACTTCAACCTGACCGGTACCAAATTTGGTTGCGGCATTGCCCAGTGCGGTGCCTGCACCGTCCACCTGAACGGCGCGCCGACACGCTCTTGCGTGCTGGCCGTATCGGCTGCTGCCGGAGCGAAAGTCACCACCATTGAAGCGATCAACGCCACCAAGGAAGGCAAGGCGCTGCAAGCTGCCTGGGTGGTTGAGCAAGCGCCGCAATGCGGTTACTGCCAGTCAGGCCAGATCATGGCCGCTGCCGGTGTCTTGAAGCAGGCCAAAGCCCCCCTGAGCCGCGAGCAGGCGCTCGAGCGCATGAGCGGTAACGTCTGCCGCTGCGGCACCTACAACCAGATTGCCGCCGCTGTGGTGCGCGCCCAAAAAACCCTGGCATGAAAGGCATACACATCATGACGACCAACAACACTTCTCTTTCTGCTTCCCTTCCTACTTCGCTTCCTATCTCCCGCCGCAGCTTCGTTGTCGGCTCCGGTGCCGGCGCTCTGGGCATCAGCTTTGGTGCGGTGTCATCGCTGGCGCCGCACACGGCCCACGCGCAAAACACGTCTTTTTCTCCCGTGGTGTGGGTCAGCATTGCCCCTGACAACACGGCCACCATCTACTCGGCAGGTGCGGAAATGGGGCAGGGCACCATGACGGCGCTGCCGGTGGTGATTGCCGAAAACATGGAGCTTGACTGGGCCAAGGTCAAAGTTGTACAGGCACCGGCGGACGCCAAACGTTTTGGTAACCCCAAATTTGGCGGCGGCATGCTGACCGGCGCATCCCGAACCGTGCAGGGCTACTACCAGCCCCTGCGGCTGGCGGGCCTGCAGGCCAAGCTGGTGATGATTGACGGCGCTGCGAAAATCTGGGGCGTGCCGGCCGACCAGATCACGGCTGAAAAAAGCATGTTGATCCATCGCGCCAGCAAGCGCCGCATGAGCTACGGCGATGTCGCCAAAGTGGCCCAAGCGCCGACGGAGCTGCCCAAGGTGGACAAGTCCATGCTCAAGCCCTTGTCGGCCTTCAAGCTGGTGGCCCACGATGTTCCGCGCGTTGACGCGGCCAGCAAAACCAACGGCATGGCCAAATACGGCATCGACACGCGTCTGCCCGGCCTGCACTATGCCGCCGTGCTGGCCCCGCCGGTACAGGGCGAAAAGCCCGAAAAAATCGACGATGCTGCAGCCAAAGCCTTGCCAGGCGTCAAGGCCATCGTGCCTTTGGCGGGCGGCGTAGCGGTGGTTGCCGACTCGTTTTTTACTGCCAAAAAAGCGCGTGACCTGCTCAACGTCGAATGGTCCAAAACGTCCAAAGCGCGTTCTTACGACTCGGACGTCGCGATCAAGGAATTCATCACACGCGCTGAAAACCTGGCCGACGCGGGGGTGACTTTTCACAGCCACGGCGATGCCGCCAAAGAGCTGGCCGCTGGCGCGCGGACCTTCAAGGCGTCCTACACCAGCGAGCACGCTTATCACTTCACCATGGAGCCGATGAACTGCACCGCCAAGGTCGATGGTGACAAGATCGAGCTGTGGGTGCCGTCGCAAACCGTGGGCTTTGTGGTGGGTGGCGTTGCCGCTGCGGGAGGCTTCAAGCCCGAAAACATCAAGGTCAACATCACCTTGCTGGGCGGTGGCTATGGCCGACGGGTAGAGGCGGAATATGCGGTCGAGGCGGCCCTGATCGCCAAGGCGGTACCGGGTGTACCCGTGCAATTGATCTGGACCCGCGAAGACGACATGCTGCGCGCCAAACCGCGCCCGCTGACAGCACAGCACCTGATTGCGGCGGTGGATGCCAACGGCAAACTGGTGGGCATGCAGCACCGAGTCATCTCTGAAGGCATTTACGCGCGGGTGTTGCCTGGACCTTTCAAGGCCGGCGGCAACAAGGACTCGCCTGTGATGGAAGGCTCGGAAGGGGTGTACGACATTCCTGGCCACTTGGTGCAGCAGTGCCTGGAAGAGCGCGGTGTGGCCTGCAGTTTCTGGCGCGGCGTCGGCCCCGGCTACCTCAAGTTTTCGATAGAAACCATGATCGACGAAATTGCTGTGGCAACCCAGCAAGACCCGCTCAAAATGCGCATGGACTTGACGCAAAAATCGCCGCGCGCGCAGGCGGTTTTGCGAGAAGCCGCAAAAATGGCCGACTGGACCCGTGCACGCACAGGCGGACGGGCATTGGGTCTGGCTTTTTCTGACACCTGGAACACTTTTATCGCCATGATCGTCGAGGTATCGATGAGCCAGGGCAAGCCGGTGGTGCACAACATTTGGGCTGCGGTCGATTGCGGACATCCGCTCACGCCGCGCATCATTCAAACGCAAGTTGAAGGCAGCGCCATCTTTGGCTTGTCGGCCGCGTTGGGTGAAAAACTCACCTACAAGGGCGGCGAGCCCCAGCAGAAAAACCTGGGCGCCTACACCTTGCTGCGCGCCGCCCAGACGCCGGTGGTGACCGTCAAAGTCATGCCAACCGACAACGACCCGGGCGGTATGGGTGAAGTCGGCCTGCCGCCGGTGGCACCTGCGGTGGCCAATGCCATCGCCAAGCTGACCGGCAAACGGTTGCGCAGCTTGCCGTTCCCGGAAACTGTTGCTTAACCGGGTTGCAGGACTTGTTCAGATGAGGGTTTACACGCTATAATCCGACATTCACGACCAAATGGGCGGGTTCACACCGCCCATTTTTTTTGGGCGTTTGTTTTTGCATCGCAAGATGATTTGGACAAGTTTTTAGCAATTCAATGGCAGCCAGCACCACCGACACCATCGCGCAGACCGTCACCGGGCTCGGCTACGACCTGGTGGATGTGGAGCGCACCAAAGGTGGCCTGCTGCGGGTGACGATTGATTTTCCGTATGTGGCGGGCACTGAACTGTTCATCAACGCCGAAGATTGCGAAAAAGTCACGCGGCAGCTGGTGTTCGTGCTGGAAGTTGAAGGCGCTGCCTATTCCCGGCTTGAGGTCAGCTCGCCGGGTATTGACAGGCCCTTGAAAACAGAAAAAGATTTCGAGCGTTTTGTGGGCGAATTGATTGACCTCACCCTGAAAGCGCCTGTAGGTGTGGCGGCGGCGGGGTCAAGCGTGTCGGCCAACCAGAAAAAATTTCGCGGCACGCTCGAAAAAGCCGAGGCTGGCTGGCAAGTCGTCTGGAGCGACGAGCCCGAGGTCAAGCCGGGCCAAAAGGTCAGCAAAAAAAGAATTCCCGCGCCCTTGCAGGCGCTGGGTTTCACACTCAATGAAATTGCCACGGCGCGGCTTGCCCCTGTGGTGGACTTCAAGGGGCGTAAACCCAAAACGCCGCTGCAAGCTGCAGCGGGCTTGCCGATTAAACCGATGATGACGTCTAACCCTGAGATTGAAAGGCCTGTGAAATGAACCGCGAAATGTTGATGTTGGTGGATGCCATCTCGCGCGAAAAAAATGTCGAGCGCGACGTTGTTTTCGGTGCTGTTGAGTTGGCCCTGGCGCAAGCAACCAAAAAGATTTACCCGGGCGAAGTTGACATTCGCGTGGCGGTTGACCGCGACAGCGGCAACTACGAAAGCTTTCGCCGCTGGCTGGTGGTGCCCGACGAGGCGGGTCTGCAAAATCCGGAAGCCGAAGAGTTGTTGACCGATGCGCGCGATGAAATCGCCGATATCGAAGAGGGCGACTACATCGAAAAGCCGATTGAAAGCATGCCGATTGGCCGAATCGGCGCCATGGCTGCCAAGCAGGTGATCCTGCAAAAAATTCGCGATGCCGAACGTGAAATGCTGCTGAACGATTTCATGAGCCGTGGCGAGAAGATTTTTGTGGGCACGGTCAAGCGCATGGACAAGGGCGACGTCATTGTCGAGTCTGGCCGTGTTGAAGGCCGCCTGCGCCGCAGTGACATGATTCCAAAAGAAAACCTGCGCTCCGGCGACCGCGTGCGCGCCATGATCATGGAAGTCGACAACACGCTGCGTGGTGCGCCCATCATTTTGTCGCGTTCGGCACCTGAATACATGATTGAGCTGTTCCGCTCGGAAGTGCCTGAAATCGAACAAGGCCTGCTGGAGATCAAGTCTTGTGCCCGTGACCCTGGCTCACGCGCCAAGATTGCCGTGTTGTCGCATGACAAACGCGTGGACCCGATTGGCACGTGCGTGGGGGTGCGCGGTACCCGCGTCAATGGCGTGACCAACGAACTGGCCGGCGAGCGTGTTGACATCGTGCTGTGGTCCGAAGACCCGGCCCAGTTTGTCATTGGCGCGCTGGCCCCGGCCAACGTGTCGTCCATCGTGGTGGACGAAGAGCGTCACGCCATGGATGTGGTCGTTGACGAAGAAAACCTGGCGATTTCGATTGGCCGTGGTGGTCAAAACGTGCGTCTGGCGGCTGAACTCACCGGCTGGAAAATCAACATCATGACGGCCGACGAATCGGCCGTCAAACAAGCCTCCGAGACCGATACCAGCCGCAAGCTGTTCATGGACAAGCTGGACGTGGACGAAGAAATTGCCGACATCCTGATCGCCGAAGGCTTCACCAGCCTGGAAGAAGTGGCCTATGTGCCGCTGCAGGAAATGCTGGAGATCGAATCGTTCGACGAAGACACCGTCAATGAACTGCGTACCCGCGCCAAAGACGCTTTGCTGACGATGGAAATTGCCAAGGAAGAAAACGTCGATGGCGTGTCCCAGAACCTGCGCGATGTTGATGGCATCACAGCTGAGCTGATCGGCAAGCTCAATGCAGCAGGCGTTCATACCCGTGATGACCTGGCCGATCTGGCCACAGATGAATTGACCGATATTACCGGGCAGTCGCCGGAGGAAGCGACCGCATTGATCATGACTGCGCGTGCGCACTGGTTCCTCGAAGCCGAAGTGGCCGAGGCTGACAAGCCACCCGTCGCGCAAGAGCAATGATCATGGAGGCCTCAAGGAAAAACACATATGTCAAGTACCACTACCGTTGCGCAATTCGCCGCTGAACTCAACAAATCCACTGCCACGCTGATCGAGCAACTGGCCAGTGCTGGCGTGGTCAAGAGCAGCGCCAGTGATCCGCTGTCTGAATCGGACAAGCAAAAACTGCTGGGATTCCTGCAGGCCAGCCACGGCACGGCCTCGACCGAGCGCAAAAAAATCACCTTGGTGAAAAAATCAACCAGCGAAATCAAGCAGGCCGATGCCACCGGCAAAGCCCGCACGATTCAGGTTGAAGTCCGCAAGAAACGCACCTTTATCAAACGCGAAGACGACGTGGACACCCCCGCGGAAGAAACGCCTGCGGTCGCCACCGAGGCGCAGAATTCTGCGATCGTTAACGCCGAACTGGCGCGTCGCGAAGAAGAAGCCAACCGCCATGCCGAACTGCTCCGCAGGCAGGAAGCTGATTTGCTTGAAAAGCGTCGCCTGCGCGAAGAGCAGGATGCCAAACAGGCCGAGCAGGAACGCCTGGACGCAGAAAAAATTGCAGAAGCGGTAGCCCGTGCAGCGCAGGTGTTCGAAAAAGCCAAGCCCGCATCGAGCAAAAAAGCCAAAGAAAAAGACGCAGCCCCTGTAGCTGAAGTTGCTGCGCCCCAGCCCTCTGAAGAACAAACTGCTGCCCAGGCCCAGGCTGCGGCTGCGCTTGCTGCCGCCAAGGCCAAAGCAACCGCTGAGTTCCAGGCCGATGCCGCCAAGTCGATTGAGCTGCAAGACCGCCGCAAAAAGGCAGAGGCAGAAGCCGCCAGCATTCGCGCCATGATGAACGCGCCCAAGCGTGTTCTGGTGCCGCATGTGGACCCGAAAGCCGCCATCAAAGGCACGCTGCACAAACCGGCAGCCGGTTCTGTTGCCGCCAAAACGGGCACCACAGCGCCCGGCGCTGCTGGCAAGAAAGAAATCAAATCCGAAAACCTGTCGTCCACCTGGAAGGACGAGGTTGCCAAAAAGAAAGCGCTGCCGACCCGTGGCGCGCCTTCTGCACCCGGACGCAGCAACTCTCGTCCAGGGGCTCGCGGCGGCAGCCGCCGTGGACATGATCGCGATGCGCGTCCTGAGTCCAACTTTGTGGCGCCTACCGAGTTCAAGGTGCTGGAAGTTCATGTGCCGGAGACCATCACGGTGGGCGAACTCGCCCACAAGATGAGCGTCAAGTCCAATGAGGTCATCAAGCACCTCATGAAACTTGGCCAGATGGTCACCATCAACCAGCCTCTGGACCAGGACACCGCGATGATTGTGGTGGAAGAAATGGGCCACACCGCAGTGACGGCGGCGCTGGACGATCCGGAAGCCTTCACTGACGATGACGTGCAAGGCCAGATGGCCGAGGCGCTGCCACGCGCACCGGTGGTCACGGTCATGGGCCACGTTGACCATGGCAAGACCTCGCTGCTCGATTACATTCGCCGCGCCAAAGTCGCCTCTGGCGAGGCTGGTGGCATTACCCAGCACATCGGCGCTTACCACGTTGAAACGCCGCGCGGTATGGTGTCGTTTCTCGACACACCAGGCCACGAGGCGTTTACCGCCATGCGTGCCCGTGGTGCGCAGGCAACCGACATCGTCATTTTGGTGGTGGCGGCGGACGACGGTGTGATGCCGCAAACCCGCGAAGCCATCAAACACGCAAAAGCGGCCGGCGTGCCCATCGTCGTGGCCATCAACAAGATCGACAAGCCCGGTATCAATCTGGAGCGCGTCAAGGGTGAGCTGGTGACTGAAGAAGTCATCCCTGAAGAGTTTGGCGGCGACGTGCCTTTCGTGGGCGTGTCCGCCCATACTGGCGAAGGCATTGATTCGCTGCTCGAGCAGGTCTTGTTGCAGGCTGAGGTTCTGGAGCTGCGCGCACCGGTTGACGCACTGGCCAAAGGTTTGGTCATTGAAGCGCGTCTGGACAAAGGCCGGGGTTCGGTGGCAACCGTACTGGTGCAGTCCGGTACGCTCAAGGCTGGCGATGTGGTGCTGGCAGGTTCTACCTATGGCCGCGTTCGCGCCATGCTGGACGAGAACGGCAACACCATCAAAACCGCGGGTCCATCGATTCCGGTTGAAATCCAGGGTTTGACCGAGGTGCCGCAAGCGGGCGACGACTTCATCGTCATGCTGGACGAACGCCGCGCGCGCGAGATTTCGACCTACCGGGCAGGTAAATTCCGCAACACGAAGCTGGCCAAACAGCAAGCCTCCAAGATGGAAAACATGTTCACCGACATCTCTGCCGGTGCTGTCAAGATGGTGCCCATCATCATCAAGGCAGACGTGCAGGGCTCGCAAGAAGCCCTGGCCCAGTCGCTGCTCAAACTGTCCACCGACGAGGTCAAGGTTCAACTGGTGTACTCCGGTGTGGGTGGCATTTCAGAATCCGACGTCAACCTGGCCATTGCTTCGAAGGCGTTGCTGATCGGCTTTAACACCCGCGCTGACGCGCAGGCGCGCAAGCAGGCAGAAAACAACGGCATCGACATTCGTTACTACAACATCATTTATGACGCTGTGGACGAACTGCGTTCTGCCATGTCGGGCATGCTGACGCCAGACAAAAAAGAAGAAGTCATCGGCACGGCCGAGATCCGCAACATCTTCAAGGTGTCCAAAATCGGCTCGATTGCGGGCTGTATGGTCACGGCAGGTGTGGTGCGCCGCACCGCCAAGCTGCGTCTTTTGCGTCAGAACGTCGTTATTTATACCGGTGAGCTCGACTCGCTCAAGCGCTTCAAAGACGATGCGAAAGAGGTCAAAGAGAGCTTCGAGTGCGGTTTGAACATCAAGAACTACAACGACATCGAAGTCGGCGACGTGCTGGAGTTCTTTGAGATCCGTGAAGTGGCCCGGACGCTTGAAGCTTGATGACCCACTGAGCGATGCGTAAAAAGTCAAACACCCCCAACCGCGGCTTTCGGGTTGCCGATCAGATCCAGCGTGATCTGACGGACCTGATCGCCCGCGAATTGAAAGACCCCCGGGTCGGGATGGTGACGATTCAGGCGGTTGAAGTGACGGCTGATTACGCCCATGCCAAGGTGTTTTTCAGCGTGCTGATGGGGGACGCAGAAAAATGCGAAGAAGCCCTGAACCAGGCGGCAGGCTTTCTGCGCAACGGCCTGTTCAAGCGGCTGATGACGCATACCGTGCCGACGCTGCACTTTCACTTTGACCGCACGACAGAGCGTGCCGCTGACATGAACGCCTTGATCGCCAAGGCTGTTTCCTCACGCGCCCAAGAAGACTAGCCATGCAACAACTCCGCACAAAGGTGCAGAGGCGCCCTGTGCACGGGGTGTTGCTGCTCGATAAACCCATTGGCCTTTCCAGCAACCAGGCGTTGCAGAAAGCCAAATGGCTATTGCGCGCCGACAAGGCGGGTCATACCGGCACGCTGGACCCGTTGGCGACCGGCGTGCTGCCGCTGTGTTTTGGTGCGGCGACCAAATTCAGTCAAATCCAACTCGACGCCGACAAAACCTATGAAGCGGTTCTGCTGCTGGGGCTGAAGACCACGACTGGCGATGCTGAAGGTGATGTGATTGAAACCCGGCCAGTGCCTGACATCACCCCCGAGCTGCTGGAAAAACTCACCGCGCAATTTACCGGCCCCATCGCCCAGATTCCGCCCATGTACTCCGCGCTCAAAAAAGACGGCAAGGCGCTGTACGAATACGCGCGCAAGGGCGAAGAAGTCGAGCGCGAAGCCAGAAATATCGTCATTTACCAGATAAATATGGCTGTAGCCCAAGATTTACGTGCGCCAGCAGCTATTAAAATAATAGTGAAATGCAGCAAGGGCACCTACATCCGCACGCTCGGTGAAGACATCGGCGAGGCCATCGGTTGTGGTGCGCATCTGGGCTTGCTCAGGCGCATTGAGACCGGTGGTTTTAGCAGCGACCAGTGCATCAGCTTGCCAGAGCTGGAGGCGCTTGATGAAGCCGGGCGCGATGCGCGCCTGCTACCGCCGCAATCTCTGGTGGCCGACTATCCATCTGTCACATTGGATGCCGACAATGCAGGGCGCTTTCTGAGTGGTTTGCGCCGCCGCGGCACGCCCGGGCAGTGGGGAAAAGACGCCGCGCTGGTGCAGGTGTTTGGCTCCGACCCGATCGCTTTTTTGGGCTCTGCCCACATCACCGCTGATGAATTGATTCCCCAGCGCCTTTTGTCACCGATTGAAGTGCAAGACATGCTGCAAAGAGCCTCGCACTGATTTTTTGAGTTTTAGTTTTTAGAAAGTCCCTATGACCATCAAGCAAATCCGCAATATCGCCATCATCGCCCACGTTGACCACGGCAAAACCACCATGGTTGACCAGCTGCTGCGCCAGTCCGGCACCTTTGCCGAGCACGAAAAAGTGGTTGACACCGTGATGGACAACAACGCGATTGAAAAAGAACGCGGTATTACCATTTTGGCCAAAAACTGCGCTGTGACCTGGGAAGGCACGCACATCAACATCGTTGACACCCCAGGGCACGCCGACTTTGGCGGCGAGGTTGAGCGCGCCTTGAGCATGGTTGACGGCGTGGTGCTGTTGATCGACGCACAAGAAGGCCCGATGCCGCAAACCCGTTTTGTGACCAAAAAAGCACTGGCCCTGGGCCTGAAGCCGATCCTGGTCGTCAACAAGGTGGACAAGCCCGGTGCGCGGCCTGACTTCGTGGTCAACGCCGCTTTTGATCTGTTCGACAAGCTGGGCGCATCCGACGAGCAGCTGGACTTTCCGGTGGTGTATGCCTCTGGCATCAATGGCTGGTCTTCGTTGGTGGAAGGCCCACCCAACGAGCAGTGGGGCCCCGACATGTCGGCGCTGTTTAACACCGTGCTCAAGCATGTGCCTGCGCAAAAGGGCGACCCTGAGGCACCCTTGCAGTTGCAAATCTCGGCGCTCGACTTTTCAACCTTTGTTGGCCGCATCGGCGTTGGCCGCATCAGCCAAGGCACCATCAAACCCATGATGGACGTGGTCGTGATGGAAGGCCCGGACGGCAAGCCGGTCAAAGGCCGCATCAACCAGGTGCTGACATTTCAGGGTCTGGAGCGCGTGCAAGCCACTGAGGCCGGCCCCGGCGAGATTGTGCTGATCAACGGCATTGGCGACATCGGTATCGGCGTGACGATCACCGACCCGGTCACGCCCGCACCGCTGCCCATGCTCAAAGTCGACGAGCCGACCCTGACCATGAACTTTTGCGTCAACACCAGCCCGCTGGCTGGCCGCGAAGGCAAGTATGTGACCAGTCGCCAGATCTGGGACCGCCTGCAAAAAGAACTGCAACACAACGTCGCGCTGCGCGTGAGCGAGACCGACGAAGAAGGCATTTTTGAAGTCATGGGCCGGGGCGAACTGCACCTGACCATCCTGCTGGAAAACATGCGCCGCGAAGGCTTTGAAATGGCTGTGTCCAAGCCGCGCGTGGTGATGAAGGAAGTCAATGGCGAAAAGCATGAGCCGATCGAGCTGGTCACCGCTGATATTGAAGAGGTTCATCAGGGCGGCGTGATGCAGGCCTTGGGCGAGCGCAAAGGTGACTTGGTGAACATGGAGTCCGACGGACGCGGCCGTGTGCGTCTGGAGTACCGCATCCCGGCTCGCGGGCTGATTGGTTTTACCAACGAGTTCTTGAACCTGACACGCGGCTCAGGCCTGATCAGCAACATTTTCGACAGCTACGAAGCCCACAAAGGCGACATTGGCGGCCGTAAAAATGGCGTGCTGATCTCGATGGACGCCGGTGAAATTTTCACCTACGCCCTGGGCAAGCTTGACGACCGTGGCCGCATGTTCGTCAAGGCGAATGACCCGGTCTATGAAGGCATGATTGTGGGTATTCACAGCCGTGACAACGATCTGGTGGTCAATGCCACCCGTACCAAGCAGCTCACCAACTTTCGCGTGTCCGGCAAGGAAGACGCGATCAAAATCACCCCACCGATTGAGCTGACGCTCGAATACGGCGTGGAGTTTATTGAAGAAGACGAGCTGGTAGAAATCACGCCCAAGTCAGTGCGCCTGCGCAAGCGGCACCTGACCGAGAGCGAGCGCAAAAGAGCTGGAAGGTAGGTGGATAGCCCCCAAGGGCCGCTGGCCTTGCAGGCCGCCGCTCGCCAGAGGCTTCGCTTCTGTTTGCCCGTCCAAACCTGCTCAAGCAGGCTTGGAGCCGCTGGCAAACAGCCTACGGACTGGCATAGCCAGATCCGTGGCCCCTGCTTGAAAAGAAAGCCTTCCGCTTGCCAATTGCAAGTGACCGCCCTGTTTGAAGTGGAAGAATGCGCAACGTTGAGAATTTGCGATGAAACTAACCCGTAGCCGCGCTGTGGTGCTGATGGTGCTGTGTGCCCTGTTGTGGTCGTCCGCCGGTGTGGTGACGCGGCATCTTGAATCTGCCCGGAGCTTTGAAGTCACCTTTTGGCGCAGCTTTTTCACGGTGCTGTCGTTGCTGCTGATTTTGCCGATGGTGCGCGGAAAGGCGGTTTTTACCCACATGCTCAAGGGCGGCCCCTCACTTTGCTTGTCTGGCCTTTGCTGGAGCGTGATGTTTACCGCCTTCATGGTGGCCTTGACCCTGACCAGCGTTGCCAATGTGCTGGTCACGCTGGCACTGGGGCCGCTGCTGACAGCCCTGAGCGCGCGTGTTTTCACCAGCCACCGCATACCGGGGCGAACCTGGCTGGCCATCGCGCTGGCCGGCGTGGGCATTGTGTGGATGTACGGCGGCCAGGCCGATGTGTCGGCCCAGCTGACAGGAACCCTGGTGGCCTTGCTGGTGCCGATAGCGGCTGCCTGCAACTGGACGGTGGTGCAGCGCAGTCAGGCGCAGGGGCAGAAAATTGACCTGATTCCGGCCGTGCTGGTGGGCGCCTTGATATCGTCGCTGCTCACACTGCCGCTGGCCTGGCCGCTGGCTGCAACCTCGCACGACATGGCACTGCTGGCGCTGCTGGGTTTGACGCAACTGGCCATTCCTTGCATGCTGTCGGTCTGGTGCGCGTCGGTGTTGAAGGCGCCTGAAATGGCCTTGCTGTCGCTGCTGGAAATTATTTTCGGTATTTTGCTGGTCTGGGTGGGTGCGGGCGAAGCGCCTGGAAACAGCGTTTTGTATGGCGGTGCGCTGGTGATCGGTGCATTGGTGATGAACGAAATGATGGGCTGGAAGAACAAACCATGACAACACAAACGTCAACCGATATTTTGCTGGAGCAGCGCGGCAACGCAGGGCTGATCACACTGAACCGGCCCAAAGCGCTGAACGCGCTGAGTTTGCACATGGTGCGCGACATTGCCCAAGCCCTGACCGCCTGGCGCGACGACCCGACCATTGAAGGGGTGGCGATTCGCGGTACCAACAAGGTGGGCAAGCCGGGTACACCCGAGGCGCTCTTCGGTGGATTTTGTGCGGGCGGTGACATCCGGTTTTTTCATACGGCTGCCCTGGCGGGCGACACAGCACTGGATGATTTTTTTACGCAAGAGTACGCCCTGAACCATCTGATTCACAACTACCCCAAGCCCTACATCGCCTTCATGGACGGCGTGGTGATGGGTGGCGGCATGGGACTGAGCCAAGGTGCCAAAACCCGAATCGTGACCGAACACACCAAAATGGCAATGCCTGAAACCAACATCGGTTTGTTCCCTGACGTCGGCGGCGGCTACTTTTTAAGCCGCTGCCCCGGCCATGTGGGTGAGTACCTGGCACTGACGGGGGAGGTGATCGGTGCGGATGACGCGATCGACTACGGTCTGGCCGATGTGAAAGTGGACGCTGCCAGTTTGCCAGCGCTGTGGGCCAAGTTGGGTCACACCAGCTTTGACGCTTGGATTGCTACTGATTTAGGAGCTGCTCGCGTAAGTAAACAGGCGTCTGTAGCCCCAAAACAAGTCCAAATCGATGCTCATTTCGGACTTGTAAGGGTCAAGCACATCGTGGACAGCCTGGAAAAAGCCAAAGATGACATCTGGGCCAAAAAGACGGCGCTGGTGCTGCGCAAGCGCTCACCGTTGATGTTGCACGTCACGCTGGAGCAGATCCGCAAGGCGCGCGGCATGAGTTTGGCCGATGACTTGCGCATGGAGCGCGACATGGTGCACCACTGTTTTTATCTGCGGCCAGGTGCGGCCAGTGAAACGGTGGAAGGCATACGCGCCCTGGCGGTTGACAAAGACTACTCGCCCCAATGGAGCCCCGCGAAGATTGAAGACGTCAAACCCGGAATGGCTGACGCATTTTTTGTCAGTCCGTGGGCGGCAGATGCGCACCCGCTGAGGGCGTTGGCCTAGCGGTTCCTGGATTTCATCGCGCGCTCGACTTCGCGCTTGCCTTCCCGGTCCTTGATGGTGTCGCGCTTGTCGTGCTCACCTTTGCCTTTGGCCAAGCCAATCTCGCACTTCACCCGCCCGGCTTTCCAGTGCATGTTCAGCGGCACCAGAGTAAAACCTTTTTGCTCAACCTTGCCCATCAGCCGTTTGATCTCAGCCTTGTGCATCAACAGCTTTTTGGTGCGTACCTTGTCGGGCGTGACGTGGGTAGAGGCCGTGCCCAGCGGGTTGATCTGGCAACCGATGATGAAAACTTCGCCATTGCGAATCACCACATAGCCGTCAGTCAGCTGCACCTTGCCCTCCCGCACCGATTTGACTTCCCAGCCCTCCAGCACCATGCCGGCTTCAAAGCGCTCTTCAATGTGGTAGTTGAACGTCGCCTTTTTGTTGTCAGCAATGCGCGTGACCGCAGCAGCCGCTTTGGCGGATATTTTGACCGGGCGGTTGTCCTTTGATTTGCCTGACGACGTGGCGTCGGGTTTCTTTGATGATGAGGGGTCTTTGGTGGCCATGAAAGTATTTGGGGTTGCCATCGACCAATACAATCGTGCGCAACTCTCGATTGTATGAAAACCGTTCACAAGTCCGTTTTAATCTGGTACAGCGCCGCCGAAATGTTTGCCCTGGTCACTGACGTTGCCAGTTACCCGCAGTTTTTACCGTGGTGCGACCAGTCGGCTGTGCTGGCGCAGGACAAGGATGGCATGACGGCCAAGGTTGGCCTGTCCATGGCTGGTTTGCGCCAAAGCTTTACCACCCGCAACACCCATGTTGAGGGCCGCAAGGTCAGCCTCAAGCTGGTCGACGGGCCGTTTTCAAAGCTCGACGGGCAGTGGGACTTCACACCGGTTGGCAAGGCAGATGACCGCGCCTGCAAGGTGGAGTTTTCACTCCATTACGATTTTGACAACGTTGCCCTGGCCGCGCTGGTGGGTCCGGTTTTTGACAAGATTGCAGGCAGCCTGGTTGAGGCATTCGTCAAGCGGGCGGGACAGATTTATGGCGGGGCTTGACCGTGAAAGTCACGATCGCCTATTCGCCAGCACCACGCCAGGTACGCGAATGGACACTCGATGTGCCCCTTGGCTGCAGCGCCAGACAGGCCATTGCGCAGAGCGGCATGCTGGCCGAGTTTGCTAACCTGACGCTGGACGAGCTGAACGCAGGCATCTGGGGCAAGCGCTTGAGCCTGAGCCACAAGCTCAAAGATCAAGACAGAATTGAGATTTACAGGCCGCTGCTGGTTGACCCAAAGTTGGCGCGCCGCGAACGCTTCAAACGACAAGGTGCCAAACGGGCCGGCTTGTTTGCCAACAAAAGAGTCGGTGCCAAAGCCGGTTACGGCGGCTGACAGCGCACGCTCGCCGCTTATTTGCAGCTGGCGTCAATCACTTCCTGGGTGCGCTTTATTTCGGCACCTCGCTTGGCGTCATCGTAAACCTCGCGTTCGCCCTTGGCATTGACCGACGACATGCGCACGCCAGATTGAAGGGTGGCCAGCCCCGTTTTGGCGCGCTCGCAGTTGTCGGCCTTGATTTTGGATGCTTTGTCTTCTTCTGCCTTTTTCTTGGCGGCTTCGTCGTCATCGGCTTTTTTCTTTTTGGCTTCCAGTTCAGCGTCTTTGCCCGTCGGCTTGGGAGCGCTTGCGCGCAGACCGGGCGCTGAGGCGGCTGTCACGGGGCGAGCCAGGCCGGCCGTCTCTGGCGTCAAAGCAGGCGGGGCCGCCCCGCGCGGGGCGCCTGCGGGTCGCTTCAAAATGTCTTTGTCCTGAATCTCGGCAGGCGGCGCCCGGTCACTGAAAATTTTGCGACCGTCTTTTTCGACCCATTGCCATTGCGCCAAGGCCGTGGTGGTCGCCAACGCCAAGACGCTGAAGCCAAACGCCAGAGCCAAGATGTAACGAATAGTTTTTGAGGTCATTTCGGGAGTGTATCGCTGCCAGCAGCGGCCATGTCCCTGAGCAATTGCAAAGCCAACTGCTTCATCGCCCGCATAGGCTGCATAGTGATGGCAGATGCGCGGAACATCGATGGATTGGCAGGTGATGAACGCACCCCCAGTGCGTCTGGTGGCCCGCCATGCCGAAGGTACAATCTTTCTTTTGGAGCTTTACCTATGCGCCTACTCGGCAAAGCGCTCACCTTCGACGACGTCTTGTTGGTGCCAGCGTACTCCCAAGTCCTTCCCAAGGACGCCTCACTTTCCACCTTTTTTTCACGCAACATTCGCCTGAATTTGCCACTTGTGTCTGCTGCGATGGACACCGTGACCGAGGCTCGCCTGGCGATTGCCATCGCGCAGGAAGGCGGCATTGGTATCGTGCACAAAAACCTCACGCCACAGCAGCAGGCGGCGCAGGTGGCCAAGGTCAAACGCTACGAATCGGGCGTGGTGCGCGACCCGGTGGTGATCACCCCTGAACACACCGTTTTGCAGGTGCTCGAGTTGTCAGAGCAGCTGGGGATATCGGGCTTTCCGGTGTGTGATGGCGGCAAGGTTGTAGGCATTGTGACCAGCCGCGACCTGCGTTTTGAAACGCGCTATGACGTCAAGGCCCACCAGATCATGACGCCGCGCGAAAAGCTCATCACCGTCAAGGAAGGCACGTCGGCGCTGGAGGCCAAGGCGTTACTGAACAAATACAAACTCGAGCGCCTGCTGGTCGTCAATGACGACTTCGAACTCAAAGGCCTGATCACCGTCAAGGACATCACCAAGCAAACCAACTTCCCGAACGCGGCACGCGACACCTCTGGCCGCTTGCGCGTCGGCGCTGCTGTGGGTGTGGGCGAGGGCACCGAAGAGCGGGTTGAAGCGCTCGTCAAGGCCGGTGTTGACGCCATCGTGGTGGACACGGCCCACGGCCACAGCAAAGGCGTGATTGACCGGGTGCGCTGGGTCAAGCAAAACTACCCGAAGATCGACGTGATTGGCGGCAACATTGCCACCGGTGCAGCGGCGCTGGCCCTGGTTGAGGCTGGTGCTGACGGCGTGAAAGTCGGCATTGGCCCGGGCAGCATTTGCACAACCCGCATCGTGGCGGGGGTGGGCGTGCCGCAAATCATGGCGATTGACAGCGTAGCGACCGCGCTGCGCGGCACCGGCGTGCCTTTGATTGGCGACGGCGGCATCCGTTATTCAGGCGACATTGCCAAGGCTATTGCAGCAGGCGCCAGCACTGTGATGATGGGCGGCATGTTTGCCGGCACCGAAGAAGCGCCCGGCGAAGTGATTTTGTTTCAGGGCCGTAGCTACAAAAGCTACCGCGGCATGGGCAGCATCGGCGCCATGCAGCAGGGCAGCGCCGACCGCTATTTTCAAGAATCGAGCACCGGCAACCCGAACGCAGACAAGCTGGTACCCGAAGGCATTGAAGGCCGCGTTCCGTACAAGGGGTCGATGGTATCCATCGTCTTTCAAATGGCTGGCGGCCTGCGCGCCAGCATGGGCTACTGCGGTTGCGCCACGATTGAAGACATGCAAAACAAGGCCGAGTTTGTTGAAATCACTTCGGCCGGCATCCGCGAAAGCCATGTGCATGACGTGCAGATCACCAAGGAAGCGCCTAACTACCGGGCAGATTGATGTGACCCCCACGCTTGCCACTGCGTGTGTCTTTCTGCGCCTTGCAGGCCGCCGCTCGCCAGAGGCTTCGCTTCTGTTGCTTGTCCAAACCCGCTCAAGCAGGCTCGGAGCCTCATGCAACAGCCCCCCGGGGGGCGTATTTTTCTAGGGGCTGCCTTTAGAAAACTTCCTCACTTTCGGAGTAAAGTAAGGAATTCTTACTTAAAGGAAATCATCATGTTGGCAAAAATGACGTCTAAAAATCAGATCACGCTGCCCAAAGCGGTGATCTCGAAATTGCCACCCAGCGAATACTACGAGGTGGAGGCGGTTAATGACTGCATCATGTTGACGCCCGTTCGTGTGCAAAACGGTGATGCTGTTCGTAGAAAACTTGAACTGCTGGGAATCACTGAGCAGGATGTGGCTGATGTTGTCAAACAGGCGCGCAGCACTCGCGCATGATCCGCAGGTCTGATTCGGCGCCACGTGTTGTTTTGGACAGCAATGTTTTACTTTCAGCGCTGGTTTTTACGGGCGGAACGCTGGGTCGTTTTCGATCACTGTGGACCAGCGGCACTGTTGTTCCTTGTGCGTCCAAAGAAACGACCGAAGAGCTGATTCGTTTGCTGGCAAACAAAAAATTCAAACTTGATAGGAGTGAGCAGGAAAGTCTGCTTGCCGACTACCTGCCGTTCGTACAGGCCACAGACCTATCCCCCAAAATGCATCATGCAAATCTGCCCATTTGCCGCGACCCACACGATCAGATGTTTCTTGAACTCGCGCTTGCCAGCAAAGCCGATTTTTTGGTGACCGGTGACCAAGACTTGTTGGTTCTGGCAACTACCTCCAACCTTCCGTTTCGTATTTCTAAACCCATTGAGTTTTTGACTGAACAAAAGCTTTTGACCTGAGCCTCTAGGCCCCTCATGCAACACCAAAAAATCCTCATCCTTGACTTTGGCTCCCAAGTCACCCAGCTCATTGCCCGCCGTGTGCGCGAGGCCCATGTTTTTTGTGAAGTCCACCCCTGCGACGTGACCAGCGACTGGGTACGCGACTACGCCAAAGACGGCAATCTAAAGGGTGTGATCTTGTCGGGCAGCCACGCATCGCTGTGGGAAGACGACACCCTGCGCGCACCTGCGGCCGTGTTTGAACTGGGCATTCCCGTGTTGGGCATCTGCTTTGGCATGTACGCGATAGCCGAGGCCCTGGGCGGCACGGTCGAGGGCGGCCACAAGCGTGAATTTGGCCATGCGGAACTGCGGGCGCACGGCCACACCCAGTTGCTGGACGGCATTGCCGACTTCACCACCGCTGACAGTCACGGCATGCTGAACGTGTGGATGAGCCACGGCGACAACGTGACCGCCATGCCGCCCGGCTTCAAGCTGATGGCATCGACCAGCAGCTGCGCCATTGCCGGCATGGCCGATGAGGTGCGCAAAATTTACGCGGTGCAGTTTCACCCCGAAGTCACCCACACCACCCAGGGCCAGGCCATCTTGAACCGCTTTGTTTTAGACATTTGCGGCACCCGGCCCGACTGGATCATGGGCGACTACATTGAAGAAGCGGTGGCAAAAATCCGCCAGCAGGTGGGCGACGAAGAGGTCATTTTGGGTCTGTCTGGCGGGGTGGATTCGTCGGTGGCAGCGGCGCTGATTCACCGGGCCATTGGCGACCAGCTGACCTGCGTGTTTGTGGACCATGGCTTGCTGCGCCTGAACGAAGGCGACATGGTGATGGACATGTTTGTGGGCAAGCTGCACGCCAAAGTCATTCGTGTCGATGCCGAAGCGCAGTTTTTGGGGCACCTGGCGGGTGTGAGCGAGCCTGAAGCCAAACGCAAGATCATCGGGCGCGAATTTGTCGAGGTTTTCAAAGCCGAGGCAGCCAAACTCAAGGCTGCTGATGCGTCGTCAAAGGGAGCGAAGTGGCTGGCCCAAGGCACCATTTACCCTGATGTGATCGAGTCCGGCGGCGCCAAAAGCAAAAAAGCGGTGGTCATCAAAAGCCACCACAACGTCGGCGGCCTGCCCGCGCAACTCGGGCTGAAGCTGCTGGAGCCGCTGCGCGAACTGTTCAAAGACGAAGTACGCGAACTCGGCGTGGCACTGGGCTTACCCCCCGGCATGGTTTACCGCCACCCCTTCCCCGGCCCCGGCCTGGGCGTGCGCATTTTGGGCGAAGTCAAAAAAGAATATGCAGACCTGCTGCGCCAAGCCGATGCGATATTTATTGAAGAGTTGCACAACTTCAAAGACGCAGCCACCGGCAAAACCTGGTACCAACTGACCAGCCAGGCCTTCACCGTTTTTCTGCCTGTCAAGTCCGTCGGCGTGATGGGCGACGGCCGCACCTACGACTACGTGGTCGCCCTGCGCGCCGTACAAACCAGCGACTTCATGACCGCCGACTGGGCCGAGCTGCCCTATGCGCTGCTCAAAAAAGTGTCCAGCCGCATCATCAACGAGGTGCGCGGCATCAATCGCGTGACGTATGACGTCAGCAGCAAGCCGCCTGCGACTATTGAGTGGGAGTGAGTGGCGATATTTTTGCTGTGCAGTAAATATTGCCTTAAATCTAAATATTCTATACAGTGCCTTAATTCGCTGAACAACGAATAACCCATAAGGCATGGTCGTGAGCACATCTGAAGTCGAGAGCGCGTTGATCGCCGAACTCCTGGAAGCCCTGCGGGCCCTCCCGGACGTGACGGCCGATCTCGCGTGCCAGGGCGACGCTGGCCGGCAGGCCGCGGTGAACGATGTTTCAGTCTCGATGCAGGTTGCCGGGCGTCCATTGGAACTGCTGATCGGGATCCGAAAGGCGCTCTATCCACGGGATGTCCGGCAGGCACTTTGGCAGATCCGGGATGCAGCGTCGCGGCGCACTGGCGATGCCGGCGCAGAAGGCGCCGTGCCGCTGCTCGCGGCCGAATCGATCTCTCCGGGCGCCAAGGACCTGCTAAAAACGGAGCGGGTCGGTTATTTCGACGCCGGAGGCAGCCTGTACCTCCCGGCACCGGGGGCGCTCTTCTTCGTGGACAAGCCACCGTCGAAGTCGACCTCCCGGGCCATCCGTTCGCTGTTTTCCGGGCGTCGCGCTCACGTGTTGCATGGCCTGCTGATGCGCCGCGAGGACTGGCTGGGTGTGACCGAGCTGGCCGAGGACGTCTCGGCATCCCCGTCGACGGTGTCGATGGTCTTGACCGAACTGGAACGACTCGACTGGCTGGATTCACGGGGGCAGGGGCCTGGCAAGCAGCGGCGAGTGAGTCAGCCTGCGGCACTGCTGGATGCCTGGGCCACGAGCCTGCGGCAGCAACCGGCTGATGCGATGCGCAGGTTCTTCGTTCCTGCCGTGAAGGTAGACGCCCTGGCCGCAGGACTCGATGGTGTGTGTTCTTCGCATGGGATCGACTATGCGGTCACCCACGAAGCGGCTGCCCAGCGCTACGCCCCTTTTCTGTCGAACGTCTCGCAGGTTCGCATCCGCTTGCCAGCCGGTTCGGTCACCGAGGCTGCGCTGGGTGAGCTGGGCGCCCGACCCGTCAGTGAGGGCGCGAATCTGGTGGTCATCGACGCCAAGTCCCCAGGGGATCTGCTGTTCAGGCAGCGGGTGGACGGTGTCTGGCTGGCCAGCCCCATCCAGACCTACCTGGACCTGGTGCGGGCCGAAGGGCGCGCCAAGGAGTTGGCTGAGCACCTGCGCCGGACAAGGATCGGCTTCTGATGGTCAAGCCTTCGCACTTCGGCGGATACAGCGATGCCTACACCGTGGACTGTGAGCGTGTCCTCGTCACGCTGTTGCGCGGGCTCGGGCCATGGAAGGAGTCGGTCTTCCTGGTCGGAGGTCTGACGCCGCGCTATCTGGTGCCCCAGCGTCCACCCGACGTGCCTGCGCACGCCGGCACGCTGGATGTCGACATCGTCATCGATCTGCAGCTCCTGGCTGACACCGACGCGTACCACTCGCTGGAGGACAACCTCAAGCGGATGGGCTTCGAGCGCGCTGTCAACGAACAGGGGTTGAAGCTTTCGTGGCGATGGCAGACGCGCACAGAGCACGGCGCGCTGATGGTGCTGGAGCTCTTGGCCGATGCGCCCGAGATCGCCGGGGGCCGGGTGCAGCCGTTGCCGACGGATGGCACGATCTCGGCGCTCAACATTCCGCATTCGTCCATCGTTTTTGACCTGCATCAGGTCACAGAGATCCGCGCGGAGCTGCTGGGCGAGAACGGCATGGCCACCGAACGCGTCAAGCATGCGGACATCGTCAGCTTCACTTCCCTGAAGGCCTTCGCGTTCGATCAGCGCTTCGAGCGCAAGGACGCCCATGATTTGGTCTATTGCATCGAGCATGCCCCAGACGGGCTCGGCGCCGTCGTCGCAGCCTTTGGCCATGCGCTGGCCGGCTCGCATTCAGCCGTCATCCGGGAGGGACTCGATGTCCTGAGGCGCCGATTCGCCAGTGACCAGGCGACTGAGGGCTACCGCAAGGACGGGCCGGTTTCGGTGGCCAAGTTCGAGCTTGGTGAAGGGCCGGAGCCTGAACTCCGCGAGGCCAGGATGCTCCGGCAGCGCCAAGCCAGTGATCTCATCGATCGGCTGCTCGCCGGCATCGGGTAGCGGACATGTCGCCAACGGTCGTACGCACCACCTTGCCACGCCTGACACCCTGCAAGCCCAAGCACTTCATCAACCGCTCGACGGTGCAACGCGCAACCGTTATGCGCTCTCGCTTCATTTGCTTGTAGACCTTGTTAGCTCCATAGACCCGCATATTGGCCTGCCAGACCCGCTGGATCTCTGGCTTGAGGGTGTCGTCCGTCTTGGCGCGTGCACAGCGCAAATCCGGGTTGCGCTGCTGGGCCGCATGAAGTCGGTAGCCTGACGGGGCAATCTGCAAGACCCTGCAGATTGGTTCGACCCCGAAGGCGTCACGGTGCTGGTCGACGAAGGCTTTCAGTACTTGAGTTTGCGGTCGAGCTCCGCCTGGGCAAAAAAAGCACTGGCCAGCTTGAGGATCTCGTTGGCCCGGCGCAGCTCCTTGACCTCGCGCTCCAGCCCCTTCACACGCTGCGCCTCTGCGGTGGTGACGCCGTCACGCACGCCCGTATCGACCTCTACACGCTTGACCCATTCATTGAGCGTCTGCGGTACGCAGCCAATCTTTGGGGCGATGGATTCAATGGCCGCCCACAGCGAAGGGTAGTCGCCTCGGTGCTCCTGCACCAGGCGTACCGCGCGCTCACGGACTTCGGGGGAAAACTTGTTTGACTTCTTCATGGCTCAATCCTCTCAGAGATTTGAGCCTCCTCAAAATACGGGGCGATTCACCGATTTGCATCGTTCAACGACGCTCTGCAAATCGATGATTCTCCAAGGGGATCAACAACCGTTGACCTTGGTTTGACCAGATCCAGGCGCGATGTCGTCCTGTCAAAAATTCAATGAACAAGGGTCCAGACTGGAGGTCGTCAAACCTCAAAAAATGGCGGATAGGGGTGGTACCGATAGCGCTTTAAAGGTAACTCGGTATCTTTTGCAGCGCTCCTGGTTGAGGGCAGATTACTCGGCCTTGACGCCAGCATCCTTGACAACCTTGGCCCAGCGCGTGACTTCTCTGCGCATGAAGTTGCCGAACTCTTCCGGCGTCGATGCGGTCAATTCCACGCCCTGCGGGGTCGCCAAAGCCTTGGTCTCCGGGTCTTCAATCAAGGTGCGCGATGCGCTGTTCAGACGGTCAATCACTGCTTTAGGCGTACCCGCTGGCGCCAGTACCCCATACCAGGTCGTTGCAACATAGTTGATGCCCAGTTCAGACACCGTCGGGATCTCTGGCGCAAGCGGCGAGCGTTTCTCACTCGTCACAGCCAAGCCCTTGAGCTTGCCTGCCTTGACTTGCGGCAGCGTGGTTCCTATACCCGAGACAACCAACTGAACGTCACCGGCGATGACTGCGGTCATGGCTGGTGCTGCACCCTTGAAAGGGATGCGAGTAATCTGGATACCTGCCATCTGGTCGAAAAGCTCGGTCGCCAGCAGTGTTGGGCTTGACGTGGCGCCGTAGTTCAGAGCGCCGGGCTTGGCTTTTGCCAGGGCGATGAACTCGCGCAGGTCCTTGACGGGTAAAGAGGGGGTGACTGCGATGATGTTGGGCGATTCGCCGACCATCGTCACAGGCGCAAAATCTTCAATCGTGCGATAGGGAACCTTGGGGTAAAAGCTGGCGTTGATGGCATGACCTGCCGACGCGAAATAGATCGTGTAGCCGTCGGGGATGGCCTTGGAGACAAGTTCTGCGGCGATGACGCCATCGGCGCCGCCGCGATTGTCGACGGTGACCTGCTGGCCGAGCACTGTACTGAGCCGTTGCGCGTAAAGCCGTGCCAGAGCGTCGGTTGGACCCCCTGCGACAAAACCGACCACCATGCGTATGGGCTTCGTCGGGTAGGCCTGCGCCAAGGCCTGGGTTGCTGTTAACAGCATGAGTGATGTGAGCGCGACAGTGGCAATGCCATTTATTTTCAGTTTCAGTTTCAGTTTCATTTGCATTTCAGGCTCCAGAGGCTTATTGACGAACAATTTTGGCGGGGTCTTCCGCGTAAGGGGGCGAATAGATGATCAGCACTTTCATTCGCTCGCTTGTCACGCGCACCGAGTGAAACACATCAGCCGGGAAAAAGCACAAGTCACCGGCACGCGCGTGATAAAGCTCACCATCGATGACGACTTCTGCCTCGCCCTCAATGAAATACTGCGCCTGCTCCATACCCGGGTGGGCGTGCATAGAAACGCCAGCACCCTTGTCGACCTCGCCCAGCACCACCTCCATGTGCTGCGCGCCGTTCAGCGCGGCTGACACCAGTCGGGTGTTTTTTGTTCCGGTGTGGTTTGCTGGCGAGTAGGACGCCATCTCCTGCGGGCGCACGACGTAGTGACGATTTGTTTTAACGTCGGGTGGGGTTGCAGCGGTTTTCTTCATCTTGTGCTTGTGTTGATAGACTAAATTTCAGATGCGGCTCAAGCCCCAGCACGGCGCTTGATAAGAGCCTGTTTGTCGTTACGAAAAACTTCCTGGCCATGTTGGTTGTAGACATGGTCGCGAAAGACCACAAGGCCGCGATCGGGTTTGGAAGTCAGACGTTTGCTCATGACCTCGACCTCAGTGCTCAGCGTGTCACCGGGGCTGACGTTTCGCAGGAACTTGGCGTTCTCTATCCCTGCCAGCGCAATCACACTGTCTGCGAACAGACCGCCCGTCATTGCGGTTGAGAAGGACATCACCAAGTGGCTGGGACAGATACGACCAGCCAGCCCCCGATCCTGCGCATAGGCATTGTCCAGAAACAGTGGCACATCGTAGCCAACCAGCTTGCAGAAGGCGTCATGGTCGGCGTCGGTCACCAGGCGGCTTCGGGTCGTGTGGATAGCGCCGACTTCAAAGTCCTCATAAAAGTTGCTCATGAAAGCGCCTCTCCCAGGCTAATGGCACGGTCTGCGGCGAGGGCATCGACCTCGGCCTGTGTGAAGCCGACTTCTGCCAGGATCTGCGCGGTATGCTCCGCAAGTTTGGGCGCCAGTCCAGGGTGGCGAGCGGGTTTGCCATCAAAAAAACCGGGAGAAGCCAGCATGCGGGTTTTGCCCAGGCCTGGATGGTTGCGGGTGACCAGCGCGCCCGAGCGCTGCAAGTCTGGATCGACGGCGACATCGGCCAGCGCGTTGACGCGTTGTGCTGGAAAGCCCAAGCGCGCGGCCAAAGCCACCCATTCCTGCACGCTGCGATCACCGGCGACAGCTGCAATCAAGTCATAAAGCTCTGACACATGCGCATTGCGCGTTGCCGGATCGGTAATGCGAGCATCCGTCGCCAACTCCGGCCGGCCGGTCTCGCGAAAAAATTCTGCCCACTGCGGGCCACTGTACGGCGTCATGGACAAGTAGCCGTCTCTTGCGCGGTACACGCGCCGCCCGCCGCCTGCCATGACGCGGGGATAGCCGACGCCGCCTATGGCTGGCTCGTAACTCTCGCCCTGCAAGTGCTCGAGTAAGGTGAAGCCAGCAAGCGTTTCAAACATGGGGACATCTATCAGCCCGCCTTTACCGGTCATCGAACGCCGGTGCAAGGCGGCCAAAACCGCACACGCTAATCCGAGGCCTGCAACCTTGTCGGCCAGCAGCATTTGCACAAATTGGGGGACGCCATCGGCATTTGCATTGAGCGATGCAATCCCGGCGGCAGACTGTATGACATCGTCAATCGCCGCCGCGTCGGCGCGGCTGTTGTTTTCTGAAAACCCGGTTGCCGTGCAGTAAAGAATTTTCGGATTGATGGCAGATACGGCGGCATAAGACAGGCCCAGCCGGTCCATCGCGCCGCGCCGAACGTTGTGCACAAACACGTCGGCCTTGCTCAACAGCCGCAACATCACTTCAAGCCCGCCCGCTGTTTTCAGGTCTACGCAGGCCGAGCGTTTCCCACGATTTAAGTTCAGGAAAATCGCACCCATGCCTTTGACAGTCGAACAGCCGGCATGGCGCATGGTGTCGCCGCCGGGGGGCTCTATTTTGATGACGTCGGCACCATAGTCGGCCAGTATCTGCGTGGTCAGCGGGCCAAACACCACCGTCGTCAAATCGACAACCACAAGCCCTGCCAGCAGGCCGGGCTGAGGCGAAACCTGCGGTCCCATGTGGCTCATGACGCCGCTCGCACAGGTTGGCTGAATGCATGGTCGGCACCGGCAAGCGGGCTGCGCAGCACTGCGACTGCAGAAATCTCTATCAGCGCATCCTTGCGCAGCAATCCGGCGACCAGTACCCCGGCGGAGGTGGGGACCGCGTTCTTGAAGAACTCGCGGCGCACTGCGGCGGTGGCCTTGTAGTTTTCGGTGGTGGTGAAAAAATCATGGGTCTGGACGATGTCGTCGCATGAGCCGCCTGCTGACTTCAACAAGGCCTCGAATTTTCGGAAAATTTGCCGTGTCTGTTCGGCGATGTCGCCAGGGGCGGTGATCTTGCCAGTGTCGTCAGTGCCTGTTGTGCCCGAAAACCAGATCATGTTGCCTACGCGTAACGCAGGCACATAGGTGTAGTGGGCAGGCCACGCCTTGCCAGCAGTCAATACTTCACGTTCCTGCGTCATAAGCCACGGCCCTCGGTTGATTTATGTTCCATCACGCGGTAAATATGAAAACCTTCGAGTAGTCTTTCGCCGCGCTGGTTTTTCAGGCTCGTCGTGAAGCGGCAAAAGCGTCGGTGCTCCTCGGCCCATATTTTTTCGACCAAAAACTCCGGCCGCACCGTATCGCCAACCATCGCCGGCATCAGAAACCGGCAGCCCTGCTCGACAAAAATGAAGCCCTCGATCAAATCGCGCCCCGATGAGGCGCCCAGTGCCGTCAGCGACGACAGGAGAAGGCCGTGCGCTAACGGTTTACCGTGATGGCTCTGCTTGGCGTATTCAATGTCGTAATGGATCGGGTGCACGTCGCCCGTCACGCCGGAAAACAGCAGAAAGTGGGCATCCGTGAGCGTTTTAGAGGGGCCGTAGAAGATGTCGCCGATTTGAATATCCATTGTTTTGTATCTCGTCCTGTTTTATATTTTGACCGTCTTATAACGACGGCAATCTTGCGGCCGGTTTTGCTGTGACTTTTGGGCTCGCTTTGGCGGCCTTGGTCCTAGGGTGTCTGTCCAGGGGATGCGCCGGCTGAACCGATCGCACCAGTTGATCTGCCATTCCTGCTGCAATTTCTTTGGAACTGAGCGGGCCGCTTGGGCAATACCATTTGGGTATCCAGTTGATCGCCCCCAATATTGTTCGACCCGCCAGATTGACATCGGCGCAGGCCATGACGCCTTGTTCAATGCCGGCCTTGATCAGCCGGCGCACGCCAGCCTCGAACTCATCACGGCGCTTCACGTAGCTGTTTCGCTGCTGCTCGCTCAGGCTTTCCAGATCGGTCAGCAGCACGCCAGCCATCCCGCCATCGATGATGCCCATGATGTGGCGCACCAGCAGCAGGCGCAGTTGCTGATCGGGGCTGTCAGCTGGGTCGAGCGTGGCCAGCGCATCAAGGCTGATGCCAACGCTTCGCATGTGGCAGTGGTAGAGGATGTCCTGCTTGTCGTTGAAGTAGTAGTAAAGGTTGCCCTTGGTGATGCCTAGCCGGGCTGCGATGTCCACCATGCTGAGCGAGGACAAGCGCGAAGCGCTGAGCACGTCACCAACACTGCGCAGGATTTGCGCCCGCCGCAAATCTTTGGGCGTCCGCCTTCCGCTCCACAACCGGGCGCTGGCAACGGCGGTTTCCGCAAAATCACACCCCTCAGGTGTTTGCATCTTTGACTCCATGGTCAAATTCTAGGGATGTGTTGACCAAGTGTCAAAGACAGCGATTTTGTCAATGGGCGATATCTCGCCATGCACATGTCGTCATGAACCTTGGTACTGGCGCTGACCGGGGTAAAAAGGGCTTCGAACGCTTCAAATTGCAGCCCGCGACGGCCGCGCCTGAAATACGCCACGAATTGTGGAGGCTACCAACTCACTTCACGGTCTGGCGTGGCGCTGATCTTGTGCACCGTGAGGTCGGCGCCCTCGTATTCTTCTTCAGCGCTCATCTTGATGCCCATGGTCCATTTCAGGGTGCCGTAGACCACCAGCCCACCCAGCAGCGCCCAAACCACACCCATGGCGGTGCCCATCAGTTGCGCAGTCAGGTTCACGCCACCCAAGCCTCCCAAGGACTTGCTGCCAAAAATACCCGCCGCAATGCCGCCCCAAGTGCCGCACAAACCATGCAAGGGCCAGACGCCCAAGACATCGTCAATTTTCCATTTGTTTTGCGTCAAAGTGAACATGACCACAAACAAAGCGCCGGCGATGCAGCCCACCAGCAGCGCACCCAAAGGATGCATCAAGTCAGAGCCTGCACACACCGCTACCAAGCCCGCCAGGGGCCCGTTGTGCACAAAACCGGGGTCGTTCTTGCCCATCAGCAAAGCGGTGATCGTGCCGCCGACCATGGCCATCAAGGAGTTGACGGCGACCAAGCCCGAAATCTTGTCCAAAGTCTGTGCGCTCATGACGTTAAATCCGAACCAGCCCACGATCAAAATCCAGGCGCCCAAGGCAAGAAACGGGATGCTCGATGGAGGATGCGCCGACACCTGGCCGTCTTTGCGGTAACGGTTGTAACGCGCGCCCAGCAACACCACTGCAGGCAAAGCAATCCAACCGCCCACCGCGTGCACCACCACCGAGCCGGCAAAGTCATGGAACTCGTCGCCTGTGAAGGCCTTGATCCAAGCCTGAACGCCAAAGTGCTGGTTCCACGCAATGCCTTCAAAGAAGGGATAGACAAAGCCCACAATCACCGCCGTGGCGATCAACTGAGGCCAAAACTTGGCGCGCTCGGCAATGCCGCCAGAAATGATGGCCGGTATGGCGGCCGCAAAGGTCAACAAGAAAAAGAACTTGACCAGCTCATAGCCATTTTTGGCGGCCAATTGCTCGGCGCCGACAAAAAATGTCGTGCCATAGGCCACGCTGTAGCCAATCACAAAATACATCACGGTGGACACCGAAAAGTCCACCAGGATTTTGACCAAGGCATTCACCTGGTTTTTTTTCCGGACCGTGCCCAGCTCTAAAAAGGCAAACCCTGCGTGCATGGCCAACACCATGACGCCGCCCAACAAAATAAAAAGCGTATCTGCGCCCTGTTTCAGTGCTTCCATTGAAGTCTCTCATTCGGTTTTGATTGATTTTGGTGCGTAAAGTCCGTATTAGGCTTTTACGCACCAATCTAAAGCAAAAAGGATGCCCGAATTTGATGCGCGCTATGCGCCAATTCAGGGCGCTTCACGCACAGGGCATTCCCTCAGCGCGTGACAGCGTTGTGGCCGGCGCCAGGCCGGTGCTCTCATCGACCGGCTGCTTGGCCTGCATCGGGTAGCCGTGCTACTCCATCTTCATATTGGCTGTTTTGGCAAAGGCTGCAAAGCCGGTGAGTTCTTCGCGTATCTGCTTGGCAAATTCTGCCGGGGAAGATGCCACCACTTCCAGACCTTGGACCTCCAGCTTGGCCCGCATGTCGGGTGATGACAGCAGGCGCTTGATCTCGCTTTGGACACGCACCAGAATCGGTGCCGGTGTGCGGGCTGGCGCAAACATGCCGATCCAGCTGTCACCGCGAATGCCCGGGTAGCCCAGTTCGCCAAACGTCGGTACGTCGGGGAACAGGCTTGAGCGCTGGTCACCCACAATCGCCAGCGCACGCAGCTTGCCCGCCTTCAGCATGGGCTGCACGGTGGTGGATACCCCGGCATTCAAATCCGTCTGGCTGCCCAAGACAGCCTGAAGCGATGCCGCGCCGCCTTGGTAGGGCACGTGAAATAAATTCACCCCCGCAGCGCTTTCAAACATCTTCACCATCATGTGCGTGGTGCTGCCGTTGCCAGCGGTGGAATAGCTGATTTTTGCCGGATCATTTTTTGCCATTCTGACCAGGGCTCGCAAGTCGGGCGCTGCAAAGTCGGGCCGTGCCACCAGCACGTTGCGGGCGCTTGCCAGCAATGACACCGGCGCAAAGTCTGCCGCTGCGTCGTAGGGCATGGGCTGCATCAATGCCGGGACGATGGTGTGCGCGCCAATGGTCATTAAAAGGGTGTGGCCGTCAGGTGCTGACCGCGCAACCGCGTTGGAGCCAATCGTGCCCACGGCGCCGGGCCGGTTTTCGACCACCACCGGCTGGCCCAGGCGCTCTTGCAGCGGCACCACCAGCAAGCGGGCCACCACATCGACGGACCCACCCGGCGGGAAGGGCACGACGATTTTGATGGGTCGCGTAGGATAGGCATCTTGCGCATGCGCCAGATGCATCGGGTATGCCATCAGCACGCCTACAAAAGTGATAAAAATTCGGATCCAGCGCATAAATTCTCCATGTCTTTGTGAGTGATGAAAACCTGATGGCAACCAAGTCTTTGAAAAACCAGTCATCTGCCGACCACAGCTTGCTGGCAACGCCGCTTTACCACCGGGTGTATACGGCGCTGAGGCAAAAGCTGATGGACGGCACCCATGCCCAGGGCGAGCCGCTGCCGGGCGAGCCGACACTGGCGCTGCAATACGGGGTGTCGCGCGTCACGGTCAGGCGTGCGCTGGCGCAACTGAAGGCTGAAGGCCTGGTGCGTCGCAAGCCCGGAGCCGGCACGTTTGCCAGTAAACCTGCAGGCCTTAAGTTGGCGCCCAGAGAAAACCTGGGCAGCTGGCTGGACCCCGTGCTGGCGGCGGCCGATGGCACGGGCGCGCGCGATCTGGCCATCGGCCGCGTCAAAGCGCC
The DNA here is from genome assembly GCA_947448735.1 of Comamonadaceae bacterium. Classification (GTDB taxonomy): domain Bacteria; phylum Pseudomonadota; class Gammaproteobacteria; order Burkholderiales; family Burkholderiaceae_C; genus Polaromonas. Next base: position 162,080 of record CANFOS010000001.1, on the reverse strand, counting down.
CGCCCGGGTCGCGCTGGCATTGGCTTTGCGCCCGCTTACGGTGGTACTGCGCATTGAGCGGGTGCGCACGCGCAAGGGTCTGCCTTTCATTCATACCGTGATCTACATTCCAGAATCGCACGCTGCGTTCTTTGAAAATGTCAAACTTGACGCACGCACGACCACCGCCGTGCTTGAGCAATCGGGCGTACCGATTGCCACGGTTGACCAGGTGATCTCGGCCACTGCGTGTGACGGTGCGTCTGCCCGCGCGCTCGGCATTGCTGTTGGCGCACCGCTGATTTTGGTCAAAAGAGTGCTCCGTGATGACAGCGATACGCCTGTCGAATATTTTGAATCGGTTTACCTGCCGGACCATTGCGAATATCGGCAAAGCTTGAGGCGCATGCCCAATGGCCAAGGCGCAGACGGCGCGCACTGGGCACCGCTGGGCTAGGCGCCGCCAAGCGCACACGCATGGCGTCTTGACTCATTCAGCTTTGATGTTGGCCGCCCGAATAACGCCTGACCATTTGTCGCGCTCGGCCAGCAAGTACTGCTTGAACTGCTCGGGCGTGCCACCGGCTGGCTCGACACCAATCACGGCCATGCGTTCGCGCACCTCCGGGTCGCGCAGCACGGTTTGAAACGCAGCATGCAGCTTGGCCACCACAGCCGGCGGCGTGGCCACAGGTACCAGCGCGCCATACCAGCCGGTCCCGTCAATGTCCAAAATACCGAAGTCACCCAGGCTGGGGATCTCGGGCGCAAACACGGAGCGCTTGGGCCCCAGCACAGCCAGCGCGCGCACCTTGCCCGATTTGATGACCTCCATTTGGCCGCTCAGCCCGTCCACGCCCAGCGGGACATGGCCACCCAGCAGATCTGTTTTCAGCGGTGCTGATCCCTTGTAACCAATGTGCTCAACAGGCAGACCCAGTTTGATCTTGACCAGCTCCAGCGCCAGATGCGCTGCCGATGCCACGCCAGGCGTGCCGTAGCTCAAGACCGGACCGCTGCTTTTGGCGCGGTCAACAAACTGCTTGAAGGTGGTTAACTGCGAACCTGGCGTTGCCACCAGCACGTTGGCATGCCGCGTCAAGTGAATGACGGGCGCGAAGTCTTCCGTGCGCCAGCCCGGCTTGGCGTACAGCGCTTCGCTGGTCGAAAAATTAGGCGCGGTAACCAGCACCGTGTAGCCGTCGGCGGGCGCACGCGCCACCATCTCCGTGCCGATGTTGCTGGACGCCCCGGGCCGATTTTCAACCACGATGCTCTGGCCCAATATCGGCGTCAACCGTATGGCCATCAGCCGGGCCACCGCGTCGGTGCCGCCGCCAGCTGCGTAGGGCACGATGAAACGAATCGGTTTGTCAGGGTAGTCGGCGGCATGCGCAGCCAGCGAAGAGAGGCTGATGGCAAGGCTTGTCAGCAGCCATTGGGTCAGGAGGCGCATGGGAAATCTCCAGAAAATAAGGTCATTTTAAGCTGTACTGTTTATAATACAGCTAGGAGCGGCTTGCAAGCAGGTGCAGCCCGCATGCCCAAAGCCACAGCCCCAAACACAGGAGACGCGACATGCCGGATGTTTTAGGATTTAGAGCCAAAATTGGCTTGCTGCTGCCCTACACCAACACCGTGGTTCAACCCGAGTGCGACGCCATGCGGCCGATAGGCGTGACCAACCATACCGGCAGGGTCGAAAACGTGGTCAGGCCGGTTAATGACCTGCCGGCGTACGGGCTGACGATAGGGCAGGGCGAGCCCTTTGTTCGGCACGCCCTGGACAGGCTGTTGCCCTGCAAGCCCGACATTGTGTTGCTGGCCCATTCGCTGGATGCTTTTCACGGCGGCAGCAAGGGTGCCAGTGCCCTGGGCCAGCGCCTGTCCAGCTATGCCGGGATCCAGGTGGTGGTGCCGCCCATCGCGCTTGACGCCGCCTTGCAGGCCCTCGGTGGTATTCGCCGCATTGCTTTGCTAACCCCCTACATGCCGCCTGGTGATGTGGCTGTGCGTACGTTTTTTGAAGAAGCCGGTTATGACGTCAAGCGGATACACGGCATGCGCAAACCGTCGCCGGTGTCGATTGCAGAAACCACTCCGGCGCAGCTGCGCGAGGCCATCACGCTCCTCGACGGCCCCGATGTGGATGCCATCGTGCAGTGCGGCACCAACACCGCTACCGCCGCATTTGCCGCCACCGCGTCGGTCTGGCTGGGCAAGCCCGTCATTGCTTGCAACGTGGCCTGTTACTGGTACACCCTGCGCCAGCTGGGCCTGACAGACCGGGTGCCTGGTTTTGGCGACTTGCTTGAACGGTGTTGACGGCTCGGCCAGTCCTGCCGACTGACCATGACGCCTGACCGTGTGGGCCCTGAATGGCTTCTGGTGTCTAACTGAGAAACAGCGGAGCTGGGCTGCGCCCTGAGGTGGCGTCGAGACTGGCGAGCTTGCGGCAGAAATAATTCCAAGAGTGTTCGACGTGAGCCGGGGTCATCACTTGCGCATGGCGGCGCGCGCGCGTGGCCTCGGTGGGCATGCTTCGCGCAAAGCCGGCTGCCATGCCAGCCAGGTGCGCCCGGGCTGCTTTCTCCAGGAAGACGCCTACACACGTGGCGTGTTCAATCGAGGTGCCGCAAAAGGTGATGCCGTGGTTGGCCATCAGCACTGCAAAATCATCGCCCAGAGCCCGGGCCAGGGTGTCCCCGTCTTCCACCGCTGTCAGAAGCGCGGCCTCGGTGGCGTCGCGTGGAAGGTGGGCAAAGTAATCGGCGTCCAGCGTGAAAGGCAGCAAAGGCTCGCCCGAGGCCGAGAGCACGCTGGCATGAAAGGCATGGGTGTGGGCCACGACCTTCACATCGGGTCGCCGCAACAGGATTTGCGAGTGGATGGGCCATTCCGAATGCCGTCCACCCTCGCCTTCAAGCTGATGGCCATCAAAGCTCACCAGGATGAAGTCCTTCGGACCGAGCACCTCGCCCAGGCCAATCCGGTTGCGTTTGAGCCAGAAACCGCGCCCGCCAGGGTCGCGCAGGGACACGTGGCCCAGCGTCATGTCGCCGTGTCCTTCCATCTCCAGGATGCGGCAGGCCTGGGCCAGTTGCAGCAACAGTTCTTCTTGGGTTGTCATGGCCAACTCAGGGGCGAGGTGTCGCCAGCGGTGCATCAGACGGCGCGTCCGTCGGCTGGATACCGATGGTCTGGAATGTTCGCGCCGAGGTGATTTGCGCTTGCGCCAGCGCAGCGGCAAATTGCTCTGGCGTGCCCGCGATGGTCTCTAGAAAACCTTGCTGCGCAAAGCTTTGAAAGGCTGCGCTAGACAGCGCCTTGTTGAGTTCTGTGTTCAACCGGGCCACGACGGTTGTGGGCGTTTTGGCCGGGGCGTACAGGCCCCAGAAGGTGCCCAGGTTGGGGTCGCTGTTGGACTCGCCCAGGCTGGCGGTGCCGGTAAAGCCTGCCGCCCGTCGGTTTCCGGTGACGGCGATCAGCTTGACCCTGCCGGCCTCGGCCGCCGGCTTGGCAATCGCCAGGCTGCTATAGGCCAAGTTCACCTCGCCAGAGATCACGGCCAAAAAGGACGGGCCGGCCCCCTTGTAGGGCACGGGGATCATCTGCACGCCGGCTTGCCGGGTGATCCAGGCGTAGTAAATCGCCGGCAAGCTGCCCGGCCCCCAGGTCGCAAAGCTCAGCGTGCCAGGCTTGGCGCGCGCCAGGGCCAGCACCTCGGCCATGTTGTTGGCCGGCAGCGTGGGCGAGGCCACGATCACGTCGTTGGGGGTGCGCACCACGCCGCCAATGGCAACAAAGTCCCCTTTGGGGTCATAGGGCAGCTTGCTGAAAAGAAGCGGATTGAACACCAGGCTCTGGTTGTCGGTCAGGCACAAGGTGTAGCCGTCAGCAGTCGCCCGCGCACAGGCTGACATGCCAATCAGGGTTCCAGCGCCGGGGCGGTTTTCAACCACCACCTGCTGGCCAAGCGAGTCGGACATCAGCCGTGCCAGGTTGCGGGCGAGCAAATCGGTCAGGCCACCGGGAGAAGTTGAGGCAATGATGCGGATCGGCTTGGCAGGAAAGGTGTCTGTTTGCGCAAGGGCAGACTGGGCCAGCAGCGATGCGACAACCAGTGCGGAGAGGACGTTTTTAAGCACTTTTTGGAATGTCAGTTCAACCATATGAAACCAAGTATGACATAGCCAATGGCTTGCCGGACCCTCTCAGCTGGCCTGTCTCGGCACAGCCAAGGCCCCGAAAATTTCAAATTTTCAAACTTGAAATTTTTAAACTTGAGAGTTTTAATCGCGAGCAACCTTGGAACCATCACTGCCCGTTCGCAAGGTGGCCCTCAAAAAGCACGTCACCCTGAAGTTGTCAGCGTCATCGTCACCGCATCAACCTGTTCTTGCGGCGAGATCACCAACCTGGATGGCAAAATCAGTCACCATGTACCTGCCGCCACAATTTGTCGCCAAAGACAGCGCAACGGGCAACGCCACCGCCCACGAGCTGATTCGCACGCATCCGCTGGCCAGCCTGATTTCAGTTGACGACGATGGCCTGCCGTTTGTCACGCCACTGCCTTTGCACTTGCTGGCAGGGGAAGGTGAGGGCGGTCAAACCCTGTTGCTCGGCCACTGCGCCAAACCTAACCCGCATTGGCGCTACCTGGCGGCGCGGCCCAAGGCGGTGGTCACTTTCATGGGCCCGCACGCTTACATGACGCCCCGCGTCTACCCCGACCTGGCTAGGGTGCCGACCTGGAACTATCTGATGGTGCACTGCACCGTTGAGGCCAGCATCATTGAAAGCTTTGACGACAAAGACCGGCTGCTCAAGCACCTGATTGCCGACCACGACCCGGCCTACGCCGACCAGTGGCGCGGCCTGGGCGAAGACTATCAACACAAGATGATGGGCGGCATCGTGGCGTTTGAGCTGCGTGTGATTGCCATGCAATGCAAGGTCAAACTCAACCAGCATCGGCCAGAAGCACAAGCTGCCATGCACGCGCTGTATAGCCAGGGCAATGACAGCGAACGCGAACTGGCCCAATGGATGGACAAACTGGCGCAGTCGAAGAATTGACCGCCCAAACCTTGTTTGACCGTCTGTGGGGCTTCAAAAATGCCGTTTTGGCATCAATAGTAGCTACAGCCCAATAAATACATATGTGACAAGCTATAAAATACGTAGCATATGAAATCAACCGAACCGATCAGCACCACGCCAGACGAGCACTTCATGCAGCTCGCATTGGCCCAGGCCGAACTGGCTGCGAAGTCCGGCGAGGTGCCAGTCGGTGCGGTGGTGGTGCAGGGCGGCCAGGTGATTGCCACAGGCCGCAACGCCCCGATTGAGGGCCACGACCCGACCGCCCATGCAGAAATCGCCGCCCTGCGCGCAGCAGCCCAGACGCTGGGCAACTACCGGCTGCCCGGCTGCACGCTGTACGTGACCCTGGAGCCCTGCGCCATGTGCAGCGGCGCCATGCTGCACGCGCGTCTGCAGCGCGTGGTGTTTGGCGCGCCAGACCCCAAAACCGGCGCGGCAGGCTCTGTGATCAACCTGTTTGACCAGCCGCAGCTGAACCACCAAACCGCCTTGCAAGGCGGCGTGCTGGCCGATGAAAGTGCCGCCTTGCTGAAAGCGTTTTTCAGCCAGCGGCGTGAGCAAAAGCGGGTCCAGGCCCAGTCGCGCAGCGGCAACGCAACGCAGCCTGAAAGCTGATAGCCTTCAGGCCTGTCACCAACTCAAAGGATACCCATGAATTCCGTCCACATCGTCGCCTTGCTGGCTGTTTTTCAGTTCATTTACTTCAGCATTCTGGTCGGCCAAGCGCGCGGCAAGTACGGCATCAAGGCCCCGGCCATGACGGGTAACGAGCATTTTGAGCGTGCCGCCCGCGTGCAGATGAACACCCTCGAGCAGCTGGTTTGCTTTATACCGGCATTGCTGATCGCTGCCGTGTATTGGACGCCCGTGTATGTGGCCTCTGTCGGTGTGGTGTATCTGGTCGGGCGTGCCATTTACCAGCGCGCTTATGTGGCTGACCCTGCCAAACGCGGCTTGGGCTTTGCGCTGACGTTCTTGCCCACCGTGTTGCTGGGGCTCGCCGGTCTGGTCGGTGCGGTGATGCGCTCTGTACCTTGATGAAGCCAAGGGCAGCCGTCAAGCTGCCGCCTTGCGCTCGATTTGCGCCAGCACCTTAAAGCAGCCCCAAATGCCCACCACACCAAACAACACCACCCCGAGGCCGTAGCCAGCCAGCACACCTTTGATGCCGAAGTAGTGCCCGCCCAGCCAGATGAACGGCACCACGCCCAAGGTGGCGCGGCCCCAGTTCAGGGCGGTTGAATACAGCACGTAGCCCAGGTTGTTGAAGGCGGCGTTGGCCACGTACACAGCCCCGTTAAACACGTAGCTGCCCGCCACAAACACACAGAAAAACACAATCACCTCGCGGCCCTGGCCCACCGCGCCAAACACGCTGGCAATCAGCGTACTGCACAGGCCCATCAGCAGCCACACAGCCAGCACGTAAAGCACCACGACTTTCAAGGCATCGCGCATGGTCGACTGCAGTCTGTCGTAGCGCTTGGCCCCCAGGTTTTGCCCAAGGATGGGGCCAACTGCTGCTGACAGGGCAAACAGCGCGGCAAAGGCAACAGGAATGATCCGCCCCACCACCGCCCAGCCGCCCACCGCATCGTCACCATACGGCGCAATGGCGGCGGTGACGAAGGAGTTGCCTACGGGCGTGGCGATTTGCGTCAACACCGACGGCAGGCCAATCGCAAAAAACGGCTTGAACGTGCTGCTCAGCAAGGCGCCGCTGGGCCAGGCAAACAGCTTGTGCACGCGCAGCAGGCCATACAAGCCGATACCCAGCATCACACAGCGGGCCAGCACCGTGGCAATCGCCGCACCGTCCAGGCCCAGCCCCAGGCCAAAGATCAGCAAGGGGTCCAGCACGGCCGTGGCCGCAGCCGCGCCCAGCGTCACATACATCGACCGTTTGCCGTCGCCCAGCGCACGCATCAGCGCGCCCAGGCACATGCCCGCACCCAGCAGCGGCGCAGACGGCATCACGATGCGGCTAAAGCGCAGCGCCAGCTCGGCCGTCACGCCAGTGGCCCCCAGCACCCGCAGCAGCGTGTCTAAAAAAGGAAAGGCCACAGCCGCAACCACTGTCATGCTGCTGACCATCAACACCAGCGATGCACCGGCCAGGCTTTTGGCGCGCCCCCGGTCACCCTGGCCCAGCGCGCGCGAGGTGATGGCGCTCACCGCGATGGCCAGGCCAATGGCTATAGACAGCACAAAAAACAGCAGCGTTCCCGCATAGCCAACAGCGGCGGCCAGCTCTTTTTGGCCCAGCAGCGAGATGTAAAACAGGTTCAGCAAGTCCACCGCAAAGATCGCAATCAGCCCGACCGAGCCTGCGGCGGTCATGTTTAAAACATGTTTGAGGGTAGAGCCGGTGACGAATTTGCCCTGGAGGGGGGCCGCCAGCGGCGGCGTTTGCGGAAGGGTAGCGGACATGAAGGCTTTGTGATGCGGGAGGCGCTATTTTCACGCTTTGCGCCGAATGGCGTGCGGCGACAATATCTGCCATGCAACTTCAAGACATTCTTTTTTCTCAAGGCTTTGGCACACGGCGCGTTTGCTCGGGGCTGGTGCAGCAAGGCCTGGTGATGGTGGCGGGCGTGGTGGTCGATGACCCGGCGGCTGACTTTGTGGCAGCGGGTCTGAACTTCAAAGTGCAGGGCATTGACTGGCAGTACCACGAGAAAGCCTATTTGATGCTGCACAAACCCGCAGGCTACGAATGCTCGCAAAAGCCCAGCACCTACCCGAGCATCTATACCTTGCTGCCCGCTCCCATTCGCCAGCGCGGCGGCGGCGCGGCCGCAGGCGTGCAAGCGGTGGGGCGGCTCGACCAGGACACCACAGGCCTGCTGCTGCTGTCAGACGACGGCAAGTTCATCCACCGCATGAGCTCACCCAAACACCATGTGCCCAAGGTGTACGAGGTCACGGCCAAGCACGCGGTAGACGACAAGCAGGTGCAAAAACTGCTGAGCGGCGTGGTGCTGGACGACGACCCCAAGCCGGTCAAAGCCGCAGCCTGCGTTCAAACGGGCCCCAACCAATTGAGCCTGACGCTGACAGAAGGCAAATACCACCAGGTCAAGCGCATGATTGCAGCGGTGGGCAATCGCGTTGAGGGCGAGGGCGCTGAAAAGGGAAGTGGCGGAGGCTTGCACCGATCGCGCATTGGCTCGCTTGCCTTGCCTGATGATTTGAAGGCCGGGCAGTGGCGCTGGTTGACGGCTGGGGATTTGGCGGCGATTGCGTCTTCATCCTAGCGCTTGCCATGGCCGCCCGCTGCTGGGCTGGGTCTAAAATTGCGGGCGCATTCAACGCGTCAAAGACGTGCTGCTTTGTGGCATGCGCCTTGCGTGCTGCCCAGGTCGTGTTCAAAACTTCCACCCAACGGGATGTTTGACAAAACAACCTTGCAGATCAACAACCGTGACGCTTAAAAGAAGATATGAAGACACTTGAACTCAGCCTTGGCTGCTGCAACTACGACAGAACCAAAGGCATTTTTGATGGGCGGGTCAGGATGGAAGGCTGTTCGCTGATTCCATTTGCGCTGGAACCTGAAGAGATTTTTCACCGCGTCTTTCGCGGCCAAGAATTCGATGTTTGCGAAATGTCCTTGAGCAGCCACACGCTCAATATTGCCCGCTCCACGGCCAAGTATGTAGCGGTTCCGGCGTTTTTGTCGCGCGCGTTTCGTCACTCTGGCATTTACGTCCGGGCTGACCGCGGCATCCGTAGCCCGTCAGACCTGAAAGGCAAGAAGGTTGGCATCCCTGAATACCAGATCACCGCCAACGTGTGGATACGCGGCATGCTGCTCGATGAATACGGCGTGCGGCCAGAGGACATACGCTGGCGTCGCGGCGGCCTGGAGCAACCCGGCCGCCAGGAGCGCTCGCCCATCACCTTGCCTGAAGGCATTGAGGTTGAGCAAATCCCCGGTGATGCCACCTTGTCGCAGTTACTCGAAAGCGGAGAGCTCGATGCCGTGTTTGGCGCGAAGGCACCCTCGTGTTTCTTGAACGGCAACCCCAACGTGGTTCGCCTTTTCCCCGACTTCAGACAAGCCGAGCAGGACTACTTTTCAAAGACGCGGATTTTTCCGACCATGCATGTTGTGGGCATCCGTCAAAGCCTGGTGGACAAGCATCCGTGGCTGCCCGTGAGCATCTACAAGGGCTTTCTTGAAGCCAAAAAACTGGCAACCGAAGAGCTCAAACAGATTGGCCATCTTGCAGTGACCTTGCCATGGAGCGTGGCTGAGCTGGAAGTGACCCAACGCCTGATGGGCGAGGATTACTGGAGCTACGGCTTTGCCGAAAACAAGCACGTGCTGGACACCTTCACCCGCTACCACCACGAGCAAGGCATATCGCCCCGCAGGGTGAACGCCGAGGAATTGTTTTATGAGCCGGCGCTTGAGTTGGCTAAAAACTGATTTACCGCACGTGTCTTCGCCAGCGCTGACGCCTGCTACATCCGTCTCTTTATCGCTTTCAAAACATCACTTTTGTATCTTCAATTTTTCAGGAATTTCACATGCCTTGGTTCAAAAAACTACCTCTTTTTGTCGCGCTCAGTTTGAATTTTCTGGCTCCTTTCGCCCAGGCTCAGGACTTCCCCAGCCGGCCAGTCAGGATCGTGGCCACCTTCACGCCTGGCGGTGCCGCTGATGCAACGGCGCGCCTCTTTGCAGAAAAACTATCTGCCCTGTGGAAGCAGCCTGTCACGGTAGAAAACCGCGTCGGCGGTGGCGGCTCCATCGGTGCCGAGTTCGTCTTTCGCGCACCAGCCGATGGCTACACGCTGCTGCTGGCGACCAACACCCACGTCATCAACCACGTGCTGCTGAAAAACCTGCCTTTCGACTACACCAAGGACTTTGCGCCCCTGGGATTGGTCACCTCGACCGCCACCATGCTGGCGGTCACCCCATCGATCAAGGCGACGAACCTCAAAGAACTGACCGAGGTCCTCAAGGCCGCCCCCGGCAAGTACCAATACTCGGCCTGCAACATGGCCAGTCCCCAGCATTTTTCAATGGAAATGTACAAGCACGCCCTGAAGCTGGAAGCACAAAACATCCCTTACCGCGGCTGCACACCCGCAGTCATGGACGCGCTTGGCGGACAGATCAGCATCGTCATGGCCAACGTCACGGCCATGAGCGCATTTGTCAAGCAGGGTTCGCTCAAGCCCATCGCCATGATGTCATCCAAACGAAGCCCAACCCTGCCGGATGTCCCGACGGCGCGAGAGTCTGGCATCCCTGAGCTCAAGGACATGTCTTTAGACAACTACTACGGCTTTATGGCCCCACGCGCCACGCCGCCAGCGGTTCAAAAGAAGCTCGAAGCCGACATCGCGACAGTTGCCAAAACCTTCACCGATCCCGACATGAAAGCGCGACTCGAGGCCGCCGGTTTGGAGCCCTACGTCATGAATTCAACCAACATGATGAAGCTGATCCGCGTGGATGCGGAACGACTTGGCGTTGTTGCAAAAGAGGCCAATATTCAGGCTGAGTGAAGGGGTGCGGCTTTGACAGCCCGCATCAAATCAGGCTCTAGGGCAAAGAATACCTGCCCCATCAGCTCCTAAAAAAAGAGCATTAACCAACAGGGCATTAACCAACGTTTTTCAGAAAGTCGGTCACGCCTTCGATGCAAGGCTGTGGTTGATCACGGTGGGGTGAATGCCCGCAGTCGGCCAGCCTGAGCTGCTGCGCATGGGGCGCGGCCAGCGCGATTTCGTCGAGTTGCAGCATGGTGCCGTACTCGTCGTTCAGGCCTTGGACCAGCAGCAGGGGGGCGGTGATGCGTTGGCAGTCAGGGCGAATGTCAAAGCTGGCAAAGGCTTTTGACAGCCACACGTCGTTCCATTGCCAGAACGCGCCGTCTACGTCGTCATGGTGTTTGGCCAAGCGCTCGCGCAGGCCGCCGGTCTCAAAGGCTGCTTTGGCCGCCATGATGGCCGTTTTCGCAACAGGTTCAACCAGCACATGCGGGGCCATCGCGATGCAGGCCGCGACCGGGTGGCGGCTGGCGTAAAGCAGCGCAATCGTTGCCCCGTCTGAATGGCCCAGCAGCACTGGGTGCTCAATGTCGAGTTGGGCCAGCAAGGCGGGTAGCACGTCCCAGGCTTCGCTATGCAAGTAGTCGGCCCCCAGATGATGGCGGCCCGGCGGCGCCGCTTCAGACTGCCCATAACCACGCCGTGAATAGACCACCCCGGCGCGACCGGTCGCCTGGCAAAGGGCCAGCGGCCAGTCCAGCCCGCGCTGGGTCCACAGGCTGACGCTGCCCAGGCCTTCGTGCAAAAAAACAAGCGGGGCCAGCGCGGCAGACCCTTCGATGCGCCTGACCTCCAACTGCTGGCCGTTGATGTTTAAACATGGCATGGCCTCATCCTAATGCAACACGTCTGGTCAAGGCGTTATTCTTAGGCCATGGGCAAACTCATCAACTCCTTCTGGCGCGCTGCTGTTTATTGCCTGCACCCGCGGGTGATTGCGCTGTCGGTGCTGCCGCTGATCATCATGGCGGTGCTGGCGTTGGGGTTGGGGTATTTCTTTTTTTGGGACGCCGCTGCCGCGCTAGGCCGCCTGCTGGAGAGCTTTGAGTTGCTCAACATGCTGGTGCGCTGGCTGGAAGGGCTGGGTTTAAGTCGGCTGCGGTCGGTGCTGGCGCCTGCGGTGCTGCTGTTTTTGTCGATCCCGGTGATCGTGGTCGTATCGCTGCTGTTTGTGGCAATTTTCATGACGCCGACCATGGTGGCGCTGGTGGCCGAGCGGCGCTTTCCAGCGCTGGAGCGAAAAAAAGGCGGCTCGATGCTGGCCAGTCTGCTGTGGTCGCTGGGCTCGACGCTGCTGGCGGTGGTGGCGCTGGTACTGTCTGTGCCGCTCTGGCTGATTCCGCCGCTGATTCTGGTGCTGCCGCCGCTGATCTGGGGTTGGTTGACCTACCGCGTCATGTCGTATGACGCGCTGGTCGACCATGCCAGCATGGAGGAGCGCAGGCAGATTTTCAAAGCGCACCGGGGCTCCTTGCTGGCCATCGGCGTGATCAGTGGCTATCTGGGCGCTGCGCCTAGCCTGGTGTGGGCATCGGGTGCGATGTTTGTGGTGGCAGCACCCCTCTTGGTGCCGCTTGCGATCTGGATCTACACGCTGGTGTTTGCCTTTTCATCGCTCTGGTTTGCGCACTTCACACTGGACGCGCTAGAGCAACTGCGCAAGCAAAAAAGCGCTGCAGACCATCAAAATACTGTGCCAGCAGCTCCTGAATTAATAGCTGATAAAACTTTACCAACGTCTGAACTGCCTGCGCCCGCGGCGCACCCCTGAATCCTTTTTTTCACCTTTTTTTATGACCCACTTTGCAATCATCATCATCGGCGACGAAATCCTGTCTGGCAAACGTGCCGACAAGCACCTGCCCAAGGCCATTGAACTTCTGGGCGAGCGCGGTCTGCAACTGGCCCATGCCGACTACGTGGGCGACGACAAGCCCCGCATCACGGCGACATTGGCGCGCGCATTTGCGGCTGCGCGGGAATCTGGCGACGTGGTGTTTTCATGCGGCGGCATTGGTGCCACGCCAGATGACCACACCCGCCAATGTGCAGCCGCTGCCCTGGGCGTCGAGCTGGCTCTTCACCCCGAAGCCAAGTTGCTGATCACCGAGCGCATGAAAGACACCGCCAAAGAGCAGGGCGTGCCGTTTGACCCAGACCGGCACGACAACATCCACCGCCTGAACATGGGCGTGTTTCCGGTGGGCGCGGACATTATTCCGAACCCTTACAACAAAATTCCTGGCTTTACCTGCAAGGTGGGGCAGGGCGCGGTTCACTTCCTTCCCGGTTTCCCGGTGATGGCCTGGCCGATGATGGCCTGGGTCTTGGATACCCACTATGCCCACCTGCACCAAAAGTCAGCCTATGTAGAAAAGTCCGTCATCGTCTCAGGCTCGATGGAGGCCACCCTCACGCCGCTGATGGAAGCGATCGAAGCCGCACATGCTGGCGTCAAGGTTTTCAGTCTGCCGAGCGTCGACCACCCGACCTATGGCAGGCATATCGAGCTGGGCGTCAAGGGTGCGCCCGCGGCGGTTGATCTGGCTTACCCGGCCTTGCTGGCCGGGCTTGGGCCGTTCAACGTCACACTTGGCCCCGAATTGGTGCGTTAGTTTTTCGCACTATAAAGGTGCGTTTTGTGTAAGGCACAAAAACGTGCACGAATCCAAGTTTCTGGCTTGCCAAAGCCAAAAACCTGCAGGGACGGCCAAATTTCACGGCACAATCTGGGATGTTCTTCTTAATCAAAGCGGCCTTGTTTTGGCATAAAAAGTGCATTCAAGGCTGCTGAGAATATAGTTACAACCCTCTCGCAACCCATCCACAACCTATTTACTGGAGATTTTGATGGCAAAGACCGTCGCAGACGTCATGAAAATGGTCAAGGAAAACGAAGTCAAGTTTGTTGACTTCCGCTTCACCGACACCCGTGGCAAGGAGCAGCACGTCACCGTGCCTGTGTCTCACTTTGACGAAGACAAATTCACCTCTGGTCACGCATTTGATGGCTCGTCTATCGCCGGCTGGAAGGGTATTGAAGCTTCTGACATGTTGCTCATGCCAGATGCCAATACCGCCAATCTTGACCCGTTTTACGAAGAGACAACGCTGTTTTTGAGCTGCGACGTTCTGGACCCCACCGACGGCAAGGCCTACGACCGTGATCCACGCTCTATCGCCAAGCGCGCAGAAGCCTACCTGAAGGCATCTGGCCTGGGCGACACCGCTTTCTTTGGCCCCGAGCCAGAGTTCTTCATTTTTGATGGCGTTCGCTGGGCCAACGAGATGTCGGGCGCTTTCTTTGAAGTGGACGAATACGAAGCACCATGGAACTCCGGCAAAAAACTCGAAGGCGGCAACCGCGGCCATCGCCCGACCGTCAAGGGTGGTTACTTCCCCGTGCCGCCGGTCGATAGCACGCAAGATATGCGCGCCGAAATGTCGCTGGTGCTTGAGTCCCTGGGCATTCCGGTTGAAGTGTTCCACCACGAAGTCGCTGGTGCTGGCCAAAACGAGATGGGCACCAGGTTCAGCACGCTGGTTCAGCGCGCTGACTGGACCATTTTGCTGAAGTATGTGGTGCACAACGTGGCCAACGCTTACGGCAAAACCGCCACCTTCATGCCCAAGCCCATCGTTGGCGACAACGGCAGCGGCATGCACGTGCACCAGTCGATCTGGAAAGACGGCAAAAACCTGTTTGCTGGCGACGGCTATGCAGGTCTGTCAGATTTTGCGCTGTACTACATCGGCGGCATCATCAAGCATGCACGCGCTCTGAACGCCATCACCAACCCCGGCACCAACAGCTACAAGCGCCTGGTTCCTGGCTTTGAGGCACCGGTCAAACTGGCTTACTCAGCCAAAAACCGCTCGGCGTCAATTCGCATTCCGTATGTGGCCAACCCCAAAGGTCGCCGCATTGAGGCGCGTTTCCCAGACCCACTGGCCAACCCTTACTTGGCCTTCTCGGCATTGATGATGGCGGGTCTGGACGGCGTGGAGAACAAAATCCACCCCGGCGAAGCGGCCACGAAGGACTTGTACCATCTGCCGCCCGAAGAAGACGCAAAAATCCCAACCGTGTGCCACAGCCTGGATCAGGCGCTGGACTACCTGGACACGGGCCGCGGCTTCCTGACCAAAGGTGGTGTGTTCACCGACTCCATGATCGACGCCTACATCGAGCTGAAAATGCAGGAGGTGACCCGCTTCCGCATGGCCACTCACCCGGTCGAATACGACATGTACTACTCGCTGTAAAGCGGCCCAAACCACTTTTGTGGTTAAAAAAAAGGACGGCACAAGCCGTCCTTTTTTCGTTGGCCGGTGGGGGATATGGGTAGACAACTTTGCATTTTCAGGCATTTGCCGCATACTCACTGACCATCTTGGCCATCCATGGCAACTGGGGTTCCGCATGAAACACACATTCTTGATCTCGACCATGATTCCGTTCGCAGCTGTGCTGCTGGCCTTGGCTTGTGGCCCGGCGTCAGCGCAGGTTTACCGTTGCCAGGCTGCCGACGGCAAAAGCACCGAGTACATCAACAATGCCAAAGAAGCGCAGCAACGCGCTTGCAAAATCATGGAAGGCGGCAACGTCACGGTGGTGCAGTCTGCCCCGGTGCAAAAAGCGGCCGTGCGCGTTGCTTCTTCATCACCGACTTCATCACCGTCTTCCTCAACATCGTCTGGCAGCGCAGAGCAAAAAGCACGTGACAGTGACTCGCGCAGAATCCTTGAGTCCGAACTGAAAAAAGCCGAAGCCAGGCTGGTTGAGCAGCAAAAAGAGTACAACAACGGCGAACCTGAAAAGCAGGGCATAGAAGGGCGCAACCACCAGCGCTACCTTGACCGGGTGGCGGAGCTCAAAGACAGCATTGCCCGCCAGGTCAGCGACATCGCTGGCCTGAAGCGGGAAATTTCCCGCTTGCCCAACAACAATTGACCATCTGCCCGCCTTGGGCCGACTTTCTGCGCCAAAATGGAAAGCTTGAAAAAGCCTTCAGTTCTCTCCAGCAAAGTGTCGCCATCAGCGGCGAACCGCTTTCACGCCTTTGACCTGCTGGCCACACTGGTGGCCGTGGTGCGCACTGACGGTGTGGTGGTGTTTGCCAACGCGGCACTCGAAGTCGCCCTGGGTATGTCGCGACGCACCATTGAAGGCTCGCAGTTGCCAGACTGCTTTACCGAGCCGCATATTTTGCAAAACGCGCTGGAAGGTGCGGGCAGCAACGAGTTTGCCGCCTTGCGCTACGACGCCTGGCTCAAACGCATGAGTCATGAGCCCTTGTCGGTGCACGTGGTGGTGGCGCAAACAGACACGCCTGGCGAGGCCATCATCGAGTTGCTGCCGCTGGAACAACAAGCCAAGCAAGACCGTGAAGAGCGCCTGATGGACCAGGCCCAGGCCAACAAAGAGCTGATCCGCAATCTGGCGCATGAAATCAAAAACCCGCTGGGCGGCATTCGGGGTGCCGCGCAGTTGCTGCAGATGGACATCGACAAGTCGCTGACCGAGTACACCCAGGTCATCATCCATGAAGCAGACCGCCTGCAGTCGCTGGTGGACCGCCTGCTGGCCCCGCATCGAAGGCCGCACCTGGTGGGCGATGTGAGCATTCATGAGGTGTGCGAGCGGGTCCGCTCACTGATATTGGCCGAGTTCCCCAAAGGGCTGAGCTTTAGCCGCGACTATGACGTGTCGATTCCTGAATTTCGCGGCGACCGTGAGCAGCTGATTCAGGCGGTCATCAACATCGCCCACAACGCGGCGCAGGCCTTGAGCGAGCGCATCGCGGCAGGCGACGCACGCATCACTTTCAAGACGCGAATCGCCCGGCAAGTGACATTTGGCAAGCAGCGCTACCGCTTGGCACTGGAATTGCATGTCATTGACAATGGACCGGGCGTGCCGGACTCTTTGAAAGACCGTATTTTTTACCCGCTGATATCGGGTCGGGAAGGCGGTTCAGGGCTGGGATTGACGCTTGCGCAAACCTTTGTGCAGCAACACCACGGCTTGATAGAGTGCGACAGTGTCCCGGGGCGAACCGACTTCAAGTTGCTGATACCTCTGCCCTGAGGCTTGACGTGACAGCTTGCTTGATGTCTGGCGCCTGATTTTTTGACAGACACACAGTGGATGAACTCCAAAGGGACAAAGCAACATGAAGCCCATCTGGATTGTTGATGATGACCAGTCGATCCGGTTCGTACTGGAAAAAGCCTTGTTGCGCGAAAACCTGCCCACCCGCAGCTTCACCAACCCACGCGAGGTGCTGGCTGCGCTGGCCGAGGCGGGCGAAGACGACGGCCCGCAAGTTTTGGTGAGCGATATTCGCATGCCCGGTGGTTCGGGCCTGGAACTGCTCGACAAGGTCAAACAAAAACTGCCAGGCCTGCCGGTCATCATCATGACGGCGTTTTCTGACCTGGACAGCGCTGTGTCAGCCTTTCAGGGCGGTGCGTTTGAATACCTGCCCAAGCCGTTTGACCTGCCCAAAGCGGTCGAGCTGATTCGTCGTGCCGTTGAAGAAAGCCAGCGCGAAGAGGTCTCCGAAGAGCGCATGGCCGAAGCCCCGGAAATGCTGGGTCAGGCCCCCGCCATGCAGGACGTGTTTCGCGCCATCGGCCGTCTGAGCCAGAGCAATGTGACGGTGATGATCACGGGTGAGTCGGGTTCGGGCAAAGAGCTGGTGGCCAAGGCGCTGCACAAGCATTCAAGCCGTGCCAACGGCCCGTTTATTGCCATCAATACCGCAGCCATTCCCAAGGAGTTGCTGGAAAGCGAGTTGTTTGGTCATGAACGCGGCGCGTTTACCGGCGCTCAAACCATGCGCCGCGGCCGCTTCGAACAAGCCGAGGGCGGCACGCTGTTTCTCGATGAAATCGGCGACATGCCGTTTGACCTGCAAACCCGCTTGCTGCGTGTGCTGAGCGACGGGCATTTTTACCGGGTGGGCGGGCACATCGCCATCAAGGCCAACCCGCGCGTGATTGCAGCGACTCACCAGGACCTGGAGCAGCGCGTCAAGGACGGGGTGTTCCGCGAAGACCTGTACCACCGCCTGAACGTGATCCGTTTGCGCCTGCCTGCGCTGCGCGAGCGGCGTGAAGACGTGTTCACGCTGACCCGCCACTTTTTGCAGCAAAGCGCCAAGCAGCTCGGTGTCGAGCCCAAGCGCATTTCAGATTCGGCCTTGCAGCAGCTGAGCAAATTTGGCTTTCCGGGCAATGTGCGCCAACTGGAAAACATTTGCCACTGGCTCACCGTGATGGCACCGTCACAGGTGATTGAGTCCAAGGACCTGCCGCCCGAAGTGATAGGCAGTGCTGGCGCAGAACTGCCCAAGTCGCCAGTGGCCGAGGCATATGCGGCAGCGGCTACTGCACTTGCGACAGCCCTTGTGACTGACGTCGACGAGCCTGCCGCCACGTCAAAGCCAGAGCCGCTCCATGCGCCGCTGGCAGCCCAACCCATCGTGTTGAGCGGCAACGCGAATGGATCTGCCAGCAACGGCTGGGAGGCCGACCTGGAACTCGAGGCGCAAGCCTTGCTGGCCACAGGCCGCAGCGACGTGTGGGACGTGCTCAGCCGCAGGTTTGAATCCAAACTGATTCAAACCGCATTGCTCAACACCCGCGGCCGCCGCATCGAAGCCGCGCAAAAACTGGGCATAGGCCGCAACACCATCACACGCAAGATTCAGGAACTCAATCTGGAGTGAGTCGGCCATCAGCGAGCCTGGCTTGGTAACACCGCTGGTCATCAGCCCGTTTAAGGGTTTGCCACTCGTTTTCGTCGCCTTGTTTGTGTTACTTTCGGGTCTTGTTTAGACATCAAGATACCGGAGACATCATGACATTTTCAATGCAACGAAGCGCAGCTTATCTGGCAGCAACTTTTGCCGCGCTGACTGCGGCCGGCTGCGCCAGCAACTTGCCCGCGCCACCTTCAAGCCCGACTGCATGCGCTGGCCTCAATGGCATGGCCATAGCCGCACAAGCCATCGGCATGCCCACCACAGGCGCGCTTGTCACAAGTGCCGTCGTTGTTCCTGCTGCTGGCACAGGTGTGGCGGCGGTGGCGGAGTACTGCAAGGTGCTGGGCGACATCAACCCGGTCGACGCCACGGCGCCCAAAATCAAGTTTCAGGTCAATCTGCCGGCCAACTGGAACGGCAAGGCCCTGATGTTTGGCGGCGGTGGCTACAACGGCGTGCTGGCAACTGGCCTGGGCAATGTGCCAGCAGGCCCTGCTGACAAGCCGGTCCCGCTGGCGCGCGGCTACGCCACCTTTGGCAGCGACTCGGGCCACCAGGCCAATGCCAACGGCAGCCGCGATGGCACCTTTGGCGCCAACGATGAAGCCTTGAAGAATTTCTCGTCTGATGCGATTAAAAAAACGCGCGATGCCGCTGTCAACATCATCCAGACACGCTATGCCGCGCGCGTTCAAAAAACCTACTTTGCGGGTGGGTCAACCGGCGGACGCGAGGCGCTGTTTGCGGTGCAAAACTGGCCGCAAGACTTTGACGGCGCCATCGTGCTGTACCCGGCCTGGAATGCCGCTGCACTTGATTTGCAGTTTGGCCGCATCACCCGTGAGCTGGCCAAACCCGGCGCCTACCCCAGCCGTGCCAAACGCAAGCTGATGTACGACGCAGCGCTGGCAGCCTGCGATGGGCTGGACGGCGCGATGGATGGCCTGATCAGCAACGTCAGTGCCTGCAACGCCAGCTTCAACCCCATGACGGCGACGCTGGGCAACCAGCCCCTGCGCTGCGCCGGCGGTGTCGACGCGGGCGACAGCTGTTTGTCTGATGCGCAGATCGCCGGCTATATGGTGACCAACACACCGCTGGTGCTGAACTACACGCTGGCCAGCGGCGAGACCACCTACCCCGGCTTTAACACTTGGGGTACCGACTTTGGCAACCCAAGCGCCAGCCCACTGCAACCAACCGTGCTGACCTTGTCGCTGGGCACCGAGCAGCCCGCCAACCCGATGCCTGCCGTCAAGCCTGCGGTCACCGTCAACAACGTCACCACGCCTGCCAGCAGCCCGCCTTATGGCAGCACCTTTTGGGACCAGTGGGTGAAGTACTTTGTGACCCGTGACGCGGGCTTCAATTCGCTGAGCCTGGACCCGCAAAACCCCGGTGCTTATCAAGCACGCATTGTGCAATTAACCGCCCTGCAAGACACCAATAAAACGGATTTGTCAGCCTTTGCCAACAAGGGCGGCAAGATACTGATGGCGCACGGATCGCACGACGCGCTGGTCAGCACCCGGGCCACACAGCAATACTGGCAGCGCATTCGCAGCGCCATGGGGCCAGCCAAGGTGGACAGCTTTGCCCGCTACTACGAAATTCCGGGTTACGGCCACGCCTTCAGCAGCGTGTTCAACGCTGCCTGGGACTCACTGACCACACTCGAAGACTGGGTTGAAAAAGGTATTGCACCCCCGCCGCAAACCGTGGCCGACACCGCAGGCGTGCCCGGCAGAACCCGGCCCTTGTGCGACTACCCCGGCTACGCCAAATACCGGGGCGCGGGCGACTTGAATGTGGCGGCCAGCTACAGCTGCGCAGCGCCTTAACGCACACGACCAAGGGTTAAGGATTAAGGGTTAAGGGTACAAACCGCGTAACTCGCGGGTGTGCAAAATTCGCTTGCAGGCCACAATAAAGGTGGCCGTTCGCAAGCTGACTTTTTGGTCTTGCGCGACATCCCACACGGCGGCAAAAGCATGCTTCATGATTTTGACCAGCCGTGCGTTGATCTCTTCTTCGTCCCAGAAAAAGCTCGAAAAGTCCTGCACCCATTCAAAGTAGCTGACGGTGACGCCCCCTGCATTGGCAATCACGTCGGGCAGCACCAAAATATCACGTGACTGCAAGATGTCATCGGCGGCTGGTGTGGTCGGGCCGTTGGCACCTTCGATGATCATGCGGGCTTTGATGCGGCCTGCGTTGTCAGCGGTGATTTGTTGCTCCAGCGCAGCGGGTATCAAGATGTCGCAGTCCACGTCCCAGAAGGCCTCGTTCGCAATCACTTCCGCTTTGGCAAAGCCGCCCACACCACCGGTCTCCAGCACATGCTGCAACAGCGCCGGCACGTCCAGGCCAGCACCCTGGTAAATCGTGCCGCTGTGGTCTTGCACCGCCACAATGCGCGCGCCGGCCTCGGCAAACAGTTTGCCCGCCACACCGCCCACATTGCCAAAGCCCTGCACCGCCACGCGCGCGCCCTTGATCTCCATGCCCAGGTGATGCGCCGCTTCGCAGCCCACCGTGTACACGCCGCGCCCGGTGGCTTCACGCCTGCCAAGCGAGCCGCCCAAATCAATCGGTTTGCCCGTCACCACGCCGGTTGAGGTGGAGCCCGTGTTCATCGAATAGGTGTCCATCATCCAGGCCATGATTTGCTCGTTGGTGTTCACGTCTGGTGCGGGGATGTCTTTGTTCGGGCCAATGATGATGCCGATCTCGCTGGTGTAGCGGCGCGTCATGCGTTCCAGCTCGCCAAGCGACAGCTTTTTCGGGTCCACCCGAATGCCGCCTTTGGCCCCACCGTAGGGCACATTCACCGCTGCGTTCTTCACAGACATCCAGGCCGACAGCGCCATCACTTCAGACAGCGTCACATCCTGGTGAAATCGCACGCCGCCTTTGCCGGGCCCGCGCGAGACGTTGTGCTGCACCCGGTAGCCTTCAAAGTGCGCCACCGTACCGTTGTCCATGTGAATCGGCACATCGACAATCAGCACCCGCTTGGGCCGCTTGAGGGTTTCGGCCCAACGCGCCAGGCTGCCCAGGTGCGGTATGACGCGGTCAACCTGTTGCAGGTAGTTGCCCCAAGGGCCTAGGTTGCTGGCATCCAGATACGAGGGCAGGGGGTGTTGGCCGTGATCGACGGCGACTGGCTGGGCGGCGCTTGCGTGTGACATTCATAACTCCTGGGTTGGGCATCTTGCAAAGAGGTCCAGACTGTAGGAGCCTGCCTGTCAAAAGTCCAAGGCCAGCTTTGGTTATAACTATGCAAAAAACGCATAGTTAGGGCAGCGCTTCAATTCACCCCATCGCTAGCTGGTAAATTGCAACGCCGCCAGCCGGGCGTAAACGCCGCCGCGTGCCACCAGCTCCGTGTGCGTGCCTTGTTCCACCAGTTGGCCGTGGTCCAGCACCAAAATGCGGTCAGCTTGCTGCACCGTTGCCAGCCGGTGCGCCACCACCAGCGTTGTGCGCCCCTTCATGGCCGATTCAAGCGCCGCCTGCACCATGCGTTCGCTTTCGGCGTCAAGGGCGCTGGTGGCTTCGTCCAGCAGCAGCAGGGGTGAGTTTTTCAGCATCGCCCGCGCAATCGCAATGCGCTGGCGCTGCCCACCCGACAGGCGCACACCCCGCTCGCCCAAAAAGGTGTCGTAGCCTTCGGGCAGCCGCTGGATGAACTCATCGGCAAACGCGGCTGTGGCGGCGGCCTTGACCTCATCGTCGGTGGCGTCGGGTTTGCCGTAGCGAATGTTTTCTAAAGCGCTGCTTGAAAAAATCACCGCGTCCTGCGGCACGATGCCTACCCGCTGGCGCAGCTCTGACAAGGACATGTCACGCGTGGCAACGCCGTCTAATGCAATGCGGCCCGACTGCGGGTCATAAAAGCGCAGCAACAACTGAAACACCGTGCTTTTGCCGGCACCGCTGGGGCCGACAATGGCCACGGTTTCGCCCGGCGCCACCCGCATGCTGAAGTTGCCAAGCGCCGATTGCAGCGGCCGCGACGGGTAATTGAAACTGACCGCGTCAAACTCAACCGCGCTGCCCGCTTCAATCACCGGGGCTGGCGTTGGGTTGGCAGGCGAATGAATCGGCGATGCCGAGTCCAGCAGTTCCATCAGCCGCTCGGTGGCACCGGCGGCTCGCAGCAGGTCGCCGTAGGTTTCACCCAGCACCGCAGACGCGCTGGCCAAAATAATCACATACACCACCGTCTGGCCCAAATGCCCCGCCGTGATGTCGCCGCGCATCACCGCCTGCGTGCCTTGGTACAGGCCCCACAGCAAAGCGGCTGACGTGGCAATGATGATGAAAGCCACCAGCACCGTGCGCGCCAGCGATCGCCGTATCGCCACATTAAACGCGTTGGTGGACGACTGGTTAAAGCGCTCGGCCTCGCGCCCCTCAGCCGCATAGCTTTGCACCACCGGTATGGCGTTCAAGACTTCGGCGGCTATGGCGCTTGAATCAGCCACCCGGTCTTGGCTGGCACGCGACAGCTTGCGTACCCGCCGGCCAAAAATCACCGTCGGTGCCACGATCACGATCAGCGCACCAACGATTTGCAGCATCAAATACGGGTTGGTATAGACCAGCATGGCAATCGCGCCTATGCCCATCACCATGTTGCGCAGCCCCATGCTGAGCGACGAGCCCACCACCGTTTGCACCAGCGTGGTGTCGCCCGTCAGGCGGCTCAAGACCTCACCGGTTTGGGTGGTTTCAAAAAACTGGGGGCTTTGCTTGAGCACATGGCCGTACACCGCGTTGCGCAAGTCAGCGGTCACCCGCTCGCCCAGCCAGCTCACCATGTAAAACCGCCCGGCAGAAAACAAGCCAAGCGCTGCCGCCACGCCAAACAGCTCAAAAAAATGGTTGCGCAGCGCCATCAACTGGCCACCTTTGCCCGCAGCACTGGTGTCGCCATTGACCAGGCCACCGTCAATCAAACTGCGCAGCGCGAGCGGAAACACCAGCGTCGACACCGCCGCCATCACCAGAAAAAAGCCAGCCAGCGCAATCCGGCCCCGGTAGGGCCGCAAAAACGGCAGCAGTCCAGACAATGATTTGGGGCTTTTGGCTTTGGCGCGTTCAGAGGTCATGGGCTTGAGTGTAGGCGGCTGTTAGGGGCAGGGCGCATGCGGTGTGCCTGGGCCGAGCCATCCATAAAAAAGCGTGTGAAAAAACCAGCGCAAATGTGGTTTTCATCGATTCAGCGGCGCTGCTTACATATGAGTTTGGCCCTGGCACAAGAGTCTTCCCCCGGCAAAAGCGCAGCGCACAATCGCTGCTTCAAACGTTACACTCTGAAACATGTTCAGCCAAAGTCCCAACCTGTCTTCATTTATCTGGTCCGTTGCCGACCTGCTGCGCGGCGATTACAAACAGTCTGAATATGGCAAGGTCATCCTTCCCTTTACCGTTTTGCGCCGCCTTGACTGCGTACTTCAACCGACCAAAGAAGCCGTTCTGGCTGAGAAGCTTGCCCGAGCGAAAGTTGGGCTTAACCCTGAGCCGTTCCTGCTCAAGAAGTCAGGGCAGTTTTTTTACAACACCTCGCCACTGGACCTGACGAAGTTGATGGGCGATCAGATGAACATTGGCGAGAACCTGCGCGCCTACATGCAAGCCTTCAGCCCAGCGGTACGCGACATTTTTGAGAGCTTTGAATTCCACACCCAAATCGACAAGCTTGCCAAGTCTGGCCTGCTGTACATGGTCACCGAGAAGTTCGCCGCCATCGACTTGCATCCAGATGTAGTCAGCAACGCCGAAATGGGTGCGGTGTTTGAAGAGCTGATTCGCAAATTTGCCGAACTGTCCAATGAAACCGCCGGTGAACACTTCACCCCGCGTGAGGTTATCCGCCTGATGGTCAACCTGCTTTTCATTGAGGACGATGCCGCGCTGACCAAGCCCGGCGTGGTGCGCAGCCTGTATGACCCAACAGCAGGCACTGGTGGCATGCTCAGCGTGGCGGGCGAACATTTGGCCAGCCTGAACCCCGATGCCCGGCTGGTGATGTACGGCCAAGAGCTCAACAGCGAGTCCTACGCCATCTGCAAGGCCGACATGCTGATCAAAGGCCAGGACATTGCCAACATCATTTTTGGTAACACCCTATCTGCCGATGGCCTGCCTGGCAAAGTGTTTGACTACGCCTTGAGCAACCCGCCCTTTGGCGTGGAGTGGAAGAAGATCGAGGCCACCATCCGCAAAGAGGCCGAAAGCCAAGGCTACAACGGACGCTTTGGCCCCGGCTTGCCACGGGTTAGCGATGGCTCGCTGCTGTTTTTGTTGCACCTGATCGCAAAAATGCGCCCGGCGGTCGATGGCGGCAGCCGCTTTGGCATTGTGTTGAACGGCTCACCGCTGTTTACCGGTGGCGCAGGCAGTGGCGAAAGCGAGATTCGCCGCTATGTGCTGGAAAACGATTTGGTCGAAGCCATCATCGCCTTGCCCACCGACATGTTTTACAACACCGGTATCAGCACCTATGTGTGGATTGTCAGCAACCGCAAGCCCAAGGCCCGCAAAGGCAAGGTGCAACTGATCGATGCCAGCAGCTTCTGGCAGAAGATGCGCAAGAGCCTTGGGTCAAAACGCAAAGAGCTGAGCGCCGAGCACATCGACGACATCACCCGCCTGTTTGGTGACTTTGAAGAACTGATCCGACAGGTAAACGGCAGCCCCGTGCCCATCAGCCGCATTTTTGCCAACGAGGCCTTTGGTTACCAAACCATCACCGTTGAGCGCCCCGAGCGCGATTCTGAAGGCAAGGTGGTGCTGGGCACCAAAGGCAAGGGCAAAGGCAAACCCATGCCCGACAGCAGCCTGCGCGATACCGAGAACGTGCCGCTTAGCGAAGACATCAAAACCTACTTCAAGCGCGAGGTGCTGCCCCACGCCCCCGATGCTTGGCTAGACGCCGACAAAACCAAGGTGGGTTACGAGATTCCTTTTAACCGCCACTTCTACGTCTTCAAGCCACCACGCCCACTGGCCGAGATTGATGCCGAGCTGAAGGGTGTGACCGACAACATTCTGCGCATGATTGGTGGGCTGACGGCATGAGCTTTCCGCGATACCCGGCGTACAAGGACAGTGGCGTGGAATGGCTGGGGGAGATGCCGGGGCATTGGAAAGCTGTGCCGCTCAAAGCTGTTACCACACACAACGATGACGTGCTGGACGAAGCAACGGCTCCGGACACGGAAATTACCTATGTGGATATTTCTAGCGTCGATGGTGTTAATGGCATCAAGACCAAAGAAGAAATGCTGTTTGCTGCGGCACCTTCGCGCGCAAGGCGGTGCGTCGAGCATGGCGACGTTATCGTTTCAACTGTTCGCACCTATCTCAAAGCCATAGCGCGAATTCGTGACCCAGAAGTGAACCTTGTCGTTTCAACAGGTTTCGCAGTAATCCGACCGCGTGGCGAGTTGACACCAGATTTTTTAGGACATTTGATTTCCGCTGGCTTCTTCGTTGATCAGGTTATTGCGCGTTCAACAGGCGTGAGCTATCCGGCGATCAATGCAAGTGCGCTAGTCGCGATCCCGGTGCTAGTTCCACCGCTTCTGGAACAAGCCCAAATCGCCGCCTTCCTTGACCGCGAAACCGCGAAGATTGATGCGATGGTGGCAGAGCAGCGGCGGCTGATGGAGTTGCTTAAAGAAAAGCGCCAGGCGGTCATCTCCCACGCCATCACCCGGGGCCTGAACCTCAACGCACCCATGAAGCCGTCCGGCATCGAATGGCTGGGCTATGTGCCGAGCCATTGGGAGCTTGATCGACTCAAACACTCAACCGTTAGTTCAAAAAATGGCGTTTGGGGTGACGAGGCGAAGCAAGACGAATACGACATACCTTGTGTTCGTGTAGCTGACTTTGACCGCCAAGGTTTGAGCGTAAAACTGAATGAACCAACAATTCGCAACGTCATAGACAGCGAACGAGCTGGGCGTGTGTTGGTGCAAGGCAATCTGCTTCTAGAAAAGTCCGGTGGCGGCGAATGCCAGCCGGTTGGATGCGTGGTGCTTTACGACGACCCAACACCAGCCGTTTGCTCAAATTTTGTGGCTCGTATTCAAACAGCGCCAGGGATGGATTCGTCGTTCTGGCGGTACGTTCATGCTGCTGCTTATGCTGTACGCCTAAACACACGATCAATCAAGCAGACGTCCGGCATTCAGAACCTGGACGCATCGCAATACTTCGACGAAATTGCAGCGTTTCCACCCCAGACCGAACAAACTGAAATTGCCACTTTTCTGGGCCGCGAAACAGCAAAGATTGATGCACTGGCAGCAGAGCAGCAGCGGCTGATGGAGTTGCTGAAGGAACGCCGTACCGCGCTGATTTCCGCCGCCGTTACCGGGCAGATTGATGTGACAGGGGTGCTGTGAGAGCTATGAGTTGTTTAGCTTTTTACACATATTGCACATTGGCTATTAGCCAAATAAATAGATGGAGAAGTCATGCAAGTTGATTGGTCGGTCAAATTCACAGACATTTTGATAATGAGCGTCACATTTCTAGGCCCCATCATGGCTGTACAGATTCAAAAGCTGCTTGAGCGTAACCGCGAGACAAACAGTTCCCGTACCCGGCTATTCAAGACGTTGATGTCTACAAGAGCACTCAATTTGTCCCCCGTGCACGTTGAGGCGCTGAATGCGGTGCCCATTGAGTTTTACGGCACCACAGGGCAACTCAAGTCCATCAACCTGAAGTGGAAGATTTACTACGAACATCTACTTCTACCAGCCAATGGTGATCCCAATTGGGAGGCGAAACGCAGAGACTTACTTTTTGGTCTTCTTTTGGCGATGTCACAGTTTTTGGAATATGACTTTGATGAGGTCGACATCAAAAAGGTTTACACGCCACAAGGGCACGCAGTTATCGAAGCCGATCAAGAAATTATCCGCAGGGGATTTGCTGGCTTGTTCAGGGGAGAGGTCACCATTCCTGTTGAGGTAAGGCAATCGGCACACGCGCCGGCCGCTGAAAAAACCCATGCAAATCCATAAAGAAATCAGCTTCGAGCTGGAAATTTGCCAACACCTCGCATCCCGCGGTTGGCTGTATGGGGAGGGTGATGCCGCAGGCTACGACCGCACACTCGCCATCTTTCCTGCCGATGTGTTGGCTTGGGTACAGGCCACCCAGCCCAAAGCCTGGGAAACGCTGACCAAAAACCACGGCAACAAATCCGCGGAAACCCTGCTCGCCCGCCTGCGTGACCAGCTGAACCAGCGCGGCACGCTCGATGTGCTGCGCCATGGCGTGGAGCTATTGGGCTTAAAAGCGCCACTGAAACTGGCCGAGTTCAAACCTGCGCTGGCCATCAATACCGACATCCTTGCCCGCTACAGCGCCAACCGGCTGCGGGTGGTGCGTCAAGTACGCTATTCGCTGCATTGCGAAAACAGCATCGACTTGGTGTTGTTCCTCAATGGCCTGCCTGTGGCCACCGTGGAACTCAAGACCGACTTCACCCAAAGCATTGGGGATGCCATTGACCAGTACCGCTTTGACCGCCACCCCAAGCCAAAAGGCCAGGCACCAGAGCCCTTGTTGTCATTCCCGTCGGGGGCATTGATTCACTTCGCAGTGAGCAACAAAGAGGTGGCCATGGTTACCCAACTGGTGGGGCCTGCCACGGTGTTCTTGCCCTTCAACCTGGGTAATGGGGGTGCGGCTGGTAACCCGGTCAACCCGGCGGGTGGCCACCGCACGGCCTATTTGTGGGAGCAGGTTTGGGCACGCGAGAGTTGGCTTGAAATCATTGGCCGCTACCTGATCGCCCAGCGGGACAAGAAGCAGCAGATTGAAAAAATCATCTTCCCGCGCTACCACCAGCTGGATGTGACGCGCAAGCTGCAAGCTGCTGTGTTGGCAGATGGGCCAGGCACCAAATACCTGGTACAGCACAGCGCAGGGTCAGGTAAAACCAATTCCATCGCCTGGACGGCGCACTGTCTGGCCGAGTTGCACGACGCCCAGGCCAAAAAGGTGTTTGACGTGGTGCTGGTGGTGTCTGACCGCAATGTGATCGACGGCCAGTTGCAAGATGCCTTGTTTGACTTTCAGCGCACCAGCGGCGTTGTGGCGACCATTAAAAACACCGATGGCAGCAAGAGCGCTGCGCTGGCCGAAGCACTGTCTGGCAATAAAAAAATTGTGGTGTGCACCATTCAGACCTTCCCCTTTGCACTGGACGCAGTCCGCGAGCTAGCTGCGGCGCAGGGCAAGCGCTTTGCGGTGATTGCAGACGAGGCGCACAGCTCACAAACCGGCGAGGCGGCCAGCAAGCTCAAGGCGCTTTTGTCTCCCGATGAAGTGCTGGATATTGCCGACGGCGGCGAGGTCAGCAGCGAAGATATTCTTGCGGCCCAGATGGCCAGCAGAGCGGAAGATGGCGGCATCACCTTTGTGGCCTTTACTGCCACGCCCAAGAACAAGACGCTGGAGCTGTTTGGCACCCGGCCTGACCCCACGCGCAAACCAGCACCGGACAACGTGCCTAAGCCGTTTCATGTGTATTCCATGCGGCAAGCGATTGAAGAAGGCTTCATTCTGGACGTGCTGCAAAACTACACGACCTACAGCCTGGCGTTCAAGCTGGCCCATGACGGCAAAGAAATTGACGATAAGGCAGTTGAACGCAGTGCCGCCATGAAGGGCATCATGGGCTGGGTGCGGCTGCACCCGTACAACATCGCGCAAAAGGTTGAAGTCGTTGTGGAGCATTTCCGCACCTTCGTCGCGCCGCTGTTGCAAGGCAAGGCCAAGGCCATGGTGGTCGTAGGCAGTCGCCTGGAGGCGGTGCGCTGGCAACTGGCGGTGGAGCGCTACATCAAAGAGCACGGCTACGCGATTGGCACGCTGGTGGCGTTTTCTGGCGAGGTAGATGACAAGGCATCAGGCCCGGATGGTTTTACTGAAAACAGCCAAGCGTTGAACCCGCAGCTTAAAGGGCGAGACATTCGCGAAGCGTTCAAGGGCACCGATTACCAGCTGCTGCTGGTGGCTAACAAGTTTCAGACCGGCTTCGACCAACCTTTGCTGTGCGGCATGTACGTCGACAAACGCCTGGCCGGCATTCAGGCCGTGCAGACGCTGAGCCGCTTGAACCGCGCGTACCCTGGCAAGGACACCACCTATGTGCTGGACTTTGTGAACGACGCGGTTGATGTGCTGGCGGCCTTCAAGGCCTATCACACCACGGCAGAGCTGTCGGCTACCACAGACCCTAACTTGGTCTTTAACCTGCGCGCCAAACTAGACAGCGCTGGCCACTACGACGACTTTGAGGTGCACAGGGTCGTGGCCGTCGAGCTAAACCCGAACGCCAAGCAGAGCGAATTGATACATGCGCTGGAGCCGGTGCTTGACCGTATCCTTAAGCGCTACAAGGCTGCGCAGGAAGCATTGAAGCGGGCCACGGACAAGGACGATGCCAAGGCAATAAAGGCGGCGCAGGACGAGCTGGACGCACTGATCTTGTTCAAGGGTGACATGGGTGCCTACATCCGGCTGTACACCTTCTTGTCGCAAATCTTTGACTATGGCAATACTGCGATCGAAAGTCGCGCCATCTTTTTCAGGCGGCTGATGCCCTTGCTGGTGTTTGGCCGGGAGCGTGAAGGCATCGACCTGTCGAAAGTGGTGCTGACGCACCACAATTTGAAGAACTTGGGTAAAAAAGCCATGCCCTTGGGCGAGGGCGATCCGCTTCAGCTGGCCCCGATTTCAGCGGCAGGTACTGGCGGTGTGCAGGAAAAGCAAATAGCCTACATGGCCGAGCTTATCGAGAAGCTCAACGACCTGTTTGGCGCTGACACCAGTGAGCAGGACCAGCTGCGCTACGTCAATGGCACCATTCTTGGCAAAGTGTCTGAGTCCAAAACGCTACAGCAGCAGGCCAGTAACAACACCAAAGAGCAGTTTTCAAACTCTCCTGATCTGGCAAGCGCATTGCAGAACGCCATCATTGAATCGTACGACGCCCACACAGCCATGAGCACCAAGGCGTTGAATTCACCAGTCGTGCTGCGTGGCATGCTCAATATTTTGCTGAATCGTTCGGGCTTGTATGAGACGCTACGGGCGCGGGCAGGGGCCGAACTCGCAAGTAGCCCGTGACCTTTTATATAGACATCCTGCCAGCCTTGGCTGCGCTACGTGTCTGGCAAAACTTTGGTGTTGGAGATCAAAGGCGTGGATTCACCGCAAGACAAGGCAAAGCGTGCCGCACTGGCGCAGTGGCTTGAGGCCGTCAATGTGCATGGCGGGTTTGGCTCCTGGGCATGGGACGTGGTGGTGGGTGATGCCGCAGGACTGCGGGATGTTGTGGATAGGCATGTTGAAAGGGCGGGTTCCAAATGAACTGTGACGAAATTTTGGGCGTACGTGCCGATTGGTGGGCTGAGGCCATGAGTGGCATCGCGGGAAAGTCGAATTTGCAAAGTATTCGTTTATAGACGAAAATAAAATGTACGAAATCCGACATTACCTGACACCAGATGCGCGAGATGTCTACAGCGACTGGTTGAAACAGCAACGAGACATACGCGCAAGGATAGCGATAGACCGACGTGTCATGCGGCTTGAACAAGGCAATTTTGGTGACCATAAATTTTGCCGCGACGGCGTGTGGGAGCTTCGCGTCGACGTGGGTGCAGGCTACCGGCTGTACTACGCCATAGCGGAGAGACAACTGGTATTGCTGCTGTGCGGCGGTGACAAGCGCACGCAGGACGCCGACATCAACCGTGCCTGCAGTTATTGGCAAGACTGGCAAAGGAGAAGCAGCGATGAGAGATAGATCACACGATGAAGCCATGGCAGAGACGTACCGGGCCGACCCCGAATTTGCAGTCCTGTTGCTCAACAGCATTCTGGAAGATGGCGACCAGGGCGAGCTCTTGGTCGTCCTGCGGCAATTGGCCGGCGCTTTTGGTGGTGTGCCAGCCATTGCCGCGCAAGCGCAGCTGAACCCGACGCAGCTGTACCGCACACTTTCAGCGGAGGGCAATCCGGCTTTGAGCAGCCTCTCCGCCATTCTCAAAGCCATGGGGCTGCGGCTTGCCGTTTTGCCCATGAATGCGCCGTCTGCGCATGCGTGACTCATGGGTCATCGGATGTTCTCAACATCGAAGCGATATTGAAGGCGCCTCTGCCAGGTGCCGGAACCATGCGACCGGAGAATCTCGCTTACGGAACGTTTGACGACGGCAGTCTCTGACCCGGCGACAAAGCGCTAAGCACCCGCCGACCATTCGAATCCAAATGTGCGATGCGCTGCCGTGCGGTAAAGGCCCAGGTCTGAGCGGCGGCCGCGCTGTAGAGCAGGGCGCACGTCATTGTGGCTACCAAATCTCCAGCCGCAAGCGGCCCCCGGGTACCTGTGCAAACGCCTTGTCACGGCTGACCAGCGTTGCATCTGCTGTGACCGCGTGGGCAGCGATCATCATGTCAAAGTCGCTGAGGTTGATGCCTTGGGCTTCCAGCGTGACACAAAACTCACCATAACAAGTTGCTACGCCTTCATCCCAAGGCAACACGTCTATTCGAAGTAGCACTTGCCTCAGGGCATTGCGCAAACGAACGGGTTGCCCCTTGCGGTGCAAACCGTATTCCAGCTCTGCAAGGGTGACGCTCGACATGACGGCCTGTCCCACGGGTACTTTCGTCAAGTGCGCCAGTAATTGGGCATCGCGCCCTTGCATGATGTGGCTGACGACGTTGGTGTCAAGCATGTAGCGCTGGCTCATTCGTCCACGCCCTCAAAGGGGTCACGTCGCGCATGGGTTTGGCGGCGCTCGATCAACAGGTCATCGTCTTTGTTGTTTGCCACCACGTCGAGCAAGCCTTGCCAGTCTGTTGGTTTACGCGACAGCACCACATCGCCCGTGACAGGGTCGTGGCGGATAAAAACTTCCGACACGTCGAAACGAAACTCCAGCGGCAAGCGCACAGCCTGACTGCGACCTGTGGCGAATATTTTTGCGGTTTGCTGCATTTTGAGTCTCTTTGCTGGATGGTATGCTACATGATATATACCACGCACTTATCCGTCAACATTGGTTTTTTCAGGACTGACGGATGACCAAGAAGCTGATCAGCTCGAAGTCCTCAATCCCAGTCAGGTTTTGGGGCAAATGGCTAAAGATGGTGAGACAAGCAAATATGTGATCTCACATGACCATCTGCTGTACGTACGCTTTGACACCCCCATTTACTTGCTGTCGATCCGGCATCACCGTCAGCTTTCATTCGATTTTCAATCTGAGTGGGGAGGCTGACAGTGGCTACTGCCAGCACTGTTAAATCCAAATATGCGATGCGTGCCAGAAACTAAAAAGCCCGGACATGTCCGGGCTTTCATGTTCTCGCTGTGCAGCCTGCACAGAACTTTGAATGATTAGTCCAGCGCACTCTCGATTTCTGCCGTCAGCGCTGATCCCAGCCAATGTCCCAGATTTGACCGAATGAACAACTTCTCTTCCATGGTGCATATGCTGTTGCGAGCTTTCAACCAAGCCAACGACGATCGCATGCGCTCGACCGGATGGTGAACGGTGTGCGCCATTGACTTGAACTTCGATGGGGCGCAGGAAAGTGCCAAAGGCTGCGCCTTAGCCTGCTTGGCCTTTGTTGTGGCAGCCAAGGCGGCTGTATGCCCTGTTAAGAGTGCAAACAGAAAGCAAACCAATAGTCTGACCATCTTTACCTCCATACCAATGTCGCGAGTTCCAAAGACAAGCATTTGGGGGGCTTGTCTGGGGGGTTCTACCGGGGGTAAGGCTGTTTTTGCAGCCTTTCGCATCGACAAACTGGCGGAAGAGGCGGGATTCGAACCCGCGGTGGGTTTAACCCCACGTACGCTTTCCAGGCGTATGACTTAAACCGCTCATCCACCCTTCCGCTAGCTCTCCATTCTAGCTTGCTACTGCGCGGCTTTGCCAAAGCGGTGGTTTTCGAGCTGTTCCAGCGTCACAAAGCGCAGTGCCGCTGCGTGCGTGCTTTCCAGCACCACGGGTGGGGCCACGCCTGCAGTCAGGGCCTCGGCCCAGCGGGTGGCGCACAGGCACCAGCGGTCGCCGGGCTGCAGGCCTTTAAAGCGGTATTCGGGGCGGGGCGTGGTCAGGTCGTTGCCGCGCGCCATTGAAAACGCCAAGAATTCGGCGGTGACTCGGGCGCAAATCAGGTGTGAGCCAGTGTCGGTCTCGTCTGTCTTGCAGCAGCCGTCCCTGAAGTAACCCGTCAGTGGGTCGTACGAGCAGGGCACCAGTGGTTTGCCTAAAACATTCATGACTTCCATCTTTTAGCCTTGTTCGACGGGACCATTTTTGGGGCTGAGCTTGTCAATGCCGATACTTTGGTCATAAGGGATCAGTCTGCAGGCCGTCAAACACGGTTTGCGGCCAAGGTAGCATCGGGCCAGTCCAGTTGCCATGGCCCAATGCCATATTATCTCCGTACACTTCGCAAGTCCTTGTTGCTCAAGCTCTTGTTGCTGCTTTATTCATCACCACCTCTATCGCCATGAAATTTCGCTTTCCCATCGTCATCATTGACGAAGACTTTCGTTCTGAAAACACCTCCGGCCTGGGGATTCGTGCCCTTGCGCAAGCCATTGAGACAGAGGGCTTCGAGGTGCTCGGCGTCACCAGCTACGGCGACTTGAGCCAGTTTGCCCAGCAGCAGAGCAGGGCCAGCGCCTTTATTTTGTCGATTGACGACGAAGAATTCACCCCCGGCCCCGACCTGGACCCGGCGGTTTTGAACCTGCGTAACTTCATTGAAGAAGTGCGCCGCAAAAACCTCGACGTGCCGATTTACGTTTACGGCGAAACCAAAACCTCGCGCCATATCCCCAACGACATTTTGCGTGAGCTGCACGGCTTTATTCACATGTTTGAGGACACGCCCGAGTTTGTGGCGCGCCACATTCTGCGGGAGGCCAAAAGCTACCTTGAAGGCGTGCAGCCGCCGTTCTTCAAGGCGCTGCTGGACTACGCCGAAGACGGCTCTTACAGCTGGCACTGCCCCGGCCATTCGGGTGGCGTGGCGTTTTTGAAAAGCCCGGTGGGCCAGATGTACCACCAGTTTTACGGTGAAAACATGCTCCGCGCTGACGTGTGCAACGCGGTCGAAGAGCTGGGCCAGCTGCTGGACCACGACGGCGCGATTGGCGCCAGTGAGCGCAATGCGGCGCGTATTTTTAACGCTGACCACTGCTTTTTTGTCACCAACGGCACCTCGACCAGCAACAAGATCGTCTGGCACCACACCGTGGCACCGGGCGATGTGGTGGTGGTTGACCGCAACTGCCACAAGTCGGTCTTGCACGCCATCATCATGACCGGCTCGATTCCGGTGTTCCTCAAGCCGACGCGCAACCACTTTGGCATCATCGGGCCGATTCCGCAAAGCGAGTTTGAACCCGACGCGATTCGCGCCAAGATAGAAGCCAACCCGCTGCTCAAGGGTGTCAAGGGCATCAACAAAATCAAGCCGCGGGTGATGACGCTGACCCAGTCCACCTATGACGGCGTGCTGTACAACACCGAGACCATCAAGGGCATGCTCGACGGTTATATCGACAACCTGCACTTTGACGAAGCCTGGCTGCCGCACGCAGCGTTTCACCCGTTTTACGGCAGCTACCACGCCATGGGCAAAAACCGCATTCGCCCGAAAAATGCCGTGGTTTATGCGACCCAGTCGATTCACAAACTGCTCGCGGGCATCAGCCAGGCCAGCCACGTGCTGGTGCAGGACTCGCAAGACGTCAAGCTCGACCGGCATTTGTTCAACGAGGCGTACTTGATGCACACCTCGACCTCGCCGCAGTACAGCATCATTGCCAGTTGCGACGTGGCTGCCGCCATGATGGAGCCGCCGGGCGGCACCGCCTTGGTGGAAGAAAGCATTGCCGAGGCGCTCGACTTTCGCCGCGCCATGAAGAAAATCGACGCCGAGTATGGCGACGACTGGTGGTTCAAGGTCTGGGGGCCGGACAAGTTTGAAGGTGATGGTGTTGGCGAAGAGGGCATTGGCAACGCCAAAGACTGGATCATCAAAGGCGAATCGCGCAGCGCCAAGACCGCTAAAAACGGTGCCAACAACTGGCACGGCTTTGGGCAAATGGCCACCGGGTTTAACATGCTCGACCCGATCAAGGCGACCATCGTGACGCCGGGCATGGACCTCAATGGCAAGTTTGCCAAAACCGGCATTCCGGCCAGCATCGTGACCAAGTTTTTGGCCGAGCATGGCGTGATCGTTGAAAAAACGGGTCTGTACAGTTTTTTCATCATGTTCACCATCGGTATCACCAAGGGCCGGTGGAACACGCTGCTGACCGCCTTGCAGCAGTTCAAGGACGACTACGACAAGAATGCCGCCATGTGGCGCATCCTGCCCGAGTTTTGCCAAAAGCACCCCAAGTACGAAAAAATGGGCCTGGCCGACTTGTGCCAGCACATTCACACCATGTACGCCAAGTACGACATCGCCCGGCTGACGACCGAGGTTTACCAAAGCGATTTGCAGCCGGCCATGAAGCCGAGCGACGCCTACGCACACATTGCCCACCGCACCACCGAGCGGGTCGAGATCGACCACCTGGAAGGCCGCATCACGGTTGGCCTGGTCACGCCATACCCACCAGGCATTCCGCTGTTGATTCCGGGCGAAGTATTCAACAAAAAAATCGTTGATTATTTGAAGTTTGCGCGTGAGTTCAACGCCCAGTGCCCGGGCTTTGAGACCGACATCCACGGCTTGGTGGAGCAGGTCGATGCCAAAGGCAAGCTGCGGTATTACGCGGATTGTGTCGGCAAGTGAATTTGCTATAAATACATGAGCTACTCACCCATGTATTTATTGGACTAAAGCCTTATTTGGCAGGTTTTTGATGGGCGTGCAGGCGCAGCCAGTCGGCGAAAGCGTCTTCTGTGATATCGCCAGCAGCAACGGCCAGCATGGTGATGGTTGCTTCGGCCTGAGAGGCATCGAGCCGATAACCATTCAAGTACAAAAACAAACCTGTCGCCAAAAACGCCGCCCGCTTGTTGCCGTCAACAAAGGGGTGGTTTTTAGCCAACCCTACCGTGTAGCTTGCCGCCAGTGCCGCCACATCGGGCGGGGCGTCAGCGTCTGCATAGGCGACCAGATTGAGCGGGCGCGCTAGGGCAGAGTCCAGCAAGCCCTCATCCCGCAAACCCTCACCGCCGCCGTGCGTCGCCAGGCTTTCGCCATGCAGCAACATCAGGGCCGACTTGGTTATCCAGCGCCAGCTCATTTGGCCAGCTGGTGAAACGTGTCTTTAAAGTCCCGCATAAAGGCACGGCCCGCGGCGATTTCTTCTTCCAGCGCCGGGTCGTACGGCGTTAGCGTGTAGCCGTCTGGTGTTTCGGTCAAAAACACACTCTCACCCTTGCCAAGCTTCAGGCGAGCCAGCGCTTCTTTGGGCAGAACAACCCCGACCGAATTACCAATTTGCGTGAGTTTGAGCATGTGCATGATGTGACTCCGTTATTACGAATGTAATACTAAACCGGGTCGGTCTGTCGGTCAAGTTATTTGCTTGAAGTTATTTCATTGATGCCGTCTGCTATTATTTTAATAGCTGCACACAGATGAAATCATTGGGCCGGCGCGGTGGCAGTCGCGCAGCGTCAAGCGGTCAGCTTTTCAACATGTGCCTGGCGGGTGTACAAAAAGTCAATCACGGCCTTGCGGTACGCCAGGTATTCGGTGCTTTCAGCCAGTGCCACCCGGTTGCGCGGGCGCGCCAGCTGGATGTCCAGCACTTCACCAATCGTGGCTTGCGGCCCGTTGGTCATCATCACAATGCGGTCGCTCAGCAGCACGGCTTCGTCCACGTCGTGGGTCACCATCACCACCGTGCTGTGGGTTTTGTGCACGATGGCCAGCAGTTCGTCTTGCAGTTTGGCACGGGTCAGGGCGTCAAGCGCACCAAAGGGTTCGTCCAGCAGCAGCACCTTGGGCTCCATCGACAGCGCACGCGCAATGCCCACGCGCTGCTTCATGCCGCCTGATATTTCGCCGGGCCGCTTTTGGGCGGCGGCTGTCAGGCCGACCATCGCCAGTACGGCGTCGGTACGGGCCTTGAGTTGCGCTTTGTTCTCGCTGCTGCTGAAGACGCGCTCAACTGCCAGGTACACGTTTTCAAAACACGTCAGCCAGGGCAGCAGTGAATGGTTTTGAAACACCACAGACCGCTCTGGCCCGGGGCCGGCGATTTCGCGGTTGGCGCAAATCAGGCTGCCTTCGGTGGGCCTGGTCAACCCGGCGATCAGGTTGAGCAGCGTTGACTTGCCGCAGCCCGAGTGGCCAATCAGCGCGACAAACTCGCCTTTGGCGACTGTCAGGTTGACGTTTTTCAAGGCGCAGAACGGCCCTTTTTTGGTTTTGAAGGTTTGTTCGACATTCTGGATTTCGATGTACTTGGAAGTGAGTGATGACATGGTATTTTCCTAGTTCATGGCGACCGTGGAACCGGCTTTGCCGGGCCACTGGTGGCGCCCCCTTGAGGGGGAAGCGCCAAAGGCGCTTCGGGGGTGGTTCAAGTTCTTACCTCTTCAAACGTGAACGCGGTGGCGATTTTGATCAGCGCAAACTCGAGCATCAAACCCACAACGCCAATCACAAAAATCGCGATGATGATGTTCTTGACATTCAGGTTGTTCCACTCGTCCCACACCCAAAAGCCGATGCCGACGCCGCCTGTCAGCATCTCTGCCGCCACAATCACCAGCCAGGCGGTACCCACCGCCAAGCGCACGCCAGTCAACATGTAGGGCAGCACCGCCGGGAACAAAATCTTGGTGAAAATTTTCCATTCAGACAGGTTCAACACCCGTGCCACGTTCATGTAGTCTTGCGGCACGCGCTGTACACCCACCGCGGTGTTGATGATCATCGGCCAGATCGAGCAGATAAAAATCGTCCAGATGGCCGCCGGGTTGGCACCCTTGAACACCAGCAAGCCAATCGGCAACCAGGCCAGCGGTGACACCGGGCGAAGCAAGCTGATGAGCGGGTTGAACATGCTGCTCAAAAACTTGAAGCGGCCAATCATGAAACCCACCGGAATGCCGACGATCGCGGCCAGGCCAAAACCCAGCGCCACCCGCTTGAGGGACGACAGGATGTTCCAGCCAATGCCCTGATCGTTGGGCCCCTTGCTGTAAAACGGGTCACTGAAGATCGTGACCGCCTGGCTGAAGGTGGCGCTTGGCGATGGAATGCTGCCTTTGCTGCTGATGGATATCGCCATCCACAGCAAGACCAGAAATGCAAAGCCCAAAATGGGCGGCATGATGCCCATCCACAGGAACGACAGGTCGCGCGTTGGCCTGAAGGCTGCGACAGGCGCAGTGTTTTCGGTAGTTGACATATCTTTTAGGGCTGTAGACCTCTGTTTATCAATGCGAGCAGCTCCTGAATCAGTAGCGTCTGAGCTGCCTGCATTGTTGACCTCATGAAAAACAGCAGCAACCATGGTGTGTGCCTGGTGGAGGGTGAATCGGCTGCTGGACGTCAGGCTTTGACTTTGAAGCTGTCGGCGTACTTGGCCGGGTCTTTGCCATCCCACACCACGCCGTCCATCATCTTGCTGCTGCGCATCGGGCTGGCGGGCACGCTGACTTTGGCCGCTGCGGCAGCCTGTTTGTAAATGTCAATGTGGTTGACCTGCTTGGCCATGGCCAGATAGTCCACATGGTCTTTGATCAAGCCCCAGCGTTTGTGCTGGGTCAAAAACCACATGCCGTCAGACAGGTACGGAAAGTTGACCGCGCCGTCGCCAGAGAATTTCATGTAGTTCGGGTCGTCCCAGGTCTTGCCCATGCCGTTTTGGTAGCGGCCCAAAATGCGCTGGTTGATCGCGTCCACGCTGGTGTTGACGTAGCTCTTGTCGGCAATGGTTTCGGCCATCTTGGCTTTGTTGCTCAGGCTGGCATCAATCCACTTGCCCGCTTCCAGAATGGCGGCGGTCACGGCGCGCGCGGTGTTCGGGTTCTTTTTGACGAACTCGGCTGTGCTGCCCAGCACTTTTTCTGGGTGGTCTTTCCAGATGTCCTGGGTGGTGATGGCGGTCACGCCAATACCGTCAATGATGGCGCGGTGGTTCCAGGGCTCGCCCACGCAAAAACCGTCCATGTTGCCAACCCGCATATTGGCCACCATTTGCGGTGGCGGCACGGTGATGACTTTGGCGTCTTTCAAGGGGTTGATACCATTGGCCGCCATCCAGTAATACAGCCACATGGCGTGGGTGCCGGTGGGGAAGGTTTGGGCGAAGGTGTATTCACGCTTGTCGGTCTTCATCAGTTTGGCCAGTGACGGGCCGTCAACCGCACCTTTGTCAGCCAGTTTTTTGCTCAGCGTGATGGCCTGGCCGTTGTTGTTCAGCGTCATCAGCACGGCCATGTTTTTTTTCGGGCCAGCGGTGCCTGCATGCACGCCGTAGATCAGGCCGTAGAGGCAATGGGCAAAGTCCAGCTCGCCGCTGACCAGCTTGTCACGCACGCCGGCCCAACTGGCTTCTTTGGTGGGGACGATGGTGACGCCATGCTTTTTGTCAAAGCCCAGCACCGAGGCCATCACCACCGAGGCGCAGTCTGTCAGGGGAATAAAACCAACCTTGACCTCTTTCTTTTCAGGCGCATCGGAGCCCTGGGCGTACACCACTGCGCGCAGGGCGGGGCTGATACCCACAGCGCCAACGGCGGCAGCTTGCAAGACGTGGCGGCGCGTCAGTGAAGGTTTGAGCAGTTCAGTCATTCAAAAACTCCTGGAAAGTTGAAAACGAGGTCGGAAAGCAAAAAAGCAAAAAAGGCGTTCGACCGGTGCCGCCACAGTCAAGTGGGGGGCAGGGTTCGAACGCCTTTGTTCATGGGGCCAGTGACTTCGCCGTTGAAGTTGCTGGCCGATAAAGCAGTGTGAGCAAAACCTGTGCCAAGAGCCTTTAATGGCTTTGAAAATCAGTAAAACCAGCTCTTTTAACTATAAAAGACCCTGTAGGCCAATACATTATTGGGTGACTAGCTACTATCTTGATAGCGTCTTGCCGTCTGGTCTTGTCCAACTTGAAGACTGCACCGCATTCGTGCACTGCACCAATAAGGGATTTCCCGGCCTGACGCTCAGCCCAGCAGATCGGCCGCATCGAGCATGCGCTGCGCGACTTCGCCCAAGCGCAGGCCTTTGTCCATCGCAGCCTTGCGCAGTCGGTCGTAGGCGACTTTCTCGCTCAGGCCCTGCCGCTGCATCAGCAGGCCCTTGGCGCGGTCAATCACCTTGCGGTCTTGCAGCTCGGTTTTGGCGTGGGCCAGTTCCTGGCGTAAGCCCTGTTCGTGCTCAAAGCGGGCCATTGCCACATCCAAAATCGGCCGAATGCGTTCGGGCGACAAGCCGGCCACGATGTAGGCCGATACGCCTGCGGCCACCGCATCTTTGACATGGCTGGTGTCGTTGTCGTTGGTAAACAGCACAATCGGCCGCCGCGCATACCGGGTCGCCATCACCACGTGTTCCAGGCTGTCGCGGGCTTCACTTTCGGCATCAATGATGATCATGTCGGGCTGAAGTTGCGCCAGCCGCTCGTCAAGAAAGGTGTCTGCCGGGAGCACGGCGATGACGTTGTAGCCGTTTTCAAGCAGGCCAATGCGCAACTGGCGGGAGCGTTCGGCCAAGGCTGCTGACCGCTCGTCGTCGTCATCTGATTCAGCCAGATCTGGTGCAATAACAACGAGGCGAAGCGACTGTGACGGGGTCATGCCACGGCTTTGCAAGATCCACGCCAAACGTCACTTTTTCAAGCGAAGGGCGAGCTTTCAAGCCCATGGCTGACACAGCGCCTGCCTGACCGCTGACGCCCGGCAGGCAAGCGCACGATCAAGATGAGGCATGCCAAACCACGACCCCGTTCATTCACATTCAATACCCCAGGACCATGCAAGACGCTTGTTTTTAAGGCGTTCTATCGCGATTGTTCCGGTCATCGGTCTGGCAGGCACGGCGCAAACCCAGCAAGTCAGTGCACCGCCACATGCTGGCGCGGCTGGCCAGGCGGCCAGTGCTGGCCCTGCGCAAGCCTACAAGCCGATGTTTTTTCATCCTGACGAATGGGCCTTTTTAGGTGCGGCGGTAGCCAGGCTGATTCCGAGTGATGCGCTCGGGCCCGGCGCTGTTGAAGCAGGCGTGCCTGAATTCATGGACCGCCAGATGGATGCCGTTTTTGGCTACGCTGCCACTTGGTACATGCAAGGTCCGTTTGTCGCGACCAAGCCGGAGTTTGGCTACCAGGCGGCTTTGCCGCCGCGGGATGTGTACCGCGCTGGTATTGCCGGCATGAACGCCCATTGCAAAAAGGTTTTTAACGGCAAAACCTTTGCTGAACTGAGCCTTGCCGATCAGGATGCCACGCTCGAATTGGCAGAAAAGGGAACACTTGAATTTGAAGGCACATCGAGCCAGGTGTTCTTCAGCTTTTTGCTGCAAAACACCAAGGAAGGTTACTTGAGCGACCCGCTGCATGGGGGCAATAAAAATGCCGGGTCGTGGAAGATGATTGGCTTTCCCGGCGCGCGAGCCGACTATGCCGACTGGGTCGGCCGGCCGGGCGAAAAGTACCCCCTGCCGCCGGTGTCTATTCACGGGCCGCAGGGCTGAATCGGGTTCAAACATGGCCAGTATTAAAAAACCAAAAGTCGATGCGGTGCTGGTCGGCTTTGGCTGGACAGGTGCCATCATGGGCATGGAGCTGACCGCCGCTGGCCTGAATGTCTTGGCACTTGAGCGCGGCCCAGCCAGAGACACCGTTCCCGACTTTGCCTACCCGCGCAACACCGACGAGCTGAGTTATGGCATACGCGGCAAGCTGTTTCAAAACCTGGCCAAAGAAACCGTGACGGTGCGCCACGCGACCGCTGATGTCGCCGTGCCGTACCGCCAATTGGGTTCGTTTTTACCCGGCGATGGCGTGGGCGGCGCAGGCGTGCACTGGAACGGCCAAAACTGGCGCGCACTGCCCGACGACTTGCGCATCAAGAGCCGAACCCTGGAGCGTTACGGCAAAAAATTCATACCTGAGGGCATGCAGCTTCAGGACTGGGGTGTGAGCTACGACGAACTGGAGCCGCACTACGACAGCTTTGAAAAAATCTGCGGCATGTCGGGCAAGGCCGGCAATTTAAAAGGCGTGGTGCAAACCAGTGGCAATCCTTTTGAGGGGCCACGCGCCAGTGAATTTCCGCTGCCGCCCATGGCTGCCTTAAACAGTGCGCTGCTGTTTGACAAAGCCGCGCGAGAGCTGGGTTTGCACCCGTTTGCCCAGGCTTCGGCCAATGCCTCACGCGCCTACACCAACCCGCATGGTGCGCAGCTGGGGCCGTGCAATTTTTGCGGCTTTTGTGAGCGCTATGGCTGCTACAACTATGCCAAGGCGTCGCCACAAACCACGCTGCTGCCCACCCTCATGCAGCGCCCTCACTTTGAATTGCGCGTCAAAAGCCACGTCACCCGCGTCAACCTGGCGGCGGACGGCAAGCTGGCCACGGGCGTGAGCTACATCGACGCGCAGGGCAACGAGGTGGAGCAGCCCGCCGACCTGGTGGTGCTGTGCGCTTACCAGTTTCACAACGTGCGTTTGCTGCTGCTGTCAAAAATTGGCAAGCCATACGACCCAGCCACTGGCACAGGCGTGGTGGGCCGCAACTATGCCTACCAAATGACGGGCGGGGTGTCTCTTTTTTATAACGCTGATCAGCCGATGAACCCGTTTGTCGGGGCAGGGGCCAGCGGCTCGGTGGTGGATGATTTTGATGGCGACAACTTTGACCACGGCCCGCTCGGCTTTGTCGGTGGTGCCAGCATCAGCTGCATCAACACCGGCGGGCGACCCCTGCAGCAAATGAGCCTGCCCACCGGCGTGCCGGCTTGGGGTGCGCTCTGGAAGCGCGGCATCAAAGACAACTATTTGTACACCGCCAGCGTTGGCACCCAGGGCTCGGTGATGTCGTACCGGGACAACTACCTGGATCTGGATCCCACCTACAAGGACGTGTACGGCCAGCCGCTGCTGCGGATGACTTTCGACTGGAAGGCCAACGAGATGGCCATGACCCGATACACCGTCGGCAAAGCGGTGGACATCGCCAAAGCCATGGGCCCGCGCGAGATCAAGGTGAACATGAAAAAGCCCGGCGACCACTACGATCTGCGTGCCTACCAGTCCACCCACAACACGGGCGGCGCACCCATGGGTACCGACCGAGCAACCAGTGCCGTGAACCGGTATTTGCAGGTGTGGGACGTGCCCAATGTGTTTGTGATGGGGGCCAGTGCCTTTCCGCAAAACTTTGGCTACAACCCCACCGGCACCGTGGCGGCGCTGGCCTATTGGTCAGCCAAGGCCATACGCGAGCAGTACCTGAAACAGCCGGGGGCACTGGC
This sequence comes from Comamonadaceae bacterium, assembly GCA_947448735.1. Classification (GTDB taxonomy): domain Bacteria; phylum Pseudomonadota; class Gammaproteobacteria; order Burkholderiales; family Burkholderiaceae_C; genus Polaromonas. The sequence goes on along the minus strand of CANFOS010000001.1, from coordinate 118,131 downwards.
ATGAATCCCTTTGCTCTTAAAACAGGAGCTGCTTGGGCAACGATTTACTGGGCTACAGCCTGTTTTTATACCCAAAATGCCCTTGCGCAGGTGATACAGCCAGCCATGCAACCGGCCACGCAGCAGCTGACCCGCGAATCCGTTGCCGACGCGTTTTATGCCAGCCCTGGGTTTGCAACCGGCGGCAGAATGTCCATGCCCATTCGCGAGCCCGCGCTGCTCAACGCCGACAAGCCACTGGTCAAACAAGGCCAATACCTGGCGCGGGCGGGCGACTGCATTGGCTGCCACAGCCGCCCGGGCGGTGCGCCGTTTGCAGGCGGCCTGCCACTGAAGACGCCGTTTGGCGTGATCGTATCGACCAACATCACGCCCGACAAAGACGGCGGCATCGGGAACTACAGCCAAGCCCAGTTCAATCGCCTGATGCGGCAGGGGGTGACTGAAAGCGGGCACAACATTTACCCCGCCATGCCGTACCCCAGCTACGCGCGTTTGTCGGACGACGATCTGGCCGCGCTGTACGCCTACTTCATGCAGGGCATCGCCCCTGTGGTGCAAAGCAACCCCGAAACAAATCTGCCGTGGCCGTTCAGCATGCGCTGGCTTGTCAAAGCCTGGAACTGGTTGTACCTGCCAAAACCAGGTTACCGCGCCAATGCAAATCAAACGCCAGAGTGGAACCGGGGCGCCTACCTGGTGCAAAGCCTGGGTCATTGTGGCGCCTGCCACACAGCACGCAATTTTGCAGGGGCAGAGAAAGCCAACACCGAAAACAAGAGCGGCTTGTATCTGTCGGGGGCTTTGATTGACGGCTGGTATGCGCAAAACCTGCGCAGCCCGCGTGATGCTGTCACGCCAAGCCAAGCCGGTTTGGCGAATTGGACAACGCAGGACTTGGCAGATTATCTGAAGCTCGGCCACACCCCCCACACCGCTGCCTTTGGCGCGATGTCTGAGGTTGTGAGCAACAGCACCCAGCACCTGACAAGCGCCGATCTGACCGCCATGGCGGTGTATGTGAAATCCTTGGGCAACAGCCCTGCCTTGGGCAGTGCTTCACAAAGTTCACCCGATGCCGGGGCCACCAACAGGCCAGCGCAGGCCGCTGACCCGTCTGACCCAACGACTGCTGCGCTGCGCAGCGGCCAAGCCAGCCAGGCGGGCGCTTTGGTGTACCTGAACAACTGTGCGGGCTGCCACCAGTCCAGCGGCAAGGGCGCCAATTCTGCATTTCCGTCGCTGGCACAAAGCAGCACGGTGGCTGCCAGCAACCCAACATCGCTGATTCGTATCGTGCTGCAGGGGTCCAACAGGCCGGCCACAACAGCTTCGCCGTCGGCACTGGCCATGCCCGGGCTGGACTGGCGCTTGAGTGACGCGAATGTGGCCGATGTCTTGAGCTTTGTGCGCAGCAACTGGGGCAACCGGGCCGAGGCCGTGTCGCCATGGCAGGTAGCCAACGTCAGGAAGGCAATGGCCACGCAGCCGTGATGCCAGGTGCGGCCTTTACACTGGGCGCATGATTGTTTTAGGTTTTGAATCGAGCTGCGACGAGACCGGTGTCGCACTGGTCGATTGTTCTGGCCTGGGCGTGCCGCGCTTGCTGTCGCATGCGCTTTTCAGCCAGATTGACATGCACCAAGCCTATGGCGGCGTGGTGCCCGAGTTGGCCAGCCGCGACCATATTCGCCGCGTTCTGCCTTTGACACAGCAGGTGCTGGCAGCGGCAGCTATCCCTTTAAAAGACGTGGATGTGGTGGCTTACACGCGCGGCCCGGGTCTGGCGGGTGCGCTGCTGGTCGGCGCTGGTGCGGCCTGCGCCATGGCGGCAGCGCTGGGCAAGCCGGTGATGGGCGTGCACCACCTGGAAGGGCATTTGCTGTCGCCTTTTTTGAGTGCGGACCCGCCGGAGTTTCCCTTTGTGGCGCTGCTGGTGTCTGGCGGCCACACGCAGCTGATGCGGGTGGACCGTGTCGGCAGTTACGAGCTGCTGGGCGAAAGCATTGACGACGCGGCAGGCGAGGCCTTTGACAAGTCGGCCAAGCTGATGGGTTTGCCGTATCCGGGCGGACCGCATTTGGCCAAGCTGGCTGAAGGCGGCGACGGTGCGGCTTTCAAGCTGCCGCGCCCCTTACTGCACAGCGGCAATCTTGACTTTTCATTTGCCGGATTGAAAACCGCCGTGCTGACGCAGGCCAAAAAACTCGGTCACGACCTTGACGCGCGCAAAGCCGACCTGGCGGCATCGACACAAGCGGCGATTGTGGATGTGCTGGTTAAAAAATCAATGGCTGCGATGCTGCAAACGGGTTTGACGCGGCTGGTGGTGGCCGGCGGCGTGGGCGCCAACGCGTTGCTGCGCAGCGAGCTGAACGCGGCATGCGCCAAGCGCAAGATTCGGGTGCATTACCCAGAGCTGCACCTGTGCACCGACAACGGCGCCATGATTGCGCTGGCAGCTGGCATGCGGCTGCAAGCGGGGCTGGAGACCTTGCAGGGCGGCTACACTTTCGACGTCTTGCCGCGCTGGAATTTGCAAGCATCTTCGCATTAAACAAGTCTGCAGCCCAATAAAAATGGGCGCTAGCAGCTCCTAAATCAATAGTAAGCATCGATATTCATGACCTTCAAGCGTCTTTTGGCCGGGCTTTGCCTGGCGGTTTCTTTTTTGGCCAGCGCCCAGCCTGCGCCCATCAAAGTGGCCCTGATTGAAAGCCTGTCAGGCCCGTTTGCCAACACCGGCGAAGCCGTTTTTCGCAACCTGGTGTGGGCCACCGAGCGCGTCAATGGGCGCGGTGGCGTCAAGCTGCCGGGTGGTGCGCGGCCACTGCTGATCGAGCGCTACGACAGCAAAGGCCAAAACGACGAAGCCCTGAGTGCCTTGCGCGCGGCCATCGACGACGGGGTAACGGTCATCGCGCAGGGCAATTCGTCGGCAACCGCGGCGGTGCTGATCGACGCGATCAACAAACACAACGAACGTGAGCCTGGCAAACGGGTGCTGTATTTAAATTACTCGGCGGTGGACCCGGCGCTGACGAATGACAAATGCAGCTACTGGCATTTCAGGTTTGACGCCCATGCTGACATGCGCATGACGGCCTTGATGGACGTGTTGAAAGACGACAAATCTGTCAAAAGCATTTACCTGATCGGGCAGGACTACAGCTTTGGCCAGTCGGTATTGAAAGAAGCCAAAAGGCAAATCGCGGCGCAGCGGCCCGACCTGCAAGTGGTGGGCGACGAACTGCACCCGCTGGGCCGGGTCAAAGACTTCATTGCCTATGCCGTCAAAATCAAGGCCAGCGGGGCGCAAGCGGTGCTGACAGGCAACTGGGGCAATGACCTGACGCTGCTGATCAAGGCCGCCAAAGACGTGGGCTTTGACGGCAAGTTCTACACCTTTTATGGCAACGCTTTGGGAGCGCCTGCGGCGATTGGCGACGCGGGTGTGGGCAAAGTGATTGCCGTGGCAGAGTGGTTTCCAAATGCTGCCGGCGCGCCATCAGAAGCTTTGTACCAGTCGTTTCGCCAGCGCTTTCCGGTTGCAAAAGATGATTACGTTCATATGCGGATGCAACTGGTGATCGAGGCACTGGCGCAGAGCATTGAAAAAGCCGGCTCGATCGAAGCCGGTGCCGTGGCTGCGCAAATGGAAACCGCTTCTGTATCAATGGCGGGGCAAACGGGCACGATGCGCGCGGCCGACCACCAGTTTCAGCAGCCTTTGCTGGTGGCCCAAATGGGCAAGCTGGGCGATGCAGGCGTGAAGTTTGACGTGGAAGGTTCGGGTTACGGCTTTCGGGTGATCAAGACGATTGCCAGCAACAAGGCAGCGATGCCCACAAGCTGCAAAATGGTCAGGCCTTAACTGTTCTTTAACCACTTTTACCGTCCTATTGGAAAGTCACCATGCGTCAGGCCGTTTTAAATCTTGAAGAGTCCATGATCCGTCAGGTTGCCAATGCCGGCATGGGGCGCAGCGATGTGCTGAAGTTCTGGTTTGGCGAAAGCGATGAAGTCACGCCGCAGTTCATCCGTGACGCCGCCATCGCGTCCGTGCAGCAGGGCGAAACCTTTTACGCACACAACCTGGGCCTGCCCGAGCTGCGCGAGGCGATTGCCGCTTACACCAATGGATTACGGGTACCAAGCGCTACAAAAATAGGAGCAAACCGGGTGGCCGTCGCATCCGGTGGTGTCAATGCGCTGATGCTGGCCGTGCAGGCACTGGTCAACAGTGGTGACGAGGTGGTGGTGGTCACCCCCGTGTGGCCCAACCTCACCGCGCAGCCGGCCATCATGGGCGCGGTGGTGAGGTCTGTCAGCCTGAAGCCCACGGCAGGCGCATGGCAGCTGGACATGGCCGAGCTGCTGGACGCTGTCACGCCGCAAACCCGGCTGCTCATCTTGAACGCGCCGAACAATCCGACGGGCTGGACGCTGTCGCGCGCCGAACAACAAACTTTGCTGGCGCACTGCCGCAAGACCGGGACCTGGATTTTGGCGGACGAGGTCTACGAGCGGCTTTATTTTGACGCGACGCCCAACGGTTGCGCGCCCAGTTTCCTGGATGTTGCTGAAGCCGATGATCAACTGATCGTCGTCAACAGCTTTTCCAAAAGCTTTTTGATGACCGGCTGGCGGCTCGGCTGGCTGGTGATGCCGCCAGCCATGACGGAGCAAATGGGCAAGCTGATTGAGTTCAATACCTCGTGTGCGCCGGTTTTTATTCAGCGTGCCGGATTGGTCGCGATCGAGCGCACGCTGGAGGTGACGCCGCAGGTGGTGGCGCACTTGAAGACCTGCCGAGACACGCTGGTGCCGCTGCTCCAAGCCATGCCTGGCGTTCAAGTGGCGCCGGCCAAAGGCGGCATGTACGCCTTCTTCCGACTGAGCGATCAGGCGCGCTTTGGTGATTCTTTGGCGGTCGCCAAGCGTCTGGTGCTGGAGGCCGGCTTGGGCCTGGCACCCGGCAATGCATTCATGGTCAATCCTGGCGCTGATGCCCAGGGCTGGCTGCGCTGGTGCTTTGCCAGCCAGGATTTGAATCGCCTGCGGCTGGGTGTGCAGCGGCTGGAACACTGGCTTGGGCTATAATCGAAGGCTTCGCCCGGCGCTGCTGGGTGATACACGACGACAAAACGGTTAAATCTCATGGTGAGAAGACTGTGTCGCTCGCAAGTTGCACTTTGGTGCGGAGTATTTTTATGATCGCAAAATCCATCAAGGCTGAGATTGTTCAGTCCAACGCGCGTGCCCCTGGTGACACGGGCAGCCCGGAAGTTCAGGTCGGCTTGCTGACCGGTCGCATCAACGAGTTGATGCCCCACTTCAAAACCCATGCCAAAGACCACCACGGTCGCCGCGGCCTGCTGCGTATGGTGAGCCGTCGCCGCAAGCTGCTGGACTACCTGAAGTCCAAAGACGCTGACCGTTACACCGCGCTGATCGCCAAACTTGGTCTGCGCAAGTAAGTTATCAATTCATTGAAAACGCCTGAGTTAGTCACCTAGCTCAGGCGTTTTTTACTTTAAAACATTCGGAAAGACGGCAAAACGGATTCGAGCTGTGTCATTCCAGAAGTTTTTAATTGGCGTCTGACCCCAATTAAGTGTTTCTGGAATGGCAAAGTTTCCATTAGCCAACATTCCGGGCCTTTCGCACTGCCTCAAGTGCGCGATATTTCTGGAGATGACTCATGAGTATTTTTAACAAAGTTAGCAAAACCTTCCAGTGGGGCCAGCACACGGTCACGATGGAAACCGGTGAAATCGCACGCCAATCGGGCGGTGCCGTGAAGCTCGACATGGACGGCACGGTGGTGCTGGCCACTGTGGTGGCGAAAAAAGACGCCAAGCCTGGTCAGGACTTCTTTCCCCTGACGGTGGATTACCTGGAGAAAACCTACGCTGCTGGCCGTATCCCCGGCAGTTTTTTCAAGCGCGAAGGCCGCCCCAGCGAATTTGAAACGCTGACGTCACGCCTGATTGACCGCCCGATTCGCCCGCTGTTTCCTGAGGGCTTCTTCAACGAAGTGCAGGTCGTGGTTCATGTCTTGTCGCTCAACCCTGAAGTGGAAGGCGACATTCCCGCACTGATCGCATCGAGCGCGGCGCTGGCCATTTCTGGCATTCCATTTAACGGCCCCATCGGCGCTGCGCGCGTGGCCTACATTGATGGTCAGTACGTGCTGAACCCTGGCAAAACCCAGCTCAAGGATTCCAAGATGGACCTGGTGGTGGCCGGTACCGAAGCCGCCGTGCTGATGGTCGAGTCTGAAGCGCAGCAACTGTCGGAAGAAATCATGCTGGCCGCGATTGTGTACGGCCACGATCAAGGCAATATCGCGATCAACGCGATTCACGACCTCGTGCGCGATGCGGGCAAGCCGGTCTGGGATTGGAAGGCACCGGCCAAAGACGAGCCCCTGATTGCCAAAGTCGGCGCACTGGCGGCTGCCAAGTTACAAGCGGCCTACCAGATCCGCGCCAAGCAAGCCCGCACCCAGGCCTGCCGCGAAGTGACCACCGAAGTCATGGCGGCACTGAAAGCCGACGGCGCTGCGTTTGACCATGTCGCGGTTGAAGGCATGCTGTTTGACATCGAAGCCAAAATCGTTCGCAGCCAGATTTTGGCGGGCGAGCCTCGCATCGACGGTCGCGACACGCGCACCGTTCGTGCGATTGAAATTCGCAACAGCGTGTTGCCACGCACCCACGGTTCAGCCCTGTTCACACGTGGCGAAACCCAGGCGCTGGTGGTGACCACGCTCGGCACCGAGCGCGACGCGCAGCGCATTGATGCACTGAGCGGCGACTACGAAGACCGCTTCATGCTGCACTACAACATGCCTCCGTTCGCCACCGGCGAAACAGGCCGTGTCGGTTCACCAAAACGCCGCGAGATTGGCCACGGCCGTCTGGCCAAGCGTGCGCTGATTGCTGTGCTGCCAAGCAAAGAGGACTTCCCGTACACCATGCGCGTGGTGTCTGAAATCACCGAGTCCAATGGCTCCTCGTCGATGGCTTCGGTCTGCGGCGGCTGCCTGTCGCTGATGGACGCTGGCGTGCCGATGAAAGCCCACGTGGCGGGTATTGCCATGGGTCTGATCAAGGAAGACAACCGCTTTGCCGTGTTGACCGACATTTTGGGTGACGAAGATCATCTGGGCGACATGGACTTCAAGGTGGCGGGCACTACGTTTGGTATCACCGCGCTGCAGATGGACATCAAAATCCAGGGCATCACCAAAGAAATCATGCAGGTGGCACTGGCCCAGGCCAAAGAAGCCCGTATGCACATCCTTGGCAAAATGCAAGAAGCCATGGGCGCTGCCAAAACCGAAGTCTCTGACTTCGCGCCACGCCTGTACGTGATGAAGATCAACCCGGAAAAAATCCGTGACGTGATTGGCAAGGGCGGCGCGGTGATTCGCGCGCTGACCGAAGAAACCGGCACCCAGATCAACATCGAGGAAGATGGCACCATCACCATCGCGTCGAACGACAGCGCCAAGGCAGACGAGGCCAAGCGCCGCATTGCCGAGATCACCGCTGAAGTCGAAATTGGCAAGGTCTACGAAGGCCCGGTCACCAAGATTCTGGACTTCGGTGCGCTGATCAACCTGCTGCCAGGCAAAGATGGTTTACTGCACATCAGCCAGATCGCGCACGAGCGCGTTGAGCGTGTGCAGGACTACCTCAAAGAAGGCCAGATCGTCAAAGTCAAGGTCATGGAAACCGACGAGAAAGGTCGGGTCAAGCTGTCCATGAAGGCGCTGCTGGATCGTCCGGCCCAGGACCAAGATCGCGGTTAATTTCGCAGCTTGACTATTTGCTATTGTTTTTATAGCCGATAGCCCAGGTATTTATTGGGCTATCGGCTTAAAACTAATCGAAAAAGCATGAAAACTGTTGAAATTAGCGCTTTTGGTGCGCCAGATGTGCTGCGATTGGCCGAACGCCCCCAGCCCGTGCCGGGTGCGGGCGAACTGCTGATCCGCGTCAGCGCCTCGGGCATCAACCGGCCCGATGTGTTGCAGAGGACGGGCAACTATCCCGTGCCGCCAGGTGCGTCGGACATCCCGGGGCTAGAGGTCGCTGGCGTGATCGTTTCAGGTGACGAGCCGGCCATGGCTGCTGCAGGCTTTCAAGTCGGTGACCGTGTTTGCGCACTGGTCGCTGGCGGCGGTTATGCCGAGCTGTGCGTTGCGCCGGTGGGGCAGTGCCTGCCAGTGCCCAAAGGGTTCAGTGACATTGAAGCGGCTTCGCTTCCCGAAACCTTCTTCACCGTATGGAGCAACGTGTTTGAGCGCGCTTATTTGGCCAAAGGCGAAACCCTGTTGATTCAAGGCGGCTCCAGCGGCATCGGCGTGACAGCGATTCAAATCGCCAAAGCCTTTGGTGCGACCGTGATCGTCACCGCAGGCAGTGATGAAAAATGCGCCGCTTGTGTGGCCTTGGGCGCAGACCATGCCATCAATTACAAAACTGCCGACTTTGCTGAAGAGGTCAAAAAACTGACCACTCTCAATGGGGTCAGCAAGGGCGTGAATGTCATTTTGGACATGGTGGCGGGCGGTTATGTTGCGCGTGAAGTCGAATGCCTGGCAGAAGACGGCCGCCTGGTCATCATTGCGGTACAGGGCGGCATCAAGGCGGAAGTCAATGCCGGTCTGGTGCTGCGCAAGCGCCTGACCATCACCGGCTCGACGCTGCGTCCGCGCTCGCTTGAATTCAAGACGGCCATTGCCAAAGCCTTGAGACAAAAAGTCTGGCCGCTGCTCGAAAGCGGTGCTGTCAAACCCGTCATTCATAGCACGTTTGCGGCTGGCGATGCAGCCAAAGCGCACGCGCTGATGGAGTCTAACCAGCACATTGGCAAAATCGTTTTGACGTGGAATGCCGTATGAAGAAGCTGATTGCCGGCAACTGGAAGATGAATGGCAACCTGTCGGCCAATCATGCTCTGCTGGCCGCGCTGGCTGATGCCTTGCGTGTCAAACCGGCTTGTGACGTGGCTGTGTGCGTGCCTGCGCCTTACCTGGCGCAGGTGCAGTCCCTGAAGGCCGCGTCGATCGATCTGGGTTCCCAAGACGTGTCGGCTCATCCCTCTGGTGCATACACCGGCGAGGTCTGCGCTGCCATGCTGAAAGATTTTGGTGTGCGTTACGCCATCGTCGGCCACTCGGAGCGCCGCCAGTACCATGCTGAGTCGGATGCGCTGGTGGCTGACAAGGCCAAGGCCGCTCTTGCTGAAGGCATCACGCCCATCGTTTGTGTGGGTGAAACCCTTGCCGAGCGCCAGGCAGGGCGCACTGAAGAAGTGGTCAAGCGCCAACTGGCTGCAGTCATTCATACCAACGGTCATTGCATCAGTGAAATTGTGCTGGCTTATGAGCCTGTCTGGGCTATTGGGACGGGCAAAACCGCATCCCCCGAAGAAGCGCAATCGGTTCATTCGGTGCTGCGTGCCCAGCTCAAGGCAGCAACCGATCAGTCTGCACGCGTGAAAATCTTGTATGGCGGCAGCATGAACGCTGCCAATGCGTCAAGCCTGTTGGCACAAGCCGATATTGACGGTGGCCTGATAGGCGGGGCCTCGCTAAAAGCCGCCGATTTCTTATCAATTATTGCTGCAGCCCAATAAAAAACTTGGCGAGCTGCTACTAAATCAGGAGTAAATAAACATGAACGTGATATTGACCATTGTCCTTGCCGTGCAAATGCTGTCGGCCATTGGCATGATTGGCCTGGTCCTTGTGCAGCACGGCAAAGGTGCCGACATGGGGGCGGCGTTTGGCAGTGGCGGCTCTGGCAGCCTGTTCGGTGCCAGCGGAAGCGCCAACTTTTTGTCCCGCTCGACCGGGGTTCTGGCGGCTGTATTTTTTGCCTGCACGCTGGCTTTGGCCTATTTTGGCAACGCACAACCGCGCAGCTCCGGCGGCAGTGTGCTTGAAAAAGCGTCTGTCGTGGCACCTGCCGCTGCTGCCTCAGCGGCCACGGGCGCCGCGCAAATCCCAGGAACGGCTGCGCCGGCTGGCAACACCGCAGCGGTGCCGGCAGCGCCGTCGCCAGCCGCTTCCGGGGTGGGTCAAATACCGATGAAATAATGCGTTTGCCCGTCTTTCTCCACCGGGAGAAGGCGAATTTCAGGGTAAACTCTGAGGTTGTCTGGAAAGCCAAAAGCCAAGCGTTTTTCCTCATGCGATTCAGACAACAAAAACCGCGGACGTGGTGAAATTGGTAGACACGCTATCTTGAGGGGGTAGTGCCGAAAGGTGTGCGAGTTCGAGTCTCGCCGTCCGCACCAGATCAGTGCCATGCGACCCATAGGCCGCATGGCAAAACATCGTAGCAAATCGATCCGAACCGATCCAAACTGGCCTTTATTCATTGACCTCGCCATGAACCTCGACCAGTACCTCCCCGTTCTTCTGTTCATTTTGGTAGGCGTAGGCGTTGGCGTGGTTCCCCAGGTTCTGGGCAGGTTGCTCGGGCCCGTGCGCCCTGATGCCGAAAAAAATTCCCCCTACGAGTGCGGCTTTGAAGCTTTTGAAGACGCCCGCATGAAGTTTGATGTGCGCTACTACCTGGTCGCTATCTTGTTCATCCTTTTTGACCTTGAAATTGCCTTTCTTTTTCCGTGGGCTGTTGCTCTGAAGGAAATTGGCGCTGTTGGATTTTGGTCGGTCATGGTTTTTTTGGGAATTCTGGTCGTGGGGTTTATCTACGAATGGAAAAAAGGCGCTCTCGATTGGGAATGACAATTGAGGTGTTTTGACGTTCGCCACTAAGGTATTTGTATGTCGCTCGAAGGTGTTTTCAACGAAGGTTTCATGACCACGAGCTATGACTCGGTGGTCAACTGGGCCAAGACGGGTTCACTCTGGCCCATGACGTTTGGCCTGGCATGCTGCGCTGTTGAAATGATGCACGCTGGTGCTGCACGCTATGACCTGGACCGTTTTGGCATGTTGTTCAGACCGAGTCCGCGCCAGTCTGACCTGATGATCGTGGCCGGCACGCTGTGCAACAAAATGGGTCCGGCGCTGCGCAAGGTTTATGACCAAATGTCCGAGCCGCGCTGGGTGCTGTCCATGGGCTCGTGTGCCAACGGTGGCGGCTACTACCACTACAGTTACTCGGTGGTGCGTGGTTGCGACCGCATTGTGCCGGTCGATGTTTACGTGCCCGGCTGTCCGCCGACGGCTGAAGCCCTGATGTACGGCATCATCCAACTGCAGCAGAAAATCCGCCGCACCAACACGATTGCGAGAGCGTGATGACCCTCGCGACATCCCCTGCACCCGCAACCGCCGAGCAAATCGGCGCCACCGTATCCAGTGTGCTGGGCGATAGGCTCAAAAGCATCAAGATTGCTCTGGGTGAAGTGACAGTGACTGTCGGGGCTGCCGATTACCTTGCTTGTGCCATGCTTCTGCGTGATTCTGCTGGCTGCAAATTTGAGCAGCTGGTTGATCTGTGCGGCATTGATTATTCAGAATACAAAGACGGGCAATACGATGGCTTGCGCTTCTGTGTGTCGTCCCATCTGCTGTCTGTCAGTTTGAATCAGCGACTTCGCCTGAAAGTGTTTTGTGCTGACGACGATTTTCCGGTGGTCGATTCAGTGAACGACATCTGGAACGCCGCCAACTGGTTTGAGCGTGAAGCCTTCGATTTGTTTGGCATCATTTTCGAAGGACACAACGACCTGCGCCGTATCCTGACCGACTACGGCTTCATTGGTCACCCGTTCCGCAAAGACTTCCCGACAACCGGCAACGTTGAAATGCGCTATGACCCCGAGCAAAAGCGCGTGATCTATCAGCCCGTCACCATCGAGATGCGTGAAATCACGCCGCGCGTGATCCGAGAAGAGAACTACGGCGGACTCAAATGATGAGCCCCCATAACCCCATACCTTCCTTGCCCCTCGAGGGGGCTCTGTTGTCCCCAGGGGTGGCCAGCAGGGAGTACCAACATGGCTGAAATCAAAAACTACACCCTGAACTTTGGCCCGCAGCACCCTGCAGCGCACGGTGTGTTGCGGCTGGTGCTTGAACTGGACGGCGAAGTGATTCAGCGCGCTGACCCTCACATTGGCCTGCTGCATCGCGCCACTGAAAAGCTGGCAGAAAGCAAAACCTACATTCAGTCCTTGCCCTACATGGACAGACTCGACTATGTGTCGATGATGTCCAACGAACAGGCTTATTGCCTGGCGATTGAAAAGTTGTTGGGCGTGGATGTGCCTGAACGCGCTCAGTACATCCGCGTGATGTACGCTGAAATCACGCGCCTGCTGAACCACTTGTTGTGGCTGGGCGCGCATGGTTTTGACTGCGGTGCAATGAATATTCTGATTTACTGCTTCCGCGAGCGGGAGAGCTTGTTTGACATGTACGAGGCGGTGTCGGGTGCGCGCATGCATGCAGCGTATTTCAGGCCGGGCGGTGTTTACCGTGACTTGCCAGACCGCATGCCGCAATACAAGGTCAGCAAGGTTAAAAACGCCAAGGCGATTGAAGCGCTGAACGAAAACCGCCAGGGTTCTCTGCTCGATTTCATTGAGGACTTCTGCAAAAAATTCCCAGCTTACGTTGACGAGTACGAGACACTGCTGACGGACAACCGTATCTGGAAGCAGCGCACAGTCGGCGTGGGTGTGGTGTCGCCGGAGCGTGCCTTGGCACTCGGCTTTACCGGCCCCATGTTGCGCGGCTCGGGCTTTGCATGGGACTTGCGCAAGCAGCAGCCTTACGACGTGTACAGCAAAATGGATTTTGATATCCCCGTCGGCAAAACGGGTGACTGCTACGACCGCTACCTGGTACGCGTTGAAGAAATGCGTCAGTCAAACCGCATTATTCAGCAGTGCATCGACTGGCTGCGGGTCAACCCCGGCCCGGTTATTACCAGCAATCACAAGGTGGCGGCACCTGATCGCGAATCGATGAAGTCCAACATGGAAGAGCTGATTCACCATTTCAAGCTCTTTACCGAAGGCTTCCACGTGCCTGAAGGCGAAGCTTACGCAGCGGTTGAGCACCCCAAGGGCGAGTTTGGTATTTACATCGTCAGTGACGGTGCCAACAAGCCTTACCGTTTGAAAATTCGCCCGCCCGGCTTTTCACATTTGGCCGCGATGGACGAAATGTCGCGCGGCCACATGATTGCTGATGCGGTGGCTGTGATCGGCACGATGGACATTGTTTTCGGCGAGATTGACCGCTAATCCTGGATTTTGTAAACATGATTTCTGAACAAGCCAAATCAAAATTCGCACGCGAAGTGGCCAAATACCCGGCTGATCAAAAGCAGTCTGCCGTGATGGCTTGCCTGACGATTGTGCAAGGTGAGCAAGGCTATGTCAGTGCTGACAGTGAAAAGCTGGTGGCCGACTACTTGGGTATGGCCCCGATGGCAGTGCATGAAATCACGACTTTCTACAACATGTACAACCAGCAGCCGGTGGGCAAGTACAAGTTGAACGTGTGCACCAATCTGCCGTGTCAGTTGCGCGATGGTGCTGCAGCGCTTAAACACCTGGAGCACAAGCTGGGTATTTCGATGGGGGAGACGACGGCCGACGGCTTGTTTACCTTGCAGCAATCTGAATGCCTGGGTGCTTGCGCTGATTCTCCCGTCATGCTGGTCAATGACGTGACCATGTGTAGTTTCATGAGCAATGAAAAACTCGACCAATTGATTGCCGGTCTGCAATCTGCTGAGGCAAAAACGCAATGACAGCTACTGTGAATTCCGTCATCAGCCCAGAGGCCAAAAACGTGTTGTCGCAATTCGCGGCGACAGGCGTTCAAAGCTGTTTCCATGGCCGCCACATCAACCCGCAAATCATGGCGGATTTGAATGGCAGCAACTGGCACTTGAAAGACTACGAAGCACGTGGTGGCTACCAGGCGCTGCGCAAAATACTGGCCCAGGGCGAGGGTGTCGGCATGACCCCAGATCAGGTCATAGCGGAGGTCAAACTCGGCGGTTTGCGCGGCCGTGGTGGTGCAGGCTTTCCAACGGGTTTGAAGTGGAGCTTCATGCCGCGCCAGTTTCCTGGTCAAAAGTATCTGGTTTGCAATTCAGATGAAGGCGAGCCCGGCACCTGCAAAGACCGAGACATCATGCATTTCAACCCGCACAGCGTGATTGAAGGCATGGCAATAGCCGGTTATGCGATGGGCATCACGGTGGGTTACAACTACATTCACGGTGAGATTTTCGCAACCTACCAGCGCTTTGAAGAGGCTTTGGAAGAAGCGCGTGCCGCAGGCTACATCAGCAAGGAAGTGGGTGACAAAATTTTGGGCAGCAACGTCAGTTTTCAGCTGCATGCATCCCATGGTTTCGGTGCCTATATTTGTGGCGAAGAAACCGCCTTGCTCGAGTCACTCGAAGGCAAGAAAGGCCAGCCACGCTTTAAGCCGCCGTTCCCGGCCAGCTTTGGTTTGTACGGCAAACCGACAACCATCAACAACACCGAAACCTTCGCGGCCGTGCCATGGCTGATTCGCAACGGTGGCCAGGCTTATCTGGAATCCGGCAAACCTAACAACGGTGGTACCAAAATTTATTCAGTGTCTGGTGATGTGGAATGGCCAGGTAATTACGAAGTTCCGTTAGGCACGCCGTTTGCCAAGCTGCTGGAACTAGCCGGTGGTGTACGTGGCGCTGCTCAAGGCCGCACCTTAAAAGCCGTCATCCCAGGTGGCTCTTCAGCTCCCGTGTTGCCAGCAGCCATCATGATGGAATGCACCATGGACTATGACTCGATTGCCAAGGCTGGATCGATGCTCGGATCAGGAGCAGTCATCGTCATGGACGACACCCGATGCATGGTCGAATCACTCAAGCGTTTGTCTTACTTTTATATGCACGAGTCTTGTGGCCAATGCACGCCTTGCCGCGAAGGCACAGGTTGGCTCTGGCGCATGGTCGATCGTATTCACAACGGCAAAGGCAGGGCGACTGATTTGGACTTGCTGAACTCTGTCGCGGACAATATTCAAGGCCGTACGATTTGCGCGCTCGGTGATGCTGCGGCCATGCCAGTACGCGCCATGATCAAACATTTCCGCCATGAGTTTGAAGCCATGATTCCCAAAGCGACTGCTCAAAGCGCGGAGCGCTTAACAACATGATTGAAATCCAACTAGACGGCCAAAAAGTTGACGTGCTCGAAGGCAGCACGATCATGCATGCGGCCGAAAAAGCCGGTACCTACATTCCGCATTTTTGTTATCACAAGAAGCTGTCGATTGCGGCGAACTGCCGCATGTGTCTGGTCGATGTTGAAAAGGCCCCCAAGCCCATGCCGGCATGCGCCACGCCTGTCACGCAGGGCATGGTTGTACACACCAAGAACGACAAGGCCATCAAGGCGCAAAAAGGCGTGATGGAGTTTTTGCTCATCAATCACCCGTTGGACTGCCCGATTTGCGACCAGGGCGGTGAGTGCCAGTTGCAGGATTTGGCTGTGGGTTATGGCGGCAGCGGCTCGCGTTACGAAGAAGAAAAACGCGTCGTCGCTTACAAAGACGTCGGCCCGCTGGTGTCGATGCAAGAGATGAGCCGCTGCATTCATTGCACCCGATGCGTCCGCTTTGGGCAGGAGGTCGCAGGTGTGATGGAGTTGGGTATGTCGCATCGCGGCGAGCATGCCGAAATTGAAACGTTTGTTGGCATGTCGGTGGACTCCGAACTGTCCGGCAACATGATTGACATTTGTCCAGTTGGCGCGCTGACCAGCAAGCCTTTTCGCTACAGCGCCCGAACCTGGGAGTTGTCGCGCCGCAAGTCTGTCAGCCCGCACGATTCAACCGGTAGCAACCTGATTGTTCAGGTCAAGGCCAACCGGGTGATGCGTGTGCTGCCCCTGGAAAATGAACAGGTCAACGAATGCTGGCTTGCCGACCGTGACCGCTTTTCCTACGAATCGCTGAACAGCGATGAAAGATTGACCAGCCCCATGATCAAGCAGGGTGGTCAATGGAAAGCAGTCGATTGGCAAACCGCACTTGAATACGTTGCAAACGGCTTGAAACAAATCAAGGCCGACCATGGCGCTGCCAGCATTGGCATGCTGGCAAGTCCGCACAGTACTCTGGAAGAGCTTTATCTGGCGGCATCACTCATGCGCGGTATGGGCAGCGACAACATCGACTACCGCCTGCGCCACGCAGAGTTTGCAACCAGCTCAGGTGTGCGCTGGCTGGGAACGTCGATCGCTTCACTGTCTGAATTGCAACGCGTTCTGATCGTTGGTTCGAATCTGCGCAAGGATCATCCCCTTTTTGCCCAACGGATCCGGCAGGCGGCTCGCAAGGGCTGCGCCGTCAACAGTGTCAATTCGATGGCAGAACTGAAGACCCCGGACGCCTGGGCGCTGCCAATCGCCAACGCCATGATGGCAGGATATGAATCATGGGTGCAGTCGCTGGCAAATATTGCCTCAGCCATCGCACTTGAAAAAGGCGTGGCAGCGCCTGCGGCAGGTCAGGTGAGCGATGCTGCCAAAGCGATGGCCAAATCATTGCTGGGCGGTGAGCGTAAAGCGATTTTGCTGGGCAATGCAGCAGCGCACCACGCCAATTCGTCAAGCCTGCTGGCACTTGCCAACTGGATTGGCCAGCAAACCGGTGCGAGTGTGGGTTACTTGACGGAGGCAGCAAATACCTTGGGAGCGCAGCTCGCAGGTGCCATGCCGCAAGGTCAGGGGTTGAACGCGGGCCAGATGCTGGACGGCCAGCTCAAAGCGGTCCTGTTGCTGAACAATGAACCCGAGTTTGATTCTGCTTCAGGGACAAAAGCCAAAGCCTCGCTCAACGCCGCACAAATGGTGGTCACGCTCAGCCCCTTCAAGGCCAACATGAGCTTTAGCGATGTGCTATTGCCGATCGCGCCGTTTACTGAAACGCCGGGTACGTTCGTCAACGCGGAAGGCCGCGTGCAAAGCTTTCATTCGGTCGTCAAGCCTTTGGGCGATACACGTCCAGCGTGGAAGGTGTTGCGTGTGCTGGCCAATTTGTTGGGCCTGCCGGGCTTTGACTTCGAGTCCTCGCAAGATGTCCTTCAGCAAATCGCAGGCATCGACAACGGTCATGTCGTAGCCGCCAACTTGAGCAATGCTTCAGATGCGAGCATTCAGTTGACCACCGTGAGTCAGGTGGCGCCTGCCGTGGCCGGCATTTATCAGCTTGACGGCTTGGTCAGGCGGGCAACATCGCTGCAACTGACCGCGGATGCGCGTGGTGTGGCCGTTGTTGATGGCACAACTGAGGAAGTGGCAGCATGATTGACGCGATTTACGCTTTCGGTCAGGGTTTGGGTGGCGGTATCTGGCCCACCGTGGTCTGGCCTGTGCTCTGGACGCTGATCAAAATTGTTTGCGTCTTGCTGCCATTGATGGCTTGCGTTGCCTACCTCACCTTGTGGGAGAGAAAGGCGATTGGTTTCACACAAATTCGCCTCGGCCCCAACCGGGTGGGCCCTTTCGGTTTGCTGCAGCCGATAGCCGACGCGCTCAAGCTTTTGACCAAAGAAATCATTATTCCTACGGCTGCCAGCAAGGGCTTGTTTGTTCTGGGCCCCATCATGACCATCATGCCGGCGCTCGCCGCATGGGCCGTCATTCCGTTTGGGCCTGAGGTGGCGCTGGCTAACATCAACGCGGGCTTGCTGTTTCTGATGGCGATCACCTCGCTGGAGGTGTATGGCGTGATCATTGCCGGCTGGGCATCCAATTCCAAGTACGCCTTTTTGGGGGCCATGCGTGCCTCGGCTCAAATGGTGAGTTATGAGATTGCGATGGGTTTTTGTCTGGTCGTGGTGCTGATGGTGTCGGGCAGCCTGAACATGACCGATATCGTGATGGGGCAGGGCAAAGGCATGGCGGCAGACCGTGGGTTGACTTTTTTGTCGTGGAACTGGCTGCCGTTGTTGCCTATTTTTGTGGTTTATTTCATCTCCAGTCTCGCAGAGACCAACCGCCACCCGTTTGATGTTGTCGAAGGCGAGTCAGAGATCGTGGCGGGGCATATGGTCGAATATTCCGGCATGTCCTTTGCCATGTTCTTCCTGGCTGAATACGCCAACATGTGGCTGGTCGCGATCCTCGCCGTACTGCTTTTCCTGGGTGGCTGGTTGCCACCCATCGACAGCGCGTTTTTCAACTGGATTCCTGGCTGGATCTGGCTGGGCGCCAAGACTTTTGTGATCGTTACCATGTTTCTCTGGGTACGTGCCACATTTCCGCGCTTTCGCTATGACCAGATCATGCGTTTGGGCTGGAAAATTTTCATCCCTGTGACGCTCGTCTGGCTGGTGGTCGTTGGCGGCTGGATGCAGACATCGTATTCAATTTGGAAATGACATGAGCACCGTTGCCTCCCTCAAAGATTTCGCTTCGAGCTTCATGCTCACCGAGCTGTTCAAAGGCATGGCCTTGACCGGCAAGTACATGTTCAAGCGAAAGATCACGGTTCAGTTTCCTGAAGAAAAGACACCGCAGAGCCCGCGTTTTCGGGGCCTGCATGCACTTCGCCGATACGAAAACGGAGAAGAGCGATGCATTGCCTGCAAGCTGTGTGAAGCCGTTTGCCCGGCCATGGCCATCACGATTGAGTCTGATGTGCGCGAAGACGGTAGCCGCCGAACGTCGCGCTACGACATTGACCTGACCAAATGCATTTTTTGTGGATTTTGTGAAGAAAGCTGCCCGGTCGACTCGATTGTTGAAACGCATATTTTTGAATACCACGGCGAAAAGCGGGGCGATTTGTACTTCACCAAAGAAATGCTGCTGGCTGTAGGTGACCGTTATGAAACTGAAATTGCCGCCAGCCGCGCTGCGGATGCCAAGTTTCGTTAGTCCTGGCTCAACATCGCCCCATCCTAAAAAGAATTCGAAAGCAACATGGACGCTAAAACAGGTCTTTTTTATGTGTTTTCTGCGCTGATGCTGTTTGCTGCATTCCGCGTCATCACGGCGCGCAACCCAGTGCATGCGGCCTTGTATCTTGTGCTGGCCTTTTTTCAGGCTGCCGCCATCTGGATTTTGCTCAAAGCTGAGTTTCTGGCGATCACGCTGGTGCTGGTGTATGTGGGTGCCGTGATGGTGCTGTTTTTATTTGTGGTGATGATGCTCGACATCAATCTTGACGGTGTTCGGCAGGGTTTCTGGAAGCACTTCCCGCTGGCAGGCTCTGTCGGCGCCCTGATTGCGCTAGAAATGTCGTACGTGTTGATGGGCGGCTTCAGGGAGCCACCCAAGGCGGCAAACGCAGCTGCACAAACGGGCAGTCAGGTGTCTAACACCAAAGAACTTGGCAAGGTGTTGTATTCAGAATATGTTTATCCGCTGGAAATTGCGGCCATTATTTTGCTGGTTGCCATCATTGCGGCTATCGCACTCACCTTGCGTGCCCGCAAGGACTCCAAGTCACAAAATCCGTCCGAGCAGGTTCGGGTCAAGCGCGCCGACCGTGTGACACTCGTGAAAATGAAGTCGGTCATGCCGGAGGCCACCATGCCGGTTGCTCCGCTTATTGAGGAGAAGAAGGCATGACCCTCACGCTCGGACATTTCCTGTCACTCGGCGCGATGCTGTTCGCCTTGTCGGTCATCGGCATTTTTCTGAACCGCAAAAACCTGATCATTTTGTTGATGGCCATCGAGCTCATGCTGCTTGCCGTCAACATGAACTTTGTGGCGTTCTCGTATTACCTGAACGACATGGCGGGCCAGATTTTTGTATTTTTTATTCTGACCGTCGCAGCGGCGGAGTCCGCCATTGGTTTGGCTATTCTCGTCTTGCTGTTCCGCAATAAATCAAGCATCAACGTTGACGAACTCAATACGCTCAAGGGTTAACTAGAAAATGAGTCAAACCCTTTCTGTCTCTGCGCTACTCGCTGTCCCCTTGTTGCCTTTGGCTGGAGCCGTTTTGGCGGGGGTCTTTGGCACCGCTTTCGGTGGCAACTGGTTGGGTCGCCGGCTGTCGCACACCTTGACGATTCTGGGTGTGTTGCTGGCGTTTATCTTGTCTGCCACGACGCTCAAAAGTGTGGCCATGGACGGCGCGCGATTCAATGAAACGATCTATACCTGGATGGTCGTTGGTGGCTTGAAGATGGAAGTTGGTTTTCTGGTCGACGGCTTGAGTGCCATGATGATGTGCGTGGTGACCTTTGTGTCGCTCATGGTGCACATCTACACCATCGGCTACATGGATGAAGAAGAGGGCTACAACCGCTTTTTTGGTTATATCTCGCTGTTTACTTTCGCCATGCTGATGCTGGTGATGAGCAATAACATGCTCCAGCTTTTCTTCGGCTGGGAGGCTGTGGGCCTGGTTTCGTATTTGCTGATTGGTTTTTATTACAACAAACCCAGTGCGACCCATGCCAATATGAAAGCGTTTTTGGTCAACCGGGTCGGTGACTTCGGTTTTATTCTCGGCATTGGCCTGATTGCCGCCTATGCGGGCACCTTGAACTACAGCGAAGCCTTTGCCAAGGGCGGCGAGCTTGCAAAACTCACGCTTCCCGGCACCAGCTGGATGCTGGTCACCGTCGTCTGCATCTGCCTTTTCATTGGCGCGATGGGCAAGTCGGCCCAGTTCCCGCTGCACGTTTGGCTGCCCGACTCGATGGAAGGGCCGACGCCCATCTCGGCACTGATCCACGCGGCCACGATGGTCACGGCGGGTATTTTCATGGTGGCACGCATGTCGCCGCTGTTTGAGCTCAGTGACACCGCCCTGAGCTTCATCATGGTGATTGGCGGCATCACCGCGCTGTTCATGGGATTTATGGGCATCATTCAAAACGACATCAAACGCGTGGTGGCCTATTCAACCCTGTCGCAACTGGGTTACATGACGGTTGCGCTCGGTGCATCGGCTTACTCGGTGGCTGTCTTCCATTTGATGACGCATGCTTTCTTCAAGGCGCTGCTGTTCCTGGCGGCAGGCTCCGTCATTTTGGGCATGCACCACAACCAGGACATTCGCTGGATGGGCGGCGTGCGCAAGACCATGCCAATCACCTGGATCACTTTTCTGCTCGGCACACTGGCGTTGATTGGCACGCCTTTGTTCGCAGGTTTTTACTCAAAAGACAGCATCATTGAAGCCGTGCATGAGAGCCATCTGGCGGGTGCCGGTTTTGCGCACTTTGCCGTGCTGGCGGGGGTTTTTATCACCGCTTTTTATTCGTTCCGCCTTTACTTCCTGGTGTTCCACGGCAAGGAGCGTCACGACCAGAATCCTGATGCGCACCACCATTCGCATCACCATGCGCACGACACGCATGACCACCATGCACCGCACCACGAATCGCGTGAATCACCGTGGGTGGTGACCGTGCCGCTCGTCCTGCTGGCGATTCCTTCGGTGGTGATTGGCTTCATGACCATCCAGCCCATGCTGTTTGGCGATTTTTTCAAAGACGCAATTTTTGTCAATCTACAAAAGCACCCCGCTATGGAAGAGCTGGCCAAAGCGTTTCACGGGCCTGTGCAAATGGCGTGGCACGGTTTGATGAGCGCGCCTTTCTGGCTGGCACTTTCAGGCGCTTTGCTGGCCTGGTATTTGTATATGGTCAATCCGGCTTTGCCGGCGACTATCAAGCGCATATTTCATCCAGTTTATGTGCTGCTTGAAAACAAGTACTACCTCGACTGGTTCAATGAAAACGTACTTGCGCGAGGTGCTCGCGCACTCGGCACGGGCTTGTGGAAAATCGGCGACCAACAAGTGATTGATGGCACGCTGGTCAATGGCTCTTGGAAGATGGTGGGCTGGGTGTCCAGCATCGTGCGTCGCTTGCAGTCGGGTTATATCTATCACTATGCCTTTGGCATGATTGTTGGTATTTTCTTATTGATGAGTTTTTTCATCAGTTGGCCGATGCTGGTCGAATGGCTCAACAAATAATAAGAAAAAGCAGGAAAAATAAGAATGGGATTGCTTAGCCTTGCGATTTGGACGCCAATCATTTTTGGTGTCATTCTGTTGGCCATTGGCCGTGATGACCAAGCTCGCAGCGTGCGCTGGGTTGCATTGATCGGTGCGGTGGTTAGCTTTCTGGTCACCCTGCCACTGTATGACGGCTTCAAGCTGGGCACTTCTGCAATGCAGTTTGTTGAAAAGGGCAGTTGGATAGCCCGTTTCAACGTCAATTACCACCTTGGCGTGGACGGTATCTCCCTGTGGTTTGTGCTCCTGACTGCCTTTATCAATGTCGTTGTCATCATCGCCAGCTGGGAATCCATCACCACCCGCGTGAACCAGTACATGGCTGCGTTTCTGATTTTGAGTGGCCTGATGATTGGCGTGTTCACTGCGCTGGATGGCCTGCTGTTTTATGTCTTTTTTGAGGCCACGCTGATCCCGATGTATCTCATCATCGGCATCTGGGGCGGGCCGAACAAGATTTACGCAGCCTTCAAATTCTTTTTATACACTTTGCTCGGCTCACTCCTGATGCTGGTCGCCCTCATTTATTTGTACAACAAATCTGGCGGCAGCTTTGACATTTTGACCTGGCACAAGCTGCCGTTGGGGAGATCGATACAAACGCTGCTGTTCTTTGCTTTTTTTGCAGCGTTTGCTGTCAAGGTGCCCATGTGGCCAGTGCACACCTGGTTGCCCGATGTGCACGTTGAGGCCCCCACTGGCGGCTCTGCCGTGCTGGCAGCCATCATGCTCAAGCTGGGTGCTTATGGTTTTCTGCGGTTTTCCATGCCGATTGCGCCTGATGCGTCGCGTGAATGGGCCTGGCTGATGATTGCCTTGTCCCTGACCGCAGTGGTTTACGTCGGCCTGGTGGCGCTGGTGCAGCAGGACATGAAAAAGCTGGTGGCTTACTCATCGGTGGCGCACATGGGTTTTGTCACGCTTGGCTTTTTTATTTTCAATGACATCGGCGTGTCGGGCGGCATCGTGCAGATGATTGCCCATGGCTTTGTGTCAGGCGCGATGTTCCTGTGCATTGGCGTGCTGTATGACCGCGTCCATTCGCGCGAGATTGCCAGCTACGGCGGTGTGGTCAGCACCATGCCCAAGTTTGCCGCGTTTGCCCTGTTTTTTGCCATGGCCAACTGCGGCTTGCCTGCCACGGCTGGTTTCGTGGGCGAGTGGATGGTGATTTTGGGTGCCGTCAAATTTAACTTTTGGATTGGTTTTGCCTCTGCCACCGCCCTGATTTTTGGTGCAGCTTATACCCTGTGGATGTACAAGCGTGTGTACCTCGGTCCGGTGGTCAATGATGACGTCAAGAATCTGACGGATATCAATGCCCGGGAATTTTTGATGCTGTCCATGCTGGCCATTGCCACGCTGTACATGGGCCTGTACCCCAAGCCATTTACCGATGTGATGAACAGCACCGTCGTTGATTTGCTGGCGCACGTTGCCAAATCCAAACTGAACTAACCGCAAAAGAATTCAGCAATGATTGACAAACTCTCCTGGATAGCGGTTTACCCCGAGATCATTTTGGCCGTGATGGCCTGCGTGATCTTGCTGGTTGACTTGGGTGTCAAGTCGCCCATGCGTACCGTCACTTATGTGTTGACGCTCATCACTCTGGCCGCGGTTGCTGCGCTTGAGGCGGCCTATGCCACAGGCGGTCAAACCTTCTACGGCTTTGGCAAGATGGTGGTGGTTGACCCGATGGGTAGCTGGCTGAAGTGCTTTTCATGCATTGCGCTGATGGTGTCACTGGTTTACGGCAGGCCCTATGCCTTTGACCGTGACATGTTGCGCGGTGGCGAGTTTTTCACGCTGAGTCTGTTCGCCCTGCTGGGCATGTTCGTGATGATTTCGGGTCACAATTTTCTGGTCATCTACATGGGCCTGGAGTTGCTCACACTCAGCAGCTACGCGCTGGTAGCGCTGCGGCGTGATAACGCCACGGCTACCGAAGCTGCCATGAAATACTTTGTGCTCGGCGCTTTGGCTTCTGGCTTTTTGCTTTATGGCTTGTCCATGCTTTACGGCGCGACAGGCTCGCTTGATTTGAATGAAGTCTTCAACGCCATTGCCAGCAGGCAGGTCAAGCACCAGGTGCTGGTGTTCGGCCTGGTGTTCATTGTTGCTGGCCTGGCCTTCAAGCTTGGTGCCGTGCCTTTTCACATGTGGCTACCCGATGTGTATCAGGGCGCGCCTACCGCCGTGACGGTGCTGATTGGCGGCGCACCGCAGCTGGCGGCTTTTGCGATTTGCCTGCGCCTGCTGGTGGAGGGCTTGCTGCCCCTTGCTTTCGACTGGCAGCAAATGCTGGCTGTGATGGCCATCGGCTCGCTTCTGGTTGGCAACCTGGCAGCCATCGCGCAAAGCAATCTCAAGCGCATGCTGGCTTTTTCTACCATCTCGCAAATGGGCTTTTTGCTGCTCGGCATGCTGTCGGGCGTCGTCAATGGCAACCAGCTCAACACAGAATCGGCCTACAGCGCAGCCATGTTTTATGCCATCACATACGTCCTGACGACACTTGCGGCGTTCGGCATCATCATGCTGCTGGCACGTGCCGGGCATGAATCCGAAGAAATCAGCGACCTGGCTGGCCTTAACCAGCGCAGCCCGCTGTATGCCGGTGTGATGGCCATCGTCATGCTGTCTTTGGCAGGCTTGCCGCCGCTGGTCGGGTTTTATGCCAAGCTGTCGGTGTTGCAAGCGCTGGTTTCGTCACAGCAAACCAGCTATTTGGTGCTGGCTGTTTTTGCGGTGATGATGTCGCTGGTCGGTGCTTTTTACTATCTGCGCATCATCAAGGTCATGTACTTTGATGCCGCTCAAAGCCCGGTGCATGCCATCACCGCGCCAGCCGACGCACGGTTTGTGCTCAGTATCAATGGCGCGCTTATTTTGCTGTTGGGCATCTTGCCGGGCGGCTTGATGACACTGTGCGCCCAGTCCATCAGCAGCATCGTCAAGACCTTGGGCAGCTAAGGCTCGGCTGGCCCTGCTTGTGCCATGAAAGCTGTGTTTTGAAAGTTCTTAACCTTCAATGCGGACAGCAGCATTCTTTTGAAGGCTGGTTTGGTTCTGAGGAAGACTTTCAATCGCAATTGGCGCGCGGTATCGTTGAATGCCCAGTGTGCGCAAACAAAGCCATCCTGAAGATGCCGAGTGCGCCACGGCTCAATTTTGGGGCGCATCGAGAGCCCGCGGGTCAAGCTCAGTTGCCTGACGATGCGACCCCACCGGGTCCGGCAGAGGCACAGCCAGGTTCCAGTTTGACGCCGGTGGCCGAGACGGCAGAAAGGGCCAGCCCAAGCCTCGAACAGCAAGCGGCATTTTTGAAGGCCTTGCGTCATGTGATTACCCATACCGAAGATGTTGGCGATCGCTTTGCAGATCAGGCGCGCGCCATGCACTATGGAGACACCGAGCCGCGCAGTATTCGCGGTCAGGCTACGCCGCGCGAGGCCAGTGAACTGATAGAGGAGGGCATTGACGTGATGGCACTGCCAATGCCGGCTGCCTTGAAGGAAACCCTTCAGTAGTCGTTTGAGTCCCGGTTCATTCTGGGTTCCGTGCAGGACTCAGTTCATGACTCAGGCGATGTCAACAATCACCGGTGTGTGGTCACTTGGCCGTTCATTTTTGCGCGGTGTTTTGTCAATCACGCAGCCGGTCACCCTGGATTTGAGCGCTTGGCTGACCAGAATATGGTCAATCCGCAGTCCCCGGTTGCGTCTGAAACCAAATTCCCGATAGTCCCACCAGCTGAAGCTTTTCTCAGGTTGTTCAAACATTCTGAAGGCGTCTGTCAAGCCCAGCGCCATCAGCGCCTTGAAATGGTCACGCTCTGCGGTGGTATGGTGAATGGTTTCACGCAAGCCTTCCGGGTCGTAGCTGTCGCGGTCATCAGCCGTGATATTGAAGTCGCCGAGCAGCACGAGTCTGGCGTGCTCCTGAAGTTCGCTTTTGATCATGGCGTTCAAACCGTCCAGCCATTTCAACTTGTAGGCAAATTTTTCGCTGCCTGGTTCCTGGCCATTGACGAAGTAGCCATTGACAATTCGCACGTCGCCGTACTCAGTGGCCATGGTGGCAGCGATCACGCGTGACTGCTCATCCGCAAAGCCGGTGATGTTTTTGGAAACATCGTTGAGTACGGTGCGACTGAGAATCGCGACCCCGTTGTAGGTTTTTTGGCCGAAAACGGCACTGTGGTAGCCCACCTCCTCAAGCGCTTGGAATGGAAACTTGTCGTCCGTGAGTTTGAGTTCCTGAAGGCACAGTGCATCGACCGGATGGGTGGCCAGCCAGTCAATGACCTGCGGCAAGCGTACTGACAGGGAATTGACATTCCAGGTGGCAATTTGGGTCATTTTTAGGACTAAACCTGGCTTTTGGCCAATAGATGCTTGGGCAATGCGCTATTAAAAACTGAGCTTAAAAACGAATGCTAAATGTGAAGCATGGCCAATACGCCAACAGCCAGACCGCCTGCCGCCGCTGCAAACATGACATATTCAACCCAGCGCTTGCGTGTCAAAAGGGCAATGGCTGCCATGGCAATCGATATTTGCAACACCGTGGTGGCTTGTGCCCAGCGGTGGTGCTGGTGCATTTGTTCGTCTGACTTTTTATCCCAGTCGTTGGATTCTTTTTCAAGCTTTTCAGCCGTCACTTTGATCTCGTTCTTCTCTTGTTCGTACCGGTCAATCTTGGCCTGGTACTTGTCTTTCACGCTTTCGGCCGACAGGTCGCGCGAGACCTCAGCCAGCGACTGTTTGGTGCTTTTGGCCTGAAAGAAATTCCACTGGTTGGACGCTTCTGTTTTCTTGATGGCCGCGTTGTTTTTGTACAGGCCTGCGTTGGCTTGGGTTGCCCCGCCCATGTAGGCAAAAATGGCGCCGACGGTGGCAATGATGGCGGTGATCATGGCAATTTGCGCCGTCAAACTCTTGTCTTTTTCGTCATGCTCGCCATGCCCGCCTTGCGCCGCATGCTCCAGCTCGTGGTCGTGGGGCCCGTGTACGTGAAATCCGCTTCCTGACATCTCATTCTCCTCGTGGTTGTGTATACGTGATAAACCTGAAACCCAGTCCGCTGGAAGACACCTGTGACTGACTGTGTCCGGGAATCCATTGGGCGCCAAGGGTGGGCGCAAAGGCATCGCCTTCGAAGTCTTGGTCGATTTGCGTCACCTCTATCCGGCTGGCCAAAGGCTCGGCTTGCGCGTAGATTTGTGCTCCACCGATGATCCAGACTTCGTTTGCAGATTGGCACAGCGCTAACGCATCCTGCAAGCTGCCAGCGGTGGTCGCGCCCTGTGCCTGCCAGTGGGTCTGGCGGGTGATGACCACATTGGTGCGGCCAGGCAGCGGGCGAAATTTTGGGGGCAATGAGTCCCAGGTCTTGCGGCCCATGATCACAGGACTGCCCAGCGTGAGCTTTTTGAAATGCGCCAGGTCTTCAGGCAGGTGCCAGGGCATGGCGTTGTTGTTGCCGATCACGCCGTTGGCCGACCGGGCAAAAATCATGTTGATCTTCATGCGCCGTTGCCTTGCCCTACACAGCCACCGGTGCCTTGATGGCAGGGTGGTGCTGGTAGTTCACAAACTCAAAATCGTCAAACCCATAATCAAAAATGGACTCGGGTTTGCGTTTGATGTGGAGTGTGGGGTAGGGCAGTGGCTCACGGCTTAATTGCAGTGCCACTTGTTCGTGATGGTTGCTGTAAATATGACAGTCACCGCCGGTCCAGATAAAGTCGCCCACGTCCAGGTCGCATTGCTGCGCCACCATGTGGGTCAGCAACGCGTAGCTGGCAATGTTGAACGGCACGCCCAGAAAAATGTCAGCACTGCGCTGGTACAACTGGCAGCTCAATTGCCCCTTGCTGCCCGGCGCTGTTGCCGGGGCCACGTAAAACTGAAAGAAGGCATGGCAAGGCATCAGCGCCATCTTGCTCAGGTCGGCCACGTTCCAGGCGCTGACGATGATCCGGCGTGAATCTGGGTTGGTTTTCAGGGTCTTGATCACATCCGTGATCTGGTCAATGTGTCCGCCGTCAGGTGTGGGCCAACTGCGCCACTGCACGCCGTAC
The DNA here is from genome assembly GCA_947448735.1 of Comamonadaceae bacterium. GTDB lineage: Bacteria > Pseudomonadota > Gammaproteobacteria > Burkholderiales > Burkholderiaceae_C > Polaromonas. Next base: position 90,044 of record CANFOS010000001.1, on the reverse strand, counting down.
ACGGGGCCCAGGTCGCCATCGGCGCGCGCCCATTCGTCCCAGATCGTCACGCCGCGCTCTTTGAGCCAGTTGTTGTCGCTAGATCCTTGCAGAAACCACAGCAACTCATGCACGATGGATTTGAGGTGCACTTTTTTGGTGGTGACCAGTGGAAAGCCCTGCTTTAAATCAAACCGCATCTGGTAGCCAAACACGCTTTTGGTACCTGTGCCGGTACGGTCGGCCTTGAACACGCCGTGCGTGTCAACGTGGCGCATGAAATCTTCGTATTGTGAGGAGTGTTGCACTTTAATGTGATCCCAAAAGTGTGTCGATGGCACCTGTCACAACAGCAGCGTGCCTGGCGAGGTCGGTTGCAGGGCGTTTCAAAAGAGCGGTTGGAAAAGCTGCCATGGCAGCCGTGTCCAGAACGACATTGCCGCCCGCTATTTCAAAAATCGGGTTCAAGTCCCTGAGAGGGTTTGAAATGTACTTGCTGCTGCGCAGTGGAATGACAATTCGCGTCGTCAGGCTATCAAGGAAGCTGTTTTGAACATCCACCAAATAGGGGGTTTGTTTGCGAAGCTCGGCATCGGGGTGTGCATAAACATCAAATCGGGCCATGATGGTCGAACAACTTAAAAAGTACGGTATTTCTCAAGCGGCAAACCATATTTTGCAATCCGGGCGTTGTATTCATCGACAGCATCCTTGTTGCGCTCGTTCCACTGCTCCCAATAGCGGCGCTTGACTTCGTCGGCCAGCAAAGCATCGACAGTTTGCGACAGGTTCATGCCCATTTCGCGCGCTGCCTCCAGCACTTTGGAATTAAGGGACAGATTGGTCGCTTTTTTGGGGGCGTGTTCAAATCGCAGCATGATTTAATTCCATAAAGTATGCGCATATTATCATGCGCAAACTTCAAGGCATCAAACCCGTACTACCCGTCCCGGATTCATCAGGCCTTGGGGGTCCAGCGCCCGTTTGATGGCGCGCATCATGCCCAGCGCGACGGGGGACTTGTGGTGTTCGAGTTTGTCCAGCTTCAGGCTGCCCACGCCATGCTCGGCAGAAATGGAGCCGTCAAAACGCGCCACCGAGTCATAAACGAGCGTGTTGACAGCGGCTTCACGCTCACGCAAAAAGGCTTTTGCATCCCCGTCAGCCGGGGCCTGCACGTTGTAATGCAAGTTGCCATCGCCCAGGTGACCAAAATTGACCAGCCGCACGCCCGGTATCGCCGCCTGCAGCAGCGCGTCAGTGGTGGCCACAAATTCTGGAATGCGTGACACGGCAATGGAGACGTCGTGCTTGATGTTCAGGCCCTCTTCGGCCTGCGCCAAAGGGATGCTCTCCCGGACATGCCATAGCTGGCTGGCTTGACTTAAGTTTTCAGCGACGACGGCGTCCAGCACGCAGCCGTTGGCAAAAGCAGTTTCAAGCAAGGATTCAAACTGCGCCCGTGCATGGCTTTCACTCTCGTGATCCGAGTTTTCAAGCAAAACACAATAAGGCGCGTCTTGCCACAAAGGCACGCGCTGCTCGGGGTAGTGCTTGGCCACCAGGCTCAGCGCAAACTGGCCCATCACTTCAAAACCCGTCAGCCCGGCACCCAAGTGTTTGTGCGCCAAGCCCAGCAGGGTGACCGCATCTTCCATCGACGGCACGGAGGCCCAGGCGGTCAGCCTTGCAGCGGGCATCGGGTAAAGCTTCAAGGTGGCGGCGGTGATGATGCCCAGCGTGCCTTCACTGCCTACAAACAAATCGCGCAGGTCGTAACCGGTGTTGTCTTTGCGCAGGCCACTCATGCCGTGCCAAATCTCGCCCTGCGCTGTGACGACCTCCAGACCTAGGCACAAGTCGCGTGCATTGCCATAGCGCACAACTTGCGTGCCGCCCGCGTTGGTCGCCAAATTCCCGCCAATCGTGCAACTGCCTTCGGCGGCCAGACTGAGCGGGAACAAAAAACCAGCCTTCTCAGCGGTGTCTTGCAGGGTTTGCAAAATGCAGCCTGCATCAACCGCCATGGTCAGATTGGCCGCATCCATGCTGCGTACCGTGTTCATGCGTTGCAGGCTCAGTACGACTTGCTGACCTGAGTCGTCGGGAATCGAGCCGCCGACCAAACCGGTGTTACCGCCCTGAGTGACGATGCTGACACTGGCCGCCGCGCAAGCTTTGACCACCGCCGCGACCTCGCTTGTGCTGGCAGGCCGCACCACAGCCAGCGCCTTGCCGCGCGAGCGTTTGCGCCAGTCCAGCTCGTAGGCTGAAAGATCGCCATCGACCAAAACGTTCATCGTCCCGGCGATAGACCTCAAGCTGCCCAGCAGATCATCGCTCATGCTTTGGCCTGCTTGGGAATGCCCTTGAACCGCACCTTCACATGCAGTGAGCAGGCGGCAAACAGCACCAGGCACAAACACACTTCTGCCATGGCCAAATAGTTGCCGGGTGCCTTGTCGCTCCAGGCGCGCACCACCCCTTCGGTGAAGTACAGCCATACCAGCAGGCTGAGCCAGCGGTAGGTGTACATGCGGTTTTTCATCACGCCGGCCAGCGGCAAGATCAGCGGCAACACTTTTAAAGCCAGCAAGGAGCCGCCCGGGCGGATCGGAGCCAGCACCATTTCCCACAACACGCCCAGCACAATCAGGCCAAACAGGCTGGTCGCTGCGGTCCAGCGGATGGCGTCAATTTGATTTTCTTTGGTCATATCAGGAAAGGAAGGGAGGCGGTCGCTTCAGGCATGATACCGGGGATGAATGTTCAACAACGATTACAAGTCTTTTGCACAGATCTGTTGCATTTTCCCTGGCGCGACACGCTGATCACGCTTCGTGACCGTTTCCGCGAAGACCACATGGGCCTGACGGCCAGCAGCCTGACGTTCACCACCACGATTGCACTGGTGCCATTTTTTACCGTGGCCTTGGCGGTTTTCACGGCTTTCCCGATGTTTTCAACCATGCAGGGCGCCTTGCAAAGCTGGCTGGTTGAAAGCTTGATTCCCGACAACATCGCCCGTCAGGTGCTGGGCTATCTGACACAGTTCAGCCGGCAAGCCAACAAACTCGGTATTGCGGGCCTGGGCATTTTGCTGCTCACGGCGATCACGCTGATTTTGACGATTGACCGCACCCTCAACGGGATCTGGCGTGTCAAAAAAGCGCGCTCCTTGACCCAGCGCGTGCTGATGTACTGGTCGGCCATCACGCTGGGACCGGTGTTGCTGGGTGCCAGCCTGGCGCTCACCTCGTGGGTGGTGGTGGCTACCAGCGGTTTGGTGGGCGCATTGCCGTTCAGTTTGCGGTTTTTGCTCAACAGCTTTCAGTTTTTGCTGGTTGCCGCAGGTCTGGCCGTCTTGTACCGCTACGTGCCCAACACCTATGTGAAACGGTCGCACGCCTGGGCGGGCGGTATTTTTGCAGCAGTTGGCATGGAGCTGGCGAAAAAAGCGCTGGCCCTGTATCTGAGCAAAGTGCCCACTTATTCCATGATTTACGGCGCATTCGCCACCCTGCCGATTTTGCTGGTCTGGATTTATCTCGCCTGGATCATCGTGCTGTTGGGCGCCGTGATTGCCGCTTACCTGCCCAGCCTGCTCGCAGGCGTGGCCAGGCGCGGTGCTGACAGCGGCGTGGGCGCGGCCAGAGGCTGGCAGTTTCAATTGGCGATTGAAGTGCTGCAGCACCTGAACGGCGCCAGGAGCAGCAAGCAAAGAGGCTGCAGCGCATCCAGCCTGGCGCAGACCATGCGGATTGATGTGCTGCAACTCGAGCCGATTCTGGAGACCCTGACGGAACTCGATTGGGTGGGCCAGCTGATGCCCAACCTAGATGCCGGGGCCGATCAGGAGTCAAACTACATTTTGCTGGCCGACCCCGAGCAGACCATGCTGGAGCCCTTGATGCAGCGGCTGCTGCTGGACAAAACAGATTCGACCCTGCCGCTGTGGGCGGCGGGCCAATGGTCTCAACTCAAGCTGACTCAGGCACTGTGAATAAGGCCTGGTAAAAGCTATTTTTTTAATAGCTGCTAGCCTAGGTTTCTAGTGGTCCAGAGGCCTAAAAGATGCATGAAAGCAGAATCTTTTGTTGTTGAAAAAGGCTGCGAGAATTTCAAACGCCTGTCGTGACTCACATCTTGACTTTGCCCTGCCAGATATCTTTGTACATCGCCCAGTCGCCCATAAAGCTGTACAGGGGGCGTTTGAAACTGGCGGGTTTGTTTTTCTCAAAGCCAAAGTGGCCAACCCAAGCAAAGCCATAACCGCAGAGCAAGCCGTAGAGCAGGTACTGCGGTTTTCCTGTGGCGATCAGCATGGCCAAGCAGACCAGGCTCAGGCTGGAACCCACGAAATGCAGGCGGCGGCAGGTTGTGTTGCTGTGCTCGGTCAAATAAAACGGATAAAACTCTGAAAAGCTTTGGAATGCTTTGGGGTCTTGCATGCTTGTCTCCATGTCGTCCTTGTGATTGCCTGAAGTTTAGGCCACTGCAAAGCGTCAGCAAGTTGCCAATCACCTCAACCGGAATGGTGGACGCAAAATCTTCGATCAAATCACCTTCGCGCTGCTGGTGTGGTGTGCAAACAGGGCCGATGGCGTGCCGTACCAGGGTTCAAACTCGACCTTCTTGTATGGCGCCAATCATCTCAAAAAATCTTTGATGGCCATCAGTGTTTCTTCAGGCGCTTCAGTCATCTGGTGATGGCCCACAGCCAAGCTGACCACAGAAAAGTCCTTGCCCGTTTTTTCAGCGGTGTCGATCAAGAGTTGCGCTGATTTGGTCAGCGTCATCTGGTCTTGTGCGCCGAGCAAAAACAGCACCGGGCAGGTGATCTGGCTAATTGCCGCCTCACCGTTGGCATAGTCATCACAAGCCTTGAAGCCGCGGTAAAACACGTTGACTTGGGTATTGCTGGCCAGCACGCGCCTTCCCAGCGCCATGCCCATGCCGTACACCCAGGTGCCGGGGCCGAGTGCCGAGGGTGGGGCGGCCAGCGTGCTGCGTGAAAACACATTGATCATTTTGAGCGCCGCCATTGGGTTATTGAGCGACATATCGAGCAGCGCTGGAGACACCTTCATGGGGAAAGCCGTGCCCACCAGCACCAGGCGATTGATGCGATGTTTCAGCTTTGAAGCAGCTTCTAACCCAATCAGCGAGCCCCAGCTGTGGCCCACCAGCGCCGCCTTTTCAATCCCTGCTGCGTCCAGCAGTGCTTCAATAAACGTAGCGGCTTCTTCAACAGTGGCGGGCGCATCGCCTTCGCTTTTGCAATGCCCCGGCAGATCAATGGCCAACACGTTCCAGCCGTGGTTGGCCATGTACCGGCTCTGCAAAATCCACACGCTGTGGTCACCCAGCACGCCGTGAATAAACACGACTGTCGGCTTGGTCGGGTCGATTGCTTTGCCTGCTGTGTAGCAGTAGGTTTTGTGGTTGTTGACTTGCAGGTACATGGCTTAGGCTCCCGCTTTTTCAGCAGCCTTCTCGGCAACCTTCAAAGCCCGTTTCAAGTCGTCCAACAAATCATCGGCATCTTCCAGCCCAATCGACAAACGAATCGTGCCTTGCGTGATGCCGGCGCCGCTCAGGGCTTCGTCGGACATCCGAAAGTGCGTGGTGCTGGCCGGATGAATCACCAAACTTCGGCAGTCGCCCACGTTAGCAAGGTGGCTGAAGACTTTGAGGCTTTCAACAAAAGCCTTGCCCTGGTTGCGCGAGCCCTTCAGGTCAAAACTGAAGACCGAGCCTGCGCCGCGTGGCAGCAGCTTTTTAGCCAGCGCGTGGCTGGTATGTGTGTCAAGCAGTGGGTGGCCGACGCGCCCCACAAAAGGGTGGCTGGCCAAAAAATTCACGACCTTTTCAGTGTTGCTCATGTGGCGCTCCATGCGCAGGCTCAGCGTCTCGATGCCCTGCAAAATCAGCCAGGCCGTGTGTGGGCTCATGCAGGCGCCAAAGTCTCTCAACCCCTCACGCCGCGCGCGCAGTAAAAATGCGCCGACGGTGCTTTCTTCACTGAACACCATGTTGTGAAAGCCGTCGTAGGCTTCGCTGAGTTCCTTGAACTTGCCCGATTTCTCCCAGTCAAACGACCCCCCGTCGACCACAATGCCGCCAATCACCGTGCCGTGACCGCTTAAAAACTTGGTCGCTGAGTGGTAGACCAGATCAGCGCCGTGGTCAAACGGCTTGATCAGCCAGGGTGAGGTGAGGGTGGAGTCCACCAGCAGCGGCGCACCGGCCTCGTGCGCGATTGCGGCAACAGCTTCAATGTCCAACACATCCAGGCCGGGGTTACCCACTGTCTCGCCAAAAAACAGGCGGGTCGTGGGCCGCACCGCTGCGCGCCAGCCGTCGAGGTCACCGGGTTTGACAAACGTGGTTTCAATGCCAAAGCGTCGCATGGTGTAGTGCAGCAGGTTTTGCGAGCCGCCATACAAAGCCGTCGATGCGACGATGTGGGAACCCGCGCCCATCAGCGTGGCAATGCTCAGGTGCAGCGCTGCCTGACCACTGGCGGTGGCAATGGCACCTATGCCGCCTTCAAGCGCAGCCACACGCTGCTCCAGCACCGCGTTGGTCGGGTTGCTGATGCGTGAATACACATGGCCTGCGCGCTCCAGATTGAAAAGCGATGCCGCTTGATCGCTTGATTCAAAAACAAAGGAGGTGGTCAGGTGAATCGGTACCGCCCGTGCGCCAGTTGTGGGGTCAGGCGATGCACCCGCATGCAGCGACAGGGTGTCAAAGCCAGGGTCAGCGTAGCCAGGCATGGGGTTGTCTCCAGATGAAAGAATGCAAATCGGCCGCCCACTTGGGCACGCCCCAGCTTATTGTGGGCTATATTGCCAAAAAACTTCCCGAAACGCTGTCGCGAGTGGGAAAATAGCCTGATCAACCTGGGGAGACCGCCATGAAAGTAGCTGACATTTTGCGCGTCAAGGGCAGCACGCTGTATACCGTTCAGCCCGACGAGCCGCTGGCCAAAGCCGCGCAAATCATGGCCGAAAAAGACATCGGTTCACTGGTCGTGATGGAGCACGGCGATCTGGTCGGCATGCTGACCTTCAGGGAGGTGATTGTCAGCATCGTCGGCAATGGCGGTGAAGTGGGCCGCATGCTGGTGCGAAAAGCCATGGACGACCACCCGCTGACCTGCACCAGCGAGACCGAGCTGGACGAAGTGCGCCGCATGATGCTAGACCGCCATGCCCGCTACATGCCCGTGATGAACCAGAAAATGCTGATGGGCGTGATCAGTCTGTACGACGTCGCCAAAGCCGTGGTGGACAGCCAGAATTTTGAAAACAAGATGCTCAAGGCCTACATACGCGACTGGCCGGCCGAGAAGGAAGAGGGCAAGGACGGCTAATCAGTCGCTTGGCGTGCGCTGCGCAGTGAGCTGCGCGCCCGCGACGCGCAACCAGTTATGTCGCATTCTTGCGGGGCACATGCTTGCTCACATATTGACGGAGCACACTGTCCATGCGCGCCTGCCAGCCGTCACCCGTCGAGCGAAAATACTCAACCACCTCAACGCTATAGCGAACAGAAAGCAGCAGCTTTTTATTCTCGGACTTTGGTCTGCCTCGCGCAACGCTGATCGGCACAAGTGCATCTAGCTGCGCCTTCGTCATGGGCTTGGCATCTGGGTCGGCCTTAGCCGCCGCAACAATTCTTGCGTTGTCCTTGACCGATGGCATCAAGATGACCCGCTTACTGGATGTTTTCGACATATTTTTTAACCTCTCGTCGTTCGGCAAGGCGCAGACTGATGATTCTGCGCACATCGCCACGGTCTACAAACGCCACGTAATACAGTGTGTTGCCCTCGGGAGCCAGGCCTATCATTCGCAACTCGTCGTACGAAAAACGTGGATCAACCCAAACATACGCTTCATCCCAAATCAGCTTTTCAGCGAAGGAAAGCGACAGCTTGTGGTTAACCAAGTTCAGCTTGTCTTTGTCAGGGTCAAATGTGAAGCGCACGATTTATTGTAGCTACCGATATTAAGAAGTCAAGAACTGATGTGAGGTGGCATAACGCAAGGCGTCCGGTTGAGCGAAGGGTTAGACCTGCTCTTCGCTAGCTTCGCCGTCTTCAATTATTGGATACTCAATCCGATGCCAGAGTTGGCCTTGCGTAGTCTCATAGAGGTCATACGCACTATTTCCATCTATTGCGGCAAGTTTTTGGCCTCGCACCCCGATCTTTCGGTTCTCCAGGTACTGTGCCCATAACTCGAAGGCCTCCTTTGCGTCGCGAGTACCTGGAAAGAAGAAGGCAGTTTCCTTTGTCTTTCCATCTCCGGTCGGTTTGATCTTGCGCGCTGCGAATATATTGGATACCTTGGAGTTGGGTTGTCTGAATCGCTGTGCATAGAAGCCGAGAAGTGCGATTGACGCGTGCCCGCGGTTTTCTAATTGTTCGCTCGCCGATAGAGCGGATAGAACAATGTTGGCCATTCTTTGAGTCTCTGGCCTACTCATGTCAGTGACGATCGAATTTATCTGGTTGCTCAGATCAATGGACGATACAAGAGAGTTACTGCCATGATTTGGATGCACAAACTCACAGAGAAAATCATACGAATCAGAAAGCCCAGGTGATTCACCTTCAAGGGTGTCGATGCAGTCATGTATGTGTAGAGCTTGCTGCGACTTGCTTCGCTCGACCTTTGGGCTCTTGCCAAAGTAGCACCGAGAAAGGAACTCCTCAGCCTTACTCATTGCATCATGGATTTTAGTGCCCTCGGTTTGTCCCTTTATTTGCTCGCCGAACTGATTTATTGCGCGCGCAATCTCCGCCTGAACGGCGACGTGCTCGACTAGCGACCTCGCGCCTTGGGCAAGCGCAATGGCGTTCTGCGCTTCCGTGGCATAGCGAATCAGTTGGTTGATGGCGTCAACCTTTCGTCGACAGACCAGCGAGACGAACATGAACTGCTCAAGAGCTTTCGCATACCGCTCTGCGGTGAGCCGGAAGTGTGCTCCCTTGTGTTCTGGGAGCAAGCTAAGTGACTTCTTGAGCGGCGCTAAATGTGCAGAAAGGTCGTCAAGCGCGCTGAGTCGTTGGCTTACCTCGCTGTGCTGCTCAAGCTGGGCCAGAAGCGTCGCGAAGACAGTCGAGTGTTGCATGGGGGTATTGAGTAGGTCTAACATTCGAGCTAAGCGGGAGGCAGCGGCAGGACGCCAGGGCCCGGACTGGAGTTGGAGTTGGAGTTGGAGTTGGTGTCTAACGTTTGAGCTCCGCTTGAGCGAGGGGTTAGGCCGCATTCGTGAGGCTGAATGGCGACCGCGGTGGTTCGACGTGCCAGTTGATGCGGCGAGCTGCGATATCTCCTTGGCGGCGATCAAGGCATCCGAACGATGAAATGCTGCGCTGAAGAGCCAGGCCGTTGTTCGCGACGTGGCGTGCCTCAGCCAACGAGAACGGATCATCTCCGCGGTGATGCCCGGACCGGTAGTAGGCGAGAAAGTCCTCAAGCTCGTCTTGGTGCCAATAGAAGCCCTCGCCGCAAAACATAAGAATCTGCCGGCGGGCGGACGCGCCGTAAGACGCAGACGCGAGTTTCGCCTCAAGCTCGAGGGAGTACTCCAAGAATCGTGATCTGCTCGCAAAGGCGGTATGCCAGAGCTCCCCACCTTGCCACTACTGTTCGAGGATGAACTGTACGTTCTTCGGGAGCCATCCTTCTCTGAGAGCTCGCTCATATTGGTCCCAGCGATCGCGCGGCTGTGGCTTGATGGTCTTTACGTCAACTAGCGTAAGTCTGCCATCCCGCTCGCGCAGGACGAAGTCAATCGTCTTGTCTGTATTCGGAAGCGGTGGTTCATAGAGCAACGTTGCATCAATTGTCGATGGATCAGCAAGGATCGCATCTGCTACACATATCTCGTTGTGAGCTTCGTCGGCGGCTCGGAAGTGCCCCCGTCCTTGCGCGATCACTTCTTCTATTGCGGCGGCATAGCGGGTCAGGAGCGTTTCACCATGTGCGAAACGTGGCGCATACGCTTCAAAGCGCGGTCTGAAGTGGCCCAGGGTAGATGCCTGGTACTCGTGGAGCCAGGCAATGTCAGCGGCGTCGATGGGGCGAGGCATGGTGGTATGCGGCCTAACGAAATGTACAACGCAAGACCTGAGGTATAAAAATGGCGCTGCGACATAATCTGAGCATCAAAATCTCCTGAAACTGGCTTGCCTATTGGGTTTCAAGGCCATATACCGTAAATTTATACAGGTATAAAAGAATCACGAAACCCCGCAACCCGCCTTTGCAATCTTTTCGCTTGCTTGATCAGGTCAGGTAGCGAATTCGTTCAGGTTACTTTAACTTACAAATCGAAAAGTGCATGTGTATTGGGCACTTTTTTTCAGTCGCTGGCACGGGCGCAGCGGTGTGATGCGGCATCCGCGCGACATGGAAGCCAAGCAGGTTGAGACTTTTTTAACGGTACAGATGCCTGATGCGCTGGAGGCCAAATACCTACGCAGCGACACTGACCGGCGGCACCATTTGTTTGAAGAGCGGCTGCAACGCGCTTTGAAGCTGGCTGTGCCGCTGTCGGGGATAATCCGTAACATGAGTGGCAATACCTTTGGAAATCTTTTCGCAGTCACCAACTTCGGTGAATCCCACGGCCCGGCCATTGGCTGCGTGATCGACGGTTGCCCGCCGGGCATGTCGCTTTGTGAGGCCGACATTCAAATCGACCTGGACCGCCGCCGACCCGGCACCAGTCGCCACGTGACGCAGCGCAACGAACCCGATGCGGTCGAGATTTTGTCTGGCGTCTACCAGGGCAAAACCACCGGTACGCCGATTTGCCTGCTGATCAAAAACACCGACCAGCGTAGCAAGGACTACGGCAACATTCTGGAGACTTTTCGCCCAGGGCACGCTGACTACACCTACCTGCACAAGTACGGCCTGCGTGACCCGCGCGGCGGCGGCCGGTCGTCGGCCCGCATGACAGCGCCTGCCGTGGCTGCCGGTGCCGTGGCCAAAAAGTGGCTGTTTGAAAAGTACGGCACCACCTTTCAGGGCTGCATGACGCAAATTGGCGATGTGGTGATTCCGTTTGAGTCGTGGGCGCATGTGGCGCACAACCCGTTTTTTGCCCCCAGCGCCGATGTATCAAACCTGGAAGCCTACATGGACGCGCTGCGCAAGTCCGGCGACTCCTGCGGTGCGCGTATTCGTGTCACCGCCTCAAAAGTACCCGTGGGCCTGGGCGAGCCGCTGTACGACAAGCTCGATGCCGACATCGCCTTTGCCATGATGGGCATCAATGCGGTCAAGGGCGTTGAAATTGGCGCGGGCTTTGGCGCTGTGACCCAGCGCGGCACCACCCACGGCGACGGCTTGTCGCCAGACGGCTTCATGTCCAACAACGCCGGTGGCGTGCTGGGCGGCATCAGCACCGGACAAGACCTGGACGTGTCGATTGCCATCAAGCCGACCAGCTCCATCATCACGCCGCGCCAGTCGATTGACACGGCCGGCAACCCGGCCGAGGTGGTGACCAAAGGCCGCCACGACCCCTGCGTGGGCATACGCGCCACGCCGATTGCCGAGGCCATGCTGGCGCTGGTGGTGATGGAACACGCCCTGCGTCAACGTGCGCAAAATGCGGATGTGGTGGTCAGCACGCCTGACATCATGCGTGCCAGCCTGAAAAGCTGACTTTCGCCGTCGATGGGTTTAAAGGGCCTGAACCACTGTTTTCAGGTGTCGAATTCGCCCCTAGGCCAATGAAGCATGGGCTGGAATCTACTAAATATGTAGCTACTGAAGCTTGGCTTTCAATCCCAGCCAAGCCTTTGCAGCGGCGTCAAAAAGCTCAGGCCGCTGCGACCGCAATCCCCTTGAATTCGCCCGTGGCGATTCGCTTTTGCCATTCAGCTGGCCCGGTAATGTGCGCGCTGGTACCGCCTGAATCAACGGCCACCGTCACGGGCATGTCGACCACGTCAAACTCGTAAATAGCTTCCATGCCCAGGTCAGCAAAACCGACGACTTTGGCGTTTTTGATCGCTTTTGACACCAGATAGGCCGCGCCGCCAACGGCCATCAGATAGGCGCTTTGGTGTTTTTTGATCGCTTCAATCGCCACTGGGCCACGCTCGGCTTTGCCGATCATGCTGATCAGGCCAGTTTTGGCCAGCATCATTTCGGTAAAACCGTCCATGCGGGTGGCCGTTGTCGGGCCTGCCGGGCCAACCGCCTCGTCACGCACTGGGTCCACTGGGCCGACGTAGTAGATCACCCGGTTGGTGAAGTCAACGGGCAGTGCCTCACCGGCTGCCAGCATGGTTTGAATGCGTTTGTGCGCCGCGTCGCGGCCGGTCAGCATTTTGCCGCTGAGCAGCAGCGTGTCGCCGGGTTTCCAGCTCGCCACCTCGGCCTTGGTCAGCGTGTTCAGGTTCACGGCCTTGCTTTTCACGTAGTCGGGTGTCCATTTCACGTCAGGCCAGGTATCCAGCGGCGGCGGCGTCAGGTACACCGGACCGCTGCCGCTAAGTACAAAATGCGCGTGGCGGGTGGCTGCGCAGTTGGGGATCATCGCGACCGGTTTGCCCGCAGCATGGGTCGGGTACATATTGATTTTGACGTCCAGCACCGTCGTCAGCCCGCCCAGGCCCTGCGCGCCTATGCCCAGCGCGTTGACTTTTTCAAACAGCTCGATGCGCAGGGCCTCTACCTTGGTCAATGCTGCGCCTGATTTGGCTTTGGCTTGCAGCTGGTACATGTCCAGGTCTTCCATCAGGCTTTCCTTGGCCAGCAGCATGGCTTTTTCAGCCGTGCCGCCAATGCCAATGCCCAGCATGCCCGGTGGGCACCAGCCTGCGCCCATGGTGGGCACGGTTTTCAGCACCCAGTCGACAATGCTGTCACCGGGGTTCAGCATGGCCAGCTTGCTTTTGTTCTCGCTACCACCGCCTTTGGCGGCGACGGTCACTTCAATCGTGTTGCCTGTGACCAGCTCGGTGTTGATCACAGCAGGCGTGTTGTCTTTGGTGTTTTTGCGGTCGAATTGCGGGTCTGCCACGACCGAGGCGCGCAGGGTGTTGTCGGGGTGGTTGTAACCACGGCGCACGCCTTCGTTCACCGCATCGTCAACGCTGCCGGTAAAACCTTCCCAACGCACGTCCATGCCGATTTTTAAAAACACATTGACGATGCCGGTGTCCTGGCAAATGGGCCGCTGGCCGGTGGCGCTCATTTTGCTGTTGGTCAAAATTTGCGCAATCGCGTCTTTAGCGGCGGGGCTTTGCTCGGCTTCATAAGCGCGAGCCAGATGGGCAATGTAATCGGCGGGGTGGTAATAGCTGATGTATTGCAGGGCAGCAGCGATGGATTCGATGAGGTCGGCTTGTTTGATGATTGTCATGGGGTGTGATTCGTGGGATAAGACGAAGAAGGCAAGGTAAATTCAACCTGCTATTTTGACAGGTAAGCACCATGACCTCAACCCGCACTGAACACGATGCCTTCGGCCCGATCGATGTGCCCGCCAGCAAACTGTGGGGCGCGCAAACACAGCGGTCGTTGCAAAACTTCGATATTTCAGGCGAGTTGATGCCCCGCGAGATCATTCGCGCACTGGTGCAAATCAAGCGCTCATCGAGCATCGTTAACCACGCACTCGGTTTGCAAAATGATGCGATCACGCAGGCCATCGTGGCGGCATCTGATGAAGTGCTGGCTGGTCAGCATGCGGATGAATTCCCGCTGGTGGTGTGGCAGACCGGCTCGGGTACCCAAACCAACATGAACGTCAATGAGGTCCTGGCCAATCGCGCGAGCGAGCTTTTGAAAGGGCCGCGCGGCGAGGGTCGTCTGGTGCACCCCAACGATGACGTGAACCGCAGCCAGTCATCGAACGATGTGTTTCCAACAGCCATGCACATAGCGGCAGTGGTCGGCGTGACTGAAAAGCTGCTGCCTGCGCTGCAAAGGCTGCGCGGCACCCTTCACCAGAAAGCGCAAGACTTTGACAGCATCGTCAAAATCGGCCGCACCCATTTGCAAGACGCCACGCCGCTCACGCTGGGGCAAGAATTTTCAGGCTACGTCGCCCAGCTGGAGCATGCTGAAAGACACATTCACGCTGCGCTGCCCCATTTGCACGAAGTGGCCCTGGGCGGCACAGCGGTGGGCACGGGCTTGAACGCGCCCAAGGGATACGCTGTGGCGGTGGCATCTGAACTGGCTGACCTGACGGCGCTGCCCTTGATCACCGCGCCAAACAAGTTTGAAGCACTCGCCGCCTGCGATGCGCTGGTGCATGCCCATGGCGCACTCAAAGGCCTGGCCGCCAGCCTGATGAAAATCGCCAACGACATTCGCTGGCTGGCCAGTGGTCCGCGCAGCGGCATTGGCGAACTGAGTATTCCGGAAAACGAACCCGGTTCATCCATCATGCCGGGCAAGGTCAACCCGACGCAAAGTGAGGCCCTGACCATGCTGTGTGCGCAGGTGTTTGGCAATGATGTGGCGATCAATTTTGGTGGCGCCTCAGGCAACTTTGAACTCAATGTGTTCAGGCCGCTGATCGCACACAACTTTTTGCAAAGCCTTCGCCTGCTGGCAGATGGCATCAACAGCTTTAACGAGCACTGCGCAGTCGGCATCGCGCCCAACCGTGAACGTATTGCCGATCTGGTGAACGCATCGCTGATGCTGGTCACAGCACTGAACCCGCACATCGGTTACGACAAGGCCGCGTTAATTACCAAAAAAGCGCACCAAGAAGGCAGCAGCCTGCGCGCTGCGGCTATCGCATCAGGCCATGTAACGGGTGAGCAGTTTGATGCCTGGGTGGTGCCCGCAAGAATGACACACCCTTGATACGGTCCCTTGAAAGTGCATTTGCCCGATCAATGCTTTTCAGCTGCAATGCCAGACATGATTTTGTCGGTGTAGGCGATGGCCAGCGCTGACAATAAAAACACGATGTGAATCACGGTTTGCGCCACCAGCACACGGTCGGTGTAATTGTCGGCGTTGATAAAAGTCTTCAGCAAATGAATCGAGCTGATACCGATGATGGCTGTGGCGAGCTTGACTTTGAGCACGCTGGCGTTCACATGGCTGAGCCACTCGGGCTGGTCGCGGTGGCCTTCCAGGTTCATGCGGCTGACAAAGGTTTCATACCCGCCCACAATCACCATGATCAGCAGGTTGGAAATCATCACCACGTCAATCAGCGCCAGCACCACCAGCATGATGACGGTTTCGTTCAATGTGATGATCTCTACGGGGGGGTTGTAGCCGATGCTGGTGATCAGTGCCTGCAAGTCGGGCAGGCTGCCGAAGGCGGCGGCAATCAGGTGTTTGAGCTCCACCATGAAGTGAACCACATACACAGCTTGCGCTGCGATCAGGCCCAGGTACAGGGGCAACTGGAGCCAACGGCTGGCAAAAATAAAATTTGGCAAGGGCCGCAGGGGAGGGTGTTTTTTTGGTGTTTCTTCAGACATAGGGAAAATGGTGCGGACTGAAATACGGGGCGCCAAGGAGAGTTTTGTAAAATTCAAGCCAGTCAGTGACTTGTAAGAGCCATGCAGGACAGTAACACGGTTCTCAAGACAGGCTTGTGAAAAACAGGAGACAAAAAATGAGCACGAACAACTCGAACATCGAGTCCACACTGGTTGAAAACCGGGTTTTCCCACCTGGCCCGGCTGCTGTCAAGGCGGCCCGCATTTCTGGCATGCCGGCTTACAACGCCATGTGCGCTGAGGCCGACAAGGATTTTGAAGGCTTTTGGGCCAAGCTGGCGCGTGACAACCTCAGCTGGAAAAAGCCCTTCACCGAAGTACTGAACGAGTCCAACGCCCCGTTTTACACCTGGTTTGCGGACGGCCATCTCAATGCGTCCTACAACTGCCTGGACCGCCACTTGGGCACGCCCACCGAAAACAAAAAAGCCATCATTTTTGAAGGCGATGACGGCTCCATCGTCAACGTCACCTACAAGGAACTGCACGCCAAAGTCAGCCAGTTTGCCAGCGCCCTGAAGGCCATGGGCGTGCAAAAAGGTGACCGTGTGGTCATCTACATGCCGATGACCGTCGAAGGCGTGGTGGCCATGCAAGCCTGTGCCCGCATTGGCGCCACGCATTCGGTGGTGTTTGGGGGCTTTTCTGCAAAAAGTTTGCAAGAGCGCATTCAGGACGCCGGTGCGGTGGCCGTGATCACCGCCAATTACCAGCTGCGCGGCGGCAAAGAGCTGCCACTCAAAGCGATTGTGGATGAAGGTCTGGCCATGGGCGGCTGCGAGTCGATCAAGAACGTCATCGTGTACCAGCGCACGGCCACTGCCTGCAACATGGTCGCCGGGCGCGACAGCCTGATGCATGAAGTCACCGCCAAAGCCGCAGCCGAATGTGTGCCTGAATTTGTGGGTGCGGAGCATCCGCTGTTCATTCTTTACACGTCAGGCTCCACCGGTAAACCCAAAGGGGTACAGCACAGCACAGGCGGCTATTTGCTGTGGGCCAAGCTGACAATGGACTGGACCTTTGATTTGCAGCCGACCGATGTGTTCTGGTGCACCGCAGACATCGGCTGGATTACCGGGCATACCTATGTGGCCTATGGCCCTCTGGCCGCTGGTGCCACCCAGGTCATTTTTGAAGGCATTCCTACTTTCCCGAATGCGGGTCGCTTCTGGCAAATGATTGAGCGCCACAAGGTCTCGATTTTCTACACTGCGCCAACAGCCATTCGCTCCCTCATCAAGGCCGCTGAAGCCGATGAAAAAGTTCATCCTGACCGGTCAGATTTAAGCAGCTTGCGCATTCTGGGTTCGGTCGGTGAGCCGATCAACCCTGAAGCCTGGATGTGGTACTACAAAAACGTGGGTGGCGAGCGCTGCCCGGTGGTGGACACCTTCTGGCAAACTGAAACTGGCGGCCACATGATCACCCCGCTACCTGGTGCCACGCCGCTGGTGCCCGGCAGTTGCACACTGCCGCTGCCTGGCATCATGGCCGCGATTGTGGACGAGACTGGCCATGATTTGCCCAACGGCGCAGGCGGCATGCTGGTTGTCAAACGTCCCTGGCCGTCGATGATTCGCACCATCTGGAACGACCCCGAACGTTTTAAGAAAAGTTACTTTCCGCCAGAAATGGGCGGCACGATTTACCTGGCGGGTGACGGCGCGGTGCGCAACAAAGACAACGGTTACTTCCGCATCACTGGCCGCATTGACGACGTGCTGAACGTGTCAGGTCACCGCATGGGTACGATGGAAATCGAGTCCGCCCTGGTGGCGCACAGCACGCTGGTGGCCGAGGCCGCCGTGGTCGGCAGGCCAGACGACCTGACGGGTGAGGCGATTGTGGCTTTTGTGGTGCTCAAGCGTTCTCGTCCCACGGGCGACGAGGCCAAAGCGATTGCCAAAGAGCTGCGCGAGTGGGTCGGCAAGCAGATTGGCCCGATTGCCAAACCTAAAGACATCCGCTTTGGCGACAACCTGCCTAAAACCCGTAGCGGAAAAATCATGCGCCGCCTGTTAAGGGGCATTGCCAAGGGCGAGGCGATCACGCAAGACACGTCGACGCTAGAAAACCCTGCGATTCTCGTTCAGTTGGCTGAAAACCTGTAAAGGGCCGCGATGCTGTAGACATCAAAAAGCCCGCTGACAGCGGGCTTTTTACATGCAGCGCGGCAAAATTTATTTGGAGCCTGCAAGAATCCAGGCGACCAGTTTTTTGGCATCGGCATCACTGACCTGTGGGTTGGCTGGCATGGGTACCGGGCCCCAGACACCGGCACCACCTTTGATGACTTTGCTTGCCAATTTGTCGACAGCATCGGCCTGACCTGCGTATTTGGTGGCGATGTCTTTGTAAGACGGGCCAACGAGTTTTTTCTCAATCGCGTGGCAGGCCATGCAGTTTTTGGAGTTTGCCAGAGCCATATCAGCCAGGGCAGGTGTTGATACGGCGAGGAAAGTGGTTACAGCAGCTGCGGCGGCAAGAATTCGTTTCATGGATTGTCCTCGTGGGTCTCTTTTCAGGTTCGGTTACATTGATTCAACGTCATTGTAGTGACTTGGGTTGACGACACGCTGCCGCTCAGTTAGCAGGCATTGCGGCATTCCCTACACAGATTGCTTGAACGCAGGAGCCATGCATGTATTTTTTATGGGCTGGTATCTTCACCTTGTTGATGAAGTACTTTGAATTCGGCCCCGTGTCCGCATGGCCCTGGTGGGGCGTCCTGTCGCCGTTTGGCATGGCCATGGCCTGGTGGGCCTGGGCCGACAATTCGGGCTACACCAAGCGCAAGGAAATGGACAAGATGGAAAAGCGCAAGCAAGACCGCTTGGACAAACAGCGTGAAGCGATGGGGACGCTGTCATCCAAGCGCAAGAAGTGACTCAATAGTCGTCCAGCACAGCGCCCTTGCTGGCGCTTGATGCGTTGAACGCAAATTTGGCCTGTACGCCGCGTGTGTAGCGCGGCTTCGGTGCGACCCAGCCGACTTTGCGTTTGGCCAATTCTTCATCGCTGATGTTCAATTGCAGCAACAATTGCTTGGCATCAATGGTGACCGAGTCACCTTCCTGAATAAATGCGATGTTGCCGCCTGCTGCTGCTTCGGGCGCCACGTGGCCAACCACCATGCCCCAGGTACCGCCTGAAAAGCGGCCATCGGTGATCAGGCCGACCGACTCACCCAGGCCCGCGCCAATCAGCGCGCCGGTCGGTGCCAGCATTTCCGGCATGCCCGGGCCGCCTTTGGGGCCCAGGTAACGCAGCACCATCACGTCGCCCGCTTTGATCTTGCCCGCCAGAATCGCAGCCAGGCCCGATTGCTCGTCGTCAAACACCCGCGCTGGGCCGGTGATTACCGGGTTTTTCAGGCCAGTGATCTTGGCCACGGCGCCTTCGGGCGACAAATTGCCTTTGAGAATCGCCAGATGGCCTTGTTTGTACATCGGTCTGTCAATCGGGCGAATCACGTCCTGGTCGGCACGTGGCGTATCGGGGATGTCTTTGAGAACTTCCGCAATCGTCTGCCCGCTGATCGTCAAACAGTCGCCATGCAGCAAGCCAGCGGCCAGCAGCGTTTTCATGACTTGCGGAATTCCGCCGGCCTTGTGCAGGTCAACTGCCAGGTATTGGCCCGATGGCTTCAGGTCACACAATACCGGTGTTTTCACGCGGATGCGCTCAAAGTCATCAATCGTCCAGTCCACGCCTGCCGTGTGGGCAATCGCCAAAAAGTGCAGTACCGCGTTGGTTGAACCGCCCGTTGCCATGATGACGGCCACAGCGTTTTCAATCGCTTTTTTCGTCACGATATCGCGCGGTTTGATGTCTTTTTTCACGGCTTCAATCAGCACACGGGCTGACTCAGCGGCCGAGTTCATTTTTTCGTCATGCGGATTGGCCATGGTGCTCGAATAGGGCAGCGAGATGCCCAGTGCTTCAAAGGCGCTGGACATGGTGTTGGCCGTGTACATGCCGCCGCAGCTGCCGGTGCCGGGCACGGCGCGGCGCTCAATTTGCTCCAGGTCTTCATCGCTCATGCGGCCAGCTGAGTTTTCGCCCACCGCTTCAAACACGCTGACGATGTTCAGGTCTTTGCCCTTGTAGTGGCCAGGCAAAATCGTGCCGCCGTAAACGTAGATGGCGGGCACGTTGGCACGCAACATGCCCATCAAACCGCCTGGCATGTTCTTGTCACAGCCACCGACCACCAGCACACCGTCCATCCACTGGCCTTGCACACAGGTTTCAATGCAGTCGCTGATGACTTCCCGGCTGACCAGCGAATACTTCATGCCCTCGGTACCCATGGCCATGCCGTCAGAAATGGTGGGTGTGCCAAACACCTGCGCATTGCCGCCTGCCGCTTCAATGGCTGCAATCGCAGCATCGGCCAGCTTTTGCAAACCGCTGTTGCACGGGGTGATGGTGCTGTGCCCGTTGGCCACGCCGATCATGGGTTTTTTAAAGTCAGCGGTCTCGTACCCCATGGCGTAGTACATCGATCGATTCGGTGCGCGGGATTTGCCTTCGGTGATGTTTTTGCTGCGGGGGTTCAGGGTGATGGTTTTGATGTCCATGGGGTGCCTCGTGGGTAGTCGTTGTTTGTTGCAAACTTCATTGTATTTGCTTGATTTACGTGACTTGGGTCAGGTCACGGTGAGCGTGCAAAATACCCGCATGCTCATTCACCCTGAAATCCATCCCGTCGCCCTGCAACTCGGCCCTTTGGCCATTCACTGGTACGGTTTGACCTATCTGGCAGCCTTTGGCCTGTTCTTTTTTCTGGCCACGCTGCGCCTGAAGCATCAGCCTTACGCAGCCATCACGGGGCCGGGTGCCTGGAGCCGACGTGATATTGAAGACATTCTGTTTCTGGGCGTGATGGGTGTGGTGTTGGGTGGGCGGGTTGGCTACTGCCTTTTTTATAAACCTGCTTATTACGGCAGTCACCCGCTGGAGATCTTTTATGTCTGGCAAGGCGGCATGAGCTTTCATGGCGGCTTGATCGGCGTTTTGGTGTCGCAGTGGTGGTTTGCACGCACCCGTCAGCGGCCCTGGTTGCAGGTGATGGACTTTATTGCGCCTTGTGTGCCGACCGGGCTGGCGGCAGGCCGGGTGGGCAACTTCATCAATGGCGAGTTGTGGGGCAGGCTGGCTGACCCATCGCTGCCGTGGGCCATGCTGTTCAGGGACGGCGGCCCGTTGCCGCGCCATCCGTCGCAGATTTACCAGTTTTTGCTGGAGGGTCTGCTGCTGTTTGTGCTGCTGTGGCTGTACGCGAGAAAGCCGCGAAAAATGGGCCAGGTCTCAGGCGTGTTTTTGTTGGGCTATGGCGTGCTCAGGTTCATCGCAGAATTTTTCCGCGAACCCGATGCGCATCTGGGTATTTTGCAGCTCGGCATGAGCATGGGCCAGTGGCTGTGCGTGCCGATGATCGTGGCCGGTGCGCTGCTTTGGGCCTGGGCCAGCAAGCGTTCGCCGAACGCGTGAAACATGCTTGCCGCCATCGCTGCTGTGCTTTTTGCAAGCGTGATGGTGTTGACCGCGTCATACGCAGTAACGCCCGATACGCGGGCCCAGCCGGCCGGCCCTGTGCCCAGTGATGCGCTGTCCAATGCGGCCATCGTCGCCTACCTGCGCACCATCATGCATGCGTGGTTAGGGCGTCAGCACATCCCGGTGCGGCAACACCGCGAGAAGTTCTATTCGGCGGTAATGCGCGCGCTGCGCACCACACTGCCGAAAGTATCGGTGTCGGCCTTCACGGCCCGCGCCAGAGCTTCCGGTGGACCGCCGACGAGCGCCTCTCCCGTGCTCTCCAGTTTTTCTTTCACGTCAGGCAGGGCGAGTGCGATATTGATTTCGCGGTTGAGCATGTCGATGATGGCCTGCGGCGTGCCTTGCGGTGCGAACAGCCCATTCCAGATGTCCACCACCATGGTCGGGTAACCCTGCTTGGCCAGCGGCACGATCTCGCTGGCAAAGGACACCCTGTCCGCCGCCAGCCCGCCGATGGCTACCAGCCTGCCCGACTTGAGATGCGGGGCAAGCACGCCGTAGGGACCAAACACCAGCTTCACATGACCGGCAAGGGTGTCGGTGACGGCGGGCACCAGACCCTTGTAGGGAACAAACACCATATTGATGTTGGCCGCCTGCTTGAGCATTTCGCCTGCCACATGCATGGGTGAGCCGCTTGCCGACCCGGTGTAAGAGACCCCCGGGTTCTTCCTGACGTACTCCACCAGCTCGGACAGGTTCTTGACGCCCAAGCTCGGGTGGGCTGCCAGAACCAGAAGGGCCTTTGAGGGAATGCTCACGGGCGCAAAGCTGGTCTGCACGTCGTAGGTCACCACGCCTTTTGGCAACACCAGCGGCGACAACACAAAGGTGTTCGGCGTCATCATGAGTGTGTAGCCATCAGGCGCAGCCTTGGCGACTTGGGCCGCGCCTATGGTGCCGCTGGCACCGGCGCGATTTTCCACCACGATAGGCTGCCCGAACTTGAGCGCCAGCTTTTCGCCGAGGACACGCGCAAGTTTGTCCGGTCCACCCCCTGGCGGAAAGGGAACCACGACGGTGATCGGCTTTTGCGGATAGCCTGTTTGCGCGTGCCCAGACAGGCAGATTGCACAAAGTGCCATGGAAAGTGAAAGAACAAAGCCGACACGTGATTTCATAAAACTCCCTGAGAAAAGTTCATGCTGACAAAGTCGTAATCTGCAACCTAGGCGATTCGCATGCCACTTGCCGAGACACCGCCATCAACTGGCAGAACTGCGCCGGTGATGAACGAGGCCTCCTTTGACGCGAGCCACAGCACGGGCGCCGCGATTTCTTCTGGCGTGCCCCAACGGTTGATTGGTGCCGACACAAAACCCCGTTCACGCAATTCATCATCGGTGAGTCCTCGTGCCGACGCGCGACCGATGGTGAACCCGGTCAGCACTGAGCCCGGGCAAACCGCGTTGACGCGGATCCCGTGGGAGGCCTCTTCGATGGCCAAGACGCGCGTGGACGACACCATGGCCGCCTTGGTGGCGTCATACTGGCCCATACCGCCCCGACCGCAAATGCCGAAGGTCGAAGCAACGTTGACGATGGCGCCTCGTCCGGATTGCCGCAGCAACGCAAGCGCTGCGCGCGTGACCAAATGCGTGCCGATGACGTTGACGGCAAGTATGCGTTGCCATGACGCTGCATCGGCATCTGCCAACCTCGTGTGTTCGCGCACAGCTGCATTGTTGACGAGGATATCGAGCGGGCCAGCGCCTGCCGCCATCTCACCGAACAGCGCTGCAACTGCTACTTCGTCTGCAATGTCGCAGGTCACGGTTTTCAGGGCGCTGGATCCAATCCTGCGGCCGGCTTTGCCAAGTGCCACCGCATCGCGGTCTACCAGGATGACCCTGGCACCTTCGGCGATAAACAGGGTCGCAATAGCGATACCAATGTCACCCGCTCCGCCGGTAACCAGAGCTGTCATGTTTTCAAGTCGCATCGTCATGGCAACGGTTTCCTATCAGGTCGGGTAGGCAAGTGCGCCTTCAGCAATGTCAATACGCTCCTTCTTTTTGATCTGGGCCACAAAGGCCAGGTGCAGCAAGCGGCGCACTTTCACCACATCTTCGTCTGGCCCCAGCAAGAATTCACTTGAGCGCGCTTCAATCACATCGCCCATGGCCTTCGCTGCAAAGGCGTCTTCCTGATTGACCTTGTCCAGGCGTGCCGCTGCCACCGTATTGAAGATGCGGGTGGCTTCGTCACGGGCCGCCTGGTCAGGCGCACGCCAGGCGAGGTAGCGCACCACCATGGTGTGCTGTTCGTCTTGGGGGAACTGCCACAGGCGCGATGCATAAGGTGCAACTCCGGGCTTCGGTGTAATCGGGCTGGTCGTGAGACAGGGCAGGCAAAAGCGGTCGCCCTTGACATCGTCCATGAAGTGGCCGTGGTTGATGGCGTCGCCATGGATATCGACCGAAACGCCCCTGATGCCGTGCGATGTCCTGATGATTTTCATGCGTCTGTCCTCCAAGGGGACTTCGGCGTGGCTGCCTTGGGTCAGCGTACGATTGACGGCTTGCGAATCGGTGTGCAGCACCACGGCATGAAAGCCGTCACTGCCGTCGATGGAAAGCAACCAGTTGGCCTCCCACACCTCTGTGCGAAGCCGGAAACAGATGAACTCGTCAGGCTTGAGCAACTCCT
The DNA here is from genome assembly GCA_947448735.1 of Comamonadaceae bacterium. Taxonomy (GTDB): domain Bacteria; phylum Pseudomonadota; class Gammaproteobacteria; order Burkholderiales; family Burkholderiaceae_C; genus Polaromonas. The sequence goes on along the minus strand of CANFOS010000001.1, from coordinate 66,331 downwards.
CTGGCACCTGGGTTTCGAGCGCGGGCGGGGGAAAGGCCTGTGCGTCGCCGATATAGCCCCAGATGTAGCCGCCTAGTTCCTGCGCGGGGTAAGCGGGCAGGGTCACTTCATTTTGAATCGCGCAGTTTTCTGGCTCCCAGGGGATCAGGGTGCACTTGCCTGAACCGTTAAAACGCAGGCCGTGCATGAGGCATTGCAGGTCGCCGTCAAGAACGCGGCCAACTGACAGCTTGATGCTGCGATGGGGGCAGCGGTCGCGGACGAGGTTTGGACGGCCATCTGCGCCGCGCCACGCTGCCAGCGATTCACCCAGCACCTGCAGAGCCACAGGTTTGCCCATCGGCAACTCTTCAGATTGCAGGATGGGGTACCAGTAGTTGCGAAGACCTCGCGTCAGGCCCTCAGGGATATGTTTTGCCAGCACTTTTACTTCGGTTGCTTCAAGCATTGAATTCTCGCAATCTGGTTTGGCCTGTTGGAAATTCTATACAAGCTATCAAAAAAGTGTAAAAAATATTCACAACCTATTGTTTTAAAACAGAAAAATAAAATGTACACGTACAAAATATTCGGCATGTTAAATTGATGTTTTTAAACGTGCAGGACAACCCTATGGCTTCCAGCCCTGCTGAATCCGACGACGCGTTACTGGCCATGCACAGCATGCCCGGGCACCTGATCAGGCGTGCCAAGCAGAAGACCAACCAGGCGTTCGCGCCCATCACACAGCAATTCAATCTGACGCCGATTCAGTATTCGGTGCTGAAGGCGATTGCAGCGCACCCGGGCGCCGATCAGGCGACCCTCGGGGAGCGGATAGGCCTTGATTCATCCACCGTTGGGGAGGTGATCGCCCGCCTGGTGGGCAGGGGGCTTGTCGTCCGTACGCCCGCAGGTCGCAGGCAGCTTGTGCAAGCATCGCAAGCGGCGCTGGAGATGCTGGACGAACTTCAACCCATGCTTCAGCGTGCACAGGAAGAGATCACCTCCGGGCTGACGCTAATCGAGAAGCGCCAGTTCATGCGCTTGCTCTCAAAAATGGTGGGGGTTCATAACCTGCATTACCAGCCGCGCAAGCCCAATCGCGGTGTCCCCTCGAGGGCTCGCCAGGTGCGCGAAACCCCAAGCTTGAAATAGAAGATGGTCGGGCCCTGTACGGCCGCGGCATCCTGCAGAGAGCTGGAAAGACGCCAGCCTTCGCTGCAATTGCTCAAAGGTGATGGCTTTGCTATTCATTGCATAGCTGATTACCCAAGTAAAAAAGGGGTTGCAGCCTGATTTGGCGTCTAAAAATGGCTGTTGTGATGTCCCGGCGATCAGGCCAGTTGCTGCGCCAGCAGCGCGGCCACGTGGATTGCCTCGCGCTGCGCGCCGTCCCTGATTTGATGGCGGCAACTGGTGCCGTCTGCCACCACAATCGCACCGGGCTGCTGGCGCACTGCCGGCAGCAAGCTCAGTTCAGCCATTTGCATCGACACATCGTAGTGCGCTGCTTCGTAGCCAAAGCTGCCTGCCATCCCGCAGCAGCTCGATTCAATCAACTCGGGTTGTGCGCCGGGGATGAGCCTGAGCACATCGATGATGGGGCTGACCGCAGCGAAGGCTTTTTGGTGGCAGTGGCCGTGGAGCAGGATGGGCTGCGTTGCCGGTTTGAGTTTTGCCTTGAGGGCTTCAAGCTTGCCGGCCGCCGCCTCGCGTGCCAAAAACTCTTCCAGCAGAAGGGCGTGCTGGCTGACTGTTTGTGCGGCGACACCCAAACCCATCACCAGCGTTTCGTCGCGTAGCGTTAACAGGCATGACGGCTCCAGGCCGACGATGGCGATGCCTTGGGCGGCGAAGGGCAGCAGGGCGTTGACCAACTCGCTTGCCTTGGCTTTGGCCTTGCCCACCATGCCGCTGGCCAGGTAGGTGCGGCCGCAGCAAAGTGCCTTGCCATCCGGGGCTGATTTGCTGGCGACGTGCACCGTGTATCCAGCGGCTTGCAGCACGTTGACGGCCGAAAGCGCATTGTCAGATTCAAAATAACCGTTGAAGGTATCGACGAACAGTACCACCGGTTTGGTGGCAGCAAGTACTTGCTCGCGGCTGGCGGTTTTGATGCCGGCGTTGAAAAACGTCTTGGTTTGCCACTGCGGCAAGGTGCGTTTGCTGGACAAACCCAGCCATTTTTCGCTCAAAGCGGCCAGGCCTGGAATTTTGTCGCGCAAATTCAGCAGCGGTGCAAAGCGGCTGGCCAAAGGCGCGTAGTCGGGCAGGCAGGCCACCAGCTTGTCTTTGAATGTGTAGCCGTGCTTTGCTTTGTAATGGTGCAAAAACTCGACCTTCATTTTGGCCATGTCCACCCCTGTGGGGCAGTCGCGCTTGCAACCTTTGCAGCCGACGCACAGGTCCAGCGCGTCCCTGACAGATTCATCGGCTTCGTCAACGCCGCCGGCCAATTGCCCTGACAACGCCAGCCGCAGCGTATTGGCGCGTCCGCGTGTCGAGTCCTTTTCATCCCGCGTCACCCGGTAGCTGGGGCACATGGTGCCCGCGTCAAACTTGCGGCAGTGGCCGTTGTTGTTGCACATCTCCACCGCTTTGGCAAAGCCCTGCGCCGCGTCGCCGCCGGTGCCGGGGGCGCTGGTTTGTTCAGTCACTGGGTCGTTTTGCACGTTCCACGCGCTCCAGTCGAGCGCGGTCGTGATCGGGATGACTTTGTAGTGGGGCCCAAAGCGCATCAGCTGCGTGTCGTCCATGCGTGGTGGGTTGACGATGCGCTGTGGGCTGAGCAGGTTGATTGGGTCGAGGTGGTTTTTGATCTTGCCAAAGGCCTCGTTGATCTTTGGGCCAAACTGCCATTTGATCCATTCGCCCCGGCACAGGCCGTCACCATGCTCGCCGCTGTAGGCGCCCTTGTATTTGCGTACCAACGCGGATGCTTCTTCAGCAATCGCCCGCATCTTGGCGGCGCCCCCATGGACCCCGCCCTGGCGCATGTCCAAAATGGGACGAACATGCAGCGTACCGACCGAGGCGTGCGCGTACCAGGTGCCTTTGCTGCCGTATTTTTTGAACACCTCGGTCAGCCCGTCCGTGTAGTCGGCCAGGTGCTCCAGTGGCACCGCGCAGTCTTCAATAAAGCTGACCGGTTTGCCGTCGCCTTTGAGGCTCATCATGATGTTCAGACCGGCCTTGCGCACTTCCCACAGGTTTTTTTGCGGCGCGTCGTCAATCATTTCAACCACCGAACCGGGCAAGCCAAGGTCGCCCATCAGCTCCACCAGCTGTTTGATTTTTGGTGTTAAATCTGCTTTGGATGAACCTGAAAATTCGACCAGCAAAATCGCGTCAGGTTTGCCAATCAGCGCCGTGCGCACCGTCGTCGCAAACGCCGGGTTTTGCAGGGACAGCTCGATCATGGTGCGGTCGACCAGCTCAACAGCGGTGAGCATGGCCCCAGACGCGTCGCTGAGTCCGTTCGCTTTTCCTAACTTCACGATGTGCTGCGCTGAGTCCATCGCCTTGTGAAAGGTCGGAAAGTTCACCACGCCCAATACCTTGGTACGCGGCAACTCGCTTAATTTCAAACTGAGTGATTTCGTCAAACCCAGCGTGCCTTCGCTGCCGACCAGCAGGTGCGCCAGGTTCACTGAGCCATCTTGTGTGTACGGCTTTTCGTTCTGGTTGTTGAAGATGTCCAGGTTGTAGCCGGCCACGCGGCGCAACACTTTGGGCCAATGCGCTTGCAGTTCTGGTCTCAGTTCATCCGACAGTGTTTTCACGTAGTCGCCCAGAGCGCGCGCGGGTCCGCTCGCATTTTCATAGCGCCCCAGATCCAGCAGTTCGCCGTCAGAGCGCCACACACTGGCCCCCAGCACGTTGTGCACCATGTTGCCGTAGGCAATGCTGCGGCTGCCGCAAGAGTTGTTGCCTGCCATGCCGCCCAGCGTGGCCTGCGCGCTGGTGGACACATCCACCGGGTACCACAGACCGTGTTTTTTCAGCGCTGCGTTCAGGTGGTCCAGCACGATGCCGGGTTCGACGACGGCTGTGCGCTCGTCAACCGCCAGATTCAAAATATTGCGCAAGTGCTTGCTGTGGTCGATGACCAGGCCCGCGCCAACGGTTTGCCCACACTGGCTGGTGCCGCCGCCGCGCGCGATGATGGGCACGTTCAGGTCGCGGCAAACGTCCAGGGCTGTTTTGACGTCTTCAGTCGTGCGCGGCACAAACACGCCGACCGGCATGACTTGGTAGATCGACGCATCGGTGGCGTAGCGGCCTTTGTCTGCGCTTGAGAACAGGACCTCGCCTTGCGTTTGTGACGCCAGATGTTTGGCCAGCTGGCCGGCGACCTCGTTGCTGGTTCGCGCCACATCGTCGTAGGCGTTGGCACTGCTGCCAATGATCTTCAAGGGCAGGGGGGCGTTCATGCTTTTAGATTCGCGATGCTTGTCGCTGCTGTCGTGGCTGTCGTTGTTATGGCGCGCAACTGGTCAATCACGACGTCACGCTTGTTGATCAAGTGGCTCATCAGCACGGCGCGCATGGCGACCGCATCTCTGGCCGTCAGCGCGCTGATCATCTGCTCGTGTTCTTTGACGGCCGCCTTCCACTTTTCACCGTCCTGGTTTGATCTGAAGCGCAGCGCCTGCAAGCGTGCATTGACTTGGCTGTACGTCAGCGTGAGCACTGGGTTTTTGGCTGCCATGTTGATGGCGTTGTGAATCGCGGCGTTCAAGCGGTAATAAGCCGGCAAGTCCTGCCGAGTGTAGGCCGCCAGCATTTCGTAGTGCATGGCTTTGATCTCGGCCAGCTCGCCATCTGTGATGCGCTGGGCTGCCAGTTCGCCCGACTGCGCCTCCAGCCCGGCCATCACCTCAAAGGTATTGCGCACATCCTGCTCTGTCAGTTGCACGGCAATGGCGCCCCGGTTGGGCAGCAGCTCAACAAGGCCTTCAGCCGCCAGCATTTTGATGGCTTCGCGCAGGGGGGTGCGCGACACATTCAGCACCTCGCTCAACTCCCGCTCGTTCAGCTTGGCACCGGGCGGGATACGGTTCTCCACCAGCATCTGGCGCAGGCGGTGGGCCACTTGTTCATGCAGGGCGGCTCTGGGGATGGCGATGATGTCAGCTGTCATGTTTAAATTTTGTATGCAAATTAAATGACTGTCAAATAACTTTTTTAGAAGTAAATAATCCTTAAAAGTATTGACAAATAACTTTTGTATGCAAAAAATAGCGATAACTTCATGGAGAGATTGGTATGTTGACGCTTGACTTTCACCCCACAGGCCGCCATTTTTTGCAAATCCCCGGCCCTTCACCGGTGCCAGACCGCGTTTTGCGGGCCATGAGTTACCCCACCATCGACCACCGGGGCCCCGAGTTTGCGGCCCTGGGTTTGAAGGTGTTGGCGGACGTTAAAAAAATCTTCAAAACCACCCAGCCCGTCATCATTTACCCGGCATCCGGCACGGGCGCGTGGGAGGCGGCACTCGTCAATACGCTGAGTGCTGGCGACCATGTGCTGATGTACGAGACCGGCCACTTTGCCTGGCTGTGGCAAAAGCTCGCCACCCGTTTGGGCCTGAAGGCTGAAGTGATGAGCCATCCAGGCAGCGAGGTGTGGCGCCATGGCGTGCAGGCCCATCTGATTGAAGAGCGTCTGAAGGCTGACACGGCCCACGCCATTCGCGCCGTCTGCGTGGTGCATAACGAGACCTCCACCGGCGTGACCAGCAACATCGCCGCAGTACGTAAGGCGATCGATGCGGCCAAACACCCAGCGCTCCTGCTGGTTGACACGATCTCAGGCCTGGCATCGGCCGACTATTGCCACGATGCCTGGGGCGTTGACGTGACCATCAGCGGCTCGCAAAAAGGCCTGATGCTGCCGCCGGGCATCAGCTTTAATGCGGTGTCTGCCAAAGCCATTGAAGCCAGCAAGAAAGCCACGCTGCCCAAATCCTTCTGGGCCTGGGACGAGATCATCGAGATGAACAAAACCGGCTACTGGCCGTCCACCCCCAACACCAATTTGCTGTATGCCTTAAGTGAGGCCTGTGACATGCTGCTGGAACACGGGCTTGACGCCGTGTTTGCCCGCCATCAGCGCTGGGCCGAAGGCGTGCGCTCCGCCGTCAAAGCCTGGGGCCTGCAGATCCAGTGTGCTGACCCGGCGGTGTATTCGCCCGTGCTCACGGGCGTGATGATGCCTGAAGGGGTGGACGCCGATGCGGTGCGCAAAATCATTTATGAGCGCTTTGATTGCTCGTTGGGCACAGGCTTGGGCAAGGTCAAAGGCAAGATGTTCCGCATTGGTCATTTGGGTGACTGCAATGACCTGACGCTGATGGCTGCCTTGGCCGGTTGCGAAATGGGTTTGAAGCTGGCAGGCGTCAAGCTGGCGGGCTCGGGCGTGCAGGCGGCGATGGATTACTTTTCGAGCCATGCGGCGACTGTGCTTGAACGCAAAGCCGCCTGAACACTTAAAAATACCGGAGACAAAACATGCAGCGCAGAACACTCGTGACGGGCCTGGTCGCCACAGCAGCCACCGTGGCCTCACCCATGCTCAGGGCACAAATCCTGCCTGCTGGCCCGGTGCGCATCATTGTGGGTTTCCCGCCGGGGGGTGGTACCGACGCGCTGGCCCGTGTGGTGGCTCAAAAACTGGCCGTGATGTGGAACACCTCGGTCATCATTGAAAACAAAGCCGGTGCAGCCGGCGTGATCGCGGCTGACTTCGTGGCCAAGCAGCCCGGTGACGGGAACACGCTGCTGATGGCGCACATCAACAGCCATGCCTTGGCCCCCGCGTTGGGCATCAAGCTGGGCTACAACGCCGAGCGAGACTTTGCGCCCATCAGCATGGTGGGCATCACGCCCAACATGCTGATCTGCAACGTGGACCAGCCCGCTAAAACCGTCAAAGACCTGGTGGCGCTGTGCAAGGCCAAGCCGGGTCAAATCAGTTTTGCGTCAGCCGGTGGCGGTTCGGCCCAGCACTTTGCGCTGGAAATGTTCAAACTCCAGGCCAAGATTTTTGCGCTACACATTCCATACCGTGGCTCTGGCCCGGCGCTGGTGGACTTGATTGGCGGCCAGGTCAACTACTGCTTTGAAACCATGACATCGGCCACGCCGCATGTCAAAAGCGGCAAAGCCATTGCATTGGCCCAAACCCGCCTCAAGCGTGCCAAGGGGCACCCAACGGTGCCTACCATGGACGAGTCAGGCTTTGCTGGTTTTGAGGCCACCGTATGGTATGGCCTGATGGGCCCGTCCAAAATGCCGCCGGCCATGGTGCAGCGCATGAATGAAGACATCAACAAGGTGCTGGCCATGCCTGATGTCCAGGAAAAAATGGAGCAGTATGGCGCAGAAGACGGCGGCGGCAGCACGGAAAAGTTTGCCGCATTCATCAAGACCGAGCAGCAAAAGTGGGCGCTGGTGGCCCAGCAGGCCAAGGTCAAGGCGGATGCCTGAAAATAATGTTTTCGGCGCCATCCCGGCACTGTGCTCTGATTGACTTTGCGCATGAAGTTTGTGGTCTCCCCGCGTCCCCGCTGTTTAGTTGGGCTTTGCCTGGCCGCACTCACCTCCGTTTTGCTGACAGGTGCGTACCCTGAACGCACCAGCATCACCGGAAATCAATGGCGCAATCCTGAAGCAGGTGCGCCTGGTTACAACACCCTGATTTATTGCCATGTGGCCGAGCATTTGCTTGGGCTGCCGAGGTCATTTTGATGAGCCCACAAACAAGGCCGCTGGACGGCATCACCGTCGTCTCTTTGGAGCACGCGATTGCTGCTCCTTTTTGCACCCGCCAACTGGCTGACCTAGGCGCGCGCGTCATCAAGATCGAGCGCCCCGGCGTTGGCGACTTTGCACGCGCTTATGACACGCGTGTGGACGGCATGGCATCACACTTTGTCTGGGTCAACCGTTCCAAAGAAAGCCTGACGCTGGACCTGAAGCAGCCCGCCGCTCTGGCTGTGCTCAAGCAGTTGATAGGCGGCGCTGATGTGCTGGTGCAAAACCTGGCGCCTGGCGCAGCTGCGCGCATGGGCTTGGGTTTTGCCGACCTGAATGCCGCGCATCCGGAGCTGATTGTTTGCGATATTTCTGGCTATGGTGACAACGGTCCTTACCGCGATAAAAAAGCCTATGACCTGTTGATCCAAAGCGAAGCCGGATTCTTGTCGGTGACGGGCACCGAAGCAGACCCTAGCAAGGCTGGCAACTCGATTGCTGACATTGCCGCCGGTATGTATGCGTACAGCAGCATTTTGGCGGCGCTGATGCAGCGCGACAAACGCGGCGGTACCGGCAAGGGCTCGCACATTGACATCTCCATGCTCGAAGCCTTGACCGAGTGGATGGGCTACCCCCTGTACTACGCCTATCAAGGCGCTGCGCCGCCGCCGCGCAGTGCAGCGGCCCATGCCACCATTTACCCCTATGGCCCGTTTGCCGCAGGTGATGGTGGCACCGTGATGTTGGGCCTGCAAAATGAACGCGAGTGGCAGCTGTTTTGCGGTGTCGTGTTGGCGCAACCTGCGCTGGCCAAAGACCCGCGCTTTGACAGCAATGCGCGGCGAAATGCCAACCGCGACGCTCTGGAGGCCATTATTTTGAACACCTTTGCCCGCCTGAGCACCGCGCAGGTGCTGGCCAAGCTCGATGAAGCGCAAATTGCCAACGCCCGCATGAACACGATGGCCGGCGTCTGGGCGCATCCGCAACTGCAGGCGCGTGAGCGCTGGCGCACGGTGGCAACGCCCGCAGGCAGCATTGCGGCGCTGCTGCCGCCGGGTCGCATCAGCAGCTTTGACTACCGCATGGACGCGGTTCCGGCTGTCGGCCAGCACACCCAGGCCATTTTGCGTGAGCTGGGGCAGGGCGAGGCAGACATTGCTGCGTTGCAGCAGGCCGGTGCCATTTAACGTTTATCCATCAACCACCAACCACCAACCACCAACCATGCAAACCAGTCCTACCGCACAACTCGCAGCCTTTGCCGCAGCCCTGCGCTTCGATGCCATCCCGACACCGGTCATCCGCAGAACCGAAGACCTGCTGGTCGACTGGTTTGGCTCTGCGCTGGCGGGCAAGGGTGCACGACCGGTTGAAAGCATCGCCCGCTTTGTCGCCAGCATGGGGCCGTCGGTCGGCGCGTGTGAAGTGCTCATCAACCGCAGCAGCAGCAGTGCCTACTTTGCCGCCATGGCCAATGCCGCCGCTTCGCATGTCGCCGAGCAGGATGACGTGCACAACGGCTCCGTGTTTCACCCAGCCACGGCGGTGTTTCCGGCGGCGCTGGCGATGGCGCAAACGCTGGGTAGCAGCGGCCAGCAGCTGCTCACGGCGGCGGTGGCGGGCTATGAGGTGGGCATTCGGGTGGGAGAGTTTTTGGGTCGGTCGCACTACAAGGTGTTTCACACCACTGGCACGGCAGGTACGCTGGCCGCCGCCGCCGCCGTGGGCAGCTTGCTGGGGCTGAACGCGGCGCAAATGCAGCACGCGCTGGGCTCGGCTGGCACGCAGTCGGCGGGGCTGTGGGAGTTCTTGCGCACGGCTGCAGATTCAAAGCAGCTGCATGCTGCGCACGCGGTGGCTGCGGGTTTGATGTCGGCCTGCCTGGCGCGTGATGGTTTTACCGGCGCGGCGCAAATACTTGAAGGCCCGCAAGGCATGGCCGCTGGCATGTCCAGCGATGCCGACCCGTCGAGGCTGACCGATGGCTTGGGCACGCGCTGGGCCACCATTGAAACCTCGTTCAAGTTTCACGCTTCATGCCGCCACACCCATCCTGCGGCAGACGCCTTGCTGCAGGTCATGCAGGCCCACCACTTGCAGGCGCAAGACCTGGCGCGCGTGGTCACTCACGTACATCAGGCCGCGATTGATGTGCTGGGGCCGGTGGTGAACCCTGCTGCCGTGCACCAAAGCAAATTTTCAATGGGAACAGTGCTGAGTCTGGTGGCGCGCTTTGGCCATGCCGGGCTGGTCGAGTTTGACCAGCACTTCAATGCCGAAGCCACCAAGGCTTTGTGTGCGCGTGTCGAGATGGTTCTGGATGCCGAGGTTGACGCCGCTTACCCGCGCCGCTGGATTGGCAAGGTCACCGTGACGACCACTGACGGCCGCGTGTTGCAGGGCCGGGTGGACGAGCCCAAGGGCGACCCTGGCAATACCCTGAGCCGCGAAGAGATCACCGCCAAGGCGCAGCGGCTGGCCGCTTTCAGCCACGGCGCGACGCCGCCTGAAATGACACGCGCCATTGATGCAATGTGGGGTATGGCCCAGTGCAAGAAAGTTGGCCGCCTGCTGGATGCAGCGGCTTGAAAGGCAGGCATTGAATCGGCACTGAAAGCCCGCGAGAGTGGTGTTTTCACTCTTTACGGCGATGGATGGGCATGTATGCGCCCATGGGGACGCCTGCACACGTCCTGGAAAAGCTGAACGCCGCACTGCGTGTCGCCATGCAAGACCCGCGGGTCTTGCAGCGCCTGACGGACTTGAGCTCTGATGTTCATCCACTTGATAAAATCTGTGCTGCTGGCTTGAAAACCCATCTTGTGGATGAAACTCTCAAATGGGGTCCGGTGATCAAAAAGACCGACGTTTGCGCTGATTGAGCCGTCAATTGACGGTTTCCAGCTGTCGAATCATGCTGTAGGCCAATCGATTCCAGGGTGAACAGCTTTTGAATGAACAGCATTAAAAATCCTCGTCAATGAAAATAATCACGCTGCTACGCACCTGCCTTGTCGCTTCAGCCGCTTTGTTGCTGGCCAGTTGCGTGACATCCGTCACGCCGATCACGCCGATCACGTCAAGGGCGCCCCCCAAGCTGCTGGTGTTCATGGTGGTCGATGGTTTGCCGCAACGGCAAATCATGGCTTACCGGGACCAGCTCGCACCCGATGGTTTTGCCCGCTTTTTAGACCGCGGCACCTGGTTTGCCAATGCCAACTACAGCCATGCCTTCACCGTCACGGCTGCCGGTCATGCTGTCATGCTGACAGGTGCGTACCCTGACCGTACCGGCATCATTGGCAATGAATGGCGCAACCCTGAAACAGGTGCGCCGGTTTACAACACCGAAGACCCAAGCGCCACTTACATCGGCCACAAAACCAACGCCTTTGATGGCACCAGTCCCAAAAACCTGCGCGTGCAAACCGTGGGTGACATGCTGCGCGCTGTCAGCCCAGCGTCAAAAGTGATTGCCATTTCTGGCAAAGACCGGGGCGCGATTTTGCCGGCGGGAAAAAGCGGCACGGCCTACATGTACATGGCCGAGAGCGGCGGCTTCGCGTCCAGCACCCACTACATGGCTCAGCACCCGTCGTGGGTCACGGCTTACAACGCAGCCAAGCCGGCTGACCGCTATTTCAAGACGCAATGGCAGGCGCTGTTGCCCGAAGCCGCTTATGCCCGGTCGCTGCCCGACAGCCAGCCCTGGTTTGGCCCAGCGGGCGGCAAACTGCCCATGATGATGGGCGCGGCAGCCGACGACAAACCGGGCCCCAGTTTTTACAACGCCGTCATGCGCAGCCCGTTCGGGGATGCGCTGACCCTTGGATTTGCGCGCGCGGCCATGGCAGGGGAGCAACTGGGCCAGCGCGGGGTGACTGATATTTTGTCCGTCAGCCTCTCCAGTCACGACTATGTCAACCATGACTTCAGCGCTGAGTCCCGTCTGTCGCATGACCATCTCTTGCAACTCGACAGGCAGCTTGAGCGCTTTTTTGCCGACCTGGACTCGGGCCTCGGCCGAGGCAACTATGCGGTCGTGCTGACGGCTGACCACGGTTTTATGCCAGTGCCTGAGGTAACGGCGGCACAGGGTTTGCCTTCAGGTCGCTTGAATGCTGGCCAATTGCTGGGGCGCCTCAATGCGGGGCTTGAAAAACGCTTCGGCCCCCTTGAAAGTGGCAAATGGGCGATGGGTTTTTCAGGTTCGTCTTTGTTGCTGGACAAAAAGCGGATGGCCCAGGCCAAGCTTGACCCGGTGCTGGTGGCGCAAGAGGCCAAATCGCTGCTGCTGGCCGAGCCCGCGATGGCCGCTGCTTACACGCGGGCAGAGTTGCTGGCAGATTCGCCCCCCAGTGCGCCGCTGTTCAGTGCCCTGCGCAAGGCCTGGCACCCTGATGTGTCGGGCGATGTGCAATACGCGCTCAAGCCGAACTGGATGTTTGCATCGACGTCATCGGTCGCCACACACGGCTCACCTTATGCCTACGACACCCAGGTGCCGCTGCTGGTCTACGCACCTAGCTGGTACAAGCCAGGCCCTGTCCAGACGCCGGTTGACATGGCCAGTATGGCGCCCACGCTGGCCCGGTTGCTGGGTGTGGCCAAGCCGCCAGCGGCTGCGGCCGCGGTTTTGCCCCTTCAGGCACCTTGAGCTGCTTTGAGGCCTGTATGTCGCGCTTTTGGCGCATCAAAAGTGCTTCCAGGCCAATGAATACTTGGGCCACAAGCTCCTGAAAAAGGAGCGTTTTCAGGGCGCCTCAGTTTTCGGTTTGAAGCTGCAGCAGCTGCTGACCGCACATTCCCAGCATCGAGGTGTGCGCGCCACACACACATAGCGGCCATGCAAGATCAGCCAGTGATGCGCATCCACCAGGTATTCAGGCGGTATGCGTTTGAGCATCTTCAGTTCAACTTCAAGCGGCGTTTTGCCGGGTGCCAGCCCGGTGCGATTGCCCATGCGAAAGATGTGTGTATCGACCGCCATGGTGGCCTCGCCAAAGGCAGAGTTCAGCACCACATTGGCGGTCTTGCGGCCCACGCCCGGCAGCGCTTCGAGCGCCTCACGCGAGCGCGGCACCACGCCGCCATGCTGCTCAACCAGCATCTGGCAAGTTTGCAGCAGGTGTTTGGCCTTGCTGTGAAAAAGGCCAATCGTCTTGATGTGCGCTTCAAGTTGCGCCAGTCCCAAGTCCAATATGGCTTGCGGTGTGTTGGCTACCGCAAACAGCCTGCGGGTGGCCTTGTTCACGCTGACGTCTGTGGCCTGCGCCGACAACAGCACAGCGGTGAGCAATTCAAACACGCTGGTATATTCAAGTTCAGTCACAGGCTGTGGATTGGCTGCCTTCAAGGTCGCAAAAAACGGCGCAATATTTTCTTTTTTCATCAAGCCATTTTTACATGTCTCTTCAATTCGCCACCCGACTGAACAACGTCGAAACCTCAGCCATCCGCGAGCTGTTCAAACTGCTGGGCAAGCCCGGCATCATCAGCTTTGCAGGCGGCTTTCCTGACCCCGCCATGTTTGATGTGGAGGGCATCCAAGAGGCCTCCGGTAAAGCTCTGGCTGAAGATCCGGGCGCTGCGCTGCAGTACGGCGCCACCGAAGGCTTTGGGCCGCTGCGCGACCAGCTGGCCAGCTTCATGGGCACCAAGGGCGTGACATTGACTGCCAATGAACTGATCGTCACCACTGGCAGCCAGCAGGCGCTCGACTTGTTGGGAAAAACCATGATTTCGCCGGGTGACAAAGTCATTGTGGAAGGCCCGACGTTTTTAGCGACCATCCAGTGCTTTAGGCTTTACGGGGCTGAACTCATCAGCGCGCCGTGCGACGGCCATGGCGTCAAAACCGACGAGCTTGAAAAACTGATCGCCGAGCACAAACCCAAATTTGTGTATCTGATCCCCACCTTCGGCAACCCCAGCGGCGCATTGCTGAGTCTGGAGCGCCGCAAAAAGGTGCTGGAGATGGCCGTCAAATACAACACGCTGATGGTTGAGGACGACCCCTATGGCGACTTGTATTTCAATGAGCCACCGCCGCCGTCCTTGCTTGCGCTCAGCAGCGGCGTGCCCGGTAGCCGCGACTTGATCGCCTACTGCGGTTCACTGTCAAAAGTGCTGTCCCCCGGCTTGCGCGTCGGCTGGATGGCGGCCCAGCCCGAGCTGCTGGCCAAAGCCACCATGTGCAAGCAGTTCAGCGACGCCCACACCAGCACCTTCGCCCAGGCCACCGCTGCGCAATACCTCAAAGCCGGCCGCATGCCCGCCACTCTGGCCAACGTGCGCCAAACCTACGCCGAACGTGCCAAAGCCATGGGTGAAGCCCTGACGCGCGAGTTGGGCGAGGCGGTGGAGTTCACCCAGCCGCAAGGCGGCTTGTTCTTTTGGGCACGCCTGACGGGCAAGGGCGGCAAGGTGAAAGACGCAGGCGAGTTTGCCAAACGTGCGATTGAACAAGGCGTCGCCTTTGTACCCGGCGCACCGTTTTATGCGGCCCATCCAGATGTGGCCACTTTCAGGCTCAGTTTTGCAACGGCGGGTGTGGACAAGATTCTGGAGGGGGTAGGGCGGTTGGGGAAGGCGCTTTAGCGACGGCTTTGCCTGTCTCTGAGATGGCAGGCTGGCCGTGCGAGATGCGCATAAACTCGGCTCATTCATCACTTGCGGACTGTTTTTCATGATCACATTGCACGGCTTTCCGGTTTCAAATTACTACAACAAGGTCAAACTGGCCCTGCTTGAAAAAAACCTGCCGTTCGCCGAAGCCTACGTGCATCCCAAAAGTGTGGACGCATCAGGCATGGCGGCGTCCCCGCTGGGCAAAATCCCTTTCATCACCACGCCGCATGGCACGCTGTGCGAGAGCCAGGCGATTGTTGACTACCTCGATGCCGCCTACCCCACGCCGGCGCTGCTGCCCGCAGACCCCTTTGCCGCCGCCAAGGTGCGTGAGCTGACGACCTATATTGACCTGCACGTGGAGCTGGTCGCACGCCAGCTTTACCCCCAGGCGTTTTTTGGCGGTACGGTGAGCGAGAGCACGCAGGAGCGCGTGCGAAAGCAGCTTGAAAAAAACATCGCTGCGCTCAAGTCCCTTATCAAGTTTGCACCCTATGCGGCAGGTGACAGCTTCACCCAGGCCGACTGCGCCGCCTTTGCCAGCCTGCCTCTGGTGGGCATGGCGTGCAAGGCGGTTTATGGCGAAGACTTGCTGCTGGCCGGCGGCGTTGACTACAAGGCCTACGTCAAGATGATTGCCGAACGGCCAAGCGCGCAGAAGGTGATGGCTGACCGAAAGGCTTCCACTGCAAAGCCTTAAGGATGCTTTGGATATGACGTCTGCGGTGTTGATCGATTGGGTAACTTTTACCGCCTACCGCATCAGCTCGCATGCGCTGCTCAATGGGATGGACGACCCGGCCTTGCTAGCAATTGTCTTTTGCTGATGTCAGAATGCTATTCTAAAGATAGCTGCTGGCCTATATATCCATTGGGGTAGAGCCCTAAAAAATACCTAAAACGGTCACAAACAGGCCTGAACAGACAAAAACTCCAAAGATCACAGCCCCAGCGCCGCATACACCCGCATCGCAGCATACGCATCGTTGGCGGCGTAGATGATTTGTGCTTCGGTCAGGTGGCTGTTGGCCCAGTTGGATGTGCTGGCTTTTTTGGACTTGATGAAGCGTTTGTTGAACAGCACCGCCACCGCGCCGCGCACGCCCATGTCTTTGCGGTAGCCTTTTTCCCTGAAAACGGCGTTCAGGTCCAGCACGCCTTGCAGGTCCACCCCCAGCTTGTAGGTGATGCGTTTTTTGTCGTCGCCCAGGCCAAAACCGGCTTTGATGATGTGGGGCGCCTCCAGCAACTCGCCCACAGCGCGGCGGCATTGAGCATCTTCGAGCTGAAAAATCCAAGCCTTGTGCAATGTGGACAGTTGCACAATGTGCGGGCCGGTCGAGGCTTCGTTTTTGGCAAAGGTGGGTTTGGATTCAGTGTCAAAACCGAGCACGGTTTCACCCTGCAAGGCTTGCAGCGCCGCATGAGCCTGCTCGGCGCTGGTCACCATCTGTATTTGCGGCAAATCCAGGCGGTCGAAGGCGTCGAGCAGGTTGATTTGTTCTTTGTCGGGGGTGTGCAGGTGTTCAGTCATGTGCGCTGATTTTGCTTGAGTCAGAATACACAACCCGAATGGCTGGTGAAATCTGATGAAAAATAAGCAAACAACTGGTGGCTTGAGCGGTTTGGCAAATCTGGGCGGCCTGGTTTATTCAACCGATGCGGGCCGCATGTGCCCCGACTGCCGTCAACCGGTGGCCAGCTGCAGCTGCAAAGCGCAGGCACAAGCACAACACTTAAGTAAAACAGACGGCGTGGTGCGGGTCAGCTTGCAGACCAAAGGCCGGGGCGGCAAAAGCGTGACGATCGTCAAGGGTTTGCCGCTGGACGCTGGCGGGCTGGCCGCGCTGGCCAAGCAACTGCGCAATGCTTGCGGCTCGGGCGGTACAGTCAAAGATGGCGTGGTGGAGGTGCAGGGCGACCATGTGGCAACCGTCATGGCGGCCCTGCAAAAACAAAGCTATGTGGTCAAACGTGCGGGTGGCTAGGCAAGCCATCAAGCCCGCCCATCAAGCCCGCAGATATTTGTTGAAAAATTCCAGCGTGCGGCCCCAGGCCAGCTTGGCAGCCGCGGCATCAAACCGGGGCGTGGTGTCGTTGTTAAAGCCGTGCTGGGTACCTGCGTAAATGTGGGCTGTGTAGTTGGCGTTGGCGGCTTTCAGGGCCGCTTCATAAGCTGGCCAGGCGGCGTTGATGCGATCGTCAATGCCTGCAAAATGAATCAGCAGCGGCGCTTTGACCTTGACCGCATCACCGGCTGCTGGGTGGTTGCCGTAAAACGGCACGCCGGCAGTCAGATCGGGCAGGCGGGTAGACAGCATGTGCACCACGCCCCCGCCAAAGCAAAACCCTACCGCGCCCAGCTTGCCGTTTGATTCAGGCCGGGCCTTTAAAAAGGCGCTGGCTGCCACAAAGTCTTCTGCTGTTTTCTTTGGGTCCAGCTTGGCGAACTGCTCGCGCGCCTTGTCTTCGTCGCCAGGGTAGCCGCCCAGTGGGGTCAGTGCGTCGGGTGCAAAGGCGACAAAGTTGTCCAGCGCCAGGCGGCGGGTGATGTCTTCAATGTGCGGGTTCAGGCCCCGGTTTTCGTGCACCACCAGCACCACCGGCAGCTTGCCATTCATGTTGGCGGGCTTGGCCAGATAACCCTTGACAGTGCCGCTGCCGTTGGGCGACGCGTAGTCGAGCATCTCGGTTTTGATACGGGCATCGTCCTTGGGCACCACCTGCGCGCGCGCAAAGTCCGGGCTCAGGGCGGTCAGCAGACCGGCTGCCGTCATGCCGCCCACGGCAAACTTTTGCGCCCGGTCCAAAAAGCCGCGCCGGTCAAGCGTGCCGTGCACGTAGGCGTCAAACAAAATCAGCAGTTCCTGGTCAAAGTCCTGGGCAGTTTGAAGTGGCATGGTGGGCACCTGATGGAATAAAAAATGGCAGCTTAACCTGAAGTTGAAGCCACGGGTACGTGGTCTGGTGTAAGCCTGCCAAGCTCAAAGAGCTTTAGTTTGCAGCGTGGGCTTTTAAAACGGCCAGGCGAAGCAGGTCCAGCCTGTCGTTGCCAAAGTACATGTCGTCGCCGACAAAAAAAGTGGGCACCCCAAAAGCGCCGCGCGCGATGGCTTCATCGGTGTTGGCTTTTAGCGCATCTTTGATGTCGGCCTGCGCAATACCTGCCGCGAACGCTGGTGCATCGATGCCTGTTTGCCTGCAAAGGCTGGCCAGCACCTCGTCTTGCGAGACGTCTTCCTGGTGGGTGAAGTAGGCGGCGAAGGTGGCTTCAATGAAGGGCAGCAAACAGTCTTTGAAGGCATCGCTACCAGCGAGCCAGATGCAGCCACGCATGGCCTTGACGCTGTTGACCGGAAACACCTTGGGCGGAAAAACAATCTTGATGCCCGTCTGCCGTGCGCAGTCTTGCAGGTCTTTGAGTACATAGCGGTTGCGCGGTGACTGGCTGTCTTCACGCGAGGCATACATGCGCTGGTTAACCGTGTTGAAAATGCCGCCCACCAGCACCGGCCGCCATTGGATAG
Source organism: Comamonadaceae bacterium (assembly GCA_947448735.1). Classification (GTDB taxonomy): domain Bacteria; phylum Pseudomonadota; class Gammaproteobacteria; order Burkholderiales; family Burkholderiaceae_C; genus Polaromonas. The sequence goes on along the minus strand of CANFOS010000001.1, from coordinate 48,426 downwards.
CCACGTTCAGCTCTTTGGCCAGGGGCTGAATGTTGCGAAACGCAAGATAGGTCCAAGGGCTGGATACATCAAAGTAAAAATCAATCATTTTTGATGTTCCCCTGCTTGAACGCTGGCAGACGTCTGGCCAAACAGGGCCTTGCGTGCGTCGTCGGTCATGGCCGGGGCGCGCAGCTCTTTGCCTAGGTCAAGCCCGCGCTTGACGGCAGGCCTTTCAAACAGGGCGTTGTACCAGCGCTCAACATGCGCAAATTTGCCCAGGTCCACCTGCTGCGCCTTGTGGGTGCGCACCCACGGGAAGATCGCCATGTCTGCGATGGAATAGTCAGCGCCCGCCACATAGGCGTTGCTTGCGCCTAGCTGGGTGTTGAGCACGCCATACAGGCGGTCTACTTCCTTGCCATAACGATCGATCGCGTAGGCGATTTTTTCAGGCGCGTACAACAAAAAGTGTCCGTTCTGCCCCGCCATTGGCCCTAAGCCGCCCATTTGCCACATCAGCCATTGCAGCACCTGGTAGCGGCCGCGCAGGTCGTTGGGCATGAAGCGTCCGGTTTTTTCAGCCAGGTACTGCAAAATCGCGCCGCTTTCAAACACGGCTATGGGCGCACCGCCGCCCGCCGGGGCGTGGTCAACAATTGCCGGCATGCGGTTGTTGGGGCTGATGGCTAAAAAATCAGGCGCAAACTGTTCGCCCTTGCCAATGTTGACGGGGATGAAGTTGTACGGCAGGCCGCACTCTTCCAGCATGATGGAAATCTTCCACCCGTTGGGCGTGGGCCAGTAATAAAGATCAATCATGGGTCGGACTTTGTGGTGTTGTGGCAAGGTGTTGAGTCGGTTCAGCACCATGTTAACGAATACCGCAACCGCCGACCAAAGCTATTCGAGGTCTTGCATCGCCAGCAGGTGGTAGCGGTTGCCATATGAAAACGCTGCCTGTCTGGCCGCCTGCATGACCCACTCGGTATCCTCGTCAGACTCAACCTTGACCATCAATGCGCAATGCCCCTTGCGCGCCCAGTCGACATATTTGCGAACGGTGGCCCCTTCGGTGCCCACCGACGGCAGAACAAGGTCAGAGTCGCCTTCAACCTTACCGAGTTCGCGCAGAACGGTTGCGGCATTCAGAAACATGACGCTGTCGCCAAGCATTGTTTTGGCTATTTCAAGCCCGGCCCGCTCTGCCATCATGGCGTTCGGAAACATGATGAAAACGTAACCTGTGGGGTAGAAGGTGCCACTCAGGGTCAACATCCCTGGCGTCATTGCAAATTTTTTCATGCGCTGCTTTTCTTGGTGTGAAGTCATTCATTGACGCATGGGCTGCCGCGGTTTGCCATCAGCCGAGGCTGCCAGTGTCTGTCAGACGATGGCGGCGGGCGACCCAATCCCGACGTTCTCGTATCTGGGAAAATGCCTGGATGTCATCGTCCTCTTTACCGTCTGCCCCCAATCCCTGGCGCGTGTCCGTCGCACCCATGATGGATTGGACCGACAGGCACTGCCGCTACTTTCACCGCCTGCTCAGCCGTCATGCCCTGCTTTACACCGAGATGGTGACCACTGGCGCGCTGGTGCATGGCGATGTGCCGCGCCACTTGCGTTTCAATGAACAGGAGCACCCGGTTGCCCTGCAGTTAGGCGGCAGCGAGCCAGCAGACTTGGCGCACTGCGCCAAAGTCGGTGAGCAGTGGGGTTACGACGAGATCAACCTGAACTGCGGCTGCCCCAGCGAGCGGGTGCAGCGCGGTGCTTTTGGTGCCTGCCTGATGGCCGAACCGCAACTGGTGGCCGACTGTGTCAAGGCGATGGTGGATGTGGTCAGCGTACCGGTGACAGTCAAGCACCGGATTGGCATCGACAAATTTGACAGCTACCAGTTTGTGCGCGACTTTGTAGGTGCGGTGAGCCAGGCGGGCTGCAACACCTTCATCGTGCATGCACGCAGCGCCTGGCTCAAAGGCCTGAGCCCGAAAGAAAACCGCGAAATACCGCCGCTGCGTTATGAGCTGGTACACAAACTGAAGCAGGATTTCCCGCAGTTGACCATCGCCATCAACGGCGGCATCACCACCAATGCGCAAATTTCTGAGCTGTTGCAGCCCATCCATGGCGTGATGTTGGACGGTGTGATGCTGGGCCGCGAGGCGTATCACAACCCTTGGTTGCTCGCATCCTGGGACGCAGCGTTTTTCGGTGCAGCGCCGTCAAACTTGACGCGTGAAGACGTTGAAGCGCAAATGTGCGACTACATGGCGGGCGAGCAGGCCAAACACGGCACGCCCTGGAGCGCCATCGCCCGCCACATGCTGGGCCTGCGCCACGGCCTGCCCGGCAGCCGCAGGTGGCGGCAGGTGTGGAGCGACCACAGGCTCAAGGGCTTGCCGCCTCATCAGGTGATGGCGCTGGCGCATCAGCCGGTTATTGAAGCTGATCAGGCGGCCGCTTGATGCTTTTGAAGGTCTGAAAACAGCTCGAAATGGGCCATATTCAGAAAAAGTGGCCGTGAGCCAATGAAATCAAGGGATAGTTGCTATTTTATAAATAGCACTCAAAAGTCAGCCGCCAGCCGTCAAGCGCTTCGGCGTGATCTCCACTGAATCTGCCGTGGTGCTCATCCACACCGTGCCGTCTTGCACCGTCACTTGCAGCTGCATGCTGCGTTCAGCCAGCTTTGCCAGTGCCTGGCTTTGCGCGGCTTCAATCTGCCACACCACCAGGTTGCTGGCTCTGGTGAGTTTGGTTTCTATGCCTTTCCACCAGACAGCCGTGCTGCTTGAAAAGCTGTACGCTGTGACGCGCTCGGCCCGGCCTGCGGCTTTCATCAGGCGTTTGTCGTCCGGCTGGCCCACGTCGATCCAATGCAGGATCTGATCGGTGTAGTCCTTGTGCCAAAGCGCGGCTTCATCGACATCCCACAGGTCTTTGGCAAAGTCTAGCTTGCCGTTTTTGTCGTCTGCGGGCACGTTCAGGGCAAAGGCCAGCAGGCGGATCATCATGCGTTCGTCGGCTTCTGACGGATGGCGGGCAATGATGACGTTGTGGTCGGCGTAGACGCCCCGGTCCATGTCGGCAATGGCGAGTTGGGCTTTGTAAATGGTGGCTTTGAGTGCCATGCGGGACTTCTTTTTGTAAAAACTAAGACCTGTATTGGAACAGAGCGCGCGCCGGGCGCACATGAACTGCAGTCGCTATAGTCGTGTCATGCCCATCAAACTATCTGTTCTCGACCAATCTGCCGCAGCTGCCGGCCGAACTGAAGACGCCGCCATCAGGCAAACCCTGGCCTTGGCCCAACAGGCTGAAACGCTGGGTTTTCACCGTTTTTGGGTCAGTGAGCACCACAGCCACCCCAGCATCGTCGGCTCTGCGCCTGAGGTGTTGATGGCCGCGATTGCCGCCACCACCAGCCGTATCCGCATTGGCAGCGCAGGTGTGATGTTGCCGCACTATGCACCCTTGAAGGTAGCCGAGCAGTTTCGGGTGCTGGAAGCGCTGGCTCCTGGCCGGATCGACCTCGGCGTGGGGCGCGCGCCAGGCTCTGACATGCGCACGGCGCGGCTGTTGCGGCAAAGCGCGCAGCAGTCCAGTGATGACTTTCCGATTCAGGTGCGTGAATTGCAAGCCTGGGTATCTGGCATTGATTTGCCTGAAGGCCACCCCGGCCACGGCGTCACCGCCAACCCCACCGGCCCGACCAGCCCCACGCTGTGGATGCTGGGCAGCTCTGACTACGGAGCGCAATTGGCGGCGCATTTCGGCTTGCCGTATGCGTTTGCTTATTTCATCACTGACGGGCAGGGCGCTCATCAGGCCCTGGACTTGTACCGCCAGTTGTATCGCCCCAGTGCCCTGCACCCGACACCGCAAGCCGTGCTGTGCGTGTGGGCGCTGGCCGCTGATACCGAGGCCGAGGCCTGGCATCATTTTTCAAGCCGGGAGCGCTGGAAGATTGACCGAAACCGTGGCGCGATTGGCTCGTTGCCCTCGCCAGAACAAGTTGCTGCGCGGCCCTACAGCGCTGCAGAGCAAGTACAGGCCCATCAACTGCGGGCCAGCGCGCTGGTGGGCAGCGGCCCGCAAGTGGCTGCCAAGCTGCGTGCGCTGGCTGAATCGCTCGGCGTTGACGAGCTGGTGGTGATTACCTGGGCGCATGACCCAACGGCGCAGCGGCGTTCATATGAACTGCTGGCCCATGAATTTTTATAATTGATTTTTTAATAAAACGAGACAAACGCAGATGACCAGCAAACTTTTCACCACCGCCATTGCAGGCAGCTTGCCCAAACCCGCCTGGCTGTCAGAAACCAACAAACTCTGGCCGCAGTGGAAGGCCGAAGGGGCAGAGCTCCAACAAGCCAAGGCAGACGCAACACTGCTGTGGATCAAGGCGCAAGAAGATGCCGGCCTGGACGTGATTGGTGATGGCGAGCAGTCGCGCCAACATTTTGTGCACGGCTTTTTAGAGCAGGTTGAAGGCATTGATTTTGATCACAAAGTCAAAATGGGCATCCGCAACAACCGCTATGACGCGATGGTGCCCCAGGTGGTGTCAACGCTCAAATTAAAAGGCCGCGTGCATGCGGCTGAAGCGCAACTGCTGCGCGCCCATACCGCCAAAAAAGTCAAGTTCACGCTGCCCGGGCCGATGACGATTGTCGACACCGTGTCTGACCAGTTTTATGGCGACAAAATCAAAATGGCGATGGCTTTTGCCGAGCTGCTCAACCAAGAGGCCCTGGCCTTGCAGGCCGATGGGGTGGACATCATTCAGTTTGATGAGCCGGCTTTCAATGTCTACATGAAAGAAGCCGCCGACTGGGGCGTCAAAGCGCTTGAAGTGGCGGCGCGCGGCCTGACCTGCACAACCGCCGTTCACATCTGCTATGGCTACGGTATCAAGGCCAATGACGACTGGAAGAAAACACTGGGCGATCAGTGGCGGCAATACGAAGAGGTGTTGCCTGCCCTGGCCAAAAGCAGCATCCAGCAGGTCAGCCTGGAGTGCTACCACTCGCATGTGCCGCCACATTTGATGGCGCTGCTTGAAGGCAAAGACGTGATGGTCGGCGTGATCGACGTGGCCAGCGACGAGGTTGAGACGCCCGAGCAGATTGCAGACACGATTGGCAAGGCGCTTGAATATGTCCCTAAAGCCCGCTTGATACCCTGCACCAATTGCGGCCTGGCCCCCATGAGCCGCGATATCGCCATCAAAAAGCTGCACGCGCTGGGCCTGGGTGCTGCGCTGGCGCGCCAACGCTACGCTTAAGGACTCATCATGAGCAACGACCATAGCCACCCGCATGACCATTCGCACAGCCATCCACATGAAGCCGCCTGGAAGCACGACGGCGTTCGCGTGGTCAAGGGTGACCAGCTTGACGGCAACACGGCCCAAACACCTGGCATGGACCGCAAGGCCGCTGTGAACTTTGCCCGCATGGGCGCGCAAAAGCTGTGGGCAGGCACGGTCACCATCCATGCCGACGCCAAAACCGGTGCACACCATCACGGTCACCTCGAAAGCGTGATTTACGTCGTCAAGGGCCGCGCCCGCATGCGATGGGGCGAGCATCTGGAGTTCACGGCAGAAGCCGGGCCAGGCGACTTCATTTACGTGCCGCCCTATGTGCCGCACCAGGAAATCAACGCCAGCGCCACCGAAGTGCTGGAGTGTGTGCTGTGCCGCAGTGATGGCGAGGCTGTCGCCGTCAATCTGGACATTGCACCGGTGGAAAAGCCCGACACCGTGCTGTGGATAGACCCCACCCATCCGCAGGGCGGCATGCCCGGCCATTAGCCTGGTTTAAAAGGGTCATCACACTCGCATGTGATAACGCCTGCTTTGGCCCGCACTCGTTACCCGCACCTAGCCCCCGCGAACGATGCATCGCCATCAGTTATCCGCAGTTTGCGGGTAGCATGACAGTTGACACGATCCGCAACTCAGGAAACTCCCCATGAAAGCTATTTGGAACGGCGTAGTCATTGCGCAAAGCGACACCACCGTGGTGATCGAAGGCAATCACTACTTTCCCGAAAGTTCGCTCAACCGCGACTATGTGACCTTCAGCAATCACCACACCATGTGTGCCTGGAAAGGCCAGGCCAGCTACTACTCGTTGCTGGTCAATGGCGAGATGAACACCGATGCGGTGTGGTACTACCCCAACCCCAAGCCCGAGGCTGAAGAGATCAAGGGTCACGTCGCTTTCTGGAAGGGCGTCAAGATCGAGCCTTGAAGCACGCGCCATGAACAGGCTCGATATGTATACTTATTAAAACAACAGGTTTTGCTGCAAAAACAAGGAGACCCCCATGACATCGACTTCCCCCAAAACCCCCGCGCCGCCAAAGGCGGATGCCGCGCTGCTTGAAAAACTCGCGATGGCCAACCGGATTTTGTACAACCAGGGTGTGGTTGACGGTTTTGGGCACATCAGTGTGCGGCACGACAAGTCGCCTGAGCACTTTTTACTCTCCCGCAACCGCGCACCGGGCCTGGTGACTGCCGAAGATATTTTGTGCCTCGACATGAACGGCGACCTGGCCGAACCATCGGAACACCGCTCTTACCTCGAGCGGTTTATTCACAGCGAAATCTACAAGGCACGGCCCGATGTCATGTCTGTGGTGCACAGCCATTCGCAAAGCGTGATTCCCTTTGGGGCTACCGGCCAGCGTTTGCGACCGATTTTTCACATGAGTGGTTTTTTGGGCAGCGGTTCGTCCCTGTTTGAGATTCGAGAGTCGGCGGGTAACACCGATATGCTGATCCGGGACACCTACCTGGGCAAAGCGTTGGCGCAATCGCTGGGCACCAGCAACTGCGTACTGATGCGCGGCCACGGCTCGACAACAACCGGGCCGTCGATCGAAGTGGTTGTGTACCGCGCCATTTATGCAGAGGTCAATGCCAAGCTGCAAATTCAGGCAGCAGCTCTGGGCCCGATCAACTTTTTGACCGAAGAAGAAGCGGCGCTGGCCGCCGCCACGACCGAAGCCCAGGTGGTACGTGCCTGGGACTTGTGGCGCGGTATTGTGCAGGCCGAGTCATAAGGATTGGCGTGTTGTCCGACAGCGCCAGACGGTCAACCGATGCAAGCTTTGGTCGTGTACAAAAACGACTAAAGGACCGATATGGATTTGTTGAACCACGACCTGGCGCACGAGTTTCCTGAGCATCTGGAAAAAATGCGTACGCTCAAAGCTACCGACACCCACTTTGCCAAGCTGTTTGACGCGTATGACGACAACAACCGCGCCATTCAAAAATACGAGCTGGGTGGCGCTGTGATCAGTGATGATGCGCTGGAGCTGATGAAAAAGCAGCGCCTGAGTACCAAAGACGACATTTATCAGCGCCTGTTATTGGATTGACGCTAACCCGTTTTAGTCACGCACATCAGCCACTGCATTGGCCCCAAAATCGGGTCGCGCTAAAAACGACAAAATGCGGCTGGCCGCGTCTTCTGGCGACGCCAGCGAGCCGCTGGTTTTCAGATTCACAAAACCTGAACGGTCGGGAAATGCGTCGCTGTCCGCACCGCGCAGCTGCTCTTGCATGCCTGTGTCAATCACGCCGGGTGCCAGCGAGCACACTTTCGCGCCGTTTGGTTTGAGCGCTTCCTCAAGCGCCACGCAGCGGGTGAAGTGATCCATACCCGCTTTGGCGGCGCAGTAGCCCGCTTGCGATGCCATCGCCCGACGGCCCAAACCTGACGAGATGTTCAGCACCTTTCGCGGGCCCGGCCAGCCTTGCGTGGCGCGCAAAAATGCGCTGGTCAGTTGCATTGGCGCCTCCAGTCCCACGCGCAGCGCGTGACTCAGGTCGTCGGCATCTGCTTCACGGAGCGGTCCAATGCGCGGAATCACGCCAGCGTTGTTGATGAGCGTGGCGCTGGCAAACAGAGCGCCTGATTTGCCGCCGTCTTGCTCACGCAGCCACTGCTCCAGCCTGAGGCTGGTAGGCGCACCCATGGCCAGGTCTTGCGTCCATTGCAAGAGATGGCTGCTTGCCAGTTTGGCAAGCGGAGTCAAGGTTTCATTGGCTTTGCGCGAGATGCACAGCAAGGTGTTGCCAGGCTGCAGTAACTGGCGCGCCATGGCCAGTCCCATGCCGCGCGACGCGCCGGTGAGAATAAAAAGGTGTTGTGTCATGGTGTTCGAAGTATGACTGAAAATCAAAACAAAGGAAGGCTGCGAAAAGCGCTATTGTCGCCTTGTGCCGGGTGGGCGAATTGCAACCCACTGGCGTGCAGCAGCAGTCGTGGGGCCATGACTGCGACACGTTCAGGCGCGTACAGGGCATCTCCCAAAATGGGGTGGCCGAGCGCCTTCAAATGCACCCGCAACTGGTGCGAGCGGCCTGTGAGGGGGTCGAGTTCAATGCGGGTGGTGTTGGTATGTGCGTCATAGTGAAGTGTTCGCCATCGGGTCTGGCTGGGTTTGCCGTCGGCATGGATGATGCGAAGCGGTCTGTGAGGCCAGTCCAGGGCAATCGGCAGGTCTGCCAGTTGCCAGTCGGGGCCTGAATTCATCTGCCCATCAACGACGGCAACATAGCGTTTGTGAATCGCTCGGGATTCAAAAAGTTTGGAAAGTGCCGCCTGCATGACAGGCCCGCGGGCCATCAGCATCAAACCGGATGTCGCCATGTCCAGCCTGTGAACGACCCTGGCATCCGGGTATATTTTTTGTACCCGCAAACTGAGGCAGTCCTGTTTGTCTGGCCCCTTGCCGGGCACCGACAGCAGGCCAGACGGCTTGTTCAGGACCAGCAGATGCGCATCGGCCTGAACTGTTTCGAAGCCTGACTGCTCATCAGGCACTGGAGGCCGGATTCCGTGGCGGTGGAAAGTTGTGCACCGTCGGGCTGGCGCGTTTGATGTCTCGCAGCATGAAGAGGTACAGACTTTCAACCTTGTCGCGCGCCCAGGGTGTTTTGCGCAAAAACTTCAGGCTGGAAGCCACGCTGGGCTCGCTTTGAAAGCAGCGAATGGGGATGCGCTGGCCCAGCTCATCCCAGCCGTAATGCGTTGACAACGCAGTGACGATGGCTTGCAGCGTCACGCCTTCAAGCGGGTCAGCCATCAAATCACTTGTTTTTCAGCTTGCCCCGCAGCGGCACTTGGGTGACGATGGTGGGACGCACCGCATCTGGCGAGACGGGTTTAGGTGGGGAGGTGTCTTTCTTTGGTTTTTTGACCATCTTGCCGCTGTTTTGCTGACCTTTTGCCATGGCGTTCTCCTGTGGGTTGATTCGGGGTTAAGAGATGAATTTGTGGGCTCAATTATCAATGCAACTTGATGCGGGGGCGGTGTGTGCGGTCAATCATTTCAGACAGTGTGATGAGGGCGGTTTTTTTGATGCCGCCCAGCGCCAGCTGGTGCTGTTTGTGCAGTGCCCAGTACATCAACTTGGCAACCTGGCCTTCGACAAAAAAGCTACCCTGGCTTAGGCTGCCCATCAGTGAGCCAACCGACGAGTAGTCGGACAGCGACACCAGCGAGCCCTGGTCGGTGTAAACGAACGGTTTGACAGGTTTGCCCGCCATCAATGAAGGCAGCTCGCGCGCCAGATACATGGCCTGCTGGTAGGCCGACTGCGCGCGTGGTGGTACCCAGCTGCCGTCAGCTTGCTGGCAGGCGGCGCAGTCGCCAAAGGCGTAAATGCTGCTGTCCCGGCTGGTTTGCAAATTGCCATTGACCACCAGCTGGTTAAGCTTGTTGACTTCCAGGGTCTGACTGCCACCCATCGTTTTTAAAAAATCGGCGGCCTTGACGCCTGCCGCCCATACCGTCAGTGTGGATTGAATCACCTTGCCGCTGGCCATCTTCAGGCTGCCCTCGGTCACTTCAACAACTTTTTCGTTGGTGTAAACGTCCACTGCCAGCTTGCGCAGTTCCCTTTCAGCGGCATGGCCAAGGCGTTCGGGCAATTGGGCCAGCAGGCGCGGCCCGGCCTCAACCAGCACGATCTGCAGGTCTTTTTCCGGGTTGATGTTTTCAAAACCATAGTTGCCCAGCACCCGCGCTGCGGCGTGCAGCTCGGCGGCCAGTTCAACCCCGGTGGCACCGCCACCCACAATGGTCACAGTCAGCAAGCCACTGCCTTCGGCGCGGGGCACGGTCTGCGCGCGTATGCAGGCGTTGATCAGCCGCTCGTTGAAGTGCTTGGCTGCCTGCGGGCTGTCGAGCTTGATGGTGTGCTCCGCCGCGCCTGGTGTGCCAAAGTCATTGGTCTGGCTGCCCACCGCAATCACCAGTGTGTCGTAGTTCAAGGACTGTGCGGGCGTGATCTCGCGCCCCTTGTCGTCGTGGCTGGCGGCCAGTTGCACGGTCTTGTTGCTGCGGTCAATGCCCGTCAGGCTGCCCAGGCGAAACTTGAAGTGGTTCCAGCGGGCTTGCGCCAGGTATTCAATTTCTTCAGCGTGGGTGTCAAAGCTGCCCGCTGCCAACTGGTGCAGCAAGGGCTTCCAGACGTGGGTGCGCGCCGCATCGACCAGGGTGATGTCGGCCAGTTTCTTTTTACCCAGACGTTTGCCCAACTGGGTAGCCAGCGCCAATCCTCCGGCCCCTCCACCGACGATGACGATACGCTGCATAAAGATCCTCCTGGAGGTTGACTTGTTACTTATTATTTCCGTGATGTTAACTGGCGCTTGGATTTTTGCCGCTGTTAAGCTGTGCGCTCCACATCTGCACGTCATGCCCAACGATACTTTTAAACAACTCCCCCCACTCCCAAGCTACCTGCGCCTGTGGTTTGCCAGGCTGTCAGGCACCATGGGCTCGCAAATGCTGATGGTGGCCGTGGGGTGGCAGATGTACGAGCTCACCGCCAGCGCCTGGGACCTGGGGCTGGTCGGCTTGTACCAGTTCTTGCCTGCACTTTTGCTGACGCTGGTAGCCGGGCATTTGGCCGACCGCCTGCACCGGGGCCGCATTGTGGCGGTCTGTTTTGCCTTGCAGGCGTTGTGTGCTGCAGTATTGGTAGCCGCTAATCTCGGTTGGGGTTCGCCGGCGCCATGGATCTCACGCGAATTGCTGTTGGGGCTGTCGGTGCTGCTGGGTGCGGCCAGGGCTTTTCAAATGCCGGCGCAGCAGGCCTTGACGCCCGTGCTGGTGCCGCCTGCCATGCTGCCGCGTGCCATGGCTTTCGGCTCGGGTGGCAACCAGGCGGCTGTGGTGGCCGGGCCTGCGCTGGGCGGCCTGATTTTTGTGGCGGGTGCTACGGCGGTGTATTCGGCTTGTGCCGCGCTATTTGTGCTGGCCACTGTGCTGATTGGTCTGGTGCGCTACGACCATGACCCCGCGCCGAGCGAGAAGGTGACCGTGCGCACGATGCTGGCGGGAGCCGAGTTTGTGTGGCGCAACAAGGCCATGCTGGGTGCCGTGTCGCTGGACCTGTTTGCGGTGCTGCTCGGCGGGGCGACAGCGCTGCTGCCGATGTTTGCCAAAGACATTCTGCATGTGGGCCCTTGGGGGCTGGGGCTGCTGCGTTCGGCTCCTGCACTGGGCGCTGTGATGGTGGCGGTGGTGCTGACACGCTGGCCACTGAGGCGGCGCGTGGGTCACACCATGCTGGCAGCGGTGGCTTTATACGGTGTGTGCATGCTGGTGTTCGGTGTGTCGACCCATTTTTTGTTGTCGCTGGTCGCGCTGGTGGTGTCGGGTGGGGCCGACATGGTCAGTGTGGTGGTGCGGCAAACATTGGTACAGCTTGAAACCCCGAACGAGATGCGCGGCAGGGTGAGTGCCATCAATTCGGTGTTTATTGGTGCGTCCAATCAGCTGGGCGAATTTGAGTCCGGCGCCACGGCTGCACTGATGGGGCCGGTGGGCTCTGTGGTGGCGGGCGGCGTGGGCACGCTGCTGGTTGCGGCGCTCTGGTTCAAATGGTTTCCGTCACTGTCGCGGCGTGACCGGATGGTTTAAAACGCTTCTGACAACAGCGATTTATTTTGCGCCGTTGTCCCGAATTCGGCCCACATCAAAGGCTGACACGCTCCCCGCCTGGTTGCCCCAGCTGCTGCGAATATGCGTCAACACGGCTGCGGTGTCGCTGTCATTGAGCACCAGCACAAAGGGCGGCATGCCAAAGGGACGCGGGTTGCCCGCAGTGGCAGGTGCGTAGCCGCCGTTGAGCGTCATTTGCACCAGGTTGGCCGCTTGCGGCATCACCACTGCCCGGTTACCCGCAAGCGCAGGATAGGCGTTTGGCACGCCCTTGCCGTCATCGCCATGGCATGCGGAGCAGTGCTGTTCATACAGCTTGCTGCCGTGTTCTGTTGTTTGGCCAGCCAGGGCAGGCGGCCGCGCGGGTGTTGATGCCGGCAAAGCCTTCAAGTACACCGCCATCGCCGTCAAATCATCATCACGCCAATGCTGTGTGCTGCCCAGCACCACCTCGGCCATCGGACCGTTGACCGATGCCTGCGCGGTCATGCCTGTTTTGAACAAGGCTTTGATGTCTTCGATGCGCCAGGCCTGCAAGCCTGCTTCGTGCGGCGCAACCAGAGACGGCGCATACCAGTTTTGCACGGGAATCAGCCCGCCTGCCAGGTTCAGCCCATCGGTGGCGCCCAGTGCATTGCGCGCCGCATGGCAGGCGCTGCAATGGCCCAGGCCTTCGGTCAGATAGGCGCCCCGGTTCCAGTCGGTGCTTTGGGTCGCGTCTGCCTGATAACTGCCGGGCCTGAAAAAAAGCGTACGCCACACAGCAAGTGCCAGCTGCGAGTCGTACGGAAAGCGCAGCGTGGGCGGTGTGTTGGCTTGCCTCACGGCGGGCAGGCTTTTCAGATACACAAACAGGGCGTCTGAATCTTCCCGTGTGATCAGCGTGTAGCTGGTGTAGGGGAAAGCCGGGTAGAGCAAGCGCCCATCTTTGGACCGGCCATGGTGCATGGCACGCCAGAACTCGGCGCGCGTCCAGCCGCCCAAACCTGTGGCTGTGTCGGGTGTCAGGTTGGACGCATACACGCTGCCAAAGGGGGTACCAATCGCCAGCCCTCCGGCATAGGCCTTTGCGCCGCGTGCGGTGTGGCAGCCCGCGCAGTTGCCCACCTGGGCCAGATACGCGCCACGCTCGACAGTGCTGGTGGCCGCCAGAGGCGATTCAATCAGCGAGTTGCCGCGTATGTTCAACAGCCACACCGCCAGAACCAAAACCGCCAGGAAGGCGCATAAGCCGGCGAGTGCCTTGGTCAATTGACTCATGGCTTGGCCGCGCTGCCGCAGGTGACGGCTGCTTGCCCTGATGCCAAGGGCGGGGCGTTGCTGGCGGGCTTGGTATTGGCAGGCAGTGGCTGCGCCACCAGATAACTGCTGGCAGCGTTGATGTCGTCGTCTGACAACAACGCTACGACAGCTTTCATGCAGTCTGGCGCATGGGCGCGGCGCTTGCCGGTTTTCCAGGCGCCCAGTTGGGCGTTCAGGTAGTCGCGCGGCAGGCCCAGCAGGCCGGGTACGTTGGGTGCCACCCCTGTCATGGCGCTGCCGTGGCATTGCACGCATGCCGGTATGCCGCGCGCAGGCTCGCCCTGCAAAATCAGTTGTTGACCGCGCGCCAGCGTGGTAGCGCTGGCATTGGATTTTTCAGGCGCGGGGTAGGCCAGCTCAAGGTTTGAGAAGTGCTGTGCCATCTCCATCAGGTAGGCATCCGTCAGTGGGGCGATCAGCTGCGTCATCAGTGCGTAGTGGCGCTTGCCTTCGCGGAAGTTGATGAGCTGGTTGTACAAATAGCCGGCAGGCTTGCCCGCCAGCCGCGGGTAGTAGCCATCAGGCGCAGCGCGGCCTTGCGGGCCGTGACAGGCTGTGCAAGCCAGCGTGCGCTGGGCCATGTCGTCTTTGAAGCTGGGTGACGCGCTGACAGTCGCTGACAGGAAACACAAAAAAGTCAGGCTTAAGGCCGCGAGCCAAGAGTTCAACGGGGTATGCATCAAGGTTGTGAGTGGGTGTTGTGCAGCGGTCACGGCCATGAGAGTTCGACTGATTTACCTGTTTACGAGCTCAATTTTCGCCTCAACGGGCGATAGAGACAGGTTTTGTCCATAGAAACCCTTTTGAGGTATGTTCTAGGGCTACAGGCTAACAGATACGGGGACTAGTAGCTACGTATTTAAGAGCGCCAGCCAGTCTGCTACACGCTCGCATACCCACGGTCCATCATCGTGCGGCAGGTCATGCCCGGCCCACGGATGAACCTGCTGGCGCACCTGCCAGGCGTCAGACAGTCGGGTAGAACAAAGCGGGCTCACCAGCCGGTCGCCTCTGGACGCCAACACCAGCGCAGGGCAGCGCGGCGTTTTCGGCGCACAGGCAAATCGCGCAGCAGCCATCAGCTGGCGCAAGGCGTTGGTGCTGCTCACCGGGGCGCTGCGCCGTATCTGCTGCCAGTCTTTCAGGTCAGCATCGCGCTGGGCAGTCTGGTTGCAGGTGATTCGGTGAATGCTGCTTTCAGCATACTGACGGTCATCCCAACGCCAAGCCAAAGCCAGCAGCGCCAGCCAGTTGCCCGGCCGCAGTCGCTGCACGATGCTGCTGTAGGGCCGCATGCTGGTATTGACGAGTACCAGGTGGCTAATTTCATCTGGGTAACGCTGTGCCCAGCTGGTAGCCACCATGCCGCCCAAAGACATGCCCAGCAAGGCATAGGGCGGCTTGATACCTTGAGCCAACAACTGCTGCCGCGCAAACGCGACAATGCTCTCTACGCGCAAAGGCGATGTTTGTGCATGAAATTCACCGTTGCCCGGCAGGTCAAGCGTCGTGACCTGGCTGGGTGCAAGGCGCGCTTCAAACTGAGCCGCAAAGCCGCACCAGTGCCGCGCCTCGCGCGTCAAGCCGCGTAGAAAAACCCAATTCACCGCCGCCGTCATACCACCCGCCTTGGTCGCCAGTAGGCCATCGCCAGTTGCTGCAGCTCGGCCCTGCGTTCTTCAGGCGGCAGCCAGCGCGGCGCAGCAAAGGCAGCACGGGTTAAAAAGTCCAGCAAGTCCGCATGGCGACGCAGCACGCGTTTGATGCGGTGTGCCTTGATCGGGTTGAACATGCCATGGCGAGAAAACAGTTGGCGCGGATTTTTTCGAATCCACAACCACGAGCCCAGCTCCAGCGTCATGGGCAAAAAAACGTGGCCTGCAGGGGATGTGTCATAGGCATGGTCCCATAAATCACCATGCAACAAGTACTGGTTGCTTTGTGGCTCAAAGCTGTAGCTGTGATGCGGATGCGATTGCTCCAGCATGGTTTTCAGGGCAAACATTTCTGGCAGGTGCGCCATCATGCGCCGCGTTTTGGCATACGGAAACCAGATGCTGTCGTCAAACCCGTAGCCTGAGTGACAGTCCAGCGCCAGGCTGAAGGGGTGACTGGCCAGTTGCTCGCTGACAACCGCAAGCAGCGCTGCACTTTCAGCCTGCATGGGCGCACCGGGCCTGCCGCAGTACCACGGCAAAAGTGAGCTGATGGTTTGCCCGCCAGCCAGAAATGGCACGCGGCCTTCAGACCGTTGCGGCGCGTTGCGCATCAGATCGACACCGTTCGGGTTGGCCCGCTTGTGCGCCCACATGCCGCCCGGGTTGACGATGGGCATGAAAACCAGACGAACCTTTTGCAGCTGCTGATGCAAAAGCTCGTCCCATTCCAGCCTGAAAAGCAGCGCTCGCATGTAATGCAGGATGACCTGCGTGCCGATCCGCTCCAGGCCGTGAATGCCACCGAAAAAACCAACAACCGGCGCCTGGGGGTCGCTTGAGCCGATGCTGGCTGTCAGGATGGGAAAAACCGGAAAAGGCGCGCGCCGCGCCTGCACCTCACACACCGATTGAATCTCAAATTGCCCCAAGCCCGCCCGCAAAATCGATTTGAGCTCCTCGTGTTCGGCAAAAGTGGCGGTGGTGTCCTGTGTGCCTGCCAGAGTCAGGATCTTGCTGGTGTGAAGGCTCGCGCGCTGGACGATGGGAGGCGGATGCGGCATACGCGCATCATGACAGGCTTGGGTGACGATTTGATGTCTGGTCTGGCTGGTGGATGTCTTGTGCCGTGCGCGTCGAAAGTTGAGTCCCCGTTTTCTTCGCTTTGTGGCCGTACCGCCTGATTTGCCGAAATGGTTTTTGCGATGGCTTTGCTATTCGTCAAATAGCGTGTCCATGCACAAACAACTCAAACACGTGATCGCACCACTGGGCCTAAAAAGTTCAGAATCTGCCGTGTGACAGCGTGCGCGTCGTCAAAAGCATCGTGCGTGCCCTCGCATTCAATCAGGGTGGCTTGAGCCATGCTGCGGTTTTGCCAGATGCGGCGCGCGTCCATCACGGGGACGGTGGTGTCTTGCAGGCCGTGGATCAGCAAGATCGGGCAACTCGATTTCGCCACGGTATTGACGGGGGCGATGTCGTCAAAGCGCGCACCGATGATTCGCTCCAGGTAGCGGTTCACCATCCATCCCATCGGCCAGTAGGGCACACGCCGCTGGGCCAGCCAGCGCTGCATGAGCTGTTCGGGGTGGGCAAAGCTGGACACGCTGACGACGGCGGCCAGGTCGCTGCGGCGTGATGCTGACAGCAGCGCCGCCGCGGCTCCCACCGAATGGCCCAGTGCCACCAGTGCACCTGCGTCTGCGCCCGGCTGCGCGGCCAGCCAGTCGATAGCGCTGTCCAGGTCTTGTGCAAAGCGGGGCAGGGACGAGTGCCCTTCGTGGTCGCTGCGGCCGTGGTTGCGCGCTTCGACCAAAAGCACCGCGTACCCGGCGTCGTGCAGGGTTTTAGCGGCGGGCAGCAAGTTGCTGGCGTTGCCGCCCCAGCCGTGCAGCAGCACCGCCGCCGGGCGTGGGCCTGACAGGCTTGACGCTGCATACCAGCCAAACAATTGCAAGCCATCGGCTGCGGGTATGCGCACGGCGCTGGCCTGCAGGCCGTAATCAACAGGTTGAGGCCCTGGCGGCATGGCGGTGGGTGACAGCACGGCGTCAAGCCAGTGCCAGATGGCCGAAAAATGCGTTGAAAAGAACGAAGGCTTGGGCGCTTGAACAGTTGGCTGCATGCTTTTCATTACACACAAGCCGGTCAAGGCCACGTAGCAGTTGAGCTGCCCTTTTTCTGTAGGAAAGGATGCTGATAACCCTATTCTTTTACTTTCTACCCTATCAAGAAACGCCTCAGACCAATAAATACGTGCGCAAGCAGCTATAAATTAAATAGCGGCTTGTGCCTGCGTCTGGCAATCAGTGGGCTAGCTGCTGAGCGTGGTGTTGCAAGTGATCGGCCATAAAACTGGCGATGAAGTAATAACCGTGGTCATAGCCCGCATGCTGGCGCAGGCTGAGCGGCTGGCTTGCCGATGCGCAGGCAGCTTCAAACAGGTGCGGGTGCAGTTGCTCGGCCAGAAATTTATCGGCCAAGCCCTGGTCAATCAGGATGCCGCCGGGGTAGGGCGCAGCAGTGTGTTGGCCCATCAGCGCCGTGGCGTCGTGCGCTGCCCAGCTTGATTCCTCTGCGCCCAAGTAGCCTGTGAATGCTTTCTGGCCCCAAGGGCAATGCGAAGGCGCGCAAATGGGCGCAAAAGCCGAGACCGACTTGAATAGCCCAGGATATTTGAGCGCCAGCGTCAGTGCGCCATGTCCACCCATCGAATGGCCAAAGATGCCAACCCTGGCTGCATTGATGGGCAGCGTGCTCGTGACCAGCGGCAGCAACTCTTGGGTGATATAGCTTTCCATGCGCCAGTGTTTGGCCCACGGCGCCTGTGTGGCGTCGATGTAGAACCCGGCACCCACACCAAAGTCCCAGCTGCCAGATTCACCGGGCAGATTGGCACCGCGTGGGCTGGTGTCAGGGGCAATCAGGGCCAGGCCCAGCTCGGCTGCCAGGCGCTGGGCTCCTGCTTTGATCATGAAGGTTTCTTCGTTGCAGGTCAGACCCGCTAAAAAAAGCAGGGCAGGCGCTGGGCTGTGCGCGGGGTCATGTGCAGAGTGATGTGCTGCTGAGGGCGGCAAAAAGACTGAAAAGCGCATCGGCAAGCCGATTTCTTTCGAGTCGTGCCTGTAAAAGCGCTGCAGCCCACCAAAGCAGCCGTGTTCGCTGAGCAATTCCATATTGTTCAATACAAGACCACACCGCGGATGGACTCGCCGCTCTTCATCAGGTCAAAGCCCTTGTTGATGTCAGCCAGGGGCATGGTGTGGGTGATCAGGTCGTCGATGTTGATCTTGCCTTCCATGTACCAGTCCACAATTCTCGGCACGTCGGTGCGGCCACGTGCGCCACCGAAGGCCGAGCCTTCCCACTTGCGACCGGTGACGAGCTGGAAGGGGCGGGTGGAAATTTCAGCGCCGGCCTCAGCCACACCGATGATGATGCTGCGACCCCAGCCTTTGTGCGTGCATTCAAGCGCCTGGCGCATCACCTTGGTGTTGCCAATGCATTCAAAGCTGTAGTCTGCGCCACCATCGGTCAACTGCACGATGGCATCGACAACGTTGTCAACTTCATTCGGATTGATGAAGTGGGTCATGCCAAACTTGCGCGCCATCTCTTGCCTGGCCGGGTTGATATCCACGCCGATGATTTTGTCGGCACCCACCATCTTGGCGCCCTGTATGACGTTCAGGCCAATACCGCCCAAACCAAACACAACGACATTCGCGCCGGCTTCTACCTTGGCCGTGAACAGCACCGCGCCAATGCCGGTCGTGACACCACAGCCGATGTAGCAAACCTTGTCAAAGGGCGCGTCTTCGCGGATTTTCGCCAGCGAGATTTCAGGCGCTACGGTGTAGTTGCTGAAGGTGGATGTGCCCATGTAATGAAAAATTGGCTTACCGTCCAGGCTGAAACGGCTGGTGGCGTCGGGCATCAGGCCCTTGCCTTGCGTGCCTCTAATCAGCTGGCACAAATTGGTTTTGCGCGACAGGCAAAACTTGCACTGACGGCATTCCGGGGTGTACAGCGGAATGACGTGGTCGCCTTTTTTTAATGTTGTCACACCAGGGCCGACATCCACCACAATTCCTGCGCCTTCGTGGCCCAGAATGGCCGGAAAAATACCTTCCGGGTCAGCGCCCGACAGGGTGTAGTAGTCGGTATGGCAAATGCCGGTGGCTTTGATTTCAACCAGCACCTCGCCGTAGCGCGGGCCGTCCAGGTCAACGGTTTCGATGCTCAGGGGGTGGCCCGATTGCCAGGCGACGGCGGCTTTTGTTCTCATGGTGTTTATCCAAAAAGGTGAGAAAAATCAGCCGATTCTGGCTGCGTCGACCGGACTGGCGGCAAGCACGGCAACCGCCGGCGCGGCACCATGCAGCTTCAGGCGCCCCACCAGCACCACACTGAGCAAACTGGCCACCACGCCCAAAAGTGCGTTGACCCAGAAGTGCTGCACCAGCCCCTGCGCATCGCGGCTGATGATGTGGCCGCCTACAAAAGCGGCCACGCCCATGGCGGCTGATTGCACCGACGAATTCAGCGCCATGAAAGTGCCGCGCAGCTTTGGGTTGGCGGCGCTGGTGACCAGCGCCATGCCCGGAATATTGCGGCCATTCATGCCCACGAACATGCAGGTCGTCACCACCAGCACCGTGTACAGACCAAAGGGAGCACTTTGCGGCAGCAACAGCAGGGGCACGATGGTGAGCAAAGCCATGATGCGGAATATTTTCGCCTTGCCCATCGAGTCGCTGAGCCGCCCAATCCAGCGCGCGGTGAACAGCGTGACCGCACCGCCGCACAGGTAAACAAACGGTACTTGCTGAACGGTAAAACCAGCGTTGGCGGTCAGGAAAATCGTGATGTAGGGGAAAAGCGTAAAGCCTGCACCTATCAGCAGCGCGGTAAAGACAAACGCCTTTTGGTGGTTGCGGTCTTTCAGCACAGTGATGATGTTGGCAAGCGGCGACTGGGGCTCGCTTTGCAAGTGCCCGGCCAGTGGCGGCAGTGTTGCCCACGCGCCCATGGCAAGCGCCGCACAGACACCCGCAATGGCAAAAAACGGCGCATGCCAGCCAAAGTGCGCTGCCAGAAACAGACTTCCCGGCACGCCCGCCACGGTAGCGGCTGAGAAAGATGACATCACAATGCCCATCGCACGGCCGCGCCGTTCAAACGGAACCACGTCGGCAATGATGGTTTGCGACAGCGCCATCAGCACGCCACCAAAAGCACCCGCTGCCACACGGGCCAGCATCAGGGTGTCATAGCTTGGTGCCAGGCCGCAGGCCAGCGTGGCCAAGCCAAACAGGACATACAGGCTCAGGAGCAGTTTTTTACGCCCAAACCTGTCGACGTACAGCGATGCCAGCAAGCCTGACGCGCCTGCTGCAAAGGTGTAGGCCGACACCAATAAACCAAATTGCCCGTCGGTGATTTTGAAGAGCTTGGTGAACTGCGGGCCCAGCGGCATCATGACCATGAAGTCCACGATGTGGGTGAACTGAATGCCCGCCAGGGTGACGAGCAGCCATAGCTCGCGTTTGGGGGACAGGGCAGAGGTCGTCATAAGGGTAATCCAGTATAGAAACGACCTGACTGTATCGCAGCGGGTGGTTTGGCGCTCTTGCACAGCAGAAAGGCCTTTTGGTGCCCGAAATCGTCACTTTCAGGAGTCAAAAGGCCTTTAACCCAAGATATATGTACGCTAGCAGCTATTCATTTAATAGCGGCCGAAAAGCTTCAAGCGCTGAAAAAGTTTTTCAGCTTGTCGGTCCAGCCTTCTTCGCTCGGTGAATGTTTGGCCCCGCCTTTTTTCAGCGACTCGTCAAACTCCTTGAGCAGCTTGCGCTGGTGTTCGGTCAGCTTCACCGGCGTTTCAACCGTGATATGGCAATACAGGTCACCGGGGTAGCTGCTGCGCACACCCTTGATGCCTTTGCCGCGCAGCCTGAACTGTTTGGCCGCTTGCGTGCCTTCAGGAATGTCGATGGCGGCCTTGCCCGCCAGTGTGGGCACTTCAATCTCGCCGCCCAGCGCCGCAGTGGTAAAGCTGATCGGTACAGCGCAGTGCAGGTCGTCGCCGTCGCGCTCAAAGATCTCGTGCTTTTTGACGCGAATCTCAATGTACAAATCGCCGGGTGGCCCGCCGTTGGTGCCCGGCTCACCATTGCCGGTCGAGCGAATGCGCATGCCGTCGTCAATGCCCGACGGGATTTTGACTTCCAGTGTTTTGTTGTTTTTTGTTTTGCCCACACCGTGGCAGGCCACGCAGGGCTCAGGTATCAGCTTGCCGGTCCCTTTGCACTGCGGACAGGTTTGCTGCACACTGAAAAAGCCCTGGCGCATTTGCACCTGGCCGTGCCCGTGGCAGGTGGTGCAGCTGGCGACCTTGGTGCCGGGTTTTGCGCCACTGCCTTTGCAGGTGGTGCAGTCGTCCCAGCTTGGCACGCGGATTTGCGCTTCTTTGCCATGGGCGGCTTCTTCCAGCGTCACTTCCATCGCGTAACTTAAATCGCCACCCCTGAAGACCTGCCGTCCGCCTTGCCCACGGCCACGTTGCTGTTCGCCAAAGACGCCACCAAAAATATCGCCGAACGCTTCAGCAAATCCGCCAAAGCCTTCACCCCCCGCGCCGCCGCGCATGTTCGGGTCGACACCCGCATGGCCGTACTGGTCATAGGCGGCGCGTTTTTGCTCGTCTGACAGCATCTCGTAGGCCTCTTTGGCCTCTTTGAATTTTTCTTCAGCGGCCTTGGCACTGTCGCCCTGGTTGCGGTCCGGGTGGTGCTTCATCGCCAGCTTGCGATAAGCCTTTTTGATGTCTTCATCGCTGGCGTTCTTGGGCACGCCCAGGGTGTCGTAATAGTCTTTTTTGGCCATGTTGGAAGGTCAGAAGGTCAGGAGATCGTTATCGGTCAATCGTTGGCGAAATAGCTCTATGCAAAAACGGGAAAAGCGGAAAGCCAGGATTGCTCCCGGTTTCCGCTTTCCTATGCTGCAATTATCAGGCCTTGTCAGTCTTCTTGACTTCCTTGACCTCGGCATCAACAACGTTGTCGTCAGCAGGCTTGGCTTGCGCTTGTTCAGCACCAGGGGCGGCGCCACCCGCAGCAGCCGCTTTGGACGCCTCCATGTCGGCGTACATCTTTTCGCCGAGTTTTTGGCTGGCTTCCATCAGTGCGGTGTTTTTCGCATCGATGGCGGCTTTGTCGTCGCCTTTGAGGGCTTCTTCCATGTCCTTGATGGCGGTTTCGATCTTTTCTTTCTCGCCAGCGTCCAGCTTGTCGCCGTATTCGGTGAGTGATTTTTTCACGCTGTGCACCATGGCCTCGGCGTTGTTTTTGGCGGTGACAAACTCGACTTTTTTCTTGTCCTCTTCGGCGTTCAGTTCGGCGTCTTTCACCATCTGCTGGATTTCAGCTTCGCTCAAGCCCGAGTTGGCCTTGATGGTGATCTTGTTTTCTTTACCGGTGCCTTTGTCTTTGGCGCCCACGTGCAGAATGCCGTTGGCATCGATGTCAAACGACACCTCAATTTGCGGGGTGCCGCGTGCTGCGGGTGGAATACCTTCAAGGTTGAACTCGCCCAGGCCCTTGTTGCCCGCGGCAATTTCGCGCTCGCCCTGAAACACCTTGATCGTCACAGCAGGCTGGTTGTCTTCAGCCG
This sequence comes from Comamonadaceae bacterium, assembly GCA_947448735.1. Lineage (GTDB taxonomy): Bacteria > Pseudomonadota > Gammaproteobacteria > Burkholderiales > Burkholderiaceae_C > Polaromonas. The sequence continues at coordinate 25,825 of CANFOS010000001.1, read as the reverse complement.
TCGAGAAGGTCTGCGCAAACTTGGTGGGGATGGTCGTGTTTTTCTTGATCATCTTGGTCATCACGCCGCCCATGGTCTCAATGCCCAGTGACAGCGGGGTGACGTCCAGCAGCAGCACGTCGGTCCGGTCGCCAGACAGGACCTGGCCCTGAATGGCAGCGCCCACGGCGACGGCCTCGTCCGGGTTCACGTCCTTGCGTGGTTCTTTGCCAAAGAACGCCTTCACAGCCTCCTGCACCTTGGGCATACGGGTCTGGCCGCCGACCAGAATCACGTCATGGATGTCGCCAATGGACAGGCCTGCGTCTTTCATGGCCGTGCGGCAGGGGGCGATGGTGCGCTCGATCAGTTCATCGACCAGGCTTTCGAGCTTGGCACGCGTCAGCTTGACCAACAGGTGCTTGGGGCCGCTGGCTGGGTCATGTGCAATGTAAGGAATATTGACTTCCGTGGCGGCGCTGTTGGACAGTTCAATCTTGGCTTTTTCAGCTGAGTCTTTCAGCCGCTGCAAGGCCACCACGTCTTTGCTCAGGTCAATGCCACTGTCCTTTTTGAACTCGGCCACGATGTAGTCAATGACGCGCTGGTCAAAGTCTTCACCACCCAGAAAGGTGTCGCCGTTGGTCGACAGCACTTCAAACTGCTTTTCACCGTCAACGTCCGCAATCTCGATGATGGACACGTCAAACGTGCCGCCACCCAGGTCATAAACCGCAATTTTGCGGTCGCCTTTTTCTTGTTTGTCCAAGCCAAAAGCCAGTGCGGCTGCGGTGGGCTCGTTGATGATGCGCTTGACATCCAGGCCCGCAATGCGGCCTGCGTCTTTGGTGGCCTGCCGCTGTGCGTCGTTGAAGTACGCAGGCACAGTAATGACAGCTTCGGTCACAGGCTCGCCCAGGTAGTCCTCGGCGGTTTTTTTCATTTTGCGCAGGATGTCGGCAGACACTTGCTGAGCCGACATTTTTTTATTGCGCACCTCCACCCAGGCATCGCCGTTGTCGGCAGCCACAATGGCGTAAGGCATCAGGCTGATGTCTTTTTGAACTTCCTTTTCAGTGAACTTGCGGCCAATCAAACGCTTGACGGCATACAGCGTGTTCTTGGGGTTGGTCACGGCTTGGCGCTTGGCAGAAGTGCCGACCAGCACTTCACCGTCTTCTTGGTAAGCCACGATGGACGGCGTGGTGCGTGCACCTTCCGAGTTTTCAATCACTTTGGGCACATTGCCTTCCATGATGGATACGCAGCTGTTGGTGGTGCCCAAGTCGATACCAATAATTCTTCCCATGATGTTCTCCGTTTACGGCTAATGCGAAGCTGCCATGTGTGGTTGGGCGGTGCTCAAAATCCTCATGCACATGTTGTGCATTCTGATATCGAGGCTCCATCCTCCTGACCTGACAGCTTCTCGCTACGCCGTGGTTTCTATAAAGTTAAGTGATGATTAAATTGAGATGAGACTGAAAAAATCAAGTCCGTTTATTTAGGTGCGCTGACTGTGACCAGCGCCGGGCGCAACACGCGCTCGGCAATCAGGTAACCTTTTTGCAATACCGTGACCACGGTGTTGGCTTCCTGCCCAGACGGCACCACGCTGATGGCCTGGTGCTGATGCGGGTCAAACTTGGTTCCGGCGGGCGGGTCAATCTGCATCACGCGGTTGCGTTCCAGCGCGGCCTTGAGCTGCTTGAGCGTCGCCGCTGCGCCTTCCTTGATCTGCTCAGGCGTGGCACTGGGCAAGTTCAATCCTGCTTCCAGGCTGTCGGCCACTGGCAGCAGGCTCTCGGCAAAGCTTTCCAGGGCAAACTTTCGTGCCTTGCTGACTTCTTCGTCGGCGCGGCGGCGGGAGTTCTCACTCTCAGCCTTGGCGCGCAGGTAGCTGTCGGCCAGCTCGGTGTTTTTGGCCGTCAGCGTGGCGATCTCAGCTTGCGCGATGACCAGTTCGCTGACGGCTTGCGTCGCCTCGAACGCGTTGGCCGCGGCGGCTGCTTCCAGCTCCTCTGGTCTCGGCGCACCGCTCAGTGCATCGTGACGGCCGCTAGATGCTTGATTTTGCTCAGGTTGTGTGTGTTCAGACATGCGTGAAAACGGGTTTTTGTGACAATGATTTCTTAGCTGGGGTTGCCAAAACCCTTTTCAAGAGCAGGAGATTGGCCAGATGTATAAAAGTTCCAGAAGCCGTGGTGAGAGCTTGAAGTGCTATCTATTTAAGAGCTGCTGGCGCCGCTATCCATTCGCCTAGAGTCATCAATCAACGGCGAAATCGGCCTGGCTGGAGCATTTTCGGTGTTTTTTGGCTGCTTTTCAATTAAAGTAAGGAGGCTAAGCATTTTTATCGCCTCGCAGGAGACAAAGCAATGACAAATCGCCCGCTACTGCGTTCAGGATTGCGGCTTTCGGTGTTGGCCATCAGCGCATTGTTGTGCATGCCGATGGCCCAGGCGCAAACGGCGGCAGCTTACCCTAACAAGCCCATCAAGCTCATCGTGCCCTTCCCAGCAGGCGGTGGTGGGGATACGCTGGCACGACTGGTCATGCTGCGTGCAGCCAAAGAATTGGGGCAACCCATCGTGGTGGAGAACCTGGGCGGTGCGGGCGGCAATGTGGGCAGCGCGGCAGCGGCCAAAGCGCCTGCAGACGGCTACACCCTGCTGTACGGCACCAATGGCACGCTGGCGATCAACCACACGATTTACAAGGTACCGGGTTTCAGCCCGACCAAAGACTTTGACCCGGTGACCCAGCTCACCAGCATTGCTGCCATGGTGGTGGTGCGGTCAGGCTTGCCGGTCAATTCGATGGCTGAACTGACCCAAATGCTCAAGACCAACCCGGGCAAGTACACCTTTGGCTCGGCGGGCAATGGCACCACATCGCATTTGGCTGGGGAGATTTACAAGTCAAGCGCGGGTCTGGCGGTGGTGCACATTCCGTATCGGGGTGGAGCGCAGGCCATGGCGGATCTGGTGGGTGGCCAGATCGACATGATGATTGAGGTCATGCCGAGCGCCGCATCGCAAGCCCGGGCCGGGCGCATCAAGCCGCTGGCCGTGTCTACCGCCAAGCGCGCACCCGGCTGGCCCGATGTGCCGACCATGGCGGAGTCCGGTCTGAAAGGTTTCGACGTGAGTGCCTGGGACGCGATTGTGGTGCCCGCTCTGACGCCCCGGCCCATCATTGACAAACTCAACGCGGCAATCCGCACCGCACTGACAGACCCCGAACTGCGGGCACAACTGTCTGCACGTGGGACCGAGGTCGCACCCAGCACGCCCGAAGAGCTCACCCAACACATCAACCGCAATCTCACGCTCTGGGGGGATGCGGTGAAGCGCTCAGGAGCATCCGTTGACTGACTTTGTAGAAGTACCCCTATGAACGATCTTTTGATGGGCTTGCCGCCCGGCCTGAATCCGGCTGTGACGCAAACCAAAAACTACTTTGCCGCGCTTGAAAACTTCCAGCGCACCTTCGCGTTCAAGCAGGGCGACACGGTGCTGCTGCTGACAGACCCACTGCTCGATGTGCGTGTGACCGACGCCATCATGGGCCTGGCCAAAGCGCGTGGTGCACAGGTGCGGCAGTTGATGGAAACGACCAGCCAGATCACCGTTGTGCCGCAAGCGGCCAAGGCGCTGGTGGCCGAAGCTGACTTTGTGGTCTCGACCTGGTTCTGCTCAATCCTCGATCCGTTTTTCATCGCCCAGCGCGCGCGCGGGCAGCGCTGGGTCAAGATCACCTACTTTCGCGATCTGGATTTACTGCACACCCCGCAGGCGCGTTTCCCGGCGGAACTGGTGGGCGAGATCATTCGCGCCACTGCCGCCCGTTTGCCAGAGGGCAAAGATTTCACCGTTCATTTTGCCGACGGGCGTGGCACTGATTTGTCGATAGCCTACACACCTGACATGCGCCAGGCGCTGCTGGGCAGCAACCGCTGGCGCGGCAAAATGTTTGCCGACGAGCCGGGCTGCTACGTGCACTACCTGCCCACCCACGGCCCCAACCTGTGGGACCGCACCGCGCACCGCAACGATGCCAATGCGCCCGTCACCATGTCGGGCATGCTGTACCCCGAATGGGCTGTGGGCTTTGCCAAGCCGTTTGCCGAACGCATCGGCTGCCGCTTTGAAAGCGACACGATTGTGGAGGTAACGGGGCAGTCAAGCGAGGCCGCGATTTTGCGCGACATGCTCGTCGGTGGCCGGCTGATTGAACTGGGCTGCGGCTTTAACCCGAAGGCACCGCGCCACACGATTTACCCTGCTGGCTCCAACGCGCCTGGCGCCCTTCACTTTGGCATTGATCTGGTCCAGCCTAGCGACTACATTTTGCGCACCATGCCGCAGTGGGAAGAGCCGCCCATCCACATGGACCTGGTCTGCCTGGACAGCACGGTCACGGTCGATGGCGCGCCGCTGATTGAAGCCGGGTTTTTAAGCGCTTTGCGCGATGCGGGCGTGCGATCAGCGGCGGCCAGATATGGCAACCCGGTGGAGTTGCTGGAGACCGCCATCTAGGCGACAGGGCGCGGTAAGAAGACATAAAAAAACAGGCCTGAGCCTGTTTTTTGCATCCATCAAGACCTTATCGCAAGGCCTTGGCTTGACCATTTATTTCTTCTTGGGAGTGCTTGCCTTGGCCAGGCTGCTGAGCCATTTGCCAGCGAAGGCCGGCAGCTCGCCCATGCGCTTGAGCAGGTCTGCACCCAATGTGGTGAGGGTGTAGCCGCTGGTGCCGTGCGTCATCAGGCCCGCTGCGCGCAGCTCCTTGATACGGGTGTTCAGTGTGTTGGGGGTGATGCTGCCAACGCTGTCTTGCAGCAGGCGAAAGGTTTGTGGGTGACCGTCTTTCAATGCCCACAATACGCGCATGGCGTAACGTGATTCAAGCAGTTCCAGCAGTTGGCCTACGGCAGCGGTTTCTTTGGCACTCATCAGCTTATCTCCTCGGGTCAGAATTTAATATGGTGCGTCAGTATGCACTTGTTTTGCAAATAACTATAACGCAAAAAATCAATTTGCTACGCGTTTTATAGCTGTCAACGCCCTGTTCTTGTGCGCTAGAGCCTCGAAACTGTTGGAAAACCCTAATTCAAAGGAACGGTTTTCGCGTTTTGGGATGAACTCATGATGGCCGCAATGACCCTCTGTACATTCAGTGCTGACCGGCCGGTCACTGAGGTAGCCGTTCCGCTGCGAACGGCGCGAACAAAGTCCTGTAGTACGGCGCGGTGTGCCGCATGGTCAAACCCCATGGGGTTGGCCCCCCCGCCTGAGGCTTCCTGGTTGCCAAGCGACAGTCTTTTTCCGTTCAGCAAAGCGACCTGTAACCTTCCGGATTCCAGTGTTGCCGTTCCCTGGCTGAAGTTGAGTTCAATGCGCTCCGGATAGCCGGGATACGCCGCCGTCGTGGCCTGCACCATGGCCACGGCACCGTTGGCGTAATGCAGCATGGCAGTGACGGTGTCTTCGCTTTCCATGGTGTGAACCGGGCTGGTCGCTGCATGTCCGCTAACACGTTCAGGCATGCCGATCAGACCCAGCAGCAAGTCGAGTGTGTGTATGGCCTGCGTCATCAGCACGCCGCCGCCATCGCGCGCCAGTGTTCCGCGCCCCGGTTCGTCGTAGTAGCTTTGCGGCCGCCACCAGCGCACCGATGCGCAGGCGCTGACAAGCTCACCAAGTTCGCCGGTTTTGATCAGTGCTTGCAGCCCCAGTGCAGCCTCTCGCAGCCGGTGTTGCAGCATGACGCCCAGGCTCACGCCATAGGTTTCGCAGGCCTCAACCAGTGCTGTGGCTCGCTTTAGATCAATTTCTAGCGGCTTTTCAACCAGCACATGCTTGCCGACTTTGGCCACTTGAAGAACCATGTCCAGATGCGTGTTGGGCGGCGTCAAAACCAGAACCGCCTGCACACTGGTGTCTTCCAGGATGTCTTCAAGCCGAGTGGTTTTTCTGGCGCTCGCCGGCGCGACGGCAGCCGCAAGCCGCTGCGCGTTCCGGCCATAGATCCACGCGACATCAACTTCGCTGGCAAGGTCTTCCAGGCTTCGAAAGTGTGGAGCCGAACCGAGCCCGGCGCCAATCACGGCAAGTCGAAGGCGTTCAGATGTCATCAATATGGGCGGGTTATCGTACAACTAAGCCCTGATTCAGGCGGCCAACGGAACTTTGGCAGTTGTAGCGGCCAGCGATGCGCCCAGGCTAGCGGATGGCTGCATGGTGTGTGCATTTTTGCCTTTGCGCAGACGCTCACGGCTGTTTGACAAATGGGTGCGCATGGCAGCGCGTGCGGCCTCTGCGTCCTGGTTGCGAATGGCGTTGTAAATGCTTTCGTGTTCGCTGTTGACGCGCTGCAAATAGTTGAGTCGGCCCTCGGGGGCGTTTTGAGTGGTGTTGACGCGCGTGCGCGGAATGATCATCGTGCCCAGATACGTCATCAGGTCGGCAAAGTGCCGATTACCGGTCGACCGGGCCACTTCCATGTGAAATTGAAAGTCCGGCGGCACTGCGTCTGAATCAATGTTTATAGACGCCTGAAAGGCTTGGAGGGCCGTTTCCATGGCCGCTAGGTTTTTGTCAGTTCTCCTCTGTGCAGCCAGCCCTGCAGCTTCGGTTTCAAGACTGATGCGCAGTTCAAGAACCGCGATGACGTCATCAACGGTGGCAAAGTCCTCCGCAGTGATCTTGAAGTTTCCTGAGTCATGTGGGGCGAGCACAAATGTGCCAACACCGTGCCGAGTTTCAACCAGGCTGGAGGCCTGAAGTCTTGACAGCGCCTCGCGGACAACCGTGCGGCTGACGTCAAACCTGACCATGATTTCAGCTTCGGTAGGCAGCTTTTCACCGGGCTGCATGCGGCCTTCACGGATGCTCGCGGCAAGGCTTTCGACGATCTCGTTGACCAGCCCCCGCGGTCGGCGCACACGTGATGAATCGTCGGACGCTGAAGCTGCGACAGACGATTCGGCGGGGCTAGGGGTTTTCCTTAATTCCATGAAGTAATCATTGACATGCGGTATCAGGAGCCAGAAAATCCTAAGTCATCAGACAACGTACGACTTAAGCGCGATAGGCTGGACTTTAGCAAAGTTGATGGGAATGTCCAGCATTCTGCAAAATTTCTCTCAAACTCGTGGAACTGCAGGACCAAACCAGAAAATGACGATCAAGGTACATGAAAGACTGCTGCTCACAGGTGCAGCAGGCGGCTTGGGCAAAGCGCTACGTGACAGACTCAAGGCCAATTGCACGGTGCTGCGCTTGTCGGACCGGGCCGACTTTGGCGACGCAGTTGCGGGTGAAGAAATGGTGCTGGCTGATCTGGCTGATGCGGACGCAGTAGGTGCCATGGTCAAAGGCGTTGACGCCATTGTTCACTTGGGCGGTGTGTCTGTAGAAGGACCGTTTGAACCCATCTTGCAGGCCAACATCCTGGGTGTCTTCAATCTGTACGAGGCTGCTCGAAAGCACGCTGTCAAGCGCGTGATCTTCGCCAGTTCAAACCACGTGACGGGGTTTTATCGCCAAAGCGAAACCATCACCGCAGATCACCCGCCACGCCCCGACGGCATGTATGGGGTGAGCAAAGCCTTCGGCGAAGACCTGTCGCGCCTGTACTTTGACCGCTACGGCATTGAAACCGCCTGCATCCGCATTGGCTCGTCTTTTCCCGAGCCACGCGATCGCCGCATGCTGGCCACCTGGCTGAGCTACGACGATTTGCACCGGCTGATTACGGCCTGCCTGACCACCCCTGTGCTGGGCCACAGCATTGTGTTTGGCATGTCTGACAATGCCGTCACTTGGTGGGACAACAGCCGAGCCAGGCATATCGGCTATGTGCCGCAAGACAGCTCGGATGTTTTCCGCGATGCGGTGTATGCCCGAACACAGCCGCCCGACCTGACTGACCCGGTGGCCATTTACCAGGGCGGCGGGTTTGTCAAGGCTGGGCCGTTTGGTTTCTGATGGCCTTACCCGTTAAAAAAACAACCGCTTGCTGGTGTTAAAAAACGTCAATGAGTTAGTTAAAGAGTTTTCAACCACCAACCTAGAGGAAGAGACGAATGAAAGCAACCCTGAAACTCACCGCCCTGGCCGTCGGCCTGCTGGCACTTTCCGCACAAGCTGTCGAGCTGCGCTCTGCTGATGTGCACAACAGCGACGACTACCCTACGGTAGCGGCTGTGCGCCACATGAGCGAGGTGCTGGCCAAGCAAAGCGGCGGCAGGTACACCATCAAGGTTTTTAACAAGAGCGCGCTGGGTTCCGAGAAGGAAACGCTGGACCAGGTGAAAATTGGTGCGCTGGAGATGAACCGCGTCAACATCAGCTCGCTCAATTCGCTGTGCCCCAAGAGCTTGGTACCCACCATGCCTTTCTTGTTCAACTCTATCCCGCACATGCGCAGGGTGCTGGACGGCCCGGTTGGCGAAGAAGTCCTCAAGGGTTGCGAAGCGCAGGGCCTGGTCGGTCTGGCGTTCTACGACAGCGGCGCACGTTCTATCTATGCCAAGAAGGCTGTTCGTACGCTGGCCGATACCAAGGGTATGAAAATTCGCGTTCAGCCATCGGATTTGTGGGTCGCTGTCGCCAATGCTATGGGAGCCAACGCTACGCCCATGCCGACGGCCGAGGTTTACACCGCTCTGAAGACAGGCCTGATTGATGCAGCCGAGAACAATATCCCGTCCTACGAGGGATTCAAGCATTACGAGGCCGTGAAGGTCTACTCGTACACCGAGCACTCGATGGCCCCTGAAATGCTGGTGATCTCCAAGGCTGTTTTCGACAAGATGTCGCCGGCAGACCAAGCCATGTTCCGCGCTGCGGCCAAGGAATCGGTGACTTTTCAGCGCCAAAAGTGGGACGAGCAGGAAGCCAAGGCCCTGGACGTCGTGCTCAAGACCGGCTCGACGCTTGTGAAGGACGTTGACAAAAAATCATTCCAGACCGCCATGCAGCCTGTATACGCGAAGTTCATCAATACGCCTGATCTGCAGCGCCTCGTCAAGGCGGCGCAAGACACCAAGTAAGCCCGCAACCCCCCGCCCGCGTGGACCTCTTCCACGCGGGTCTTATCGTCTGTCTGTCGGATCTCTCATGAACACCCCATCGCCAATTCAAACCGGGCCGATAGAAACCGCGCCGATAAAAACTGATCCGCACCGCCGGCCTCAAGCCGCGCTTTTTGTTAACCGGATCTTCGCTGTCATCAGCAAAGTCAGCCTGATGATCGCCATCGTCGGCCTGATCGTCCTGATCTTGGCGGTACAAGTGCAGGTGGTTGGCCGCTATGTCTTCAACGACACGCCGACCTGGACAGAAGCACTGGCATTACAACTGGTGCTCTACATCACGGCGCTGGGCGTGGCTGTGGGTGTGCGCGACGCAGGCCATATCGGGCTCGATTCGATGGTTGCACTGTTGCCCGATTGGATGCGGCTGAAGGTCGAGATACTGATCCATGTGCTGGTCGCGGTGTTCGGCACCGTCATGGCCTGGGCTGGCTGGATATGGACACGCATGAAGTGGTCTGAACTGGACCCCATGCTTGGCATACCAGAAGGCGTGGACTACCTTGCGTTGGTGATTGCAGGTGTGCTGATTGTCATGTTCTCGGTCGAGCACATTCTCGCGCTGTTGCGCGGTGAAGAGGTAGTGCCGTCCTGGCACTGAATGTCGAAAAATTCCAACAAAAAACTGCTCCAGAGCCAAGGCAAACCAACATGGAACTCGCTGTTCTTTCCATCACATTTCTCATCTTGCTGGTCATCGGCGTACCGGTGGCTTTCTCCATCGGACTGGCGTCGATAGCCACTGTGCTCTATGCCGGCGTGCCGGTACCCATCGTGTTCCAGAAGATGGTGGGCGGCATGCAGGTATTTTCTTTCCTGGCTATTCCATTCTTTGTGTTTGCTGGCGAGCTGATGCTTTACGGCGGCATTGCCGAGCGCATCGTGCGCTTTGCCAACAGCCTGGTAGGGCACGTGCGTGGTGGCCTGGGCATGAGCAATGTGATCGGCTGCACGCTGTTCGGTGGGGTGGCTGGCTCGGCTCTGGCCGACGTGTCGGCCATGGGCTCGGTGATGATCCCGCTCATGAAAAAAGAGGGCTACGACGCGGACTACGCGGTCAACGTCACGACCCACGCGGCACTGGTCGGCGTTCTGATGCCGACCTCGCACAATCTGATCATTTTCACGCTGGCCACCACGGGTATCGCCTCGGTCAGCGTGCTTAGCTTGATTTTGGCAGGTGTCATTCCTGCTTTGCTGCTGACGCTTTGCAATCTGGGCGCGGCCTACTATGTGGCGGTCAAGCGCGGCTACCCGACCCGGGGCGCCTTCCCGGGCTGGCACGAGGTCTTGGTGGCATTGGTGGCGGCGCTGCCGGGACTGATGATCGTGGTCATCATCCTGGTCGGTATCCTCTCGGGTGTATTCACTGCAACTGAATCTGCTGCCACGGCCGTGCTGTGGGCCATGTTTGTGACCGCTGTTGTTTATCGTTCGCTCAGCTGGAAAAACTTCATCAAATCGTGCGCGAAGGCATGCAAGACCACCGGTGTGGTGCTGCTGCTGATCGGCATTTCATCGGCCTTCGGTTACTTCATGGCGCTGTATGAAGTGCCGCAGAAAACCGGCGCACTGATGACGTCGATTTCTACCGAACCGTGGGTCATTTTTCTGATGATCAACGTGATGCTGTTCCTGTTGGGCACTTTTCTGGATATGGCCGCCACCATTTTGGTGTGCACACCCATCTTCCTGCCGATCGCCATGCAGTTCGGCATGCACCCGGCCCAGTTTGGCATGGTCATGCTGATCAACTGCGCCTTGGGCCTGAACACGCCACCGGTGGGGGTGACGCAATTCGTCGGTTGCGCGATTGGCGGGATCTCTGTCGGGGAGGTGATGAAGTCCATCCTCCCGTTCTACGGAGCGCTGACCTTGTGCCTGATGCTGGTGACTTATGTGCCTGCGTTCTCACTCTGGCTACCCAACATGTTCATGGCCGCAGCAAAATAAACCAGCCCGACTTGCCCCAGTACCGCCATGACCACGTCGCATGCCATCAGGCATATCCGCATCACGCCGATTGCCTTTCGTGACCCGCCGCTTTTGAACGCGGCCGGCATTCACGAACCCTGGGCGCTGCGGTCCATCATTGAGCTGGAGACCGACTCGGGCCTGGTGGGTATCAACGAAAGCTATGGCGACTTGCCGATGCTCGAGGCGCTGGCCAAGGTCGCACCGGTGCTGGTCGGGCTCTCGCCCTGGTCGATCAACGAGATGGTGACACGTGTCGCTGCCATGGTGACGCCGCCAGCGCACACAGGGTCTGAATTTCTCGGCCAGCAGGTGTCGCTGGCGCCGGGCACCCACGTGTCTAAAAACGTGGCCAAGGTGGTCAGCGCCTTTGAGGTGGCGATGCTGGACTTGCAGGGCCAACTGGCTGGCGCACCGGTGGTCGATTTGCTGGGTGGCCCGGTACGCGACCGGGTGCCTTATTCGGCTTACCTTTTTTACAAGTACGCCGAACATATCGAAAAGCCCTATGCGCCCGATGCCTGGGGCGAGGCACTTACGCCGGAGCAGCTGGTCATCCAGGCGCGCCAGATGATTGCGCAGTATGGCTTCAAGAGCATCAAGCTCAAGGCTGGGGCGCTGACGCCGGATGAAGAAGCGGCTGGGCTGCTGGCACTTGCCAAAGCCTTCCCCGGCACGCCGCTGCGCATGGACCCCAATGCCAACTGGAGCGTGGCGACCAGCTTGCGCATTGTTGAACAGCTGCGCGGCGTGCTGGAATATTACGAAGACCCGGCACCGGGGCTGGAAGGTATGGCGGCTGTGGCGCGCCAAATGGAACAGATGGGCGAGGTACCGCTGGCCACCAACATGGTGGTGACCGATTTCGCCGAGTTCCGCCGCAATGCTGACATGGGCTGCCCGGTGCAGATTGTGCTGAGCGACCACCACTACTGGGGCGGACTGCGCGCCACGCAGCAGCTGTCGCGCTTGTGCAGTACGTTTGATCTGGGTCTGTCGATGCACAGCAACTCGCATCTGGGCGTCAGCCTGATGGCGATGACACACCTGTGTGCCAGCTTGCCGCTGCTCACCTACGCCTGCGACACCCACTACCCGTGGCAGGACGAAGAAGTGGTGGAGGGCGGTCGCCTGCGTTTTGAAGACGGCAGCCTGCGTGTGACGACCACCCCTGGACTGGGCGTGACGCTGGACCGCACGTCGCTGGCCCGCCTGCACGACAACTATCTGCACTGCGGTATCCGCAACCGCGACGACCTGGCGCAGATGCGCAAATACAACCCGGCTTTCACCGGCACACAACCCCGCTTCTGACCATGATTTCTAACACTTGGGTCTACATTTCCAACGCTGACAGCCAGGACATCTCGGTGATGCAACTGGACCGTGCAGTTGGCCGCCTGACGCCTGTTGTCACGGTGCCGGCAGGCGGCGTCGCCATGCCTATGGTGGTGAGCAAGGACAAAAAGTTTTTGTACGTAGCGCTGCGTTGTCAGCCGTTTCGTGTGCTCACGTTCGGTATTGACGGCGCGACCGGAGGGCTCAATAAGCTGGGCGTGTCCGCACTGGCAGACAGCATGGCCAACATTGACCTGGACGCATCTGGCAAGTGGCTGTTTGCCGCTTCTTATGGCGGCAACAAGATCACAGTCAATAGCATAGGCAACGACGGTGTTGTGGGCGCCGTGCAGCAGGTGGTTCGCACAGCGCCAAATGCGCATGCCATACACGCTGATGCATCGGGCCGCTATGTTTTTGCCACCAGTTTGGGCGGCGACAACCTGTCGAGCTGGAAGTTTGACCCGGCCACCGGTGTACTGAGCGCCAACGATCCAGCGCTGGTCAATGTGATGCCCGCCAAAACCGGGCCACGCCACTTTTTGTGGGACAAGGCGCAAAAGTACATGTACCTGCTCAACGAACTGGACGGCGGGGTGGACGTGTTTGCCTACGACGCAGCCAAAGGCGTCATGAGCCACCTACAGCGCAGCACCGTTGTGCCAACGGGTTTTACCGGCAAAGTCTGGGCAGCTGATCTGCAGATGGCGCCAAACGGCAAGTTTTTGTACGGCTCCGAGCGCACATCCAGTACCTTGACCACCTTCAAGGTTGACGCCGCTAGCGGCAGGCTACAGGTGGTGGGCCAGACACCGACAGAAAAAACACCGCGCAGTTTCGCAGTCGACGCCACAGGCCGCTTCTTGGTTGCCGTGGGCCAGGACTCGCACGGTGTTTCACTGCACGCGATAGATGCCGCCACCGGCATGCCCGTCGCAGGCAAGAGCCAGCCAGCGGGCAAAAACCCGAACTGGGTCGAGATCGTCGAAGTCTCCTGAATTGGCAAAGCCCCCACGACCCCCTAACCCTACACAAAGGAGACAACACCATGCAACGCCGCGTCCTCATTCAATCTGCCATCGCAGTGACTGCTGCAAGTTTCGCAGCCCAGAGCGCATTTGCTCAGGGCAGCTGGCCCACTGGCAAGGCCATCACCTACATGGTGCCGTTCCCGCCCGGCGGCAACACCGACACGCTGGCCCGCGTCATTGCCCCAGCGCTGGCCACCGCGTTGGGAACGCCAGTGGTGATTGACAACAAGGGCGGTGCGGGCGGCAGCGTGGGTTCAGCCATCGCATCGCGTGCGCCGGCCGACGGCTACATGCTGCTGGGTGGCACGATCAGCTCGCATTCGATCAACGGCAGCCTGTACACCACGCCCATTGGCTACGACATGGTCAAGTCGTTTGCGCCAATAGCGATGCTGGGTGCGGCTCCGCTGCTGCTGGTGGTGCCCGCCAACAGCCCCATGCGCACGCTGGACGACGTGCTCAAGGCCAGCCGTGCCAAGAATGGCGGGTTGACCTCCGGCTCGCCTGGCATCGGTACCTCGCCGCACATGGCGCTGGAGCTGCTGGCCGATCAGGCGGGCGTCAAGTTCACGCATGCGCCTTACAAGGGTTCAGGCCCCGCTGTTCAGGACGTCATCGGTGGCCAACTCGACATGATGTTTGACACCAGCCTGGTTGTGGGGCCGCACATTCTGAGCGGTCGGCTGCGCCCGATTGCCATCACCGGGAGCCAGCGGGTACCCAGCTACCCCAATGTGCCGACCATCGCCGAGAGCGGCCAGAAGGGCTTTGACATGGTGTCCTGGCAAGCCCTGTTTGTACCGGCCAACACACCGCAAGCGGTGATTGACCGTCTGCATGCCGAAGTGATGAAGGTGATGGCTCTGCCAGACGTGCAGGCCAAGCTCAAAGGCTTTGGCATGGAGCCTTCCAACATGATGCCCGCGCAGCTGCTTGCCTACCAAAAGGCCGAGGTCGACAAGTGGGCAAAGGTCATCAAGGCCGCCAACATCAAAGCTGAATAAACCGCATCAAGAACCGATCCAGCAACATTAAAAAACTCATGACACAAGCCGCCCCTTACCAACCTTTTCCAAACAGCTTCAAGCAAAAACTACTGTCAGGCGAGCGTCTGATTGGCTGCTGGGCATCACTGGCCAACGCCATCACCACCGAGGTGCTGGGTGTGGCTGGGTTTGACTGGATCTTGCTTGACGGCGAGCATTCACCCAACGACGTGAACACGTTCATACCGCAGTTGATGGCCCTTAAAGACAGCCCAAGCGCGCCTGTGGTCAGGCCCACCAGTAACGACCCGGTAGAACTCAAGCGTTTGCTGGACGCCGGGTTTTATAACTTTCTGATTCCCTTTATTGAAAGCGAAGCCGAGGCACGGCAGGCCGTTCGCGCCACGCGCTACCCGCCTCAGGGCATACGCGGTGTATCGGTGTCGCAGCGCAGCAACCGCTATGGCACGGTGCCCGACTACTTCAAGTCCATCAACGACCATGTTTGCGTGATGCTGCAAATCGAAAGCCGGGTGGGTGTGCTTGCCGCCAAAGCGATTGCAGCCGTCGAAGGGGTTGACTGTGTGTTTATCGGCCCGTCTGATCTGGCTGCTGATATGGGACACCTGGGTAACGCGAACCATCCCGAGGTTCAGGCTGCGATAGCCGCTGTGTTTGCCGATGCCAAGGCATTCGGCAAGCCAACTGGCATTCTGGCTCCGGTGGAAGCCGATGCACGGCGCTACATGGCCATGGGCGCTACTTTTGTGGGCGTGGGCAGTGACCTGGGCGTTTTCAGGTCTGCCACGCAGGCGCTGCATGACCGTTATTCAATTTAATTTTTCTGGAAATACTGCAATGAGCAAACTTGGCTTAAAACTCGGCTTTGTGGGACTTGGCATCATGGGTGCGCCCATGGCGGCGAATTTGATCAAGGCGGGGCATGAGGTTTTTTTAAGCACCCGAAGCAAAATACCGACTGAACTGTTGAGTGACAAAGCACACGCCTGCACGTCAGCCAAAGAGGTGGCTCAAAAAGCCGACATCATTTTCATGATGCTGCCCGACACGCCTGATGTGGCCAAGGTTTTGTTCGGTGAAGGTGGTGTCGCCCAAGGTTTGAGCCCAGGCAAAACCGTGGTCGACATGAGTTCCATCTCGCCAATGGACACCCAAGAATTCGCCCAAAAAGTCAATGCCTTGGGCTGCGACTATCTGGACGCGCCGGTGTCTGGTGGTGAAGTCGGTGCCAAGGCGGCCAGCCTGACCATCATGGTCGGTGGGCCCGAGGCCACATTTGACAAAGTCAAACCCCTGTTTGAGCTGATGGGTAAAAACATCACGCTGGTCGGCGGCAACGGTGATGGCCAGACCTGCAAGGTCGCTAACCAGATCATTGTGGCTTTGAACATTGCAGCGGTGGGCGAGGCGCTGTTGTTTGCCAGCAAGGCAGGCGCAGACCCGGCCAAGGTGCGCCAAGCGCTGATGGGCGGCTTTGCTGCGTCGCGCATTTTGGAGGTGCATGGCGAACGCATGATCAAACGCACCTTTGCGCCGGGCTTCAGGATAGGTCTGCATCAAAAGGATTTGAACCTGGCCCTGCAAGGTGCCAAAGCGCTGGGCGTAGCTCTGCCGCAAACCGCCAGCGCCGCGCAATTGATGCAAGTTTGCGCCGCCAACGGCATGCAGGACCTGGACCATTCGGCACTGGTGCGCTCGCTGGAGCTGATGGCCAACCACAACGTCGCCTGAGGCTTCGTGACCGCCTCAACCCTGCTGCAGCAGGGTCGTTTCAAATGTGTTGTCGACGGCAAACCGGTAGACCTGTACACCCTGCGCAATGCCAGCGGGATGGTGTGCAGCATCACCAACTACGGCGCCAAAATAGCGCAATTGCTGGTACCTGACCGCGACGGCCACTTGGGCGACGTGGTGATGGGTTACGACAGCATTGATGGTTTTTTGTCAGGTTCGCCCTCCATGGGCGCGTTCATTGGCCGCCATGCAGGGCGCATCGGCAACGCGGCCTTCAGGCTTGATGGCGAACGTCACCAGCTGTCTGTCAACAACGGCCGGCATTGCCTGCACGGCGGCATCAAGGGTTCGCGTTACCAGGTGTTTGAGGCGGTGCAGAACAATCTGTCAAGCGTAGAGATGCGCTACGTGTTTGCTGATGGCGAAGAGGGGTTTCCCGGTACGCTGGCCCTGAGCCTGATGTACAGCCTCACCGACGCGAACGAACTGGTAGTGGATTACGAGGCGATGGCACTCGACAAGTCAACCGTCGCCAGCTTCACCACCCATGCATTTTTTAACCTCAACGGCCACGCCAGTGGCCATCTGCTGGACCACCATGTCACTGTTTTTGCCGATCAGCAGTTTGGCATGACGGACGATTGGGTCGCCACTGGCGAACTGCTGCCAGTCGCAGGGGCCCGCTTTGACTTTCTTCAGCCACGAGCCATCAGCGCAGGGGAGGAGGGCGGTTACGACTGCTGCTATCTGGTGAACAAACCAGCGCCCCATCAATTGACTCTGGCCGCGCAGGTCAGCGCCCAGGCCAGTGGCCGCGTCATGCAAGTCTGGTCCACCGAGCCCGCGCTGCAGTTCTACACCGGCCTATCGCCCAACGAACCGCTGGCTGGCGGCCTCGGCAAGGGTGGCGCGCGTTACCTCCAGCAGCAAAGCCTGTGCTTTGAGCCGCAGGGTTATCCGAACGCGCCCAATCTGATGCACATCTACCCCGATGTGGCCAGTGCTGTTTATGTGCCCGGCATCAGCCGCAGCGGTCGTACGGCTTACAAGTTCAGTCTTCGCTGACTTGTTGTAGGCGCAGACCTGCAGGGGTGTCTTTTTGGGGCCAGTGGTTTGCCGGATGCTGCGCAAACAGGGGCATATCTTCTGTTTTATGCACCGCGTAGCTTTTAAGCTTTTAAGATCCCTCCATGAGCACACCTAACCAGACCCGCCTGCACGCCCTTTTTGAGGCGCAATACAAAGCCAGCCGTGCCCAGATTGAGGTTTCGCTGGCCCAGCGCCAAAGCAGACTCTTGACCATGAAGGCCTTGCTTGACGACCACGGCACCGCACTGGCGCAAGCAGTGCAAAAAGACTTTGGCGTGCGGTCTTTGCAGTTGACTGAAATCGCTGACCTGTTTGTCCTGCGTACCTTGCTGTCGCACACGCTCAAGTCATTGCCCAAATGGATCAAGCCGCAAAAAGTCAGTACCCCGCTGTACCTGCAGCCCGCCAGCGCATACCTGCAGCGCCAGCCTCTGGGTGTGGTGGGCGTTGTGTCGCCATGGAACTACCCGGTCCAGCTTGCTCTGGGACCGGTCATCACGGCGCTTGCTGCGGGCAACCGCGTGATGCTCAAACCCAGCGAATTGACGCCGCACACATCTGCCCTGATGGCTGAATTGATTGATAAAGCGTTTGCACCTGACGAGCTCTGTGTGGTGCTGGGCGATGGCGAGCTTGCCGCTGAATTCTCAAGCCTGCCGTTTGATCATCTGTTCTTTACCGGCTCTACTGCAGTGGGCCGTATCGTTGCCAAAGCCGCCGCTGCCAACCTGACCCCCACCACCCTGGAGCTGGGCGGCAAATCGCCCTGCATCATTGACGCCAGCTGCGACCTGGACGCTGCCGCCATCAAAATTGCGCATGGCAAGCTGCTTAACGCCGGGCAGACCTGCATTGCCCCCGACTATGTGCTGCTGCCCAAAGGCAAAGAGGCAGCCTTCGGCCATGCTTATGCCCAGGCTGTGGCCAAGCTGTTCCCCACCATCGCAGGCAATACCGACTACGCCGCCATCATCAGCCCACGCCACCATGAACGCCTGCAGGCGATGCTGGCCGCAGCGGAGGCGGGCGGTGCAACACTGCAGGTCATCAACACGGGCGGAGACGCAAGCGAGCACCGCCAAATGCTGCCGGTACTGGCGTTTGACGTACCCGCCAACGCCCAGCTGATGCAAGAAGAAATCTTTGGCCCCATCCTGCCGGTATTGCCTTATGCGTCTTTGGCCGGAGCTATTGACTACATCAACGCCCGGCCTCGCCCACTGGCGCTGTACTGGTTTGGCACCGACACCGCCGCGCGCGACACCGTGCTGACCCGTACCGTCAGCGGCGGCGTGACGGTCAATGACACCTTGATGCACATTGCCCACGAGAACTTGCCGTTTGGCGGGATTGGCGCAAGCGGCTGGGGCAGCTATCACGGCGAGGCCGGATTTTTAAGGCTGACGATGCAAAAGCCAGTGCTGGTGCAATCGAAGTGGGCACGCGGGGATCTGTTTTACCCGCCCTACGGTAAACGCTTTGACCAGGTCATGGGTCTGCTCAAGCGCTGGCTTTAGTCCTCACATGTCTAGTTGCTATTCAGTTGATAGCAGAATGAGCATATATCGATTGTCCGACAGCTACTTTCATCCGTTTTCTGGGCGATAAAACGCATCAAAAAGCGGTTGAAGGCTTGGAAAGTCAGCCTCAAACCGCGCTGGGTTCACAAAATATGCTTCGGACGTCACCGCGAAAAACTCTGCGGGTGAGGTAGCCGCATACGCATCCAGCCAAGGCGACAGCCCGCCAAACCGCTCGGCGATCACGACTTGTTCCTTGAATGCGTCATAGGCCGTTTGCATGGTGGCTTGCCAGATCGTTTTGGCATGTCGTGAGGCAAGGGGCGGGCAGCCGTTGGCCGCGCCATCCCGCATGTCGATCTTGTGCACGAATTCGTGAATCACCACGTTGTAGCCGCGAGCCTGGTGCTCGCTGGATCCAGCGGCGTCCTGCCAGCTCAGGGTGACAGGCCCGCCTTCCATCGCTTCGCCAACCAGCTCTTCCTTATAAAAGTGGTGCACGCCTGCTGCATCAACGGCGCTGCGCCGGGCCAGCATGGCACCAGGGTGCACCACAATGCCTTTGAAGTCGCTGTACAGCTGCAGGCCAAGGTGCAACACCGGCAGGCAGGCCTGGGCTGCAATCGCAACGGCCATCTCGTCAGTCACCACCAGGCCGTGTGCACCGCTGAATTGCTTTTGCGCTAGAAACTGCCCCGCCAATGCTCGCAGTTTGGCGGTGTCTGCATCATGCCTGCTTTCCAAAAAGGGGTGTTGTGCCCGTGTTTGCTGCCACAGGGCATCAGGTATGTGACGCGAAAGCTGGCGAATTTGCCGCCAGCCGGTCAGCCAACCGCCTAGCATGCCAGCATCAGCGCAAACAGCTCGTTGCGAAAGTGAATGCCCAGCCGGGCGAAGGCGCGGTTGCGATAGGTTTTAACGCTGGTCACTGACAGGCCCAACTGGCAGGCAATCCCGTCAAACGTCAAGCCTTGCAACATGCCTGCGCAGACCTGGCGTTCGCGCGGTGTGAGTCTGGGGTTGATGGCCTCCAGCTTCGCTAGCAGGCGGGTGAACTGCGCCGCCTTGGCGTCGGGCATCCAGAAGTCCAGATGCTTGTGCGCCATGGCGAGCAGTGCCGGGGCCAAGTGTTCAACAGCGCTGATTTGCACGTCATCAAATGGGCGCTGGTGCTGGTGCCGGTAAAAGTTAATCGCAAACAGCGCGCCTTCGCCCTGCGGCTGCACAATCGACACCCGCTCTGCCACGCCGTGGGCTTCATACACCTTGGCGCGGTGCTCTGGGGGTACTTCTTGTGCGGTGATGTGGCTGATCTGGCTGCTTGTGTTGTTGTGGTTAAGGCCGGCCGCGTGCGCGCGGTTTAGCAGCGTGCGGTCGCTGCGGTAGGGGCCAGACAAGTAGGCGCGCCAGCAGTCGCGTGTGGTGTCCGGCACGCCGTGGCTCGCCGACATGAAAATGGCGGGCTCACACAGCGGGCCGGTTCGGTAAACCGACCATGACGCGGCGGGCAACACCGGGTGCACGCTGTCAAGCAGCGCCTGGTCGAAGCGGCTGTTCCCCAAATGCGCCATGGCGTTGGTCAACACGCCCAGCAGGGCGCTGGCTGTGGTCGCGGGCGTCTCGCCCAAGTCCCATTGCCTCATGGTGGTGCTTTCATCGGGTGCGTCCTTGTCATCTTCTGGGATGACAGGATTTTTACACTGGCTGCTTAGACTGGGGGCTATGACAAACGCTATGACCGCTGATGTATTTTCAAATCTGGCCATACCTCGCCAGAGTTTTTTTGCCGACTTGTCGGTCACGGTGGGCGCGCCGCAAGAAGTAGGCAGAACCGCGCAAGGTTTTCGGCGTGTGATTCCTATCACTGGCGGCATCGCCACCGGCGTTGGCTGGACAGCCCACGTGTTGGCTGGCGGCGCAGATTTTCAATTGGTGGTGAGCGACCGCCTGGCGCTGCTGGATGCGCGCTATTGCCTGCAAACCGATGGCGGCGACTTGATTTTTGTGCAAAACCGTGCAGTGCGCAGCGGCCCACCAGAACTGATGGCTAAATTACTGCGCGGCGAACTGCTGGACGCCCCCAGCACCGCGCAAATTTACTTTCGTTGCAGTCCCACGTTTGAAACCGCATCGCCGGCGTTGCGCTGGATCACCGAACGGATCTTTACCGGCGCGGGCGAACGCCACCCCGACAAGGTGGTGATGCGGTTTTTTGCGCTCGAATAAAAATTAAAACAACGTACTTTCGACTTTAAAAAAATTTACAAACTGGAGATAAATCATGATCACTTCTGCTGGCTTTTTAAAATGTCGTCAACTCAACCGAAGGCTTGGCTTGTTGGTCGCCAGTGCATTGCTTTGTGCGGGTTGCTTTGCGCAGACACCTGCTGCAAGCGCAAGCACTTACCCCAACAAACCGGTGCGCCTGATTGTTGGTTTCCCCGCAGGCACCGGGCCAGACATTGTGGCCCGCCTGCTGGGGCAAAAGTTGTCCGAGGCTTGGGGTATCGGTGTGGTGGTGGACAACAAGCCTGGGGCGGGTGGCCTGATTGCCGCGACCGAGGCCGCGCGTGCTGCGGCAGACGGCTACACCCTGATGCTGGGTGAGACGGGCCAACTGGCGATTGCACCCAACAGTTACAGCAAGCTGCCGTATGACGTGCAAAAAGACTTTGCACCCATCAGCCAAGTGGTCAGCGCGGACTTCGCCTTTCTGGTCAACCCTTTAAAAGTGCCCAGCAAAAATGTGAAAGACTTTGTCGATTGGTCTCAGCAGCAAAAGGGTTTGTTCATGGCCACGTTTGGGGCCGGCACGCCAGGGCATTTTGGGGCATTCATGTTTGGCGATGCGCTGAGGCTCAAGCCAGAACCAGTGCACTACAAATCAACCGGCGATGCCTTGACGGGCCTGTTCGGCGGTGATGTGCAGGGCGTGTTTGCCAGCCTTGGCCTGGCTGCGCCTAACGTCAAGGCCGGTAAGCTGCTTGCTTTGGCAACTACCGGCCCTGTACGTTCTTCGGCCTTGCCCGATGTGCCCACCTTCAAGGAGCAGGGCTTGCCAGAACTGGAGTTCAGCTCGTGGTTTGGCGTGGTGGCGCCAGCCAAAACGCCAGCCGACGTGTTGGCTAAATTGAATGCAGATATCGTCAAAGCAGTGCGGTCAACAGACGGCAAAGCCAAGCTCGAGGAGGCGGGTTTCCGCGTCACCGGTACCAGCCGCGACGACTTTGTTCGCATCATCAGCGCCGACACTGCCAAGTGGGGCAAGGCCGTTGCAGCGACTGGTTTTAAAGCTGATTGATCAGGGGTATTCGCTGCAAACCTGCGTTTGACAGACGCATGACTTCAGCCCTTGGCGGCGTGGCTGCGGCGTCCCAGTCGCTGAGCACCACCCGCTTTAAGCCGTTGCCCAAATCGTGCGTGGCGGGTTTGTGGGTGTGACCGTGAATCAGCGTACTGGCGTTGGCGTCAACAAGGAGTTGCCGGGCAGCTTGCGGGCAAACATCCGCGTACTCAGCGCCTGATTTTTTTCGAGCCTCGCTTTGCTGGCGCAAACCGCGTGCGATGGCCTGACGCTCAGCTAGCGGCTTGACTAAAAATGCCTGCTGCCATTCGGTGCTGCGCACCTGCTGGCGAAAAGCCATGTAGGCTGTGTCGCCCAAACACAGCGCGTCACCGTGCGACAACACCCAGCGTTGATGGTTGAAGTTTAAAACGACAGGGTCAGCGAGCAGCGCGATGTTGCAGGCCGTCATCATGCTGCTGCCAACCAGAAAGTCGCGGTTGCCGTGCATAAAAAATGTCGGCACGCGAGCTGCTGTTTGTTGAATAACTTGGCTGCATCGGTGCTCAAACCCGTGCTCTTTCAGCACGTCATCTCCGACCCATACTTCAAACAGATCGCCCAGGATAAACAGGGCATCTGCGGGCGTGGTTTGCATGTAGCTTTGCCATGCCTGGAAGGTTGCAGGCTCGCTGGCCTGCAGGTGCAGGTCAGAAATAAAGTCGATCGCACGCCACGATAACCCGGCAATCAACGCCTGCGAAGTCACGACTACAGTGCCACTGCCTTTTCGATCACCACATCCGTGACAGGCACATCGCCGTGCCCCATTTTGTTGCCGGTCTTGACGGCTTCAATCTTGTCAACCACGTCCATGCCGCTCACGACCTTTCCGAACACGGCGTAGCCCCAGCCCGAACCGTTGGGCGCAGTGTGGTTTAGAAACCCGTTGTTCGATGCGTTGATGAAAAACTGTGAGCTCGCCGAATGCGGCTCGCTGGTGCGCGCCATGGCCACGGTGTATTTGTCGTTTTTCAAACCGTTCGTCGCCTCATTCTCAATGTTGGCATCGGTATCTTTCTGTTTCATGCCCACAGCAAAGCCGCCACCCTGAATCATGAAACCGGGGATCACGCGGTGAAACACGGTGCCGGTGTAGTGTTCTTTGGCCACGTAGCTCAAAAAGTTGGCAACTGTCTTGGGTGCTTTGTCGGCGTCAAGCTCCAGTGTGATGACGCCGTGATCAGCGATATGTAGTTCTACTTGGGGGTTGCTCATGGTGCGTCTTTCGAGAGGGTGGTAAAAAATTCAATTGAGAAGGGTTGCCGACTTGATCAACACTGCTTTTTTAGGTACATCCGTTGGGAAGGGGCCGCCAGCACCGGTGGGTAGTGCTTTGATTTTGTTGACCACATCCATGCCGGAGGTGACCTTTCCAAACACGGTGTAACCGAACAATTGCGAAGCACCCAGCAACTGTGCACGTGGCGTGTTTTCATAAACCCGCCCGCCGTACTCAAAGCGCGGTACCGGGTCGCCCGGCGGAATGACGGTGGGATCCAGGAAAGCATTGTCCTTGACGTTGATGAAGAACTGCGACGAGGCTGAATTGGGGTCGTTGGTTCGCGCCATGGCAAGCGTGCCCTCAACGTTACGCGGTCCGCCCTTGGCCAGTGCATCCTGGCCTTCATGAACGACGGGTGGTCGGGTTGCCTTTTGCCTGTAGTCCGCATCAAAGCCGCCGCCTTGCACCATGAAGTTGCTGATCACGCGGTGAAAAATCGTGCCGTCGTAATGCTTGTCCTTGACGTATTGCAAAAAGTTGGCGACGGTTTTGGGTGCTTTGTCTGGATAGACCTCGACCACGAATTCACCTTCCGTGGTGATGAAACGGACCTTGGGTGCAGGCTCTGCAAAGGCAGGGGTAGCGTACAAGTTGGCTGCAAAAAAAGCAGCCAAGACAGCGGCACGACGCGATGTCAAAAAAGCATTGCTCAACGGATATTTCCTTCAAAAAATATTTTCCACTGGCCCGCCTGGCGCGTCCAGTACTGGCGCTTGGTCTGGCCTGAGCGTGCTCCTTGCGCCACCTCGCCGAAGGTGACCACCATGGTGTCGCTGCTGTCCGTCCAGCGCATGTACGACACGTCTTTGAGCTGCAGGCTTCGCCCGCCGAGTTTTTTGACCTCGGCCTGAACAGCAGGCGCATAGTCTGTGAGCTTTTTACCGTAGCTGATGAAGTCACTCGAATACCAAGCCATCAGTTTGGCCATGTTGCCGCTTGATTTGGCACTGCTCCAGCCGTTCAGTGCTTCTTCAAAACTCTTACCGTCAGCTTTGGCGGTCAAGGCGTCCACCCATTTCAGGCTTTGGGCAATCACGACCGGCGTTGTGCGAATCTCCACGGTTTTGATGATGCGTTCCAGATCGGGATTGGCCAGCACCACGCAGCCATCGGTGGCCAGTGGCGCGCGTGAAAACTGCTCCGAAGGCGTGCCATGCAGCCAGATGCCGCCGCCGGTTTTACCGCGCTTGACGTCTAGCTGATTGGGGTAATTGATCGGCAGGGCACCCGAGCCATAAAAATCCTTCAGCGATTTACGGTTCAGATTGCTGGTGATGAAGTACACGCCTAGCGGCGTGCGCGAGTCGCCTTCGATGGCCTTTTCTACACCCGATTTTCCAACCGATATGTAGTAGTCTGCCACCAGTTTCAGACCAGCCGGTGAATTTTTAAACAGGTACAGCCGTGATTTGCTAGCGTCTACCGCAATGGCGTGTTTGTTTTGTGCTGACAGCGCGGTGAATTGCGAAGGAATCAGTCCGTCAGCTGGACGCAAGCGCAACGCTTGCAGACGCAACTGCGATTCTCTGCGCAGCTCTTGCAGTCGTGGGGCTGCCGCCTTGGCTGCGGTGTCTGGCACATCGCCGAGTTCACGCACCGGACGCAGCTGAGCAGTCAACAAGTCGCCGTACACCAGTTGCGCCAGTTGAAAATTCGGATGGTCACGCACCAGACTTTCGGCAAACGGCACGGCGTCACGAATTTTGGCCTGGCCAATCATCTTGTAGATGTCAATCAACCGTGCCTCGGCCTGACCATCACGGTTCTCAGCATTGGCAGGTGCATTGGCAGCTGCGGTGCGTGTCTTGCTCGACGATTTTTTGGGTCTGTCCAAACTTGACTCCGCGGCCGCATCCGACTTTTCGCGTTTCTTTTTTTCAGCGCGCGCAGATGACGTCGCCATGGCCAGGGACATCGCCACGAAAGTGAACAGCACAATAAAAAAGAGGGGTGCCCGCTTCATGCGTGGTTTCTCAGGAGTAAAAACTTTGTGAGGGTCTGCCAGCGTTGCAAGGCCTGAAAGCCTGGACTGTGAACCGCCAGCGATCAACCCGTCGATTCCCTGACGATCACCCAGCGGTCACCGGCCTTAAGCAGGTCCAGGGTCTTGCGGCTAGAGACGTTCAGTGCGTCCGCACTGTAGACTTGCTTGAATTTCGCACTGGCTTTGCTGCCTTTAACGGTCACCGTAAGGTCGCTCAGCTTGACGCTGATGCGCGACTTGCCCATGATGCGGCGGCTGCGGTCTTCTTCCCAGGTTTTTCGGTCAACGCTGCCCGGCGGGTCAAACTCTTTGCCATAGCTGCCCAGATAGCTGGCCATGTCTTTGGCTGACCAGGCTGCAGCCCAATTGCGAATGACGCTTTCAATTTCTTTTTCTGCCCCGCTGCGGGCGGCTGGCGAGGCGGCTGGTGCGGGTGTT